>CADCEV010000001.1 GCA_902800525.1 uncultured Bacteroidales bacterium
ACCGTAGCCGGTATGGTCAAGGCGCGTAAGAACGACCTCAGCCACATGTCCGAGGACCAAGTCAACTTCGCCGCACAGAAGGATCTTGCCGGCGGCTGCTCCACCATGAAAAAGTACCTCTGGAAGATCTGTGGTGCTGAATATGACCAGCAGCACGGGTAACAAGCAAAAAGCGCATTTCGGTGCGCTTTTTTGTTTATTTTTGATTGTACCAATCCTCTAATTTCTTGTTGAAATCTCTTCTCTCGAGGGTGTTCGCCCATGTGCGTAGATCGTCGGTGCGGTCCTCGAAGTGCATGGTGACCGTTCGGCGGAACTTGCATTGTTTGGGCTTGAGTTTGGAGAACCGGCTCGTTTCCAAACCTCTCATTCTACATAGGATCACGCGTACACCCGCGGGCAACTCCCGGCAGACCTCATACGCCATGCGGCGGTTTCCGATCACCTCTTTGTCAATCGTCTTGACATGCCCCGAGGGATAGAAACAGATCTCTTTGCCTTCCGCCAGGCTGTCGATGGCAATGCGGCTGAGCTGCGAAGCGGCTGCAACACCTTCCTCACGGGTCATGGAGCTCTTGTTGAGATCCGGCACTTCGATCGCATCGGCGAGTTTGAGCACGCGTCCGTAGAAAGGATGCCTCATGAAGAGTTCATCGGTCATCGGGCGGAGGGGCAACCACCATACTTCGCTGAAAAGGAGTAGCGGATCTATATAGGCGGTATGGTTCGGCAAGACCAGATGCACCGCTCCGTCTCGGAGCAGTTCTTCGCCGGTCACGCGAATGTCATAGTGCCAATGAAGAAAGAATCTGCATATTTTACCTAAACGAAATCTATTCATTGTGTCATTTTTTGAAAAAGCGTGCAAATTTACTACAATTTTTTGACATATACAAATAAAAATGTCATTTTATCGTAAAATAAGACATGACGTGTTATATCTGGCATGCTTTTTGTGGTATAAAAATGGCGAAAAATAACCGAAAAATGAATGCCAAACACAAACAATGTTATGACACACAAGTATAAAATTTCATTATTTTTATTGGGATTATGTTCCTTTCTGATGTTGCAAGCGAGCGACACGACGTATTATTCGTTGCAGGCATGCCGTGATCTGGCACTGACGAAAGGCACATCTGCACAGTCGCACGAAGAGACCCGTCTGGCGGCGGAGTATAACCGCAAGGCGGCATTGGCAGCTATGTTCCCCCGTGTGAGCGCGAACGGCGGTTACATGTGGAACTCGCGCAATGCGCACCTGTTGGCTAACCAGACGCAGTTCTCATTCGGTACGGCATCGGTTGCGCCTGACGGAACGGCGTCTTTCGAATGGAGCGGGGAGAGCAAGATCGGCAAGTTGGCGGCGGAGTTCGAAGGGACGCGTCTGGAGCAGCCGATCTTGGACATCGAGACGGATGCCGGGCAGAAGATAGCCGAAGCGTACCAGGAGGTGTATAACAAAATGACAGTCGATCTGACGCATGTGGTGGTAGCCCAAGTAGGGGTGACGCAACCTATTTATACCGGCGGCCGTCTGACACAGCTATACAAGATCGCCAAAGCATCGGAGCATATTGCCGCCATTGAGGCGGATGCCAAGAAGGACGATATCATTTACGGCGTGGACGAAGCCTATTGGAGGGTCGTTTCCGTGAGCCGCAAGAAGCAGCTGGCGGAGCAGTATTACAAGCTGCTGTGTCAGTTGGAAAGCGATGTGAAAGAGGCGGTGACGGAAGGTGTGGCAACGCAATCGGATCTGCTCAAAGTGACGACCAAACGCGGTGAGGCGGAAGTGAAGAAACTGCAAGCGGAGAACGGTCTGACGCTGTCGAACATGGCGTTGGCGCAAGTGTGCGGTCTGCCGCTTTCTACGGCGTTCAAGTTAGACGAGAGCGGTCTGGGCGAGACCTCGCTGCCGGAGAACAACGACGTGGAGAACGCCGTTTCGCAACGGAGCGAGATGCAGTTGCTGCACGAGGCGGAGACGATCGCCAGATCCAACGCCAAGCTGATGGCTGCGGGATTGCAGCCGAACATCGTGGCGACGGCAGGCTACATCTATACGAACCCGAACGTGGAAAACGGTATCAGCAGCAAATGGGACGGCAAGGGATTCTTCTCCGCCGGCGTGATGGTCAATGTGCCGATCGTGCATGCGGACGACATCCTTCGTTACAAAGCCGCCAAACATGCGGCGAACGCCGTGGCGCTCAAAACGGAAGAGACCAAGGAACTGCTGACCTTGCAGACCACGCAGGCTAATCAGAAACTGACCGAGGCGCAGCAGAAGATCGTGCTGGCGCGTCTGACGCAGAACAACGCCGCCGAGGTGCTCCGTATGGCACAAGAGTCGTTCGAGGCAGGGATGATCACCGCTTCGGAACTGATGCAGGCGCAGACGGCTTGGCTCGCCGCGGCTACCGACCTCGTCGATGCCGAAGTAGAAGCCAAAACAACGGAAACACAATTACGCAAATATTTAGGCAAATTATAATATGAAACATCAAAAAGAAGGAAGTCTGCTGTTGGGGTTGATTGCACTCCTCTCAGTAGTCGTTGTGGTAGCAGTAGTCGGTATTCTGGCACTTCGTCCGGAAAAGACGCTTATTCAGGGAGAAGCCGAGGCGGCAGAGTATCGTGTGTCCGGTAAAGTGCCGGGACGTATCGAGATGTACCTCTATGAGGAGGGCGAACAGGTCAAGAAAGGCGATACCTTGGTGGTGATCTATTCGCCGGAAGTGGAGGCGAAGAAAGCACAGGCGTTGGCAGCCCGCGAGATGGCGGAGGCAGTCAACCAAAAAGCCAAGAACGGTGCACGGAGCGAGCAGATCCAAGGTGCGTATGAGCTTTATCAGAAAGCGAAAGCGGGCGAAGAGATCTACCGCAAGTCCTATGAGCGCGTGCAGCGTCTGTATGACAAAGGAGTTGTCTCCGCGCAGAAACGCGATGAGGTGGAAGCGCAGTACAAAGCCGCCGAAGCGACCGTCAAAGCCGCTCGCAGCCAGTACCAGATGGCGCTTTCCGGCGCACGCGAAGAGGACAAAGCCGCTGCCGAAGCACAAGTGGCGAGAGTAGATGGTATATTGCAGGAAGTAGCCGCTGCCGAGGCGGAGAAATACCTCCTTTCGCCTTGTGACGGTGAGGTCTCGGAGCTCTTCCCGAAAGTAGGAGAGTTAGTAGGGCAGGGTAGTCCGGTCATGTCCATCGTCGATCTGAGCGATGTGTGGTTCACTTTTGCCGTACGCGAAGACATGCTGCATCTGTTCCCCATGGGCAGTGTGGTGGAGGTCACTATCCCTGCGCTGGCGAACGACATCAAATATCCGCTGACGGTGACGCATATCAAGGCAATGGGTACATACGCGACCTGGCGTTCCACCAAACAGAACGGCGGCTACGATGTCCGCACATTTGACGTCAAATGCCGTCCGCTGATGGCGATCCCGAACCTCCGTCCGGGCATGACGGCACTGGTAAGTGAGAATTGATTCGTCAATTAAAATAAATGTTAATTATTTTTCAAAATATATGGCGTGTGCTGGTCCGCGAACTGCATATGATGTTCGCGCGGCCGCTGTACCTCTTTGCGTCCGTCGGGGTGATGTTGCTATCAACCTTCTTCTTCCTGACGCTGATGAAAGGCGGCGCGGCGGAGAAGATGCCGGTGGCGGTGGTCGATCTCGACCAGACCTCCATCTCGCGCCGTTTGGCACACGAGATGCAGGCAACGCCTTCGGTGGATATACAACTGATCACCAATTCGTACCCCGAAGCCCGGGCTGCTATGCAGGAAGGCAAGATCTACGGCATCTTTGTTATTCCGGACGGATTCTACCGGGATTTAGTCGATTTCAAACGTCCGCAGATGGATTTTTACGTCACGAACTCCTATACCGTCGGCGGCAATACGGCGTACAAACAGATGCTGACGATGGTGAACCTCACATCCGGCGCATTCCAGCGCGAGGTACTGCGCAAGAAAGGCATGACGGACGATGTGATCATGCACCGTATTCAGCCGCTGACCATCGAGGGACACATGGTGGCAAACCCGTGGGGCAACTACTCCGTCTATCTGGTCAGCACGATCCTGCCGGGTATATTGGGGCTGATCTGCCTCATGCTGACGATCTTCGCCATCGGTTTTGAACTCAAGTCGCGCACTTCGCACGCATGGCTGCGAGCCGCAGGTGGCAACTACACCGTCGCCATGATCGGCAAACTGATCCCTTACACCTTCATTTACATGGTGTTAGGCGTCGGCTGCCATGTGATCCTGTACCGCTTTGCCGGTTTTCCGGTGTATGGCAGTTACGGACGGCTGATGTTCGGTCTGCTGCTCTTCATCTTAGCCATGGAAGCGCTCGGGATCACGATGATCGGTCTGCTGCCGACGCTCCGTGACGCCCTTTCTATCGGTGCGCTCTATGCCATGCTGGGCTTTTCGCTCTCGGGCTTTACGTACCCGCAGATGGCGATGCTGCCGCCGGTGAGAGCACTATCGTACATCGAGCCGCTGAGACATTACTACCTCATTTATGTGAACGAGGCGTTGATGGCAGCGCCTGTTGAGAACAGCCTGCCGAACATGCTGGCGCTTACGGGCTTTATGCTCGCGTCCCTCTTCGTCGCACCCCGTTTGCACAGAGCCCTTGTATATATGAACTATCCTTTGAAATAATTCGTGCCCGTCAGGGCTAAGAATTGTAAATTGTGCATTGTGAATTGTAAATTGTGAATTGTCAATGTGGTATGATTTTGTAAATGAACTGAGGAGAATATTCCGGGATCCGGGAGTGACGGTCATTTTTATCGTCGCTACCTTGGCATACCCGCTGATTTACAAGGCAGTCTATTGGAACGAGCAGATCACGAACGTCCCCGTGGCGGTGGTGGATCTGAGTAACAGCCCGCAGAGCCGTGAGTTCCTGCATCGCTGGAATGCCTCGCCGGATATTCGTCTGACGCATACCTGTACGTCCATGGCGGAGGCGGAGAAACTGCTGCGTGACCAGACGGTACACGGCATCATCTATTTCCCGCGCGATTTTGAACGCCAGTTAGCCGATCCGCTCGGACAGGCACATATCTCGCTGTACTGCGACATGAGCTCGTTCCTCTACATGAAAGCGATTTACCTCTCTTGCAATCAGGTGATGCTCGAATCCATGCGTAACATCCAGATCGACCGCTATGAACAGATGGGCATGGACAAAGAGTTCGCGTGGTCGCTTGTGCAGGACGCGCCTTATACCGAGACCGCGCTCTTTACGCCCACCGGCGGTTACGGCTCGTTCCTCATTCCGGCGGTGCTGATCCTGATTTTGCATCAGACCCTTCTTTTCGGTATCTGCATGCTCGGCGGCACGGCACGCGAGGAGAACTTGGACCAATATTCCCTCCGCAGCCTTCTCGGGCGCGCGTGTGCGTATTTCCTTATTTATTACGCCCTTGCGACGGTTTTGTTAGGGCTCCTGCCACGGCTCTTCGATATTCCGCATGTGGGCGATATTGGCGATGTGCTGCTTTTTATTGTGCCGTATTTGTTAGCGGTTATTTTCTTTGGCATGTGCGTTTCGGTCTTCATCCGCAACCGCGAATCGGGCTTGGTGCTCCTGATCTCCACCTCGCTTATCTTCCTCTTTATGGCAGGTATTTCGTGGCCGAAAGAGATGATTCCGGACGCATGGAAATACCTCTCCTACACGATCCCATATACCTGGGGCGCACATGGGTTTATCCACATCAATTCGATGGGTGCATCGCTTATCCATACCAACGGCTTCACTGCCTCTGCCTCGACCGAGTTCATCGCCCTTTGGATCCTTACCGGAGTATATTTTCTCATGGCTTGTATCCTCTTTAGCGTACGAAAATACCGTCTTTTGGAGCCAAATTCGGAAAAATAATGCAATTTTTAGCATTTTTTATCAAAAAAATTTGGTCATGTCAAAAAAAAGTTGTAATTTTGCAGGCTTTTTCTCGTGAACGTTATAATACGTGTGCGGAAAGGCGCGTAAATAAATAATTATAAATCGCCAATTTGGGCAGTGAATCGGTGAACGTAGTTTGCGTATTTTTTGTAGTTTACGTAAATTACGAAGATTACGAAAAAAACGACGAAGTCCGATCGTAAAGATGTCTGTCGGGTTGGCTTAAAACAAATTAAATTAATGGAATACAATTCATTCAAAACAGCGAATGTAAACAAGGAAACCGCTCAGAAAGAGTGGATCGTTGTTGACGCTGAGGGCCAGATTCTTGGCCGCATGGCTTCCAAGGTAGCAAAATTGCTCCGCGGTAAGTACAAACCGAGCTACACTCCGAACGTGGACTGTGGCGACAATGTAATCATCGTGAACGCTGACAAAGTGCAGCTGACAGGTAACAAATGGAACGACCGCGTTTATGTACGCTACACCGGTTTCCCGGGCGGCCAACGTGAGTTCACTCCGGCTGACCTGCTCAAGAAAGGTGCAGACAAGCTCGTTCGCAAAGTAGTAAAAGGAATGCTGCCGAAAAACCGCCTTGGCGCTCGTCAGATCACGAATCTGTACATCTTCGCCGGCGCAGAGCACAACATGCAGGCACAACAACCGAAAGTAATTGATATTAACACCCTGAAATAATTAGAAGACAATGGAACAAATTAATGCATTAGGTCGTCGTAAAGAAGCAGTAGCTCGCGTTTACGTAAATGAAGGTGCCGGCAAGATCGTGATCAACGGTCGCGACATCGAGACATATTTCCCGTCTTCTATCCTGCGTTACATCGTTCTCCAGCCGCTGAACAAACTCGGTGTAGCTGAGAAATACGATATCAAGGTAACGCTTGACGGTGGTGGATTCAAGGGTCAGGCAGAGGCATTGCGTCTGGCAATCGCCCGCGCCCTGGTTAAAATCAATCCGGAAGACAAAGTAGCTCTGAAGGCAGAAGGCTTCATGACTCGTGACGCTCGTGAGGTAGAGCGTAAGAAACCGGGTCAGCCCAAAGCACGTAAGCACTTCCAATTCAGCAAACGTTAATCTTACAACTCCAAATCGTGTGGACTCCTGCGGGATTACCACACGATTGTTTTGGAGACTCAAACGCGTATGCGTGCGCGTATTATTAATAATGTGTTATGCGCGTGAACAAGTATTCCAAAATGAACGGAGATTTTTTAATTAATAATTAATGTTATTTGCGTAGCTTACGTAAATTACGAAAACTACGAAAATAACGAAAACAACATTTATTAAAAACAATGAGAACAAATTTTGATCAATTGCTCGAGGCTGGCGCACATTTCGGTCACCTCAAACGCAAATGGAACCCGGCTATGGCTCCTTACATCTACATGGAGCGTAACGGAATCCACATCATCGACCTCAACAAGACTGCTATCAAAGTAGAAGAAGCAGCAGAGGCATTGAAGAACCTGGCTCGTAGCGGCCGCAAAGTACTCTTCGTTGGTACGAAAAAGCAAGCTCAGGAAGTAGTTGCTGCCCGTGCACAAGAGGTAGGCATGCCGTACATCACAGAGCGTTGGGCAGGTGGTATGCTCACTAACTTCCCGACTATCCGCAAGGCTGTGAAGAAAATGGGTCTGATTGACAAGATGATGACCGATGGTACGCTCGAGAACGTTTCCAAACGCGAGAAACTGCAAGTAACCCGTCAACGCGAGAAATTGGAGAAGAACCTCGGTTCTATCGCTGACATGACCCGTCTGCCGAGCGCAGTATTCGTAGTGGACGTGATGAAAGAGCACATTGCAGTAGCAGAGGCTAACCGTCTGGGAATTCCTGTATTCGGTATCGTAGATACGAACTCGAACCCGAACAACATTGACTTCGTTATCCCGGCAAACGACGATGCTACCAAAGCAATCGATGTAATCCTTGGCGCAGTATGCGAGGCTATCAAAGAGGGTCTCGAGGAGCGTAAGGTAGAGAAAGCAGACGAAGAGGCAGCAGCAGAGCAGGCAAACACCGAGGCTCCGCAGCCGAAAGAGCGTCGTCAACGCATCCGCAAAGCTGCTCCGAAAGGAGAGTCCGAGAAAGTAGCAGAGGCTAAAGAGGCTGAGTAATCGTTAAATCGTAAATCGTTAAATCGTAAATTAAATTTATGGCTGTAACATTAGCAGATATTAAGAAACTGCGCGATATTACCGGCGCAGGAATGATGGACGTTAAGAAAGCCCTGGAAGAGGCAAACGGCGATTTCGAAGTAGCAAAGGACTTGCTCCGCAAGCGCGGACAGGCTATCGCAGCTAAACGTAGCGACCGCGAGGCTTCTGAAGGATGCGTGCTCGGTAAAGTAAAAGGCAACTTCGGCGCTATTGTGGGCGTTAAGTGCGAGACTGACTTCGTGGCTAAAAACGAGGACTTCGTAGGCATGGTTAAACTGATCCTTGACGCTGCTTTGGATAACAAAGTACAGAGCAAAGAGGATTTGGCAGCTCTCAAGATCGGCAACTTTACCGTTGCAGAGATCATCACCGAGCGTTCCGGCGTTACGGGTGAGAAGATGGAGTTGGCTGACTACGCTTGTCTGGAGGCTCCGGTAGTGGATGCTTACAACCACCTGGGTAACAAACTCAGCTCGCTCGTTGCAGCAGAGGCAACGGCTGAACTCGAGACCGTTCACGGCATCTCGATGCAGGTAGCAGCTATGAGCCCGATCGCGCTCGACGCAGATCACGTAGCTGAAGAGATTAAGAAGCATGAGCTCGAAGTAGCTATCGAGAAGACCAAACAGGACGAGATCAACAAAGCTGTTGAGAACGCTATCCGTAAAGCTGGTATCAACCCGGCTCACGTGGACAGCGACGATCACATCGAGTCTAACCAGGCTAAGGGCTGGATCACCGCTGAGCAGGCACAGCAGGCTCGCGAGATCAAGGCTACTGTGGCTAAAGAGGCAGAGGCTAACCTCGCTAATCAGGCTAAGAAGATCGAGATGATCGCACAAGGACGTCTTGGTAAATTCTTGAAAGAGAACACACTCGTTGAGCAGGCTTACATCATGAGCGAGTCGAAAGAACTCGTAAAAGATGTACTCAAAGCAAAAGGTGTGGTTATCAGCGACTTCCGTCGTATTACATTGGCTGCTGAATAATTCGCTCCAATTCACGACAAACATCGCAGTGCCCGCAAGGCACTGCGTTTTTTTCTCCAAAATACGCTAACAGCACTTGCTCGCGGCAGAACTGATTTTGGTCGGCATACTCTAACATGGATTGCAGCTTGGAAACAAACTGCTCCTGGCGCTTCTCAAAGATTTCGGGCGATAGATAGATCTCTGTCTGTCGCTCGTTTGTCATCGTCAAACTGCAACCCACTGAACGCGGAATATAGGTGATAATACCTCTTTGTGCCAGCGAGACTAAAATTTCGTGAACTGAGAATTGTGAATTGTGAATTGTAAATTGATTGTCATCCGCCTCGCGTACATACTGAAGATCGGTGTAAATGCCGGTATAAGAGCGCATTAATACATCTAATAATTCCGCTTGCTCAAAAGAAAGGTTATATTCTCCTAACAAATGCCGGGCTACAAGGATCTGCACGCGAGGCTGTGTCTCATGTTCTTCCTCAAAATCGATATACCCCGCCTGACTCAGAATATGCAGGGCAGAGTAGGTTTGTATCACCGGCAGTTTCATCACTTGGCAAAGCTGGTCGATATGCAGCGTGAACCGGTGACCCAAACCGCTTCCGGCGCCTATCTGCAGAAAATCCATGGTCTTGTGATAAACCGCCTCCACAAACTCCTTCGGCGGATAGGTGTCCGTCGCACGTTTCTGCAACTTGGCTTTGTCCTCCTGCGGATTATAAAGCAACACGGCATAAGCCCTCTTGCCGTCTCGACCGGCTCGACCTGCCTCCTGATAATAACTCTCCAGATGCGACGGCAGATCATAATGGATCACTACGCGCACGTCCGGCTTGTCAATACCCATACCGAATGCGTTCGTTGCCACAATAACGCGGGTTTTGCCTTCCGTCCATGCCTGTTGCCGCTCATTCCTCTCCTTCGTAGTCAGCCCCGCATGGTAATAATCAACAGACCTACCCCCGTCCCCTCCCTGAAAGGAGGGGAGGTGATTGAGCCATTCGGATAGTTCCTGAGCACGTTTGCGGTTGCGGACATAGACGATGGCAGAGCCCGGAACGCGCGAGAGGATGTGCGCCACTTGTTCCTCTTTTTGGTCGGTGCGCCGCACAACATACGTCAAGTTTTCGCGGTGGAAAGATTTGCGCAACACATGTTTCTCCTCAAAGCCCAATTTATCCTGAATATCATCGATAGTGTCCGGCGTCGCAGTTGCGGTTAGCGCCAACACGGGAACACCCGGAAGCACTTTGCGCACTTCCGCAATCTTCAAATAAGATGGTCGGAAGTCGTACCCCCATTGGGAAATACAATGCGCTTCATCCACGGCGATCAAGCAAATCGGCAGATCCGCCAGACGTTTCCTAAACTCCTCACTCTCAAGCCGTTCCGGCGAGCAATACAGAAAATGGTATGGCCCGTATAGACAATTATCCAGTGCCACACGCTGCTTATCCCATGTCATGCCGGTATAAACAGCCGCGGCGTGAATACCGCGCGCTTTCAGATTCTCCACTTGGTCACGCATCAAAGCTATCAGCGGCGTTACCACCAAACAAAGCCGTTTCTCCGGATTCTCATGGGCCATGACGAGGGTCGGTACTTGAAAACAGATACTCTTTCCTCCACCGGTCGGCATCAACGCCAAAGTGTCACGTCCTGCCAACACGGAAGTGATAATCTCCTCCTGCAACGGACGGAAATTATCATACCCGAAATACGTATGTAGAGCCTCTCTTGGTGTCATTTGCTGCATTTTGAGTGCAAAAATACAATTTTTTTTCCAAATATACAAATTTTTATGCTTTTTATTTGCATATTTCAAAAAATTATTGTACCTTTGCATCGTTTTTTAATGAATTTACTAATTTTAAAAATTATAAAATTATGAAAAAGTATCTTTTAATTCTCTTAGTAGCCCTTGTAGGCGTTGGTTTCACAAGTTGTAAGAAAAAAGCTGCTGGAACTATTGAAGTAACTGTTACAGATGCTGCAGGTGATCCTATGAAAGGCGCTGATGTTTGTGTTTTCTTTCAATCCACATGGGAGTCTCAAGTGCACTATCTGCAAAATGCTGATTTCAAAGAGACAACAAACGCTGACGGCTTAGCTACCATTA
The DNA here is from genome assembly GCA_902800525.1 of uncultured Bacteroidales bacterium. Classification (GTDB taxonomy): domain Bacteria; phylum Bacteroidota; class Bacteroidia; order Bacteroidales; family Paludibacteraceae; genus Colicola. The sequence goes on from CADCEV010000001.1 coordinate 11,223, forward strand.
AAATTAGCGGCTTCTGGCTTAGCGAAAATGGTACACCGTTCTACTGCGCAGTATGCGATGCTCAGGGTGCTGCTGTTGCTTATGAGCAAGTTATTGTTAAGCCCGGCGAGACTGTAGAAGTTGCTTTCTAATATTAATTTTGCTTGACAAACTAATCCTCGGCTCTCTCAGCCGGGGATTTTTGTTTATCATCATACGTGGACCCAAGGATACAAAGAAATCCATGTTTCTTCCCACAAAAAAAACGGTTGCCAGGACGGGCAACCGTTGGTGATAATAAGCAGGAAGTTCGTTTGTCGTTTCCCTAACCTCATTGAATGGTTTTCAAGGCTTGACGAACACGTTTAAGCGTTTCCTCTTTGCCCAAAACATCCGTTATGTTCCAGATATGCGGACCGCGTGCAGCGCCCACGAGACAGATACGGAACGCATTCATGACGATACCGACACCGTATTCTTTCTCCGCAATCCATGGCATAACAACATCGTCCAAATGCCAGCGAATAACATTTTCGCCATTTTCATTCTTCTCTTCGCGATTGTCGTGCCACTTATCTTCACTTACGGTCTCCAACAAAGCAATCAGCTCTTCCATGTGTTTCGGGCTGTCCTCTTTCCAGCGTTTCTTGAGCGATTTCTCGTCATAGTCCGTCGGAGCAATAAAGAAGAAATTAACCTGCTCCCATAACTCCGGCACAAAGTTCACACGATCCTTGGTCAGACCGATAACCTTGGCTACCATCGCACGGTCAATCTTTAATTCTTTATTTTTTAATTGCTCTTCAAGAACCGGCATGAACATCTCTGCCAACTCTTCGTTGCTGCGTAACTGCAAATATTGGTGGTTGAACCATTTGCCCTTCTCGTAGTCAAACTTGGCTCCGGCTTTCGATACACGGTCGAGCGAGAAATCATGGATCAACTCCTCCATCGTGTACATCTCCTTGTCGCCGCTTCCGTGCCAGCCGAGCAATGCCAGGAAGTTGATAACCGCTTCCGGCAGATAACCGCTCTCGCGATAACCGCTGCTCACACTACCGTCTTTCTGATTATGGAACTCCAACGGGAAGACAGGGAAGCCCAAACGGTCGCCGTCACGCTTGCTCAACTTACCGTTTCCGTCCGGCTTGAGCAGCAGCGGCAGGTGCGCAAACTCAGGCATCGTGTCCTGCCAGCCGAACGCACGGTAAAGCAGCACGTGGAGTGGAGCGGAAGGCAACCATTCCTCACCGCGGATCACATGGCTCACTTCCATCAAATGGTCATCCACGATATTTGCCAAGTGATAAGTCGGCAGATCATCGGCGGACTTATACAGCACTTTGTCATCCAAGATATTGCTGTTGATCACCACTTCGCCGCGGATCAGATCATGCACATGTACATCCTCATCCGGCTCTACTTTGAAGCGAACCACATATTTCTCTCCCTTGTCCAAAAGTGCCTGCACTTCCTCTGCCGGCATCGTCAGCGAGTTACGCATGCTCATACGCGTACGCGCGTCATATTGAAAATTAGGTGTCTCTGCGCGTTTCGCCTCCAGTTCTTCCGGCGTGTCAAATGCAATATAAGCATGTCCGCTGTCCAGCAACTGTTTTACGTACTTGTGATAAATCTCACGCCGCTCACTCTGTCTGTACGGACCGTGTGAACCCACAGCCTCGATCTCTTTGGTGCCTTTTTTCTGACGCAGACCCTCGTCTATCTCAATTCCAAGCCAATCCAAGGCTTCCAAAATATATTCCTCGGCGCCCGGCACAAAACGTGTACTGTCCGTATCTTCGATACGAAGTAACATGTCTCCGCCGTGCTGACGAGCGAACAAATAGTTATACAATGCGGTGCGAACACCGCCGATGTGAAGCGCGCCGGTCGGGCTCGGCGCAAAACGTACGCGTACTCTTCTTTCCATATTTTTGATGTGATATTTTACGTAAAATAACAAATTCGACTGCAAAGATACTACTTTTTTTGCACTTATGCAAATTTTTCTTCTTCTTTGGTGTAATAATTTGAATTTTTCTTGCATATGTCAAATTTTTTTTGTAACTTTGCGCCAAATTTGGCGCGCCAAAAAAGAGAAACACCAAAATCGCCAAATAAATATCAATATTGCTAATGACTAAATTGAAATATTATTATGAATCTTTCTGAATTAACCGACAAAATCTACGCGGAAGGCGTAGAAAAAGGAAACGCCGAAGCGCAACAGATTGTGGAGAAAGCGAACGCCAAGGCGGCCGACATCGTTGCAGAGGCTGAGAAAAAAGCAGCTGCTATCATTGCTGATGCGGAAAGCAAATCTGCTGATCTCGACAAGAAAACACGTGCGGAACTCAAGCTCTATGCGGAGCAATCCGTTAACGCCGTTAAAACTGAAATCACCAACCTCCTTTCTGACCAAATCGCTGCAGACAGCGTGAAAGCAGCTACGGCTGATGCAAAATTCATGCAGGGCGTGATTGCTAAACTGGCAGAGCAGATGGCGAAAGATGGAGAAGTGCTCATCGAGGCGAAAGATGCAGAGGCATTGAAGAAATACTTCACCGCCAACGCCAAAGCACTCCTCGAGAAAGGCGTGAAGATTGCAGAAGTAAAAGGCATCAAGACGGACTTCACTATTCAGCCGGCAAAGGGCGGTTACAAACTCGCTTTCGGTGACGCTGAGTTCATCGCTTACTTCAAAGAAATGCTGAGACCACAGTTGGTTGACCAACTGTTCTAAGTTGAAAGTTGAAAGTTGAGAGTTGAGAGAAGTCCAATAGTTGAAAGTTCATAGTTTATAAACTTTCCACTTTAAAACTCTCCAACTTCTTTAAACTTTAAACTCTAAACTCTAAACTTTTAAAAAAATGACTTACGAATATTTACTTACCGGACTTCCGGAACTCAAAGCAGGTTCAGATGCGCCTATCTCTATCGAAAAACTCGATGAGTTGTTCGACGAGCAGTTGCGTGCATCCGACAAGGCTTATCTGGACTTGTTGCGCGCGCCGATGAATGAAGAGACGCTCGCACAAGGCCTTAAAGCCAAGAATCGCTTTATTCGCGAGTGGTTCGGTTTTAATCAGGATATGAACAACGTGCTCGTGGCGCAAATTTGTCGCAAGCACGGCTTCGATGTCAAGACCCAGATCGTCGGAGATGGAGAAGTAGCGGAGCAGTTACGCACGCACACCTCTCAAAAGGACTTCGGTCTGAACGAACTGCCGGGAGACTACCAGCCGATTCTTGCACTCGCGCAGATTGAAGATCTCATGCAGCGTGAGAAAGCCCAAGACGCGATCCGTTTTGAGTGGTTGCAAGACCGCACGGAGTTTGATTTCTTCTCCCCCGAGATGGTCTTTGCCTATTACCTCGAAGCGCTCATGCTCCATCGCTGGTCTATCCTCACCATCGAAGAAGGCGAAAAAATCTTCCGCGACATGGTGGCTGATATGAAAAAAGGGGTAAAGCTGGACGCGTAGTTTACGTAGTTTGCGTAGGCTCCGTAGTTTACGTAAAATACGAAAACAACGAAAACAACGAAAATTACAGAATTTAAAGATATGACACAAGGAAAAGTTAAAGGAATTATTGCCAACTTGGTAACCGTCGCTGTTGATGGTCCGGTTGCGCAAAACGAAATTTGCTACATCTACGTCGGCGAGACCAAACTGATGGCAGAGGTCATCAAGGTCATCGGCGCCAACGTATATGCGCAGGTGTTCGAATCCACACGTGGCCTCAAAGTAGGCAACAAAGTGGAGTTCACGGGACACATGCTGGAGGTGACGCTCGGTCCGGGTCTGCTCAGCCGTAACTACGACGGTCTGCAGAACGACCTTGACAAACTCACAGGCGTGTTCCTCAAACGTGGTGAGTACAACTTCCCGCTCGACCAAGAGAAGAAATGGGCCTTCACTCCTATCGCCAAGATTGGCGATAAGGTAGAAGCCGCTTCTTGGCTTGGAGAAGTGGATGAAAATCACCAGCCGCACAAGATCATGGTGCCTTTCGTTTTCGAAGGCACTTACACTGTCAAAGCTATCAAAGCTGCCGGTAATTACACCATCAACGAAGTGATTGCCGTTTTGACTGACGCTGAGGGACAAGACCACGAAGTAACTATGGTTCAGAAATGGCCGGTAAAGAAAGCGATTCTTGCATATCGCGAGAAACCGCGTCCATTCAAACTGCTCGAAACAGGTGTGCGTACCATCGACACAGCAAACCCGCTTTGCGAGGGAGGAACAGGCTTCATTCCGGGTCCGTTCGGTACCGGTAAGACCGTTCTCCAGCACGCTATCTCCAAACAAGCCGAGGCAGACATCGTGATCATCGCAGCCTGCGGTGAGCGTGCCAACGAGGTCGTAGAGACCTTTACCGAGTTCCCCGAACTCGATGACCCGCACACAGGCCGCAAGCTCATGGAGCGTACTATCATCATCGCGAACACCTCCAACATGCCGGTGGCATCTCGTGAGGCGTCTGTTTATACGTCCATGACCATCGCCGAGTACTATCGTTCGATGGGTCTGCGTGTTCTCCTCATGGCGGACTCCACTTCCCGTTGGGCACAAGCTCTCCGTGAGATGTCTAACCGTCTGGAGGAGCTTCCGGGACAGGATGCTTTCCCGATGGACCTCTCCGCAATCATCGGTGCGTTCTATGCGCGCGCAGGTTACGTGTACCTTAATAATGGCGCTACGGGATCCGTTACGTTCCTCGGTACCGTTTCGCCTGCCGGTGGTAACCTCAAGGAGCCGGTTACCGAAGGAACGAAGAAAGTGGCACGTTGTTTCTACGCTTTGGAACAAGCTCGTGCCGACCGCAAACGTTACCCGGCTGTGAACCCCATCGACTCGTACTCCAAATATGTGGAATACCCTGAGTTTGAGGAATATATCTCTAATCTGATCGACAAAGAGTGGTTGCCGATGGTCAACGACATGAAGACGTACCTCCAGCGCGGTAAAGAGATTCAGGAGCAGATCAACATCCTCGGTGATGACGGTGTGCCGGTAGATTACCACGAGGCGTTCTGGAAATCCGAGGTCATTGACTTTGTCATCCTTCAGCAGGATGCCTTCGATAAGATCGACGCCGTTTGTCCGCTCGAGCGCCAGCAGTACATGCTTCACCTCGTCATGGACATCTGCAAACACGACTACGATTTCGATAACTTCCTCGATGTCATCGATTACTTCAAACGCGTCATCAACCTCTGCAAGCAGATGAACTATTGTGAGTTCCACTCCGCAGAGTTCGAAGACTACCGCAAGAAACTCGATGACCTCTTGGCAGAAAAGCAGATCGCTGCGTAATTCGTAATTTTTAATTTTTAATTTTTAATTATTATGGCTTTAGCATTTCAAAAGATATATACGCAGATTACTGCTATTACAAAAGCGACCTGTTCGCTGAAGGCCGAAGGAGTAGGTAACGACGAACTCGCTACCGTCAACGGCAAACTCGCACAGGTAGTAAAAATCATCGGTGACGAGGTGACGCTGCAGGTGTTCCAGGGTACCGAAGGTATTCCGACCAACGCCGAAGTAGTGTTCCTCGGCAAAGCACCGAGCCTCAAAGTGTCTGACCAACTCGCAGGCCGTTTCTTTAATGCGTACGGCGACCCGATTGATGGCGGACCGGCTATCGAAGGCAAAGAGGTTGAGATCGGTGGTCCTTCTGTGAACCCCGTTCGTCGTAAACAACCGTCAGAGCTCATCGCTACCGGTATTGCAGGTATTGACCTGAACAACACCCTCGTTTCCGGACAGAAGATCCCGTTTTTCGCAGACCCGGATCAGCCGTACAACCAAGTGATGGCAAACGTAGCACTCCGTGCAGAGGCAGATAAGATCATCCTCGGCGGTATGGGTCTGACCAACGATGACTACCTCTATTTCAAGAACGTCTTCACTAACGCAGGTGTGCTCGACCACATCATTTCGTTCGTCAACACGACCGAGAACCCGCCTGTTGAGCGACTCCTTATTCCGGATATGGCGCTTACTGCTGCAGAGTATTTCGCGGTGGAGAAACATGAGAAAGTGCTTGTCCTCTTGACCGACATGACGCTTTACGCCGACGCATTGGCTATCGTGTCGAACCGTATGGATCAGATTCCTTCCAAGGACTCCATGCCGGGTTCGCTTTATTCCGACCTCGCGAAGATCTACGAGAAGGCAGTTCAGTTCCCGGAGCAGGCAGGTGGCGGTTCTATCACCATCATCGCCGTAACAACGCTTTCCGGAGGTGATATCACACACGCTATTCCGGATAACACCGGTTACATCACAGAGGGTCAGCTATATCTCCGTCGTGACTCCGAAATCGGTAAAGTCATCGTCGATCCGTTCCGCTCACTCTCGCGTCTGAAACAACTCGTAGCCGGCAAGAAGACCCGCGAAGACCATCCGCAGGTGATGAACGCCGCTGTTCGCTTGTATGCCGACGCTGCTAACGCAAAGACCAAGAAGGAAAACGGTTTCGACTTGACCAACTACGATGAGCGCTGCTTGGACTTCGCACGCGACTACAGCCGCGAGATCCTCGCTATCGACGTGAACATCAATACCGTCCAGATGCTCGACGTAGCATGGCAACTCTTCGGTAAGTACTTCAAACCCGAAGAGGTCAACATCAAAGCCGCATTAGTAGAAAAATATTGGAAATAATTTTTCGTAGTTTTCGTAATTACCGTAATTTCCGTATTTTTCGTAAACAACACAAACTACGTAAACAACGCAAACAACGTTTACAACTATGCAAGTATATTCATTTGAAGATTTGGTAATTTGGAAAGAAGCACGGAAAATTATAAATGAAGTATATTCTTTATTAAAAGATAACCGTGATTTTGATTTTAAAAGTCAAATTAATCGTGCTGCCATCTCCATTATGAATAACATAGCTGAAGGGTTTGAAAGAAATAGGAATAGTTCTGATAGTAAACAATTTAAGAACTTCTTAAATATTTCTTATGGCTCATGTGGCGAAGTTAGAAGCATGCTATATTTAGCAGAAGATCTGGAGTATATTAACTCTACAAACGCCAAAAAACTTCGTGATGATTGTTATAGTTTATCTTGCAAGATAGTAGCGTTTATGCAAGCATTACATTAACGTAAACTACGTAAACTACGAAAACTACGTAAACAACAAAATTTATGGCAATAAATTTTCAATACAACAAGACATCGTTGCAAACTTTGGAGAAAGATCTGAAGATGCGGCAACGAACTTTGCCCACTTTGCAAAGCAAAGAGACAGCTCTTCGTCTCGAAGTGAAGAAGGCAAAGAAAGAACTCGAAGACCTGGATAAGGAAGTCGAGCGCCGCATCAAAGATTACGACCAGATGATTGCACTTTGGGGCGAATTTGACACTTCGCTCATCCATGTGGACGACGTGCGCATGTCTATTAAAAAGATCGCAGGCGTGCGCGTACCTGTGTTGGATGAAGTCGTCTATTCCACCAAAGAGTTCTCACTCTTCTCCTCTCCCAAATGGTTTGCAGATGGTTTTGAGCAACTCAAAGCCATCGCCGATGTCGGTATCCGCCAGGAGTTCATACATCGCAAAGTGGAACTGCTCGAGTATGCGCGTAAGAAAACAACGCAGAAAGTGAACCTCTTTGAGAAAGTGCAAATACCTGGTTATCAGGATGCTATACGTAAAATCAAACGATTCATGGAAGACGAAGAGAACCTCTCCAAGTCCAGCCAGAAGATCGTTAAGTCTAAACGCGAAGCCGAAGCACGCGCCGCGGAAGAACAGAAAGGAGGTAACGCATGATTACGCAAATGAAGAAATACACCTTCTTGGTGTTCCATCGTGACTACGAACCGTTCCTGACGCAACTCCGCGACCTCGGTGTAGTACATATCACCCAGAAAGCCGCTGGTCTCATCGAAGATGATGAGCAACTTCAGGCATCCCTCCAACATGAGGACGAACTTCGTCGTTTGCTCAAACAAGGTGCGCCGGATCAACTCCTCGCAGAACGTGCTAACATCGAACAAAGCATTGCGGATGCACAAACAGCAGCACAACAGGCTGCCGTTTGGGGTGAGTTCGATCCTGCACGTATTCAAGCGCTCAAGGAGGCCGGCTACACGCTTCGTTTCTTCGCTTGCAGCGCATCTGCATACCAAGAAAAGTGGGGTATAAAAGTCTCCGAGAAAGAGGGTAAAACCTATTTCGTAAACGTAAACAACGAAAACTACGCAGACTACGAAAACTACGCAACTTTGTTGCCTTCTCCTGAGAAATCCGCTGCACAGTATATGCAGGAAGTAGAGCGTCTCAAAGCGCAGCTCGCAGATGCCAATGCCCGCATCGAAGCATGGCAGAACGAGAATATCGACAAACTGCAAGCCGAACTCAAAGAAGCGCGTCAAAAGATTGATTGGCAGCGTGTTACGCTCTCGACTGACAAACTTGCAGAAGGTTCGCTCTGTCTCTTTGAGGGCTTCTGTCCGATTGACAAAGAACCCGAACTGAACGCAATGCTTGCTGCTGCAGAAGTCTATTACGAGGAGACCGACCCGGTAGCCGAAGACGCAACACCTATTAAGTTACACAACAACCGGTTTGCCAAACTCTTTGAGGTATTCACGGGCATGTACGGTTGGCCCACTTATGGCGAGTTTGACCCGACTCCGATTCTCGCACCGTTCTATCTGCTCTTCTTTGCAATGTGTATGGGAGATGCCGGATACGGACTCGTGCTGATTGCTTTCGGTCTTCTCACTCACTATAAGAAAGTGAATATAGAGATGTTTGAAGGCCTCGGACCGATTATTGCCACCCTTGGTGTGGGTACAACGATCGTTGGCCTTTTCTTGGGCACATTCTTCGGAATGCCGCTCCTCGAAGCCTCATGGTATCCGGAAGCACTCAAACACTTGATAATATGCGGCAATGTGATGGGATTTGATGCGCAGATGGTTCTCGCTATCGGTATTGGTGTCTTCCATATCTGTTTGGCTATGGTAGTCAAAGCGCTTTGCTTCACCAAGCGTTTCGGATTTGCAGAGGCGCTCTCTGTATGGGGATGGGTTCTGCTCATTGTGGGAGGCTTGATCGTACTCTCTGTTTCAGCTCTGCTGAATCTGCCTTCACAGGTGACCAAGTGGATCATCATTGCGATTGCTTCCGTCTCTGCGCTGGCAATTTATATCTTCAATAAACCCGGTCGCAATCCGCTGCTTAACATTGGAGCCGGCTTGTGGGATACCTATAATATGGCTACCGGTTTGTTGGGAGACGTTCTCTCGTACGTCCGTCTGTATGCACTCGGCTTAGCAGGTGGTATGCTCGGAGGTGCGTTCAACAGTATTGCCCTCATGGTGTTGGGTGAGAATCCGACATGGCAGTGGTTGCCTTTCTTGCTGATTCTCCTTTTCGGACATGTGCTGAATATACTCATGTCTGCCCTTGGAGCCTTTGTTCACCCCTTGCGTCTTACTTTCGTGGAGTATTTCAAAAACTCGGGATACGAAGGTAAAGGACAAATCTATCAACCCTTTAAAAAATAATAACAATTAAAAAATAAAACTATTATGGAATTAATTCTTGGTTATCTCGGTTTGGGCCTCATGTTGGGTCTCGCCGGTATTGGTTCTTCTTATGGTACTACTATTGCAGCCAATGCAGCAGAAGGTGCACTCAAAAAGAACCCTGCTAAATCATCTTCGTACATGGTTCTTTCAGCCATGCCTGCTACGCAAGGTCTCTACGGTTTCGTTGGATTCTTGATGTGGTTCCTGGGTAGCACGCCCGAATACATTGCTGCACACGGAGCAATCTATTTCGGTGTTGGAACCCTCGTTGGACTCACCTGCCTTTTCTCTGCTATTCGTCAGGGCATGGTTTGTGCCAACGGTATTTCCGGTATTGCAGCAGGTCACGACGTGCAAACTAACACGATGATTTATGCGGCTCTTCCGGAGTTCTATGCTATTTTGGCACTCGTTGCCGCTATCATGGTTAAATGATGAAAGCATTTGTTTTTCCCGGACAGGGAAGTCAATTTCCGGGCATGTGCAAAGATCTGTACGATGCACATGCTGAAGCCCGCGAGATGTGCCAAGCAGCTGACAGGCTGCTTGGCTTCTCGCTGACGGATGTCATGTTCAACGGCACTGCTGATGATCTCAAACAGACCAAAGTGACGCAACCGGCTGTCTTTCTGCACTCGGTTGTAGCACAGCGTCTTTTGACCATCGAGAAACCTGACATGGTCGCTGGTCACAGCCTTGGTGAGTTCAGCGCACTCGTAGCATGTGGCGCTTTGCGTTTTGAGGACGCCTTATTATTAGTGTCCGCGCGCGCACAAGCGATGCAGGCTGCCTGCGAGGCCAACCCCGGCACGATGGCTGCCGTCCTCGGTCTGCCCGATGAGAAAGTAGTCGAAATCTGTGAAAACGTAAGTAACGGAAAATACGAAAACTACGTAAACAACAAAAACTACGCCACCGTAGTGGCAGCCAACTTCAACTGCCCGGGACAGATTGTTATCTCCGGAGAAGTAGAAGCCATCGACGCTGCCTGTGTCGCTATGAAAGAAGCAGGTGCGCGACGTGCGCTCAAATTGCCGGTGGGAGGTGCTTTTCATTCCCCGTTGATGCAGCCCGCAGCGGAAGATCTCAAGGCAGCAATCCTCAAAACGGACTTCCATAAACCTTTCTGTCCGATCTACCAGAACGTGACCGCAAAAGCAGAAACAGAGCCGGAAATTATCCGCGAAAACCTCTTGAAACAACTCACAGCCCCCGTTCGCTGGACACAAACCGTACAAAACATGATCGCAGACGCCAACAACGGAAACTACGGAAACAACGAAAATAACGGCGTAGCCTTTTATGAATTCGGCCCTGGAGATGTGCTCAAAGGCATGATCCGCAAGATCAATCCGGACGTGCAAGTGGGGTAGATCATAAATACGAAAATGGGAAAATAAGAAAAATAGGGAAATAAGAAAATGAAAGATATTTTTGATTTATCAGGCCGCGTAGCGTTGGTAACCGGTTGTTCGGGCGGTCTTGGAGTGCAGATGGCGAATGCCTTGGCTGCTCGTGGGGCGAACTTGGTGATTATTGCTCGTCGTTACGAGAAATTAGTAGAAGTACAGAAAGCCATCGAGGCTCAATACGGCGTGCAAGTGTTGCCGCTCCAATGCGACATCACTTCTACCGAAGCCGTGGATGCCATGGTCGATGAAGCGCTCAAACAAGTGGGACACATCGACATCGTGGTCAATAACGCCGGAACAGGAGCAGTTGCTCCCGCAGAGGACATCACCGACGCGCAGTTTGAGAACGAGATGCAGATCGATCTCTTTGGTACTTTCCGCGTAGCACGCGCTGTTGCCAAGAAATCGATGATCCCGAATAACTATGGCCGCGTGATCAATATTGCGTCTATGTACGGACTCGTGGGCAATAAGATTGCACCCGCATCACCTTATCATGCAGCGAAAGGCGGCGTTGTGAACTTGACTCGTGCCTTGGCGGCAGAGTGGGGTAAATACGGCATTACGGTCAATACCATCTGCCCGGGCTATTTCATCACACCGCTGACCAAAGAGACATTGGAATCCGAGTATTTTGCCAACTACGCCAAGACGGTTATCCCGATGGAGCGTTATGGTCATGTGGGCGAACTGGACAGCGCTGTAGTCTTCCTCGCTTCCAATGCGTCAACTTATGTTACCGGTGTAGCACTGCCTGTTGATGGCGGTTATACATGCGTATAAAGATCCTTTTTATACATTCGAAAGGAGTCCTTCGGGACTCTTTTTTTTGATCCCCAAAAGAGTTTGGCACGATGTTTGTTCTTACCTTTGTGAATGTGTAACCCTTTAAATTTTATTGGTATGAAAAAGATTGTAATTCTGGCAATTAGCGCCATTCTTGCGGTAAACATCAACGCGCAAGAGCAGAAGAAAGAACAGTTCGCAGGTAAGCAACTTAGTAAGGAAGAAAAGGTGGATTTTCAAATCAAACATCTGTCCCGAGAACTGATGTTGAGTGATCAACAAGCCGAGAAATTTGCTGTTACTTTCCGCGAGTACGCAGCGGAAAAAGAGAAACTCTTTTCTAAGAAGGCAAAGAAGAAGTTCGAGCAGGGTAAGGAGTTGACCGATGCTGAATTAGACCAACTGGCAAAGCAACGTTTTGAAGGTATGAAAAAGTTTGCCGACTTACAGGCCAAGTTCTATGATAAGTTCCGTAAAGACTTGAGCGCACGTCAAGTAGAGAAAATCCTTCAGTTCAAAGACTCTTTTGACCACAAGCCCTGTTGCGCCAAACGTGGTGACAAACCCTGCAACCAACAAGGCTTCAAACCCGAATCTCGTCACAACGGCAAGCACGCAAAGCGTGACCATGTACAAGCTCCGCAGCCAGTAACCGAATAATTCTTCATCACCCCATTAAATCCGCATCTCAATAATGCGGATTTTTTGATGCCCTTAGCTATTCTGAAAATGTTGTGTTTTGCTTTTTCTTGGGAGATGGTCCCGTGATGATCCTGTTCCAATGTCGTATTTTACATCACTTGCACATGTATAATAGTTTACACCAAAAGCTTAAATTTTCAAGAAAATTATAAATTTATTTGCATATATCAGAAAAAAGTTGTATCTTTGCACTCGCAAAGAAATTTGCAAGACATAGTTAAAGTAATTCGTTTGCTTTTTGTTCGTAACACGCCTTGGAACCTGAGAAACTTCATACGTGTAAATACCAGAACAATCCAAGCAAACGTCCTTGCAGTAGCATGGACGTTTCTTGTCGGTATTTACAGGTAATCTCAGGACCTCAAGGCATGGACAAGAATCGTTCGTGCTTTTTTGTGTTTTGCAAGGACGCTTGCTCGAAAAAGTTGTGCAAAAGTACAACAATTTATGCACATACACAAGCGTACGCGCGAAAAGGACCAAAAAGAACCATGATTATATCGCAAAAAAGTTGTAATTTTGCAAACGGAATAAAATGGAGAATGCCGAAAATCCGAAGAAGAGTAGGCAAAACTAAAAATTTAATAGCTATGAGTAATCTATTACAAAGTGTCAAAAATGACATTACAGATTTCCTCTCGAAGCAAAAAATGTTCTTCTTTAATGAGAGAGATTTACAAGTGAACCTTGCGTTGTATTTAAGTAATCTAAAAGACAAAGATTACAAAGTGCATTTAGAATATCACATCCCTTCATCGGAATTAAATAATTATCCATGGACGGAAAATAATATCTCCATTGATTTAGTGGTAGAGAAAGATGGAGAATATGTTCCTGTAGAACTAAAGTATAAAACCTGTTTTTTGCCGGAAGGCAGTAAAATTAATCGGTTTGGCGAGCCAATGTGCGCCAAAAGTATTGTTAAAAATCAAAGCGCACAAGATTTAGGCCGTTATGGGTTCTGGAAAGATGTAAAACGCTTGGAGTTATTGAAGAAGAAATACGAGAAAAAGATTGCAGGTGGCATAGTCCTTTTTGTTACGAATGACAAGTCCTATACAATTCAACCACAAAAAGAAAGCGTGGGATATTATAATTTCAGAATGCTTGATGCTCAGCCTATTTCCGGCACGTTGAAATGGAAAGAAAAAGGAAAAGACTGTGTAACAAAAGATCAACCTTATGTGGATATAGCATTGGAGAAGATATATATACCTCAATGGAATCACTATTCTTCTGAAATGGGTGAGGAAATGTATTTCGTACTCATGACCATTTAAGATAATGATAAATTATTATAAATCACATAAAATTATACAATTATGAAAAATCTATTGATTAATCGTGCCCTTGCGGCTAAGAAAAAGAAACTTTTTACCCTATTACTCGCTGTAGCAGCCAGTGCAGGAACAATTTTCGCTTGGGACTATAAGCGCGTTCAAATCGACGATTTGTATTACAATCTCGATGTCACCAACCAAACGGCAGAGGTTACGTCACAAAATAGTGGTTTTCAGAGATGGTCAACTACTATTACAACAGCCAATATCCCTTCCTCTGTGACCTACAATAGCAAAACCTATAGCGTCACAAGCATTGGAAATGATGCTTTCGATAATTGCAGAGGTTTGACCTCAGTGACGATTGGCAATAGCGTCACAAGCATTGGAAATTATGCTTTCGAGTATTGCACCGGTTTGACCTCTGTAACAATTCCCAATAGCGTCACAAGTATTGGAAATTATGTTTTCAGTTATTGCAGCGGTTTGACATCTGTGACGATAGGCAATAGCGTAACAAGCATAGGAGAGGGTGCTTTCAAAGCTTGCGAAGGATTGACCTCTGTGACCATTCCCAATAGCGTCACCAGCATTGGAGAGGGTGCTTTCAATGGTTGCTACGGTTTGACATCTCCCGTATATAATGCACATGTGTTTGCATTCATGCCTGATTTCTATTCTGGAGAATACACAATCCCAGAAGGTATTAAATCTATTGCAGGTTGGTCTTTCTCTAGTTGCGACGGTTTGACCTCTGTGACGATTCCCAATAGCGTCACCAGCATTGGAGAGAGGGCTTTCAGGGCTTGCACAGGTTTGACCTCTGTGACGATTCCCAATAGCGTCACCAGCATTGGAGAGAGTGCTTTCTCTGATTGCAGCGGTTTGACCTCTGTGACGATTGGCAATAGCGTCACAAGCATTGGATGGTATGCTTTCTATGGTTGCACCAGTTTGACCTCTGTGACCATTCCCAATAGCGTCACCAGCATTGGAGAGAGTGCTTTCTCTTATTGCAGCAGTTTGACCTCTGTGACGATTGGCAATAGTGTCACAAGCATTGGAGATTGGGCTTTCAGAGGTTGCACTGGTTTGACCTCTGTGACGATTGAAGCAGAAACACCTCCTACATTGGAAGAAAGATTGGGGAAGGCTGAGGAGGCTTTTGAGAATACAAATAATTGTCCAATTTATGTTCCCTGTAATGCAGTAAATGCATATAAAACAGAATGGTGGCCTTATGCAGATCGAATTGTTGGAAATAATTGTGGCCAAAGCGGGACTGTTGTTAGCGGAACATATAAGATTGGCGACTTGTATTACAACCTCAAAGAGGACAAAACCGCTGAGGTGACGTATGAGTGGGAGTGGGACGAGAGCAACTACTATGGTCTTACCTCCGCCAACATACCTGCATCAGTAACGTATAGTGGCACAACCTATAGCGTCACAAGCATTGGAGTGGGTGCTTTCTGGCATTGCAGTAGTTTGGCCTCTGCAACGATACCTAATAGCATCACATACATTGGACAAAATGCTTTCTCTGGTTGCAGTTTGACCACTGTGACGATACCCAATAGCGTTACATATATAGGAGGTTGGGTTTTTGAGGACTGTGGTATAACTTCACCGGTATATAATTCACATGTTTTCGCATATATGCCTCCAACATATTCGGGAAGTTACAGTATTGCAAATGGCATAGAATTACTGTCAGATGGTGCATTCAAGAATTGCACTTATTTGACATCGGTGACGATTCCTGGTAGTGTCACGAACATAGGCCGGTGGACTTTTGAGTATTGCAGTGGTTTGACCTCAGTGACGATTCCTAATAACGTCACAAGCATTGGAGAGGGAGCATTCAAGGATTGCTCCGGTTTGTCGCGCATAACTATAGAATCAATGACACCACCAACATGTGGTAGTGACGCCCTCTCAAGTACAAATGCTTGCCCCATCTATGTTCCTTGTAATGCAGTAAATACATATAAAGCAGCATGGTCAAATTATGCCAATCGAATTCGTGGGAATTGTGCATCCTATACCATTACCTTCAAAAACTGGGATGGTAGTATTCTGCAAAGCACGCAAGTAGAAGAAGGACAAATGCCGCAATACACCGGTGCTACGCCGACCAAGCCCAGTGACTCCCAGTATAGCTATACCTTCTCCGGCTGGACACCGCAAATTGTTGCGGCAACGGCTGATGCCACTTACACCGCAACCTATACCGATACACCAAGGGGCCTAGGCGTTGAAGATGTACTAAGTGAACAAGTACAATGTACCAAGGTTATTCGTGACGGTCAGATCTTCATCCTCCGCGGCGACAAGACCTATACTCTTCAAGGACAAGAGGTCAAGTAAAGCAACAAAGTACAATGTACATATCAATCAAGCGGGTGCTCTATGAGTTACCCGCTTATTTTGTATATATATACAAAAAATACTTAAAGTCTTTAAATACTATTGCAAATATTCATTGAAAATTTTAGATTTAATCTATAATATTCGTTGAAAATTTTCTGCCACGATACTACAAATAATCCGAATATGCAAGTTTTCATGCAAAAAAATGCAAAAAATCTCTCTATTTCTCTACAAATGCCTGCAATGCGTCCGTTCTAATCATATTATTTTTGTAATGACCGTTTTGACCGTTTTGACCGTTTCATGCGCAAATGGTCAAAACGGTCAATATGGTCACATCATTTTTTTTTGCAATACCATTTTTAATACAATAGGTCTTTTTTCGAACGCCCTGTTCGAAAACTCAGCGTTAGTTGTTCTTAATGATTCTTAATGATTATTAGTCATTACCGAGGGTATTACGTACCTATTACGAACCTGTTCCCTATCAGTTCCGCTCACATTTTATGAAAAGAATTAAAAAGTTCTTGCATATATCAAAAATTTATTGTATCTTTGCACCCAAAATACAAATACCACTATGACTTATACATTTGTTGCAAGCCGGATTTCCGGCAATGGGAATGCCATTTTCCCGGACAAACTGATCATCGATGACGACAAAGTGACCTATTACAAAGGCAAAATCATCGGCTATGATCAATCGGTTATCATGCGTGAGCGCATCGGTTCTGTGAATATCTCTATGCACCTGCTCTTTGGTGACATCGTCATTGAAAGCAAAGGCAGCCAGACAATTCATGCAGAAGGATTCACACGCTCCGACGCCAAACAGATTCTCGCACTATTGTCGTAAATGAATAAGCACGCACCGGAAATAGCAACCCTGCGGATAGATATTGAGCGCGAAGTGAAGCGCAAGATCCGCACGCCGTATGACTTCGAGTTCCTTGCCGGCGTCATTTGGGAGCGGCTCCACGAGAACCTTTCTCCAACAACCCTCAAGCGCCTCTGGGGCTACATCGACGGAGCAGACACCACGCGCAGAACAACGCTCTGCCTGCTCGCGCAGTTCCTCGGCTTTGCCGACTGGGAGACGTACCTTGCTTCGCTTGCCACGCGCACGGACATTGAGAGTGCCGCTTTTGAGGGCGAAGGCATTCATATTGACGACCTGCAAAAAGGCGACAGGGTAGAGGTGACGTGGCTTCCAAACCGCCGTTGTGTCTTCCGCTATGAAGGCGAAGCGCATTTCCTTGTCCTCGAATCCGAGAACGCCAAACTGCATGTCGGAGATACCTTTGACACCGCCTTTTTCCTCATCGGCAAACCGATGTTCCTTGATAAGTTACAAAGGGACGAAGTTCCAAATACCAAGGAGGGATTTTCATACGTAGCCGGTTCCAAACATGGCCTGAATTCTGTCAAGAAAATTTAACATGGAATCCTCCTCTGACTTTATAGTGCCCGCCGATTTTTCGTCAGAATGGCGTAATATCACGCTCATTAAAAGCCATTCGCGGACGAATATATATACTGCCACACGTTATGGGAGGCGGTTTGTGCTCAAGGCACTTGCGCCGGAAATAGCCTCTCTCACGGACTACAGACTGCAACAAGAGCAGGAGTTCCAACTCGGCATTCAGCTCGTTCATCCGAACATCGCCGCGACCTATTCATTGGAAGAGATTGACGGAGTAGGGCGGTGCATCGTGCAGGAATGGATTGACGGACAGACACTCGCTGAATGGCTCCAAACGAACCCTTCCAAGGCATTGAGGGAACGAGTCTTGAACCAACTCTTGGACGCGCTCGAATACATCCACAGTCTCCAACTCGTTCACCATGACCTCAAGGCGGATAACATCCTCATTACCCGCCATGGAACTAACGCCAAACTGATTGATTTCGGGCTGTCAGTTGCGGACGCCTCTGTCTCGCCGGTCGCTAATGATCCGAGCAGAGACATCGAAGCACTCCAACAACTCTTTCCGGATACTTGTCCCCAAGGAACTTTCTCCAACATCGCTGCTTTGCGCAAAGCCATCAACCGCCGCAAACAGTTTATCCGCTTGTTACCCATCACCCTCTCCGCACTCCTCTTAACCGCGGCAATAACGCTTTCCTACCTCTCTTGGCACGAGCGCCAAAAGGAACAACAACGTTTCGAAGCCATGACCGAACAGGTCGATTCGTACATCGCCAATGAGCGTGCGCATTTATTGGAAATGATCAACTGCCATGACTCTTTTGACGCTAATAATCAAGCAGATATGCAAGCCTATATAGCATGCCATGAAGAGTACAGCAACTATGTTCAATCTCAATGGATTATCCGCGATTCGCTCATGAACCTGTATCCCGAGAATGACCCTTTGCGTGAGCAGTTTTGGCAACTCTGGGTACACCGCGAAGCAGAGATGAACACCGAACTGATCCAACTGTTATCGGCTAAATTAAAATAACTAAATTCTGCACAAAAGTGCAGTTTTTTTTGCATATATCAGAAAAAAGTTGTACCTTTGCACTCAGAAAAGTCGTAAACTAACATTCAAAAACTTATAAAACTATGATTTCTAAACGTTTAGAAGAGGCTATCAACGCCCAAATCAATGCCGAAATGTGGTCGGCTTATCTCTATCTCAGTATGTCTGCTTATTGCCAGGACAAGGGTTATACCGGCATGGCAAACTGGTTTGCGATCCAGTTCAAAGAGGAGCAAGACCACGCGCAGATTTTCTATAACTACCTCATCAGCCGCGGTGGACGTGTGCTCCTCAAAGCCATCGACGCCGTTCAGACAGAGTGGGAGTCTCCTTTAGCTGCTTTCGAGCACACCTACGAGCACGAACAACACGTCACTTCGCTCATTAACAACCTCATGCACATCGCTGTGGAGGAGAAAGACTACGCTTCGCAAAGCCGTTTCCAATGGTTCATCGACGAGCAGGTAGAGGAAGAAGAGAACGCAGTTGAGATTATCAACAAACTCAAAATGCTCGACGGAAACAGCTACGGTCTCTATGTGCTGGACCAGGAACTCGCTGCACGCGTTTATGCTACGCCGTCACCTCTTGCCGCTAAAGCCTAAGCCCCATAATGACCAAAGAAGAACAATATCAATCCGTCCTGCCGCAGATTAAATCTCTCATCTCCGGCGAGACAGACCTGATAGCAAACATGGCGAACATGGTTGCTGTTCTGCATGAGACCTTTGGCTTTTGGTGGACGGGCTTTTACCGCGTTGTTCCGAACACTAACGACCCTGTGCAACCGGGGGAGTTAGTGCTCGGACCCTTCCAAGGCCCTATCGCGTGTACGCGTATTCCTTATAATAAAGGTGTTTGCGGAACAGCCTGGGCGAAGCAATCAACCGTCGTTGTGCCGGATGTACATCTGTTCCCTGGGCACATAGCTTGTTCAAGCCTCTCGAAAAGCGAGATCGTTGTGCCTTTCTTCAAGGACGGACAGGTCTTTGCGGTTCTCGACATTGATAGTGCCGAACTCAACACGTTCGACGAAATAGACCAAAAATACCTCGAACTCTTAGCTGATTCTCTCTAACCATGCGCCGACTCCTGCCTCTCATAGCCCTTGCGCTCTGTGTCTCATGTGCGCATAAACAAACGCACACCTCACATCCCCAACAAGCGCTCGCTTTTCAATTGGTTTCGGACACGCTTCGGCAGGGTGGGTTAGAGCTCCTGCACAACATCGCTATCCTCAATTCCGAAGGAACGATACTCTTCACCGACAGCATAGAGGACTACGAACCCGACCATTTCTCGATCCTCGTCCCGGACACCACAACGCCTGAGGTGCGCTATCTCTTGCTCATGGTCTTTGATCCCTGCGAAGAAAGAACGCTCGTCCTCCGTTCGGACGGTCAAACCCTTCATTCCCTCGGTATCATCCCCACAGATTCAATACAAACGATCGTGCATAATTGATTTGGCATGAAAATTGTACCTTACGGTCAAACACTAATCGCACTTACCCTATGAAACGTTTTTATTCCTTTCTTGTAGCGCTGCTCATGTGTGCTGGCCTGTTCGCGCAGTACGTCGTGTCCGACAAGTACGACCTTTGGTTTGAGGACTCCGGACATGAAGTGACAACCCGCAAAGCCGTTTCATGTACCGACAACTACCAGGACCTCTGGAACGGATGTTATGTTAAGACTTCCGGCCGCACAATCTACATCTACCGCGGTTCATCGTCCATTCTCTACGGCGATGAGATCAATCTCCTTTACAACGGTTACTACCGCGTAAAACGGAGCGGCACATGGTACATTGCCGACGAGAACGGAGATCTCGTGGACGGCATATATGCCAAAACAATCTATTATTTCCCGTTTGGCTATGTAACACTCCAACGCAGTTCCGGTTATTGGGATATCTACCATTGTTCCGGTCGCAAAGTGGAGTGCTATTCATACGAATCGCCGTTTATGTTTTGGAACGGCTGTTTTCTCATCAAACAAGGCCGTTATTGGTATGCCGTGGATACCGATGGTAACAAACTCGATGGTGTCTATGGCGATGAGGTCCAGCTCCTCAATGACGGCCGTTGGAAATGTGTCCGAGGTTCCTATGTAACCTATATTGATTAAATTTAACTAAATTCGGTTTATTTATTTACATTTTTTATCAAACATTTGCATATATCAAATATTTTTTGTACCTTTGCACCGTGTTTAACTTTTAACTCAAATTATTATGGAAAATGCTACTAATTCACCGGCGCTACAGTTAAGAACTTCGCGCGGACTCCTGAAGATGGTTTTGTTGGGACTTGTCACGTTAGGCATCTATCCCTTGGTGGTCGAATCGCACATTGGCGAGGAGCTGAACTTGATCGCCAGCCCGCATGACGGCAAACGAACCATGCACTTCTGTCTCATTTATTTTATTTTCTCGTGGCTGACTTTAGGCATTGTGTTCTTTGTTTGGTTCCACCGTACTTCGAATCGTATGGGCGACGAACTGAAGAGAAGAGGCATTGATTATTCTTTCAGCGCAACTGATTTCTGGCTTTGGGACATATTAGGTTCACTCATCATCATCGGTCCGTTCATTTACGTGGCAAAACGCATGAAAGCCATGAACCTCATCAACGAAGATTACAACCAAAAAGGTTAATCTTTCCGTTTTAATCGACCTGAAATATTAATTTCTGCCGTTCATTATATGCAGAAATCCACGAAATACAAACTGAATATCGGAATAGGGGCGTTGATTGCATTGATCTACGTCCTTATTCCGGTGGATGTTGCTCCGGACGCTGTTCCTGTCATTGGATGGATCGATGACCTCATCGCAATCCTTTTAGCCGTCACCAACGGCCTCGTCTTCGCCTCCAAACTCAAGAAAAACAAGTAAAAATTTGCATATATCAAATATTTTTTGTACCTTTGCACCCGAATTAAGTATTGGGGTATTAGCTCATCTGGCTAGAGCGCGACACTGGCAGTGTCGAGGTGGGGAGTTCGAGTCTCCCATGCTCCACAAAACATCGAACCACATGGAAACACTAAAATTAAAAGAAAAATTAGAAGAGTTTGCAAACCATTCCAAAGAAAGTGTAGAACAACTTAATTATGAATTCAAAGCGCTCGCGCCTTATTTTCTTTCAGGTGGATATATAAAAGTTCGTGAAGATTATCGAGTTTATCCCACGACTATAGAGTTTTATTTTCACAGCGAAAAGGAAGATGGGGTTAAAGACCCTATCGTATATCACCGTAACAATAATAAGGTAAAAGGCAAAATACCATACTTCCCTATAATGACTTTACATGCTCACGATTCCGGCTATGATATTACGTTTGAAAATGAAAAGGAACAATATCGTGCTTCGGTGCTTATTCGTGAGTATCAAATTTGGGATGAACACAATACTTGTTGGTTAAAATGGGATGCAACATCTCAACAATTCTGCCCCATAATAAATGGACAAGATCCTAGAAACACGCAGGTATTATATTTGAAATACATTCTTAATAGTTTTGCGATAGGAGGATATAGTTGTATTGATTGGATTAATGCTTCAAGTAAAGACGAAATCAATGAAGCAACATTCCGTCAGAACGTTCCTGAATTCAAAAAAGACACAAAAGGTAATTATATTATTGGAAAAGATTTGAAATATGAAAAAGAAGATCCTATTGAAAACGCACCTCTTCCTTTAGATAAAAAGAAATTTTTCAGATATTCTAAAAAAATCTACAATCTATGTCAGCGAAAATGGAGTTTTTCTAGAAAAAATTTCATTCAATAGTAATAATCTAAGAGGACTTAGTCCTCTTTTTTTATTCTTTTTAACTCCTCTTGTACTTTTAACAATTTTTAACAGAAATTTTTGGGAATTGCGCGAAAAAACATATACCTTTGCACCGAAAAGTTAATAACTAAAATTGCAAAGATATATGAATTTAAATCCGGTAATTATTCAGCGCAAGAATTTGCGGTTAAAATTGTGGGATGACATTCGTCCTATGAACGATGAACAGGTTAAAGCAGAGTTGATCTACATGAAGTATGGTTTCTTTGATGAAAGTGGTTTTAATCTTCCGATAGAGCCAGACACAACGCCCAAACTCTTTCATCTTTGTCAGACAGTCAGGGAACGGCTGAATGTACATGAAAAGGTCGTATTTCAACTGGACAACCGCGTACGTGTCCAAGGTGGCTGTATTGTTTCCGGCAACGACCAATATCCGAGTATTATTCACATGTCTTCCGGAGCTGTGAATACGCTGTCTGAAGATGAGTTGAATGTTCTTATTGGTCACGAATTAGGACATCTTATCAATAAAGATGGAATTGTAAGTTTCTATTTCAACTTGAAATATAAGAAAAGCGGAGCACCCAAGAAAATCGCTCATCAGTTTAATGTGTATCGTCTCCTTTCCGAATTGGAAGCAGATCGATATGCGTATCTCGCGTGTGGTAACTTGGATACTTGTATCTCGTATCAATATAAAAGAATTGGCGGCATAGACATCAAAAAGTTTGGAGCGCCTGCAAATCAATTTATTGAGGGGAATCACAAACGCGTGCAAATGTTTTTCGATGGGGGACAAATAGGAAGCAATACACATCCTTATGACGCAATTAGAACGGAGGCTTTGCATATTTTTGCTACTTCCAAGAACTCCCATGAACTAAGTTCGCGGATGTACCCGCTTGTGTATTACATTGATAAGTATGCAAACGAAATAATTTAGGAGGACACATTATGACTAATATCGTTTGTTTTTCTAAATACCTGACCGCATATAAATGTTGGTCAGAGCTGTCCGCTGCTCTCGCTCGGCAGCAAGTGGATTATACCCTTCTTCCAAATACCAAGGATATATAGATGCGGGACTTTATGCCCGTGCAATGTACACCGGATCATTTTGTGGCCTATCGTTATGAACCGGACTACCTTCGCGGACAATCACAGTACATCACAAACTGGAAGCATGTTATTGCGCCAAGTCGCCTTCCGTATGTCAATTCCGGGCTTATTCTCGATGGTGGAAATGTGATTATGTGCGGTAACAAAGTAATATTGACCGAGAAAGTGTTTCAAGAAAATCCTTCTTTGCTACCGATGCAACTTATTCCACGTTTGGACAGGGCATTTCGTGCAGAAACGGTAATTATTCCATGGGATCGCCATGAGCCATATGGTCATGCGGACGGCATGGTACGTTATATAGGAAACGGCAAAGTGTTAATTACCAATTATTACGACTTTGATAAAGGACTTCGCAAAAGACTACTTGACGCTTTGCTGCCTCATTTTGAAGTAGTGGAGCTGCACTATGACACACCAAGACCTCACAAATGGAACTGGGCATACATCAACTACCTGTTGACAGACGGCAAACTATTTCTTCCGCGGCTTAATGTCCCCGAGGATGAACAGGCTTGCGCACAAATCGGTTCTGCTTTAGGTATTCCACGTGAACATATTGAATTAGTAGATATTAACGGCGTATTAAGAAACGGAGGTGGCTTAAATTGTATTTCATGGAATGTATCATTATACGATTCAATACTATGACCGATAATTTAACTGCCGATATGCACGCAGAGTTTACCATAGATCCCGCAACCGAACTCAAACACAAAGCCATGTGTGTTCTTCAACTCATCGGCTCTCACTATTCGCAAGAAGAATTAGAGACCTATTCCGCTCTCTATGGCATTTCTCCCGAACAAGTTCTCAAATACATTTAGGGTGGGGTATAACCTCACCTTTTTTTGAATCTTTTTTGGTGATTTGGGATTTGGCGTATTGTAAAGATAATGTTATTCTTCTCCAAGAATTTGCAGCATTTGAGCCGGAGTTACCACTCGCGGATCAATCGGAAAATGTTTCAAGTTACCGGTAACAAGGAATGAATCTTCTTTTGAAAGTGCCACTTCATAGAAAACACGGTCATCCTCATCTATCAGCAACTTACCAAATGATGTCCGATTAGTATAAACTCCGTTCTTTCGAATATGAGCCAATAACGTATCCCGTTCTACTGGGTTTATTCGAAGATGAGGACGTGAAAGAACATCTACATATTCAGCGATTATTTCGTCGTTATACAAAATGTTTATTTCACCTTTAAATAAAAGTTGAACGACTTTTGAAGTCGCAGATTTTAGATTGTGCGTCATGTACGCAGACACAAACACGTTTGTGTCAATTACTGCATATACCATACACTTCGCCATTTAGATTTTACCTTCTTTTGCTAAACGCTCTTTACGCTCTTGACGGGCTTTACGAATCTCTTCGTTAATTTCATCCAATGTCATTTCCGGTCTGTCAGAACGGTCTGCAGAAAGAAAGGCTTCTAATGCGCGTTTACCTGTCTGATCCTCTTCGGCGCTAATCGTAAAAGGTATTGAGCGCGTACGAACAACGGCATTGATAAACACATTTACTGCCGCATTTACACTCATACCGAATTGCTCACAGAGTGCGTCAAATTGCCGCTTAATGTTATTGTCCACACGGACGGTCATTGCTGTTTGTGCCATAATTATTCCTCCTGTTTGATGATTATTGATTTCAATATGATTTCATTTCGACTGCAAAGATACAACAAAAATTTGAAATAAACAAGAAATCGTAAAAAAAAATCAATTTTATTTGAATTTTGTTGCGTAAAGCCTTGTTATTCGCACAATTTTAACCCTTTAACGAAAAATCCCCGATTTTTCTATATTTATTTGCACATGTCCAAAATTTTTTGTACCTTTGCACCGAAAATATAAAGTTCATTACCACGAATACAAAGAATAACCACGTAGAAAATACGTGGTTAAATGTTACGGAAAGATAGGTTAAAGAACCAAATATGAACTAAATATTAACTAAAAAAGAACTAAAGAATAACTAAAGAATTATGTAAAATAAGGAGATAATATGGCACAAGCAGAATTGAGTCCGGGTATAGAGAGTTTGCGAGGCAAACTGGCCGGTTATTCAGGATTTCAGGCTCGTTTTAAGAAATGGAAAGATGATAGCGGAAGAGTTATCAAAGTGGGGCCGCAGGAGATTTTCAAAAGACGGAGCAGGGATTATAAGCGAAGTCCGCGGACAGAGGCGGAGCTGGCGCAGGCGAGGGTATGGCAGGAGGTTTGTCGAGAGGCAAGCAAGATCATCAAAGATAAGAATCATCCGAGATACGCAGAGCTGAGGGCAAGATGGAACGCGCAGTTTAAAGGCGGAGGCGATCCGTATCTGAATAAAGATGAAGAGAAAGTAAAGATATACGGGATGTTCCCGGTGTTCGTGCGAATGGTGATTATGAAGGAGAAAAAAGACGCGCAGGGATAAAGGCTTAATCAAAAATGGGCAAACGCAGTTGTCCCAATGATGGGACAAAAGTGCATAATGAAAGACAGGATGACATCCGGCATAATGAACGACGCTAATATGTACACATGCAAAAGAACTGACATAATGGCAGAGGAAATGGCAGTATAGAAAAATGGCATAATTCTTGCACAATCATTCATGTGATGAAAAATATTGATACAAATCTAATCGCGATTATGTAAAATAGTACTTTGCGAGAATCACTCCCTACTATAAATAAGGAAAGAGAAACCGGCATAAAATGCCGGACAAATAGACGAAGAATATAAACGCGAGACCAGACTCAGCGCTTACGCACTGAGCAGAAAACGAAAACAGGATACGAGACAAACTCAGCGCTTACGCACTGAGCAGAAAACGAAAACAAGACAACCGGCATGAGATGCCGGGATAATGAACGGAGACCGAAAATGAAAAGACGCGGAACTGAAGTCCCGCGAACAGAACGAAGAAAGACACGGAACGAAACGATAATAAAAAAGACGATAATACAAAAGAATATGGAAGATAATTATCAGATAGAACAAACGTTTTATGATGTACTGCCGATAAAGAACAATGTGGTCTTTCCGGGAGTATTGTTGCCTATTGCAGTATCCAAGAAAAGCAGCTTGAAGTTGATCAAAGCGGCGGAGAAAGACAACCGGCCTTTACTGCTGTTGACGCAGAAAGACGGCAAAGTGACTAAAGAGCCGAAGGAGTTATTGGCTGAAGATCAACTGTTTACGCTTGGTGTTTTGGCTCGAGTTATTCAGATCATCCCTGTTCCGGAAATGGGAAAAGACACGATGATGGCTGTTTTTGAGGGTCTTCAGCGTGTTCAAGCCGTGGATATGTACGAGGAAAACGGCATTCTCAAAGCGCACGCTTTGGAGGCAAAAGAAAACATGCCGCTCAAAAACGACAAGCAGTTCAAAGCCATGGCGGACAACATCAAAGAGACAGTTTTGAAGATTTTGGACGAGCAAGACGGCAACACGACCGGCTTGGAGAGCGCTATTCGAACTATCAATAGTACCCCCACCCTTGTCAATTATGTGTGCGCCATCTACCACATGCCGACCGAAGCGAAGCAAGGACTGTTGGAGATTCATGCCTTGACCGAACGTGCAGAAGCTTTGCTGACGATCCTCCAGAAAGACCTGGACGAGCTGATTATCAAGGCAGATATTCGTCGTCGTACGGCGGAGAAGATCGACCAGCGGCAAAGGGAGTATTTCCTGCAACAGGAGATGGAAACCATCAAAAAGGACTTGGGTGACGAAGATAGTAACGAACAGACAATCAAGGAGTTACGCGAGCGTGCAAAAGGCAAAGCATGGTCTGAGACGGTGGGAACACAGTTTGAGAAAGAACTCAAACGGCTTGAGCGCATGCACATGTTTTCGCCGGACTACTCTACCCAATTGGATTATTTAGAGACGATGTTGGAGTTGCCTTGGGGCGTTTATTCCGAGGATAACTATGACATGCAGCACGCGCAGGAGATTCTTAACAGAGACCATTTCGGCTTGGACAAGGTGAAAGAGCGTATTGTTGAGTATCTGGCCGTTCAGCGTCAGTTGTCGCTTCGCAGCAAGAAAGACAAGGATGCTAATCCTGTTAAGTCCCCTATTTTGTGTCTGTTTGGCCCTCCGGGTGTTGGCAAAACGAGTCTGGGAAAGAGCGTAGCAGAGGCGCTTGGACGCAAGTATGCCAGGATTTCTCTGGGCGGTTTGCACGACGAAGCGGAGATCCGCGGACACAGAAGAACGTATATCGGTGCGCTGCCCGGACGTATTGTCGATAGTATCAAGAAATGCGGCACTTCGAACCCTGTTTTTGTGCTCGATGAGATAGATAAGATCGGAGCAGACTACAAAGGTGACCCGACAGCGGCGTTGCTCGAAGTGCTTGATCCTGAGCAGAATAGCACATTCCATGATAACTATCTGGATGTCGATTATGATTTGAGCAAAGTGCTGTTTATCGCGACGGCTAATAGTTTGGAAACCGTTCCGCGGCCGCTACTCGACCGAATGGAGTTGATCGAGATGACCGGATATCTGCAGGAAGAGAAAGAAGAAATCGCCAAACGGCATTTGATTCCGAAGGAACTGAAGAACCACGGTCTGAAGGCGACGCAGCTGAAGTTCAAGAAGGAGATTCTCGCGCATATAATAGATGATTACACGCGCGAGTCCGGTGTCCGGAGTTTGGAGAGACAGATTGCTACTATCTGCCGCAAGGTCGATACCAAATTGGCGCTCGACGAGGATTATAACGTGACCATAACATTGGAGGATCTCAGGAATTACCTTGGTCAGAAACGTTTCAGCCGCGATAGTTGGGAGACCAACAAGTATGTGGGCGTGGTAACAGGTCTTGCTTGGACACAAGTCGGCGGCGAGATATTGTTCATCGAGACGAGCCTGAGTCAGAGCAAAGCGCCGACGCTTACGTTGACCGGAAACCTCGGCGATGTGATGAAAGAATCTGCCACTTTGGCACTCGGTTATGTGAAAGCGCACGCAAAGGAATTAGGTATCAAACCCGAAGTGTTTGAGAAGACAGCCGTTCATATCCATGTGCCGGAAGGCGCTATTCCAAAAGACGGTCCAAGTGCCGGTATTACAATGACAACCGCTCTCGTAAGTGCCTTTACCAAGCGTTTGGTTAAACCGCGTATTGCCATGACCGGAGAGATGACGCTTCGCGGCAAAGTGCTGCCGATCGGCGGTGTGAAGGAGAAGCTGCTCGCTGCCAAACGCGCCGGAATCACAGATATTATCTTGTGCGAGGACAATAGAAAAGATGTCGCTGAGATCAACGACATCTATCTGAAAGGGCTGAATCTGCACTATGTGCATGATATTAGCGAGGTATTAGAAAAAGCACTCCAGTAAGAGTGCTTTTTTTAATTAAAAATTAAAAATTAAAAATTATTGACGATTATTGGTGTAGAATTCTTCAAAGGTATTATCGGTATAATAGACCACAATACGACTAATCTGTTTAGGAGGAGCTGCAGGAGTCTGCGGCTCTTCTTTTTGTACCGGGCGCGTTGCTCTCTCTTTGGGATCCGGCGGAAGAACATCAAAAAGCCCGGCTTCTTGCCCGGGCACACTCCGCCACATCTCACCAATACCCAAAATCAGCCATTCGGGATTCAAGGTCGGGTAACGCTCCATAATTCGTTTCATCACTTCGAGGCTGGGATTATTGCGTCCAGCCATCATATTACTGATCGTTCCGGGCTGCACGCGGATCTCTACAGCGAACTGTCTTGCAGATAATCCCAGCGTTTCAATTAACTTTTCTATACGTTCACGCTCACTCATAGATAATATTTAGATTACCAAATAATAGTTATTTTCAAAATCGGGTGCAAAGTTACAAAAAATATTTGATATTCACAAATATATGCAGATATTTTTGTGATTTTATTTTGTTATTTGTGAACATAAGACTTTTAACTTTGTGAACAGCACTCTTTTATGAGCGACCGTGGAACAATTTTAAAGTCCTAATCTAAGGATTCGGTATCCTATGCAGTCACAGTGGAACAGAGGGTATAATATAGATAGTAATATTAGTGCATGTAAGCACATTAAAACGCAGAATTTAAGCGTTTTAGCATTGTTATTTAGCGTAAAAACGGGCATATTCTGGCTGTGTTGGATATTCCTTGCCATAATCTCAAAGCAACACTTTAAGTAAAAGCGATAATTGTTGATATTCTGCAAGTTATGAATTGTATCACATCATCAATGCCTTGTTAATCATGGTAAAAACAAGCGATGTTCTATTTTTCTACGCCACATTCCGGGCAGTAAATGGGACTACTCTACCCTTTTTGTCACGGATGTGTATGGCGTTAAGAACAAGTGTGACTTGCTGTAGTTTGTGAATTGCATATTTGTGAACGAATATACACCAAAATGTGTTCACCTTTATTGCCCGCGTGCGCGCATATTTTTATAAAAGGTCTTTGAAAATTTCACAAATATTAGGGATTGTGGGTTTGGGAAAAATGTAGTAATTTTGCACTGTTTTTTAATCACACATTTTTAAACCAATTTACGTATGAAAAAAATCTTCTTTTTTGCAGCGCTACTAATCGGCGCACAGAGTTTTGCCCAGAATTATGAGGCAGGCTATTTGAAAACATTAGTGGATGAACAAGCAGATGCCTCGAAAGGTACGACACAATTGTACAATTTGGAGTATGCCGCGGATGGTAGTTTGTATCTATTAAGTATGTATCAAACAGCCAGTTCCGCAGAGGTGGGGCTGAATTTTGATGGTAAGACCTACCAAGGTGCAACAGCCACCAAGTGGGGAAGCAAAGTCGGTGATTTCAACTACACCAACATGCGTAACTCGTTCCTCGCCAAGCTGGACGCAGAGGGCAATCTGCTTTGGGCGAAAGCGGACACGACGGGAGATTATGATTTGGCCTCTACAGCTTTGGCTGTCACGAATGACGGTGGTGTCATTTATGCCGATAAGTTCCGTACGCGTAAAGCGGTGTATATGGGTTTTATCAATGTATATGACAAGAATGGTCAGTTGTTGGGATCCAACAGCATGTCGTTCACCAATAAAGACTCCGTGGAAGTAGACGGTAAGAAAGTATTTCGCAAAGAGGCATTTAACTGGGCTGGTGTAACAATGGACAAGGATAGTTTTATCTATTTGACCGGTGTTCAAACAGATACCTTACTACCTGTTTGGAATGATTCGTTGGCTCCGCGTAAGGCATGGACGGAGAAGAGCGGTGGAATCAACACAAGCAAAGGAAACACGTTCGTGCTCAAATACAAACTGCAACCGGGTTCATGGCCCGATGTCGCATATACCAAAGGCGTGATCAACAGCGATGAGCTGGATTATGATCGTCCGCTGGCTTTGCATCTTGAGGATGGCAAGCTCTATATCGTCGGAACGTACGGAAAGGGAGACGAGAAAGGTATCTATGCCGCTCGCTATAATACGAATCTGGAGCGCGAGTTCATTGTTTATCACCCGATCAACGCTACGCTGCAATTCCAGCAGACCAAGTTCG
Organism: uncultured Bacteroidales bacterium; assembly: GCA_902800525.1. Classification (GTDB taxonomy): domain Bacteria; phylum Bacteroidota; class Bacteroidia; order Bacteroidales; family Paludibacteraceae; genus Colicola. Next base: position 42,249 of record CADCEV010000001.1, read on the forward strand.
CAGATGGCAAGATCTATATCTGCGGTGGCGCCCAGAAAGGTAGCATCACTGTAGGCGAGAAAACGATTACTGCTGCAGGTACAATGAATAACGGCTTCGTTTATATCATCGATCAAGAGACAGGAAAAGCTTTGGATTTTGATATCCAGGGCAAAGAGAAAGAATTGCATATTACGGTAGCTGCACTCCCGACTGAAGAAGGCTTGGTAGCTTATCACTATGGTCCGATGGGCACAAACATAGCCATTAACTACAACAATAAGTTAGAAGTAGTGAGTGTAGACACCTTGGCTACCGGAGGTGGTTCGTCCACGCTTACAGTTGTCGGACGTAGCGCGGATGGCAAACAGACTGCAGTAGGTTTGCGTGCCGGTAAAAATAAAGATTTCAATGTATTAGGTGAGACATTCAGTTTCTCGACGACCAACTGGTATAGCGTGCTTGCAACGCTGAATGAGAAAGAGGAGACGACTGCAATCGAGGATGTACAAAAGGACAATGTACAAAGTACAAAGTTCATCCGCAACGGACAGTTGATTATCCGTCACAATGGACGTGAATACAATGTATTAGGATTCTAACAATCCATTCATGCCATAAGAAAAATACGGCTCGCAGGGATGCGGGCTGTATTTGTTTAAAGATGGCTTGAGCGAGAATTACTCAGCAACGATGATCTCATAGGAGAGGGCATCGAGGTAGTATTTCTTGACGGTCGAACAAACGCCACACACCTCTTCGCCTTCTTCATGTTGATGCTCTTCTGCTTTAGCCTCTTGAGGTTGCTGAACCGGCACTTCCATGGCGCGCAGAATACCACGAACACGTACTTCATTGTTCACGCACTCACCGGCAAAAGACTCGAACTCAACGGCGTTGGCACGGATAAACTCACCTTCTTCAGACGAACGAAGGAAAGCTTTTTTGCCACCATGTTTGCACAGATGCAGGCAGTTGCCTTCTACAAGGATCGTGTCCCCCACCAGGTTTTCGCCTTGAGCATACACCTCATCTACCGAATAAACGACTTCAGGCTGAGCCTGTTGTTTGTTGCAGGCAGTAAACGTCATCAACGATGCTGCCAAGATAAAAAGAATCTTTTTCATTGTTGTAAAAATTTTATTTAAAATGTTAAACCTGTTTGTATCGTTATTTGCCAAGCCTGCGCTTGGTCATATTGATGCAGCGAAGCCTGTGTGCCCACGAGCCAGGAGTATTTGCCTTTAAGCGGGAAAGTGTATTGCAGTTGGACCGTTTCGCTCGTATGAGTTTGGAAGTTGTCATAATCAACCGTTCCCACAAAGAGCATATTTCCAATCGGAAGCGGCAAACGATAATCGCCGTACAGATGTGCCAAAAGGAAGTTCCGGCGGTAATTTGGCGCAATAAGCAGCAGTTGGTAGTAGTTATTGGCGTTATCGCCATAGAGGAACTGCTCGCCGCGTTTTAGTTCAAGCGCCGTAGAAGCCCACACGCGCCAACACGGTGCTACATAGCCTAATTGCGCCGTGAGTGTATGGGTGTTTAGCCGCGTTATGGGTACTTGGGTATTGATGGTCAGTTCTTTGGTGATTTTGATCCAATCGTAATGAAAACCTGCCATCCACCCTGTTGTGGGCAAGAGAGAGAGGCTGACACCCGCTCTGGAACCACTGTAATAGGCGATCTTGTTATTTCCCGAAAAGCGCGCATAGGCGGTGGTGTCGTCTGCCATATGAAAGATCGTCGTTTCGCCTAATTCGGAATAGAAACGGATCTCGTTATTCTGTTTGTATCGTCCTCCATAGGCCAGCAACGAAAGCGCATATCGGTTCCATTGATAACCGACAGACGCCTCAATACGCAGATCCGACACCTTATTTTTCGCGCGCGGGTCACGCATGCGATAACTCTGCTCCGCCCGGAATGAGAGTGCTGCGTGCCAAAGAAGATGATTCTTCAACATCCGATAACCGCCATAGAAAGCATATGTCTCACGCCGCAGATCGCCGCCAATAGTGTCTGTCGTCCAATACGGAGCTGTCAAACGATAATCGGCATTGTCCACACCGCGTGTTTGCTTGTTGTCCTGCCACTGATACGATGCTTCACCGAAGACGCGGCTGGTGGCATTGAAGTCATAGACCGAACGCGCTTGTACGGCGAAACCGCCTGTCTGTGTGCCCTCGAGGGTATAAGTCCCCTGCCCGAACTGCCCGGAGAGGGTTAAGTCCGTGCGAGCTGTGTCGGTGACCAAAGCTGTTAATATGGCGAGTAGTAGTTTCATTTGAAATAGAACGGGTTGGCTTTCTGAGCCACCTCAAAATCATCGGTGGAATTATTGGTATCTTTTAATAACCGGCGACCATTCAGCGTAGCAATGGTCTTGCGTCTTACTGCCTTTCCAAACCGCGTTACATCGCTGCCTGTGGGCGCTACATAGGTGTATCCTGCATCCAGGCGATCACTGACCGGAAGCCACTGGAAAGTTTCCGAAGGGGCTAAGTTTACAGCGTCCACTATCCATTCGTTGGGCAAAACGTACGATTGTTTGGATTGCGAGAAAGTGCCGGCTGCCGTGACTAATTCATACTGATAGCGGATGTGAAATGAGTCCGTAGCAAAATAGAGTTCGGATGTCATACCTTCCGGGAAACGCGCCAAACCGAAGGATTTATGCCCCTGGTTATGGGGTACCCAAATCGTATAAGTATAGCAGTAGAGCTTGTCCATATTCGTCACTGCCGGATTATCGACATCGGTTATTCCTGCGCTGGTAGAGACATCGTACCACTCGAAATCAGCATTGCTCAGGTCAAACGAATTGGGGTTCGCGGCGGTATGATCCATCGCGTTATCGACAATGAGGAGCGCGCCGCCGGGAGCTACACGATAGGTGTTGCCGTCTCCCGGAATGCGGTACATGGCATCCACGGCGAAATAACGATCCCGAAAATCATTGTCCATATTGTATTTCTGCACGGAGTTGAGGTCCGACTCAATGAGAATCAGACCATCCGCGGAAAGCGTATCGGCGGAGTTATTAACAATGACGAAGTACTTATCGCCATTATAACGCTTGCCTTCCGGCGTTTCTGTTCCGGTATAGAAAATCTCCGCCAACACAAAATGGTCATCTCCTGCCCTTACAAAATCCGCCACCAGCTCCACCGCGCAATCCTGCGAAAGACTCACTCCGCGTTTATAAGCCGTGATCGGCTGGCCATCGCCTTTGGCGGTAACTGCTAAATCGTAATAGCCCAGAGGAAGGGTCATGGTCAACGTGGTGTCTGTATAATCGCGGTTCATGTTGATATCATGCGCCGTGACAGACACATCCGATATACGTGAGATTCCTTCCGCTTTCAGCATCAACTTCAACTGCGCGGTATTTTCTATCGCCGGACGCTCACAAGAGACGAGCGCCAATGCGAAAAAGAGGTAATATAGTTTTTTATTCATCATATATGTAAGTTTATTTCCATTCCAAAATAAGGACTTGCCGTGCGGTGTATAATGACCGGACTGCCTTCCGGGGAACTCACCGTATAATCCGGCAGAATATCCAATAACCGGTTGACATAGAGCGCAATAGAGGCAAAACGCGTAATGTCTTTTTGCACTCGCAAGTTGAGATACCCTTCAAAAGGCACTGTGCGGCGGACGAACTGACCGAGGTTGTAATCGAACGTCAGGGTCTTGAGTACAGGATCTTGCGCCGCCAAAGCATCATAGGGATGCAGCAAGCCGTCTGACGAGGCGATATACAAAACCGGCGTGCCGTTCTTCTCCAGGGGTTGGGAGGCGGTGTAGATTGTAGCCTCCAACGTCGCACTAACCACCAAACCGATTTTCGGGATATAGACATCGGCTACCAGATTACTATTCAGGCTCTCGCGGATGTAGCCTTCAGTCCAGTTATAGAGACCGATATAGTGGTCTTGCACATTGACACCGTTCACAATACCGGGTGTTTTCTCGGTGGAGAACATCTGTTCACTGTTGCTATAAGTCGTTCTAAGCCACGCCCCATTGATGGTAAAACGCGTACAGATGGCCTGAATTCGTGGCGATTGGTATTGCCACTCGATACCCTGCTTGTGAATATGGCTGCCGTTACGGGTGGTGGAATAAGTCAGGAGCCGGTCATACTCACGGTTGTTAATCGTGTATCGGAATGCATCCACTTGCATCAGATACCGAAACGCATCCTTCATATCCTCCTCGAAATAAGTGATTGAGAGCTTGTGTTTGTTAATGTCAAGTCCCGCACGCACTTCCCATTTGAGGTTGCGTGCCGGCAATAAATCGTAGTTCGTGGGATTGATGATATGCGTAAAAATCTGCATGGTTTCGTCGGTCGGCGCGATAGGAACATCGGGCGCCTGCAAGTCCATATAAAGCAAATTGGGCGAGAGCTGCAAGAGGGTCGGCATTTTGGTATGTTGCCCTATTCCACCCGCCACGAACACCTTGCCTTTGGAGATCGGAAAATTGAGCGTTAAGTTCGCTCGCGGGTCCAAATAGCATTTTCCATCCATCGTATAGGCTTTTCCTAAACCAAGCATCGTAACTCCGCGAAGACCTATATTCAAATCTGCCGATACGCGTTCGTGAATAGGAAAGCTAATATCATCCTGAATATACCAAGAGATTTGGTTCGTAGCCGGGATGTCATAATAAGCGCGCGGACGAAGAGTAGATGAGTAGTTCAGAGGGCGGCTGAGATCGTATATCTGACCCCTGCCGAAGTTCTTGGAATACCGCCATTCAAGTCCTATATTGGCTTTGTGATTCAGACGCCAGGTATCAAAAAAGAATTCCGCTTTTGGGCGAATGAACACATTAAACGGCAGACCTTCCACCGTGTGTTTTGCCGTATATTTATAAGGAAGCAGCGAGACGGTCGCTTCGCCTTCCAGCATATTGTCTATCGCAGGGTTCTTGGGGGTTGTCAGTTGTACCAAGCGCGTCTGATCAATGCGATCCACTTCACCGGAAACATTCGCTTGCACGCTTAACTGATACCATTCAACGGCCGGTTGATGCAGATGAAGCGTATTGGACCAACTCCATTTATGGTACGTACTGCGATAACTGTCCTCACGGTTTTTATGGATATCGGGGTCTATCTTCTCATTGTCAATACTGCCGGTATAATCCCAGTTACTTTGCCATTTGAGTTTCCATTCCTCTGTCTGCCATTTCTGCTGCAAACGCACGGAAGCGGTAATACGCTGGTAATTCTCCAACGTGTTCGTGGGATCGGCTTTGGCGTTCAGATAATCGATACCAAAATTGAGAACGGTTTGATCATTCTTCCATCCCAAACCCTTACCAAAGAAGAGTAACTTACTGAATCCGTCTGCTTTGAATCGCGCGCGCCACGGGGTTGGTTTGGCTGTTCGCTCAATCTTCACCACGCCGGATGTCACATCGCCATACTCGGCGGAGGCTATACCGCGGATAATCTCCACTTTTTCAATATCATCGGTGGAGATGGTACGCATATCCACTCCGGCTCCGACGCTGTTTCGTTTCGCGTCCGCTCCGCTGATATCCGATTGAATATACTGCATATTCGCATCGGTGCTCACCGGCGCGCCATCTACCACAAATGAGGTACCTAAAGCGGAAGCATCATAATCTCCGGAAGCCGCTCCGTTGGTCGCCTCGCGCAGACGGATCGTGTTGGAGTGCGTCAGATCCGGATCCTTTGTCGTACCGCCGGGCAAAGTCTGCAAGATATCGGTGAAAGAAGAGGGCTGAAGGTGTTGCATCGCCTCTTTGTTGATAACCGAAGCACTACTCTTCCCAGTAGATTCCTCGGCTGTCACCACCACTTCCTGCAACGTAAAGGACCTGGTAAGGCTGTCCAAAAGCGCCAATTGAGCACTGTCTAGGGCTAAAGAATCAACTCCCGATGCCTGTAAAAGCACCGGGATATTGACCAACATTATTATAACCCATTTTTTCACGGTGCAAAAGTACTACAATTTTTGGACATACACAATCCCTAAAAATTGGGAAATTGCATTTTTTACTTGTATATGTGCAATATTTTTCGTACCTTTGCACTCGATTTTGAAATACACCATGTTAACGAATCTAATCGAATATGATCATGTGACCCATTATTATGGGAAGAGGCTGATTTATCAGGACTTATCATTCTCTGTGCCCCGCGGCCGCATTTTAGGCTTGTTGGGAAAGAACGGAACGGGTAAGACCACCACCATCAATATCCTCTCCGGTTTCATACAGCCGCACGCGGGAACCTGCCGTTTGTTGGGCTACGATACTCGCACAATGCCCTCTAAAGAGCGCGCGCGTATAGGATTATTGTTGGAGGGGCATGTCCAATACCCGTTTATGACCATCGCGCAAATCGAACGATTCTACGCGCCTTTCTTCCCCAAATGGAACAAAGAGGCGTACTACGAGCTGATGCGGTTACTGAAAGTAAAAGATTATCAGATACTTAGCCAGATGTCCAATGGTCAGCGAAGCCAGGTGGCTTTGGGATTATTGATGGCGCAAGACCCGGAATTGCTAATTTTGGATGATTTTTCTTTAGGACTTGACCCTGGTTACAGACGCCTTTTTGTGGAGTATTTGCGGGATTTCTGCAAGCGTGGAGAGAAGACGGTTTTTCTCACTTCGCATATCATTCAAGACTTGGAAAGACTCGTAGATGATTGTATTATAATGGATTACGGTAAGATCTTGAAGCAATGCCCGGTGTCGGAACTCATTACGCCGGAGAAGACATTGGAGGACACCTTTATTGATTTAACCGGCAAATACTAAGGAAATGCTACGCGCAATATTTTATAAGGAATGGCTCAAACTGCGGCTCTTTTGGGGACTCGCAGTAGTGGTACATATAGCTCTTATCGGCTATCTGTTGTTATCGCTTCGTTCTACCCTGCTCGCCTCCGGTGTGGTGGAGACATGGGCTACAATGATCGGCCGCGATATACTGATGATCAATCAGTTAACGTACTTGCCACTCATAACCGGCGTGTGTCTGGCGCTCTGTCAATGGTTGCCGGAGATGCAAGCCAAACGTATTCGTCTAACGCTTCATCTGCCCATTGACAATCAACTCAGCATCGGTGCAATGTTGGGATGCAGCATCATCGGACTTTGTTTGCTATTTGGATTAGATGCTGTTCTGTTAGCCGGCTTCGGACAAGTGTGGCTACCGCGTGAGTTAGTTTGGCGCACGTTCTTGACTTGCTTACCGTGGTATTTAGGTGGACTTATCGGCTATAACATCGTATCATGGTGGATTTTGGAGCCGCAATGGAAAATCCGATGCGTGGATATACTCATCGGTGCACCGTTGGTAGCACTCTGCTTTCTGACCACACAACCGGCTTGCTATATACAGATGTTTCCTTGGCTCATCGGGCTACTTTTATGTACCGCCTGTCTGCCGCTCTATAGTATTTATCGTTTTAAACTCGGCAAACAATGAGAACTAAACAATCGAAAATACCAACTATCCAATACCTCATCATCGGTTTGGGAATCATCGTGTGCGTTTGGCTTCTGCCGGCGCTCTATCGTTTGGTAGCCCCCAACACCAGCCGCACACCATTTGTCGTTTACTCCTGTCTGGACAGTTCGTTCATTCAGTTTGAAACCATCAACAAGCAAGTTCAATACACTGATTTTAAAGGAAATACATTTACCAAACATGAAGCAGACAGCCTCTTGCCGCTCTTTGCTTTTCGGCAATTAGTAGCCGAAGGACGGTTGCCCGATTCGCTGTTTGGAGTGGCTTTAACCCCTAAACTGATTCAGCAGAATGCGTTCCATTTCAAGACCTCACCTAAACAGCTCAACAAGCCGGCAGTGGGGTTATATACGCTGTTAGAATCTGCTTCAGGACGTGTGGATTTGCAACTTCCGCCGGATGTCTTCCGTTTGACCGACAAAGGCATAGAATTTATTGATTGTGAAACGAATACGGTCAATAAGGCGAAGTCACTCAGTTTCTCGCGAGAGTTGGAAAAGTACGGATTTGTTTTCCCCGTACAACTGATTTGGGGCAATGGTTCAACCCGCAAGGATTACGACAATGGTTTTCTTTTGACCGATAGCCAGAACCGGCTCTTTCAGTTGAAAATGGTTAAAGGCACACCCTGGGTAAGAGCCATAAAAACGGATGGTTGTACAATCACCGGCTATAAGCAACTCTTCACCATTGAGCCTGCTAACCGACAGTTGGTCGGTTTGGTTGTGAGTGACGACAACCAGCTTTATGCAGTTCGTGCGGATGGCTCCATGACGCATATAGGCATCGATTCCTATGATCCTCAAACCATGCAAATCACCATTATTGGGGATATGTTCCATTGGACCATTACTGAATATACAGCCACGGACTCGCGCTATTATGCTGTGGATGCCCGGACTTTTGAGCAAGTAGCGCGCGCCATTATACCCGATCCTGCTCCCGCAATCAAAGAACGCATTATGCGTTATGTATTGCCTGTTCGGCTGCGTTTTACGTCATGGGACACACAATTGATCGCTCCTAATTTTGAATAATATGATACTCTATCCAAATTGTAAAATTAACTTAGGTTTGCGCGTGATACGCAAACGCGAGGACGGCTACCACGATCTGGAAACAGTTTTTGTTCCGATATATGGGCTGCACGATGAGCTGGAAGTGAGGCCTACCCCCACCCCTTCCCTCAAGGGAAGGGAGACTGATATTTTGTTTGAGCAAGAAGGCATTGCGGTGGATTGTCCGGCGGAAGATAATCTGATCGTGAAATGCTATCGACTGTTTAAGGCAAAATATCCGAAAGTGGGCAATGTAGCGGTACGTTTCAAGAAGAATATCCCCTTTGGCGCCGGTTTGGGAGGAGGAAGCAGCGATGCAGCGCATATGGCAATCGCGCTCAATGAGTTGTTCGAATTAGGTTTGACAAAAGAGGAACTGGCAGCAGCGGTAAAACCTTTAGGAGCCGATTGTCCGTTCTTCATCTACAACATCCCCTGTTACGCTGAAGGAATTGGCGAACAGTTAACGCCTATTGCGTTGGATTTGAAGGGATTACGAATTATTCTCATCAAACCGGAAGAGGGCGTTTCTACCCGCGAAGCCTATTCGGGAATCACCAAATATCCGGAAGTAGCCGGTCAAATTAAGTCTGTACTCGATCAGGCGAAGCCGGTCGATGTTCTATCAGGCGAAGCCGGTCCTTTTGTCAATGACTTTGAGGAAACGGTATTCCCTTTGCATCCGCAGATTGCGGCAATAAAAAAGCGTCTGCTGGACGCAGGCGCCTTTTATGCGAGTATGAGCGGTAGTGGCTCAACTGTTTTCGGGCTTTTTGAGAACGATGCGGAAGGTCGTACCGACGCCAATCTGCGAACTCTTAAGCAGCAGTTTGCCACCATGGTATTGCTCGACGATACGTTTGGCAAGTGGAAGGCCTAAACCCCATCCTCTATCCTTGGAAGTAAAGCCCGGCTCGAAGATGCGACGCTGGGTTTTATTATCGATACCTTTGCCCGTATCGGTGATATCAAGCATTACTTCATGTTCGTTCTCATGAAGATAAAGCGTGATAGAGCCTTCTCCGGAAATAGCATCTACTGCGTTCTTCAGCAGGTTTTCAATCACCCATTTCAACAACGGACCATTGAGCATTACGTTACGTTGAACGCCTTGCAGGGCTTCATCATCAATCCTAATCCGGCTGCTGACACGACGTCGCATATAAGCAACGGCATCTTCCACAACAGGAATCAAGTCTGCCTCCTGCAAATCCGGTTCAGAACCGATCTTCTGAAAACGATCGGCAATCATCTGCAAACGTTCAATATCCCGCTTCATCTGCGGCACATATTCATCCTCAGGATACTTATCCGCTAGAAGTTGTTGCCACGCATTGAGCGACGAAATCGGAGTACCGAGTTGGTGTGCTGTTTCCTTGGACAAGCCAACCCAAAGCCGGTTCTCTTCACTCCTTTGCCCCGTTAGCATCGTGATCACAGCTACCGCAATGAAGATAAAAATCAACAGAAACTGCGCATAAGGCACATATCTCAGACGAGTCAACAGGCTGCTGTCTTCCCAGTAAATATATTGCGTCATTTCCTCGTTGATCTTCAATTCAATAGGACCGTGAGGCTTGGCGTTCAGTTTCTTTGCCTTCAGTTTCTTCTCATCTACGTTTCTGGAGGCTAATATATTCCCTTCTGAATCGCAGATATAAACAGGGATCGTGGTATTCTTTTCGATGATAGAGGACACAAAATCAATGTCTGCATCGTCTTCTGCGAAAATGAGTTGTCGCGTGGCGTCTGCCCAGATGGACATGTTCTTACGCTCTTCGTCTTGAAGCGCGCGAGCCAGATTATTGGTGAATAGTACGGAAATAGCCACGATAAACATGGCTATTACCAATACTATTGTTCCTATTTGTCGGTTGGACATAAATAATTTGAAAATTCAAGGATTTGAATATTCGAAGATTATCCTAACATCGTCAGGAGAACACCGGCGGCAACGGCAGAACCGATCACTCCGGCAACGTTCGGACCCATAGCGTGCATGAGCAGGAAGTTGGACGGATTTTCCTCTTGACCCACTGTCTGGCTCACACGCGCTGCCATAGGAACTGCGGAAACACCGGCAGATCCGATCAGCGGATTGATCTTCTCTTTGAGGAAGAGATTCATAAACTTAGCCAAAAGCACACCGCCTGCGGAACCCATACCAAACGCTACAATACCCATCGAGAGAATCATAATGGTCTGCCAGTTCAGGAAACTGCCTGCAGTTGCGGTAGCGCCCACAGAGAGACCTAAGAAAATCACTACGATGTTCATCAACTCGTTCTGAGCGGTTTTGGATAGACGATCCACTACTCCACACTCCTTCATCAGGTTACCCAGCATCAGACAGCCGATCAGCGGAGCTGCGTCCGGCAGGATGAGTGCTACGATAGCGGTGATGATGATCGGGAAAACAATCTTCTCGGTCTTGGATACCGGACGTAACTGACCCATTTTAATCGCGCGTTCTGCTTTTGTCGTGAGCGCACGCATAATAGGCGGTTGAATCACCGGAACCAACGCCATGTAGCTATAAGCAGCAATAGCGATCGGTCCCAAGAGATGCGGAGCTAATTTCGAAGTCAGGAAGATAGACGTCGGACCATCTGCTCCACCGATAATACCAATTGAACCGGCCTCTGCCGGCGTAAAGCCCATCCAGTTAGCGCAGAGGAATGTAACGAAGATACCGATCTGAGCAGCTGCTCCGAGGATCAACGACTTCGGATTCGCAATCAGCGGACCAAAATCTGTCATCGCTCCCACACCGATGAAAATCAGACACGGATAGACGCCGGCTTTCACTCCGATATAGAGCACGTCGAGCAGGCCTCCTTCTTTGAGAATCGCGCCATAGGAGTGATAAGCAGGGCTTGTCGGATCAAGGAAAGCCGACCATAACTCGCTATGGAACATTCCGGCTCCAGGCAGGTTGGTCAGCAACATACCGAAAGCTATTGGAAGCAGCAAAAGCGGCTCATATTTCTTATGAATAGCAAGGTAAAGCAGGAAGAACGACACCAAGAGCATTACGCCCTGTTGCCAGGTCATCTGCATGAATCCCATGCCTTGAAAAAATTCCAAAATATCCATTTTGCAATTTTCTTAATTAAAAATTAAAAATTAAGAATTAACCCAAAACGATGAGCAGGTCATCCTGCATTACGTTTTGACCTGGGGTAACGGCAATCTGCTTAACGGTTCCATCTGCCTCTGCCATGATAGCGTTCTCCATCTTCATGGACTCAAGCGTCAGCAGCGTATCACCACGTTTAACAGCCTGACCTTCGCTTACTAACACTTTGATTACAGATCCGGGCAGCGGGCTCTTTACTTGCACGCCGGCGGCAGGAGCAGCTGCGGGTTTCGGAGCCTCTGCTTTCGGCGCAGGAGCTGCCGCAGGCTTCGGAGCGGGAGCAGGAGCCGGTTTGGCTACTGGTTTCGGAGCCGGAGTAGCGGGAACCTCGGTCTCTACGGTATATACTTTGCCGTTAACGGTTACGTTCGTCTTGCCGGCTTCAATTTCTTCTACTGCGCACTTGTACTCGGCGCCATTGATCTTAAATGTGAATTCTTTCATTGTTTTTATAAATTTTCTTTGTCAGCATTCATTAGAAACTGACATTGTTCTTAGCCCCTTTCGGGGCACGATTAATCAAGGTCAGAAACCTTGATTGTTCATACCAATTGATTTTGTATTCCAGGCTGTCTCGTGTTGTTTAAGCGAGATCATCGCCGTTGGAACGTCATGTTTTGCGTCTCTTGCCAAATAAAGCGCGTACGCGATAGCAGCGATGTCTTCATCCCCTGCTTGTGCCAGAGACATAGCGATTGCGGCTTTCGTTCCCTCGTCCGTCGGTTCCGCGGATGTCGCGGGAGCCTGCGGAGCGGGAGCCGGGTGTTCTGCTTTCGGAGCACGCGGGGCGGTGGCTTTCTGCATAATCCATCCAAAGAATTGGAGGACATAAACCAAACAGAAGAGCAACATCAGCACGATTCCGAAACCTAAGCCGGTTACAATCCATGTATCTGCAGTTACTGCGAGTAATACCATAAGTAATTACGAATTAAAAATTAAAAATTACGAATTACAAAGGAATATTCGAGTGTTTCTTGAGCGGGTTGGTCAGACGCTTGGTCTGTAACATCTCAAACGCACGGATGATGCGGCTGCGCGTGTAGCGCGGCTCGATCACATCATCAATATAACCGCGGTTGGCTGCCTGATACGGAGAAGCGAACAGGTCTTTGTACTCAGCCTCTTTCTCTGCGATGAAAGCTTTCTTCTCTGCGGGATCCTCGATAGCCTTGATAGCTTTGGCTTGAAGAACTCCCACAGCTCCACTCGCTCCCATTACAGCGATCTCGGCGTTCGGCCATGCGTAGCACATATCGCCACGGAGTTGCTTACAGCTCATCACAATGTGCGATCCGCCGTAAGACTTACGGACAGTAATAGTAACCTTTGGAACAGTTGCTTCACCGTAAGCGAACATCAACTTAGCTCCGTGGTCAATGATACCTGCGTACTCTTGTCCGGTTCCGCAGAGGAAGCCCGGTACATCCACAAGCGTCAAGATTTGGATATTGAAAGCGTCGCAGAAACGAACGAAACGCGCTGCTTTACGGCTGGCGTCACAATCAAGCACTCCAGCAAGCCAACTCGGCTGGTTAGCGATGATACCGGTCGAACGACCATTGAAACGAGCAAAACCGCAGATCACGTTCTTCGCGTAGTCCTTGTGAACCTCCATAAAATCACCATTATCAACAATCGTGTTGATGATCTCGTGCATGTCATATGGCTTGTTCGGGTCTGCCGGAACGATGTCGTTCAGGTTGTCATCCACGCGGGTGATGTCATCGGTGCATGCTACGACAGGAGCCTCCTCCATATTGTTCTGCGGGATGAAGGAAACGAGACGACGAACTTCAGCAAGCGCCTCTTCCTCGGTTGCAGCCACGAAATGGGTTACACCGGATTTGGTAGCATGAATCTTTGCACCGCCGAGTTGCTCTACGGTCACATCCTCACCGGTTACGGACTTCACCACCTTCGGACCGGTAATGAACATATAACTGTTCTGCTCGGTCATCATGATGAAGTCGGTCAATGCCGGGCTATACACAGCTCCGCCGGCGCACGGACCGAAAATCACGCTGATCTGCGGTACAACGCCAGAAGCTAAGATGTTACGCTCAAAGATCTCTGCATATCCCGCGAGCGCGCAAGCTCCTTCCTGGATACGTGCTCCACCTGAGTCATTCAGACCGATGATCGGAGCTCCGAGTTTCATAGCCTGATCCATCACGTTGCATATCTTGAGGGCCATCGTCTCGCTCAACGAACCGCCGATTACAGTAGCGTCCTGCGCAAAGACAAACACCAGACGACCGTCAATCGTACCCGATCCGACAGCTACGCCATCGCCTAAGAACACTTTCTTCTCCATGCCAAAATCATGGCAACGGTGCGTGAGGAACATATTCACTTCCTCAAACGAACCCTCGTCAAGAAGCATGTTGATACGCTCGCGGCAGGTATAACTGCCCTTTGCGTGATGCTTCTCAATCGCTGCTTCACCGCCACCGGCCATCGCCTTCTCGCGGTTAGTAACCAATTTATCTAATTTTGCTTGATCCATAATTTTCAATTATCAATTGTCAATTATCAATTATTGGGGTTGTTGACAGAGCTCGGTCAAAACACCTTTCGTGCTCTTCGGGTGCAAGAATGCAATCATCAGGTTCTCTGCGCCTTTGCGCGGAGCTTTGTCGATCAGCTGGATGCCTGCTGCCTCGCACTCTGCCAGCGCTTCTGCTACGTTCTCTACGTTGAATGCTACGTGGTGAACACCGCCGCGGCCACCGTTCTTCTCAATGAACTTGGCAATCGTGGACTCAGGGCTCGTCGGCTCCAAAAGCTCGATCTTTACCTCGCCGACTTTGAAGAAAGCGGTACGAACTTTCTGATCCTCAACTACTTCAATAGAATAACACTTGTTTCCCGAAAGAAACTCAAAGAATGGAGCAGCCTCTTCAATCGAAGTTACTGCAATACCCAAATGTTCAATGTGTGTGGGTTTCATAAAATGAAAATATTTAGTTGTTTTTATATGTTTTTCTCGTATAAGACGAAATCGGGTACAAAATTACAAAAAAAAAATGACATACACAATAGTGTATGCCACTTTTCTTGAATTTATTTGCTTTCTCGCACAATTTTTATCATTTTTACAAGCGCTTTGATGCAAGCTCGGTCTGTTATCTGCTCTCTGAGTTTGCCTAAATGGAAACATTCTGCATAAGTCTCTGTGGGAGTGGACCATCCTATCCAAACGGTTCCGACGGGCTTGGCTTCTGATCCTCCGGTTGGACCTGCAATTCCGCTTGTAGCAATTGCAAAATCCGCTCCGATTTGCTTACGAACGGTACTTGCCATTACCTTTACTACTTCTTCGCTAACCACACCGTGCGTTTGGATCATTTCTTGTGGAACGGACAACAACTGCTCTTTCACACTGTTATCATAACTGACAATCGACCCGAAATAGAATGCCGAACTGCCGGGATGCTTACTCAGTAAGGATGCCAATTTGCCACCTGTGCAGGATTCGGCGGTGGCTATCGTTTGATGGCGTGCTGTCAAAAGCCTGCCTAAAACCATTTCAAGCGGCTCGTCCGTTTCAGCTACCAAGTAATCCGCCGTTAATTCCTTCAATCGCTCAAACCATTGTGCCATTTCAGCTTCCGAACAATCTCCATAAGCGGACAATCGAAGCCGGATGATTCCGTCTTTCGGCAAGTACGCTAAATGCAAAGAAGAGGGCATGGAGTTCTCATATTCTTCCAATAATATAGCTAAGGCAGATTCGCTTATTCCGTTAACTTGTAGCGTTTTATGAATGATACTTGCAGTAGTACGTCCGATGTAAGGAAGAATCTGTTCCTCCATTGCAATCTTCATTTCATACGGCACGCCGGGCATGGAAGCCAGTATTTTTCCGTCCTTATGAAACACCATCAGAGGAGCACTACCAACTCTGTTTTCCAATATCTCCGCACGCTCCGGAACCATCCATTGTGTAGCAGTTAATCGGTTCAGTACATCCGGACGGTCGGCATACAAACGCTCCACATGTGCACGCACGCGCGCATCTTCAATAAGGTGTGTTCCGAAATACTCGCAAAGCACATGCTTGGTGATGTCGTCTTTTGTCGGACCCAAACCGCCTGTTGTCAATACCACATCCACTCGCCCGAAAGCCTCGTCCAAGGCGGCGATAATATGCTCTCGCGAATCATGAACGGAAGTGATTTGGTATAATTCTATCCCTTGTTCGTTCAGTTTCTGTGCGATCCAGGCGGAATTGGTATCTACTACCTGCCCGATCAGCAGCTCATCTCCTATCGTTATTACTTCTGCGCGCATTGTTTTTTCCATTCTGTTGCAGTCAATTCCAATTCATTATACCAACTCTCCCCAAAACGCCGGATCAGTGGCTCTTTCAAGAACTGATACAAAGGTACATGTTTCTTCTTTCCCAATATCCGGGCGCAATGACAAATGTCCCAGCGGTGGTATTCCAAACCCGTATATTCGCCCACTTGCGTCAGACGAATTGGATATAAATAACAGGAAATAGGTTTCTTGAAATCTATTTTTCCTGCATTGAAAGCCTTCTCTATCAAGCAATAACACCATCCGTTGTGATCCGTTCTGGCAAAAACGCAATCCTTGTCATTCACAATGGAAGTAACACGCTCCCCGGAAGGATCATTATACGCTATACCCTGCTCTTCTACAACCGCTTTTGCCTCTTTGGTCATCTCCGGCAGCAAAATCGGCAGGATACTTTGTATCTTTTTCTCCTCTTCGTCGGTCAATGGAGCGCCGGCATCACCCTCTATGCAGCAACATCCGCGGCATGTGTCCAGATCGCAGCAGAACTCCTTCTCGAGCACGTCCAACGATACTAATGTGTTCTGAATCAAAAACATAGACCTTCAATACAGATTTTTATACCTAAAGCGATCAGCACTAATCCGCCCACTAACTCCATGTTGAGTTTCAGTTTGCCGAAAAGCATGCCGATTAAGTAACCGCCTAAAGAGAACACCGCCGTGATGCAACCTATTGTTACGATTGAAGGATAGAGCCATTCGGGATAAGGAACAAAAAGCAGACCCGTTGCTAACACATCTATACTGGTTGCCACCGCTAACAGCAGCAAATGACTTATATCCCAGTTGGCAGATTTCTCTTTCTCATGCTCGTCGTGTAAAGACTCATAAATCATCTTCACACCCAAGAATCCCAACAATACCAAAGCGATCCATGGCGCGTAAGTCTCCATAAATGACACAAACAAACTGCCTGCATAATAGCCCACTATCGGCATTCCCATGTGGAAGCAACCGAAGATAAGCGCCATCAGCATTGCTTTGGGATGCCATTTGCCTTGACTCATGCCCTGAACCGTCGAAATCGCACAGCAGTCCATCGCCAAACCAATTCCCATTATGATAACATTCAGCCAATCCATAATTATCAATTGTCAATTATCAATTGTCAATTTCTCCTGTACTTATACCTCGCTCCCACTTTGCCTTTCGCGATGGCTTGCAGCTTCTTTTGCGTAAAAGTCTTTCGGATCGGCGATATGCGGTCGGTGAACACATGCCCCTCCAAATGGTCATATTCGTGCTGTACAATACGTGCCTGAAAATCCGTGAACACCTCTTCGTGCTCCACAAAATTCTCGTCCAAATAACGCATCTTGATGGTCTTCGGACGAACTACATTTTCGCTAATTCCGGGCAGCGAAAGGCATCCCTCGGAATATGTACACGTATCTTCGCTGGTTTCCAAAAGTTCAGGATTAATAAATGCACGCTTGAAATCTTTGCATTCCGGGTAGTCCTCTGCCAACTCCGATCCATCTACCACAAACAGCCGCCAGGGCTTGCCCACTTGCGGAGCTGCCAAACCGCAACCCTCGGCTTGCGTCAACGTCTCATACATGTCCGCGATGAACTGTTTCAACTCCGGCGTGTTTTCTATCTCTTCAGCCTGTTTGCGTAGTACCGGCTGTCCGTACAAATATATTGGTAAAATCATAAACGATTTATTGGTTTAACAACTTAACGGTTTAACAACTTAACAGTTTAACAGTTTAACGTTTAACGAATGCTATCCAAATAGCCTTCCAAAATAATACATGCCGCAATCTTATCCACCACGGCTTTGTTTTGCCGGTCTTTTTTCTTCATGCCGCCGGCGAGCATAGCCTGATGCGCCAACACGGATGTGAAGCGCTCGTCATACATAGTTATCGGTTTGTCGGGAAAGGTTTTCTTGAAATTCCCCATGAACGGACGGATATAATTCATGCTCTCCGACTCCTCGCCGTTCATTTGTGTCGGATGGCCGATGACCACTTCATCTACTTTTTCCTTTGCAAAATATGCCTTCAGCCATTCCATCAAATCTTTCGTTTCAATCGTAAGCAACGGATTAGCCGTTATGCGGAGTACATCCGTAACGGCTAATCCTGTGCGTTTACGACCGTAATCTATCGCGAGAATGCGTCCCATTAGAGATTATTCAGTTTCTCGCTGATTGCTTCATATTCGGCATCCATGCCGAAGCGGTAGTACAGACCTTTCAGAACCTGCATATATGTGCGGTCCTCAGGAGCCATCTCATGAGCTTTCTCAAAGAACGGCAGGGACTTTTTGAACACTTCGTTCATCTCGTCCAGAGCTTTCTTATACTCCTTGTTGTCCGTAATCATAGCAGCAGCCTCGTTCAGCTTGACAGCCTGATTGTAATATACACGGCCCTTGCCTGCCATAGCATCTGCCATCGTCGGATCGATTGCTAATGCGTGATCGAAGTCCTCAAGAGCTGCCTCGTAGTGACCCTGATTCTCATCCAAATTACCCTTGATCAAGTGATATTGAGCTACATTCGGCTCGCGCTCGATGGCTTGTGCCAGGTAGTCGATTGCTGTCTGCTCCTGACCGGAGAAGATGTAGTAGTTGATCAAGTTCTGCAGGAACCAAGGCTCGCCCGGGAAACGGTTGATTGCATTTTGCAGCGTTGCCACGAAATTAGCGGTATCTTTTACGGCTACATATTCCTGATACAGGAACTGGTTTACGGAAATACCTTCGTAATTGCCGTTTTTCATCTCTTCCAGCAACTGGATTGCTTCTTCGTGCATTTCCGATTGTACAGCAAAGATGGCTGCATAGTACTTGTACTGCTCGTACGTCGTGTCGCGCGGCATGTCTTTCTGGAGTTTCGGATCTTGCATCATAGCTAACTCAGGAATGTCGATATGCATCTTGAATGCCTGGTATGCACCTGCAAAATCGCGTTGCTCGTTCAAATAAATACCGTATTTAACCAACTCCTGCTGTTTGTAGTACTCTAACATTTTCTTCGATACGTTACCACGCATCTTCGGGTCGGTCGGTACTTCCACACCTTTCTTGTTCAGAACCGGCACTTGTGCCAGCTCGTCGGCTTTAAGCCAGTACTTGTAACTCTCCTCAACTGCCAAACCGACTTTTGCTTGGTCAATACTCTGACCCAGCATCTGGTTGTAGTTGCTTTGTGTCATTTCCTGATAACCGATCATACCTGCCCAGTAGTAAGCTTCTGCGGTCGGCTCGGCTGCGATGGCCTCTTCGATAGCGGCGCGAGCAGCTCCGAAGTCGGCGTTCTCAGACATGGCGATGCTTTTCGCTTTCTTTACCAGCGGGTTTTTCTGTGCAAAGCAGCCTGCACTCATCAGCACAAGGGCTGCTAAAATCAAACTCTTCTTCATATTATTCTTGTTTTTCATTGTTGTTTTCTTCTGTTTCTTCGTTTACGGCGCTTATTTCTTCCGCTTCTTCGTCTTTTGGTACGATGCAACCGCTCATCAAACTGTCGTTACGTTTCTGTAAATCAATCAGTTTAACGCCTTGTGCAGCGCGGCCGGTCTGACGAATGGTCGAGATATCCATGCGGATTGCCGTTCCGGATTTGGTCATCAGCATCAGATCGACATCGTCGGTAACTGCCTCAATACCAACCAAGTGACCGGTCTTCTCCGTGATCTCGATGGTCTTGACACCCTTACCGCCACGGTTTGTGATGCGGTAGATCGGCTCGCCGTTCTCGTCGTCAACCGGAGTACGTTTGCCGAAGCCCTTCTCCGAAATCACGAGAATATTCTTCTCTGTTCCTTTCTCTACACAAACCATGCCAATTACGCGATCTTGGCCGTCTTCTTCCAAAGTTATTGCTTTCACGCCGGTTGCGCCACGACCCATCGGACGCACGCCGCCTTCGTTGAAACGTACCACTTTGCCGTTGTAAGAAGCCACCATCATCTCGCTCTGACCGTCCGTCAGTTCTACACCGATCAGTTCATCGCCTTCACGCAGACCAAGTGCGATAATTCCGTTCGCACGAGGACGAGAATATGCTTCCAGCGTCGTTTTTTTCATCAAACCGTTCTTGGTAATGAAAATCAGGTAGTGGTTCTCCACGTATTCCTGGTCGTTCAAGCCTTTCACGTTGATGCAGGTGCGTACTTTGTCGCCCTTTTGCAGGTTGATCATGTTCTGAATTGCACGGCCTTTGGACTGCTTGTTGCCTTCCGGCAGGTCATACACTTTCTGCCAGTACAGACGACCCATTTCCGTAAAGAACATCATCGTCGAGTGCATCGATGCCTGATATACATACTCGATAAAGTCCTGATCACGAGCCGTTCCGGCTTTCGATCCCACACCGCCGCGTGTCTGCTGGCGGAAGTCTGCCAACGGAGTACGCTTGATATATCCGAGGTGAGAAATGGTAATCACCATGTCATCATCGGCGTACATATCTTCCGGATTGAACTCGGTAGCCATCTTCACGATCTGGGTACGACGCTCGTCGCCGTATTTCTCTTTGATCTCAATGAGCTCGGTATTGATCACGTCATAACGCATCTCCTCGCTTGCGAGTAACTCGTTCAAATGAGCAATTAACTTCTCAATCTCCTCATATTCAGCCTTTAATTCGTCAATACGCAGACCTGTCAGCGCGCTCAGACGCATATCTACGATCGCCTTCGATTGCAAGTTATCCAAGTTGAAACGTTTCTCCAAGTTCGCCTGAGCATCAGCCGGAGTACGGCTTGCGCGGATAATACGTACTACTTCGTCGATATTATCTACGGCGATGATCAAGCCTTCCAAAATGTGAGCTTTCTCCTCAGCCTTGCGCAACTCAAAACGCGTACGACGGGTCACTACATCCATTCGGTGCTCAATGAAATTGCCGATTAACTGCTTCAGGTTCAGCAACATCGGACGACCTTTCACCAGCGCGATATTATTTACCGCAAAACTCGATTGAAGCGCCGTGAATTTATACAACTTATTGAGTACAACCTGTGCGTTTGCATCGCGTTTCACGTCAATTACGATACGGATATCGCGTTTCGAGTGATCGTTGATATCGGCAATACCTTCAATCTTCTTGTCGTTCACCAATTCGGCGATGTACTTCACCAGATCGCTCTTCACAACGCCGTAAGGCAACTCGGTAATGATGATTTTCTCACGACCGTTGTCCTCGGTCTCGATGTCTGCGTTGGAACGGATGATGATACGTCCGCGGCCGGTCTCAAATGCGTCTTTGACGCCCTGATAACCGTAAATAGTACCGCCCGTCGGGAAATCCGGAGCTTTTACATACTCCATCAGATCCTCTACCGTAATATCCTCCACGCTCGCGTCATGCATGCGCGCCTTAATATTATTGATATACGCGCAACAGCCGTCAATCACTTCCGCCAAGTTGTGTGTCGGCATGTTCGTTGCCATTCCGACAGCAATACCGCTTGCGCCGTTTACCAACAAGTTCGGGAAACGGCAAGGAAGAACGGTCGGCTCCTTCAACGAATCGTCGAAGTTGTTCTGCATATCTACCGTGTCTTTCTCGATGTCACGCAACATCTCTTCTGCCAACTTGCTCAGACGCGCCTCCGTATAACGCATAGCAGCTGCGCCATCACCATCAACAGAACCGAAGTTACCTTGACCATCTACCAGACAATAACGCATAGCCCAAGGCTGAGCCATACGGACTAAGGTTCCATAAATTGAACTGTCACCATGCGGGTGGTACTTACCCATTACCTCACCCACGATACGTGCACTTTTCTTCGTTGGCTTGTCGCTCGTGTTGCCTAACTCGTTCATTCCGAAGAGCACACGTCTGTGTACCGGTTTGAATCCGTCACGCACATCGGGCAGCGCACGACTTACAATCACACTCATCGAGTAGTCGATATAAGAGGATTTCATTTCCTCGTCAATCTTCACCGGAATAATGTGATCATTCTTAATAATTTCGTTGTTTTCTTCCATTTCTTATCTTTTGTTTTATTATATTTTCAATCTTTCTGCGACTCGCTCACTAAAGCGAGCGCAAAGTTACAACTTTTTTTTGACATACGCAAATTTTTCTGCGTTTTTTTTTATTTTTTTGCATTTTCAATTCATTTTCGACATCCCCCCGATAAATATCGCCAAATCGCTCAAATCGCCTAAAAACGCCGTTTCCTGCCATTTTTCTCTTTACTGCGCGTATGCACATGCATGTAAACCTATTTTTTCTTCTTTTCCAGGGCGACTTAATTCCCGCTAAAATTATCATTTAAAGACGTTATTTTGACTTTTTTGCAGAGGAAAATTTGCATATGTCAAATTTTTTTGTACCTTTGCAGAAAATTTCTAAGAAGGTCGATCGGCCTTTCGTTACCTCCCTATTTTACAGGCATGAGGGTGCAATAAGAGAGTAGCAAGCACCCAATGAGCATCCATTCAGCATATATTGAGCATCCATTGAGCATCCATTGGAACCAGGTTGCAAGCCCGTTTTTTGTAGGGTGTGTCTGCTGTTTGCAAATTAAAAAACAAATTTTTCTGTCTTTGTATTGTTTTTTTTTATATTTGCAATTTTTTAGCAAAAAAAATGTGTAAACTATTGCGTATATCATTTTTTTTGTGTACCTTTGCACCGAATTTGTAAAAATGGTCTGTTTTTATCAAATTTTTCCAAGAATATATTTTAAAGCTTATGCAATACGAATTACAAAAACTCGAGCGGATGACGCTCGATCAAGTACGCGAGATTGCTGTTAGTATGGGTCTTACTCCTCGTCGCAGTCAATCCATTCGCGAAATCAGTTACGCAATCTTAGACGCACAGGCGGACAATCGTGCCGCAGTGGTACAAGCTAAAGAGGACGAACGCGTAGCAGCAGGTTTACCTGCTAAACGCGAGCGTACACGTGGCGTCAAAAGAGCGGCCGAGAAGATCAAAGTGGCGGAAAAGAACATTGTGGCAACGGTCGGAACGGAGAAAGAGCAACTTTCTCAAATGCAGGAAAGCATTGCGGCTAATAACCATAAACCGAATAAAACCGTTCAGCAAGTCGGTGGTATCTTAGGCGATGCACCGCAACCGGTCGTGACAGAAGAGCCTGTCAAACAGCCCGATGCACCCCAAGCCGAAGAGCCCAAACAACAGGAAGAGGCAACAAAGCCCGCTCCTAAAAAACGCGGCAGACCTAAGAAAAACGCAGAGCCGGCTGAGCAGCCACAACTCTTCGAAGAACCTGCTCCCGAACCTCAAGTAGCTACGTCGGAACCAGAAATGCCGAAAGAGGATGAACCGCAGCAGCCTGAAGAGCCGGAGATCGTCATTCCCGAATTAGGAGAAAAAGTAATAGCCATGGGCACACTCGAATGTGCTCCGGACGGCTATGGATTCCTCCGCTCGGCGGACTACAACTACCTCCCGAGCCCCGATGACATCTATGTCAGCAAAGATCAGGTGCGCCAATATGGACTCAAACCAGGTGACACCGTCGAGTGCTCTATCCGCGTCAACCCGCAACCGGACAAGTTCTTCCCTATGGACAAAGTGATCCGCATCAACGGCTTGGCACCTGAAATGGCGAAACAACGTATCGCTTTTGAGAACCTCATTCCGCTCTTCCCGGATCAGAAATTTAAACTCTGCACGGGTTACAACGATTCTCTCAGCGTGCGCATGATCGATCTCTTTGCGCCTATTGGTAAAGGCCAGCGCGGTTTGATTGTCGCTCAACCTAAAACCGGTAAAACCGTATTACTCAAAGAGTTAGCGAACGCCATCCTAAAAAACAACCCTGAGGTGTATATGATCGTTCTCCTTATTGACGAGCGTCCGGAAGAGGTTACGGACATGGCGCGTAGCGTGGATGCAGAAGTCATCGCTTCTACTTTCGACGAACCGGCGGAGAACCATGTCAAGGTAGCAAATATCGTGCACGAAAAAGCCAAACGTCTTGTCGAAAGCGGACATGACGTAGTCATCCTGCTTGACTCCATCACACGTCTCGCACGCGCATACAATACCGTAGCGCCTTCATCCGGTAAAGTCCTTTCCGGCGGTGTTGAAGCGCAGGCTTTGCATAAACCCAAACGCTTCTTCGGAGCAGCGCGTAACATTGAAAACGGAGGTAGCCTTACCATCATCGCTACGGCGCTTACCGAAACAGGAAGTAAGATGGACGACCTCATCTTTGAAGAATTCAAAGGAACCGGAAACATGGAGTTGCAGTTAGACCGCAAGCTGGCTAACCGCCGCATCTTCCCGGCTGTGGACATCCCTGCTTCCAGCACGCGTCGCGACGATCTCCTCTTGCCGCCGGATGTACTCTCACGCATGTGGCAGATCCGCAAGCAACTTTCCGACATGAGCGGACAAGAAGCAATGGAGAAACTCAAAACGTACATGGAGCGCACGGAGAACAACGACGAATTCCTCCTCGCGGTCAACGGCGCACGTTAATTAAAACAGAACACATCAAATATAACACATCACATAATGACCATCGTCATTATAAACGGACCAAACCTCAATCGTCTTGGGTTAAGAAAGCCGGAAATATACGGTTCCAAAACGATGGCACAGATTTTGTTGGACATCCAACGAAATTGGCCCGATGTGCATTTTGTATATCAGCAATCCAACCACGAAGGCGATCTCATAGACTGGATCCAAATGTCAAATGACAAATATCAAATGTCCAATGACAAGTGCCTCGGTATTGTGCTAAATGCCGCCGGTTACACCCACACATCCGTTTCTTTGAGAGACGCCGTCGAGGATTGCCGGCTACCCGTTGTGGAAGTACACATCTCGGATATACACGCGCGCGAACCTTTTAGAAATATTAGTTTACTCACAGACGTGTGCACCCACACGATAATTGGGCATGGAACGGATGGATACAAAGAAGCCGTGCAATGGTTACTCGAAAATGAAAACTGAAAACTATACATATGTTAAGCTCCTGGGATTAGCACTAATCCTTTCTCTTTGTTGTACACAACTTGCCTTTGCGGCAAAGATTACCGGTAAAGTCATTGATTTCGGTTCCAAGCAACCGATTGACTTTGCAAATGTCAGTGTGCTCAAAGGACAAGACCCTGCTCCACTCTCCGGCACAATCACGGACGAGAAAGGAAACTTCGTCCTCGAAATGGCAGATGGCAACTACGTTCTCGTTGTTTCCTTTATGGGTTACACAGAGCAAAGACGCGAACTCGCCATTGCCGGCAAAGATGTCAATCTCGGCAAGATCGCCCTCAAAGAAGACACGCAAGTCCTGCAAGACGTCGAAGTGGTCGGACAGGGATCATCGATGCGCTTTGAATTGGATAAGAAAGTCTTCACAGTGGATCAGAACATCGCCTCCGCAGGAGCCAGCGTGACCGATGTCCTGGAAAACATCCCTTCAGTGGATGTCGATCAGGAAGGAACGATCTCGCTCCGTAACTCCGAAGACGTGGAGATCTGGATCAACGGTAAACCCGCTGGTCTGAATAGCGAAAACAGAGGACAAGTCCTCCAGCAAATGCCGGCTGGTACTATCGAGAAGATTGAAATTATCACCAACCCTTCTGCCAAGTACTCGCCCGAAGGAACATCCGGTATCATCAACCTCGTTATGAAAAAGGACCGCGCTGCGGGCTACTATGGTTCGGTGCAAGCCGGTATTGATTATTCCCTTGCGGCTCCTTGGAACGTACCTCCCGGAGCAAACGTCGGCTTTAACATCAACTTCAACTCTGGTATCGTTGACGGTTATTTCAACCTCGGTTACCGCTATCATGTCAGCAATGGTGGTAGTAAAACCGACCGCTATAACTTAGGCAATAACACCGGCTCGCAAGTACTCGATAGTTCGTTGATTGAGAGCCGTTTAGTGCAGGAAGGAGTACAATCAAACCGTGGCGGTGGTATGTTTGCGCGAGGTGGCTTGAACGTCCATGTCTCGGAATACTCCACGATCGGAGTCTCCGGTTTTGGCATGGTCAGCGACCCAAAAGTATTCAAGATGTCCAACACCAATCATCGTACCTTCCTTCTTACTGCTACCGATGGCTCTGTGATGCGTGACTACACGCGTGATCAAGCCGGAACCGGTTCACACCCCGGAGGAAATGCCACTTTGGACTACACTTTCAAAATGGATGACCACCAGTTGATCGTCAGCGGCACGTATAATAACTTCGGTTTTAACATGTTGACCGATTACACCCAAATCGAAAAGGGCGACTCCACTTACCAGAATCAGACTTCCCTTTCCAACGACCAGGGTATAGAGATCAAAGCGGACTACGAATGGAAAACGACGCCGCAAAGTCGTCTCGAAGCCGGCTATGACTATACCCGCAACTGGAATAAATCTTCCGCCGATGCGCACAACATCGTCAAAGGCGTAGAAACAGAGTTGTACCCATATTATGCGGATTTCAACGGACGTACCCAGAACCACGCACTCTATGTCACATATGGAAACCGTTTCTTCAACAAACTGTCGATTCAGGTCGGTCTCCGTGGTGAGTATTACATGCGTCATCTGGAATCCAAATACAAAGACGGCCTCGGAACTGTTCAGGATTCCTATGCGGCGTTCCCCAATAAGAAGGACACCTCCTATTTCCAACTCTTCCCGAGTGCCTATATCAGTTATGATTTCGGTAACGGAAACGAGTTACAACTCAATTACACACGCCGTGTAAACCGCCCGTGGGGACACCAGATCAACCCGCGAATGGACTTTTCGGATAGCACAAACATCAGCTTCGGTAACGTGGATCTGCTTCCGGCATACTCCAATAACTTGGAACTGAACTACCTCAAAACATGGGAGCGTCATACCATTTCGGCAGGAATGTTCTGGAAATACCGTGAGGGAGCAGTACAGAACTTCAAATACATGGATCCGGCAGATCCGAAAGTGATGAAAAACACCTATTTCAATATAGGTGCGCGTCAGGAATTGGGTATTGAGTTTGTGGCAAAGAACCGCCTCTTCGGCGAATTGCTCCAACTCACTACGTCTGCTAATTTCTATTGGAATAACATCTCTGCGGTGAACAAAACAATCATGTACCAAGGCGTGGAAATCCCTGTCAATTTGCCCCAACAGAATATCTTTGCAGGCTCAGTTCGTGTCAACGCGCAGTTCCTCTTTACCAAGAACTTCAGCGGACAAATCTCAGCGCGCTACCGTTCGCCGCGCGTGGTGGCGCAAGGTACAAGCAGTCATAGCTACTCTATCGACTTGGGTCTGCGTCACACCTTCCTCAACAAGCAACTGGCACTCGCCCTCAACGTCCGGGACTTGTTGGACAGCCGTGCAAGACGCAACACCACCTGGGGTGACGGATTCTGGCAATTCAGCGAGAACCGCTGGCATAGCCGCTCGATCAGCCTAACCGTGACCTATAACTTTGGTAATCAGCAAGGTAAACGCCGCGGAAAAGACGGAGATTATGAAGGCGGCGGAGACGACATGGATGATAGTGGAAATAGCACTTCCGGAGATTATTAATAAACAACAGGCATTGTGAATAAACATAAATTCATACTAATCGTAGCCCTTTCTCTTTGTTCGCTTGCGCCTTTACGCGCACAAGTCGGACAGAACAATCCATATGTGGACGATAAAATCTTCCACTTCGGTTTTCAATTGGGCGTAAATCTCGCAAGTTTCGGTGTGACCGATAGCCAATTGGAATTGGTGGACCCCAATACCGGCAATCTGGAAATCTACCACGCACGCGTTGGAGGGCTTTTCCCGGGTTTTCATGTCGGATTTGTTACCGACTTGCGCCTTTGCCGCTATCTCAACCTGCGTTTCTGTCCCGGTATGCAGTTCATCAACCGCACACTCACCTACAAAACGGAATCAGGTGCGCCGGTAAAAGGTACGCCGCTGAAATACTATGATAAGATAGACGTCCTCGCAATGCCTGTTACGCTACCCCTCTATCTCAAATGGAGCGCCGAACGCGAAGCCAACTATCGTCCATATGTCATCGCCGGCGGTGGTGTCTCTATCAACGCAAGCCGAGACAACGAAAAGCCTATTCTGCTCAACCTCATGGATTATTTCTTTGAAGTGGGCTTCGGCGTGGACTTATACGCACGTTGGTTTAAGTTCTGCCCCGAGATCACATACCGAATGGGCTTTGCAAACCAGTTATGTCCGATTGAAAAGCGCCATGACCACCTCTCAGAAATAGATTATTTCTATACCAACGCCATTTCGCGCTTGACGAATCACACTATTTGTCTGACCTTTAATTTCGAATAAGCGTGCGTAAACTCCTCTTTATTATAATATGCGCGTGCGCGCTTGTGAGTTGCAGGGAATACCAAGTGGATAATAATCCCGCCCTGCGTCTCTCTTTCTCGAAAGATACCATCTCTTTCGATACACTCTTCACGCAGCAAGGTAGCGCCACACTCCAACTGATGGTCTATAACCGCAATGCCTCGGCCTTAATGATCGAGAAAATATGGTTGGAGAAAAACGACGCTTTTAGCGTCAACATAGATGGCGAAGCCGACTTGTCGCGTCTCTCGAACCTCCAAATCAACGGAGGAGATAGCTTATACGTCTTCATCCGGCTCTCGCAAACAAAAGAAAATCAATCCAACAAACCTGTTCTCATAGAAGATATGCTCCATTTCCACTTGGCTTCCGGTACAAACCAGCAAGTGCGTTTGGAGGCGTACGGACAAGATGTAACCCGCCTTGGTAAAAAAGGAAAAGGTAGAACCCAATACAACTCCGCCTTTACATTCACAGCCGATAAACCTTACCTCATTTTCGACACCTTGATCTTTGGAGGACCGCTTACTATAGATGCCGGTGCTACGCTCTACATGCATAATGGCGCTTGTATTTACGCCCTGGATCAGGTGAATGCAAACGGAACTTTGGAAGCTCCGATCGTCATCCGGGGTGACCGTTTGGACAATCTCTTCGATTCGGTTCCATATGCCTATGCCGGCGGTAGTTGGAATGGTATTTACCTGCAAGCCGATAAACCGCAACTTTACCAATTCAGCTATACCGATATCCTCTCCGGAAACATAGGACTTTATTGCTATAATACACAAAAAAATGCGACTTCCACGCTCCAAATGAACGCCTGTCGCATTCATAATCATGCCTTATATGGCTTGGTTCTGCTCAACACAAACGCAGTGGTTTCCAATACCGAGATCAGCAACTGTGCTTCGTATTGCGTCTATTGCGCAGGGGGAAAACAGGATTTTATACATTCCACCATCGCTTCCTATTTCAACTACACCAATATCCGTATTCAATCGGTAGCGAAAGACGATGCCGCTGCAGTCTTTATTGACAATCTCAGCAAAACGGAACAAACTATCACATCCTTCTATAATAGCATCATTACCGGCTTTTTGCCTAACCAGTTGGTTGTCGCTACACCCTTTGACCGCTATTATCCCGGTGCTTTTATAGGCAATTACCTCAAGACGGACACATTGCCGGTTCCCAATGCCGCTCAAAATGTCTATTGGCAGGAATCCGATACAACCAAAGTCTTCAAGAATAACTTCTATAAATATAAGGAATACGTCTATTATGACTTCCACTTGGATAGTGTAAGTCCCGCTATCGGCATTGCGGATAGTGCAACCGCACTACCCTTCCCTTTGGATAGAGATGGCGTTTCTCGCGCACTCAAGCGTCCCGACGCAGGCTGCTATCAATATCAGCCTTAATCTGTTCCCGCAGTTCATCCAAACTGTCAAACTGACGCTCTTCACGTATATACCGCTCGAAATGAATTTCGAGATGCTGGTCGTATAAATCCCCTTTGAAAGAAGGGATATGTACTTCTATCGTCACTTCCTTATTCCCGATAGTGGGATTATTCCCGATATTCACAAACGCCGGTGCACAATCCATCGTCGGAGTATCTACGCGCGCTGCATATACGCCGCACTTGGGAATAATCTTATGCGGATCATCCGGCGCTATATTGGCGGTCGGAAAACCTATATTGCGACCTATCGCATTGCCCTTAACCACTTTGCCGCTTATCGAGTAAGGCCGGCCCAACAATTCATTGGCTACTACAATATTGCCGTTCTCCAATGCCGCACGTATTTCCGTGGAAGAGACATGCCATTCCCCATCAATAAACTCACCCATAGTGATAACCTCAACCCCGTATGGCATACCTGCAGAACGGTATTCCTGTGGATGTTTGAGCCGGTCAGAACCAAACCGATGGTCGTAACCCATAACGATTGCTTCCACCTGATAGCGATCCTTTAAATACCGGATGAACTCCGCAGCTGTAAACTCCTTGATATCTGCGAAGGGTAGCATCAATACCTCGCCATAAGCACTTAGCAGCGCTTTCCGTTCATCAATAGTACTTAATAACTGCGGAATATAATCGCTCTGCAAAGCTGCACGGGGATGTTCATAAAAAGTGACAATCAAAGGAGCCAAATCACGCTTGGCGGCCTCTTCCTGCAAATGCTCAAACAAATAGCAATGCCCCTTATGAACACCATCAAAGAATCCTATTGTTGCTATTCGTCCTTGCATTTATTCCTCCGTATAATAACCATGCTCGATGCCGAACTGAAGTTCTGCATCTTGAATCAACTGAATTTGAGTACCCGTAATAGAACGTCCCTCTTCCTTTACCGCCGCTAATACATAGTTCAACTGCTCGGTTTCATCTACCTCGCCGTCCAAGTATTCCATCTCGCCTGTTTCGGGATTTTCGCGGACTAAGGATTGTTCTTCTAAGTAATCATCCATCAAATCCAACACCAATAAAATGTCATCGGCACTCAAACTGCCTCGGTCTTCTGCAGGAATGAAATTATAGATAAATTTCACCAATTCCTGCTCTTCTGGCTCCATTAAAGCCATTTCAATGCTATTATTTTCCATAAAAATTAAAAATTATTTGCAAAGATAGTATTTTTTTTGTAATTTTGCAAAAAATTTTGAAAAAAAATGTCAGAATTATCAAAACGAACCATTTTTGGCGCTTTATATGTCGCCTGTATCGTGGGTGGAATACTGTATAGCCCATATTCGATTAACGGACTCCTTTTCATCGTTTGCTTGTTGGCGGTGGATGAGTTTCATCGGTTGGTGAAGTCATCTTCCACCCTCCGTATCTTCTCTTGTTTGGCTACTATGGTCCTTTGGACGACTGTCATGTGCTTGGCTTGGAAGACCCCGGATGGTGTGGAATATAAGACTCTTGGCTTAGGGCTCATGCTGGCATATTTGCCGATTGTGATCACTACCCTCTTGGATGAGATTTGGAATCATTCCGACCAGCCGCTTCGGAATTGGGGAAATTTTCTGATCTCTCAGATCATGGTCGCCGCTCCTTTATCCACACTCTCATTCCTCTATTTCTTGGATAAGTGGCTCCTCTTGGCGCTTTTTGTCCTCATTTGGGTAAACGATAC
The DNA here is from genome assembly GCA_902800525.1 of uncultured Bacteroidales bacterium. Classification (GTDB taxonomy): domain Bacteria; phylum Bacteroidota; class Bacteroidia; order Bacteroidales; family Paludibacteraceae; genus Colicola. The sequence goes on from CADCEV010000001.1 coordinate 73,696, forward strand.
CGGCGCATATGTAGTCGGTAGCCTTACCGCAAAGCGTCCTAACGGAAATCATAAAATGAGCCCGCATATTAGTCCAAAGAAAAGTTGGGAAGGTCTCTGTGGAGGCATTGCTTTCACTTTCGTGGGCGCACTTGTGCTCAATACCTTCGGGTGGTTTGATGCTATCGTGGTCGGAAAAACAGGGGTGCTCGTTGCTCTGAACTTTGCTTTCCTTGTCAGCGCTTTGGGTACAATGGGAGATCTCATGGAGAGCCTTTTCAAACGCTCACTCGGAGTGAAAGACTCCGGGGTCTTCTTGCCGGGACATGGCGGGGTCTTGGATCGTTTTGACAGTATTCTTTTAGCTTCACCGGTTATTACTGCTTTTTGTTGGATATGTTACTTCGCTGCGCCGCTGCTTTAAGTCATCTTCCCCTGCGAATCCATTACGCTTTCGCGGACGGACTGTTGTTCCCGATAATATACTATTTGGTGCGTTACCGGAGGAAATTGGTGGATATGAATCTCCGCAATTCGTTTCCCGAGAAGACCGAAGCGGAGCGGAAACAAATCGCGCGGGCATTCTATCACCAGTTCTGTGACACGATCGTCGAGTCCGTCTATGGCTACCGTTGCTTCGACGAAGAGATGCGGCAACGTGTTGTCTTCGAAAATATGGATGAAGTGAACCGCTTGGTTGATGCGGCAGGAGGCGGTATTTTCATGCTCGCACACTTCGGCAATTGGGAATGGATGGCCTCGATTCAGCAATGGGAATCCCCTGGGGTGAAAGAACTCAACGTCTATCGTAAGCTCAAGAATGCCTCCATGGATCGTCTTATGTTGGCGCTACGTGCGAAAAGAGGAGGCGAATGCGTCGAGAAACAGCGGATACTACGGGAGATGGTAAGATATCGCTCGGAGCATCAACCTATCACGATCGGATTGCTCAGCGACCAGAAACCCCGACCCGAAGTGGCACGAACAGAACTCACTTTCCTGAACCAAGAAACTTGGTGGCTTGACGGAGGGGAAGTGTTGGGCAAGAAATTCGGCTACCCCGTTTTCTATCTCTATATCACGCGCAAAAAACGCGGTTATTACCATGTCGAGATGAAAACGCTCGCGGCAGAACCGAAAAACACGGCCGAAGGGGAGATAACAACCGCCTATGCACGCATCCTGGAACGCAATATTCAGGAACAACCGCATCTCTGGCTCTGGACACATAACCGATGGAAATTCAAACGATCATGAAATGTAGTGTTATCATATTAAACTGGAACGGCGCAGAGATGTTGCACCGCTATTTGCCCTCTGTTGTAAACAGCCTGAAGAACCTCACTTCCGTCGATCTTATTGTGGCGGATAATGGTAGTACGGATAATAGCCTTGACGTCGTCGCCAAGGAGTTTCCGTCTGTCAAAACCATTGTGTTGGATAAGAACTATGGCTTTGCGGAAGGTTATAACCGCGCCATCGAGCAGGTGGATTCCGAATATGTCGTGCTCCTCAACTCCGATGTAGAGACGCCCCAAGGATGGCTTGAACCCCTTCTTGAGTATATGAACTCGCATGTGGAAGTGGCGGCAGTACAGCCTAAGATCCATAGTTGGAAAAATCGTGCGTTCTTTGAGCATGCCGGAGCGGCTGGAGGATTTCTCAACGCGCTCGGCTATCCCTATTGCCGAGGACGGGTGCTTTGGAAAGTGGAGGAAGACAAAGGTCAATATGACACCGTCGCCAACATTGATTGGACCTCGGGCGCGTGTATGTGCGTGCGCACGAAAATATATAAGGAGTTGGGAGGATTAGACGCTGCTTTCTTTGCCCATATGGAGGAAATAGACCTTTGTTGGAGAATGCGCAATGCCGGTTGGAAACTGGCATGCATTCCACAAAGCACCGTTTATCACCTCGGAGGCGGATCGCTCAGCTATGATAATCCCCGCAAAAACTACCTTAATCATCGAAACAACCTCCTCATGATCTATAAAAACAAACAACACCCTTGGGGAGTGCTGTTTATTCGGTTCTTCTTGGATTATGCAGCGGCGTTCTTCTATCTCTTGCAAGGCCGGCCTGGCAGTTTCAAAGCCGTCTTCCAGGCGCGCAGGGATTATCGGAAAATGCGCAAAGCCTATTAGAATCCAAAACTCAAACCGCAAGTCACGGTGACGTTTTTGCCTTGTAAATAAACCGGCGTGTACTTATTCAGATAATAGTTAACCAATTCATCTCCGGCTAACTCTTGTGAAGTACCATCGGCATTCCATCCTCTGTCCTCGCCTAATATGCGCGCGGATTGAGGAGCGTACGCTCGCGCGTTGTTATAACTCACATCCACATGGGCATAACAGTTGTTAAACACCTCATACACAGCGCGGAAACGCAGAATATCGTTGCGCCAGATCTTCTCGTCAAACGGCTTCTGGGCAATAATTGGCGTCGTTGTATTGCGCTGTCCCGCTATATAGGCACGCACATAATCATACGCGCGGTATTTGGTGTCATTCGTGTAATCCAGCGTCAAACGAAGTCCGCGAACGGGACGATAAGCCAACTGCACAAAAATACTCTGTGCATTGTCTCCCATATAATGTCCCATATTGTAACTGTTTGAACTATAATCAGTTACCTTAATGGAATGTGTGTAGCAAGCGATATATGAGCGCATAAACTCACCTCGTAACGACAAACCTTTAACAGGCCAGCCGCTCCAGTTGAATCCCACCAAATAAGAAATAGGATTCTTCTCTTTGTTCGATGGTTTAAGGCGCGCCAACTTGAATTCGTCCAAGAAGAACGAACCATACAGCCTCAAATGATCGGTCGGACGCACAGAAATACTTGCAAAAACCTGTGAGTTCTGATTTTCAGATCCAAGACCTTTCGTCAACAAGTGATCCAGCGATTTATAGAATGCAATCGGAATAAAATAAGCCGCTTGCACAGTGCGTTCGGCATAAACAATCGAGTTTCCGAACGAAAACTGAATGTACTTGATCGGCATGAACGTGAACATATTCGCCGCCATAAACTTATTCGCCGGACGGTAGTTCAATTTCGTCTCGCCTTCTTTGTAACGTTCTGAGTAATAATACGTTGAGTCCATAACGTTGCTCGGAAGCCATGCGTGGAAATAATCAAATTGAAACCACTTGCACGGCGTCAACTGCAACGTCACCATTGGAACTGCGGGATTATGCGCCGACAGGATATTGGAGCAATGCTGTGCATCGCCCCATTGAATGCGTTCGCGCTGAACGCCTATACTACCCCACCACGTATAAAGCGAAATACCACCACGCGAATCCGAAAAATCGCCGCCGTAGTTCGATTCCTTGTATTGCACTCCGGCTAAATCATTCAAATACAGCGGTTTGGTGATTTTCGAACCATCTATGCCTTGTCCGCTCCAACTGTTATCACGGATCGAACCCCAAATAGACAAATGATGCGCAATGTCCATTTGAATCTCTGCGCCATACCAACGATGCATCAGCATGCCGTGTTTGTTATAACTCAGATCCATGCCCAAAATCGGACGAACACGCATCTTGAACACTTTGTTTTGCGTCAGAATATGCAAACTCGGATCTGCCAAAGACAGATTGGAAACCGGCGTAATCCATTGCGTTACATGCCGATGTCCGTAACTGTAATAAACCGGCAGTGTGTCCGCTTCTAACGCATAATCCTGCAAATAGAACTGCAAATCATCCTTCTGCCGTTGATTCAGCAGCGAATCCTTACTTTGCGCGTCCAGCAACATCCGGGCGATAGCATCCCGCGTGTACGGCTTTATCGCCGCGTTACTTTGAATAACGCCGTCACTCGTCAGTTCTTCTATAAAATCATACACTTCTGTGTACTCAATCGCCTCAGGAATACGTTGTGCAGACAAAGGCGCAATAGAAAGCACAAATAAGGAAAGGACAATCAGTCTTGTCCATATTTTCTTATATGTCATCCTTTCCTTATTCATCTTTCATTTTTTTCTCCTCTCATTGTGGGGGAAGTCGGGAGGGGGGTATTGGGGTTAAGATTTTTACTTCTTATACCGTGCATTCAGGCCTTCAATCACCTCATCGGTAATGTCATAACCTGCCACTTTGTTCATCAGAACAGCTTCATTCAGAATCAGATGCAGATGGCCGTCAGCGTTATACTCACGCAGATATTGTTGTACCGAATCCTGCAACTGTTGGGTCAAAGCAGCCTGCTCATTCATAAAATCCGAGCTCAGTTTCTGACGCAGATTCTCCAAATCCTGCTGTTTGCTCATCAACTGTTGCTCTTTTTTCTGCAAACGGGATTGCTCAGACTCAGCACGTTCGCGGCTCAAGAATGCGTTGGCTTCCACTTTGCGTTGAAAATCCATAACGTCGCGTTGGAATGTCTCGTACTCTTTCTGAAGGGCTTTTGCTTTGGTATCCAGTTTAACCGTGGACTCCTCATATTGAGCCATTAATTTATCCGATGCTTCAACGGCTAAAGTGTAATGTTTCAAAATCGAATCTGTATTCACTACAGCGATAGGAAGTAACTCGCCGGAAGCCTCAACTTCTTGATTTACTGGCTTCTTGCTCTTCGGCATAGCTACAAAAAACATCACAAACAAGGCCACTACTGCGGCACACAAAACTGAATCTACAATAATTGAAATTTTGTTCATAATTATAATTTTTTAATGTCTATTTTCTTTTTTTGTTCGCGCTGAGCCTCGCGGTCCTGACTCGTGGCGCAATGAATCTTGTCTTCCCTCATGCGCGCATTCTCACCAATATGCTGAGACCGGAACGAGTGATCCTTGCGCAGGATTATTCCGACGCATAGCAGCAACATTGCCGCTCCTAAAATCACTATCGCATATACTACTGAGCGCATAATACACCAAATTCGCTGCAAAGATACAAAGAATTTTTGATATATGCAAATATATTCATAAAAAATAAGGAAAAATACGCGCGCGCTTGCATATGTGAGATTTTTTTTGTACCTTTGCAGCAATTTTGATATTTTGCATAAATTACATTAAAAATGAATATATCGTATAATTGGTTAAAACGCTACATCGCGTTGAAAGATGACGCGGAAACAGTAGCAAAAATTCTTACTTCTATCGGTTTGGAAGTGGGAACAGTGGAAGAGAAAGAATCGATCCGTGGCGGACTTAAAGGCCTTGTTGTGGGCGAAGTGTTAACTTGTGAACCACACCCTAATTCCGACCACTTGCATATCACCAAAGTGAACGTTGGAGAAGCAGAACCGCTGCCTATTGTCTGCGGAGCGCCGAATGTCGCTGCCGGACAGAAAGTTATCGTCGCTACTATCGGAACCGTTCTCTATGACGGAGATCAGTCCTTCACCATCAAAAAAGGCAAACTCCGCGGCGAGGACTCATTCGGTATGATCTGCGCGGAAGACGAAATCGGTGTCGGAACCGACCACGCAGGCATCATCGTCCTCCCGGCAGACACACCGGTCGGCATGAAAGCGGCGGACTACTACCACATTGAGAATGACACCATCATCGAAGTGGATATCACGCCAAACCGTTCAGACGCGGCTTCTCATTACGGCGTAGCACGCGACCTTTACGCGTACTACAAAGCGCACGGACAGGACATCGCCCTCACCAAACCTTCTGTGGACGAATTCAAATCCGATGTCAACGAATCGCCTGTCTCCGTCATTATAGAAGCACCGGACGCTGCTCCGCGTTATTCGGGGCTCTACATCAAAGGTGTGGAAGTGAAAGAATCGCCGGAATGGCTCAAGAACAGCCTGTTAGCAATCGGTCTTCGTCCGATTAATAACATTGTAGACGTCACCAACTTCGTGCTCCATGAGTGCGGACAAGCGCTCCACGCCTTCGATGCAGACAAGATAAAGGGCAACGAAATCCACGTCCGCTATGCTAAACAAGGCGAGAAATTCGTTACCCTCGATGGTGTAGAACGTGAAATGGATGCTCGTGACCTCATGATTGCAAACAAAGAAGAAGCAATGTGTATTGCCGGTGTCTTCGGAGGACTTGAAAGCGGTGTAACAGAAAACACAAAAAACATCTTCTTGGAGTCAGCCTATTTCGACCCTGTAACCATCCGCAAAACGAGCCGCCGCCACCAGCTCCAAACGGACGCATCTTTCCGTTACGAACGCGGTTGTGACCCTTGCAACACGATTTATGTTTTGAAACGTGCTGCAATGCTTATCCAAGAGTTAGCCGGAGGAGAGTTTGTCGGAACTATTCATGACAATATTGCAAGTCAGGAGTTGCTTAAACCGTGGTCTGTTACTATCGACATCAATCGCGTCAACAGCCTTATCGGCAAAGCCATCGGCGAGGACACCATCGAAACGATCCTCCGCGCATTGGAGATCAATATAGTCGCCAAGCTTGGCGACTCCTGGCAGTTGGAAGTTCCGCGTTACCGAGTGGACGTACAGCGCGAGTGCGACGTCGTGGAAGACATCCTCCGTATCTACGGCTACGACAACATTGAGTTCCCTGAGAAACTGAACACCAGCCTTGCATATGGTCTCAAGCCGGATCCCGAGAAACTGCGTCGAAAGATTGCGGAGCAACTCACCGCACAGGGCTTCAACGAGATCCTCAATAACTCGCTCACCAAAGTGTCGTACTACGAGCCTTTGACCCAACTGACATTAGACACCTGTGTCAAGATCATGAACCCCTTGAGCCAAGACCTCGGCGTAATGCGTCAGACGCTCCTCTTCGGCGGACTTGAGTCTATCGCACGCAACGCAAACCGCAAGAACAGCGACCTCAAGTTCTACGAGTTCGGTAACTGTTACCATTACAAAGCCAACCCTGCGGCCCGTGAGCACAACCCCGAGAACTCGCTCGTCGAGTATTCCGAGGAGCCGCATATCGGTCTTTGGCTCACCGGTAACAAAGCCGCACAGACTTGGGTACGCAAAGAAGAGAAAACCACGTTCTACCAACTCCGCGCATATGTGAATAACATCCTTGTGCGACTCGGAGTCGATCTCTCCAAAACGACCGTAGAACGTCTGGAGAACGAACTCTTCTCCGATGGTCTCGTCCTCAAAGCCGCTAACGGCAAAGCACTCGGTTACATCGGTATCGTGGCTCGCAAGCAGCTCAAGATCTTCGACATCGACCAGGAAGTCTATTATGCAGACCTCGACTGGAACCAGCTGCTCAAACAGAACAAACAATACAAAGCAGTTATCAACGATCTGCCTAAATACCCCGAAGTAAAACGTGACTTTGCGCTCCTCGTGGATAAATCCGTTGAGTTCGCTGACCTCGCACGTGCCGCATTCGGAACGGAGAAGAAACTGCTCAAGAACGTCTATCTGTTTGATGTATATGAGGGCAAGAACCTCGAGGCGGGCAAGAAATCCTATGCCCTTTCCTTCATCCTCCAAGATGCAGAGAACACCCTCAAAGATACACAGATTGAGAATATTATGAACCGCCTAAAGGCAACATTCGAAGAGAAATTCAATGCTACCCTCCGCTGATCAAAACGAAATATTAAAACGTCGCACTTTTGCGATTATCTCGCACCCGGATGCCGGTAAGACAACTTTGACCGAGAAACTCCTGCTCTATGGAGGCGCTATTCACGTAGCCGGAGCAGTCAAGTCCAATAAGATCCGCAAAACTGCTACCTCCGACTGGATGGAGATCGAGAAACAACGTGGTATTTCCGTAGCCACTTCCGTCATGGGCTTTGACTACGCCGACCATCATATTAACATCCTCGACACACCTGGTCACCAGGACTTTGCGGAAGACACCTTCCGCACGCTTACTGCCGTAGACTCAGCTATCGTCGTCATCGACTCCGCAAAAGGTGTCGAAGCGCAGACACGCCGACTCATGGAAGTGTGCCGAATGCGCAAAACGCCCGTTATGGTCTTCATGAACAAGATGGACCGCGAGGGTAAAGATCCGTTCGATCTCATGGACGAAGCGGAGAAAGAACTCGGTATTCATTGTACGCCCGTCACGTGGGCGAACGGACAAGGACTAAAATTCGAATCCGTCTTCGCGCTCAATAACCGCCCTTCTGAACTAACTCCGAAACTGGAAGAAGACCTTGAAATGATTGATGGTGTCTATCCTGAGTTTGATAAAGAAGCGTACCTGCGCGGCGACCTCGCGCCGGTCTTCTTCGGCTCGGCATACAAGACCATCGGCGTGCAAGAGTTGCTGGATTTCTTAGTTGAAAACGCACCCTCACCTCTTCCGGTAACAGCCGAAGAGCGTACCGTTGAACCGATGGAAGATAAGTTCACAGCGTTCTGCTTTAAGATCCACGCAAACATGGATCCGAACCATCGTTCGTGTATCGCGTTCTTCAAGATCTGCTCCGGTAAGTTCCTGCGCAACACCTATTATTATCACGTGCGCAAGGATCAGCAGATGCGTTTTGCGGCTCCGACCTGCTTCATGGCGCAAAAGAAAGAGACCGTCGATGAAGCGTTTGCCGGAGATGTAGTGGGTCTGCCCGATACCGGTAACTTCAAGATCGGAGACACACTCACCGCAGGTGAACACTTGCATTTCAAAGGCTTGCCGTCTTTCTCACCGGAGATGTTCAAATACATTGACAACGCCGACCCCATGAAGCAGAAACAACTTGATAAGGGTATCAACCAACTCATGGATGAAGGTGTAGCACAGCTCTTTGTGAGCCAACTCAATGGTCGTAAGATCATCGGAACGGTGGGACAACTGCAGTTCGAGGTCATCCAATACCGCTTGGAGCATGAGTACCAAGCCAAATGTAAATGGCAACCGCTCCAGATGTACAAAGCCTGCTGGATTGAGTCCGACGACGATGCCGAACTCGACATGTTCAAGAAACGTAAAGCGCAATACATGGCAACGGACAAAGAAGGCCGCGATGTCTTCATGGCGGATTCCGCGTACGTGCTGAACATGGCGCAACAGGATTACAAACATATTACGTTCCACTTCACGAGCGAGTTTTAATTCGTAATTCGTAATTTTTAATTTTTAATTCTATATGAAAAACAGATCACTTCAAATCCGCCTCATCGTCATGAACTTCTTGGAGTTCGCTGTTTGGGGCGCGTACTTAACCTCTATGGGAACGTACCTCTTCAAACAAGGTATGGGTCAGCACATCGGATGGTTCTACTCTATCCAAGGTATCGTCAGCCTTTTCATGCCTGCGTTAATGGGTATCGTGGCGGATCGTTGGATTCAGGCGCAAAAGACGCTCAGTCTTTGCCACGCCTTAGCAGGTATCTTCATGTGCGCCGCAGGTCTCTACGCTTATACGGCGGCAGATGTGCAGTTTGCTACCCTCTTCTCGCTCTACACCATCTCCGTAGCGTTCTTCATGCCGACCATCGCGCTGACGAACTCCGTGGCTTTCAATGCCTTGGTAAAAGCTAAAATGGACACGGTCAAGGACTTCCCGCCGATTCGTGTATTCGGAACAGTGGGCTTCATTGTGACCATGTGGTGTATTGACCTGCTCGGTTTCCAAGCTACCCCTTGGCAGTTTGTCGTTTCCGGTGGACTGAGTCTGCTCTTGGCGGCTTATTCGCTCACCCTTCCGGCATGTGAGATCAAGAAATCTGAAGGATCTGTGGATCTCGTCGAAGCACTTGGCTTGAAAGCTTTTGCGCTCTTCAAACAAAAGAAGATGGCACTCTTCTTCATCTTCTCGATGATGCTCGGTATGTGTCTGCAAGTCACCAACTCGTACGCCAACCCCTTCATCACCTCCTTTGGTACCATCGAAGAGTTCGCTAACACCTTTGGTGTACAGCACGCGAACATCCTGATCTCCATCTCGCAGATCTGCGAAGCACTCTGCATCCTTACTATTCCGTTCTTCCTCAAGCGCTTCGGTATCAAGAACGTCATGCTCATGGCGATGTTCGCTTGGGTACTCCGTTTCGCGTTCTTCGGAGCCGGCGATCCGGGTATGCCGGGTGTAATCTTGTTCGTGCTGAGTTGCATCGTTTATGGCTTTGCCTTTGATTTCTTTAATATCTCCGGTGCGCTTTATGTAGATCAGGAGACCGAAGAAGCACAGCGTTCGTCGGCACAAGGTCTCTTTATGATGATGACCAACGGTTTCGGAGCTACTATCGGTACGCTCTCCGCGCAAGCGATTGTCAATAAACTCGTCATGGCAGAAGAAGTCACTGCACAAGGTCCTTTGGCTATTTGGGACGGTTGGAAACAAGCATGGTACATCTTTGCCGGCTTTGCCCTCGTGGTAGCTGTGGCTTTCTGGCTCTTCTTCCCCAAAACACCGGTGAATAAAGACCTTGAGGTGAAACATTAAATTTCAAATTTCAAATCTCAAATGTTCCGTAAGGAATTATCATATTATTTCTCTACGCCGATTGCGTACATCGTCATAGGCTTGTACCAATTGGCAATCAGCCTCTTCCTTTGGGTGATACCCGGTCAGTGGAACATCATTGACTCCGGGTATGCCCAAGTGGATGGATTGTTCCAATTAAGCCCGTGGTTGTTTATGTTGCTCTGTCCTGCGCTCACTATGCGTCTTTTTTCAGAGGAACGACAATCAGGCATCTGGGATCTTATTCGAACGAAACCCGTTTCCCTCACACGCATCGTCTTAGGTAAGTATTTTGCCGCTTGGATTTTAGTTCTCATCGGCTTGCTTCCGTGCTTCGTACACTATTTTGTTGTGGCATATATGGCAGAACCGATGGGCAACTTGGATAGTGGAGCGTTTTTGGGATCTTTCATCGGTCTCATTCTTTTGAGCGGCACGTTCTTAGCCATCGGCCTCTTCTGTGCAACGTTCAGCAAAAGCCAGATCGTTTGTTTCATCTCCGGTGCACTAACATGCTTCGTCCTCTATTGGGTTCTTTTTCAAGACCACTACTCTTCCCTTTCCCGCGGTGTGTTAGACCTTCGCGATGTAGTCTTTTTTGTGTCCATCTCCACCCTTGCCATCATAGCAGCCATCGTCACGATAGACCGCCTCACGAAGAAATAATTTTTAATTTATAATTTTTAATTTTCAATGACTCGCATTGGCATTCTATCCGATACCCACGGTCTGTTAGACAAGCGCATCTTTGAGCATTTCAAAGATGTAGATGAGATTTGGCATGCCGGAGACATTGGCTCAGACATGGTTCTACATCGTCTCCGTGAGTTCAAACCGACACGGGCTGTCTATGGTAACATGGACTCCGGCGATGTGCGTTATTCGCTCTCTGAGTTTTATCGTTTCCGTGTGGAAGATGTCAATGTTCTTATGACCCATATCGGCGGCTATCCCGGACATTATAACCCTTGGCTCATTCCTTGGTTTAGAAAAAGCCTCGAAGCCAAAAATGCGCAAGCGACTAACGATGAACGTCCATCGACCAACGACATCATTGATCTATTCGTCTGCGGTCATAGCCATATTCTAAAAGTGCAATACGATCCGCTATACAAATTCCTCACGATGAATCCCGGAGCGGCAGGAAAGCAAGGATGGCAACCTTGCCAAACCTTGTTGCGCTTCACGATCGATGGAGCGAAAATTGACAACTTAGAAGTGATAGAATTAGACAGAATTTGACATTTAAGTGCTACGAAATGCGCTTTTTTCGCAAAATTAGATATTATTAGCTGAAATATGCTATAAAACATATAAAAAGATTTGGTCATGTCAAAAAAAAGCAGTACCTTTGCATCGGATTTGAAAAAATGACAACTCCACTTTACAAAATTACCAAATGGGACATACCAATTTTACGAAATGGAACATGGCCAAATGGTAAATGATGAAGACCAATCTTTTTTGTACCTTAAATAAACAGACTAATACCTTAGAAAAACAGACGTCGCGATGACGGCTGTTTTCGCTTTCAAAAGAGAAACACTGTTTACCATCAAATTAACACACAAGTTCTCTCTACTTACAATAAAAATCCCACCCCTTCTACAAGGCGTGGGATTTTCATTTATTCAAGAACTTATTATGTCACATTGCTCCATTTACCAGCAAAAACCGTTCGCATTACGTTACCATCTCGTTACCACTACGGACGTGTACGTACGGTTTGGGGCATGTCGGAGAGGCGTTTGAATCGGTTTCCGGGTCCGTTCAGGGTACGTAATAGGTCCGAGAATGGTTAACGAATGACTAAGAATATATAAGAATGACTAACGTCGCGTTTTTGAACACAGCGTTCGAAAAGATGAATTAGCAAAAGGATTGCAAAGAAAAAATAGCATTGCACTATTTGCACTATTAGCACTTTGGAAGGGGAAAGTGCAAAAAGTGCAGAAAGTGCAATGCAAAAAAATGACATGGCAAAGTTGACCAAGTTGGCAAACTTCAGGCAGAACTTTGTCAAGATTGCCAAGATTGTCATGCAAATTTTTATAGAACCGGCATGGAATGCAGGGGAAAGGAAGAAGCAAACGCGGGACTAAAGTACCGCGAACAGGACGAAGAGGGAGGTTGTCGCAATGATGCGACAAAAATGCACAATGAAGGGCGGGATTCAATCCCGCGGAACTACCAAGAAAGAAAAACCGCTTGGCGAGTGACGCCAAGCGGAAGAGAGATGGGATAATATCCATTATGAGGACAGATCTTACTTCACCTCTTGTCCTTGGAGGGTATAGGTCTTGTCGCCACGGAGGATGAAGATTTGACCGTTACGAACAAACTTTTTACTTTGTACTTCGTTCCCTTGTATATTATCAATGTCTGTCGCAATTTCTCCCGTTGTTGTGAACTCTCCGGAATAAGTAGCGACGGTTTGGTCATTGGCATCTTTAGCGGTTACGCTATAGCCATATTGAGTATTACTGTTTAGACCTGTGACGGTGAACTGCAAGCCGTTGGCGGTCATGATAGCTTGTGGAGTATGTGCCTGTCCGTCGCGAGAAGGCGCAAAAGCAATGCCTGTCAACTGACCATTTGCATTAAAGATCAATGTACAGAATACTACGCCGTCCTTGGTAATCTCAATCGTGTAAGAAGCCGCATTGTCATTCGTCGGCCAGATGAGCGTTGCTGCGTTGTCCTGCGGCTCAACCGTCACATCGTTGGTGGTCACAGTAGTTTCTTCGGCTCCGATAGCGTAGGTGTAGTAGAAATCACGCCAAACAGCAGCAGCTTTGTACATGTCAATCGAACCGGGCAGCACATAGAGTTCGCACTCAAACTTATCCACTCCGTCAAAGGCATTGCTATAGGTATTAGTCGGCGTCGGGCGGTAGTTGAAGATTGTCTCGAGGTTCACGCAGTTATAAAACGCTTGTTCGCCTATGGTCTTGACGGACTCGCCGATAATAATCTTTTTCAGTGTCTCAATACCTGCAAAAGCGTTTGCACCGATGGCGGTGACGGAGTTACCAATAACCAGTTCTTCCATTTCGGTCGGTGCTTCTACACCAAACTGCATATTCTCCGTAAACGAACCTGCATTGCCGATGGTCAGTACTTTGTTCGTCGGGTCATAAGACCAAACCAGCGCCAAGTCTTTTCCACACGTTCCTACGCGATCATATGCAAACTCAGCCGTGTAATCGGCATTGCCGTTGGTGGTAATGGTTCGTGGATTGTCGGTATTGCCATCATTCCACCGAACAAAATGCGACCACTGGTCACTATTGGCAGTCATCGTGAGTTGACTACCGTGAGGACCGATAAATGTCTGGTAGTCGTCACATCCATTTGAATAAATGCGGATAGTGTCATTCGCCAATGCGTTGAAAGACAATAGAATACCGCATAGCGTTAATAAGATTGAATGTTTCATATTGTTTTATGTTTTTAATTTTTCCAAACTCGAGATTTTTCGTCCTTAGTCAAGGGCTGGGTAGTTTCGCTTGGGGAGCGAAACGTCCTTGCCCAATGCCGAAAAATCCATGGGGGATTGGGGTGAAACGAAGGTAAAATTCTAAGGTAGTACAGGCCGCACAGATAGCCCGTAGTAACGGTAGAGGTAGAGGTTGCGGTAGCCCGAATCGAAGACCAAGTTCCACGCGCAGTTCGAGTAGTTCTCGTTGAGCGACGACGACCAATAGTAGCCGTCGGAGCCCACAAAGTAGAGGTCGCTGTCGTTACGGGCGCCCGCCGCGGGAAGAAATATAAACTTGTCCGTGTAGCCTGCTTTATTACTCGTGACCTTGTAGCCGTTTTTTCCGTTCTGCGTAGTCCACGTCCATGTGCAGTTGTCAAGGAGTTCTTGCCATTCTGTCTTGGTCGGCATACGCCAACTACCACCCCAATTCACATGAGCGGCATCGTCTTCCGGATCGAGAACGTTTTTGCCTCCATTATTGTACTTTGTGAATGTACTTCCACCATCGTTGGTGTCAAAATAAGTATCCCAACTATAGGTCTCTTTGGTTGAGATTTCTCCCCAAGCATAGTAGTTGCCGTAGTCTTCGGGAGTAGTAGCACCCACATTCATATTCGCCCATTTGACAGAAAGGCCAAGATCCACAACTAATTCTACTACTTGTCTATTTTGTCCACAGGTCTGGTGGACAGTAATACTTTGTGCCTGAAGGAGCGTTGCCCCTACTACAAGCACAGAAAAAAGAATTGATTTTTTCATAATTGAAACTTTTTAGATTGTTAATAATGAATATATTGTTCAAATCTTATCGGTGAATTTTCTGTCACTACAAATGGGTAACATTTTTGTTGATAAATCTTATTCAATGTATCTACATGAGGATGACGGTATTTGTTTGTAACACCTGCTGATGCAACGGCATAATAACACCCCTCGTATAATGCTGGGTGATAATTGTGCTTTGAACCATGATGGGGTATTTGAATTCCGCAAATTGTATCCCATGCTTGATGCTCTTTATAAAATTTGATAATTGCCTTTGTATTTTCCTCTTTTTGAGCATTAAAATCTCCGGTATAGAGGAAATTGCTGATTATCTTTTTCGATGAGAGGTAATTGTGAGGGGTGCAATGATGCCAGTCTATAAAGCAATGACCATGAAAATCGTGATGATGACAATCTATGTCTATATCAAAATGACAGAAAGACGTTAAGGGATGTCCCAATTGCATATTATTTGGAGGGAGTATACCGGAAAATACAGGCATAGATTGAGAATTGTGAATCCCGCCAAATAATGCTTTGTATATTTCTTTACATGTTTTAACAGAGTATTTTTTAACGAAATCAGCAATATCCCTAGCTTGTTTTTCTGCTGATTTCTCATAATATATCTGTTCAAGTGTACTTCTATACTTTATATCAACTTTGCTGAATTTGATTTTTGGAGATTTTGGATTGTATGGTATATAAACCCAAAACTTATCTTCGTTTAGATGGGTTCCAGATGGAATAATAGGGGGAATATTTCCATTCAAAGAATAGGATGGTAATTCTCTTTCGCTGCTTTCATCTGAAATTGTAGTGATACGCGTATCACCTATAAAACTCCGATCTGATCTTACAGATTCGATAAGTGACACAACAAAACTATTGATACTATTGCCATTAGGTTTTTGAAGAGAATTGTAAAATAGCGTTTCAAACACAATTTCCTGTGAGAAGCATGGCAGAAATAATCTTTTAGCAGAAGTCTTATGCAGCAGATATTGTAATCCGTTAATATGATCATCGTGTAGGTGGGATATGAATATGGCTTCAATTTGTTGTTTGGGATTTTCTGGAATGAATGAATCAATATATTCTTCCATGAACTCTCTTGATTTGCCTCCGCAATCATAGACAACCATACGTTTGTCTTCAAATGATTCCGTGTAAAACCCTCCTTGTCCTACAGGATGAAAAATACGTGTTACTTCCATAATGTTTTTGATTTTAAGTTAATATTTTAGTTTGTTTCTATATCTATATTGTCCAAATCAGACTGGCGAGACACTAACGAGAGAGAATCGGATCGGTACTAAACCGAGATTATCTATGGGGTATATACACACAAACAAAAAGCGGGACTGCAATCTTGCTGTTCCGCTTCTCAAGGCTCTGGTATTGCCTTCTAATCCAAACAACAACACTGAAGCCCACGCCGTATGTACAAATGCGCGCATAGCGCGCGTGCATTATTTACATACCAATGGGCATCTTGTGCTGCAATGTTTTGGATTATATGAATTTACCAGATTCTGAGAAGCCAAAACAAAGCGCGTAAGACGCCTTTTTCAATATGTCCTGTATTTACCCCCACCCGAAAGACATATACCCTCGGCGTGAGCTAAATACTGCAAAACTTTCTTAGCCACAAGGGCACGATTCATTTTGCGCTGCAAAATTACACAAAAAAAATGACACTTGCAAATAAAAGTGCCATTTTTTTGTATTTTTATAGTTTTTTCGGCTTATTACGCTTATCTTGGCGCACATTTGCGCCTGTAGGTCTTATCTTATATTTTTCACCGCTTTTTACGCTGCCGGTGCCAGCGAAATCACGTTGCTATTTTTATTTCGCACGCAATTTGCGCGCAAAGGTACAACTTTTTTTTGAGATACACAAATAAAAATGCAAAATTTCCGAGTTTGGCGAGATTTTGTTTCCGAGTTAAAGCAAACAGGACTCCGTGAGGCGTCCTGTTGTTGGATAGTATTCATGTATTGAATTATTTTTCGTTAGTAGGTATGTCGGACTCCGAGCTCATGCTCGGAGCAGGGGACGAAGAAGGCGAAGGAGCAGAAGAGGACGAAGAAGGCAAAGGAACGGAAGGGGACGAATGAGCGGAAGAGGACGAAGAAGACGAATGAGCGGAAGGGGACGTAGCGGGGGACGAAGGTATATATCCGTGATATGCCTCGCTGATGCGACGCGCGGATGACGAAGCAAGGTCAGCAGCGAAATCATTGAGTGAGAGGCATTGATTACGGCTGATGGTGGTCTCGGAGGCATTCTCGCTACCTGTTGTGTAGGGAGCTAACACCAATAAGAATCCTTGTACACACGCGTCAAAATCTCTTCCTTGCGGATAGACGAACTTTCCATCCAAGGCACGCTTGACGATGCGTATCATCCTTAATTTCTCTTTATAGCATGCTTCGTATACAGCTTTCTCTGCCTGTGATATAAACGGTGATACGAGCACTACTCCATTTCGGGCTAAAGACAAGTAATAATCCACCTCAGATTGTATCTGCTCGGGAGTGAGATCACGATGACAGCGCACTTGCTGCCGCTCGGGGTATGTAATCATGAACGTATCTCCCACAGCAGTATAATGTGTTTTGCTCGTGCCTGCTATAAAATCATACACCTTGCGCAGGCGGTCTGGAAATCGTTGTTTGAGCCATCTCCGTCGAGGATTATCGCGCAGATAAGCTATCCACCCATCTAATTGTCCTTTATAAAGGAGCGGACGATCGTTATAGCCTGGGGTAAAGAGAGACGGGCAGGCTTCCGAGCTCATGCTCGGAGCAGGGAACGAAGAGGACGAAGCTGAAGACGAAGAAGAGGCCCAATAGGCACGCGAGCATGCACCTTTCCAGGCGCCAATAATCTTGCCGAGCGTCCAGCCTTTAGGCAAAGTATCGTGGATCTGAAGTATACCATGGAAGTGCTCCGGCATCAACTGATATTGAAGTACTTGTACATAGCATCCGGTTAGTTCTCGCATTTTCCTCTCAATAGCCTTGAATTCATCTATCACCGTTTGACCGAGCGGAGTTGGAGTTATATGTGCGGAGTCCGGAGTATATCCCTCTATTGTACCGAGCAGACGCTCACGATTTGTAGTCTCTAGCGTGATAAGGTATGCGAAAGGTGCCGCGTAATCATGACCAAACTTACGGCGGAGCTTGCTATGCTGAATAGGAGCATGATACTCCGAGCTCATGCTCGGAGTAGAAGACGAAGAAGATACCGCCATGGACGATCCGATTTGATTTTCGTTCTCTGCGTCACGCGTAAGCGCGACGTTATTTGGCTGATTTCCGGTCATCTGTGTCATACTGGTTATAAATTCATATCGGATTTACCGTATTTTAAGAAGTTTAGAGAATATTCACCAAGTGTTCCAGAGAATGGATTTCTTTATATTGCGGCTGAGGTGAATCAAGGGCAGAAGTTTGGTCCTGTGGGCGGCGGTTGAAAAAGACAGCATCCAAACCGGCATTGATTGCTCCTAAGACGTCTGTGGTAAGCGAATCACCCACCATTACTACTTCTTCGGGCGATAATTGACAGCGACGAAGCGCCTCTTCGTAAAAACGGATATCGGGTTTGTCATAGCCAATATCCATAGAGATATAAGTGTCTTCAAAATACTGCAACAAACCGGCATATTCCAAACGCGAGCGCTGTAAATGTCCGAAACTATTGCTGGCGGCAAAGAGCCGGTATCCTTTTTGTCTCAAAGCCTGAAGTGTTTCCTTCGCTCCGGGGACTAAGGTGTGTGTGTTACCCCACCCTGCCCGGAAGGCCTGTTTGAAAGGCTCCACCGCCGTATCCGGGTATCCAATAGTAGCGACAAACTCCTTCGGATAAAGCTCCATCACTTCTGCAACCGTGTGCAGTCCGTGTTTCGCCTCCGAAAAGAGCCTTCCGCTAATCGAGAAGAAAATAGCAAACAGTTCGTCTTCCGTAAGCGAAGTATGATGCATGCCGCGTATCTCCTCCATCGCAGCATCAAAGGCTTCCCGACAACAAGGAATGTAGTCAAGGAGCGTGTCATCAATATCTATGAAAACAGCTTTACAGAGCAAGAGAAATTAAAAATTAAAAATTAAAAAAATCTAAATTATTTATCATAAATCAAAACGGACGATACCATCGTCCTGTTTATATTAACGGACGCCGATATTTTCAGTTTAACAAACGAGGAGCCTTTTCGGGCTCCTTGTTTTGTCGGGTAGGCGAGATTCGAACTCACGACCTCCTGCTCCCAAAGCAGGCATTCTAACCGGGCTGAACTACTACCCGCGGCATTTTTGCCGCGGGTAGTAAATCGTTCGAGCGAAGCGAGATAAGAACTACTACGCGACAAAAGCGGGTGCAAAGGTACTGCTTTTTTTTGACATACGCAAATAATTTTGCAGTTTTTTTGCATTTTAGTGCATTTTTATAGTTCTACGAGCTCTCCTTTGGTAGGAATAGCTATATTTTTGAAGCCGGCATCGGTCAAATGTCCCTTATACGCCTCTGCCGCTTGGGGCTCTCCATGCACGACAAATGTGCGCTGTACTTGTGATACATCCAAAGAGCGAGAGAAATAATCAATCATCTCTTTGTAATCACCATGCCCCGAGAAACCTTCGATCTTGGTGATCTGTGCTTTGATACGTCTGTCAAGTCCGAAAATAGAGATCCATTGCAATCCCGGTTGCTGAATCCGTGCGCCGAGTGTGGTAGGTTCGCAGTAACCGACAATCAAAATCGTACACCTCGGGTCGGAAATATGGTTCGCCACATGGTGTTTGATTCTCCCCGCCTCCAACATGCCGCTCGCGGAAATGATGATACAGGGTTCGTCTTTATGGTTCAACATCTTCGATTCGTTTATGTCTGTGATGTAACGCAGCGTGTTAAATCCAAAGGGATCGGGGTCAAACTGCATGGTGTCTCTCACTTCGTCGGACAGTTCTTCGGGGTACATTCTGAAGATCTGTGTTGCGTTGGTACTCATCGGCGAATCGACATAGACCGGAATATGCGGGAGCCGTCCGTCATTATAGAGTTGGTTGAGAACATAAACGATTTCCTGGGTTCTTCCGACAGAGAAAGAAGGAATGAGCAACTGGCCTTTTCGATAGACGCATGTATCTTCCACCACTCCCAGAAGCTGCTCTTCAGTAACCATCTGTTCATCGTGGAGTTTATCTCCATAAGTGGATTCGCAGATGAGAAAATCGCATTGCGGGAAGAGTTGTGGCGGAGGGAGGATATGGCAATGCAAACGTCCGACATCGCCGGTGTAAGTGAGGCGCTTCCAGACACGAGCCTCACCTCGGTCCTCCCCTGAAGGGAAGGATGGTTTGTCTCCTCCTTTGGTAGGCCTCTCATATACTTCCAGGGAGCAGATTGCACCACCGAGCATGTGACCGGAGTTGGTGAAAGTCAGCAACACATCATCAAAAAGCCGGAAGCGACGGTCGTAACTATAGGTCACAAAATGCTTCATCGCCTTTTGCACGTCCTTCTGGTCATAAAGCGGTTCGACCTTGTATTTCCTGCCTTTCTCCTTATGGGGATGCTGGCGGTCGATCTTCTTATTGTAGGTTCTGACATCCTGCTCCTGAATAAAAGCCGTGTCGGTCAACATGAGCGAGCAAAGATCCCTCGTAGCCGGCGTGCAATAGATATCACCCTTGAAACCCAACTTGACAATATAGGGAATCAGCCCGGAATGATCAATGTGCGCGTGCGAAAGTACCACACAATCCAAGGTCTTCGGATCAAAGCCCAAATCCCTGTTCGCAGCATCTGTTTCCATGCCTTTACCCTGGTACATGCCACAGTCCAACAAAATAGTGTGCCCCGAATCGGTAGTGATAAGATGTTTGCTACCCGTCACTTCACCGGTAGCTCCGAGAAACTGAATTTTCATGGTTTAAACGATTTTATGGCACAAAATTACTACTTTTTTTGCATATATGCAAATTTTTTTGTAACTTTGCACGATTTTTTATAGGAACAATGAAGAAATACACATTAATTATCATGGCATGCATGGCGTTAGTTGGCGCAAGTTGCCAAAAAGAGACAGCAGGCAAGGCTCCGATTAGTAAGCCTCAAATCACGATTGAAGGCGGTCGTTTGACGCCGGAAGGCCTGTGGGCAATGGGACGCATCGGTTCCGTCAAGAGTGACATCGAGACCGGACTGATAGCTTATACCATCAGTTATTATTCGGTAGAGGAAAACCGTTCGACTTCATGGATCCGGATATGCAATCCCTATGGAGAGCCTACCCCCGACCCCTCCCTAAAAGGAGGGGAGAAAAGTCTTCAGGTGGTGGATGAGTTTGTGGGCTATGAGCCGGCATGGTTTGGGAACAGCGGCTGTCTGGCTTACCTCAAAGACGGCAAACTCTATCTTCGTCGCGACAAAGAGGAAGTGTATGTAGAAGGAACCGAAGACGTAGAAGGTTTCCTGCTCTCTCCGATGCGCGACCAAATCATCCTTATCAAACAAGTCAAGACCGTTCCGACGACCGCGGACAAATATCCCGACCTGCCGTTAGCCACCGGCCATATGCATGAGGACCTGATGTACAAACATTGGGACGAATGGACTGAGACGGCTCCGCAGCCTTTCGTGTGCCCGTTGGAAATATCGTACTATGGTGAGGGCGAGCGTATTAAATCCGCCAAGATTGGCGAAGGAGTAAACGTCCTCGAAGGAACCGCCTATGAGTGCCCGATGAAGCCATTTGGCGGCGTGGAGCAGTTGGCGTGGAATCCCAACAACGAGGAGATAGCTTACACATGCCGCAAGAAAACAGGTCTCAAATATGCCGTTTCAACCAACAGTGATATATATTTATATGATTTGCGCACGCGCACGCATAAGAACATCACCTCTCCCAACGGCGGCTATGACACCAATCCGGCTTATTCAGCCAACGGCGAATGGATTGCATGGCTGTCCATGGAACGCGACGGCTATGAAAGCGACGAGAACCGTCTGATGGCCATGAACATAGCCACCGGCGAGAAACGTTTCCTGAGTCATTTCTTCGATTCGAACGTAGATGAGTTTGCATGGTATGACGATTCTACCCTGCTCTGCACGTCCGTTGGTCAAGGCACGATCCATCTGTATGCACTGGGTTTGGACGGCTCGACGATCAAGTTGACGGAAGGTCAGTTTGATGTTTCGTTGGGCGATGTGTGCGACCACTATGCGTACCTCCTGCGTCATTCGATGCGTGAGGCGAATGAGATTTGCCGCGTGGATGTGAAGAAAGGTATTGATAATATCTCCGGCTACGAGCCTTTAGAGCAACTGACCCACGAGAACGACAATATTTACTCGCAGATCGAGCGTTCGACCGTAGTGCCGCGCTGGCAGAAAACAACAGACGGCCAGCAGATGCTGACATGGATCATCTATCCGCCGCATTTTGACCCGAGCAAGAAATACCCGACGATTCTTTATTGTGAAGGCGGTCCTCAATCTCCTGTCAGCCAGTTCTGGTCTTTCCGGTGGAACTTTATGATGATGTCCGCGGGCGATTATATTATCGTAGCACCTAACAGACGCGGTCTTCCGGGATTCGGCAAGGCATGGAACGAAGAAATCTCGGGCGACTACGGAGGTCAGTGCATGAAGGATTATTTCACGGCTATTGACGAGTTCTGCAAAGAGCCTTATGTGGACAAAGACCATCTGGGCTGTGTGGGTGCATCTTTTGGTGGCTTCAGTGTCTATTGGATCGCAGGTCACCACGACGGACGCTTCAAAGCGTTCATCGCACACGACGGTATCTTCAACATGGAGATGCAATACCTCGAAACTGAAGAGAAATGGTTCGCCAACTGGGATATGGGCGGTGCTTATTGGGAGAAAGACAACAAGATCGCACAGCGTACCTTTGCCAACAGTCCGCATCGCTTCGTCGATAAATGGGACACGCCTATTCTCTGCATCCACGGAGAGAAAGACTACCGTATCCTTGCTAACCAAGCTATGGCAGCCTTCGATGCCGCCAAAATGCGCGGCGTACCGGCTGAACTGCTCATCTTCCCCGACGAGAACCACTGGGTGCTCAAACCACAAAACGGCATTCTCTGGCAACGCGAGTTCAGAGGATGGCTTGACAGATGGTTGAAATAATTTACAATGCACAATGCACAATTTACAATGCACAATTAATGAAATACAACTATTTATTTGATATCAAATACCAGGAAGTGGATGCAGCGAAGAAATTGCGTCTCTTCAATTTGGAGAATTACCTGTTGGAAGTAGCAGGAACAGTGGCTGATGATTTGGGATTCGGAATCGCAACTCTTCATCCGCGTGGTCTGACATGGATCTTGACCCGCCTCTCGGTAGAGATGTATGAACTGCCGACCCACTGCCAGAAAGTACGTTTTGAGACATGGATCGAATCCAATGCCCATATGCTCAGCACGCGTAATTTCCGTATCTACAAGCAAAATGACGGTGCTTCCGAAGCGGAAGAATGGATCTTAATCGGTCAATGCAAAAGTGTTTGGGCAGTACTCGATTTGGAGAAACGTGAGATCGTCAATATCTTCGATGATCCGATCTTTGAGGGCTGTGTAGATGGCGAGGTGTTGGAGATGAGCCGTGTGCGAATGACTACTATTCCTGAGCCGACGGGTTGTTCGCCGCACAAGGTGGTCTATTCGGATATAGATTATAACAGTCATTGCAATTCCTGCCGCTACCTGCAAGCCATGACCGATGCCTTCCTACCCGACTACTACGGAAAGCCAGTTCGTCTGGACATCAACTATTCCAAAGAGGCAATGCTTGGAGAAACACTCCAGACGATGTACCTCATTACGGCAGATGGCGTACAATACCAACAAAAGAACGAATCCGGAGAGACTTCCTGCTCCGCTAAAATAACGATCGGTTAATACTAAAATTATGGAGATACAAGAGAACAATACAATGCTAAAAAGACCGGCTGAACTGGAATGCGACGTAGTGCGTTTCCAAGTACAGAAAGATAAATGGATCGCTTTTGTGGGTTTGCGTGACGGCAAGCCTTATGAGATCTTCACCGGTTTGGCTGATGACGAGATGGGAATAGCCTTGCCCAAATCCGTTACCAAAGGAAAAATCATCAAAACGACTGATCCGGACGGCCAGAAACGATACGATTTCCAGTTTACCAACACCCGCGGCTTCAAAATCACCGTGGAGGGTTTGAGTTATAAGTTCGACAAAGAGTTCTGGAACTACGCCAAACTCATCTCGGGTGTGCTTCGTTACGGCATGCCGATAGACCAGGTGGTGAAGATGATCAGCAGTCTGGATATGGATAATGAATCGATCAACAACTGGACAACCGGTGTAGCCCGCGCACTAAAAAGGTACATCCCCGGAGCAGTGATAGAAGATTTGGAAGAACAATCATAACACAACGTAAACAACAAAGCCCGCGTTTGCGAGCTTTGTCATTAGTTCTTTTCTGCATTATTCTCAGCAGGTTTCTCTGCTGTTTTTTTCTTTTTGCGTGCTGGCTTTTTCTTAGGAGTCTCTGCGCTTTGTGTGTTCTGCTCCTGATTTTTAGGAGCAACTAATTTCGGAGTCTCCTTTTTAGTTTTTTCCTGTTTCGGGGTTTCTTTCTTCGGAGCATCATCCTTCGGGGCTTCTTTCTTCTTAGCCGCTTTTTTCTTTGCAGGCTTCGGTTGCTCAGGTTGTTTGGGCTTTTCCTCCTTCGGTTTCTCTACCGGCTTTGGTTGCTCTACCTGTTTCGGTTTTTCTACCGGCTTTGGTTGCTCTACCTGCTTCGGTTTCTCTACCGGCTTTGGTTGTTCTACCTGTTTCGGCTTCTCCACCGGCTTGGGTTGCTCCACCTGTTTCGGTTTTTCCACCGGCTTTGGTTGCTCCACCTTAGCTTCTTTCACCTCTTTAACCTCTTTCTTCGGTGTCTGTTTCGGCTCCTCATGGTGATGCGAAATCGTTTTTCCGTTTTCATCAAAGAATCGCATTTCCAACATACCGAGCGATTGATTTTCAATCACACGAACACCGAACTTACGTCTCCATTGGGCTTTGAGAGAGAATAGCCATCCTTTGTTTACATACGCGTAGATATACGGATGTAAATGCAATGTCAGTCCCCTTCCATAATGCTCCACCATGTGCTCGCATTCATCGGCAATTTGGTCCGTAAAGAGAATAGATGACTGAATTTTCCCCTTTCCCATACAGGTAGGACAGGTCTCGGTCACATCTACCTCTACCGCCGGCCTTACACGTTGACGCGTGATTTGCATCAAGCCGAATTTGCTAAGTGGCAACACATTATGTTTCGCGCGGTCCCGTTCCATGAGTTTGCGGACATACTCATAGAGTTGCTGCTGGTGACCTTTATCATCCATGTCAATAAAATCGACGATGATAATGCCTCCAATATCACGCAATCGAAGTTGGTGAACCAACTCGTCAGCTGCCAGCATATTAAACTGGAACGCATTTTGCTCCTGGTCCTCATAAATCTTTTTGCTGCCGGAATTGACATCAATGGAGAACAGTGCTTCGGTTTTATCAATAATGAGATAACCTCCGTGTTTAAAACCGACCGTTCTACCGAGACCCGTTTTCATCTGTCGGGTGATGTCGAAATGGTCAAAAATAGGTTGCGCATCCTGGTAGAGTTTGACGATCTTGGCGCTTTCCGGAGCGATGAGTTCCAGATAATGACGCACATCATTAAAGATGTCCTTGTCATTGACCTGAATAGAAGTAAAGTCCGGACTTAAGACATCCCGGATGATACCGAGAGTTCGTCCCATCTCCTCGGAGACCAGACTAACCGGCTCTTTTTGTTGAAGGGACTTGATTGTCTCTTCCCATCGTTCAATCAACAATCGCAGCTCGTTGTCCAACTCAGCCACACGTTTATCTTCTGCTACAGTGCGAACAATGATGCCGAAACCCGCAGGTTTGATAGACAGCATCAGTTGTTTAAGACGCTGGCGTTCCGCCTCGCGTTTAATTTTCTGGCTTACCATAACGCCGTCTGCAAAAGGAATAAGGACGATATTTCTTCCTGCGATAGAGATTTCAGCCGTCAGTCTTGGTCCTTTAGTGTTAATCGGCTCTTTCGAGACCTGCACGAGAATAGGATCCCCCACTTTCAGCACATCAGCTATCTGTCCCTCTTTGCCTACTTCCGGAAGCCGTTGTGTCTTCGTGATGACAGGCACACGGCGTCGGTCAGAAACGGCTTTGGTAACGTACGATTGCAGCGTTCGATACTGAGAACCTAAATCCAAATAATGCAGAAAAGCTTCTTTCTCATGACCTACATCCACGAAAGCCGCATTTAACGCCGGCATGACTTTCTTCACACGACCGTAATAGATATTTCCCACAGAGAAATTATCCTGGTCTCTTTTTTCACGCGAGACCTCTTGTAAACGGTCATCCTCAGTCAGGGCGATAGCGATTTCAGCAGGCTGTACGTCAACAATCAATTCGCTTTTCATACTTGATTAGGGATTAAAAATGAAATAAAAAAGCCTTGTGGCAAACCTGTCCACACTTGAACAGGCTTAGCGCCACAAAGCTGAACAGCATCGTCAATTACTTATGCTTATGACGATTCTTACGCAGACGTTTTTTACGTTTGTGCGTGGACATCTTGTGTCTCTTATGCTTCTTTCCGTTTGGCATAATTGTGTTAATTATTAAATTGTTACTTAATGTTAATTATTTCTTCAATTTACGAACTGCCTCTTTAAACTCAGCAGCAGGTCTGAATGACGGAATTTTATGCTCCGGCACTGCGATAGAAATCTCGCGTGTAATATTACGTGCCACTTTAGCTGCACGCGTTTTGGTTACGAAACTACCGAAACCACGGATATATACATTTTCACCCTTGGACAGGTTGCTTTTTACGCCCTCAGTGAATCCGTCAAGAATGACATTGATCGACTTTTTGTCGAATCCGGTCTTGAGAGCGATTTCAGTAATAAGTTCAGCTTTTGTCATGTTATTTTGTTATTTTTTATTATTAAAATCCGAAAAACTCTGCAAAGTTAATATAAATTATTGAAATACAAAAGTTTTTCGCGAAAAAAATTGCAAAAATCATTATTTTTTTGTAATTTTGCACGCAAATTGGACTTTTAAGCGGTAAAAAAACGATTTTTTATGCTCAACTCACTAATTTATAACCGATTATATACATGGTACGAAATCAACCACCGAATTCTTCCTTGGCGCGAGACTGAGGACCCCTATTTTATATGGTTGAGTGAAATTATTTTGCAACAAACCCGCGTGGCTCAGGGAATGGAATACTACCTGCGTTTTATAGCCCGTTGGCCGAAAGTGGAAGATTTGGCAGCCGCCGATGAAGCGGAAGTGCTACGTGAATGGCAGGGTTTGGGTTATTACTCACGTGCGCGTAATTTACATAAGGCGTCGCAGATGATTGTTTCAAGCCAAAAGTCCCAAGTAGAGAGCGGCGAACAGAGCGCTTATAGCTTTCCGAAGACCTTTGATGAGATCCGTGCTTTGCCCGGCATAGGCGATTATACCGCCGGCGCGATAGCTTCGTTTGCCTACAATCTGCCCTACCCGGCTATGGACGGAAACGTATATCGCGTAGTAGCCCGTCTGTTGGATATAGATGAGCCCTTTGATACGACCGCCGGTAAGAAACGTTTTCACAAGGAGATAGAACTCCTTCTGGATCGCGCAAACCCGCGGCTGTTCAATTCCGCAATCATGGAGTTCGGGGCGCTCTATTGCACACCGGTTTTAGGCGATGCGTGCGAGACCTGTCCGCTCAACGAAATCTGTTTGGGGCATCTCCATAATACCGCCGAATTGCTACCTGTGCGCAAACCTCGTCCAAAGGTGCGAGACCGTTGGTTTACATACCATATATACGTACAAGTAAAAAAGGAGAACGAGGCATATACATTGATACAGAGACGTGAAAATCCCAAAGACATATGGTATCATCTGTACGAATTTCCGTACGAAGAACATGCTGATGAGCCAACAACGGAGATGACCAACGCACAATCCCCCATGACCCATATCGTACACGTCTTATCGCATCAGAAGATCCATGCGCGATTTATTGTTCATCGGGTACAAAAAATGCCGGAGATCCCCGGCACTATGCTTATTCGTTGGGACGATTTGGATGATTACGCCCTCTCCCGATTAACGCTGCGAGCTCTTGATACAATGCGCTCAATTCTTCCCCGTTAAACGGCTCTGTATTCACTTTTACTTGTTTAAGGATCTCAGCCTGATGCGCCATGACAGCTTCGTCTCCGCGTTGTGCAGGACCTGTCTGCGAGTCTTTGGGTGTCATCAGATGGATCTTCGCCGCCGTGTTATCGATCAGTGGCAATAAAGCCTCAAAGGGTATCTGCGTCTCTTTGAGCACTTGAGCGGCAATGCGGTACATCAGATTGGAATAGTTATTGGCAAAAATAGCCGCTATATGCAAGCGTTCGCGGTCATGTTGGTTTGCCTCATAGATGCGGCTCGTCACCATCTGTGCCAACGAATAAATAGCTGCCAGATCATCTATGCTTTTCCCCTCTACAAAACAAGGAATACCGCTCCAATCATCAATCAGTTTCGTCCGGCTGAACGATTGGAGAAAATACAATATACCGCTATGCGGCTTATCGGGTCCGAAGACCTCAATGGGCATAGATCCGGAAGTGTGCATATGCAGGGCTTTCGGCGCATTCACAACTGCCACTACCTCACGAAGCGCATGATCAGCCACCGTATAAATATACGCATCAGCCTGCGGTAATGCCGCGATGGCTTTTTCGCTTTCTTCGCCGGTCAGCGGTCGCGCGTGTACCAGTTCCGTTTTTATTCCTTTTAACTCAAACGCGTGATGCAGGTTTGTCCCCACACTCCCCGCTCCGATAATGGCAATTTTCATTCTTTTGAACAGATTGGATTGTGCATTTCATTGAAAAGTGATGCAAAGATACTGCTTTTTTGGCATATATGCAAGAAAAAATGTAAATATAGGCACAAAAAAAGCGTCTGTATAACTTTTTTACTCGAGAAAACTTCCTGAGAATAGGATTTGAGGCCTGCTTTTTCCTCTGTAATCCGGCCACCTCATCGCTACCGTGTGTTTATACGAATGTAAAGAATAAACGTTCACGGGTCTCGGCGTAGAGTACCGGCACGCCATTAGTGAAGCATTTGCACTCGGTTAGTTAATTTTTGTTGAGTTTTCCGGTTCCTATTGTGTTATACAGACGCTATGTTTATTGACTATTTACGATTATCATTTTTTCGCCACTCTTTCGCGGGTATTTCGCGGGTCTTTCGGGATCTCAATTATCAATTATCCATTATCTATGCCAACCTATGGTAAAAATGATGCGGTGGGTAGTGGCATTCATATCATATGGCGAGGCATTCTCGTGGGCATATAGATTAGTTCTTTGCCAGCGATATTGGTATGCTGCTTGAACCATCATGATTGTTCCTCGATAGCCGATTGCGGCAGAGACATATTGCGACCACTGCGGGGTCACGAAATAGGTATCTTGGCGCTCAAAAGTCGGATCCATCGGAACAGGGTTCGTATTCTTTTTGAAAGTGCTCTCAAACGCATATCCGGCATTCACATACAATCCCATGACAGGAATGACCTCAAGACCGGTTCGCAAGGAATGAACGGCATCGTTTTGCAGTTGCTTGAAATAATCATATTGGAATGCAAGCATGCCATACGCGCCCACTTGGAATGCTACCGAAGAAGACAAATGCAGAGGCATATGGAACTTCGAATCACGGCTATACGCATTAGGCGCATAGGAATACCGAACCGAATCCGTCAAGGCAACCAGTGTGCCGGATGTATAAGTATTGAGCGATCCCAATGTAGGCGTCTGAATACCAAATCCCATACGAATCCAAGAAGCCGGACGATAGATGAGCCCTGCTGTGAGGTTACATCCTGTTCCCGAAAGGGTCAGTTTCGTTTGGTTGAGGTTATACATATTCCTTCCGAACGCATTCCGAGAATAGAAAGTCTCTTGATAATCTCCGTCCGAAGCCAAAAAATATGTCTGTATGTGCACTCCGAAGCCCACAAACCATCTATTGGAGATGTTAATTGCCCAATCGATCGCGAACTCACTGGTATGACCGCTTTCCGCTAAGTCGATACGATTAGTAGCATTAATCTTCTCGGAGCAGAAGGGTATATCCCATTTGACATCCGCTGTGGTTAACAACGCTCCGAGGGACAAGTCCTTCTCGCCCGAACCAAGCCATAGGCGGTTGAATGTATTGAGACGGCGGTATGACAAAGAGAGATTATTGAACTGAACACCCTCATCGTCCGCGCTATAAGAAGGCATAGAGAAGATCAACGAAGCTTGTGGCGCCATGAAGAGTCGCCTTTCACCTACATCCAGATAGCCCGGTTGAGTAGTCTTATCGAACATACCGTCAAACGTGATCATCATCTCCGTACGCCGGTAAAGTCCTAATCCGGCAGGGTTGTCATGAATAGAAGAGGGGTCACCGCCGATAGCCGACATCGCACCTCCCATACCCACATAGCGCGCTGTTCCCATGATCGAACGCTCGGAGATACGGGCATAATCCTGTGCAAAAGTGCCAAGGGACAATGCACAAAGGACAAAGGACAATATGTATCGGAGGTTTCTCATCGCTTAATTTTGACTGTTACGGTAGTGTCTTTGACAGAAAGAAACTCGACAAGGGGCTTTTGCGTAGTTGCCGTTGTTGTCGTTGTTTGCGTTGTATTCGTAGTTGTCGTAGTTTGCGTAGTAGTCGTAGTTTGCGTATTGGTAACGACAGCGGATTTGTCCGGCCAATAATACGCATCATCAAGCGGCACTTGATTAGAAGCGCAACTGATGAGCCCGAGGGCAAAAAGGAATACTATGACGCGATACTTACCCATTTACGCATTTAGATTTTTCTAAACCCAATGATTTCTCGTACTTCTTCGATGGTTTTCTCTGCTCTTTCAGCAGCAGCTTCCGCTCCCTGACGCATGATCTTTTCAAGCAGCGCATCGTCGGATGAGTATGCGAGAATACGTTCGCGAATAGGTGCAAGTAGTGTATTCGCATCTGCCGCCATCTGCTTTTTCATATCGCCATAACGTATCTCCATGCGGTTATAGAGGTCGTTGTAATAGTCTGCCGCCTCTTTGCCGGAGAGGAGTTCACAGAGGGTGAAGAGATTCTGAATGACTTCGGGTTTCTCTTGGTTGAGTTGAGTCGGCCCCTGATCAGTCACTGCCCGCATGATCTTCTTGGTAACGGTCTTCTCGTCATCACAGAGATAGAGACAGTTCCCTTCGGATTTGCCCATCTTTCCGGTTCCGTCAAGTCCCGGCACTTTGACCGCCTTGTCTGCAAAATAGAACGAAGCCGGCTCTTTGAAGTACTCCACATTATAGATGCGGTTGAATCGACGCGCAAAAAGGCGCGCCATCTCCATATTCTGCTCCTGATCTTTGCCGACGGGCACTTTGTCTGCCTTGTGCATGAGTATATCCGCCGCCATGAGACATGGATATGTCAGCAAACCGGCATTGACGTTATCCGGCTGTTTGCGCACTTTCTCCTTGAAGGAAGTGACGCGTTCCAGTTCGCCCAAATAAGCATTCATATTCAAGTAGAGATAGAGCTCGAGCACCTGTTTGACATCCGACTGAACGTAAATCGGTGCTTTCTCCGGGTCAATACCACAAGCGAGATACTCGCTGAGAATGGTTTTGACGGACGAACGTATATTCTCCGGGGTCGGGTGCGTGGTTAAAGAATGCCAATCGGCAATAAAGAACATGCAGTCATATTCATCCTGCATCTTAACAAAAGACTTAACCGCCCCAAAATAGTTACCGAGGTGTAAATTGCCCGTAGGGCGTATGCCGCTAATGACGCGTTCCATGAAACGTTATAATGTTAAATGGTTAAATTTCAATTGGTATTTGACGATAGATAGGTTGCGCGAGCGCAGTAAGAGTCGTTGTATTCGCTACGCCCGGAATTTCCTGTATCTTGGTATTGAGGATGCTGAGCAGGTGTTCGTTATCGCGAGCAAAGACCTTTATCAGTAAGCCGAATGCACCGAGTGTGTATTGCGCCTCCACTACCTCCGGTATCTCCTGCAACGCAGCTATGACCTTATTATACATAGAGGCTTTCTCCATGGTGATACCTATATAAACACAGAGCTGATAGCCTAACGATTTGGGGTGTACATGATAACTGGAGCCGGTGATAACGCCGTTGTCAAACATCTTCTGTACGCGTTGATGCACGGCTGCCCGGCTGACACCGCATTGCTCCGCCACGTCTTTGAAAGGCGTTCGGGCGCTCTGAGTAATAATTTTTAAGATCTTACGGTCTAATTCATCTATCTTTTCCATACCAATATTGTATTATTTTATTATTTCGTAATTTTCAGACATCCGTCTTTGCTAACCACCACATAGGCGCCGTTAGGCAAATAGTCCGTAGCCACAGAAGTGTCTTCCGTAGAACCGATACATGCGCCGGAGACAGCATAGATACGAATGCGTTTTCCCATTGGGTTATAGAGGGTCATTCCGTCAAAAACGAGGTCGTTATCCTTTGCCAAAACCTCATAAGTAG
Source organism: uncultured Bacteroidales bacterium (assembly GCA_902800525.1). Classification (GTDB taxonomy): domain Bacteria; phylum Bacteroidota; class Bacteroidia; order Bacteroidales; family Paludibacteraceae; genus Colicola. The sequence continues at coordinate 105,967 of CADCEV010000001.1, forward strand.
CCTGATGGTCATCCTGCTCTACTCCTTGAATTGCGACCAAGGAAGACTGATAATTCGTAATGAGACTTGATAAAGCAGTATTAAGTTCAGACGAACTGTCATCAGAAGAAGAGAAAGTGAACGTCACATCGCCATGCTGCATACGCCCTGCTCCGCCATCACCGGTTACGATAGCAGGCACATCTTCCGCTGCATCAGGCACGATAGACGGCATAAGAGAAGGATCGGTATCAAAATTATCATACGTTGTCCCACCTTGGAGTGCCTTAACCGTTGCCGGAACTTTCTCGTCGCGAGTAGCAGCCAAGTACGCATCGAAATGCACCGGCGCTTTCTCCGCATCATAATAAACAAGGGTCTTGGAGCCTGTAAAAACATTATTGAATGCCTTGATTATACCTCCGTTCTCGTTGGAGAAAGTAGGCGAATCCTTGGTATCCGTTCCGTTCTTGGTGTCCGTTCCCTGCATCGAGATGAGCATCGGATGTGCACAAGCGCGGAAATAGTTATTCTCCACAAAAGCACTACCGCCGTTCGTCATGCCCACACCGTATTTGGCAATACCGTCATAATAATTATTGTATATATGCACGCTCATGCGACGTATGCGCGGGTGACGCGAGTCGGAATGGTCAAACCAGTTGTGATGATAGGTCACATAGTTCGGCATCGTATCTTGTTTCATGCCGCACATGGTGGATTTGCCGGTGTCCCAGAAATGGTTATACTCAATCGTCACATACTGCGAGTTTCCTTTCACATCAATCGTTCCGTCGCCTTTTTTCTGGTCGCTTGCCGAACCGGGGCGGCTATAGAAACCGTCAATATGATGCACCCACACATGGCTGTTTTTGGTATCCAGCGAAATACAATCATCCAAAGCAGTCATAACGGCAAAGTTGCGTAACTCCAAACTCTCTGCCTGACGCGCCAAGATACCGAAACCGCGGATAACAGCATCCTTTCCGACACCTTCCAACGTGATATGCATCGGTACGCCCACCTTGCCTTTGATCTGCAAACCTTCCTCTTTGCTGCCCATTGAATCCAATTGACTTGCCTCAACGGTTCCGATAATACGAATATCCAAAGGCTGATCCGCGAAACCCTTCTCGTAAGCCGTGATAATATGTTGCAGGCCGACGCAATGACGCGTAGCACCTTTTTTGTCGATCGCCACATCCATTTCCACCGTAGCTATATTCTGTGCGTGCACATAAAGCACCTTGGCTCCCTCTTTGAGCGTACCGTCATTCTTATAGGCTCCTACTCCATCGGGATAATTGAAATGCGCAAAACCGTTTCTGTCATGCGCTTTGACAGGCAATACATCCGTCGTAGCCAAAGGTGCTGCGTCTCCGCCGGCAGAAAAAACAGACAAAGTGTAATCGTCCGGAGCTAATCCCAATACGTCTGCGCGGTAATAACCGTCGTATTTACGGATCAGAGGTTCGTCTATCTCAAACGGCACTGCATAGACCGTTTCCCCGATAGGCTGAACACGAACGCTATATTCAGACACTCCGTCTTGGGGTGTCCATTCCACGAACGCGCTTTCATACCATCCGCCGGCATCCGTTATTTGCAATGCTGCATGTACAGAGGCAGGAAGAAAGGCCAATAAAAGGGTCAAAAAACAATATAAACAGGCCGTTTTTTTCATTGTTGTTACGAATTTGAGTGCAAAGATACTATTTTTTTTGCATATGTGCAAATTTTTTTGTACTTTTGCAGCGAATTTTGTAACAATATGACACTTGAAGAGTATATTTCTTACCATTCCACTCCCGAAAACGGAGCTTTAGAGGCGATTACGCGCGATACGTACGTACATATTTTAAACCCGCACATGTTGAGCGGACACGTACAGGGGCGCGCGCTGAGTATGTTCAGCCATATGATCAAGCCGAAACGGATTTTGGAACTCGGCACGTTCACCGGTTATAGTGCTTTGTGTCTTGCGGAAGGTTTGGTAGAAGGCGGACGTTTAGTGACCATCGAGCACAACGACGAGTTGGAAGAAACCATACGCAGAAACCTGTCCCGTTCGCCGTTGGGAGAGAAAATTGAACTCATCATCGGCGATGCGTGCTCAATTATCAATTCTCAATTGTCCATACTTTCAGATCGTGCCGACAGGCAAAGAATTCTCAATTATCAATTTGACCTCGTCTTTATCGATGCGGACAAGCGCGAATACTGCGCATATTTAGAGGCGGTTTATCCTTTAGTGCCCATTGGCGGGTTCATTTTGGCGGACAACACCCTCTGGGACGGACACATCATCGACCCCGCGTATGACCGCGACAAACAGACCCTCGGCCTGCGTGCTTTCAATGACCAATTGAAAAAGGACGACCGCTTTGAGCAGGTCATCCTTCCTCTTCGTGACGGACTTACCATCATCCGCAAAGTGCGGTAATTACAGGCTAAGGATATAATCCTTACACTGGTTCATAGCTTGCTCCAACACCTCGCGCGATGTAGCTAAATTGATGCGGACATATTTCTCGCCGCCGTACATCTCCGAGGGGTTGAAGAGCACATGTCCTTTCTTTGCCAGATTGCAGCAGAACTCCTCTGCGCTCATACCTAAAGCGGATATATTAACCCACCCGAGGTATGTGCCTTCGGTCTCATGGATCTGCAACATCGGTAACTCGGCATGGATAAAATCACGCAGGAAACAGAAATTCCCATAGACATATTCATTCAGTTCGTCTAACCAATCCTCGCTCTCATTATAAGCCGCTACTTGTGCCACCAAACCGAATGGGTTCAGACCGTTCACCTCATGCACCTCGAGGGCATGATTGATCTGAGTGAACAGTTCTTTGTTGGGCACAAAGATATTGGCGCATAGCAAACCGGCGATATTAAAGGCCTTGCTGGCGGATGTGCAGACGCAGAAATCGGTGTCATTGATAACGATGGATGCAAAGGGCGTATATTGGTGTCCGGGGAAAGCGAACTCGCAGTGGATCTCATCGCTCAGCACGAACAGGTGTTCGCGGCGCATGATCTCTGCAATATGCTCCAACTCCTCTTTGGACCAAACGCGACCTGTGGGGTTATGAGGATTGCAAAGCAGGAACACATCCGCATGCTTTGCTTTCTCCTCCAAATCTTCCCAATTGATCTCAAAGCGGTTTTCGCGCAATACCAAGGGAGCCGCTACTAACTCGCAACCCATATTCTCGATACAACTGAAGAAACAGTTGTATGCCGGCGTGAAAGTGAGTACACGGAGCGGCGAACATTTGCCTTTACGAGCCTGCAAAGCCGCGAAAATAGCCGAAATCGCCGGCACAACCGCTGTCGTATAAAGCAGGTTCTCACGATTAATACCGTTCCATCCATGTCGGCGGCTAAACCATGATGCTACTGCGTCATAGTTGGCCTGCGGCACGATAGAATAACCAAAAACACCATGATCCAAGCGACGCTGCATAGCCTCACGTATCGGCTGAGCCGCCTTGAAATCCATGTCTGCAATCCATAAAGGCAAACAGCCTTCGGCGCATTCGGAGTCCCATTTGAAACAATCAGACCCCCTTCGATTTACATATTCAAGCATTCTTCAAAGGTATAGTTTTGTTCTTCAACTTCGGACGGAAGGTAGCCCATCTCCGCCTTGGCTTTCTCCTGCGGGAAAGTAAAATAGGTGCAGGTACACTCGCATAGCAGTTCGCCATCGGCGCTATAGATCTCGCCTTGCACGATTGCTATATTACGCCGCATCTCTTTGAGATAACCGCGCAGTTTGATATACTCCTGCAAAGTCGATACGGGTTTGTGGTAGCGCATCTCCATTTTCGCCGTAACGCCGGCGGTTTTGAGCAGATGGAATACAACCCATCCGCACACTTCATCCAACAGCACGGCCTGCACACCTCCGTGCAAGGTATTGATCCACGATTGGTGATTTTGTGTCGGACGCCAGATAGAGATGATCTCATCCCCGTCTTCGAAAAAGCGCATCTGCGTGCCGATGGGGTTATCCGGGCTACAACCGAAACAGTTATATCCCGGCATCCGGGTCCAAGGATTGATTATTCGTTTCATTAGAAATTATATTTTGTCATCAGTTGTACACGATGGTTTGTCACCCAATGAAGTCCTTTGTCGCACAGACCATTAGCGGGGTTGATGCCCCCTTGGGCGATGTCGCCATATTGCACCGAAGTGATCTCGTACTCGCAACCTAATTGGAATTTACCCACCGTATAAAGCAGCGTCGGCGATAAGCGGAACATTTGGTTCATATTGCTTGCGCGCGGATAATAGAATCCCACCAAAGAGCCGTCTTGTTTGGTAGCCAAAGGATCTTTCGTACCGAAATTACGGACGTAACCGCCGAAGAGAATGCCTTGCAGTTTCTGAGGATGTTTATCCTCCTGCGCGCCAACTTTGCCGCCATAAACAATACTGAGCCATGAGGTCGATGTACGCGTCGGTGTATATTCCCAAGACCCGTCTGCATTCACTTTCTTCACGCCGTAACCGCCGTTCATGTTCATGTGTTCACCGGCTTCCATAAAGACCGATTTGGCTTTGATGGAGAACTCGCCTTTCTTGTATTGCAGATAGATAAATGGCGAAGCGGTGGTTAGTCGGTCGTTCACACGAACGGCAACCTGTGTCTTGCCGTCTGCCGCCAACACCGTTCCCAAATGACGAGGGCAGATACTGAGTACATCCGCTCCTGCTCTTGCCAAGAATCCGTTGGCATGCACATTCACGCCCAGGTATGCCTCTGGCGTTTTGCTGTAACCGATATACTCCGCCGACTGACCGTCCGGACCGATGGAGCAATACTGCATCTGCCAAATCAGCGCACCGGTGAGGGTGAAATAGTTGCCCAGACGCGCATCCATCTTCACCTGCGGCGTACGGCTGAAAGGACCGAAAGGCGCACCGGAGTTGAGAGCAATCACATCGCTGAGATCAGCTGCCATCGGATGCCATGCCTGACCTAATAATAAATCTACACGCGCATAGGCCTTATCGCCCATACGCAGACTATCCCACGCCATCGTCATATAGGCCTGACGCAGACGAAACTGAGCCGTTCCCGAGACGGAGTGTAAACCCGAACCTTTCGTACTCAAACCGGCATAAAAATCCGCTTCTATCTTTCCGCCGAACTCCGTGTTACGCCATTTATAACCCACGATATTCAAACCCAAACGGGTTGTCAAACTTAGAAAGCGGAAAGTGGATTGAGCATTCAAGTCCTGACGCTCTACGCCGGAAGCTGCTGCTTGTTCGGGCGTCTGGTTCCAGAGCACATCACGCGGCTGGTAGTTATACAAATCACCCGTTCCGGAGAAAGATTCACGGCTATCATAAGCAAAATAGTTGCGGACAAAACCATACAACTTGAAATGCTGAACAAGATGTGACTTAACCGCCTCCTTCTTTTCCGTCTTGACATTCTCTTGCGCCATGACGGACAAAGCTGCCATGATGCAAAGAATGATGATGATAATTCGATTTTTCATATTTATCAACTTCCCATACGGCTTCAGACTATAATTTAAGTCTTAGCCGAGATATAATTTTCAATTATCAATTACTTAAACGGGAAGATCAGTAACACCGCGTAGGACAATGCAACACCCACTAAACCGATGATAAGTCCTACTTTTGCCATGTCGTTGGTCTTGATCAAACCCGTTGAACAAGCGATGGCATTCGGCGGAGTGGAGATCGGCAGAAGCATAGCGAACGAAGTAGAGGCTGCAACGCAGACCAACAAAGTGGTCACACCGCCGAAAGCACCTAACTGCTCGCTCATAGCTGTTCCTACAACCGCCAAGATCGGAATAAGCAAGTTCGCTGCGGATGAGTGCGAGATAAAGTTGGAGAGCAACCAGCCTAACAGACCGGAAATAACCAAAACGGCGATGACAGACCAACTGCCGAACGGAATGGACTCCACCAACGCAGCTGCCAGACCGGTCTTGTTAAGAGCCGTTCCGATGGCGAAACCACCGGCCACCATCCAAAGCACATGCCAATCGATCTTTGAGAAATCGTCACGCGTGAACACGCCGGTCAATGCAAAGACAGCAAACGGAATCAGCGCTACCACATTGGAATTCAGGTGAGTCAGCTCACCCGTCATCCACAGCAGAATGGTAGCAATAAATGTAACGGTTACAACCCAGAATTTCCAATCCATCTCGTGATGCTCATCGGGATTAATGACGATCTTTACATCCTTTGCCTTGAAAGGGAAAAGGAACTGCAGCAGCCACCACGCAAAGAGAATCATTATGATCACTACCGGCACAAAACGAACCATCCATGCGGCGAAACCGATATTGATATCCATAGCCGCCAATTGTCCGATTGCGATAGCGTTCGGAGGAGTACCGATCGGCGTTCCCAAACCGCCCACATTGGCGGCGATAGGAATAGCCATCGCCAAGCTAACACGACCACCGCCATCTACCGGCAGCGTACGCAATACAGGCGCTAAGAAAGCTAACATCATAGCCGCAGTAGCCGTATTGCTCATGAACATGGACATCACGCTGATCAGCGTCAGAAAGCCCAACAACACCCATTTCGGATTGGTTCCGAAAGGTTTGAGCAGAACACGTGCCAACACCACGTCCAAGCCCACTTTGCTGGCAGTAATAGCCAAAACGAATCCGCCTAAGAAAAGCATGATGATCGGGTCTGCAAAAGCGGCCATCAGTTCGCGGAAATTGACTAATGAACCCATCTCCGGGTTTGTCAGACCTTTGTTGGAAACGGCGATCAGCAAAAATACAATCGCGGACACAGACGTCGCCCAAGCCGGGATGATTTCAAACATCCACATCAGGGCGGCATAACAGAAAATAGCGATGGTTCGCTGCTGAACTACTGTCAGTCCCTCAATGCCGAAAAACGATGCCGGCACGAACCACATGAATAGCACAACTGCAACTGTCAGCGGTGCTAAAATATACTTTTTTACGTTAAAATTTTTCATCAATATATACTTTCATTGTGCATTTTTCGCGCATCCTGTGCGCGAAATAATCGTTGCCCTTTAGGGCTAATAATTGTGAATTGTGAATTGTGAATTATCAATTTTCTAAAATCCATTCACCATTCTCAATCCGGTATTTATTGGGATTAGCCAAATGATGATTGCGACGCTCATATCGTTCGCCGCCGGCATAAGCGGTGGTTACAAATGCATGAATGATATCCAATGCCTTGTCCGGAGCTACACTTCCTGCCGGCAGACAAAGAACATTAGCATTGAAGAATCGACGAGCATTCTCCGCCATACGTGTCTCCCAGCAAATAGTGGCGCGCACATGAGGATGCGTGTTCGCGCACATGCTCATTCCGTTGCCAGTAAAGCAAAAACCGATACCTAAATCGCATTCGCCTTTCTCCACTGCGGTTGCCATCGGATGTGCAAAATCCGGAAAGTCGCAGTTCTCCATAGAGTCGCAGCCGAAATCAACTACCTTGGCGCCTTCACGCTCCAAAAACAGTTGTATCATGGATTTCAGTCCAAAACCAGCGTGGTCACTTGCCACTGCAATAGTCAGTTCGTTAATTGGTTTCATAAGAGTATTGTTTATAATTATTTAAGTTTCCCGATAGATAATTATTGCAAACAGTTGTCCAAAGCCTCTTTCAAAGCCTTTTTATCCAAATGTTGACCGATAAACACTAATTTCTGCATCCTGTCGCCGTATTGGTCATCCCAATCTTTGCGGAGTTGCGCATCGTCAGCCATCAGTTGCATCAACTCCTCTTTGGGCATCGTGGCAAACCATTCGCCGGCTTTGCGGAGATTGAATTGTTTGCCGGCTTGCTCAAACAGATAGCACATATCGTACTCCTCTGCAAAATAGCACATTCCTTTGCAACGGATCACGTTCTTCGGCCAATGAGCCGCTACGAACTCGTCAAAGAGCCCTAAGTCAAACGGCTTGCGCGCATAATATACATAGGTGTCGATTCCGAACTCCGCCAAATGGTCATGTTCGCCATGTTCGTGGTCGTGGTGGTGATGATGTTCATGCTCGCAGTAGCCATGTTCATGGTCGCAATGCGAGTGATCTTCATGCTCATCGTGCTCATCCTCATCATCATCGTCGTCATGGTCGTGGTGATGATGTGCATCTTCTACTTCCTGAATCCATGTTGCAGATGTGGCTGTACGGTCAAAATCAAACAATCCGGTATTCAGAATCTTTTCAAACTCTACATCGCAGTAGTTGGTTTCAATAATTTCTGCGGTGGGTTGTAATGCGCGAAGAATGGATTTAATATGCGTCAATTCGTCTTCGCTTACTTCTGACGCCTTGTTCAGCAGGATAATATTGCAGAACTCTATCTGCTCCGTTACCAATGCCGCCAAGTCCTCTTCCTTCGGCACATGATGTGCTAATTCCTCGCCGCCGTTGAACTCATCGCGCAGACGAAGTGCATCTACCACCGAGCAGATACAATCCAATACCGGCAGACCATCTTGTGCGAACTGAGGTACCATTTGAGCATAAGAACACAGCGTCTGCGCAATAGGAGCCGGCTCGCAGATACCGGATGCCTCAATAACGATATAGTCGTACGCTTTTTGCGCGGCTAAATCATGAAGCAGGGTCAGCAAATCCGTTTGTAACGTGCAGCATATGCAACCGTTCTGCAATGCCACTAACGAATCATTTTGTTGAGACACCACTCCACCTTTTTGGATCAGCGAGGCGTCTATATTCACTTCTCCGATGTCGTTGACAATCACCGCAAAACGAATACCTTTATTGTTCGTCAGAATGCGGTTGAGAAGTGTTGTCTTGCCGCTTCCCAGATAACCGGTTAGCAGCAAGACAGGGATCTTATTTACACTTGTCATTCTATATTTTCAATTTACATTATGCACTTTTCGCGCATCATTGCGCGAACATCCTTCTTTTTATTTATTTCGCGTACGCCGCGTAGTCGCCGTAGTATTTCTCTACCAACTCGTTTTGTCCGTAGCGTTCGCAGGTCTGCAGTACATAGCCTAAGATCGCGCCTTCGCGGCTGGTAGTACTCTCCATCGAGCGTTTCTGACCGCGGTCCAAAGAAGCCGCAAAACGCAGATACTCAACGCAACTCTGAGCTACTTTATCCATGATTGCAACGGCCTTCTCGTCCTCGTGCAGCATGAAATACATAGCCGCCATCGAAGCCGAAGTGTAGTCGTATGGGATGTTATAGCCCGGCAGTTGCTCTTCCGAATAGTCGAGTACTTCCAATGCTTTCTCGCGTTGGTTTTCACGTATCAGCTGTTCTGCCAACTGCGCAAACATCATTCGGTGCGTGCGGCACATACGCATCAGGTTCTCGTCAATATAAATTCCGGGGATATTCATATTGCCGTATTGGAACTTGTGCATCATGTTGTCGTACATCTTCTCGGTGTTCACACGCGGCTGTCCGTCGCGACTGCGTACCGGTGTGATCTGATAAGCCAGACCGGTCAGCTCCATGTACGGTTCCAAGCCCAAATAATAGTCGTTACCAACGGTCGCGCAGAAGTACATCGGGCGTTTCCACTGGTTCGTGGACAGCATCTCCATGATCATCATCTCCGAGCGCGTGTACATGCGTTTTTTCTTAAGGAGAATCTGTTCGCCGGAGGGTGTCTCTACATACAACTGGTCGGACGGCAAATAATTATCGCCTTCGCGGGTCTTCGTGCGAGGATCGTCAGAACGCAGGAAATTGAACGCTTTCTCAACGCTGATCGGCTGTCCCAAACGGTTATCCACGCGGGCGATCTCATTGGCACCCGGCATGAAATCCTTGTATTCCCAGCTGATTGGCAAGGCCTCGGACTCGTAGTACGGACGTTTCATCTGAGATATATACCAGTCGGTCTGGAGATAACTGAGGTTGCAGACACGCAGGTCGGTTCCCACTTCCTCCACTTCTTGGTTGTACCACAAGGGGAAAGTGTCGTTATCGCCGTTCGAGAACAGGATGCCTTGCGTATCGCAGGACTTCAGATAGTTTGCTCCGAAATCGCGGCAACTGTAGCGCTGGCTGCGGTCGTGGTCATCCCAGTTCTGTTGAGCCATCAAGGCCGGCACGCCTAAACATACCAGACTCACACAAACAGCCACGCATACTTTCAATTTCTCGTTTTTAATTTTCAACACTTGGTGGATAAACTCAACGATACCCAACACACCCAGACCGATCCATATACAGAAAGCATAGAACGAGCCTGCGTACGCGTAGTCACGCTCGCGCGGTTGATAAGGTGTCTGGTTCAAGTACATCACTATCGCCAAACCGGTCAGGAAGAACAGCAGGAAAGTCAGCGTGAAGCTCTGCCAGCCTTCTGCCTTGCCCTCTTTGCTGCGTTTGCCGCATTGCCATACGATACCGATGATACCCAAAATCAACGGCAGGAAATAATACACGTTATGTCCCTTGTTCTCTTTCAGTTCTGTCGGAAGCAGGTCTTGATCACCCAACATTGCATTGTCTATAAACGGAATACCGCTGATCCAGTTACCTTTGGTAATGTCGCCGTACGACTGAATATCATTCTGTCTTCCCGCGAAATTCCACATGAAATAGCGCCAGTACATGAAGTTCACCTGATAACGGAAGAAGAAACGCATATTCTCCGCAAAAGTCGGACAATACTCCGTTTTCTGCTGACCGCAGTAGTCATAGCGGACGCGTTTGCCCTTCACTTCAGCCCATTCTTTATACGCCTGAATATGCGAACCCTGCGATGAATACATACGCGGGAAAAGCATGCAGAACTGAGGCATATACTCGTACGAAGACTTGTATCCGGTGATCACATAACGGTCCTTCTCACCCTCTACTTTCGGAGCCGGAGCATATTGTGCATGACCTTTTTTCTCTACCGGCACACACATATTGCCCTCTACACGCAACTGAACAGGCGCGTTATAGGTCTGACCATAGAAAAGCGGACGGTCGCCGTATTGCTCACGGTTTAGGTAATATTTCAGACTGAACACATTGTCCGGGCTGTTCTGATCCATCGGTGTGTCTGCGTTCGAGCGGATCACCAAAGCCGCATAGCTGCTGTAACCCACTAAGATCACAGCCACCATCAGCGATGCCGTATTCAGCCAACGCCACAGGTTCTTGCCTTGTCCTTCTGCGTATTCGACGTCGGAACGTTTCTTGGTGTACAGAATAGCCCAAACCAACAGACCTGTAATCAGCACAAGTGCCACCGCCAGACCGGTATTGAACGGACAGCCGAGACCGTTGACAAACGCCAACTCGAACCAACCGATTACGGTTGGAACGCCCGGAATAATTCCGTACAAAATCACCAACAGAATGAGACACGATGCCAAGAATGCATAGATCATTCCTTTCCAGCTGAACGCATAGCGGCGGAAGTAATATACCAAACCGATTGCCGGAATGGTTAGCAGGTTCAACAAGTGTACGCCGATACTCAATCCCATCAGATAAGCGATGGCGATCAACCACCGGTCACTACCCTCTTCGTCTGCCAATTCGTCCCATTTCAGGATCAGCCAGAACACTACTGCCGTGAACAGCGACGAGCTGGCATATACCTCGCCTTCCACTGCCGAAAACCAGAACGTGTCGCTAAACGTGTAAGCCAAAGCACCAACTGCTCCTGCTCCTAAAATTCCCAGATCCGCCCACAGCGAACCAGTCTCCGACTTTAACTTCCTCGCCAAAGCCGTAATGGTCCAGAAGAGGAACAGAATCGTAAACGCACTTGCCAGAGCGGAAAGCGCATTCACGCACATCGCCACATGGGCGGTGTCTGACGCAAACAGACTAAAGAAATGGCCCATCAGCATAAAAAACGGTGCTCCGGGCGGGTGGCCGACATCTAATTTCCAGGCGCTCGAGATGAACTCGCCGCAATCCCAGAAGCTCGCAGTCGGCTCCATGGTCAGGAGATACGTAGCAGCTGCAATCACAAACACGATCCATCCGCACAACGCATTCCAAAATTTAAAATTCTTCATTTTTCTATGTTATTTTAATAATTTAGTTCGCGTTTTTTATTAATTTTGTTCCCGTTTTTTATTAATTTTGTTCCCTTTTCTCTATCCCGCGCTATATTTTTTTTCGTGTTTCTATATCCCACGCTATAATTTATTTCGTGTTTCTCTATCCCACGCTATATTTTTTTTCGTTTCCTGCTCTGCGCATCAGCGCAGAGAAACATCGTTCATTGTCCGGCATGCCATGCCGGTCCTCTCACCCTCTAACCCACTCATCCTCTCACCCACTCACCCCAAAGTCCACTTTAAGGCAAATTCGGCACAAAATTACAAAAAATTATTGAATAATGAAAATCTTTAGCGTTTTTTCTTCGTTTTTTATGAAAAATTGCATTTTTTTATAAATAATGTTCGCGCGCTCTTGCGTATATAAAAAAAATGTTGTATCTTTGCACGCTTTTTGTAAAACTACTTGAAATATTATGATAAAAGTTGGAATTATTGGATGTGGCTTCGTAGGCGGAGCCCTCAAAAACTGGTTGGAAAACAACAACCCTGAGTGTAAATTGTTCATCAGCGATCCGTACAAAGGATACAACGATGACCTGAGTGACATTGACATCGCATTCTTGCAGATTCATGTCCCCACGGAGGAAGACGGAACACAAGATCTGACCCTCATGACCGAATTGATCAAGAAATTGCCGGATGTCCCTGTTTTCGTGCGTACCACCATTTTGCCGGGTACTAGCGAGCGTCTCTCAAAAGAGACCGGACACAATGTCTGCTACATGCCGGAGTTCCTCACCGAGCGTACTTTCATTGAGGACTTCAACAAACAGACCATGGTCTTCACCGGCGCACAGGAACTCCTCACCAAGATCTTCGTGGGTAAGAAATTCACGGTAATGACCCCGTTGGAGGCTGAGTTGACCAAGTACATGCACAATGTCTTTGGCGCGTACAAAGTAACGTACTTCAACGCTTGCAAAGAGTATTGCGAGAAAATGGGAGCCGATTGGCGCAAAGTACACACCGGTGTACTCCTCTCCGGTTACATCAATGACACCCATACTTATGTTCCCGGACCGGACGGCAAATGCGGCTACGGTGGCAAATGTTTCCCGAAAGATGTCAATGCCTTCGCAAAAATGACCGAAGGAACCTCACTCGGTACCCTTCTGGAGCATCTCCATGAGCTCAACGTCCATTTCCGCGGTTTCGAGGAACACATCTAACCACTTCCAAAAGCACTCCCGAATCGGTCTAAACCCGACGGTCAAACGACGGTCAACCGACGGTCAAAGCCAAGATCAGTACAACAACAGTACATTAAATTTTTAATTTGTTTTAGACAGATTTTTGATTTCCGGTGAGGGAGTTATGGGGTCCATAATGACCGAGCCGAAATCGAAAAGATGGCAAAAGAAATAAAAATTAAATTATGAAGATAGCAGTTGCAGGAACAGGCTATGTAGGTCTCAGCATCGCTACCCTACTCGCCCAGCACAACGAAGTGATGGCGGTAGACATCATCCCCGAGAAAGTGGAGATGATTAATTCACGCCGTTCACCTATTCAGGACGAGTACATCGAGAAATACCTCGCGGAAAAAGAGCTCAACCTCACCGCGACCCTCGATGCCGAAGCAGCCTACAAGGATGCCGAATACGTCGTTATAGCCGCTCCGACGAACTATGACAGCCAGCGGAACTATTTCGACACCTCGGCGGTGGAGAACGTCATCGAGACCGTTCTCCGCGTCAATCCGTCCGCTATCATGGTCATCAAATCGACCATCCCTGTCGGATATACGGAATCCGTTCGTAAGAAATACAACAGCGACAACATCCTCTTTTCGCCGGAGTTTCTCCGTGAGTCCAAAGCGCTCTACGACAACCTCTACCCTTCCCGCATCATCGTCGGAACAGTCAAAGGGGACGAACGTCTTACCAAAGCCGCAGAGCGTTTTGCGGCACTCCTCAAAGAGGGAGCCATCAAAGAGGACATTGAGACCCGCATCATGGGACTGACCGAAGCGGAAGCCGTCAAACTCTTCGCAAACACGTACCTTGCCCTGCGCGTCAGCTATTTCAACGAACTCGACACATACGCGGAGATGAAAGGCCTGAACACGCAGGACATCATCGATGGTGTTTGTCTTGATCCGCGTATCGGTACGCACTATAACAACCCCTCTTTTGGTTATGGCGGTTATTGTCTCCCCAAGGACACCAAACAACTTCTCGCCAATTACCAAGACGTCCCCGAGAACCTCATCGAAGCCATCGTTGAGTCTAATCGCACCCGCAAAGACTTCATCGCCGACCGTGTCTTGGCTAAAGCCGGCTATTACGATTATTACAATAACGGTCAGTTCAATGCCTCCGAGGAGCATCCTTGCGTCATCGGCGTTTACCGCTTGACGATGAAATCGAACTCCGACAACTTCCGTCAATCCTCCATCCAGGGAATCATGAAACGCGTCAAAGCCAAAGGTGCCCAAGTCATCATCTACGAACCTACCCTGCCGGACAATTCAACTTTCTTCGGTTCTCTCGTAGTGAACGACCTTGCCGCCTTCAAAGCTAAATCCGATGCCATTATAGCAAACCGCTATGACGTTGTATTAGACGATGTGCAGGCAAAAGTTTATACCCGCGATATTTTCAGAAGAGATTAAGATTGTGTTATCCAAAGAGCTTGTCCATAGAATATATATCATCTTCACAATGTTAACAATCGCATTGTGCGGAGGGTTTGTTATGATTAATGAAGACGGAGAAGATTTAGGCTCTGTTAATATAGCAACACATTATTTACTAACTTTCATTATTTTAATCCCCGGCTTTTTATTATATTTAAATACACGGAGACAACACAATGTTGCCACGCCTATCAAATGGATGGCTGGATTTCTACTATGGATGACATTTATCTCATTTATTTTTTCTGTCAACCTAAAATCAGCTATTTACCCTTGTTTGACTTCACTTCTACCTTTTGCTGCTATGTGCAGTATGTATGCCTATACAAGCAAATATGGCATGCAT
The DNA here is from genome assembly GCA_902800525.1 of uncultured Bacteroidales bacterium. Lineage (GTDB taxonomy): Bacteria > Bacteroidota > Bacteroidia > Bacteroidales > Paludibacteraceae > Colicola. Next base: position 121,007 of record CADCEV010000001.1, read on the forward strand.
AAATCCATAATATGGGCTGCAGTACTTATGCAACTCATATTAGTCATCCAATATTTCCGAATATATAATATTGCCAATGCTGTCGGCGAAGCACATTTGATGACATCTTATTATCCGATGTTTTTACTACCACTTGTATTAATACATCCATCAAAAGCAGTACGATACTTATCCATCTTACTGATTACTTTTGTCATTTTCTCTTCTATCAAACGTGGCGGATTAGTTGCTTTGGTGATAGCATTAATTGTTTACATTTTATCTAAAGAACGAATTCAATCAAAAGGTATCAAATCCATACTATATGTGGTATTGGCATTAGTCACGTTAGGTGGTATTTTCTTGTACTTCACAACCACAGAATACGGAGGAGTTATCGAACGCATGGCTTCCATTCAAGATGATGGAGGCAGTGGACGTATAGATGTGTGGGCTACGACATGGAGTATGATCCAAAATACGAAAGGACTCAAATATCTTATAGGTCATGGATTCAGTACTGTACTCAGTGACTCTCCTTTATATCTCTCTGCACACAATGATTTCATGGAAGCGTGGTATGATTTTGGTATTATAGGATGTTTGTTATACATTTTTTCATTATTTTCAACTGCTCGTTATTCTTTACAACATCTAAAAATCAAGTCACAGACAGCTCCCTGTTTACTCATGCTTCTATCTTTGATGTTGGTAGATAGTTCTATTTCCATTGTGATTTTGTATTTCATACTAACTCTTTGCTGTATGATGATTGGCATATTTTTAGGTTTGAACTATTACAATACAACCGTAAATATTAATAATGAATGAAGCCTTTATTACATATTTAGATTCTACACATATTCCATATGAAAAAAATGTAGATTTAAAGAAACGCACTTGGATTCATCGTGGTGGTATTGCTGGCCTATGGATTACTCCCACATCTACTGAGCAATTGCAGCAACTATGCTCAAATTTATACAAACAAGGACGAGAATTCAAAATCATAGGACAAACTTCTAATCTCTATTTCGACAATAGTTATAATCCTGAAATTATAATATGCACAACGAAACTGAATGTATTTTCTGTAACTTCTAATTCTATCGAATGCGAATGCGGCGTGCCTGTTAAGACACTCGCAAAATATGCCGTTGAAAATGGCATATCCGGTTTCGAAGGTTTAGTCGACTTACCGGGAACTATTGCTGCTGCAACTTTTAATAATAGCGGTTGCTATAATTGTCAAGTGTCTTCATTGCTAAAATATGTAGAGTTTCTAAGTTCAAACGGAGAAATCAAGAAATTGACTCCTGCTGATTTAAACTACGCTGAACGAACTTCCGCATTAAAACGAAGAGAAATTAGAGGAGTGATATTAAAAGTCATTCTCTCATATACACTAACAGACAATGCAGACTTACTTATCCAGACTGCAAGGAACAATCATGCGCATAGGATACAATTTCAGGAACGTCCGGCACAAACCTTAGGTTCAATCTTTCCAAATGGTGTATTGAGAGCGTTTGAGATGAATTTACCCAGGTTCTCTAAAATTTGTTTAAAATTCATCTACAAAGCACATCAATTAAAACTCATCACATATAGTAGGCAACAAAAATCCAAAAGAGATATCATTTGTCTTCTTAATGGTATGTGGGGAATACACAAGTACATATCTCCTAAAAATTTCAATTGCTTTATATGGAAAGATGCAAATGCAGATAAGGCATTCAACACATATTGTACGTTTGTACAGCAAATAGCACATACAAAAAAAATTGAAATAGAAGTTATAAAAGCCTCAGAGAATGAAATTATTCAGCAAGATTAGAGACATATTTCAAGTATTAATTCCCTCTATGATTTTTAATTTCCACTATCTGCCATTCAAACAGGCAGTTAGACTGCCTATTCTGCTTAAGAAACCTAATTTTCGAAAATTGGAAGGGAAGGTAATTATTGATAACAAAAACATTCATCAAGGTATGATACGCTTAGGTTTTAACATCTCTAACGTATATCCTGATAGTGGTATTTCATGGCTTAATGAGGGAACTATCATCTTTAAGGGTACAGCACAGATTGGTTCGGATTCATACATCGTTGTACGCCAAACGGGAAGTATTGAATTCGGTGATGATTTTTTAAGCACAGCCGCTACTAAGATTGTATCGTGTATTGGGATCTCATTCGGGCAACATACCCTGATAGGATGGAGTGTCACGATCATTGACACGGATTTTCATCCATTGTATGACATTGACAAAGCCCGTTTTAACGACGCGTATGGGAAGATTGAGATTGGTGATTGTAACTGGATTAGTACCCAATGTATGATCATGCATAGTGTTCATACTCCGGAGAACTGCGTCTTTGGAGCACGGAGCGTACTAACTCGTAACAGACAGTATGAATCATATTGCGTTTATGCCGGCAGTCCCGTTCATGTTGTCAAAAGAAATACTATCCGCAAGATAGGACAGGACCTAATAACTAATTATGAATAAATGACAAATGCTGATAGAGTCATATGGAATTCCATTGTGCTATATGCAAAAATACTGATTTGCATAGTACTTTCACTATGGTCAGTACCCATTATTTTGCATAGTTTAGGGAATAGTGATTATGGTCTGTATGCATTAGTTGGGGGAGTCATTGGCATGTTGGCATTTTTGAGAACAGCTATGGCTAGCTCCACGCAACGTTACCTCAACGTCTCATTGGGAGAAAACGATATTCCTAAAATGAACGAATTATTCAATAGTTCCATTACTCTCCATCTAATTATCAGCGTCATTATCGTCGTGGGATTGGAAGCTATTACACCTTTCTTATTCGGTCATTTTCTCAATATATCATTTGACCGTATGTTTGCGGGCAAAATCATCTACCAGACCTTGATTGCAAGTACGTTCTTTACCATCATGGCTACCCCTTTTGACGCAGAACTAAACGCATATGAGAATATGCCGGTGTTTGCGCTCATCGAGATTCTGGATGCCATTCTCAAACTCATCTTGGCCTTCTCGCTGCAATACATATCTTGGGACAAATTGATCTGGTATGGAATTGGTATGGCGATTATTCCTTTCCTCAACTTACTGATAAAATTCATATATACACGTAACAAATATAAAGATTTATATCTCTGCCGCTCTTTACTTTGGAAGCCCGAAGTATTCAAACAGATGTTAAATTTTACAAGTTGGAATACATTTGGAGCCTTAGCTCTGGTAGGCAGGAATCAAGGCATCGCCATCGTTCTTAATCTTTTTTATGGTACCGTCATGAATGCCGCCTATGGCATTGCAAACCAGATCAATGGTGTTATGGGGTTCTTCTCCCAAACATTGCGTAAAAGCATACATCCGCAACTTATGCTAAGTTATGGACGAAACGAGCATGAACGTATGACACGATTGGTCTTCACATCATCCAAATTTTGCGTATTAGTCATGGGCGTGATCGCGATTCCGCTTATTGTAGAATTACCATTGGTACTGAATCTATGGCTAACAGATGTACCTCCATACGCTTTGGAATTTACCAGATTGATTCTAATCTTTTCCATGGTATACCAAATGAGTGCAGGTCTTATGGCCGGTATATTGGCGGTAGGAAAAATGAAAACATACCAGATAGTGATAAGCATTATTATGCTTCTGACACTGCCATTTGCATACTTCATGCTTAAATTAGGCTATGAGCCATACTGGGTACTTATCAGCATGCTTATCTTTGAGATATTAGACCTCGTGGCTCATCTAATCTTCTCTAAACATTTGTTTGACTTGAATATATCTCTGTTTTGTTGGAAAGTGGTTATACCTTTAATCCTTATACTCGGTATATGCTGGCTAACCTTATCAGGAATCACGCATATCATGGAGACATCTTTCCTGCGCCTTATTATCAATAGCGTTGTCAGTGTCATTATCATTGGGTCACTCTCTTGGCTCTTACTCATCAATGATACAGAAAAGAAATCAATTGGACAGTTTGTACAAAAATTCACCCATAGAAAGGAATCATGAAAATTGGCATTCTCACATATCATCGTGCACATAATTATGGTGCCATGTTGCAGGCTTATGCATTGCGTACTTACCTTCAAGCACAAGGACATGAAGTGGAATTTATAGACTACTGGCCCACCGGGCATGCTAAAGAGTACAATTGGCTTCGCAGTATCAAAGGGCACACCCAACGTGAGCGCTGTGTTTACTTATTATACCTGGTACTTACAGCTATCCGACGTGCTTTCCGTATCCATAAATTTGAAAAATTCCGTGAGTTATATCTGCAACTACCTTCTCAACCTCGTTATACGCAGTACGGCGCAACTATTAACGAGTCTTATGACTTAGTAATTGTTGGCAGTGACCAGATATGGCGCAATCACTGCACCACATTGGAGCATATAGGATTCGATCCCGTCTATTTCTGTCAAACGCTTAACCACCCGGCTCATTGCGCTACTTATGCAGCAAGCATGGGAGTTATCCGTATGTCGGATAGCGAAGAAAAACAACTGAAACAGTATTTATCCTGTTTCTCATCCTTATCTGTACGGGAAAAAACATTGCTTCAGAAATTAGCGGAACTGGGCTTCGAAAGCACATTGGTTTGCGACCCTACTCTGCTCCTTAGCAAAGAGCAATGGAACACCTTACTTCCCAAAAAACGCTTTCGCAATGCGCCATACGTTCTATATTACGAGATGACGCAAAGTGGCGTTTCCCGACAATATGCACAGATAGTAGCAAAAGAGCATCATTGCGAACTTCTCATCATCTCAGCTACTCTTCATACAATATGGAGAAGTAATGAACTGACGAACATTGGTCCTATCGAACTGATACACGCCATCCGTGATGCGGAGTTTGTGGTAAGCACGTCCTTTCATGGAACAGCTTTCTCGGTCATCTTTGAGAAGCAGTTCATCAGCATGGGAGCCCGCAACAACTCCGACCGGATACAAACTTTGTTGACACAGATTAATATTCCGGATCATTACACAGCGATACCGCCCGTTGCCTATACACCAATTGACATCGATGCGGCACATAAAAAATTGGAAACATATACCCATCACTCAAAACAATACATCAACGCCATACAACAATGAAGGTAACGTACATCCTCCATTCAACAGGACCCCATGAAGGATCCACCATAGCCTTTTTGCGTCTCCTGACAATTGTTCGCAAAAAAGGAATAGAACCCACTGTCATCGTGCCTGATACAGAGGGTATCTATCCTCTGCTCCTAAATGATGGTGTCGATGTAGTGTCTCTCAACTTTCGCATAGCCACCTATCCTAGAATCCGAACGCTTAAAGATGCCGTACTTTGGTTGCCACGTCTAATAGGACGAATCGTGGTTAACAAGATAGCAAGTCGATCCGTTATAGACATCTGTCGGCAGCGAAAGAGCCAACTCATCCATACAAACGTGAGCGTTGTTGATATCGGCTACCGCGCTGCCCGACAATTATCAATTCCACATATATGGCATCTGCGCGAATATAGCGATTTGATTGGTTATCATTACATATTTACGCGCGCACAACAACTGCGGAATTACAAAACCGATTTATCCTATACAGTATGCATCACACGCGGTGTGCAACAATATTATCAATTGGAAAAACATCCTTATTCAAGAGTCATATACGATGGTGCCATTGAAAAAGAATATGAAACAATCACCTCATCCATCGCACAACCTTTTTTCCTTTTTGCTGGACGCTTGGAAAAAGGAAAAGGTATTGAAGATTTGTTAGTTGCCTATACTCTGTATGCAAAACAATGTCCGATGCATTGGCCATTGCGCATAGCTGGAGACACAGCTATCGTGTCCTACAAACAACATTTAAAAAACTTCGTCCGACAACATGACATGGATAATGACATCACCTTCCTTGGTATGCGTAATGATATTCATAACTTGTACGCACAAGCAGGAGCTTTGATTATGAGCAGTTTGAGTGAAGGTTTCGGATTAGCTACCGCCGAAGCAATGAATGCCGGTTGTCTCGTTATCGGTTTTGACGCATCGGGAACAAAAGAGCAATTCGACAATGGCAAACAATTTACTGGACAGGAAATTGCCTTACGTTACACCACACAAGAGGAATTAGTTCTCCAAATGCAACATGTCACTCTTACACCGCAACAAGATTTCCTTCCTATGAAACTGCGTGCCAAGCAAACGGTAGAGCATTTCTACACCGACCAAAAGAATGCTGAACAAATAATACAATTATATCAAGGTATTTTAGATAAAACTATGTAATAATATGAATAGCAAAAAAGCACGTGTAATCGCATTCTACCTTCCTCAATTTCATCCGACACCGGAGAACGATTTGTGGTGGGGGAAAGGATTTACCGAATGGACGAACGTCGGCAAGGCTAAGCCGCTTTTTAAGGGGCATCTGCAACCTCGTGTTCCAGCCGATTTAGGATATTATGATCTGCGCATTCCGGAAGTGCGCGAAGCACAGGCTCAAATGGCCAAAGAAGCAGGCATAGAAGGCTTCTGTTATTGGCAATATTGGTTTAGTCATGACAAGCAATTGTTAACCATGCCATTTAACGAAGTGATTAAATCCGGCAAACCGGACTTTCCTTTCTGTCTCGGATGGGCAAACCACGACTGGACCAACAAATCATGGGATATAGGCACACGGAAGCAGAAGAAACAGACACTGATGGAAATGATATATTCGGAAGAGGAATATACCAAACATTTCTATGACAATCTACCGGCATTCAAGGATAAACGCTATATCACCGTGGATGGCAAACCTCTGTTCTATATATTTGCTCCATCCGCAATTCCTGATCCACAGGGTTTTATTTCCCTATGGCAGAAGCTGGCTAAAGAAAACGGGTTGAAAGGCATTTATTTCGTGGGGTTGGGATTCAGTATGCGCGCAGACGAGATCAATGCCAAAAACACTCTTTTCAACCATGCACCGGACAAAGCCGCAGAGAATTTCGGCAAAATTCTCCAAATGGGTTTTGACGCTGTGAATGCACGAGGTTATAACCGGGCTGATTTCATGACACGCAGCTGGTTGGAAAAAGTATGGCGCTCTGTAGTTATGCGTGTTTTTAAATACACTCCTGTCAGCAAAATCAAGCAAAAGGAGATCAACAAGTATCTATACGTCAAAGAAGAAAAGGAAGAAAACATCTTCCCTACTCTGTTGCCCAATTGGGACAGATCGCCGCGTTCCGGAAGGAAAGCCAGAGTATATTACGAAAGCACACCTGAAGTGTTTGAACAACAAATCAAACAAGTCCTCCGGCTCATTCAGGACAAACCCTATGAACACCGGATTGTTTTTCTACAATCATGGAATGAATGGGCAGAAGGCAATTACGTCGAGCCGGACTTGGTATATGGTCACGGCTATTTGGATGCACTGAAAAGACAATTAATGCAATAAACACACATTTACTATGACATTAAAATACATATACAATCGCTTCCATCAGATGAAGCATGATTACATCGGTGAGACCTCTTTTGTCCGTACATGCTGGCTATGGCTCGGATGGATTAATAACGCCATATTATATGGAGCATCAATAAGTGATTATTTTGCTTATGGTTTCTATAAGCTAAATCACACAGGAAAACAAGAATTTATTACATATCGACGATTCCACAAAATTTTGCGGAAGGCTAATAATCAAAACGATATAGATATATATAGAAGTAAAATCCATTTCAACAATGTATTTTCTGACCTATTGGGAAGAGAGTGGTTAGACACAAAGACTATAACCGCAGAAGAGTTAGCTGGCTTTTTAAAAAAACACAATTACTTTTTCATAAAAGAGATAATGTCATTTAGAGGAACTGGAGTAAAAAGAATTGAATCAAATGGGATACATCCAGAAGAATTTCTAAAAGATTGTTTAGCCGATAAATGTAGTCATTATATAATAGAAGAGCCACTGATGGAATTAGATGCATTAAAAGAATTTCATCCGTGGTCTGTCAACACATTGAGAATCGTTACATTATATGATACTCAACATGAAATTGTCCATATAATGTCTGCAACTTTGAGAGTGGGGAACAATCAAAAAAATGTTGATAATCTTCATTTTGGAGGGATCGGATGTAATATTGACATCCCGAGCGGTGTAGTTGCAACTATAGGATATGACACGCATAACAACACATACATTGTTCATCCCATTACGCAAAAGCAACTTGTCGGTTTTAAAATTCCATATTGGCAAGAATGTTTGAGAGAAATTAAAGAAGCAGCAAAACGTACTCCTACGGTTCGCTATGTCGGGTGGGATGTTATTTTAGACAAATATGGTAAATGTTGTATTATAGAAGGTAACGATAACGCTGATCATGATTTACAACAATTACATAACAAAGGACTTTGGAAAGAATACAAATCTATACTTAAACATTTGTAATTATGTACATTCTAATGATAGCACGTGGTGTCCCTACTCCGCAAGATCCGCAATGGGGATGCTTTGAAAAGGACCAAGCTGAAGCATTAGCCTCTCTTGGACATAAAATTGTTGTGGCATCTGTAGATAGTCGGTTTAGATTAAGATGGAGACATTTAGGCATAACACATTATCATATTAATAATATTGACTATTACAATTCATTTATAATTCCGGGAGCGATTACAAAGATATTTGGTTCTGCATTTAATTCAAAAATTAAAGAGTGGCAATTGGAACGAATTTATACTATTGTAGAAAAAAAATGGGGGAAACCGGATGTTATATACGGGCAGTTCTTCTTCAATTCATATATTGCCGTTCCCATAAGTAAAAAGCATAATATTCCTTTGGTTACAATTGAACATGCTGCCAGGTTTAATAACGAGATCATTGACACACAATCTTTATATCAATCGCAAGAGGTATATAAAAACACATCTGCCAACATTGCCGTTTCTCAATCATTACAAAAAGCACTGCAAAAGAGATTCGGAATAGATTGCCATGTTGTGTATAATGTCTATGGCAAAGAATTCTACTATAACCCACCCGAACAGGAATTAGATACCTTTTCATTTATAACTACGGGTAGTTTGATTAGCCGCAAAGGGTTTGATCTGCTGCCCAAAGCATTTGCATTGGCTGATTTGCCGAAAGACAAATGGAAGATGCAGATTACAGGAGAAGGCGAGGAACATGCCACGCTCCAGCAGCAAATAGATGTAGCAGGGTACCACGACAATATTATATTGGTAGGCAAAAAGGGGAAAGAAGAAATCGCCCGGTTGCTCAACCAAAGCAATGTGTTTGTACTTCCATCACGCAATGAGAATTTTTCTGTAGCCGTTTTGGAGGCATTGGCATGCGGTTTGCCGGTGGTAGCCAGTATCTGCGGAGGGATACGCGAATGTATTGACGAAAAGAATGGTCTTTTGTTCGAGGTAGATGATGTAGAGGGATTAGCAAAATGCCTGAAACACATGTATGGGCATTATCAGGAATACGACCGCCAAGCCATCGCAGACAATTGTCAGGCACGGTTCTCATCCGAGGTGATTGCCAAGCAACTGACGGAGATTTTTGAGGATGTAGTGGCCAATTACGCTTCAAATACTAAAAATTAGAAGATTTTTCTTGCATATATTAAAAAAAATTAGTATCTTTGCACAATTTTTGAGACCACGAAAATGAAACAATTAATAATCATAGGAGCAGGGGGAATGGGACGCACATTCTATGACATGGCACGAGAAAGCATCGGCTATGGAACGGAATATGTGATCAAAGGTTTTATCGACGATAACCTGTCAGCATTAGATAGTTTTGAAAACTATCCGCCTATGCTGGGCACTATTAGTGATTATCAGCCCCAAGCAGATGAGGTGTTTGTATGCTCTATAGGTGGAGGCGCACGCCGCAAATGTATGGAAGAGATCATTGCCAAAGGCGGCCAATTCCTAACTATGATTCATAGTACCGCCCGTATTGGAACCAATGTACAAGTAGGTGAAGGAACCGTAATCGGAGCCTTTACGACATTGGGAGCGGATGTACATGTCGGTAAATGTAATCTCATCCAATCCTACACCGTAATCGGTCATGACACGCAAATCGGCGATTGGAACAGAATTGACACGCACGTTACGCTCGTTGGCGGAACCAAAGTAGAAGATGAAACGGATATACATACCGGCGCAATGATTAGCCATAATGTGACCATAGAGAGTAACTCGCGAGTAGCAGCATGCAGTTTCGTCATCCGTCGCGTCAAAAGCGGAACTACCGTAATGGGTAATCCTGCTAAACGATTAATGTAATTAAAACTATACAAATATGGATATTAAAGAATTTATTGAGCATTTTGCAGAGCAGTTTGACGAGTTAAACTCCGAATTAACACCGGAAACCAATTTCCGCCAACTGGAGGAATGGAGTTCGTTAGTAGCATTATTAGTCATCACTATGGTAGATGAGGAGTATGGTATCGTATTACCTCCAGAGGAAATGCGCAAAACAAATACTATACAAGAATTGTTTGACCTTGTTCAAAGCAAATTATAATGTATAATCCTTTCTCACTTTCCAGTAAAACCATTCTGGTTACAGGCGCTTCCTCCGGTATCGGCAAAGCAACTGCTATAGAGTGCTCTAAAATGGGCGCTACTATCATCATGACCGCACGGAATGAAGAGCGACTGCAAGAAACCATGCAACTTCTGGAAGGAGAAGGACATCAGTACATAATTACAGATTTAACCAACGAGGACGCCATCAAACAACTGACAGAACAAGTACCCGAATTGGACGGTGTGGTATGTGCTGCCGGTATCAGCATGCTAAAGCCCATCCAGGTTTTAGCAGAAAAAGATATTAAAACCATTTTTGACACCAACTATAATGCGCCGGTTCTTCTGACAAAGACATTAGTCAAAAAACGCAAACTGAATACGGAAGCATCGCTGGTATATATATCTTCTATATCCGGAAACGGCAATACGGCGACAGCATTATCACTGTATGGCAGTTCAAAGAGTGCATTGAACAGTTTTGTCAAATATGCCGCTATTGAACTTTCCGGAAAGAGAATCAGGTGCAATACGATCTGCCCCGGACGCATCGAAACCAAGTTGCTGCAAAACCAGACCATGAACGAAGAGGACTTGGCAAAAGATTTAGCTAAATATCCTCTGCATCGTTACGGCATGCCGGAGGAGGTTGCGCAAGCGGCTGTTTATCTGTTATCAGACGCGGCGAAATGGATTACAGGAACAAGTATCACCATTGACGGAGGAAGAACTCTGATTTGATTATGGAACGATTATTGGAAAATAAAATTTGTATTATAACCGGCGCCGCACAAGGCATCGGGCGTGAGATAGCCCGCCGGTTTGCAGAGGACGGAGCAATCGTCTATGCATGCGACCGACAGGAGTTCACTTCCGATAACGAGCGTATTCATCCGCTGGTGTTTGACATCACGGACGCAGCAGCGGTCAAGGCATCGATGATGCAAGTGTTCAAGGCGGAAGGCCGCATTGATGTATTGGTAAACAATGCCGGTGTTGTCTTTAACCGCAAAATCGGAATGATCATGCGTGAGGAGACCGAACTGATGTTCCGCATCAATGTGATTGCGGTCCTGGAATTAATTCAGTTAGTGAGCCGACTTATGGCACGCAATGGAGGAGGAAGCATCGTCAATATAGCATCTGTCACAGCCGTATTAGGTTCGCCCGGTCAGGTAGCCTACTCCGCTACCAAAGGCGCAATCATCGCCATGACCAAATCCGCAGCCAAAGAGTTGGCTCCGCAAGGCATCCGCGTCAATGCGGTAGCTCCCGGTATTGTCAAGACAGAGCGTTTTGCAGAGCTATACGAAGCCAACGGAGAGAAGATTGACGAGCGAATCAGCCGCATTGCATTAGGACGACTCGGAACACCGGAAGATATCGCGAACGCTTGTTCGTTCCTCGCGAGTGACAGAGCAAGTTATGTCTCCGGACATATTTTAGGCGTAGATGGATGCGCATCGATTTAATATGTTATTGGGATTAGAACATATTGATACTACCCGTTTAGCTGCTATTGACAGCGAAGGCGGAAAACTGGCTTACGGTGATATACTCAGCCGTGCAAAAGAGATTGAGACCAAGGTCTCGGAAAGAGCGCTGTGTTTCATGTTGGTGGAAAACAACGTGCATTGCATCGAATGGGTAATGGCTTCTTTAATCAGCTGCAGATTAGTGCCGCTGATTCTGAACGCCAAGACGGACGAAGCATTATACGGGAACTTGTTAGAGACTTACAAACCGGCTTACATCTGGCAGAACGGGGAACTCACCCGCACTGATAATCCCATTACTCCGCTCTACCCGGAGTTGTCCCATTTATTGCCAACTTCAGGAAGTACAGGAAGCCCAAAGTTAGTACGGCACAAATACGACAATATAGAAGCGGCAGGATTGAATATTTCCACGTTCTTTGAGTTAAAAGAAACGGATCGTCCCTTGATGGTTCTACCGTTGTATTACACCATGGGACTTTCCATGATATTCAGCCATTTCAAAGTAGGCGCAACGGTGCTCATCACCGGCAGAAACATGACGGATCCTGTATTCTGGAAATTCATCAAAGAGGAAGCTGCTACATCGTTTACCGGCGTTCCCTACTCCTTCCAGATATTGAATCTAATGCGGTTCTTCCGCATGGATCTGCCTGCATTGGAGTTGATGACGCAAGGAGGCGGAAAAATGGAACGGGGTTTGAATCTCAAATTCGCTGAATACTGCCGCGACAACAATAAACGTTGGATTGCAACTTATGGTCAATCCGAATGTACCGCACGCATGGCTTGGCTCCCCGCTAAATGGGCAATCGAGAAAGTAGGAAGCATAGGAATTGCCGTTCCAAATGGCGAGTTGAGCCTGATTGACGCAGACGGAAATGCAATAACCACTCCGCACACAGAGGGAGAGATGTGTTATCGAGGCAAGAACGTAACGCTTGGATATGCACGTAGCCTTGAAGATCTCACTTTAGGCGATGAGAGAAACGGTTTTATCAGAACAGGCGACTTGGCTTATTTCGATGAAGACGGATGTTATTACATCGTTGGCCGTATGGGACGATTCCTTAAACTATTCGGTATGCGTGTCGGATTGGATGAATGCGAGCAGATTATTGCATCGGATTGCCATGCGGAAAGTGCATGTGTTGGCACTGACGAGAAGATGATAGTCTATATCACCGACCCGTCTAAAATACAATCCGTTAAAGACGCACTCGTAGAAAAAACACATATTGTAGCTACCTCGTTTGAGATCCGGGTCATACCGGAGATTCCTAAAAATGAGGCAGGCAAAAAATTATTCAGTAAACTCGAAAACAAATAATTAATATGACCAACTTGGAAAAATACAATGACATCTTTGTGCAAGTATTTGGCGCAGATGTAGCTCAGTTAGGAGACAACTATAGTAAGGAAACGGTTGCCGAATGGGATTCTGTACACCAACTGAATATCATTTCTCTCATGGAAGAGGCATTCGATTTGATGCTTGATCCTGAAGACATCATGGCTTGTACCAGTTATAATGCCGGCAAAGAGATTCTTGCCCGCAATGGTGTAGAGTTATAAATTGCACATCGTAAATATCTAAATCGTAAATTAAAATGGCTCGTTGGAATATTAAGAATGTACGCGTTGCGGGTGTGAGTGCTTGCGTTCCTAAAGAAGCAGTACATACCGAAGATTTTCCTTTCTTCGATGCTGAGGGAGCCGAAGTATTCAACAACACCGTAGGCATCCGGGAACGTCATTTAGGTCCAGATACGCTCTGTGCATCAGACATGTGCCAAGCGGCAGCAGAGAAACTCATCGCAGAATTAGGATGGGAGAAAGAGAGCATTGACATGATGGTCTTTGAGTCTGTGACCGCAGATTTTCATCCTACTCCACCTACATCCTGCTTACTCCAAGACAGACTTGGCCTGTCTGAAGATTGTTTCTGCCTGGACATCCCGATGGGATGCTGCGGATGTATGTACGCTATGAATGTAGCCGGAAATATGCTTTCAAGCGGAAATATCAAACGCGCACTTCTCCTTATTGGCGATACGGCTTTACGAATGGGCTCAATGCAGGACAAAAGCCGAGTACCTCTCTTCGGCGATATGGGAACTGCTGTTGCTTTGGAATATGACACAACAGCGGAACCTATTCTCATTGATTTTCATACCCAAGGTAGCGGTTACAAAGCGTTGATGACACCTCATGGAGGTTTCCGTCATCCGTTGACACCGGAATCTTTTATTCAAGAAGATTTTGGCAATGGCATACTCCGCGCTCCAAAAGACACCTTAATAGATGGTATGGCGGTATTTACATTCGCCATCAGCAAACCGGCAAAGACCGTGGCCAACCTGATGGAAGAACTCAACATCGACAAGGATAACGATATTGATTACTACTTGATCCATCAAGCGAACAAATTGATCGTGGATCGTCTTGTCAAGAAGCTTAAACTGCCGGTTGAGAAAGTGCCTTATAACTTGGAATCTTTCGGAAATACCGGCGGTGCCAGTGTTCCGGGACTGATGGTAACTCGCCTGCGTGAGCAACTGCAAAAAGACGAACCGCATCGTTTACTTTGTTCTTCTTTTGGACTTGGTCTTAGCTGGGGAACAATGATATTGAATGTAAAAAATTTGGTTATTCCGGAATTGATTGAGATTTAATAAGTTCATTATTCATATACACTATGAATTCCACACGTTATGATAAGTAACAATTTTATTCTTATATTAGGTGGGGGATTACAGGCACTTTCCGTAGCATATTCGCTATGGAAAGAAGGAATTAAACCCATATGCTTGGCAGCAGAAGAGGAAGAGATACGAAACTCCAAATTTATCAAACACTTTTATCCTGCTGCACATAAGAATATATGGGAACAAATCATTGACATTATTAGGTCCGAACAAATCAGTTTGATCATTCCAATGAGTGACTATTTTGCGGAGCTTGTTAGCAAAAATAAATCCATATTGGAGGCCGAATATCTTTGTCATGTTCCCGTTCCTAAGTTCGATATTTTTCTGCAAGGAGCAGACAAAGCCAAATTGATGAGATTCTGCGAAGGACATCAGTTTCCGCATCCTCGGACAAGAGATATTGATCTCACTAATATAGAAACAGCTGCAAAATATGTCAAGTTTCCGGCTCTGATTAAACCGAACCGATCCGTTGGAGCCCGGGGCATCAAACTGGTTCACTCATTATCGGAACTTACAAAAGAGTTGCCAAGCACTCTGAAGAATTATGGTAGTACGACCTTGCAAGAATATATAGACACCAATGATGCACCATATTACAATGTGATGCTCTATCGTTCTAAAAACGGAGTAATACTGGGCTCTACTATCATTGAAATCCTTCGATTCTACCCCATCAAAGGAGGAAGTAGTTCGTTATGCCGAACAATAGAGGAACCAAACTTATTGAATATCTGTTCTAAAGTGTTAGACAAACTCCAATGGGTTGGAATGGCTGATTTTGATGTGCTTAAAAATCAGTATGGAGAATACAAAATCATAGAAATCAACCCCCGTGTTCCTGCTTCTTTGCGCGCAGCAGATATTGCCGGAGTTAACTTTCCGATGCTTATGCTTGCGGATTCGCTAAACGTAACAATACCACGATATTCCTATAAAAAGAATATGTATCTGCGTTATTTGGGACTGGATTTGATGTGGTTTATTCAATCTCCGAAACGTTTTACGAACAAACCAAACTGGTTCTTGTCAATAGGACGTAACTTTTATTTTCAAGATATATATGCCAAAGATCCATCAACTTGGTTCTCTTGGTTAATTAACGGCTTTAAACGTTTCTTAAAGAAACGCAAACACATGCAATGAACATACTAACTTTCGACATAGAAGAATGGGCATTGGAGACCGGTCGCTCAGGAGGAGCACGCCCCGAGAAGATAGCAGAGTATGACAGAATGTTAAAACAGTTGTTAGAACTGTTATCTAAACGTGGTATACATGCTACATGTTTCTGCACCGGGAAAATGGCAGAAACATACCCTCATATTATCAGACTTCTTGCAGACAATGGGCATGAGATTGCATGCCATTCATATATTCATACATGGTGCAACAAGATGTCTCCTGGACAAATGCAAGAGGACACTCATGCTGCCGTTGATGCGTTGGAACAATGCATCGGAAAAAAAATTAAAGGCTATAGAGCTCCCGCCTTTTCTATCACGGAAAAGAATTTATGGGCATTTGAGATACTGGCGCAAAACGGAATAGAATATGATGCCTCCGTCTTTCCTGCCAAACGGGATTTTGGCGGCTTTCCTTCATTTGGATATGACGTCCCCACTCTAATTCAATACAAAGATATTAAAATCAAGGAATACCCTATTCCGCTATTGCATATCGGCAGTTGGAAAACCGCATACTCAGGTGGCGGCTATTTCCGGCTTTTTCCTTATAATATTATTCAACGGACGATGAATAAGTCTGATTATGCTATGACATATTTTCATTTGAATGATTTGATCTCTGAGCCCAAGAAATTAATGACCCGCGAAGCATACGAAAGATATTTTAAGGAGAAAGGGACATTGATCAATCGCTACAAACGTTTTATCAAAAGTAGTATTGGCACAGGCGATTCAATGGGTAAACTTGTCAAACTGATTAGGGAAAACGACTTTGTCAATATAGAAACAGCAGGAAAACAAATTGATTGGACAGAAACTCCAATTGTAAAATTGTCGTAACATGTATAAGTATTTTTTGAAACGAATATTTGATTTTACGTTGGCACTGGTGGTTATCTTGTGCCTCAGTCCGATATTGATTGTAGTCACTATCTGGCTGCATTTTGCCAATAAGGGTGCAGGAGCGTTCTTCACCCAAGAGCGTCCGGGAAAGGGAGAAAAGATTTTCCATGTAGTGAAGTTCAAATCCATGACCGATGAACGCGATGAGAAAGGAAATCTCCTTCCCGATGAGAAACGCCTGACACCAATCGGCAATTTTATCCGCAAGACATCCATTGATGAACTTCCCCAGTTGTTCAATGTGCTGAAAGGCGACATGGCATTGATTGGACCAAGACCGCTGTTAGTCAAATACTTACCACTCTACTCTCCCGAACAACACAGGCGTCATGAAGTGCGGCCGGGTATTACGGGATGGGCACAAGTAAATGGACGTAATGCCATTTCGCACACAAAAAAATTTGAATATGACGTATGGTATGTAGATCATTTGAGTTTGGGCTTGGATATCAAAATAATTTTTATGACAATACATAATGTCTTGCATCGTAAAGATATTTCTCACGAAGGAGCTGCTACCGCAGAAACATTTAATGGACACAATTGATTAATCAAATTCTTATGGAAAGAAAAACTATATATTTATGCTTGGCTCATATGTCCGAAGAGGGATTAGAGCAAAAGTACATCAAAGAGGCGTTTGACACAAATTGGGTTGTACCTCTGGGACCGAATGTCAATGCCTTTGAGGAAGACCTCAAGAAGTTCGTCAATTCGCAGGAAAACGGCAGTGAAAATCCGAATAGAGAAATTGTTGCGCTTTCTGCCGGAACGGCGGCTATACACTTGGCATTGATTGCTTGCGGCGTACAAGCAGGAGATGAAGTTATTTGTCAGTCATTTACCTTCTGTGCATCCGCGAACCCCGTTACTTATATCGGTGCTACACCTGTATTCATCGATTCTGAAAAAGACTCATGGAACATGGATCCCGAATTACTAGAAAAAGCCATTGTTGATCGTAAAGCCAAAACCGGCAAATATCCGAAAGCCATTATCCCTGTTGCACTGTATGGTATGCCTTATCGCATTGAGAGAATCATGGAAATCGCTAATAAATACGGCATTCCTGTGATTGAAGATGCCGCAGAAGGTATGGGTAGCCGTTGGAAAGGACAAGTTTTGGGCACATTCGGTACTTTCGGAATCTTGTCTTTCAATGGAAACAAGATGATCACCACTTCCGGTGGCGGAGCTCTGATTTGTAAAGATGCCGAAGCTAAGAATAAAGTAATGTGGCTGGCGACACAAGCACGCGAGGCTTATCCGTATTACCAGCATGAAACAATCGGCTTCAACTATCGTCTCTCCAATATCTGCGCAGGTATAGGTCGCGGCCAGATGACGATTCTGGATAAACACTTGGCACATCATAGACATGTTCAAGCCCGCTATGCAGAGTTGTTGAAAGATGTTCCGGGTATTCATCTACATGAGGCGCCGAACGCTGATTTTGATGCAAACTATTGGCTTTGTACCATCACTATTGATCCGGAGGTTCGCATCAAAGGACAAGAAAATGCTTACAAAGAGACCGTTAAATCCGCTGTCGGAGGAGCAGCTGGTGTAATCCACCAAGTGGACTCACCAACTACTGACTGCCAGCCAAATGAGAACGTAGAAGCACTGCGCGTATATATGTTGGAGCGCAAGATTGAGGCTCGCCCTGTTTGGAAACCGATGCACAAACAGCCTGTTTTCAAAAATTCACCGGCGTACGTTAATGGCGTGAGCGAGGCTATCTTCAAAGTCGGAATGTGCTTGCCCGCTGGTCCAATGGTAACGGACGAAGATATCGAATATATTGTTGAGTCTATCAAAAGCGCAATCCTTTAAATAGCTTATGGGAAAGAAAAAAAATCTACCAATCATAGAGAACGTGGAGATCACCGGTGTTGCCGCGGAAGGAAAAGCATTAGTGAGGATTAACGACATCGTCACTTTTGTGCCGAATTGTGTTCCGGGTGACGTGGTGGATCTGCAAGTAACCAAGAAAAAGCATAGCTTCATGGAAGCTAAAGTGCTGCGTGTCGTGAAGCCGAGTGCAATTCGTTGCGAAGCGAAGTGCAAGCATTTCGGCATCTGCGGAGGCTGCAAATGGCAAATCCTGCCATACGGGGAGCAACTCAAATACAAACAGCAACAAATCGTTGATAATCTGACACGTATTGGTAAGATTGAACTGCCGGAAATTTGTCCGATCTTGGGTTCAAAGCATATATACGAATATCGCAACAAACTGGAGTTCACTTGTGCGGATCGAAAATGGTTCCCATGGGAAGTGATTGAAGCTGCCGGCGGATTGGATAAGATCGATAGTTCGTATGGCTTGGGATTCCATATACCTAATGCTTTTGACAAGGTGTTGGATATAGAGGAATGCCATCTCATGCCGGATATCAACAATATAATAAGGAATAGCGTGCGCACATACGCGCGTGAACACGGTCTAACTTTCTATAACGAGCACACCCACCAAGGTCTGTTGCGGACGCTGATTTTAAGAAACAACCACAAAGGCGAGTTGATGCTGATAGTGGTCTTTGGAGAAACTATCGCCGATCACAAATCACAAATCACTGATTTTCTGGAATATATTCATCTGAATTTTCCGGAAATAATCTCCCTACTCTATGTGGAAAACCTGAAGTTCAACGACACCATCGGAGACTTGGATGTCTTGACCTATTTCGGTCAGGATCACATCATCGAAGAGATGGAAGGCTTGCAATTCAAAGTTGGACCCAAATCCTTCTATCAGACCAACACCGAACAGGCGTACGAACTATATAAAGTGGCGCGTGATTTTGCCTTTGAAAACCTTCAAACAACATCCAACCAAGCTGAAGGCTCAAACCCTCTAACAGAGGCGATGCCCCTCGTCTATGACCTTTATACCGGAACTGGAACAATCGCCAATTTCGTGGCTCGTCAAGCGCGGCAGGTGATCGGTATTGAGTATGTCCCCGAAGCAATAGAAGACGCAAAAGTCAATTCGAAGATGAACAATATCAAGAACACACTCTTCTTCGCAGGAGATATGAAGGATATTTTAAACAATGACTTTGTGGCGCATCATGGACGACCGGACGTCATTATAACAGATCCGCCACGGGCTGGTATGCACGAAGATGTGGTCAATGTCATTCTCAATGCGGAGCCGAAACGGATTGTCTATGTCAGTTGCAATCCCGCTACTCAAGCACGCGACTTGCAACTCTTGGATGCCAAATACAAAGTCACCAAAGTGCAACCGGTGGACATGTTCCCTCATACACAACACGTCGAGAATGTAGTGCAATTGGTTCTTAAATAATAAATCATTATGAAATTATTACTTGTCATACTAAATATCTTCTTCGTTTCATTTCTGGATAAACCGGAAAAGAGTGCGCCGGCTTTGTCTCAACGCGCTTTGGAGCAGCGAGCCAAATGGAAAATTGCAACCGACGAAATGGATTATCCCGTTTGCAAAATGTACATGGATAGCATCTGCCATATGGGAGCTAAACTACACCACTCCAGCCGGTGGATGAACGGAGCAACCATGGAAATGACGGACTCGCTGGCAGACGAAGTCAGTAAATTGAAATTCGTTACTGACGTTGAAAAAACACGCGAAGATGGCACGCCCAAAAATATGAACACAAAACGCAAAATGCCATTGTGGAAAACAAACTATCAAGATGCAACGAACTTCACAGACCAACAACTGGCGTTGTTTAACCTCACCCCGCTTCACGAACTGGGCTTTGAAGGACAAGGCATCTTAATGGCTGTTTGTGATGGAGCATTTCAAAATGCAAATACACTCACCTGTTTTCGGCAAAACGAACTGCAAAAAGGGCATTTCGATTTCACGGATGAAAAATATGATTTTTATGGAGAAAAGGGCAGCCATGGAACGCAGTGTCTAAGTACCATTTCCGGCATGTGCGAAGGATTTAAGGGAGCTGCCACCAAGGCGCAATATTATCTGATGCGCTCTGAAGAGAATGATACCGAATCGCCTAAAGAGATGGACAACCTCGTCGTGGCGTTGGAAACAGCGGATTCATTGGGTGTCAATGTGTTCTCTGTTTCGTTGGGCTATGCTAAGTTTGATAATGAGGATTGGACGCTCCCCAAATCAGCCTTGGATGGTGTTTCTACCCGTGTAAGCCGTGCAGCTACCATCGCCGCACGTAAAGGAATGCTGGTCTGTGTAGCTGCCGGCAACGAGGGAAGCGATTCATGGCACACTATTAGTGTTCCGGCGGACGCTGACAGCGTGCTGACAGTGGGAGCCGTGGGAGTGGATAGTATCATTGGCGCATTCTCCAGTTTTGGACCTTCTGCCGACGGACGGATCAAACCCGAAGTATGCGCGGTGGGGGTAAAAACAACGCTGGTTCGCTCAAGTGATGGTACAATCATTCGTAGCAACGGTACGAGTTATGCTACTCCGCTTCTGGCGGGTTTGGCGGCTTCTTTGTGGTCTGCTTTGCCGGACGAGAACGCAATGCAGATCCGCGAACGAATCATCAGTTCCGCGGACAGATATGACAATCCCGACGAAAATCAATACGGCTATGGCATTCCGGACGCATGGAAAGCCTATAAAATGGGAGACGAACAAAGCACCGAATTATTGCAAAACATGGAGATCGAACAACCTTCGAAAATCATTCGCGGAGAGCAGATACTTATCTTCCGTCATGGACATATCTACAACCTTGCCGGGCAACGGATAGAATAAAAAAAGAGCAAGCTTACTACATCGCACCGCTACAACCTCCTACCCTTGCTCCGGTCAAGGCCTGGGGGAGTTCAGAGGGAGCTGGTCGTGTAGGACTTGCTCATACTTATTTAACCAAATTAGATCTCTTAATTTTGAAATCGGGTGCAAAGGTACTACTTTTTTTTGACATATGCAAATTTTTTTGCAAAAAAATGACTTTTTAATTGTTAGAAGACTTTATCATAGGACGCATTAAGGCGGAATTACCCTTTGAACCCAATGAGGAAAAAGAGGGGCTTTTCAAGGCGCTCGGAACCTTTATTGTCTCGCGGGATGAGCGAAAAGCCTTTATCTTGCGGGGATATGCCGGAACCGGTAAAACAAGCGTTATGAGCGCTTTAGTGCGAGCGCTGGCAGGGCTCAAACAACCTTGCGTACTACTCGCTCCTACCGGACGTGCCGCGAAAGTGCTGAGTAAATACTCCGGCTCGCAAGCTTACACTATACATAAGAAGATCTACCGCCAAAACCAATTAGGCGTTGAAGCCTTCTCTCTCAGCGATAATCTGCATAAAAACGCGCTTTTTATTGTGGACGAGGCATCAATGCTTTCCGGTAACCGGGATAATGGAACCTTCGGAAGCGGATGTCTTTTGGACGATTTGGTCAGATATGTCTATCATGGGCAAGGATGCAGTCTCATGCTGCTTGGCGATGATGCGCAGTTGCCGCCGGTGGGAAGCAACAACAGCCCGGCTTTGGATTCCGATTTCATGGCTACCAATTATCAATTGTCAATTTTCAATTATCAATTAAAAGACGTAGCGCGACAAGCCTTGGATAGTGGTATCTTGAGCGAGGCGACAAGAATTAGAAACCTGCTTTCTGATTTCAACGGCAGGATATCGGATCTCTCCGTGAGTCCGAATGGAAAAGACATCGTCAAACTGCCCGGTGAAGAGGTTATTGAGACCTTGGAACAGAGTTGGCATGACGTGGGAGCAGAAGACACACTCATCATTGCCAGAAGCAATAAAATGACGAACCTCTATAACGGAGGTGTACGCGCACGTGTCTTGTGGAAAGAAGATGAACTTTCCAACGGAGACCGGATAATGGTTAGCAAAAACAACTACTTCTGGACAAAAGATTACAAGGATTTGGATTTTTTGGCGAATGGCGATATGTTCGAAATTGAGCGGCTTTCCGGGCAGCATGAGATGTACGGCTTCAATTTTGCCAAAGCCAGCCTCCGTTCGGTCGATTATAATTGGGAGATTGAAGCGTTGATCTGGCTCGACACATTGACAACCGATTCACCGGAAGCCAATTATTCCCTGCAAAAAGAACTCTTCTCACGCATTGCGGAAGATTATCAGGAAATCAGAAACAAAAAAGAACTGGTAAAAAAAATCTACGAATCGCCGTATTACAATGCCCTGCAAGTCCGTTTTGCCTATTGTGTCACATGCCATAAAGCGCAAGGCGGGCAATGGAAACATGTGTATATAGACACTGGCTTCAGCGAGGATTGGATCAGCGGTCTAACCCGAAACGAGCAGGTAGAATACCTGCGATGGCTATACACGGCTCTTACTCGTTCCACGCAGAAAATATACTTATTACGCTAAAAAACGTTGAAAATATGAATTTTATTTGCATATATGCAAAATTTTTTGTATCTTTGCACGCAAAATTATGTAAATAATACTAATTACAAACAATTTAAATTTATAAAACTATGATTTACAAACAACTACGCGCTGTAATTGCGATTTTTGCAGGGTGCCTGTTGATGAGTTGCCATTCGGATATTCAGCTTGGCAATCTCGATCCAACAATGGAGGCACAAATTAAAATGGCGCTACCACTTGGTACTATTCATGCCAAAGTGAGTGATTTTATCAAGTCAAATGACTCCATGAATCTGGAAATCGGTCCCGATGGCACATATACATGGAGAATGACTTTCAATCGCGCCAGTAAGTTTGAGCACTTCGACTTGGAAGGCAAATTGCAAAATGCTAACTTCAAGGTGAACCTCTACAATCAATTAGAGGGAAAAACATTCTACAATCCGTACACTCACAAGGATGATTCCATTTTAAAATTATTAGAGGCTTCTGGCATTAACCAGATTGTTCTGCCTTATGGCTGCGAATTTAAGGATAGATTCAAATTCGACATGCCTCTGGACTTAACAGATATCAATACTGCGGGTGCGCAAAACCGTGTGGATAGTGCATACCTTCCGGCGGCAAGCTTCAATATCACGATCTCCAAAGATAACTTTGAGGGATTGGATTGGAATTGGGTTGATACGATTAAACTGGATCTGGGCAAATACATCGTCCGTCGTAATAATCCTTCCAGCGAGATCATTCTCTTTAAGAAAGGAGATCCTGTTCCCAACTCCGAAACATTAAATTTGGCCATGGATTTGGGAGCTGTTCAGTTGAACCTCATGAAAGATCCTAATGCTGCTCCGGGAGATGATAATGTGTATAATAAGGTTACATTCCCTGTAGAAATTGTGTATGAGATTCCTCCTGGAAGTACATACAATATTAACAAGAATTCGGGTATCGAGTGCGATTTCCAGAAAAACAAACTGGAGATTGCTGCTATTTGGGGTTGGTTCAAACAAACACAAGGCCAAGAGGCTTCTGATACAATCGACATATCGAGCCAATTGGATAGTATTCCCTTCTTAAAGAACTCCAGTTTCCCGATTGCGGAACCCACAATTGACGCTACTATCAAAACCAACGCTGCCGGCGATATTAACTTGAACGGATCGCTCGCTGCATTGGATAAGGGCTCTATCGAGCCGCGTTATGCTATGTTCAGCGGGCTGCCCTTCTTCAATTGGACATTCAAAGGAATGAATCCGGCTACCAGCAGTTTCAATGATTCTACCATTATTCCGCTGCATTTCAGCAATCATGTTGATAGTGGTCAGATTGATATGTTGTTCTCTAAGATGCCGGAGAAATTAGCTTTCAATGTAAAATTCCAATTTGACAAGAAAGCAACGCCGCAAATCCGTCTCGTAAACGACATGTATTTCGATATGAAAGCAACGGCTACTATTCCGTTCAAATTCAAACCGGGACTCGAGTTTAACTTTACCGATACGATGGCGGGTGTAGCTATCTCGCAACTGCAAGTGGATTCGCTCTTGAGCGGTGTACCGGCTATTGATTCGGCGAAAGTAAACGAAGCTACGCTCGTTATGACTGTGATCGATAGTATTCCTTTGGATTTGTATGTGTCGTTCAAATGTCTCAGAGAGGACAAATCGGTCATCATGGATCCGGAAGATAATTCGAAACCGTTCACTATCTTCCCTAAAGACACAATCTGCATTCCTACGGAACTATATAAAGAGCAGCAAAGAGAACCGATTACATGTATGCTCAACCAGGCACGCATGAATATCTTCCCGGAGGTTAAATCGATCGTTTATACCATTATTGCGAAAGCTCCGGAAGGACAATCTACGGTCATCAAGGGTAGCAATAGCCTCTACATCCAGATGGGTATTACTGCGGACTTGAATGCCTATATCAACCCGAAAGGTAATAATAACGGTAATAACAAATAATGAGGAGGGCTGAACAATGAAAAATGTGAATAAATACATCGTGGCAGCCCTGATGGCAGCCATCACCCTTACGGCAAGCGCGCAGCAAGTGACTACCATGTATTTCTTGGAGAACACACCGATGCGCCACACCATCAACCCGGCGTTCCAACCGGTTAGCCAGGGATACATCAACTTCACTCCGCTGGGTTGGAGTTCCATCAGTTTGGGCAATAACTCGCTGACAATGAGCGATATATTCTTGGTGGACAGAGATCCGAATAGTCCTACGTACGGCAAAACGATTACTATCCTTCACCCGAATGCGAAAGCGCAGCAGGCTAATTTCCTCAAGCAAATCAGATCGGTTACGGCTATCAATGGAGACATCACCTTGGGTTTGTTGAACTTAGGTACACGTATCAAAGACAATGGATACCTCACCATCGGTATCAACGAGCGCATTGAGTTGGGTAACACGCTCCCGAGAGATCTCATCGCCTACCCTATGGGAGGCATTGATTTCACCGGAACAGGTTCTACTCCGTTTAACCTCATGGGACTCGGACTTGGAGGTACTATGTACACCGAGGTAAGTGGTGGTTATAGCCATAAAATCAACGATAAATGGACGGTCGGTGGTAAGTTGAAATTCCTGATGGGACATATCTACGGAAAGTTCAATAGCAAACAATTGACCATCAATGGTAGCACGAATACGATTAACCTGAACGGACAATTGGATTTGGATTTCGCCGGACCGATCAATACGGCTTATCTCAACTCCTACATGGCGGGAAAGAACGCGCAACAAGTGATTGACGGTTTCTCCGATGGTACGTTTGATACAAACCAATTACTGAATACCGCGAACTTTACATCTCTTATTGTTCCTTCCGGATACGGAGCGGCTATCGACCTCGGTTTTACGTTCAAACCTATTGAGCAATTGCAAATTAGTGCCGCCGTTACGGACTTAGGTTTCATCTATTGGACCAAAGGTACGCACTATGACTGTAACATGAACTCCACCTTCAACGGTGTCGGAAACATCGATTACGGTGATCCGCAATACCGCGATGCACAGGGTAATTTTGATATCAGCAAGGTGTCTAACCAGGCTACTCAGAATCTCCAAAACATCCTGAATGGTATTACTTTCAGCACTCCGACGAATAACGTGGGCATGGCTCGCATGATCTCTACTCGTTTGAATGTCGGATTTGATGCAAATTTCTGGGACAACCGCGTCGGTGTGGGCGTTGTTTCTGCTACTCGTTTGTATAACGCACGCCTGTATGAGGAAGTCACCTTCGGTTTCGCTTTCCGTCCGGTTAACTGGTTCAACATTGCGGCATCATACTCGCTCCTCAATAACGGTAAATACAGCAACATCGGAGCCGGTATCGGTTTCATGCCATATGATGGTATTAACCTCACCTTGGCTTTGGATTATATCCCGACCAGCTATGCTGCGCTGCCCAATACACAAACTTACGTCATTCCTGACAAAGCGAAAATGGTCAATGTTGCTCTCGGATTCTCCATCTGCTGGGGTTCGAACCGTCGGGATAAAGACCATGATGGCGTTTGGGATAAAATTGACCTCTGCCCCAATACACCGCGGGGTGTACAGGTGGACTCGGTCGGTTGTCCGTTGGATGAGGACCATGATGGTGTGCCCGATTACCTCGATCATTGTTTAGGTACGCCGGCGGAAGCAAGACGCTTCGTGGATTCAACGGGCTGCATGTTGGATACCGATGGTGATGGCGTTGAGGATTATAAAGATCAATGCCCGAACACGCCGGCAGAGGCGGCTGGTAAAGTGGACAGCATCGGTTGTCCCCTCGATAGCGATGGTGACGGTGTGCCTGATTATAAAGACGAGTGCCCCGATACACCGCAAGAAGCTTGGGGTAAAGTGGACGCTAAGGGATGTCCGATTGATAGCGATGGAGACGGCGTTCCCGATTATCTGGACCAGTGTCCCAACACGCCGGAAGCAGCTCGTGGTTTAGTGGACGAGAAGGGATGTCCCGTGGATAGCGATGGAGATGGTGTTCCTGATTTCATGGACGAGTGCCCAAACACACCGAAAGAGGTAAACGGCAAAGTAGATCCGAAGGGATGTATACTTGATAGCGATGGTGACGGTGTGCCTGATTACAAAGATGAGTGTCCGTTCGTCATCGGTGTGCCCGAGAACAAAGGATGCCCGGAGGTGAAACGAGAAGTTCGCCAACTCCTCAATAAGGCAATGCAAGGTATCGAGTTTGAAACCGGTAAGGCTTCTATCAAATCCAAATCGTACCCGCTCCTCGACCTCATTGCTACTATCTTCATTGATAACAGCAATTACATCGTGGAGGTACAAGGCCACACCGATAACACCGGTAAGGCTGAAATCAACAAAGAACTCTCGCAGAAACGTGCAAATGCCGTTATGGAATACCTCATCGGTAAGGGTGTTCCGGCGGAGCGTCTCTCGGCTAAGGGATACGGAGATGAGATGCCTGTTGCGGATAACAAAACCAAGGCTGGTCGAGCTAAGAACCGCCGCGTTGAGTTCAAGATCAGCTTCGAGCAAATCAGTTATGAGACCGTTCTGGATCACGCTGATCCTGCGCCGGCTCAAACGGATAGCACTGCTGTCGCTCAATAAATCTGGATGGCGGCTTTGACCGGCCGCCATCTAACTATTATATTTAATAACATTAAAATTTACATTTAATATGGGACGCGCATTTGAATATCGCAAAGCAACTAAATTGAAACGTTGGGGACACATGTCCCGCACATTTACTAAACTCGGTAAAGAAATCACTATTGCTGCCCGTGAGGGTGGACCGGATCCTGATTCGAACCCTCGTCTGCGTGCATTGATCCAACAGTGTAAACGCGAGAACATGCCGAAGGACAATATCGACCGTGCTATTAAGAAAGCTACCGATAAATCCTCTGAAGGCTACAAGGAGATCAACTACGAAGGATACGGTCCACACGGTATTGCTATCTTCGTGGAGACAGCTACGGACAACCACATGCGTACGGTGGCTAACATCCGTTCGTATTTCACCAAATTCGGCGGTACTCTCGGTACACAGGGTAGCCTCCAGTTCCTCTTTGACCGCAAGGCTTGCTTCACCGTTACAATGAAGGACGGCATCGATCTGGATGAACTCGAATTGGAGTTGATTGACTTCGGTGTAGAGGAACTCGGCGTGGACGAGGAGGAGAACACAATCGTCATTTACTCCGATTTCAACGAGGCTATCAACATGCAGAAATACCTCGAGGAGCAAGGATTCGAAATCCAATCCATCGAGTTCGTTCGTATTCCGAACGACACCAAAGAGCTAACCGATGAGCAACGTGAGTCCGTTCAGAAACTCATCGACAAAATTGAAGAGGACGAAGACGTACAGAACGTATTCACCAACATGGCGGAATAAACGTGCAAAGCACAATAAACGCGAAGCAATAAACATGAAATCAATCACCGATTATTTTAAATTAACCGATCGTCAGGCTGAGCAGTTTGCTCAGCTTGACGCGCTTTATCGCGACTGGAATAGCAAAATCAACGTAATCTCGCGTAAGGATATTGATAACTTATACGAACACCATGTACTCCACTCTCTCGCGATTGCCAAACTGCTGCCTTTTCAGCCCGGATCAACCGTCATGGATGTCGGAACAGGAGGCGGGTTCCCAGGTATTCCCTTGGCGATTATGTTTCCCGAGTGCCAATTCCTGCTCATTGATTCAATTGGAAAGAAAATCAAAGTAGCCTCAGAAGTAGCGCAAGCTTTGGGTCTCACGAACGTAGTCTGTAAGCAGGAACGTGCTGAAGAAGAGAAGCAGAAGTTTGACTTTGTCGTTAGTCGGGCGGTCATGCCCATGCCCGAACTCGTGAAGTTGGTTCGTAAGAACATCTCTAACAAACAGCGAAACGCAGTTCCGAACGGATTGGTAGTCCTCAAAGGCGGTGACTTGAAAGAAGAACTCCGCCCCTTCAAAGAGGCGGAGATCACTCCGTGCAGCCAATTCTTCAAGGGAGAATGGTTTGAAACTAAACAAGTCATCTATCTCCCCTTGTAACATATTAATGTTCCGAGCGGATTAGGTCTTTATACCTTCTCTTGTGTACCCGGTAAGCGATCTCGGCGTCGGTAAGGTCGGATTCCGCTTGCGTGAGTGCCATTTGCGCTTGAAGCCATTCCGCGATAGTGGCTCTACCCGCTTCGTAATTGGTTTGCATGTGGCTGTGAGACTCACGCGCATGATCACATGCACGCTGACGCAACTGAACCATCGCTAACGCATCGTTCATCTGGTCATATGCCTGCTGCGTACGCAACTGCAACTGCGTACCCAGATTCTCTTCATCTATCTTAGCCTGCTCGATAGCGTATTGTTTCTCGCGCATCTTGTGCGTCGTCTCCCACCAACCGGTGATAGGCACATTCAGCGTAACAAACAATGCGCCGTTACCGTTCTTATTATGGATTCCGTCACGCAGGAAATTGGTTTGGAAATGTGAATAACCATAGTTGGCACCAAGTGCTATCTGCGGCAAAGCGTCCGCCAAAACCATCCGCTTCTCCAATTCCGCTGCACGCACTTGGAGCGAAAGCAACTGCTGCTCCGGCGTAGCCGCTGCGGAATCATTCGGCAGTAACTCGGTGATCAGTTCTTCACTCTTCTCTTGCTCGGCTAAATCAAGCGAATCGCTGCTCTCCAAACCGATTGACAACGCCAGCGCACGCTTAGCCAAACGAATTCCGCTCTGTAATTGTAATAACTGACGAGCCACTTCGTCACGCTTGATTTCTACTTGCGAAAGGTCATATGGCAATGCCAAACCGGCTTCTACAGCGCTATGAACCATTTGATAAGTAGTGTCCAACAATGCGTTCGCATCGTCTATGATCTTGCGTTTTTGCTGCAATCCATATACTAACCAGTAACTTTCCTCTACTTCCTCTAACTTGTCGCGCTCACTCATCTGCGCTTGCAGTTTGGCTGCTTCTACACCCAATTTAGCAAGTTGATTGCCGGCTACGATCTTGCCGCCCACAAACACCGGCTGGATAGCTACAACACTCGCGCCGTAACCATGTTGCAAAAGACTGAAGGTATTCGGCATTCCCAAAGCGGCGCCGAAATTACCATATAACACATTGAGCAGATCGCGCACCGTGGCGTTTCCTATATCATTAACACCTATATCTACTAACGGGTTCAAAGCGTGATAGCCGAACGCGACACCCTTGACCTGCGGGAAATACTTGGTCATGGCTTGCATCCGGACTTCTTCTGCACGCTTGACTGACAATTCCGCCTTGCGCAAATCGGGATTGTTCCGTTTTGCCATCGCCAGACAGGAATCTAACGTCAACGCTTGCGCGTAACAGCCCAATGCTATCACACAGTTAACCAAAAGCACTATGTTCCGTTTACTTATCATATACTTTCCAATATACCACAGGCAGAATAGTTACTGTCAGCGGCAGAGTAAAAATTGTACCAAAACAAATCACAACTCCCATCGGCATCCAGAGGCTGGTATGCGCAAGGATCATCGGCAATACGCCGAGCGCCGTAGTAGCGGAAGTCAGGAATACAGGCCTCATTCGTCTCAAACCGGCGTAGTAAGCCGCCTGACGAGTGTCAAAATGCTTGTATTTCTTGCAATCCTCGGCGTATTCATACATCATAATCGCGTTACGCACGATGATTCCGATCAAACTGACTACACCCAAAACGGCGGTAATGGAAATATCCAATTGGAAGATCCACAGACCTAACATAGCGCCGAAAAGACACAACACCGCGCTGGACAAAGCTAACAACGCCAAACCAAGTTTGCCGAAGTGATAAATCAGCAATACTAACATCACAGCCAATGCTGCTACGACGGACCACATAATCCGCGGAACTATTAGTTTGTTGAGGAAGGTCAGACCACCATCTTGAATTTCTACCCCGTCGGGCAGTTGATTAAGGTGTTCGCTCATCCATTTCTTCACTTTCTTATCCGCACTCACCTGACTGATGTTGCCGCGCAAATCCGCGCCGATGGTGATAGCACGCATCGAGTTGCGGTGCTCTAACGAAGTATGATGCCAGTACGGCTCGATATCTGCTACCTGACGAAGCGGAACCCATTTGCCCGGAACTGCCGTTGGGATCATAATCTCACCCAATGCCTGCGGGGAAAGGGTATCCATTCCTGCCATATAGAGCACTACCGGCAGTTTATAACTGCCTTCATAAAGCGTGGTAAGAGTTGCGCCTTTGGTAGCTTGACGGAGATAGAGCGAGAGCATCGTCTCGGTCACACCCAAACGGGTTGCCTCGTCTGCCTTAAGCACAATGCGCGTCGAGGGAGACATACCATGATATTCGCTGTGTACCCATTGTAATTCCGGCATCTGCGCCATGTATTGATACAAACTGTCAGCATATATCTCCATCTGCTCATAATCATCGCCTATCACGCGCAACTCAAGTGGGTTGGTTGCGGATTGATAATCCAACTGCTTGAAACGAGCATAGGCATTCGGGAAATAGTTCTCATAAGCCACGCTGTATTTCGCAATCACTTGTTCTGTCGCTTTACCGGAAAGCGTATTGACAATCAGTTGAGCATAATTGGATCTCGGCGTCTGGGGAGTATAAGCCGCATGGAAACGCGGAGAAGATTGTCCGATAAACGCTGTAACACTGGTCACTAACGGGTCCGAACGCAGAATATTTGCTAACGAATCGGCCACTACCGCACTCTCCTCTACCGTGGCACCTTCGCGTAAGTGAATCTCTACGGCGAAGAACTCACGCTCCGCTTTCGGCAATAACTGCAAATTGAGACGTGTCATCAAAAATAAACCGATGAATATAGAACCGCCTAATAAGATCCATACTATCCATGTATGAGCAAAGCAAGCCCCTAAAATACGCTCATACGTTTTCTGCAACCAACCGAAGAATCGGTTCTGTACACGCTCCACAGGATTCAGTTCACTCTCGTTGCGCAACTTGATAAAGCGGTAAGAGAGATACGGGGTCACCCAAGTGGAATAGAATATACTGGCTCCCAAAGCATAGAGTACCGCCCATGGGAAGAGTTGCAAGAACTCACCAAGAGGACCTTCTATAATACGTGTCATCGGGAAGAACATTCCGCTGATGGCGCAAGTTGCAAGCGACATCGGAACGAACAGCAGACTCGTGCTCACTACCGCCGAATACCAACGGGAATGTCTGCGCGCCAACTGGTTCGTATAACCGTCTATCACTATAACCGAATCATCGACAATCATTCCTAACACAAAGATCAATGCCGCTAACGTCACCGTATTCAACTCAATACCTGTAATGTACATCAATCCGATACAGATCGCCGTACAGACGGGTACACCCGTGGATGCCACCAAAGCCGTACGAAGCGGGAAGAAGAACAACATTACCGCTATCACCACAATAATAGAAATAGCTATGTCGTGCAGGAAAGAAACTACGGAACTTTGAACCACCTTGGGCTGATCCGTTATTCGGTGGAAATGAATATCCGGCGGCAAAAGTCTCATCGCCTCTGCCAATTGTTTATCCACTTTTTCTCCAAACTCCACAATGTTATTGCCCGGCTCCATCTCTATGTTCAATACCACACAAGCCGCGCCGTTGTGCTCCACGTATCGCTCCGCTTTCTGGTATCGGCGTTCGATGGTGGCAATATCTTTCATGCGGATAGTAGCTCCTGTCAACGGGTCCGCCCACACGATCT
Source organism: uncultured Bacteroidales bacterium (assembly GCA_902800525.1). GTDB lineage: Bacteria > Bacteroidota > Bacteroidia > Bacteroidales > Paludibacteraceae > Colicola. The sequence goes on from CADCEV010000001.1 coordinate 153,954, forward strand.
GTTCCTGAATCTCGTATTCCGTTTGGTAAGGAATAACCACCTGTAAAGCCGCGCCATCTGCCTCTCCGCCTATGGTCCTAAGACCTTGCAACGCTAACTGAGCCTGCAACATAGTCGGACTGACACCATACATGGACAGCCGTTCGGGATCTATCGTCAAAGCAATCTCTTCGGTTTGTTGACCCATAATACGCAACTTACCCATCTCTTTGATCGTGCGTAAGCGCGAACTGACCTGCTTGGCGTATTGTTCCAACTCACGAGGACTTCGCTGCTCACTCTCAATAGCAATGAGCAACGAGGATGTATAGCCGAAATCATCAATGATCAGTGTCTGTACAACTCCGGACGGCATAGCCGTTTTTTGCAGCAAAGGTAATCCTGCACGCATTTTGGTCCATGTACCTTCGGTATCGTCTACCGAGTTGCGAAGCATGACGTAAACGTACGAAATACCGTCTTCTGACACGCTGAAAGTCATGGAGCGGTCCACTTCTTCAAACGAGTTGATGTAATCCTCAAGCGGCATCGTCACCTGTTCTTCCACCTCTTGAGCCATTGCTCCCGGATAAACTGCCGCTACTACACCCTGACGGATTGTGAACTGCGGAAACTCATCCTTGTTCAGTCGTGGCAGACACCAGATACCGAAGCCCATGAGCAGCATAAACAAAGCAATCACCACATTGTGATGCTTCATGGCTCCTTCTATGTGCTTGCTCGTTTTCATTGTATGTGCAGTTTGCAACCGTTATATAATTTCTGGTAGCCGTCAATAATGAGTGTATCGCCGGCGTGCAAACCGTCTGTCACCTCTACTCCATCGGCCTTGTATCGTCCTGTTGTGATCGCGCGGCGCTCTGCCTTACCGTCCGCCGCAATCCAAACCGTCGGACCGTTCTTCGTCAGCAGCACACATCTGTTCGGAATCACAATCTCATTATTCTCCGCTTGTGCGTTCTTATGTCCGTCCAGACGGCATTTGGCTACCATGCCGGGCATCAATCGCGAATCCGTTGTTCCGCTCACGCGCGCAGAAACAGTATAAGTATGAGCCACAGGATCGGCTTTCATGCTTTTCTCCGTCACTTGAATAGCGTACGAACTGTTCACCGCCGCACAATCCATCTCTCCGCGCTGACCGATTGTTACCATGCCGATTTCTGTCTCCGGCACAGTGAATAGCACTTGATAGGCGGAAAGGTCTAGGATCACTCCGATTCGCATAGCAGGCAATACTGATTGACCGGGCTGAATTTTCCATCCGCTTATCACTCCGTCCTGCGGGGCGCGCAAAGTACATTCGCTGAGTTGTTGGCGCGCTGCATCGTAGAGTGAACGGGCCTGTGTGTATTGGCTCTCTATTTCCACCATCTTCTGGTCGGTCACAGCGCCTTTGTCATACACTTGTTTGGCGCGCTCGTATCCGTCTTTGGCTTGTTCATACACCGCTCTTGTCGAACGAACTGCATTAAGAGCCTGAGCGCTATCCACGCGGAGCAGAACTTGCCCTTTCTTCACATACTCGCCGTCTTTTACAGGCACACTCAGCACTCTGCCGCCTGTCTGCACACTAAGCGGTGTCTCGCGTATCGCCTCTACGGTGCCTACATAACGGGATGGAGACGATGCCACACCGGCTGTCACTACCTGCACGCGCACTGGAATCGGCTGAAGTGCCGTTTTCTGCTCACTCACCTTGCCGCAAGCAGTTATGAACAGCAGACAAACACAAACCACACCTGACTGACACGCCTTTTTCATTGTTAGTTCCTTTTGCATACCATTACCAAATTATCCGCCTTTAACGATGAACCGATGTACATAAGATCAAAGATGATGGTTCCGTCGTAGATCTTGCCGCTTCCTATCACCTGCACGTCGTATTCTCCGAAGGATTGCGAAATACGGCGGCTGAAAACCTCCATGTCAATGTTCTTGTCTTTAATTTTTGCATTAGTGTAGTAAACGGATCCTCCCATGGCGTTAAAAGTGAGTAACGCCGTACTGTCGGTCTTATGGATAATGTCCAAAGTGCCGATTTCATCGGATAAATTTCGGCTGACACCATTCACTGTTGCCTTACCGCTGATTTTGTAGGAATAGGATCCGGAAACCTGTTGCACCTGATCCTTGCATGCTACCAGTGCTAACATCAGCATGGCGATTGTAAAGAACTTCTTCATATCATCAAATATTCTCAAAATCTTATTGTTGTAAATACTTTTGTCCGTTTTGGATCACAATTCCTTTGTAGTCTTCGCCCACACGCTGGCCTAAGATGTTGTAACGCTCAGGGCTGTTATCGGGCTGAATATGGGTGTACTCTAATCCTTCCGGCTTTTGATAACCATCCTCCATCTGCGGACGATGACTCATGGCATAATCCAGATACATCTCTAACATCGTATAGCCGCTTGCGTGACGCACATTATTGTCCGGCGTCGTCGGATCACACCCGTTCTCGCTCTCCCATACATCCGGCATTCCGTCCATATCCGTATCTTTCAGCGCTTCTACAGCCGGATAATCATAGAATCCCTCTGCGTCTTCCTCGGTGTCAATAATACCGTTTCCTCTGGAGGCACCGCTATAAGTAGCTTGCTTATTACGGGTATCGTTCACTAATCGTAACTCCACATGGTCACGTGGGAAACAACCTGCTGTGTCCAAAACGGTCTCGTACGCTTCCTCAGCCGTTTCGTAATCGCTGACAGCATAAGCATACATCTCGAAATCATAGCGACCATAGATAGAATCGGTAGTCCATTTCCACCAAGGTGTTTTCGGACGAATGAGTGTATCTACCCGTATATCGTCTTTCGTATAGGTCTTCACGTTCACAGCCGACCAGTTATCTGCCGTAGCCGAAGCTGCTCCATCGAACACATTACCGGAGAGATACCATTTGCTTGGTCCCCAAGACGTGGCTCCAGAGCGCGCTTTCTCTACTGAAACAAAATTTTTCTTATTCGTCGTATTCGGTCCTGCTTTGTAGTAGTTATTGATAAAATTGCACTCATGTGCCGAGTTCAGACCATTATATTCACCTTCCGCTAATTTAGCAGTATTCTCACCACCATAACAACCGTTCGAACCGCCCTCAAAATTATACTGCACATTATTGATATAATCAATATAGACCACACAATCGTTTACCCCTTGCGCTCCGTTAAAACGGCACGAACGTTTGTTGTTATGAACCAACAAGTTATGATGATATGTAGCCGGCGAACCGCCCCATTGACAACCATAGGCACGCTGACCTTTTTTGTGTCCCGCATCGTACAAACCTTCATGCACGATACAGTATTGCACAGTGATAAAATGGCTGTCGTAAGAGTTCATATTCTCTTCCATTGACCAACCGAAATCGCAATGGTCGAAGATATAACTCTCGCAATTCTCCGCTCCAACAGCGTTTGCGTCCAACAATTTTCCATTCACATCATATTGACCTAAACGGAAACGGATATTGCGGATAATAAAGTTCTTGGATCCACCGCAGTTGACTTTGTTGTGCGTGATTACGATACCCATTCCCGGTGCTGTCTGTCCGGCTATAGTATAATTCTGGCGGTTGATTCGCAGGTCCTTAACCAGCCTGATCTCACCTGAAACAGCAAAACAAACCGTTAACGGCTCACCCGGATATTGTTGCATCGCCCAACGGAGCGTGCCTTCTTTGGCGCCGGTAGCGTCGTCTTCCAGCGAAGTGACATAAACCACCTGTCCTCCGCGGCCACCGGACGTGTATTTACCGAAACCTTCCGCGCCCGGGAAAGCCACAAGCGTGTCGGGTAACAAACCGGCACTCGCCATTAAGGAACTAACGCAGCAAACTGCTGCCATAATGAATCGTCTGGTACAGGAGCTGTAATACATATATCTTGTTTGCTTACAGGGTGAATAAATTCAATTTTGCGTGCGTGAAGACAAATACCTCCATCGGGATTGGACCGTTTGGCGCCATATTTCAGATCGCCCTTTATCGGACATCCTATCGCCGCCAATTGGCAGCGGATCTGATGATGCCGGCCTGTCTCCAAATTAACTTCCAAGAGCGTATAATGGTCGCCTTTGACCAGGGTTTTATAACTCAACACAGCCAACTTGGCTTCTTTCGCGCCGGGTTTGGCTATATAACTCTTGTTCTGCGCTTCATTGCGGACAAGCCAATTCTCTAAACGTGCTTCCGCCTGTTTAGGAGCACCTTGCACAATCGCCCAATAGGTCTTGCGGATTTGCTCGTGGCTCTTGAACATCTCATTCAAACGCGAGAGCGCCTTGCTCGTGCGCGCAAAGAGCACTACTCCGCTTGTCGGACGGTCTAATCGGTGTGTTACACCTAAAAATACTTCGCCGGGCTTATGGTATTTCTCTTTGATATAGACCTTTACTGTCTCCGAAAGCGGAGTATCGCCTGTCTTGTCGCCTTGTACGATTTCGTTGCAAGTCTTATTGACCGCAATAATATGATTGTCTTCGTATAAAACGGTCATTATTCCTTGGTGAACTGGTCTTTGCCAACTCCGCAGAGAGGACAACTCCACTCTGCCGGAAGGTCTTCAAATGCGGTTCCTGCGGCGATGCCGTTGTCCGGATCACCAACGCTGGGGTCATATTCGTACCCGCAGACATCACAAACATACTTTGCCATAATATTCAATTTTAAGAGTTTATAATTTTCAGTTGTTCAGTGCTCTCTGCCGAACGGCCTCGTAGATGAAAACACCGGCGGCAACAGAGACATTGAGCGATTCAATCACGCCTGTCATCGGCAGACGCACTTGGTCTGTACAGAGTTTGAGGTTCTCCTCATAGATACCTTTTTCCTCGCTGCCCATTACGATACAGGTCGGAACGGTCATATCCACTTCGGTGTAATTACGGTCGGTATGTTCCGTAGCCGCAACAATGCGCAAACCACTTTCTTGCAGGTAACGCAACGCGTTTTGCAGGTTCTCTACCTTACAAATCGGCAATGAATGCAACGCTCCGGCGGACGCTTTGACAGCATCGCCGTTGATGGCGGCACTCCCGCGCGAACCTATTATTAATGCGTGTACGCCCGCACACACGCAAGTACGCGCGATAGCTCCGAAATTGCGTACATCCGTCACGCCGTCCAGAAGCATCAGAAGAGGCACTTTGCCCTCATCGAACAACGATGCCACCATATTCTCCAGCGGATAGAACTCGATCGGACTAAGAAAAGCTATCACGCCTTGGTGGTTCTTGTCCGTGAATTGGTTGAGTTTCTCTAATGGAACACGCTGGATCGGCGTCGATGTGCCTTCTAACTTAATAAGCAACTCACGCCCGATAGCCGAAGACATGTCTCTGCGCACAAGCACTTTGTCCAGCGCTTTGCCGGCGTCGATGGCTTCCATAACTGCGCGCACACCGAAGATCATTTCCTTCTCCGGCGGACGCTTGGTCTCATAATTTTTCTTCGCAATCATCCTGTTAGTCGTCTATACCGATAAATTCAAAACTGCTGTTGAACTTGAGGTCCAACTTGTTATTGAGTTCAGCCTTCCATCCCCAATCGTCTTTCCCCCACTCTACGATGAATGCTTGCGGGAACTGAGCAGCTACTTGCTGACGAACGATCTCGGGAACCAAAGCGTCCGGAACGGCCTGAAACTTGCAATCCACATGCTTGAAGCTTCCGTCGCCTTCCATATCCAACTCGGAGCCGTCGTTAAAACGTACCTCATATTCCTTGTCAAACCACTCTCTATCCTGCTTCACATAAGCGATATTGGCAACGTCAAAATTAGCTTGTACCAATTGTTGACCTGCTGCCGGCAGTTGGGCAAATGTGATGAGTTGGTCACGCGTATTGCAGGAACTCAAACCGAATAATACTGCCATAATGGCCATTAAAAATGTCTTTTTCATATCTTTATATATTAAAACGGTGCAAAGATACTATTTTTTTTTCATATATGCAAATTTATTGTCAAAATTTTGCTACATATTATCAATATTTTAACCATTCTATAAACTCATTCGGATCCGTTGTAAAGGCCATCGGTTCAGCAACCTGATTGCCTTTCGCGTCTAATTGCACGAAGTACGGCTGTGCATTGGAGCCGTAAAGTTCCCGTTGAATTCGGCTATTTTCAGTGCCTTCACTCTCTCCGTCGCTGTCTGCATCCAAACGGTCATCCACAAAAAGCTCGATGAAAACGTAACTTTTTAACCGTTCCTTCACGCTGTCGTTAGCCAACACAAAGGCTTCCATCTTCCGGCAATTAACACATCCATAGCCGGTGAAATCGAGAATAATCGGCTTTCCCGTCTGTCGTGCATAAGCCATTCCCTCTTCATAATCGTTAAACACCACACGGCCTTCAATCTCCATCGGAGGAGCGAAAGCACTGATTGCTTTTACCGGCGCGCCCCATAAACCCGGAACTAAATAGCCCGCAAAAGCCAAAGAAGGAATGATCACAAGTGTGCGAATGATCTTACGTGTGGTGGATACGTTCCGTATATTCCATAAGAGATAGATTCCAATTCCCGCAAAGCAAACAATCCATATGGCGATAAACAGCCATCTCGGCAATATACCCCACCCGTACGCCATGTCTGCCACACTTAGGAACTTCAGCGAGAGTGCCAACTCCAAAAACGCCAACACCACTTTGAAACTCGTCATCCAGTCGCCAGACTTAGGAGCCTGTTTGAGCCACTGAGGGAACATAGCAAACAGCGAGAAAGGCAAAGCGAGCGCAATCGCAAAGCCCAACATACCTATAGCCGGAGCCAACAATGACTTGCCTGCCGCCTCTACCAACAGCGTGCCGATAATAGGTCCCGTACACGAAAACGATACTATCACTAACGTAAACGCCATCAGCAGAATACTAAGGAAACCGCCCGTACTCCGTGCTTTGCTGTCCAATGCCGTGGACCAACTATCCGGCAAAGTGATCTCGAACAATCCGAAGAAAGAGAGCGCAAAAATCACCAAGATCAGGAAGAACACGATATTCACTACCGCGTTGGTACTCATCTCGTTCAGAGCCGAAGCGCCGAATAGAATCGTCACCAACAGTCCTAATCCCACATAAAGGATCACGATACTCAGCCCATAAAGAACGGCATCCTTCAGTCCGCCGCCTTTCTTCAGGAAGAAACTTACCGTCATCGGAATAATCGGCCACACGCAAGGCGTGAAGATTGCCAACAATCCTCCCAACAATCCCAACAGGAAAATCAACCACAGCGACCTATTACCAGAAACTGAGTCTGTGTAACCATCTTCCCCCGCGGAAATATTCTCCCTCCCTTGTGGGGAGGGCTGGAGAGGGGTTTTCTCCTCATAACTCCACACTTCCGGGGCCGTACACATCACATCGTTGCACGCGTTAAACCGAATAGGCGCCATTTCCGTTTTAGCGACAGTCATCACAAAGGAATCCTTGTATTCCTGAGTAAACATGAACTCTCCCATTTCGAGAATGCTCATATGCCATCCCTCTTCCACGGTCGCCCGTATCCGCACGCTATCCCCTCTATCTTCTCCACTCCAGTGAACAGGTTGTACCATCTGTCCTGCCACCATCATCGGCAAAATTGCCAATAAAATACCTAATACCCTTTTCATATGTAATAATTTATCTTTATTATTCGTCAACTATATTATTTTCGTTTTTGGAACTTAGCATGGAAAAATGAGCTATTACGAAGCCTCGGAGAGTTTTGTAGAATTTATTTTGTACTACAGCCGGAGACTCGGGTCCAAAGAAAATCGTATTGGCTTTGTTTAGATTCTTGTTTGCAAGGCGTTTATATTGGTCGTATTGTGTTTGCCAATAGTCGTGTCGCGCCGGATCTGAAAGCTCTGCTTTAGCCTGTTTAGAACATTCTCCGAAAGCAGAGAAAGTAGCACGCTGAACAGCAGAGAGATCCTTAGGGTTTTTATGCAAAGGATAATTACTAATAACCGTTCTGCCATAACGATTTGTAGCGTAAAATTTGCTACTTCCCGTAATGCGCCCTTGCAGTTTGTTCAATAATATTTCTAATTCAGCTTTCGCCATAAATTCAGTATTATTTATCGTTACAATTAGGAAAAAACCAGCATCCGATTACGTGTCGATTACGACTCGACTACGTGTCGTTTACGTGTTTACCCGCTATTTAACCGTAGATTTCCTTTAATTCTTCTGGTTTATCAAATTTACTACCACTTTTACCATGGTGTCTTTTTCTTCTGTGCGGCTCTCGGCAATCATGAGGGTCAAGGCGACAAGGGTGTTATCCGCCAGACGCTTGGTACCATCTTCACGGTAGAGAATGCCGTTGTTGTTCAGGAACCAAAGGAACAGCGTTGCTGCTATACGTTTATTTCCGTCAGAGAATGAGTGGTTCTTGGTAACCAAATACAGCAACATCGCCGCTTTCTCTTCCACGCTCGGATAGAGGTCCTTTCCTCCGAAGGTCTGATAAATCTGACCTATACTGCTTTTGAAGGAATCGTCTTTCTCATTGCCGAACAAAGTGCTTCCTCCGAATTTCTCACGCAACGCACTAATTGTCTGCATAGCATTCTCGTACGTAGCATGGAATCGCTCTTCGGGTGTCGTCTCTTTGACGGTCAGCCGCTCGTAATCATAATTATCAAGCGTGTCCAGCGCGTACGTGTAATCCAAAACCACATCAAAAATAGCCTGTGTCTCATCCTCGCTCTCTACAGCCTTGCTTTGCACCGTTCGTCCCACAGTCTGAACCAACTGCCGCAAATCCGACAACTGTTCACGGCGAATCTTTTCGTTGATGGCGTAGCCTTTGACAAGGTAGTCTTTGAGGATCTTCGATGACCACTGGCGGAAAGCTATAGCACGCTTAGAATTAACGCGGTAGCCGATAGAAAGAATCATGTCCAAGTTGTAATAATCTACGGTATCTAATACCATTCCTCGGAATCCCCTATTTACGACTGTTTCCATTTTGGAAACTGTCATGTCAGGGCTTAATTCTCCTTGGCTAAAGATGTTTGACACATGCTTCGAAATGGCTGCTTTTTTCACTCCGAATAAATCTGCCATTTGCTTTTGCGTCAGCCACACGGTTTCGTTCTCCATGCGCACATCGAGTTGTACCGTGTTGTCTTCCGCACGATAGATGATTACTTCGCCTCTATTTTCAATGGGTTTCTCGTTCATAGTGTATATATTCATTTAGCAGTACTTGGGGTGAAATACCTGCCACGAATCAGTTTATCACTCAGTTCTGTTGCCTGGTTCATGTCCAACAAACGCGGCTGTGTTCCTAAAAGGTCCAAACCGACACCTCGCCATTCAGGCTCTTCACACCCGATCATATGCAATACAGAAGGATATATATCCATCTGGAAAGTGGCATCGCCGGAATGCATGGAGGTTGTAAAAGTCGGGGAATACATCATCAGCGCTGTTGTATTTGCGCCATTCCCCAGACAAGTTATTCCTTTGGAAGCGGCATAATCTTTCATCGCCTGCCAATCCTGAGAATAGAAGATGGTGTGGTCACCGGTGATGACGACATCCGTATTTTGAAGTGCCGGGTCTGAGTCTAAGCGTTTGAGGAATGTTCCTAAATGTTCATCCATGTAATGGAGACACTTCAGATATTTAGCCATCGTTTCAGGCATATCGTCATCCAACGGCAGTTCTATCTCATTTGCCTTCGCATAAGGGACATGTGAAGAAACGGTGATAGCCAACACAAAAGTCGGTTCCGAGAAATCAACCGTATTCAAGCGCTTAAAGATACCTGCATCATCGCGTATCGAATCACTCTCCTCCAAGATCTGAATACCATAATTGGGATTAACAATCGGCTGTTTCCACACGCCGGGAGAAGGATTAAGCGTCATAGAATGCGGGAAATAGTGCGCATAATTAGGGAAAGGCTGGTCACCATAAAGGGCAACAGAAACACCTTTTCTAACCGGCAACAATCCTGTTATCGCCATCATTTGTCCATCGCTGGAACCGCCATAAGCAACCTGTGAGTAGGTTTGCGACGAATAATAGGTATCATGAGAATGAATGAAGCTATGCAAATACGGCATCACATATGTATCGCCGAGCGGATAATCAACCGCCCAACTCTCAAGGCTCTCTACCAAAACAAGCACAAGACTGCGTTGCGGCGTAAAATCCGTTGGAGGATTGGTCAACTTGGTCATTAGTTCCTGTTGCTCCGGTGTCAGTTCGACAGATTCACCCATTACGGTTTGTTCCAACTCACTATACCGCTTATCAAAAGCCATGATCGCCGGTCCGAAACGGATAATACCAAATTGCCTTACGAAAGGCCGCTCCCAGTCTTGGGGAACTTGGAACATAAAGGCATCATATGCCGCCTCGCGGGGCCAGATATTCGGGCTGAACAAAGGTTCATAAATATGCCACCAGTGCGCAAATCCCACATTATTGTTATACCCGACACGACGCTCATAAGTCTTATTAAAATAGTAAATCTGCTGAATAGGTATGCATAACAGATACAACCCGAGCACTATTCCGAAACTCTTCCAAAGCCGCTGCTCCTGCGTTTTCCATAACGCAATACCGGCTATACATATTACATCCGGCACTACCAGCCAATAGAGCATATCCGGATTAAAATACAGCAGCACACTATCTTCAAATCCATGCAGATTGCCAGCCATTCGGACCATGTCCATTGAGAGCATTTTTCCCCATGCACGCTCATAGGAGAAATTAGCAAAAAGCCATATATTCGCGGCTATAAGCACTACAAGAATCCACCATGGGCGACGCTTGGAAACCAGAATTCCGGAAGCTAACAACAAAGACGAGCATATATAGCCGAATACAGGGATCATTTTGTCCCAGAAGAACTGCATATGCCAAATCGAGCACTTAGCTGTTAAGCATAATACCACCACTAAAAAAAGTAGTATTTGCTGATTTTTTTCTATAAACGCTCTCATTCTTCTCTCCTTATGCATGCACCGAGGGCGTTGAGGCGGGACTCGATGTCTTCGTATCCACGGTCGATCTGGTCGATGTGGTCAATACGGGATGTACCTTCAGCAGACATGGCGGCAATGAGCATGGCTATACCTGCACGGATGTCAGGAGAAGTCATGTTATTGCGTTTGAGTTGGCGGGTATGATCGTGACCGACTACAACTGCACGGTGAGGATCACAGAGGATGATCTGCGCGCCCATATCAATCAGTTTATCTACAAAGAAAAGACGGGATTCGAACATCTTCTGGTGGATGAGCACAGAGCCTTTTGCCTGTGTGGCTACCACCAAAAGAACCGAAAGCAAGTCCGGCGTCAGACCCGGCCACGGGGCATCAGCTACCGTAAGAATAGAGCCATCGAGGAACGATTCAATCTGATAGTGTTCCTGCGCCGGAATAACGAGATCGTCTCCTTCTTCCTCAATGCGAATTCCTAAACGACGGAACGCATCGGGAATGATTCCAAGGTCACGAATACCAGCCTCTTTAATACGCAGTTCAGAACCGGTGATAGCTGCCATGCCGATAAATGAACCGACTTCGATCATATCCGGCAGAAGTTTATGCTGTGCGCCGTGAAGCGATTTTACACCTTCAATGGTCAACAAGTTCGAGCCAACTCCGCTGATCTTCGCGCCCATGTTATTGAGGAGACGGCAAAGTTGCTGCACGTACGGTTCGCAGGCTGCATTGTAGATCGTAGTGGTTCCTTCGGCAAGGACAGACGCCATAATGATGTTCGCTGTTCCGGTGACAGACGCCTCGTCCAAGAGCATATACGCGCCTTTGAGGTGCTTGCCCTCAAAACGATAAGCGAGCAAGTCTTGATCGTACTCAAACGTAGCACCGAGGTTCACCATTCCTTGAAAATGCGTATCGAGACGTCGACGACCTATTTTGTCTCCACCAGGCTTGGCGTACGTTACTTCGCCCAGACGCGCCAAAAGCGGGCCGATGAGCATGACCGAACCGCGGAGTTTATTGCATTTCTTGAGGAAATCCGCACTCCGCAAGTATGCTGTGTCGAGATTAGCCGCAGTAAAAGCAAACTTGCCTTTGGATAGTTTCTCGACCGTCACGCCAATAGATGCCAACAGGTCGATGAGATTGTTTACATCCAATATATTCGGGAGATTGTCAATAACGACCGTCTCCTTCGTCAACAGAACAGCACAGAGCACTTGAAGCGCCTCATTCTTAGCGCCTTGCGGGGTGATAGATCCATGTAATTTATGTCCGCCTTCAACAATAAATGATGACATATATATTTGAAGATTTGAAAATTTGAAGATTTAAAAATTATATATAATTCACTTCGGGATGAATGTCGATACCGAATTTCTCTTTGACGCTTGCGCTGACTTGTGCGGCAAGGGCGATGATGTCTTCGGGCGTAGCGTTATTCGCATTGACGATGACCAGCGGCTGTTTGTGCCACACTTGCGCACCGCCAAGCGTTTTGCCTTTCCATCCGCATTGCTCGATTAGCCATGCAGCGGGGATCTTAACAAGATTTGAGGATTTGAGGATTTGAGGATTTGAAGATTGCACTTCAAAGTGAGGCATGTCGGGATAGAGTTCCAACAATGCTTTCGCTTTTTCTTCGGGCACAAACGGATTCATAAAGAACGAACCGGCGGAACCCACTTCGCCCACTGTCGGCAGTTTCGCCATGCGCGTCTGGATGATCTCTTCGCGGGTCTTGGATGCTTCGCCGGGTTTGACCTTATAAACCACCGACGTGACGATATACTTACCTTTCAGTTCGTGTTTGAAAATACTATCCCTATAACCAAACTTACACTCCTCGTTGGTAAAGACCCGTTCTTCCTGCGTCTCCACGTCCATCGTATAAACGCGCTCGATCACATCTTTGGCTTCGACGCCATACGCCCCGACATTCTGTACTGCCGAAGCGCCCACTTCGCCCGGAATGAGACTCAGTTTCTCCATGCCGCAGTACGCCATGTCGGTTAGTTGGGCAATGAGATCATCGAGCCGCAAACCGTTCTGCGCCTCCACCGTTTCATCGTCTATAAAACGCGCACGAGCCATGCCGGAATGGAGAATTATTCCGTTGAAATCGCGGGTAAAGAGCAGGTTTGAACCCTGCCCGATATGCAAGATCTGCTCGCCTTTATGCTCTTTCAGTACTTGCCGCAACTCGTCCAGCGAGTAGTACTCGATGAACAACCGCGCTTTGACATCTATGCCGAAGGTGTTATACGGCAAAAGGGAAATATTTTCGTATTTTTTCATTTTCACAATTTCTCATTTAAATACAGCACGCGTCGCTCGGCATTCTCCAGTCGCCGCGCGGCGAGAGTGAAACGGAAACAACTTTCGGACCATCGGGCATACAACTGCGTTTGAACTGCTGCTGGCAGAAACGGCGCATGAATACATTCAGCCATTTGTCAATGGTCTCTTCGTCATACAGATCTTCGAACGCCCTGACAGCCATGTATTTGATCTTCTCGCGTGTGAAACCGAAGCGCATAAAATAGTATAAGAAGAAATCATGCAACTCGTACGGTCCCACTTTGTCCTCGGTCTTTTGAGCGATCTCTCCATGCTCATCCGTCGGCAGAAGTTCCGGTGAAACCGGTGTGTCAACGATGTCGAGCAGAATACTCCGCAAAGGTTCACCATACAGATTCTGCGCCGCATAGCTGACCAGATAGCGGACAAGCGTCTTTGGTATTCCGGCATTGATGCCGTACATAGACATCTGGTCGCCGTTGTAAGTAGCCCATCCGAGTGCCAATTCGCTCAAGTCACCGGTTCCGACCACCAAACCGTTCAGTTCGTTAGCCAAATCCATTAATATTAAGGTACGTATACGCGCCTGCGCGTTCTCGTACGTCACGTCATGACTGCTGATATCATGTCCGATGTCGCTCAAGTGCTGTGTGGCTACATCGCGAATAGAAATCTCCCGATGCGTGATTCCTAACTCTTTCATCAGACTCAGCGCATTCTGGTACGTACGGTCGCTGGTTCCGAATCCCGGCATCGTCACACCCACTATACGCTCGCGGTCATAGCCCAACAGATCAGCAGTCTGCACGCAAACCAACAAAGCAAGCGTACTATCCAAACCGCCGGAGATACCTAATACGAGCGTATCCGTGTGTGTATGCTCCCAACGTCTCGCAAGAGCGCTCGTCTGGATAGAGAACACATCCATACAATACTGATCTTCTTTGCCTTTCTTGGGCAAGAACGGCGAAGGCGAGAAAGTACGATGAATCGGCTCCGTGCAATCTTCCTCCCGGTCGATTGGCGCTACGTTAATATGGCGGTAATGACCTGTTTTGTCTTTCGTGAAGTTCGTATTGCGCTGTCTATCGGTACGCAAACGCTCAATATCAATCTCTTGAATGATCATCGAATTTTCACGTTGGAATCGTTCGCCCATGGTCAGTATATCACCGTTCTCCGCGATATAGGTACTACCGGAGAATACCACATCCGTTGTGGATTCACCGACGCCTGAAGAGGTATAGACATAGCCGCAATGGACACGCGCCGACTGCTGCTTGATCATCTGCTTGCGGAAGATGTGCTTGCCGATCACGCAGTTGGACGAGGAGAGGTTGAAGATCAGTTCTGCGCCTTGAATAGCTAATTGCGTAGAAGGAGGCAGCGGTGACCAAAGATCCTCGCAAATCTCTATACCAAAGGTATAAGTGCGTGTGCAGAACAGCAGATCCGTTCCAAACGGCACTTCTCCACTCCATATTTCTATTTTCGGGATACGCGGCGCGATGCCTCCGGGCGTATATTCGCGCGCTGCACGTCCGGAAGTAAACCACCGTTTCTCGTAGAACTCACCGGTGTTCGGCAGGTTGACTTTAGGTACAACACCCATCACTTCGCCGTCTGTCATCACAAACGCGCAGTTGAACAGGTCGTTATCCACTTGCAGCGGTGCGCCGACCAACACAATGATTGCTTTGCCGCGCGTGTAATCGCATATTGATTCCAACTCACGCATCGAACTCTGTTGGAGCGCTTGCGTAAAGAACAAATCGGCACACGAATAGCCGGTTATGCTCAACTCAGGGAAACAGATTACCTCGACGCCTTCAGCTATCGCTTCGTCGATTTGCAACTTAATTTGCTCCGCATTGTAGCGGCAGTCTGCAACGCGCATGGTCGGCACTGCGGCCGCTACACGCACAAATCCGAAATTCGCATTCATGATATTCATATTATTTTGGGCGCAAAGTTACAAAAAAAAATTGACATACGCAAGTGCGCGCGCGAAAATTTGTCAAAAAGGAGGTAAAAAAGCCTGTTTTTTACATAAAAATGCAAAAAAATGCAATAAAAATGAATTTTTTTTCAAAAATATTTGGTCATGTCAAAAAAAAGCAGTACCTTTGCACTCGGTTTTGAAATTAACCCCTTGGTGCTATCGTCTAGTGGCCTAGGACAACGGCCTCTCACGCCGTAAACCCCGGTTCGAGTCCGGGTAGCACTACTGAAAAAAGGAACGCAAGGACGTTCCTTTTTTGTGCTACAACCGGCTCGTAACCGGGGGTTCTCCGCCACTTCGTTCTGTCGATTATTGCTCCGATGAGCAATTCTCGAGTCCGGGTAGCACTACTGAAAAAGGAACGCAAGGACGTTCCTTTTTTTTGTAGTATTTAAAAAAGCAAACATTTTTTTACTATTCATTTACCAATATTATTTTTTTTGTAAAAAAATTCAATAATATTTGCACATGTCAAAAAAATGTTGTAATTTTGTAGTCCGAAAGGTTAATAAACACACAAAATTATGAGATTTAGGTCTTTTGTATCGATTTGTCTTATAGGGATATTTGTGCTATTCTCTTCGACAGCATATGGTCAGCGCGTTAGTTCACGCCGAGGGGGAATTCGAAATTCCCGTACTGGTTTATATGGAACCAATAATTATATTGCCAGTGGAATAACGTTTGGAGGAAATGTAGCATATTATTATGGAGATGCTGATAATACAGGTCTCCCTTTCAATGGTGGTTTTAACAAAAATAATATCGGAGGATGCGCCTCTGTTTACTATACCTTGGGCTTGCCGGCCACAGGGTGTTTGAATCTGCGATTTGGCTTGCAAGGAGGAATCATGCAAGGTAACAACAAAGAAAAAATTAAAACGAATCTGAACCGGGACGATTATCGTATCTTCAAAAACTATTTCATTGAACCCTCAATTGGTGTGGAATTTTACCCGCTTGCGTTTTTAGGAGTCGGATTGTATATTTATGGCGGTGTTTCTTTCACTGCCGGCATCATTGAATACGATTATGCTTTCTTCAAGCGTGTGGAGAATCAGCGTGTTCTGACTCAGATTACAGGTAACACCTTCGGTTTTTTACCGATGGCCATAGTGGGTATCGGGTGTAGTTGGCCACTGGGAGGGTCTTGGCTCATGAGTGCAGAATTGATGCTGCATGAGGGCTTTGTGGATACTTATTACATGAATTTGGATTGTTATCCCATGGCACCAAGTCAAAACACGGAACATGCAACCATCGGCCGCGGAGCAGGACAAGGTAAATGGAGCGATGCGAATGGAGAACCGCATATGCGATGGGATGATGGATGGTTTCAATTCGGATTCGCAGTTTCTTATCGATTCCAATAAAACTAATTGAATAAAAACGGCGTAACATATTTCGTTTACGCCGTTATTTTTTGTGCAGTATAGATGGTTGCTATGCCGAATGTCAGAGGTTCGAAATGCTCCTGAATGAAACCGGCATCTTTCAGATGTTGAACAAACGCTTCACCCCAGACGAAACCTTTCACACTGCGATTGAGATACGTGTAAGCCGTTTTGTCACGGCTGACAAGCCGACCGATGAACGGTAACAGATGCGTGAAATAGAAATCATACAGCGCGCGTATTACCGGATTCTTCGGATAAGAAAACTCCAAAATGGTCACTTGCCCACCGGGACGCAGCACACGGAACATCTCTTTCAGCCCTGCATCCAAATCGCTGAAATTACGGCAACCGAAAGCACATGTTACCGCTCCAAACGTCTCATCCGCAAAAGGCATTTGCTGCGCGTTGCCATAGACAAACGTGACTTCGGAGTTCTTGTCCAACGTGCCTTTCTGTTTTAACTGTTCCACTTTCTGCTCCCCTATTGCCATCATTTCTTTCGACAAATCAAGACCTGTCACACGTACAGCCTTACCCTGCCGAAGCATTTCGATGGTCAAATCAGCTGTTCCGATTGCCACATCCAACACATGCTCCGCAGACTGCATTTTCGCGACCGTCTTTCGTCGCCATAAACGGTCAATATTAAGCGACAGACCATGATTCAGCCCGTCGTACGTCTTAGCTATTCGGTCAAATAAACCGCCAATATTTTGTTTCTCTTCCATAATTCTGCGCAAAGGTACTAAAAAATTTTGATATTTGCAAATATTTTTGTACCTTTGCAGCAAATTTCGAAGAATTTAACCCTCTAAACTCAATAGAAAGAATATGAATATCCCTACAAACCCGGACATGTTAGTCAGTTTCGTGAACATGAAATTGCGCGATGAGTATGCTTCGTTGGAAGAACTCTGTGACGATTTGGACATCAATTTGGACGAACTCTGCCAAAACCTGCATAACGCAGGCTACGAATACAGCGCGGACGCCAAACGCTTCTGGTAAACTGCCATTTTGGCAGACACACTCCGTTTGGCATAGCGTTTGATACTCATTTAGCGGAACGGAAGTTTTTCGTGGGTCTTTCGCGGGTATTTCGCGGGTATTTCGAGATGTGACACACATAAATATTGTATTCCGTGATAAAAAATAAGGTATTTTATATTTAAAACACATATATTATGAGCAAGATTCAACCATTAGCAGACCGCGTGCTGATCAAGCCCGCAGCTGCAGAAGAAAAAACAATCGGCGGTATTATTATTCCTGATAGCGCCAAAGAGAAACCCCTGCGCGGTGAAGTACTCGCTGTGGGTAAAGGAACAAAAGACGAAGAGATGGTTCTCAAAGCCGGAGACCAGGTGCTCTACGGCAAATATGCCGGAACAGAGTTGGAGTTAGACGGTGAGAAATACCTGATCATGCGTCAGAGCGACGTGCTCGCTGTGGTTTGTTAAATTGTTAAATCGTTAAATCGTTAAATTGTTATGGCAAAAGACATTACCTATAATGTAGAGGCGCGCGAGGCGCTGAAACGTGGCGTTGACCAATTGGCAGACGCAGTAAAAGTGACACTTGGCCCGAAAGGACGCAATGTCATCATCGACAAGAAATACGGTGCTCCGCATATCACCAAAGACGGCGTGACCGTAGCGAAAGAGGTTGAGCTGAAAGATCCGGCAGAAAACCTCGGTGCACAGTTAGTGAAAGAAGTAGCATCCAAAACCGGCGATCAGGCAGGTGACGGTACCACCACAGCAACGGTACTTGCACAAGCCATCGTGGGCGTTGGTTTGAAGAACGTTACGGCAGGTGCAAACCCGCTTGACCTCAAACGCGGTATTGACAAAGCTGTTGCTGCAGTTGTTGAGGAGATCAAGAAGAATGCCGTTGTAGTGGGTAACGACTTCGACAAAATCGAGCAAGTAGCTACCGTTTCCGCCAACAACGATGCCGAAATCGGCAAACTGATTGCTGACGCAATGCGCAAAGTTTCGAAAGACGGCGTGATCACCATCGGCGAAGCAA
The DNA here is from genome assembly GCA_902800525.1 of uncultured Bacteroidales bacterium. GTDB lineage: Bacteria > Bacteroidota > Bacteroidia > Bacteroidales > Paludibacteraceae > Colicola. Next base: position 172,648 of record CADCEV010000001.1, read on the forward strand.
AAGGTATGGACACCACCATCGACGTTGTACAAGGTATGCAGTTCGACCGCGGCTACATCAGTCCGTATTTCGTTACGAACACCGAGACGATGCAAGTTGAGATGGATAAGCCGTATATCCTGATCTACGACAAGAAGATTTCGAACCTCAAAGAGCTTCTTCCTGTATTGGAGCCTGCCGTACAAAGCGGCCGTCCGTTACTGATTATTGCAGAGGATGTAGATAGCGAAGCATTGACAGCACTTGTTGTTAACCGTCTTCGCGCACAACTGAAGATATGTGCAGTAAAAGCTCCGGGCTTTGGCGATCGCCGCAAAGAGATGTTGGAAGACATTGCGATCCTCACCGGCGGAACGGTTATCAGCGAGGAGAAAGGTATCAAGTTGGAGCAAGCTACCATTGAGATGTTAGGAACGGCTGAGACCATTACCGTAACCAAAGACAATACAACCATCGTTAACGGCGCCGGCAACAAAGAGGCTATCGCGAACCGCGTAGCGCAGATCAAAGCGCAGATCGTGGCTACCAAGAGCACATATGACAAAGAGAAACTGCAAGAGCGTCTGGCTAAACTCGCCGGCGGTGTTGCACAACTCAACGTCGGAGCCGCTTCGGAGGTAGAGATGAAAGAGAAGAAAGACCGTGTGGACGATGCGTTGAGCGCAACTCGTGCAGCGATCGAAGAAGGAGTTGTTCCCGGCGGCGGTGTGATGTACATCCGTGCGCAAGCAGCTCTGGAAGGTCTCAAAGGCGAGAACGAGGATGAGCAAACCGGTATTGAGATCGTACGCCGTGCAATTGAAGAGCCGTTGCGTCAGATCGTAGCAAACGCCGGCAAAGAAGGCGCAGTTGTAGTAGATAAAGTGCGCTCCGGCAAAGCTGATTTCGGTTACAACGCACGCAAGGATCAGTATGAGAACCTGTTCGAAGCAGGTGTCATTGATCCGGCCAAAGTTACCCGTGTGGCATTGGAGAACGCTGCTTCGGTAGCAGGAATGTTCCTCACCACAGAATGCGTGATTGTAGATCACCCGGAAGAGCATCCGGCTCCTGCAATGCCCGCTGGCGGTATGGGAGGAATGATGTAAACATCATAGGCCCATAACGAACCGTGCTTGAAGCACGAAAGGCAATCATCAAAAATGGCACCCGAAAGAGTGCCATTTTTGCTTTTTTAACCCTTTAGTTGTTATGCTGTTAAAGCAGCTTGGAGTTGTGCTACGCGCTGGCGCAGAACGGGATCGAACTCCAATTGTGATTTGACCAGACTGATTGAATGAAGTACCGTTGCGTGTGTGCGTCTTCCCATCTTGAAGCCTATTTCGTTGAGCGAGCAGTTGGTCAGCTCTTTGCTCAAATAGAGCGCCACATGCCGCGCCTGACTGATGTCCTTCGAGCGATTTTGCGCAACAATCGATTTCGGGGGGACATTGAAATATTCTGCTACAGTAGCAATAATGTCCGGAATCGTAGTCTGGCGCGGCTGAATAGCCACAATACGGCTGATGATCTGCTCCGCCAATTGAACATCAATCTCTTTGTCAGTAAGCGTAGAGTGCGCAAGGAGAGAGGCTAATATACCTTCGAGGTCACGAACGGATTCACGCACGTTCTGCGCAATGAAATCGATTACATCGTCCGAAAGCGTAATACCGTCTCTATGCATTTTGCTGAGCAGAATATTCCTTCTCAGTTGATAATCCGGCCGTGTTATTTCCGCCGCCAAGCCCCATTTGAAACGGGTAAGGAGGCGCTCCTCTATGTCTTTCAACTCGATAGGAGGACGATCGGAAGTCAATATCAACTGCTTGCGAGACTGCTGCAAATAATTGAAGATGTGGAAGAAAGTGTCCTGTGTACCTTTTAAGCCTGCAAAATACTGAATATCATCGACAATCAGCACATCTACCGCCTGATAGAAATTCAGGAAATCCGGTATTCTGTTCGCTTTCGCTGCATCCTGGTATTGGAGTTTGAAGGTGTTGGCACTCACGTACAACACGCGTGCGTACGGATTGAGCGCCAAGACCTGGTTTCCGATGGCATTTGCCAAGTGCGTCTTTCCGACTCCACTTCCTCCATAGATGAACAATGGGTTGAAAGCGGTTCTACCGGGATTCTGCACAATACTCATACCGGCGTTACGCGCCAGTTTATTCGGTTCTCCTGCGACGAACGAATCAAAGGTATAAAAGGTATTGAGCTGTGTATCAAAGTTGTTCGCAGAAGCCGGTTGCGGCATATTAGGCAACATCTGGCTTTTTGAAGGAGCTCCCGCAGAAGGAAGCATCGTTCCCGCTCCGGAAGTAGCATCTATCAGCACGCGGTACTCCAGTTTGGTACCTTGTCCGAACACACGGAAGATAGCGGCAGAGAGCAAAGGAATATAGTTTTCCTCAATATACTCCGCCACGAACTGCGATTTGACTTGCAGCGTCAGAACACCTTGCGCAAACTGCAACGGTACAATAGGCGCGAACCACGTCTGGTAAGCGCTGGTCGTCAAGTTATCAGCCAAGATGGTCTGACACTGTGCCCATTGTTGTTGTAATGTTTGCATTTTTTAATTCTATTATATAATAAGGTGTATATTGTTTCGCGAGTTATCAACATGGAGTTTTATAAGCATGTTTGACATCCATTTTAGGCGAAAACGAGTGCAAAGGTACTGCTTTTTTTTGACATATGCAAATATTGGAAGAAAGGCAGATTTCACAGACTTTTGTAAACCACGTAATTTCAGCACTTTAGAAATAAAACATTGATTTACAAGCACTTATGCACTTTGTCGAGTTCTAAACCCTTGATTTTCAGCGGGTTTGACATATGCAAGAGGTAGCTCATTTTTTTCAAAAAAAGTGCGTAAAGCCAAAGTTTTTGGGGCTTTACGCAGGGTAGAAGATTGTTTCAATTTAGAAAAAGTACAAATTATCCTATGTTCAATTTGGTAGGTTATCAACAGGCTTTATTTATCTTTTTTTCCGAATAAGCTGAAGTGAACATAACGCTTCGGATGCGCCTTCAGATCGACCAATAAGGAGTCGGCAGAAACGACCGTAGCATCTATGTGTTGCATAAGCGGCGCAATAGGCTTCCGCACTTCTGTAACAAGGGAATTGACGTTCTCGACAGCGGTGTCCACACGCGCTACAGTAGATGCCAAATCGGCAGACTTGATATCCGCTACAACGGCATTCAAATTAGCCAATGTCGTGTCCGCGTTATTAACAATTCTCGGCACTTGGTTTTTCATCACATGTTTGAGGTCGGAAGAAACGGTTGTAAGGTCGCTGGTGATACGATCTACGTTCACTAAGGAACTCTTAATATGTCCGCCGTTCACTTGATTCTGGAGCGATGCTACCAAGGAGTCCACACTCAGGATCGCCTGATCGATATGCGCCATGAGATCGCCTTTGAGCGATTCCATAATACCCGGTACATACATTGTAGGCAGATAAGCCCCCTTCTCTACCGTTGCCAAGTCCGCATTGTTCGTGTTCTCGGGGAACTGCAATTCAACCGCCATTCCTCCCAGAAGACCGTCCGAGACGAGTGCCATCGCTGTTCCTTGGGGCAAAGCGATGTCTTTGCGAATTGACAAGTCCACAGTAAAAGCACTATCGGCAGTAAAGTCATAATGAATAACGTCCACTTGTCCGACCCGGTGTCCGCGGATATACACCGCCGCTTGCTCCTCGAGACCGTGGAGGTTATAGAAAACACCATGGTAACTGTTGGTCGGCGAGAAGATATTCACTCCTTTGAGGAAATTCAAGCCAAAGAAGAGCAAAAACAAACAGACTGCGGCCAGAACGCCGACTTTGATCTCACGTGCGTATTTCATATTTTAATATAAAGCTAAAATGTTTTTTTATATAAAACTTAAATGGTTATTTCTCAAATGTTATGATCCAACAATCCGGGAAAGCGGCTTTGAGTTTCTTTTGCGCTTCCTCTGCTTTTTTCCGGTCCGTATTGGCGGCGGTATAATACTTATACCATTCGCCGAGTTGCAGATATTCGCACTCCGTTCCTTTCAGTTTCGGGTCATTCTTCTCCAAGGGCGCCTTGGAAGCACAAATCTGCACAGCGTAATACTTAGTTTTTTCCTTCGTCTCCACTTTTTTCATCTGTACAGTGTCCGCTTTAAGTACGGTAAAGGTAGCAGACGAGTCCGATTCGTTTACGTCTCGTTTACGTGTCGTTATCGTCTCGTTTACGTCTCGTTTACGTGTTGATGTCGATTCTGAAAGCTGAGTTTTAGTAGATTCTATGATGAGGACCTCGGATTTGGCGGCCTGACGATGGGTATATGCAGCAAAGGCTTTGACCAGCGCGTCCGCCATTTGTGTCATGGCGGTGTCGGAACTGAGGTATTTCTCCTCTGCGGGATTAGAGACGAAGCCCATTTCGAAGAGGATTGAGGGGCATGCCGTTTTGAGAAGCACCCAGAACGCCGCCTGACGAACGCCTCTGTCGGAGCGGTTGAGATGTCCCACAAAGTGGTTTTGGACCTGAGTAGCAAACTGCAAGGACTGATCCATGTAGTTATTCTGCATGAGTTCGAACATGATATACGAATCAATGGAATTGGGGTCAAAACCCTGGTATGTGGTCTTGTAGTCGGATTCCAGTTTCATAACGGCGTTCTCCCGCATAGCGACATCCAAGTTCGCCTCCATTTTGTCGGTTCCGAGGATGAAGGTCTCTACTCCGCAAGGATCTTTCTTTTCCGCGGAATTGGTGTGGATAGAGATGAAAAGATCCGCGTTACTTTTATTGGCGATATTGGCTCGTTCCTGCAAAGGGATGAACACATCTGTCGAACGTGTGTACACGACTTTGACATCCGGGAACTGCTCTTTCATCTGTTTTCCCACTTCGAGCGCGAGCGAGAGGTTCAAGTCCTTTTCCTTGGCAAACTTACCCACCGCTCCTGGATCTTTACCACCATGTCCTGCATCAAGGACAACCGTATATGCGTTTGCCACCATCGGAAGCAAACCAAGCGCTATGATAAGAAAAAAATGATTTTTACGCATACTCGGGCATTTTAATCTTTTGCAAAGGTACAAAAAAATTTCGGAAGTAGAAAATATTCTGTATAAAGAAGTAAAAAAAAGTGCATTTTTTGCATTTTTTTCATTTTTTATGCGTGCGCACTTGCGTATATGAAATATTTTTTGTAATTTTGCGCGTCATTTTGGCTTTACTATGCAAAAGAGTGAATTTACACCGGAAGAGGATTTGATGATCCAGCGCGAGTTTGAAGCGTTGTTAGCGGATTATGCCCAAACTCCCCACCGTCAAAAGACGGAATTGATAACTCATGCGTTCAATTTTGCCTACAAGGCTCACTATGGTGTACGTCGTTTGAGCGGCGAGCCTTATATCATGCACCCGTTGGCGGTTGCCCGTATCTGCGTGCGCGAAATAGGTTTAGGTAGTACCAGTATCTGCTCCGCCCTGCTGCACGACGTAGTAGAAGACACCGATTACACGGTGGAGGACATAGCGGGTTTGTTCGGCGACAAGATCGCGCAGATCGTTAGCGGTCTGACCAAAATCAGCGGCGGAGTGTTCGGCAGTCAGGCTTCGGAACAGGCGGAGAACTTCCGCAAATTGCTTTTGACCATCAGCGACGATATCCGCGTAGTACTGATCAAAATTGCGGACCGTCTTCACAACATGCGCACGTTAGGCGCTCAGCCGAAAGACAAACAATACAAAATCGCCGGCGAGACGCAATACATCTATGCGCCGCTTGCCCACCGTTTGGGTTTGTTCCCCATCAAAACGGAATTGGAGGATCTGAGTTTCCACTACGAACATCCGGAGACATGGCAGGAGATACACGACAAGTTGGAGAAAGTGAAAGCGAGCCAAATGGAGACCTACGAGCAGTTTGCGGCTCCTATCCGCGAGCGTTTGACGAGTATGGGCTATAATTTTGTGCTCAAAGCGCGTATCAAGTCGGTCTATTCGATCTGGAAGAAAATGGTCCGCCAACAGTGTGCGTTTGAGGACGTATATGATTTACTGGCTGTCCGGATCATCTTCACTCCCAATGAATCGATGAGCGAGAAAGACCAGTGCTGGATGATTTATTCCGCGATCACGGAGCTTTACCGTCCTCATCCGGAGCGAATCCGGGACTGGATTTCGACGCCGAAAGCAAACGGCTATGAAGCACTTCATGTGACGGTCATGGGCGCCAACGGCGAATGGATAGAAGTTCAGATCCGCACGGACCGCATGAACGAAATAGCGGAACGAGGCTATGCCGCACACTGGAAATACAAGACAGGCGAGTCCGACGACAGCGAGTTGGACAAATGGATACGCGAGATCAAAGAGATCTTAGCGCACCCGGAGAAAGACGCCATGGAGTTCTTGGGTACATTCAAGTTGAACCTGTTTGCACAGGAAGTGTTTGTATTCACTCCTTCCGGCGAGATCAAGACGATGCCATTAGGATCAACGGCATTGGACTTTGCATTCCTGCTTCACTCGGAATTAGGCGAACATTGTATCGGCGCCAAAGTGAACCACAGCCTTGTACCGCTGTCCTATAAGCTCAAAGGCGGCGACCAGATCGAGATCCTCACCTCCACGAGCCAACATCCGCAGCAGGAATGGTTAGACATAGTGACCACCGCCAAAGCCAAGAATGTGCTCAACCAGTATTTCCGCCGCGAAGAACGCCGTTATATGAAGCACGGCGAGCAGTTGGTGGAAGATGCGATTGCCATGGATAACAAGTTGTCCACGAACCACGACATGGTTTTGGCACGATTGTTGAGTTATTACGGCATGACGCAACCGACCGAACTGTACTTGCAAGTCGGTCAAGGCACGATCCGGTTAGACAACATCAACGAGATTGTCTTCCCCAAACGCGGTTGGAGATCGTATATCCCGTTCATCGGTCGAATGACTAAACAGGAAGAGCCTGTGACGCTGCCCAAAGAACAAGAGACACCAGCTACGGAGAACAAACCGGCGGACAAACCGAAGAAAAAAGAGCCTCACGCGATTGTTCTGACCGATGAAAACTTAGGAAAACAATATATTTTGAGTAACTGTTGTCATCCTATTCCGGGCGACGAGGTATTAGGTTACCTGGACAGCGACGGAAAAATGTATATCCATAAGATCGATTGCCCGGAAGCGAACCTGCTGAAGACCAGTTTCGGCAAACGGATCTATTCCGCGACCTGGAACACGCATCGTGTGCAATCGTTCGTGGAAACCATCGAGTTCAAGGGAATAGACAAATTCGGTGTGTTCATCCAAGTGCTGCAGACAATCACCACCGACTTCCATATCAACATGCGCACGGTACACGTGACGAGCGAAGACGGAATCTTCAAAGGCACTATGGAAATATACGTCTATGACCGCAGCGAGTTGGACGACCTGCTGAAGGCAATCCGCAAAATAGAAGACATAAAAGAAGTTAAACGAGTAGTTAACGATAACTAATTGAAAATTAATAGATTTATTATGAAAAAGATTTTTAGCACTCTCTGCATGGCTCTCGTAGCAGTAGCCATGATGGCACAAGACCCAGTAATCACGTTTGAGAAGACCGAACACGATTTCGGTAAGATTCATGAAGAGAACGGTCGTGTATCAGTAGTGTTCAACTTCAAGAACGAAGGCATGTCCCCGCTGGTATTGAGCAACGTACGCGCGAGCTGCGGTTGTACCACTCCGACTTGGACCAAAGAGCCGGTAGAACCGGGACAAACCGGCAGTATTACCGTTACTTATAACCCGAACGGCCGTCCGGGTCGTTTCCAAAAGACCGTGACCATCACCTCCAATGCTACCGAGGCCACCAAGCGCGTATATATCAAAGGTGAAGTGATTCCGAAGCCGGCCAAACCGGTGAACGTATATACCGTAGCTGTCGGCGAACTGAGCATGAAGAGCAAAACGCTGAATCTGGGCACTATCAAGAAAGGCGAGACCATGAACGGCGAACTGGAGTATGCTAACCTCACTCAAGCCGAGCACAGCGTTGATCTGGCTACTAACAGTCAGGATGCATTCCTGGTAAGCCAGACGACTTTGGCAACCGTCAAACCGAACGAGACCGGCAAATTTGTATTCGCAATCGACACCCGCAACACCAAGTTGTACGGACCGGTAGAGGCATATGCCTATGTCATTGTGGACGGCAAGAAAGAGCTGAGCGAGGCTTATCAACTGACCATCAAAGCCGAGATCGTGGAAGATTTCAGCCAAATGAGCGTTGAGGAGAAACAAGCAGCTCCGATTATCGAAGTAGCAGGCGAAATCGAGGCCGGCAAAGTAGCAGCGGGCAAGAATCTCAAATGCGTGCTTCCGGTAAAGAACGCCGGTGAGAACGCATTGGAAGTACGCCGTGCTTACTCGACCGACAAAGCGCTGAACGTAAAACAGCCGAAAGCCATCAAATCCGGCAAAAAAGGCAACGTAGCCATCGAGATCAACACCAAAAATCTGCAACCGGGCACATACAGCCGCGAGGTAGTGATCATCAGCAACGACTACGCAAACCCGGTAAAACGCGTAAAAGTCAACTTTGTTATTGAATGATAGAGCATCCTGAAAATAGCGAGGAATATAAAGGACTGACGGTGAATGCAGGTGTAGAAAACCTGCCTTCCGTCAATCCTTATGCCACTTTCCGCCGGAAGAAGATCGTGCTGAGCCCCGAAGCGTATTTCGAGGGAATCCGTTGCGGGGACATGACGATATTGAGTCAGGCCGTGACGCTGGTAGAAAGCAATCTGTTGGCGGATCAAGAGATCGCCCAGAAAGTGATCGAGTTGTGCCTGCCATATGCCGGCAATTCGATCCGCGTCGGCATAACCGGTGTTCCGGGAGCCGGCAAATCCACTTTTATAGAGGCTTTAGGCAGCAAACTATGCGACAAAGGCAAGAAATTAGCGGTATTGGCGATAGACCCATCGAGCGAACGCAGCAAAGGTTCGATTCTGGGTGACAAGACCCGTATGAACGAGTTGTCCGTTAAATCCAACGCGTTCATCCGCCCGAGTCCGTCCGCAGGTTCCTTAGGCGGCGTAGCCCGTAAGACCCGCGAGACAATTGTGCTTTGTGAGGCGGCAGGCTTTGACACCATTCTCCTGGAGACTGTGGGTGTGGGACAATCGGAGACAGCGGCTCACTCGATGGTGGATTATTTTCTGTTACTGCAAGTGACGGGAACCGGCGATGAGTTACAAGGTATCAAACGCGGTATCATGGAGATGGCTGACGGCATTGCCATCAACAAATGCGACGGTAATAATATGGAGCGTGCGCGCGCCGCGCGCGTGAGTTTCAAAAATGCGCTCGCGCTCTTTCCGCCCTCCGAGTCAGGGTGGAAACCGGAAGCCATCTGTTGCTCGTCCATCGATTATACCGGCGTAATGGATGTATGGGAAAATATAGAAGAATACATCCGTTTCACCAAAGCAAACGGCTATTTTGACGCTCACCGCACGGAACAAGCCAAATACTGGATGTACGAAACAATCAATCAAGCGCTGTTGGACGGCTTCTACAAAAACGAGCGAATGGAAAATCATATTACCGTAGCCGAACGACAAGTGCTGAACAACGAAATAAGCAGTTTCATCGCTGCGCACAACTTATTAACCGAATATGGCAGGATCAAGTAAAAATACCAAACGTACCGCTCAACCGACGATCATCAAAGTGGGCGCCAACGAGATGGGCAAACTGCCCCCTCAGGCACAAGAGTTGGAAGACTCCGTGCTCGGCGCATTGATGATCGAGAAAGAAGCTTACGGAACCGTAGCGGATTTGTTGCGCCCGGAGGTGTTCTATAAGGATCAGAATCGCATGATTTACGAAGCAATTCGTGAATTAGCGTCCAAAGATCAGCCGATCGATCTGCTTTCCGTGGGTGAGAAGATGCGCAGTTTAGGCACTTTGGAGCGTGCCGGCGGCGCGGTTTATATAGCGGATTTGACGAAACGCGTGGCATCTACCGCGCATCTCCGCTATCACGCAGAGATCATCGCCAAGAAAGCCACCGCGCGCGATTTGATCGCCATGGCGGCGCAGATAGAAGAGAAAGGTTTCGACGAGACACAGGATATAGACGAGCTGATGCAAGAAGCGGAAGCCGGCATCTTCGAGATCTCACAACGGTCGCAGAAACGCGATGTTGTGCAGATTGATTCCGTGATCGAAGAAGCGTTTGCCCGCATGGAGAAAGCCTCGCTGAATACGGGGTCTATCTCCGGTATTCCTTCCGGTTTCACCGCATTGGACAAGATCACCTCAGGCTGGCAAACACCGGACTTGATCATCATCGCCGCTCGTCCGGCAATGGGTAAGACGGCTTTCGTGCTTTCGATGGCAAAAAACATCGCCGTGGATCGCAACATACCGGTGGCTATCTTCTCGCTGGAGATGTCCAACGTGCAGTTAGTCAACCGTTTGATCATGAACGTGTGCGAGTTGGAAGGCGATAAGATCAAGACCGGAAAAATGACCAAAGAGGACAAGATCCGGTTGAATACCAAGATTAATATTATGAAGGGCAAGCCGCTCTACATGGACGACACCCCTTCTCTATCCATCTTTGAGTTGCGCTCGAAAGCCCGCAAGTTAGTCCGCGAACACCAAGTGAAGATGATCATCATCGACTACTTGCAGCTGATGAACGCACAGGGTTCGTCTTTCGGTAGCCGTGAGCAGGAGGTGTCTATCATCTCACGAAGCTTGAAAGCGCTTGCCAAAGAGTTGGACATCCCAATTATCGCCCTGTCGCAGTTGAACCGTGGCGTTGAGTCCCGTCAAGGCGTGGAAGGAAAAACGCCTCAGTTGAGCGACCTCCGTGAGTCCGGAGCCATTGAGCAGGACGCCGACATGGTGTGTTTCATTCACCGACCGGAATACTATCACCTCTATAATGATGACAAGACCGGTAAGGATTTGCGCGGTTTAGCGCAGATCATCGTGGCAAAGCACCGTAACGGCGCCACGGACAGCGTGTGGCTTCGTTTCCGCGGCAAATATGCCAAATTTCAGAATGAGGACGAGGCAGTAGATGCCGATGAGATGAATATGCCGCCGGTAGCAGGCAGCGAAAGCGTGTCCATACAATCGAGCATGAACAGTTCCATGGGAGCTGTCTCCTTCGGACAACAAATGTCGCCGGACGGCATGAGTACCAACAGTTTAGGCGAAGATTTAAGCCAATTCACATTGTAATTGATAATTGATAATTGATAATTGATAATTGATAATTAATATATACTATATGCAAAGAACAGTAATTATAGACGCATTAAAGCGCACGGATTTCGGAGCAACGATCAACGTGCGCGGCTGGGTTCGCAGCCGTCGAGGCAACAAGAACGTTTCGTTTATTGCCCTCAATGACGGCTCTACCATTAAAAACATCCAGATCGTCGTTGATTTGGAGAAATTTGACGAAGAACGTCTCAAACCAGTAACGACCGGATCGTGTATCTCCGCTACCGGTACTTTGGTAGAGAGCCAGGGAGCAGGTCAGGCGGTAGAGATTCAGTTGACGGATTTGGAGGTGTACGGAACAGCCGATCCTGAGAAATACCCGCTGCAAAAGAAAGGATTGTCGATGGAGTTCCTGCGCACAATAGCGCATCTCCGTCCGCGTACAAACACTTTTGGCGCGGTATTCCGTATCCGTCACAACATGGCAATGGCTATTCACACCTATTTCCATGAGCACGGCTATTTCTATTTCCACACTCCTCTGATCACGGCTTCGGACTGTGAGGGAGCAGGTCAGATGTTCCAAGTAACGACCAAAAACCTCTATAACCTCAAATTTAATGAGGACGGTCAGATCGACTACTCCGATGATTTCTTCGGCAAACAGGCCGCACTGACAGTTAGCGGTCAGTTGGAAGGAGAGTTAGGCGCAATGGCGTTAGGCAAGATCTATACGTTCGGTCCTACTTTCCGCGCTGAGAACAGCAACACTCCGCGCCACTTGGCGGAGTTCTGGATGATCGAGCCGGAAGTGGCTTTCATCCAAAAGGACGAACTGATGGACCTCGAAGAGGACTTTATCAAATTCTGCGTTCGCTGGGCATTGGAGCATTGTATGGACGATTTGGAGTTCCTCAACCAATTTGTAGACAAAGGTCTGATAGAGCGTTTGAAGTCCGTTGTAGATACCGAATTCATCCGTCTGCCTTATACAGAGGGCGTTCGCATTCTCCAAGAGGCGATCAAGAACGGTAAGAAGTTTGAGTTCCCCTGCAACTGGGGCGATGATTTGGCTTCCGAGCATGAGCGTTATTTGGTAGAAGAGCACTTCAAGAAACCGGTGATCATGACCGATTATCCGAAGGAGATCAAGGCATTCTACATGAAGATCAACGAGGACGGCAAGACCGTACAAGGAACTGATGTACTCTTCCCGCAGATTGGTGAGATCATCGGTGGCAGCGTGCGTGAAGAGAGTCTGGATCTGCTCAATGCAGAGATAGAGCGCCGCAATATTCCGATGAAAGATATGTGGTGGTACTTGGACACCCGCCGTTTCGGCTCAGCGCCGCACGCAGGTTTCGGTTTAGGCTTCGAGCGACTGATGCTCTTCGTAACGGGTATGCAGAACATCCGCGACGTCATTCCGTTCCCGCGTACACCTAAATCAGCAGAATTTTAAATACATAGCATAAAAAATACAAACAAACAATCGTTATGAGAAACAAGCTCTTTACACTGATGTCTGTGCTGATAATCTCCGTAACCGGAGTAGCACAGACCTCACTCAAGGGTCGCATCATTGATGCCAACTCGCAGGCTCCTGTCGTTGGCGCCAAGATCACGCTCGCAAACCAAAACATTTCCACTACGACCAACGCAGCCGGAGAGTTTACGTTGCTTTACCTTGAAGCAGTTGACGAAGAGGTGTTGATTGAAGCTGATGGTTTCGTTTCCGAACTGGAGTTAGTAGCCCTGAAGGAAAATCAAGAGAATCAGTTAAATGCGATTCCTCTCCAACAGGACTTATCCTCGCAAGTACAAAGCGAAATCTTGCTGAATTTGACCGAAGAGGAGATGAACGATGATGAAGGCCGCTCTCAGGCGCAAGCATCATCTTCATCGGCTTCGACGGACGTATTCAATTCCAACACCTCTTTCGCATGGTCAACAGCGCGTTACCGAAACCGCGGCTATGAGTCAAAGGAAGAGAACTACTACATTGAGGGTCTGTCCTTTAACTCGCAGGAACGCGGTCAGTTTAACTTCTCCGCAATGGGCGGTCTGAATGACGCAAGCCGCTACAAGGAGGTGCTCAATCCGCTGGAAGCAACTAACTTCAGTTTCGGCGGTATCGGTCAGTCCACCAATTACCTGATGGGTGCAAGCCGCTACGCGCAGGGGTGGAAAGTAGGTGTAGCCGGAGCAAACCGTAACTACAAAGCCCGTATCAATGCCACCTACTCTACCGGTATCATGGACAACGGATGGGCCGTGACCGCACAAGTAGCTTATCGTTTCTCGCCTTACATCGATGCCAAAGGAATCATCGGTGAAGGTATTAAGTATTATTCGTTAGGCTATTTCCTGACCGCAGAGCGTATTTGGGAAAATTCAAGGCTCAAACTCATCACATTCGGTGCACCGACAGAGCGCGGACAGAACGCAGCCGTGACACAGGAAGTGTACGATTTGACCGGAAGTATTTACTACAACCCGAACTGGGGATATCAGGACGGCAAAGTACGTAACTCACGCATTATCAAATCCTATGATCCGACCGTAATCGCCGCCTTTGAGCACAATATCGACGAGCAGCAAAAGATCAAAGTAGCTGCCGGATATCATTACTCAATGTATTCCGGCTCTGCGCTGAACTTCTATAACGCGCCAGATCCTCGCCCGGACTATTACCGCAACCTGCCTTCATTCATGTGGGACGGACAGATTATAAACCCAAATGTAGAGAGTTCGTTTATGCAGCTCTATGACGCAGCCGGAGCTCACTACCCATGGGGATTATTTGCCGGCGCAGACATGAACGGAAACAGCTTTGGCTCCGGTTTCATCGGACATGACGGCAATCTGGTAGGTCCTTCTATCAATAAAGATCAGTACAACCACCTTGTAGATCTTTGGAAGAGCCGCGACGACAAAACGACGCAGATTGATTGGAACAACATCTACGCCTCCAACTATGCCAACAATGCAAACGATGCAGCCCATGGCACGATGACACCGGCTCGATATATTCTGGAGCGCCGCCACAATGACATCCAGGAAGCCAACGCATCTTTCAACTACGTAAATACGAAATTTGACCACCTGAAGATGACGGTCGGCGTAGAGGGCAAGTACTCACAAGGTATTCATTATAAGACCATTGATGACTTATTGGGAGCTAACCAATGGATAGATCTGGATGCTTTTGCCGACCGTGACATCAAGGAGTTGGCTGCTAACAGCGACTATACGCAGCAGGACATACAAAATGTTATCCAAAACGATTTGTTTCACCCCAGCAAAGTCATCAAGAACGGAGACAAGTTCGGCTACGACTATCGTATCAACATGACTAACACCAAGGCTTGGTTCCAGAACGAATGGACCTTCAATGAAGTAGATTTCTACTATGCTTTGGCGCTTGAATACAACAGTATGCAACGTACGACCAGCATGTATAACGGCCGTCAATGGTATTTGGCTAAATTAGCGGACACTCGCGGTACGATGTATAAATACTTAGGTGATAACACGCAGCAATACAACAGTGTTAAACCGATGTACTATGGTAACACCCACTATTTCTTGGATCCGGCCTTCAAGATCGGCGCTACCTACAAGATCAACGGACGCAACAAATTGAAGATCAACGCGTTGGCAGAGACTCGTGCTCCGTACGCACGCAATGCCTATATTTCGCAACGCGTACACGACCGTGTTCTGGACGAAATTTACATCCACGACAAAGCCAAAAACCTCAAAGAGTTCTATGCTGCCAACGAGAAAGTGTTCTCCGGTGACCTGACGTACGAGTTCAATTATCCGTTGGTTCGCGGCCGCGTGACAGGATTCTTTACCAAGACATGGGACGGTACCGAGCTCAACAGTTACTATGATGACGAGACTCGCACCTTTGTAAACCAAGCTCTGTCGGGCATTGACAAGCGCTACATGGGCGTTGAGGCCGCAATTGCCGTTAAACTCGGTACGTACTTCACCCTCACCGGTGTGGCTTCGGTAGGCGACTATCGCTATACCAAAGATGCCACCTCGATCACTTCCGCCGAAAACGGAATGCCTATGACGCAAGACGTAGCAACGAAAGAATACATCTTCGAGGTACGCGATAAGGTGTTGCTCAAAGGTCTGCATCTGGCTACAGGTCCGCAGGCTAACGCAAGTTTGAAACTCAGTTTCTTCCACCCCAAGATGTGGTTTGCTGACGTAACAGTCAACTACCACGATTGGAACTACCTCTCAGTAGCTCCGAGCCGCCGTATGCAGGGCTTATATACCGGTGTACGTACAGACGGACATGCAGTGAACGGGTGGTTTGGCGACAGTTTCGCCAACGCAATCCAAACGAATGATGATCAATCATTGCGTTATAGCATGGATGCAAACGGAAACGTAGTATATGAGAACGCCGTATTGGATGCAAACGGTGCGCCTGTACTCAAATATCCGTATAATATTATGACGGCACAAGAGAGTTTGGCAGCCACGAACCCGTTGAATCGCTTCCTGGTGGATGTGTCTGTGGGTAAATTGATTTATCTGCCAAATCGTCAGTCGCTTTCCATCAATTTGAGTGTAACAAACGTGACGAATAATACGCATTTCAAGACCGGCGGATACCAGCAGGCTCGTCTGCCGCGCGCGGTACGCCAGGGAGAGAGCGACTATCACAACTCGGTTATCACGGCGAACGCATGGAAATACCCCTCCAAGTACTACTACGCATGGGGTGTTAACTTCTTCTTAACAGCAACCTACAAATTCTAACGACAATGAGAAAGTTTATCAATCTATATGCAATGATTTTGGCACTGCCTCTCGTTGCTATCATGAGTTCGTGTGAGCCCCGTGCACTGACAGAGGCCGATGTAACCGTGAAAAATGACCAATTGGATCAATTGTTAGCGGACGAAAACCCGGAGGGCTATACCATCTATACGCTCAATGAGTTTTTGGATACATGGATGACTGAGACCGGAAACCTGTTGAGCGATTCCACCCTCTATCGCACGCGATCAACGGCTGATGGCAAGTTTTATATGTTCACCGTTGATACATTGCCTACCAACGGAAAGGGTATCTATATCCGCGGTCGCGTTACTACCGATGATTTCGGAGGAAACTTCTATAAGTCGCTGGTCATTCAGCAAATAGTAAACGGCAAGCAGCAGAATCTCCGTATTTCCGCAGATTTAGGTTCAGCCGGGGGTATGTACCAAACCGGTCAGGAGATCATGATCCGTTGTAACGGTTTGGCAGTAGGCCGCTATGCTAATCAGCCGCAGTTATGCGTGCCTTCCTACAACAATAATACCTTTGCTATGAATGCCTCGGAGAAAGTAGGCTGGAATCCTGGACGTATTCCGAGTGCCGTATTCCGCAAAGCCACACGCATGATCGGTACACCGGATCAATCCAAACTGGTTTATGACACGCTGACGCTGACGCAGCTGTTTAACGAGGTAAAGGAAAAACCCTTACCCGATTCGTTGGACATGGACATGGTTCGTAAGGCAGACGGTCGTCTTATTGTACTGAAGAACGTATGGTTCACCGGTCAGTTTGATGACAACGGTACGATCAAGAACTGCACCACAGAAAAGCCGGATTCATCGGGATCGGCGAACGTTTTTGCACCTACTACGCTGAACATTGGCTATCCGCAGAGCCGTATTATTTCCAACGGTAAGAAATCGATGATGTGTTCCTGCTCCGAGTATGCCAAATTTGCGTACTACTATCTGCCGGGTGCCAATAAGAAAGGTGTTTCCGACTGCCAAAACTGGGTAGGAACTGTGACCGGCATCTTAGGCTGGTATCAGGATAAAGCATCAAGTCTGAGTTCGCCGGACGGCTACGAATGGTCAATAACACCGCGCGGCATTCCCGGCATCGGCTTCGCTGATATCTACATGGAAAAAGAGATCGGCATGAATAAGTTCGAAGTGTGGGAGCCGAAAGAGTATGACCCAAAAGATAAGTAATTCGTGAACTGGTTAGATGTACTGATCCTATTACCGCTTCTCTTCGGTATCGTCCGTGGAGTAATGCGCGGCTTTGTCTCCGAGATCATCGCTATTGTAGTGGTGATTTTCGGAGTATTATGTGCACGGTTTTGGGCGCCGTCGTTCTCCTCATGGCTGATTGTGCAGTTCGCTTGGCCCAAAGGTGTTTGCGACGTAGTGGCATATACCCTACTCTTCTTGGCGGTAGCGATCGTGCTGTCGATCCTCGCGCGATTGATCAATAAGTTGCTCAAAGCGATTCACTTAGGCTGGATCAACCGCTTGTTCGGCGGCATATGCGGGTTTATCAAATACGCCATTATTGTCCTGATCGTCGTTTTCGCGATGGACAAGACGAACGAGAGTTTCCATTGGTTAGATGATTCGCCGGTAGTGAAGAGTTCGGTGGCTTATCCGAAGGCGGTGCAAGCCACCCATTGGGTGATCGGAGAAGCGAAACAGTTATGACGTATTTTCTTTCTTTAGGCGCTAACTTAGGTAACCGCGAAGAAACGATTCGCGAAGCTATACAACGCATAGAGGAGCAGATAGGCACTGTGCCTTGCTGCTCCTCTTTTTACTATTCCGAGCCATGGGGATTTGAGTCGGAGAATCGTTTTTGCAATGTGTGTTGCCGCTTGGAGACGACCATGGAGCCTATGGAAGTACTGCGCGCGACACAAACCATTGAGCGTGCTTTAGGACGCACCCACAAAACCATCAATGCACATTATTCCGATCGTATAATAGACATCGATCTCATTCAAGCGTTTGACCCTGAAGGACGCGAGATCAGATGTCAAATAAACGACTCTTCACAAAAAAGCGAAGGTCGCCCTTCGCTCATTCTTCCGCATCCGTTGTGGCAGGAACGGGATTTTGTAAAAATTCCGTTGAAGGAGATTATAACATGACGCTCTTCTTCCAAAAGACCGAAGTGATGTCCTCCCACACGGCTCCGTTCTTTTTATAGAGTCTTTGATTCGTCTTTTCGCTTTTCAGTCCTCCAAGTGCTTCGATGTAAGCGCCTGTTTTGACGTAATCAAAGGGGCTGTCAATGCCCGGCATTTTCATTCTGCCGGAATACCAAGCCGTTTTGATAGAAAATTGAGTTTTTATATACCCGGCAAGGCGCTCCACTTCTTCCGGAGCCTGATCTCCTCCCATGAATGCCGCACAAGTGATAAGCCCTTTATAGCGGTTGATCAGGTCATCCAATAGTTCCTCGTTGAGGATTTCCCCCGTGTCTTCCCATAGATGCGGGCTATGGCATCCCGGGCAATGACAAGGACACCCGGAGAGGCTGAGTGCTAACGTCACCTCTCCGGGAATCTCTTGAAACACTATATCAAAGGATGCTACCTTCAATTGTCCATTATCGATTAACATACGGGGGCTTTTGCGGGCTCAGCGTAGTAGCGTTGAGCAGCCTCTTTCTGACGTGCCTCGGAGAAGTTGGAAACACGCTTCATGTAACCGATCACGCGCGTCAGATAATCCACATTCTTCGAATGACAATGCGGGCACTCTTTCAGATAACGCTTGTCGATATGACCGCAGTCGTTGCAGATGGTATTGGGGATGTTAAAGGTGAAATAGTTACATCCTTCTACCGCTGCCACACGCAGGAGTTGACGATATTGCTCCTGGCTCAAGTGCTCCTCGAGATTGCAATGCAGCGCGCTACCACCGGTGAGGTGCTCAATGTACTTGCGTCCGTGGAGACGG
Organism: uncultured Bacteroidales bacterium; assembly: GCA_902800525.1. Lineage (GTDB taxonomy): Bacteria > Bacteroidota > Bacteroidia > Bacteroidales > Paludibacteraceae > Colicola. The sequence continues at coordinate 191,628 of CADCEV010000001.1, forward strand.
AAGCGATCCAGCACGTTCAGGCTCTTGTCCTCCACGATGTAGAAATAGCTGTTGTAACAGTCACGCGGCACAACATATCCGTCCTCGCGATCCCATTTGGCATGTTTAACACCTACGTTCTCCGCCGGGATCATTTCGCAGTTGAACATCACATCTTTGGTGCGATACTCTTTGTTCTTTTTCTCGATGATACCGAGCAATTCCTGCACGAAATGCGCATACTCCGGCGTATCTTTGATCTCAAGACCGAGGAACTCAGCTGCTTCTACCAAACCGTTCACGCCGATCGTGAGGTATTGACGGCCGATATTGATATATCCAGCGTCGAAGAGCGGTAACATACCTTTCTCCTGAAGGGCTTTGAGGTTTTCGTTGTAAGCCAACTGCACTTTGTGCATCATATCAACTATGTCCTCCACATACGCCTGATACGGAATATTATTGCGCACGGCATACTGGATAGCGCGGTTGAGGTTGATGGTCAGCACGGATTTGGAACCCGTAGAAATACCTCCGGCACCGAGAGTGTAGCTGAAACTGTTATCGGTGATGGCATTACGCAAACGGCAGCAGGAAGAGAGGCTGTCTGCATTGTCGGAAACATAAGTGAAGAACGAGTGTCCTTTCGCGTACATTTCTGCGGTGAAATCGCCGTATTCTTTATCTTTGATGTCGCCGTCTTCCGCCAGAAGCGCCATGGTCTCTACCGGGAAAGTGAGGACTGAACGGGTGCGTTCTTCGTTGAACCAGTTCATGAAACGTTTCTGTAACCAGTTCAAACTATCCCAATGCGGAGCCTCGCCGTCCGGGAAACGGAAGTTCTCAAACAGGCTCTGGAAATAATAGCGGTCATAATAGCTGATATTCCAGAAAACGGACTGATAGTTACGTGCACCGGAAGGTTGATTAAGCGAATAAACGACCTGTTGGAAGAAATCGCAGATGATATTGTCGATCGTACGATGTTTGAGACCGAGATCCACCACCTCATCCGCACGTTTATAATAATCCTCGCCGTATTCCTTCTCGATGAAATAGTTCATATACATAAGGAATTCGGGCGTAGCGCACGCGCCTGAGAGCATGGAGCTGACCATGAAGACCATGTTGATGAAACCGCCGCAGAACGATTTGAGATTGCGCGGAGGTGTAGCGTTACCGCCGATGGACTTTGTGCCGCCGATGAGCCACGGGTACATCGTGATAGACGCACAATAGTTCGCCAAGTTCGTTTCGTCGTTCTTGTAGATGAAGTGTTGCTGCAGGAGCGAGAGATACTTGTCGCTCAGTTCTTTTCCGAACATCTCCTTGATGCGCTCAGTGAGCAAACGGCGATTCAGACGGATAAAGCCCTGTTTTGGCAGCTCGCCAATGAGGGTAGCAATGTTCTTGTGCTCCACATTGGCGTTTGCGTCAAACTTGGAACCCTCCGCTGCGTTGGATGCCTGTACATAATTCATCATGAAATCCAGACGGCGCTGTGTCTCACGATCCTCGGTGTGACCCTGACGATAGAGGATGAAAGCTTTCGCTACCTGATAATACCCCTCAGCCATCAATGCTACCTCTACCTGATTTTGAATCTCTTCCACGGTCTGACCGTCACGCACACGCAAGTGCGACAATATCGCTCCTAATGTCTCCTCAGTGGCAAAAGCGCCTACTGCTAAGAATGCTTTGGAGATCGCATTCTTGATTTTGTCAATGGTAAAAAGTTCTTTTTTACCGTCACGTTTAATAATGTATGTTTCCATATATATAAGTAGTAAAAATTTATAATCGCGAAAAACGTTGCAAAGGTACAACATTTTTTTGAATTGTGCAAATTTTTAGGCAATTATTTTTAAAAAAAATTTTTAAAGTTTTCCAAAATAAAAACGCAAATCACTCATTTTAAGCGATTTGCGAATTTTATTAACAGAAAAAGTTGTCTAAAATAAAAATTTATCAACACCCTTGATTTCTCTAAAATAGATCATTTTATGTTCTATTATAACTTCGATTCGTCATAAACCAAGTTCCATGTATCTCCGTTTTGATCGGAAACTTCATTCTATCGGGTATTTATAATGTACGTATCATAAAAATCGTACAAAGGTACAACTATTTTGCCAAATATGCAAACAGAAAGTGCTCAAAAGGACAAAATTTCATATTTTGTCAACTATGTTAGCCAAAAATTTGCATATATAATTTTTTTTTTGTACCTTTGTACCCGAATAACATAAACAAACTGAATTATGCGCAAATTTATTACATTATTAACTCTTGCATGCGTAAGCGCGTGCATGTACGCACAGGATCAACAACGTTACGTAGGCGGTGACATTTCCGCCCTGCCCCTGTATGAACAATACAACTCTCCCTACAAGGACGTCAAGGGTAATAACATCAGTAACCTGCTCACTTGGTTTGTGGAGGATTGCGGATGGAATACTTTCAGGGTGCGTATATTCGTCAATCCTACCAAGAAAGACCATAGTGGTACTTCTAATCCTACCGTGTGCCAGGATCTTGCTTTTGTTACCGCATTAGGCAAGCGTATCAAAGACGCAGGTGCATATTTCATGCTGGATTTTCATTATTCCGATACGTGGGTTGATGCAACCCATATACAGGCTCCATCGGTTTGGAAGGGTATTTCAGATGCAGCAATGGCGGATAGCGTCAGTGCCTATACGCACCGTGTGCTGCAGACCCTCAAAGCAGCCGGAGCTACGCCGGATCTCGTGCAAGTAGGCAACGAGATCATGTATGGTCTTTGCGACATTAAGATACATCCGAACGATACTGTAAACGGCAACTGGAACGGCTATTTAGGTCTGCTCAAAGCAGGTTGCAACACCGTGCGCGAATTGTGCCCGGAAGCGAAGATTATCATTCATACCGATCGTCCTACCAATGCCACATACAACTTCAAATACTATAACAAACTGCGTAAAAACGGTGTTGATTTTGACATCATCGGTTTGAGTTACTACCCCTTCTGGCACGGCTATTTGACCAGCGAGCAGGTAAAAGACAAGCAAGACAAAAACAACTTAGTGCGCGCCATTGATTATCTGAAATCGCAATTCCCGGAAAAAGAGGTACAGATTGTGGAATGTGCCTATAATTTTCAATACTGGCCTACTTCGGGCGTCAATTATGACACAGAGGACGTATGGGCTTGCTCCGTTGCGGGACAATATAACTTTGTCAAAGATTTAGTGGATGCGCTCAAGCCTCTGGATAACGTGACGGGTATCAGTTATTGGTTTCCGGAAGAGGCAGGAAACGGCGATAAGGGAACGGTTATTCCCTCTTGGCAGAATCGCGGTTTCTGGAACGAGAACAAGACACAAACCGGTCATACCATCAACAAAACCGGCTCTGTCACCGGCAACAAGACCGCAGCGGATGTCTGCGCTCCTTATTATTTAGGTACATTCCTGCCCGAGAAACCGACCGCCATTGACGCAATTCCCACACCCGTCAAAGCCGCCAAAACGCTCCGTGACGGACAATTGGTAATTGAGTGCAACGGACAGATATTCAACGTTCTCGGTCAAACATTGTAAATTGTGCATTGTAAATTGTGCATTGTAAATTGTGCATTGTGAATTGTGAATTGTGAATTGTAATGAAGGTCTCATTCACCACATTAGGCTGTAAACTCAATTTTGCGGAGTCCAGTGCGCTCGGAAAGGCGTTATTGGAGAAGGGTCACACGCGCGCCAAACAGGGCGAGGAAGCGGATGTATGTATTATCAACACCTGCTCCGTGACCGATGCGGCTGACCATAAGGATCGACAGATGATCCACCGTATCCGGCGGCAAAACCCGAATGCGGTCTTGGTGGTGACAGGCTGTTATGCGCAGCTCAAACCCGATGAAATCGCGCATATTGAGGGGGTCGATTATGTTTTGGGGCAGAATGAGAAATTCCACATCGCGGAGTTGGTAGAGCGTCTCGAGCAAACCGCTATCAGCCATCAGCAGGCGGCGAATATCTTCACTTCGCCGATACGGGAGGTGGAGGATTTTCACGGGGCGTACAGCAAGGACGACCGCACACGGTGCTTCATCAAGGTGCAGGACGGATGCAACTATTTCTGTTCCTACTGCACAATTCCTCTGGCGCGAGGCAAAAGCCGCAATCCCTCCATTTCATCGATTATAGCACAAGCGAAAGAGGCTATTTCCGGCGGTGCCAAAGAGTTGATCCTGAGCGGTGTGAACATAGGCGATTTCGGACGCAGCACCAACGAGCATTTCATCGATCTGATCAAGGCGCTCGATGCGATCTCCGTGCCTACGGAGCAAGGAGAAGCGCCGTTCCGGATCCGGATATCCAGTTGCGAGCCGAACTTATTGAGCGATGAGATCATTGATTTTGTGGCGCAGAGCCGACACTTTGCGCCGCATTTTCATATTCCTTTGCAGAGCGGCAGTAACGCCGTGCTGAAGATCATGGGGCGGCGATATACGCGCGAGCTCTTTGCGGAGCGTGTGGCGCATATCAAAGCCGTCATGCCGAATGCTTTTATCGGGGTGGATTGTATGGTAGGTGTACGCGGAGAGACAAAAGAGTGCTGGGCGGATTATGTCGATTTCATCGAGTCCCTGCCGGTTTCCCAGCTGCATGTCTTCACGTATTCGGAGCGCGCGAACACGCGTATGTTGGAGATGGATCTGGAGGTCGTGCCGCAACGCGAACGCGAGCAGCGCAGCAAACAGTTACACGCCATCAGTGCCCGCAAGACCGAGGCTTTCTACCGCGAGCATCAGGGCGAAAAAGCCACTGTTCTTTGGGAGGGCAAACGCATCAATCCGGCTACAGCCCCCGGGAACTACCTCATGGAGGGTTTCACCGAGAATTACATCAAAGTGTCCTGTCCGTACGACAAGGCGAAAGTGAACACGTTCGAAGAGATTATTATTCGAACAATCTGATATTTTCTTATTCTTTTTAGAAGTCCTTGGGCTTGCGTCCGCATAGGTCAAAGAAGGGGCAGAACGCCGGGCATTTATCCTCGTCGCATTGCGGGAAGGTGTTGGCGGTCAGCAGTTCTTTGGCTTTGGTTTGCAGCGCGGCGATAAAGTCTCCGGCTATAACGGCATAGTCGCGCACGGTAGCGTTCTCTACGTCGATCGTGGTCTCTATGTCCGTCAGTCTCCTGCGGCAGAAATAGAGATTCGGCTCGATGGGCAGCGACGCGATGTTGCTCGCTTTGACGGCATGACTATAGACGAGCGTCTGGCGGACGTACCCTTTGTCCTCGCTGACCATCAGATCCTCCCAAGTGGCGGTCATTTTCTTCTCATGCGTCGTGTCGTTGTAAGAGCCGGATTTGTAATCCACCACACGCAGCCGTTCTTCACCCGGTGCACCGTAGATATCCATACGGTCGATCGTTCCGCCGGAGAGGATCTCTCCTACTCCGTCTATTTGAATCGGGAACATCAATTCTTTCTCCAGGAGATATATCTGCAAGCCGGCTTTGGAATCTTCCCGGTCGCGTTCTAAGATATTGGACACATAGCCGAGAATAACTACGTTCTCGGAGGTATGGTGCGCCATGACGTAATGTTCGCTCTCTTCGGGATGATCTTTCTGCCACAAGGTGTTCATAGCCTGATATGCCGCCGTCAGGGCTTGCTGCAACTTCGTTTCGTCCGTGCGGATTGCTTCGATTTCATCGGGAGAAACAAGCACCGGAGCCGTGTTGTCGCAATGGAGGTACTCGCGGTACAGATGCTCCATGGCATGATGGACAAACGAGCCTAAGGTGTTTGGTGCAAAGAGTACCTCTTCATCCTCTTTGGGGCGCAGACCTAAAATGTATTGCATATAGAAACTGCGGGGACAGGAGATATAGGTATTGAGCGCGCTGGGCGAAAGGCGGTATGGTGCACCGCTCTTGCGGCGCAGCCGCCCTTGTGCATCTTTGGTCAGCATCGAGAGGAGCGAAGGTGCTTCCTCTTCCTCTCCGATGGAATCGACTATAGGCGCGAGCACGGAACGTTCCGACAGCGTGGATTCGATTAGCCGGAACTCGTCGGAGTATTTCATTTGCAGAATGAAACGGGACATCCCTTTGCCTCCTTCGGCGGTCTCGGCAGTTGCGTATAGCAAAGTGGCATCTCCCGTGCGGCTGATCAGGCGGAAGAAGTTATAGGCATAGACGGTGGCGCGTTCCTCCGGCGTCTGCATATGGAATGCTTTGCGCAGATAGAACGGTATGAAACTGCCGTCACGCTGTTTTTGCGGCAACACTCCTTCCTCCACGTTCAGGATCAGCAGTTTGTCGAAATCCAGAAGCCTCGTCTCCAATACGCCCATCACCTGTATATCCGTCACGGGTTCGCCGTGGAAAGGCAGTGTGACGGCTTCCATCGTGCGGCGAACCAGCAGACGCAGCAGTTTGAGCGTGAACGGCACGTCGCCGAGCCCGGTGGTAATGAGCAGACGCATCTGATTCAGGATCTTGCGCACTTGGTATTCGGACTCCAATATCAGCAGTTCCTGCCAACTCAGATCGGCAGGGCTAACGGGCTTTGTTTCCGGGCTATCGCTCTCAGTGGAAAGGTCATTTTCCTCCGATGGATTCGTATCACCCTGCATGTTGATAACCGGGAAGAGCGCTGCTATAAGTTGGTCGATCAGTTCGGGTTGCACAATGCTGTCCGCAGTTCCGCGGTCTTTAGAAGAAAGCCAGTTGAGCGTGCGCATATAGATATCGGTATTGCGCAGCGGAAAACCTTTGGTGATGTTAATCGGTTCGGGTGTATCGTTGCCCGGCAGGGTGATCGCCGGCAGGGTATGAATGACCGCTTCAAGCATCGTTTCGTCGCCTATGACGATTCCTACTCGTTGCCCTTTGGCGGTGTAGTTCGTTTGCAGCCATCGGTGAACGTACTGCGCCTGTGCCTCTCGGGACACGCAGGAGAGCACATGCACCTCGCGCACCTCGTCCCATTGCCGCGGAGGCTGCGCTGCGCCTAAGATACCGCTGTTCAGTTGCGCAAAGGAGAACGCTTTGGTGTTGGTCTCAAAATCGCGCACATAATCCCAATAGAAGAGCGCCTGATCGCTATCTTTCAGCCGCGCCATCAGTTCGCGCTCCACAGGCAGAAGGTAGTTAAAGCCCACAAAGACGAACATCCGTCCCTCTATCTGCTCCTGTACGGACTCGTCCTCCCAATGGGTCAGAACGGCTCTTTGACGCATACCGGGGTAGCCCTTATGTTCCGCAACGAGCTCTTCCTGCAGAGCCTGATAGAGATCGTATAACTGCCGCCATAGTTTCTCGTATTGACGGCGGATCGAATCATCTTCTGCGTTTTGGTCACGCGCAGCCGACATAGGGTCTATCAATGCCCGGAGACGCTCCACGACCTCTTCGTCTAATTTCCATTCGCCTAACTCGCGCGCAGCGATGGTGTTATCGAAGAAATTGGGTACTTGCTCCGCCCGCATTGATACATCTACGTTTGTGAAATCCGCTATCATCTGCTTTCCCCACATGTAGAACATGTCCAGCGGCATGAGGTCGGGATCGCCGGCGTTGAGACGGCGGTAATGCTTATAGAGTCGGACGACGGTCATCAACTCGTCTTCCGGGTATAACGGACTGAGTGCATCCTGTAACTGCGGCAGGGTCTGCACCGTTGGTGCCCAAATGACTTTGGCTTGACGTTCTTGCTGCAAGCGCAGCAGTTCGTCTTTGAGCACTAAGCCGGCACGATGGCTCGGCAGCACAAAAGTGGTGCGGCTGAGTTGTTTCCAATCTGTTTTTTCGATGATAGACCGTGCGGTCTGTTGTAAAAAAGTCTCCATTACTTCACCTCCACTAATTGATTTTTACGGGCGTACCACAAGAATCCTTTCACGTTCACATATCCCATACGGCGCAGAGCCTCCATGTATTCGCGTACTTGCCGGCGGTATTGGTTTTCCCAATGCCCGAACTTATAATCGAGCACGATCGCTTCGTTGGTCACGGGATTAATCATCACGCGGTCGGGTCTGAGTTCTCGGCGGTCGATATAGATCGCCTGTTCCAGTTTGAGTTGCCACGGTGCAGTAAACCAGTCGCGCATTTGTTCATTGCCGTTCCATGCCGATGAAATCAGGGTTTTCAGGGTTTCTTTCTGCGCCCGGTCGCGTATCTCTCCGCGGCTTTCGAAATCGTCTAACACTGCCTCCAACTCATCGGCTTTGCGGATGTTAGCGAAGATCTCATGACATAGGGTACCCTCGTCCATACGCGCCATACGGCGATAAGCCTCCTCCCCGTAGTCGGTGTATAACGCGCCTTCCTGCGATTGAACGAAACGTACCTGGTCGCTGTTTGCCCAGAACTCCGCCTCCTCCTTCGTCTCTTGTACGTTGTCCCTTTGACCCTTTATGACGGGTTCACCGGCTTCGTATTCATCGCCGCCCACATAATCCATGATGTATTTGCCTACGTGATTGAAAGTGCCGGGTTTGCCGTCTTTGAGCACGGGGTACGAAGTGGAAATATAGAGGTTATCTTCGGCGCGTGTGAGGGCTACGTACAGCATATTCAAGTTATCCACACGCATGTTTTCGTGCTCCTCGTCGTATTCGGCGCGGTAGGCGGAGTTAGCCATCTCCGCGCCGTCGGCTATCGGCACATAGTCGTTGCCTGCCTCCAACGCTTTGGGCACTTCGCACCAGATCTTCTGTGCGTGCTTGCCTGCCTCTTTGGTCCAGGAGCAGAAAGGCACGAAGAGCGTCTGCGCCTGCAGACCCTTGCTGGCATGAACGGTCATGATACGGATCGCATTGGCGGAAGAGGCGGGCACGGATTTCTCGTGCATCGTGTCGTCCCAGTAGTTCAGAAAATCCGTCACTGAACTGCCGTACGCGCTCACATAGCCGCGGGTGCGGTCCAGGAGATTATTGAGATAAGCGGTCTCGGTGCCGGTGTACTGTCCGTCCTCGTCGCAAAGAAGAATAGCGATGAGGGTGCAGACCGCCTCGTACAGCGGTGTGTGCGCCGGGATGCGGGTGTGGATAGCTTCGATGAAACCGGTGCGACCGGTGGCTATCTCGATGTATTTGGCGGCAACGTCATCGGCGTTCGCCCATACACGCAGACCGGCGATGATGATCTTTACAGCCTCCGAGGCTTCTAACAGAAAACTATCCGCCGACACGATCGCCACGCGGCTCAGATGCGGGTAACTGTCAGGATCCAGATACGCATGCAGGTCGGTGATCAGTGCCGCATCTTTCTTCTCACGAACCAACACCATTATGTCCGATGGAATCGCGCCTTTTTGCAATAATTCTTCCATCGTGTCGAACATAGCGGCGGTCAGTTCTTCTTTCGTTCCTTTGGGGAATGCCTGAAAATGCACATAGCCGCCTTTCTTTTTCGCCTGATAGAATTCCTCCAGGTGCTCCGGGGTGAATTGTTCTCCGTAGATACGTTCGGCGGCTCCTTGGCGCGCGATGAGGTATTGGAAGAGCGAGAGGTTGAATCGGACTACCTCTTCGGAGCTGCGGAAATTGCGGGTGAGGGAGGTAAAGCGTTCGTTGATCTTATCGTGCGTCAACTCGTTGTCGGGTGTCGTGAGTGCATCCATGATATGCCAGTCGCCGTTTCGCCAACGGTAGATAGACTGCTTGATGTCGCCTACAATGAGCAGCGTGTTTCCCGTGCCGGCGAGCACGTCTTGCAGCAGCTGCTTGATCACGCTCCATTGCAACCGGCTCGTGTCCTGAAACTCATCCATCAGCACGTGGCGGTAACGGATGCCGGCTTTCTCTAAGATAAAGTCCGCATCGCCGTTTCGCAGCGCCTTGCTCAGTGTGCCGGCGGTACGGGCAAGGAGCGCGCAGTTAGATTCAGAGAGGTTGCGTTGGATCAAGGCTTGAAGCGATGCCATCAGCTCCATGTCACGGCTGAAACGGATCGTCAGTTGGAGCGTGTTGTAGGTCCACTCTACCCTTTGGGCAAGAATAGTAGCCTGCACCGCGGCATCCACTACCGCCGCCGGCAGCTTCGTCCATTTGCCCCCTTGCGCATCAGTCATCTGCAGATCTGTCAGACCGCGGAAACGATCTTTTGACGGCACCTCTTCCGGTGCTTCTACCGATCGTTGCAGACGCGCACACGCTTTCTCTATATCTTTCGCATGAGGCAGCGGTTTGGGCATCGTCGCTTTGTGGTCCGTCAGTTCCTCCGTGCGGATGCCGGAAACGAGTTGCTGCAACTCCCTTACCTCCGCATTCGTGCGCCATAAGTCCTCGATGATCGTCCGGCGACGCGCTATCGTCGATGCGTCGAAACAGATACGACCGTCGGCATCCAAGATCTGCACCGACTCGTTGTACAGCTCTTTTGCCATCTGGCATAGGCTCTGACGTACATCCCATTGGCTCTCTTTGTCTAATTTGAGCCGCATGTAATCCTCCAATATCTGTTTGTCCTCCTCCGTCAGTTCGGTGGTCAGCAACTGATCGACAGCGGTGCGGATCACATGGTCTATATCCAGCTCCGTGCTCAGTCCCGCGCTCATCTTCAGGATGCCTGCCAAACCGCTCAGCAGGGTCTGCAGGAACGAGTCGATCGTCATTACCTGCACGTTGTCGTAGTCGAGCAGCATTTTCCGGAAGCACTCCTCCGCCCTTGCAGCCAACACCGCATCCGGCACATGCTGATCGCGCAGCATGAAGCAACGGGCACGCGCCAGAAAATCTTTCTGTTCACCACGCGAGATGGCATACAGGTAACTGATGATACGTTCGCTCATCTCCGCCGTCGCTTTGTTGGTGAAGGTGATGGCAAGGATCGAACGGTAGTCCTCGCCGGACAACAGCAGTCCCACGTAATAGGCGGCTAAGGTATATGTCTTACCCGTTCCCGCCGATGCCCGGCATACCGTCACCGGCTTTTGTATATTGATCAGTCTCTCCACAGATGTATAAATTTTGGCTACAAAGGTACAAAAAAATTTTGATATATGCAAATAATTTTTCACATTTCCGCAAATTTTGTATCGCTAAAATTACACCATTCCGCAAATTTTTGGTAACAAAAAAGCGCACCGAAATGCGCTTTTTGCTTGTTTTGTTTTTTACCCGTGCTGCTGATCGTATTCAGCACCGCAGATCTTCCAGAGGTACTTTTTCATGGTGGGGCAGCCGCCGGCAAGATCCTTCTGTGCGGCGAAGTTGACTTGGTCCTCGGACATGTGGCTCAGGTCGTTCTTACGCGCTTTGACCATACCGGCTACGGTTTGGAAGCGCGCACGTGCCTTCAACTCATCCGCTCCGAGCGGCGTGGTGCGGTCGTAGGAGTCCGCCTCACGGATGTACAGACGGGTACAGGTCGGATTGGAGGTCGGAGCTGTGCGGTGAGTACCCGTCAGATACGTACCGCAGGAGTGACCGTTCTTTACTTTCGGCTTTGCCAACGAACCGGATACATAGTCAATACCGGTTGCATACTTAACTTTTCCCATTGCTTTTCGGCTT
>CADCEV010000002.1 GCA_902800525.1 uncultured Bacteroidales bacterium
GAACCGGTCGGAGTCGGAACGCGCTGTGCGCTACCGATCAGCTTGCCGTTCAGCTCAGGGATAACGAGACCGATAGCCTTAGCAGCACCGGTGGAGTTCGGAACGATGTTCTGAGCACCTGCGCGGCTACGACGCAGATCACCCTTACGTTGCGGACCGTCGAGAATCATCTGGTCGCCGGTGTAAGCGTGGATAGTGGACATGATACCGCTCTGGATCGGAGCATAAGCGTGGAGAGCTGCTGCCATCGGAGCCAAGCAGTTGGTGGTACAAGAAGCTGCGGAGATAACGGTATCAGCCGGAGTCAGGGTCTTGTGGTTCACATTGTAAACGATGGTCGGGAGGTCGTTACCTGCAGGAGCAGAGATAACTACTTTCTTAGCGCCAGCCTCGATGTGTGCAGAAGCTTTAGCTTTGCTGGTGTAGAAACCGGTGCACTCGAGAACTACGTCGATGCCCAGCTCGCCCCAAGGCAGCTCAGCTGCGTTCGGCTTAGCGTAGATAGTGATCTCCTTGCCGTCAACAGTGATCGAACCCGGAGTAACAACAGTCTTACCGTCCTCTGCGAGAACTGCATCTTTGTAAGCAACAGTGTGCTTGCCCTCACCGAACTTACCTGCGAAACCACCCTGAGCGGTGTCGTATTTCAGAAGGTGTGCCAACATTTTCGGGCTGGTCAAGTCGTTGATTGCAACTACTTCATAACCCTCTGCCTCGAACATCTGACGGAATGCCAGACGACCAATACGGCCAAAGCCGTTAATTGCTACTTTTGTCATAGGAATAAAATATTTAATTGTTTATTTGTTTGATTTGTTTGACGTTGTTTGACGTTGTTTGAAGTTGTTTTTCAATTGCGACTAAAAGCCGTTTTTTCTCGTGCCTAACAGCACTCGATTAAAATCCGACTACAAAGCCGTTTTTTCTCGTGCTTAACAGCACTCGATTAAAATCCGACTAAAAGCCGTTTTTTCTCGGCCTAACAGCACTCGATTAAAATCCGACTACAAAATTAGTATATTTTTTTCATATATGAAAATAAATCGTTAAAAAAAATAAATTTTGTCATCTTTTTTTGTCAAAAATGGGTTATTTGCGCCCAAAGTCCGCCGGTATTTCTCCCCATGACTTCGTATCCCACTTATAAATCGGTGTTGTCCAGGTGTTATCATGGAGCCACATTTCCGCCTTACGGACCATAAAAAAGAGGTCTTGGTTTTGGTTATTCCATTCGATCTTTGTCTTGCATCGTTTCTCCCTGACCCACGCAAGTGCGGTGACGGAATCGGTATAAATAACCCACGGGAGGTTGTATTTCTTGATATAGGCGAGCCCCAACACCAGGGCGAGAAACTCCCCGATGTTGTTCGTTCCCTGCTGAAAAGGTCCGCGGCGAAAGACCTCGGTGCCGGTGTCCGCAATCACGCCGCGGAACTCCATAACCCCGGGGTTGCCGCTGCACGCTGCATCCACCGCCAAAGCCGGTAATATAGGTTTGTTAGTATTCATTCGTTGTTAGAATTTTTTGTGTCAGTATGCCTTCCTCTGTCTGCGTTTGGATAATCTCCAGATGCGGGCTGATACGGTATCGGCGAATGATAGTGGCCGGCTTGTCCGTGTTCCGGTGGCTCTCGGCGCTACGGGGTACTGCGTCGAAGGTGTATATACAGGTGATCACTGTCCTGCCGTCGGTTGTGCCCATTCGGCAATAATAAGTGTCCGTAGTGCCTTTCATCCCCGCGCTGTCATAATAGCGTTGCTGCGTCTCTTGCGGCATAGCTACGCCGTTTTTGAACCAGAGGAAAGAGATATACCTGCCCTGCTCGTTGCTGATAAAGAGGACATCGTCCCATTTGCTGTACATCGCATGATTGTCACCTGTGGTCAGATGCAAGGTATCTTTGATCGCATTGATACACAGACTGTCGCCTACCGGCGGCGTAATGACCGTAAACCCGTTCCGGGTATAACTCTCTCCCTCGCAGATGGTATCGGTGAAAGCTACCGGTTTATGCACATTCACGATCCATTGCTGCTCCGATTTGACCACCTTGGAGACCGTACTGATCGGGTGGAACTGAATATCATCCAAGGCAAAATCATTGCCGATATTCAAGGTGTTGGTATTCAGGTTTACCACCGAAATCGTCACATTGTCGCAGTTCTCGGGAGCAAAGAACGTTTCGGAATGCTGGTGCCAGATATTATTGCGGAATTCCTCCTTGCTCAAATCCAATTCCTTGGACTCCCATGTCTTGCCGTTATACTCGATCCGGAATACAAACCGCGCCGCGTTGTCCATCTCTCCGTAGTTATTGATATTCGCCGCCCAGAAAGAGAGGACATAGGTGGTTCCTTTCACCAGTTTCAGTTTGGCGTTCGAAGCGGTGGTGGCGTACCAAGCGCGTTTGTTTCCTCCCGCAGCACCTGTTACGGCATCGAAGAGCGCAAAATTATTGCTGTCCCGGGCGGTTACAGTAGCGTATGAGGGGGCAAAATGATTGGAGTTGCGGACAATAGCGAATCCGTTGTCTTTGAGCGTATCCGCATTGACGCCTGTCGGTTCGTTCTCATAGAAATTGATAGGACCGGGTTGCGTATGAATGTCCCAGAAATTATAATCACTGATCTTGCTGACTTTTCCGTACTGACCGTATGTGCCGGGAGACTCATCCTCATAACTGCCATTTTCCATCAAATCATCCATGTTACCGGCCGCAGGATAGTATTCCTTATAGGTATAAACGAGCGTAGTATCCTGTCGGAATGTATCCAACGCCAATACTTGTGTGGCATCATAGATGGTGTCTCCGTTCACGGTCCAGACATACATATTCTCCGGATCAATGTCCTTCGGGGTCAATGTCACCGCTTCACCGATATGCGAATAGATGCGGACGATATCCACTTTTTCCGTGGAATTAGGTACATTGATGGTGATTGTCTTGGCGCAGTTGGCACCACCGCCGATGAAATACGCCTTAGCCGTTGTTTTCTTTCCGTCCACGGTAGCCGCCGGTACTTCCCGCAAGGAGAATGATTGCGGGCTTTGCGGCGCATCAATCGTGTCCGACCGACCTTCACATTCAATCACTAACTGCTTGCCTTCCGCTTCGCCGAAAGCTACCATGCCATCGAGGGTAAACGTGTTATTATCCGCATTGACAGCCGAGACAGCGGTCTCAAACGAAGTGATCTCGCAATCCAACTCGCATTTAGGCGCGTCATCCGTGATATGAATCAGCCGCCGCCCGGTAGGATTGGTTGAGAAAAGGAAGTAATAAATGCCCCCTGCTCCAAGCGTAGCCGGCAGGAGCGCAAACGTATCTTTGTTGCATTCCTCGTTTCTCACCGCTCCGGCATATCCGTCCACCGATGTCCAAGTCGTTCCGTCAGCGGAAGAGAACCAGCCGTGCCCGGTCACATCGGTATAGACATACTCCGTCCGGGTGCTGTTGAGTTTGGCTTTGAGCGAAAACTGCGTACCTAATGCGCTGGGGCAGACCTTGATCTGTTCCGCCGGGACGGTGGCGGCATAAGGTCCGATCTTGGCGGCATCCGGCGTGTACATCTTCCAGCGATGCATCGCGTCCCCGAAATTGTCAATACAATTCCATCCTTCGGGAATCTCCATATCTTCGGTCTGGTTCCATTTACCGCTCCAATCGGGCGACGAACCGCGCGTCACAATCACTTTGCTATAGGTACACTCATGTGGAATAACCGCTTTGAATATATCTCCGTTGACATGCTGCAATTGGATCCATTCGTTCTTCGGGTCTTCGAACAGGTACACGTACAGTTTTGCTCCGTCTTTTGCCCAATTACCGATCACGTCGTTTTGGCGGGCATTGACGTATATCTCTTCCCCTTTGGCAAAAGTACGGGCATGAAGTCCGGCGCAAAGACTCAAAAGAAGACCTGCTGCTATGTATCGTATGTTGATGATCATATTCTTCATTCTATTCGAGGTCGCTTTGTTTCTGTACTATTTTTACTTCCGCGCGGCGGTCAAGCGGTAACTCATGGTGGATATTTTCCTCATTAGGCACCAGCGAACCATGTCCTATGACAATAACGCGTTCTTTCTCTATGCCGTTAGTAATCAGGAATTTAGCCACCTCTTTGGCGCGGTTGTATGCCAATCTTTCATTGTGGAGACGTTGCCCCTCTTCGGAGGCATGACCGTCAATAGCGATCTTGGCGTCCGGCACCTTATTCAAGATACTGATAATCGAAGACAAATACGCTTTGGACTCGTCCGAGAGGCGGTAACTGTCATAATCGAAATAGATCTTATTGAGTTTCTCCACTTCCTCCGCGGCTTTCGCAATATGTGCGCGCGCCATCGTGTCCGTGCGTTCCGTTATGATAGTGTCCTTCCTGCTGACGAACTCTATCGTGGTGTCTCTCCGTGTGAAATAATCAAAATAATCCACGGTCGTATGTTTGTCCGGAGCAATATAGTGCCAGTGCAGACCTATTTTTACACCGGCGGCCCAGGGATGTGAAGCGGATGTCAAATCTGTGGCATAAACGCCCTTGTATTCCTCCATAAATGTGAAGGTTTCGTCCTTCCATCCCGGGTTTTTCTTTGCGGATGAGTTAGCGTCATTCGCGGTGTAATGGGCGTAAGCACCGATCATCAGATCAATCTGCTTTCCAACAGGAAAAAGTACTCCGAAATCTGCAAAAAGAGTAGCTTGCGGACGGACAGACAAACTACCTTTGGCGCATGGATCTTGCTCGTAGTGCTTGGTCTGAAACTCATGCATATCCGTCAAGGTCAGATTCCATTCCGGATAATAACCGCTATGGGCAATGACGCCTTCCGTGACCCGGTAACTTTTCATTACCGAAACAGACGGCGCTACTCCCAATGCCGCAAAAAGACGAACTCTCCAATCCTCTTTTTGGTATTGAAATTGCAGTGAAACAGGGACTCCTGCATTATGGATAATCTCATTCTCCCGCCAGCGAATGATCTGCGACGAGTGGTCGTAATCGGTTTCCAAGTCCGTATCCGTTTGCCCTTTCCATTGATAGATGCCTCCCAACTGCGCATGGGAAGGATAGTTGGTGAACCATACACCGGCGCCGATACCCCAGTTAGGATGGAAAAAATAAGCATATTGCGCTTGAAGGACAGCGTTTGCAAACCCGGTTACATGATTATCAGCCCCGCTTAGCGTGTAGCCCAACGAACCGTATCCGGCGCCGATATATGCCTCGACATAATGGCCGCGACGTTCGGATGAATCGGCATGTGTGATGATTTCGCGCTGACGGGAAATACTGTCCGGGGCGGAAATGACCTGAAATAAAGTGTCTGTGTAAAAATAGACCGTTTGAATCGTGGTGTGTATGATGCTGTCCGGTCTGGTGGAGTCATTTATACTATCGTTCAACGTCACCGATGATTCTGTCTGCTCTGCGCGCACCGATGCCTGCGCTCTGCGCAGAAACTGAACCGTATCCGTTTGCGCTGATACATACAACGGGAAACAGGCAGATAAAATTATCCATCGAACGTATTTCATGGTTGAACCGAAAAGTTATATGTCTCTTTGGTTGTTAGTGACTCGCCCGGGAATCGAACCCGGATTTGAGCTTTAGGAGAGCCCCGTTCTATCCATTGAACTAGCAAGTCAAGATATTGACGATTTGACGATTGACGATTTAACAATGCGATGGGAATTCGCCGTACTCCTCGAATGTGTAATTGAGGAAGTCATTCATCGGTTTGGCGGTCTTCGCAATATCCGTTATTTTGTCGATGAAATCGGGCGAACTGACCTCTTCATCGCTCAGCGGAACGGACACCGTGTACATCTTATGTTTGAGCCATTCGGCATGCACAAAGTTCGGATCAAAGCCAGCCGGCACTTTCTTCAGACCTGTTCCCCAATAGCTGTCAAAATCCTGCGCAAAATACTTCTTCCATTGGCGGGATCCCATAATCGCTTCCACTTCCTCGTAGTTGGCTTCTATCTCTGTGCGAAGGGCTTTCAGCAACTCTTTTCCCGGATCCCAGATACCTGCAGCGAACATACATTGTCCCGGCTGGATATGCACGTAATAGCCTCCCCGCATGGATTTCTTGCCCCAAGTCTTCGGTTGTCCCGGCACACCGGTTGCCGGAAAAACTCCGAACCACTCCTTGTACGGCCTCTTGTCCGCAGAGAAACGTATATCGCGGTTGATACGCCAAATGCAGTCTTTGGGTTGCAAACCTTCCAGAGTCGGGTCTATCTTCGTCAAACGGGCGATATACTCCGTTGAAAACGCCACAAACCGGTCACGGCACGCTTGGTACCATGCGCGGTTGGCATCAAACCACTCCTTGTTGTTATTCAACGCCAGCTCTGACAAAAAATTCAGTGTATCTCTCATTAACAATTTAACAATTTAACGGCTTAACAGTTTAACAGTTTAACGCATCTCCGCAAGCCATCCATCCAATGCGGAATAGTAACACCGAAAGTCTTTTTGAACTTCGATTTATCCAAAACGCTATAGTGCGGACGCGGTGTGCTGTATTGATATTCTTCCGATAAAATCGGGCGAACTTGACATTTTGTGATGCCTGCCAACTCATGAATAGCGAGCGTGAAATCGTACCACGAGCATACACCCTCATTGGTGAAATGGTAGATGCCGGGGTGCCAGACGGACGCCTCAATGACCGTAAAAATAGCCTCTGCCAAGTCCGCGGCATAAGTCGGTGTACCGATCTGGTCAAACACAACGCCTAATTGCTCTTTCTCCTTACCCAAACGGATCATGGTCTTCACAAAATTATTGCCGAAGGACGAATAGAGCCATGCCGTACGGATAATAACGGCTTCCGGACATTCCGCCACTAACAACTTCTCGCCGCGCAGTTTCGTTACTCCGTACACAGTCCGCGGCGCAACCGGATCGGTCTCGCGGCAAGGCACATGCTCGTCGCCGGAGAAGACATAATCGGTCGATACATGAATCACCTTTACACCCTGACTGCCTAAAACCGAAAGCGCTTCGGCATTGATCTTGATGGCGGTCGCTTCATCTTCCTCCGCCTTATCCACATTGGTGTAGGCCGCGCAGTTCACAATGAGATCAATCTCATGCTCCGCTACAAAAGCAGAAACAGCCTTTTTATCCGTGATATTCAGGATGTGTGTGTCATCTGCCTCCACTACATCCGTAAAGAAATAGTGATGTTTCGGATGTTTTTTGCTTAACACCCGCATCTCATTGCCCAACTGGCCGTTACTGCCTGTTACTAATATATTCATAAAAAGATTTACGATTAGACGATTTACGATTTAGAAAGGGGATACAAAATCTCTCATCAACGGGTGTTTGGTGTCTTTCTCGCTGATGATGCGGAGCTCTTCCGGTATTTGCCAATCAATCGCCAGATCCGGGTCGCTGAGCAATAAGCCGCCATCCGCCTCCGGATGATAGAGATTATCGCACTTATAAGTGAAAATAGCGGTCTCGCTCAATACCGAAAAACCATGTGCAAACCCGCGGGGAATATAGAACTGACGCTTGTTTTCATCGCTTAACTCCACACTATACCATTTGCCGAAAGTAGGACTGTCTTTACGCAAATCGACCGCTACATCCAACACGCGACCCACGGTACAGCTGACTAATTTAGCCTGTGTATAAGGCGGACGCTGGAAATGCAATCCCCGTACTACTCCGTACGACGAGCAGGACTGATTATCCTGCACAAACTGCGCATCAATACCTGCCTCGCGATAACGCTGCTCGTTATACGTCTCCACAAAATAACCGCGCGCATCTTTGAACACTTGCGGCTCTACAACCAATAATCCCTCAATAGGCGTTTTAATGATATTCATACAATCCTTACTTATAGTGTAATATTCAAAAAAGCGTGCAAAGTTACAACTTTTTTTTGATATATGCAAGTCATTTTTTGATTTTGCATTCAATTATGCGTTCTTTTCCATAAATATCGCGTGTTATGCGCACATCTGTGTACCCTTTTTGGCGCAATAACTGCTCCGTCTCTGATGCGTATGCCTCATTGATTTCGAAAAACAAGTAGCCTCTTTCCCGTCCATTCCCCTGAAGGGGCAAGGCGAATAATTCCGCGATGCGGCGATAGAAACGCAGCGGATCGGAGTCCGGCACAAAAAGGGCGGTAGCAGGCTCAAATTCAAGCACGTTCGGACGCATGGTTTTTTTCTCGCTCTCGCAGATGTAAGGAGGGTTGGAAACGACAATATCAAAATGCTCAATTCCTCCGATTTCATCGGAAAAAATATCGGCTTGAATGAAGTTAACTTCCACTCCGTTCCGTTGTGCATTTTCCCGCGCTACTTCAATCGCTTCGGCGGATATATCCATGCCCGTAACTTGCCATTCGGGGTGTGCTTTTTTGAGGGCAATAGCTATACAGCCGCTGCCTGTTCCGATATCTAACACCTTGACGGGTGATTTAAGATTTGAGATTTGAGAATTGAGATTTGAGATTTGTTCGATTAATTCGGCAGTTTCGGGACGGGGAATAAGGGTGGCAGGAGTGACTTTGAGGTCCAATCCGTTCCATAATGTATGACCGAAAATATACTGAACCGGCTCAAAATGGAGCAAACGAGAAATATTTTCCCGTAACTTTTCTTGCATATATGGAGAAAAAGTTGTATCTTTGCACCCGAATTGCAATTGAGTGCGGGAAAGACCGGTCATTTCCTCCATTGTCCACCAAGCGAGCGCAAGCGCTTCGTCCTTCGGATAGACCGCCTCCAATTGTGATTGGAGATTTGATATTTGAGACTGGATATTTGTCATTTTAATTAAAAATCGCTGCAAAATTACAAAAAAAAAATGGAATACGCAAATTATATCGCACATTGTATCGAAATTGCCCGCCGCGGCGAGTATTATGTGGCTCCTAATCCGATGGTGGGAGCCGTGTTGGTGTATGTACAAAAGGACGAGGGACAAAATACCAAGGAGATTATTATAGCGGAAGGATGGCATGAGAAATACGGTGAGGGGCATGCGGAAGTGAATTGTTTCCGAAACTTCGAGAAATCGGAATATCGGGATATCAATTTGTCTCAATGCACGCTGTTTGTCTCATTAGAACCATGTTCTCATTATGGCAAGACACCACCTTGCGCGAAACTGATCATAGAAAAAGGTGTGGGTCGGGTAGTG
Organism: uncultured Bacteroidales bacterium; assembly: GCA_902800525.1. Classification (GTDB taxonomy): domain Bacteria; phylum Bacteroidota; class Bacteroidia; order Bacteroidales; family Paludibacteraceae; genus Colicola. Next base: position 9,187 of record CADCEV010000002.1, read on the forward strand.
GTCGGCATGCTGGATCCTAATCCTTTGGTAGCCGGAAAAGGCGTACAGATGTTGCGCGATGCGGGAATAGAAGTGGTAGTGGGTGTGATGGAGCAGGAATGCCGCGAGTTAAACAAGCGTTTTTTGTGTCTGCATGAGAAAAAACGTCCGTACATCATCCTGAAATGGGCACAAACAGCCGACGGGTTTATTGATGTACAAAGGGACAAAGGACAAGGGACAAAGGAGCATCTGAACGGCGCTTTGGCTATTTCGACGCCGGAAACGAAGAAATTAGTACACAAGATGCGTGCGGAGAATATGGCGATTATGGTAGGAACGAATACGGTGCTGTTGGATAATCCGCGGCTGTTGAATACCCATTGGGAGGGCAGAAACCCTATCCGCGTGACGGTGGATCGTCATAACCGGATTCCGCAGGACGCACGGATTTTTTCCGATGAAACCGGAGGAAATAAGCCATTTGTCGGCGGAGAAACCAAGACCATCGTGTATCGCGAGCACACCGATTGGCCGTTTATCACGGATGATTTGGCGAAACGCAATATTCACTCTGTTTTAGTGGAAGGCGGAACAACGCTGTTAAATCATATATTGGAAACCGGTATTTGGGATGAGATACATGTAGAGGTTGCGCCGGAACTGAAAATCGGCGAAGGAGTAGCTGCTCCGGCGATAAAACTGCCAAAAGTGTATGAAAAGGTGGACGGACACCGCTTATACACAATAAAAAAGTAGATAAATTTGCATATATGCAAAATTTTTAGTACCTTTGCACCCAAATTTGCGTATGATGAAAAAAATGAAATATATACCGGTTGTTTTGGCATTGCTGCTGAGCGGTTGCCATGCCTTCGAGAAACAACATCAGGCCGGCGCGAAAGTGGAGGTGAACGGTCATTATCTGTACGGCTCTACCTTAGACGCGTTGACCCTTGGATTATCTCCTCAGGATAGCGCACGCATTGCGGAACAATATATCTCCCAATGGGCGAAAGATATGTTGGTGTATGATAACGCCAGAGCGAAAGTACTGCCGGAGTTGGAGAGTTTGGTGGAAGATTATCGCCGGACGCTGTATGTGCATGCCTATGAGGAGTATCTGATCGAGCGGCGTATGCCCAAGACGGTGGCGGATTCGGCGGTGGAGAAAGTGTATAACCAAATGCCTGACCGCTTCAAATTAGATGAGAGTATTTTGAAGGGCATGCTGGTAGTGGTGCCCAATGATGCACCGAAGATTGAGATTCTGCGCAAATGGCTGACGCAGCAATCCTTGGATGACATCGAGAAATATGCCTATCAGAACGCCAGCGGTTACGAACTCTTTACCGACAAATGGCTGACTACCACGGATCTCATTTCCCGGATGCCCATTGAGCGTACGGAAATGGAAAGCCGTCTGCGTACGAAAGACCAGATAGAGGTGTCGGATAGTTTGAAGACCTATATCGTCCAAGTGACCGGCAAACATCTGCGCGGCGAACAGATGCCGGTTGAATATGCGCGTCCGCAGATCGAGCGGATCATCCTCAGCGGAAGACAGGTGGAGTTTCTGCAAAGCGAGCGTGAACGTCTCTATGAAGAGGCTGTGGAGAGCGGCGAGGTTAAGTTTTATGAATAAAGAATAGAGAAAATGAATATTTCGAAAAGTAGTATCATAGTGCTTTTGGCGCTTAGCCTGACGGCTCAAGCGCAGACGAAAGGTGTGATTGATGAAGTGATCTGGGTGGTGGGTGACGAAGCTATTCTCCGCAGCGAAGTGGAGGAAGAGCGTCTGCGCGCACAATACGAAGGACAGCAGATCCACGGCGATCCGTACTGCGTCATACCCGAGCAGTTGGCAGTGCAGAAACTGTTTTTACACCAGGCGGTGATTGACTCGGTGGTGGCAAACGAGTCCAGCGTGAGCCACCAGGTGGACATGCGTATCAATTATTACATCAACCAAATCGGATCCAAGGAGAAGATGGAGGAGTATTTCCGCAAGCCGACCTCCGAGATCCGCGAGGAGATGATGGTGGGTGTACGAAACCAGATGATTATCCAGCAGATGCAGCAAAAACTGACGGCGGACATCAAACCGACGCCGGCAGATATACGTCGATACTACAACTCGCTGCCGGTGGACTCCATCCCGATGCGTCCGGCGCAAGTGGAAGTGCAGATCCTCAGTTTCGAGCCTCCTGTGCCGGTGGAAGAAACGGAGCGTATCAAGCAGCGTCTGCGTGAGTTCACGGAGCGTGTGCAGAACGGAACAGCCGATTTCGGTATGTTGGCGCGTCTGTATTCCGAAGATACGGAGAGCGCCAAGCGCGGCGGTGAATTGGGATTTGTGGGCAAAGGACAACTGGTGGCGGAGTTCGCGGAAGTGGCGTTTAACCTCAATGACCCGAAGCGTGTGAGCCGCATTGTGCAGACCGAGTACGGCTACCATATTATCCAATTGATCGAGAAAAAAGGCGAACGCATCAATTGCCGCCATATTCTGCTGCGACCCCGTATCAGCGCTACGGACAAGGTGAATGCCATCCAGCGTCTGGATAGCATCCGGCAGTTGATCATGTCCGACAGTTTGCAGTTTGAGCAGGCGGTTATCCGTTTCTCGGAAGACAAGAACACGGTGATGAGCGCGGGACTGATGATCAACCCCAATACCGGCAGTAGTCAGTTCGAGTACCAGGACTTGGCGCCGGAGATCGCCAAACAGATCTACACGCTCAAAGAAGGAGATGTGTCCCAGCCTTTTGTGATGATGGACCAAACCAAGAACCGCGAGGTGTGCGCTATCGTGAAAGTGAAGAAGAAAACGGATGTACACCGCGCTAACCTGACCGATGATTTTCAGACGATTAAAGCGATGCTGGAGCAGAAGATGAGTTCTGAGTTCCTGCATGATTGGATCATCAAAAAGCAGAAATCGACGTTTGTGCAGATCTCGCCGGAATGGCAAGGCTGTGATTTCGAATACCCCAACTGGATACATTAAGACCCTATGCGCGCCAACAGAATAAAGACAAGAATAATCCGTCCGATACTATTCGGTCTGTTGTCCTTTGTCCTTATTCCAATGCCTGCCAAGGCGCAGACGATGGTGTATCTGGAGCGGTCGGAGACTCTGAATTTTGATCAGGAGCGCATCGAAGATGCCCAGATTCTGAAAGGCAATGTGGTTTTCCGTCACGATGATATGAAGATGTATTGCGACAGCGCCTATTTCTATGAAAAAACCAATTCGTTGGACGCTTTCGGACATGTGCGGTTTGTACAAGGCGATACCTTGCAGGGCTTTGGAGACAAACTGTTTTATGACGGCAACACCAAACTGGCGCGCATGCGCAAACATGTGAAGATGATTCATGGGCGTGCAGATGAAAACCCGACGATCCTGACCACCGACAGTTTGAACTATGACCGTGCGGCGGATATTGCCTGGTATTTCGCCGGCGGACAAGTGCAAGATTCGCTGAATACTTTAGTGTCCATCCGCGGCAATTACCGCCCGAAGACCAAAACGGCGGTGTTTAGCAAGAATGTGACGCTGACTAATCCTCGGTTTGTGCTGACCAGCGACACCTTATTATATAATACGGAGACCAAAGTGGCGGATTTAGTGAGCCCGACGGATATCATCTATGAGAAGGAAACGGATATTCATACCTCCCGCGGATGGTATAATACGCAGACGGAACGCTGTGCGCTGTATGACCGTTCGGTCGTTCACCATGCGGATGGAAAGATGATGACCGGAGACGAGATTTTTTACGATAAACTGGGCGGTTTCGGGGATGCACTCGGTCAGATGGAGATCGTTGATTCCACGCGCCAGACAACACTTTACGGCAATGTGGGTAAGATGTGGGAAGAGGACAGCCGCGGTTTTGCGACGGACAGCGCGCTGATGGTGGATTGGTCGGACGAGGAACATTACACCTATATCCACGCCGATACGCTCTTTACCGAAGAGCAACATTATACGGATAGCGCGCGTATGGACAGTACGTACAGGCGAGTGCGTGCGCATCACAGCGTGCGAGTCTATCGGGATGATATGCAGATGGTGTGTGACTCGATGGTCTATTTCGGTTCGGACTCGACGATCCATCTCTATACGAACCCTGTTTGCTGGTCGGAAAACCAGCAGATATCCGCAGACAGCATGATCGTTTATATCGAGAACGGAACGGTCAGCAAGGCGTACGGAGAGGGTAGCGCATTGTGCGTTATGGCCGATTCCATCGACTTTTTTAACCAGATGAGCGGCAAAGAAGTGACGGCTTTTTTGGAAGAAGGAGAGGTCAAATTGGTGGACATGAGCGGAAACGCGTTGACGATCTATTATCCGAAAGAAAGTGACGGTGAATACGTGGGAATGAACACCACGGAGAGCAGTTTTATCCGGATGTTTATTGAGAAACGCCAGATCCACCATATTCTCTTCACCAAAGAGACCACCGGCATTCTCTATCCTATGGACCAGATACCGGGCGGAGGAGACAAGTTAGCCTCGTTCTTCTGGGCAGAAGAGATACGGCCGACCGATCCGAAGGATGTGTTCAGGAAAATTGATAATTAGTTGATAATTGAAAAGAAAATAGCAATATGAAGAAAGTATTATTAACACTGTTTGTAGCCTTGGTGGCTGTGAGTGCAGGAGCTGTTGATCTGCCACACCAGGGTTTAGGTATTCAGATCGGATGGGCTCAACCCATTTTGCGGCTCAATGATCCGAGTACGTCGTTTCCGAAAGATTCAATGGTCAATGTAACCAAATTGAACGGTGTCAAGATCGGATTGACGTACGATGCCAGTTACATCGCCGGTTTCGGTAGTTCGATGGGTATTAATTACACGATGGCAGGTGGACATACTGCGTGGAAAAGAAAAGGACTCATCGGAGATTATCCGCGCGAACAAACCCATACGATGTATTATGAGTTTGAGGTTTTCGTCGATTGGCAGTATAAGTTTGAGCTGGCACGCGAAACCTATATTATTCTCTATACAGGTCCGACCCTGCAATGCGGTGTAGCGTACAACTCCCGTTTGGAAGTACAAGAAACAGATATCTACGGCGATATACACACCACCACCACGAAAACCAACCGCTATGACGTTCATTCGGAGTTAAGCCCCGAATACAACGAGGATTTGCGGCGTCTGAATGTAACATGGGGTGTGGGAGCCGGTTTCCAGTACAAGCGTTATTTTGTGCGCGGCGGATATGATTTTGGTTTGATAAATCCGCACGCTCATCAGAAGTTTGTGAATGCTTTAGGACAAACATACGATCGTTATACCCGCGGCCGTTTAGACCAGTGGTCCATCAAGATCGGTATGTATTTCTGGTACGAGGAGTAATTGATAATTGTGCATTGATAATTGTGAATTGTGAATTGTGCATTGTAAATTGTGCATTGTAACTTGTGATCCCCCGAGAAACCATAGAAAAAATCCATGCGGCGGCTAAGATAGAAGACGTCGTGGGCGATTATGTCAGTTTGCGCAAAAGAGGCGCGAACTTGATCGGTCTGTGCCCTTTCCACAATGAGAAAACCGGGTCGTTCACCGTCAGCCCGTCGAAAGGTATTTACAAGTGTTTCGGCTGCGGCGTAAGTGGTAACGCGGTCGGATTCATCATGGAAATAGAGCAGTGCAGTTATGTGGAGGCACTCAAACAATTGGGCAAAAAATACCACATCGAGGTTGAAGAACGCGAACTGACCGCCGAAGAGCAGCAACGTCAGGATAACCGCGAGTCTATGTTCGTGGTCAACGATTTTGCCAACAAATGGTTTCAAGACCAGTTGTGGAATACCCGGGAGGGACAAGCAATCGGTCTGAAATATTTCCGCGAACGCGGTTTGCGCGATGATATCATCCGGAAATACCAGCTCGGCTATTCTCCGGAACATGGCAATCCGTTGGCTAAAACGCTCAAAGAGAAAGGTTTCAAGGAAGAGTTTATTATCAATAATGTAGATACCAAGATCGGTGTCGGCGTGGTGGGAAAGAGTGAAGACGGCAGACTTTATGACCGTTTCCGTGACCGCGTGATCTTCCCTATTTTTACGGTCAGCGGCAAGCCTGTGGCGTTCGCCGGACGTATTCTCAAGAAGAACGACAAGGTGGGTAAATACGTGAACTCGCCGGATTCGATTATCTACTCCAAAACGAACGAGTTATACGGACTTTTTCAAGCCAAGCAGTCTATTGCCCGCATGGATAAATGTTATCTGGTGGAAGGCCAGATGGATGTGATTTCCATGCACCAATCGGGCATTGAGAACGTGGTGGCAAGCGGTGGAACGGCGTTGACCAAGCCGCAGATCTGGCTCATCAAACGCTTCACCTCCAATATCACGGTGCTCTATGACGGCGATGCAGCGGGTATACACGCTGCGTTGCGGGGAATTGATATGTTCCTCGAAGCCGGATTTAACGTCAAAGTGGTGTTACTGCCGGATGGAGAGGATCCCGACAGTTATGCACAAAACCACGATTCCACCGAGTTTATTCAGTATATAGAGGATCATCAAACGGACTTTATCCAATTTAAACTGAAATTATTAAGCAAAGAGGCAGGTAATGATTCACAAAAGCGCAATGCACTTGTACGGAATATTGCTGAATCTATAGCTGTAATTCCGGATATAATTACCCGTAGAAATTATATTCGTGATTGTGCAATGCAGTTGAATGTGGATGAACGAAGTCTTATGCAAGGAACGGATTCTATAAGGCATAAGAAATTAGAAGACGAAAAGAAACGGCACGAAGAAGAAAATAGATCGTCAGAAGCAGTAGATAACCCAGAAAGCGCTTCAGATGATATAATGGGAAATATCCAATTTTTAGACCAAGTTCTTCCACGCAAATTTGAGTCGAATTATTATAATCTCATTCAATTGATTGTACGTTACGGAGAGCGAAAAATTGAAGTGGAAGGAACAATATATAGTGTTGGTGAAGTGGTAATTACATCGTTGGAAAATGATGAAATAAAAGCACCAAAACCGGAGTATCAGGAAATTATTGATGAATTCAAACGGCATCATTTAGATGAAAACTTTCAGGCAGAAACGTTCTATAAGTTCCATCCGAACCCGCAGATTTCATCCTTGGCCGTAGAAATGATAGCCGATAGATATAAATTTCTTGCTCAAGAAAAAGATTTGAAGTTGGGTGAATTGGTTATCCGATTATTGTTTGAGATCAAACTGACGGTTATCAATATGCAGATAGAGAAAGTGGATGCCGAGCTCAAAGACGCGCAAGCTACCGGGAATTGGGAACGCCAGATGCAATTATTGAAATACCAGCCCCAGTTATTGGAGCAACGGAATATGATTTGTAAGATATTAGGAAACAGAGTGATAAGTGTTTAGCATATGTTGTTTAGCGAAATAGCCTATGGGCCGATACATAGCAGAAGGTTAGGAATCAGTCTCGGCATGGAGATCATGCCTTTGGAGCACAAATTATGCACCTTCAACTGCGTCTATTGCGAGTGCGGCTGGAATGAGCCGGTGAACCATCCTCTTTTGCCGACGCGCGAGCAGATCAAAACCGCGTTGGAAACCAAATTACAGGCATTGCAGAAGGAGCAGATAGAACCCGATGTGATCACCTTTTCCGGGAACGGCGAACCTACCATTCATCCCGATTTCATCGGAATAATCCGCGATACCTGTGTGCTCCGGGACACCTATTGTCCGAAGGCAAAAGTGAGCGTTTTGAGCAACTCTACGCAACTTGGACGAAAAGAGGTGGTGGATGCCCTCAAACTATGCGACAACCGCATTCTGAAACTGGATGCGGCTACAGATACGATGATGCACCGGATAGACAAACCCGTGAACGAACAATTAGAGGTCAAGACCATTATTCGGTATTTGGCGCAGTTCGAGGGAGATTTTACCTTGCAGACTTGTTTTCTAAGAGGCGAACATAACGGTGAAATCATCGATAATACGACTCCTGAGGAGTTGGCGGCATGGTATCAAGCGGTGGATGAATTGAAGCCTAAACAGATTATGATGTACGTCATTGACCGCAAGACACCGGAGGAACACTTGGAGAAGATTTCTCCCGATGAAATGGAGCGAATTGCCACTCCGCTTCGCCAAAAAGGCTACGATGTGATCGTCTCTGCTTAATAATTATCAATTGTCAATTATCAATTATCAATTATATGAAGATTCTCGTAGCACCTTTGAATTGGGGTCTCGGTCACGCCAGCCGATGTGTACCGTTGATACGCTTATTTATTGCAGAGGGGCACGAGGTCATTTTAGGCGGTGATGGAGACAGTTTGACGCTCTTGCGCCGCCATTTTCCCAAATTACGATATGTCTATCTTGCCCCGCTGCGGCTACGGTATAGTGCCGGCAACCGCCAAGTATGGGCGATGGTGCGTGCTTTGCCGCATTTGGTATCGTGGTCAATCAAGGATCACGCTATGTTAGAGGCGGTTTTGAAAGAAGAACACATTGACCGGGTGGTCTCTGATAACCGGTTCGGTTTGTATAGCGATAAAACGGAGTGCGTCTATATGACCCACCAACTGCATATTTTTCTGCCCAAAGGCTGGCGGTGGTTGGAACCTCTTGCCGAGCGCCTTCATGCACGTATATACAAGCGGTTTAATGAAGTGTGGGTGCCTGATTACGAAGACTTTTCCCGCAGTTTGGCGGGTGAGTTAAGTCATCTCAACGGACAAAGGGAGAAGGTACAAGGTACAATCAAGTATATCGGACCTCTGAGCCGGTTTTCAGACATGGAAGTCCGCGATTCAAATGAAAGACCAACGGTGGTGGCTGTTCTTAGCGGGTTGGAGCCCCAGCGGACGATATTGGAGAACGAGATCGTAGCCCGTTACAAAGGCACCAATGAGCCGGTTGTCATTATTCAAGGTCTTCCGGGACGTCCCAACACGCGCTTCAAGCGGGGAAACATCACTATGATCCCTTATCTGAGTGACGCGGAATTAGTGCCGTTGCTCAAAAACGCCAAACGTATCATTGCCCGTTCCGGCTATTCGACCATCATGGATCTGCATGCCCTCGGATTGCTCAAAAAGACGGCTCCGCAATCCTCCTCTTCGGATTGCCAAATAGAGCTTATTCCGACGCCCGGACAGCCCGAACAAGAGTATTTAGCGCAATATTCTTAAAAAAGAGCAAATTTTTTGTATAAAAATTGACATATATTTGTATATTTCAAAAAAAAATAGTAACTTTGCACGCTTTTAGCGTGACGCAGAGTTACCCGAAAGCCAAAACAGGACTAATAAAATCTTAAAATTCATACACAATTATGTCTAAAGTTACAGTTGTAGGCGCAGGAAACGTTGGAGCAACGTGCGCAAATGTGTTGGCAGTAAACGAAGTAGCCAACGAGGTATGTTTGATTGATATCAAAGAGGGTTTTGCCGAGGGTAAAGCTATGGATATCATGCAAACCGCTCAATTGATGGGTTTTGATACCGTAGTAGAGGGTGTAACCAATGATTACAGCAAGACAGCCGGTTCGGATGTAGTGATCATCACTTCCGGTCTGCCTCGTAAACCGGGTATGACCCGTGAGGAGCTCATCGGTGTAAACGCAGGTATCGTAAAGAGCGTTTGCGACCAGGTGCTCAAATACAGCCCGAACGCAATCCTCGTAGTTGTATCCAACCCGATGGACACGATGGCTTATCTGACACTTCATGCACTCGGTCTGCCGCGTAACCGCGTCATCGGTATGGGTGGTGCACTCGACAGCGCACGTCTCAAATACTTCCTGAGCCAGGCTCTGAAGTGCAACGCAAACGACGTGGACGGTTTCGTAATCGGTGGTCACGGCGATACCACGATGATTCCTCTGACCAGCTACACTACTTACAAAGGAATCAACGTATCGGAGTTCCTGAGCGACGAGGAGTTGGAGAACGTAGTAAAGAGCACTATGGTCGGCGGTGCTACCTTGACCGGTCTGCTCGGTACTTCCGCATGGATGGCTCCGGGCGCAGCAGCTGCTTCGGTAGCTGAGGCGATTATCAAGGACCAGAAGAAGATGATCCCTTGCTCTGCAGCCCTCGAAGGCGAGTACGGCATGAAGGATATCACCATCGGTGTTCCTTGTATCATCGGTAAGAACGGTATTGAGAAGATCCTCGAGTTGAACATCAGCGACGCTGAGCGCGCTAAACTGCACGAGTCTGAGGCTGCCGTTCGCAAAACAACCGCGATCTTAAAAGAGCTCAATGTTCTTTAATTTCGTAAATCGTAAATCGTTAAATCGTAAATTCCTTTATGGATTTATTTGAAAAATGCGACCATTTTGAGACGCTCAAATACGTTCGCAAATTAGGTATCTATCCGTATTTCCACGAGTTGGAGAGCCGTCAGGCTCCGATCGTGCAAATGGAGAATCACCGTGTGATCATGCTCGGTTCCAATAACTACCTCGGTTTCACTGAAAACGAGGCGGTTATTGCCGCCGGTCACAAGGCGTTGGACAAATACGGTACCGGTGTGAGCGGCAGTCGTTTCCTGAATGGTACGCTTGACTTGCATCTTCAGTTGGAGCGCGAAATAGCGGAATTCACCGGCTACGAGGAGTGTATGACCGTTTCGACGGGTTTCCAAACCAACCTCGCCATCATCTCCGCTATCGCCGGAAAGGATGATTACATCCTCAATGACCGCGAAAACCACGCTTCTATCTACGATGCATGCCGTCTCAGTTACGCCAAAGTGCTTCGTTACCGTCATTCCGACATGGAGGATTTAGAGCGTCAACTCAAGTCTATTCCTGAGAATGCAGGTAAGTTAATTATCACCGATGGTGTCTTCTCCATGCGTGGAGACATCTGCAAACTGCCGGAGATCTGCGCTTTAGCGGAGAAATACGGTGCTCGTGTGATGGTTGACGATGCCCACGGCTTTGGTGTTCTGGGTCCCGGCGGCCGCGGTACAGCAGCGCATTTCGGTCTGACCGACAAGGTGGATATCACGATGCTGACTTTCTCCAAATCATTGGCATCCATCGGAGGCTGTATGCTGACCTCTCACCGTGTAGCCGACTGGCTGCGCCATGTGAGCCGTCCGTTCATCTTCTCCGCATCCATCACACCTTGTTCTGCCGCTACGGCTCTTGAAGCCTTGCATCAGTTGCAACAAGATCCCGAGCGTCCGACACGACTTATGAACATCGCTAAATACTTCCAGAAGCAGCTGTTGTCAGCCGGAGTGAAGATTATTGAGGCGCCGACACCGATCGTGCCTATCTTCACCTATAAAACGCTCGATACGCTGTATTATGGCAAGAAGATGTTCGATGAGGGCGTCTATGTGAACCCTGTTATCGCGCCGGCGTGCGTGGAGGGAGAATGTCTCCTCCGCACTACGCTCATGGCCACCCACACAGAGCCGGTTATCGACGAAGCCGTAGAAATAATCGCCCGCGTGCTCAAAGAGGGTGCTCCGCAGATGTAACTCAAAGCGGTTCAACCGTTGGTGGAACGAGCAACGGATTATATATTAACTAACAGCCTTGCTCTTAACGGAGTGAGGCTGTTTAAGTAACAATAAAAAAGGATGAAACATATTCGAATTATCTCTCCATCGGGTGCGATAGACCCGATGTACATAGAGCAAGCCAGCGCGCGCCTGTGTGCGTGGGGGTATAAAGTGAGCGAGGGCGCGCACGCGCGTGATAAATGGGGTCGCTTTGCAGGAACCGACCAAGACCGTTTGGCGGATCTGGTAGAAGCGCTGCGTGATCCGGAGGTGGATTTCATCCTTTGTTCCCGCGGCGGTTATGGTCTGCAACGGATCATTGACCAAGTGCCGCCGATCCATAAACCGATTATCGGTTTCAGCGACATTACCGCCTTGCATCAGTTATCGGCATACAGCGACCAGTTCTCGATCCATGGAATCATGTGCAAACACATCGCTACTCTGCCGGAAGACAGCGAGCCGATACAGGCTTTGCGCCGCCTTTTGGCCGATGAGCGGATGGATTATTACTGGCCGGCGCACCCCTTGAATCATAACGGAACGGCTTTTGCTCCGATTGTGGGCGGTAATTTGTCCGTTTTATACGGATTGCAAGGAACGCGTTATGGGCTGAGGGACGAACTCTTCCGCAAACAGTTCCCTATTCTGCTCATTGAGGATATCTGCGAGCGTCATTACCATATTGACCGGATGATCCGCAATCTCAAAATGAGCGGTGTTTTGGCGCATTTGAGCGGTCTTATTGTCGGGCAGTTCACGGATTGCGAAGATGATCCTTTGATGGGATGTACGGTCTATGAGACAATAAAAGAGGCAGTTGCAGATTACGACTACCCCGTTCTTTTCAACGCGCCTGTGGGGCACGTGGAGTATAATTTACCGATCCGGATGCATTCGACGATCCAAATGGAAATCACGTCCGAAGGCGTTCATCTCACCGGAAAAGGGATCTTTTAGAGTTCACTCTTGGCTTATTGGATGTTCATTCGTCCGTCCACCACGGCGCGAATGGTGTCCTGGTCACGCACGGCTTGGATATACAAATCGCGTATCAGGAGGTCGCTGTTCCAATAGTTGGTATAACGCGTCAACGCCTCCATATGGTCTGCTCCGCCGGAGAGATAATCGCTCGTAGCCACGGTATAATCCGCCTTGGGGTTCACTTTCTTGCCCCCGATCGTTACATCGGTCAGTTTGCCGTTCACAGCACTCATTCGCATTCCTGCGACCCCCTGTCCGCCGTAATCCGCAAACGCCTGACACAGGTCCAGAAGGTCTGCGCCTTTGAGCGTCAGCACGACGAGGCGGTTATCGAAAGGCATGAGTTCGAACACGTTTCCTCTGGTAACAGGTCCTGCGGGCCATGAGCAACGCATTCCGCCGATATTCACCACGGCGATGTCCACTTTTCCGTCATAGTGCTGTTTGGCGGCTTCCCACAGCGCATCGCTCGCCCAGTTCAGCATCGGGCATTCGGGAGCTTTGACCCACAACGCCTCCGGGGCATAGCCCAGCGGCTCGTTCATCTCTTTCTCCATGTTCGCTTTAATGGGCGCTAATTGAGCCAAATAGGCGGTGTCCTGTATAGCGTCCGCCGAGGCATCGACAGGTATTGCTTCCGTGGTTACACTACGGACGCGCAGGGGCTTGTGGCAGGAGGTGAAGGAAGTAAAAAGGGACAAAGTACAAAGTACCAAAATCGCGATGGAATGGTTTGTTTTCATATTGAAACAGGTATTAATCGTTGTTGATGGCGCATAGCGCACAGGCTGTCTGTGCGGCAAGGCGCGCGTTATTGAGTACTAAGCGGATGTTGGACGCCAGGCTGTCTCCGCCGGTGATATCTTTTATTTTCGCCAAGAGGAATGGCGTGCATTGTTTGCCGTGGATGCCGGCTTCGTCCATTTCTTTGAGCGCCTGTTCGATGGCGGCGTCAATGACCTCTTTGGGCATGGAGTACTGCTCGGGGATAGGATTCGTAACCAACATTCCTCCTTTGAGTCCGCAGTTGATCTTGGCTTGGAAAGCCGCGGCTAATTCTTCGGGGCTGTCAATACGGTAATCGACCCCAAAACCGCTGTGACGAGTGTAGAACGCCGGCAGTTCATCGGTCTGATAACCGATTACGGGCACGCCTTTGGTCTCCAGGTATTCCAATGTCAGTCCGAGGTCGAGAATGGATTTGGCACCAGCGCAGACCACCATTACCGGCGTTTGTGCTAATTCTTCGAGGTCGGCAGAGATGTCGAAAGTCTGTTGCGCGCCCCGGTGTACACCGCCTATGCCGCCGGTGGCAAACACCTTGATGCCCGCCATCGCCGCAATAATCATCGTCGTAGTGACGGTAGTAGCACCGTCCTGTTTGCGGGCAATCAACACCGGGAGGTCACGCCGGGATGCTTTGGTCACGGCTTGTCCTTTCTTGCCTAAATACTCGATTTCATCGGGCGTACATCCGGCTTTGAGTTGACCTCCGATGATGGCAATAGTGGCAGGAACAGCTCCGTTTTCGCGGATTGTATGCTCCACTTTGAGCGCCGTTTCCACGTTCTGTGGATAAGGCATTCCGTGGCTGATAATAGTGGATTCCAAAGCCACAACCGGCTTTCCGGCTTTCAGCGCTTCTTCCACTTCTTTAGATACGGAAAGATATGGATTGGTCATTATAATAAGATATTTGCAACATCGGGGTTAACGGCGTTGGGGGACAAGAGGGCGGTTCTCGCCGCCATCAGTCCGTATTGCGCGGTTTTTGGGAAGTCAATGCCTTTAGCGTGGGCATAAACCACTCCTGCAAGGAACGCATCTCCGGCGCCGTTGGTGTTCACAATCTCCACCGGAAGGGCAGGGAAGAGTGTCTCTTCCGTTGCTGTGCGGCAATAAACGCCTTCGCTGCCAAGGGTAATATAGACATGTGCAATACCGAGGTTAAGCAGTTGTTGTGCGGCATCGGAATAATTCTGTGTATTGGTTATATAGAGTGCCTCTTTGAGGTTTAGTTTGAAGGTGTGAAGATAGGGCAGTTTGGCTTTGCTCAGTGCATCGACCACGCGTCGTGCCTTAGTGGAACTGACACCATCAATGAACAGCGGCACTGTTACGTTCTCCATGAGCCACCGGATCGATTCTTCAGGCACATTGGTATCCACTACCACGTAATCGGAGGTGTTGATTTCTCCAAAGCGTTTGGCGAGCCACTCAGGGGTAATGGTCATAATGGCGTCTGTGTCTGCCACGCCGGCGATCATCTCTCCACCGCGGTTATTGATACAGAGGTAAAGACCGGATCGAAGGCTGCTTTCCCGTTCGGAGAGATGCAGGTCAATACCGATTTGCTTGCAATAATCATACAGCAAACCGCCGAACAGGTCGCCGCCAAAGACGGTCAGCAGCTGTGCGCGTGTACCAAACAAGGTGAGATAGTGCGCAATATTGCGCGCCACACCCCCATATCCCACATCGATATGACCGGGGTTAGAATCTGCTGCGATAAAGGTGTCCTCAAGCGTAGCCGACAGATCTACGTTCGCGCCACCGATTACAGAAATAAGCGTTTTTTCCATGGATGAATTATCATTTATGGGTGCAAAGTTACAACTTTTTTTTGACATATGCAAGAAAAAAGAGAAAAAGCGCAAATTTTGCGCTTTTTCTTTAGAGTTTTACCTTCGAAAGGTTATTTCTTTTTGTTCGGTAACTCGAGTCCGTATCCTTTGCGGCGGTCTTCGATCTTTAGGGCAAGGCTGAGCAGGAATGCCAGCACTCCGAAGGAAGCGAAGACGATCATCGGGACGAGGTAGCCGTCAGTAGCTACACGCAGTTTACCGATGAGCAGCGGAACAAGGCAAAGACCGATATTCTGGACCCAGAAAATGAGGCAATAAGCGGATCCGAGCACTTTCTCGTCAATGATCTTCGGAACGGAAGGCCACATGGATGCCGGAACGAGCGAGAAGCTGACACCCAGAACAAGGATCGTAATGAGGGCAAGCATCTTGGACGGATAAGCCGGCAGAACGAAGGCGAAGATACAATGACAAACAATCATGATTACTGCGCCAAGGAGCATCATCGAAGCCCCTTTACCCTTGTAGTCGATGAACGCACCGAGGAACGGCGTCAAAACCATCGCGAGAATCGGGAACCACTTGAAGAGTCCTGCCGCCTCGGCATTGGAGATAGAGAGTGTCTCTTCGAGGAAGTTCGTAGCAAAACGCTGGAAGGGGAAGATGGCGGAATAATAGAGCACGCAAAGGAGCGCGATGATCCAGAACATCTTCGAGCTGAAGATCTGACCGAGGTCAGATACATGGAACTCATCCTCCGGGTCTTTCTGTGCGGTCATTTCGCCGATAGCCACGAGTTGGTTGTCGAACTTCGTATCCATGATGGTGAAGACGAAGAAATTGAGAAGACCGATGACGAGCAATGCCGACGCAAAGAGCAGCGGAGCGGTAACGGAATTAGTGCCATCAATCGCGAATTTCTCACTGAAGATCGGCGAGAGCCACATAGCCGCAAAGACGCCGAGACGTGCGATCGCCATCTCCAAGCCCATTGCCAAAGCCATCTCTTTGCCTTTGAACCATTTAGCAAGGATCTTACTAACCGTAGTACCTGCCATCTCGCATCCGCAGCCGAAGATCATAAAACCGAACATCGCCAGTTTAGCCGATCCGGGCATAGAAGGCCACCATGCATTGAGCCATTCCACGGTATTGGCGTCCGCCCAGGAGATACCCCAGTACTTGATGGCGGCTCCGATCACCATAAGCGAAGCGGAGAGCAGGCCGGTAAAACGGACACCCATCTTATCGAGGATGATACCAGCGATAATAAGGAAACCAAAGACATTGAGCAGGTACTCACCTGCCGCATATGTACCGAAGACTCCTTGATCCCAACCCAGCGAGGAGTTGAGCAACGAAGCCAACGGAGAGAGTATATCGACGAACATGTACGCGAAGAACATCATCGATGCTACCAACACCAAGACCGTCCAGCGCGCCACCAAACTATCGCGAAGCGTTTGTTGAATTTTTTCTACCATAATTGTAGGAATAAGAATTTTTCTTTTTGAGCCACTCAGCCTTTTTCTTTTCGTATTCGGCGTAGTGGTTTTCCAAATAACCATCAGCCATGAGATTTTCCTATTTTCTCATTTGATGATTTTCTCATTTGATACCGAGTTCCTTCTTAACAGCCGGAGTTACATCTGCAGCGTCGGAACCGATATGTACCATCGCCTGGCTGTCAAAGATATAGGTATACCCCTCGCGCTCGCCGACCGCTTTGATCGCTTTCGCCATCTTCTCATGTACCGGTGTCAGGAGTTCCTGTTGTTTACGCTGGATGTCCTGCTCAGCAGTCTGATAGAAAAGCTGAATACGTTGTTGCATCTCCTGAAGCTCCTGCTGGCGGATTTGCTTGATAGCATCAGCCATAGTAGCCTCTTGTGCCTGGTAGTCTTGCAGTTTCTTCTGGATCTCCTCCTGCATAGAAGCCAACTGGCTTTCATACTGGGCATTGATGGTATCCATTTTCAGTTTCACTTGCGCTACTTCCGGCATCTGCGTAAAGAGCTCTTGGGTGTTGATGTGACCGAATTTCTGTGCGCTGGCAATCATCGGCAGAGCCAGCAAGATGGCAATAATAATTTTTTTCATATTCATATATTTTATAGTTATTTACTTGTTTAATCCGCTTTTAATCGGCTTTTAATCGGCTTCGGCTGTCGGTCAGCCGTCGGGTGACTGTCGGTAACAGCGTTACTTTGCACCGAGTTTCTGTAGTACCTGATCGGAGATGTCCAGTTTGGAGGACATGTAGATCAGTGAGGGATCGGCAGAGCGGTCTTTGACGATGTCGATCCGTTTCTCGTTCGCCAGGTCCTGAATAGCGGTGTATATATCATCCTGTATGGGTCGGATGAGTGCCTCGCGTTTTTTGTAGAGTTCTCCTTCCTGACCGAAATACTTGCGTTTGAGTTCCAGCACTTCCTGCTCCTTCTTTACGATCTCCTGCTCGCGCTGTGTACGCATGTTCTCGGAGAGGAAGATTTGCTCGGTCTGATAGTTCGTCGCCATGACGCGTGCTTCCTGCTGGGCGGCATCGATCTCTTTCTGCCAGCGTTTGGAGAGCATTGTGAGCTGCTCGTTCGCCTGTTCGTATTGCGGCAGGTTTTTGAGGATATACTGCATGTCGATATAGGCTATCGACTGATCTTTAGCAAAAGTCGTGCCACAACACAGCAGAGCTGCTATTATAATTGATAATTGATAATTGATAATTGATAATTTTTTCATTGTTGCTGTTATTTTTTCGATATTACGAGGATTAGAGTTCTTGTCCGAGGACGAAGTGGAACTGGCTACCGCTATACTGTTTGGAGCCGTTGATGGCATCGAATCCCCATCCCCAGTCTATACCAAGGAGACCGAACATCGGAAGGAAGATACGTACACCGACACCGGCTGACCGTTTGAGGTCGAAGGGGTTATACTCCTGGATGTTGGAGAAACAGTTACCCGCCTCGAGGAAGACGTGCGCCCAGATGGTAGCACTCTGTTCAAGGGTGATCGGGTAGCGGAGCTCCATGGTGAACTTATTATAGAGGTAACCCATATTACGTCCCGTTACTACGTCGTACGGCGTGAGCGATCCGGATGAATAACCACGCATAGCGACGTATTCGGTGGAATAACTGGTGTAACTGGACATACCGTCACCACCCATATAGAAGGTTTCGAACGGCGATTTGGCATTGATGTTATAGTGTCCCAGATAACCAAATTCTGCACGTGTCATGAGCACTAACTTGCTGTCACGGCTAAGCGGCGTGAACACTTTTCCGGAGAATTTCCATTTGTGGTACTCGATCATGTGGTATTTCTCCGCCACAGAGAGCTGGGAGTAGTCTTTGCCGCTGAAGAGCGACCAAGGCGGTGTCAGTTTGACGCCCAGCGTGAACTGGCTACCGCGGCGCGTATAGATCGGGTTATCAATGGAGGAACGGCTCAACTGGAGGTTAACCGCCAAGTTGTGGGATGTACCGTTAGCGATCAAGAGGTAAGGCCAATCCTTCATCATATACATCTGATAACTGAGCTCGCCATAGAAGGTGAAATAGTCATCCGGCCAGCGGAGACGCTTACCATAACCGATTGAAACACCGAGGGTTCGGAGGTAACGGTCTTTATCCGCCTCCGATTCGGCTAACTGCTGGTAGTAGTTATTATTGCCGGAATAGTAATAATAGTTCGAATAGGTGTTATAGAGGTTCTGGTACGCCTTCTGGTAACGGCTTGAATAACCTGTCTGGTTCGCAAAATAGATACTTGCGCTGAGGCTGTTCGGGCGCTTACCGCCGAGCCAAGGCTCCAGGAAAGAGAGCGAAACGGATGTATAATAAATACCGTTCGTACGCGCGTTGATAGAGAAGGTCTGTCCCTCACCTTGCGGCACAATGCGGTACGACTTCTTGTTGAAGAGGTTCTGGATAGCGAAGTTGGTGAACTTGAGACCGAGCGAGCCGACAAGACCCGTAGCACCCCAACCGAGCGAGAACTCGATCTGGTCGGAGGACTTGGTCTGGAGCTGATAGGTGATGTCCACCGTTCCCTCTTCGGGATTCGGCTGAATATCCGGCACGAGTTTCTCCTGGTCAAAGTGTCCCATCTGCGCCAACTCACGGAGCGAACGCATAATATCGGATTGCGAGTACAACTGACCCGGTTTGGTATAGAGCTCACGGCGTACCACGTGCTCATACACGCGGGTGTTTCCGACGATTTTGACCTCGTTGATGGTAGCGGGCTTGCCCTCGTACATACGCATTTCAAAGTCGATTGAGTCGTTCTCCACGTTCACTTCCACCGGCTCGACGTTGAAGAAGAGGTAACCGCGGTCGGTATATAGTTTGGCAACCGCGTCGTCATCTCCGGTCAGACGGTCGTTGAGGGTCTTGAGGTTATAGACGTCGCCCGGTTTGACACCGAGGGTCATATCCAGCAGTTCGTACGGATAGACGGTGTTTCCGACCCATTTGACCGAACGGATGTAGTATTTGTCTCCCTCAGAGATGGTCATATAGACATCTACGCGAGTCGGGTCTTCGGGGTTCGGGACCACGGAGTCCGCCACGATATACGCATCGCGATAACCGCACTCGTTATATTTCTCGATCACAGCAATTTTATCTTTCTCATACTCCTCACGAACGAATTTCTTGGTTCGGAAGAGGTTGATAATATTGTCGTCGTTGGTCTTTTTCATCGCCTTGTTGATGTCCAGGTCCGTCAGCGCCTCGTTGCCGGTGATATAGATCTTACCGACCTTCGTTTTGGCTTTCTTATCCACGCCGACGAGCACTTTGACATATCCCGGATGGTCGGGGTCAGGCCGCTGGATGACATGAATCTCGGCGTTGTGGAAACCTTTTTCCGCGAGGTATTTCTTGATCACGGTCTTGCAGTGATCCTCTACGTTCGGGGTCATCTGGCTACCCTGACGGATACCGGCTTTTACTTCGACATCCTCTTTCTCGCTCTTTTTGAGTCCTTCATAACGCACCTCGCTCACACGCGGACGCTGCTCCAACTCAATGACGAGCCAGATCTTGTTGCCTTCAATTTTCTTGGCTTTGATCTTGACGTTGGAGAAAAGGCCTTGTTTCCAGAACCGTTTGATTGCCTTGGTGACCTGGTCACCGGGCACTTCAATCTTATCTCCCACAGCGAGACCGGAGAAGCCGATGAGCACAAAATCGTCGTAACTGTCCGCGCCCTCGACCTCGATGCTCGCAATCTCATAGGTTTTACGGCTCATGCCGTATTCAATCTCGGGCAGTTCGTACGTACCGGGAACGGCAACGCTGTCCTGCGCCCAAAGGGGCAGGGAGAATGCAACGAGAACTAATATGGTGAAAAATTTACGCAATGTGTCTTATTATTTAGTGATCTGTTCGCTGGTTTTACCGAAACGTCTTTCTCTTTTCTGATAATCGAGTATCGCCTTGTAGAACTCTTCCGGCGTGAACTCCGGCCAGAGACAATCGGTGAAGTACAACTCGCTGTATGCCAACTGCCAAAGCAGGAAATTGCTGATGCGGTATTCGCCACTGGTTCGTATCAGGAGATCGGGATCCGGCATTTCGGCAGTGGTCATCAACGATGAAACGAATGGTTCGTTCACGTCCTCCGGTCGGAGGTCGGAGTTCTTTGCCATCCGCACCGCTTCCTGCATAGCGCGGGTTATTTCCCACCGTGCGGAGTAACTGAGCGCAATGACCATGGTCAAGCCGATGTTCACGGAGGTCTGTTCGATGCAACCCAAGAACTTCTGCTTCGTAGCCTCGGGCAACCGGTCAATGTCTCCGATGGTTTGGAGGCGGACGTTGTTATTCATGAGCGTCGGTGTCTCCTTGACGATGGTGTCCACCAGCAGGTTCATCAGGGCGTCCACTTCCTCTTTGGGTCGGTTCCAGTTCTCAGTGGAGAAGGTATAGAGGGTGAGGTACTCCACGCCTAATTCGGTAGCCGCCACGGTGATGTCGTGTACGGTCTGCACGCCCTGTTTATGACCGAACATACGCGCCAGGCCTTGCTTTTTTGCCCAGCGACCGTTTCCGTCCATAATAATAGCAATATGCCTCGGAAGGCGTGCTTTGTCTATTTGTTGTTTCAAATCCATCATCTTAATAACCACAGTTTCTACAAGGGTTTTTCCTTGGCAGGAACTCATACACGACGCCCACGGTAAGCATGCCGGTAATGTCGCAGTTCATCCAGTTCCAACCGTTGAGGTGATATGTATTATTGAGCCATTCCTGGGCTTCTATATCATCCGCAAAATAGATATTATGTTGCCACGCGATGTTCATATTCCACCGCTCGTGGAACTTCCATTTGAAGCCTATACCGAGGGGAATGAACCCCGAGAAGGTAATCTTTCTTGTTCCGGTAGAGGTCATGTCTTCATAGACGCTGGCTCCCAAACCTAAGAAAATATACGGCGTGTATGGTCGAATACGCTTGTCATATCGGTTTGCCGAACCGAAACGGAAGAAGTTGAACTCAGCCATCGCATCGGCATGGTGAAGACGGTTTGACCACATCTTGTCCGTTTTGATCATGTGCTCTTTATACACATTTCCTGCTATTTGCTGGCCGGACAGTTTGGCTTGGATAGCCCAGCGTTTATTGAACTTATAGCGAAAAAGGACACCATACGCCTCACGCGGGTTCATAAAAATATGTTTCGCGCCATCGCCCACATAGTAACTCACACCCGCCTGAAGACCGATCTCGCAGAGGTACTCCTGTTGCAAGCCGGCACTCTGCCCGTAAACACGACCATTTACGAACAAAAACAATGCCAAAACCAGTATGTTATGTACTATCTTCAAATTCCCTCTTTATTATTATACGCATATGCGCATAATTACCAATATACAAAAATCGGGCGCAAAGTTACTAAAAAAAATTGACATACGCAAAAAAAAACGCTCTTTGTTGCGTTTTTTGACAATTAGAGACACTTTAAGCAGAAAAAATCGTCTTTTTAATGGCGAACTGTGATGTGAAAACAACTCTGTTTCCACTCGTACTTGACGTATATTTTTTCGGCTCTCTGGTGATTCAACAAGACCTGTCCGAGGACTAATTTGAGGTTGTCTTCGTGCACGTAGTCGCGTGTGCGCGTTACCTTATCATAACGCATATATGCGAGGTCAAAGGTAGTGCCGTAACAGTGACAGGACTGCGTTACGGAATTGATGTTTCCGCTACGTTGAAGCGCCCGGATGTCCTCTTCCGTCCGAAGTACGGACGTGACGTAGAAGCGGTAGTGCGGCAAGCCGTTCCGGGCTAATATGTCCGCCCATTCGGCGCCTATACTATCCAGTTCGCGCGCTGCAGAAGGGATCAGGTAAGGAACAGAGTGCGTCAAACTGTCCACGATATAATTGTTTGTGGTTTTGATCTCCCGCAGTTTCTTCTTCATGCTTGCCGCGTCATCCCGGTCTTTGGGCGGACGAGGCAGACCGATTTGCGAAGCTACTGCGTGCTGGCGGGATTGCAGGTCATTGAACTTGTCCTTGTAACTGAACGTGCGCCCGGGGTACTTGACGAGGTTATCCTCGATGATGTCCGTTTGCACCGGAACCTGGCTCTCACCGCCGTGCGAACACTTGACAACACCGATGATCATAAACAACAAAAGGCACAGAGCGATGAGTACCATCACTCCGTGCTTTTCGTATTTATACCATAAGTCCTTTAGATACTCCATTCGAATCCGTCTTTGGTGT
Organism: uncultured Bacteroidales bacterium; assembly: GCA_902800525.1. Lineage (GTDB taxonomy): Bacteria > Bacteroidota > Bacteroidia > Bacteroidales > Paludibacteraceae > Colicola. The sequence goes on from CADCEV010000002.1 coordinate 32,005, forward strand.
CTTTGATCTGGAAACCGAGCGCGGTCAGCTCATTGCGGATCTTGTCGGAAGTGGTCCAGTCCTTGTTCTGCTTTGCTTGCAGACGAATACCGAGCAGCAGGTCGATAGCGCCACTAAAAGCAGCGTATTTTCCGTTGTTTTCGTTGTTTCCGTAATTTTCGTTGTTTTCTTCCAAACGCAAGCCTAAGATATCGATCGCGAAAGTCTTCCACACTTCTTTGAGTTCCGCGAGATCGGCTTCGGAGATAGTACCTTTACCATCCCAAACGGTATTGATCGCCTTTGCAGAATCAAAGAGTGCCGCAATCACAAACGGTGTGTTCAGGTCATCATCCATTGCTTCGGTACAACGGTTCCGAAGGTTTGAGATGGTTTGAAGATCGTTTGAGGTTGTTTGACTTGGTTTGATCTTCAAAAGTCGTGCGTACGCTTCTTGCAGGCGAATGAGGCCTTTTTCTGCCGCTTCGAGGGCTTCGGAAGAGAAATCCACCGTCGAACGATAGTGGGCTTGCAGGATAAAGAGACGGATGACCATCGGACCGAAAGGCTTTGACAGCAACTCATGTTTGCCTGAGAAGAACTGCTCAAGGGTAATGAAGTTGTTGTAACTCTTGCCCATCTTTTTGCCGGCGATGGTGATCATGTTGTTATGCATCCAGTAATGTACGGACTCGTGTCCGAGCGCCGCGCACGACTGAGCAATCTCCGCCTCGTGGTGAGGGAAAATCAGATCCAGACCGCCGCCGTGGATGTCAAACTGCTCACCAAGGTACTTGGTTCCCATCGTGGAGCACTCCATATGCCATCCGGGGAAACCTTCGCTCCACGGGCTCGGCCAGTGCATGATGTGTTCCGGGCTCGCTTTCTTCCACAACGCAAAATCGTAACTGTGTTTCTTCTCGCTCTGTCCGTCCAACTCACGCGTATCGGTCACAATATCGTTGAGATTACGGCCGGAGAGCTTGCCGTAAGGAAAATCCTTGGCGTATTTCTCCACGTCCATATATACCGAACCGTTGGACACATAGGCATAGCCTTTGTCCAAGATCTTCTGCACGAACGCAATCTGCTCGATGATGTGTCCCGAAGCGTGCGGCTCGATGGAAGGCGGCAGGACGTTCAGCGCTGCCATGTCGCGGTGGTAGCGGTTGGTGTAGTACTGCACTACTTCCATCGGCTCCAACTGCTCCAAACGCGCTTTCTTGGCGATCTTGTCTTCGCCCTCGTCTGCATCGTGCTCCAGGTGTCCCACATCCGTGATATTGCGCACGTAGCGCACCTTATAACCCAAATACTGCAAATAGCGATACAGCACGTCAAACGTGATCGCCGGGCGTGCATGACCCAAATGGGCATCGCCGTACACCGTTGGTCCGCAGACATACATACCCACATGTCCTTCGTGGAGAGGTTTGAATGTCTCCTTGAAGCGTGTTAATGAATTATAAATCTCCAACATAATTCTATTTTTTGTTCATTTATTCTTGTCAAAAACCTTTGCGGGTGCAAAGGTACACAAAAAAAATGACATACACAAGTTTGTATGTCATTTTTTTGCAATTTTACTATTCTTTACAGTAAAGTTTGCGGGTCGAGGTTGTTTTTCTCGATGTCTTTGAAGTATTTGAACGTACCGAGTTTGAGTTCTTCGCAGGCAGCTTCGTCACAAACGATGATACCGTGCTGATGCATCTGGAGCATCGAAACGGTCCACATGTGGCTGATCGGCTCCTCGATAGCGTGTTGCAGCGCGCGGGCTTTGTTATGGCCGTTCACCATGATCAACACCTCTTTGGCATCCATCACTGTTCCGACACCCACGGTCAGAGCAGTCTTCGGCACTTTGTTCACATCGTTTTCGAAGAAACGGCTGTTGGCGATGATCGTGTCGGTCGTCAGCTCTTTCTTACGCGTGCGGCTTGTCAGGGACGAACCCGGTTCGTTGAAAGCAATGTGACCGTCAGGACCGATACCGCCGAGGAACAGGTGAATACCGCCGATATTCTTGATTTTCTCCTCATAACGTGCGCACTCGGCTACCAAGTCGGGCGCGTTGCCGTTGAGGATGTTCACGTTCTCTTTGCGGATGTCGATGTGGCTGAAGAAGTTGTTCCACATGAAGCTGTGATAGCTCTCCGGGTGTTCTTCCGGCAGGTTCACATACTCGTCCATGTTGAACGTTACGACATTGCGGAAAGATACTTTGCCTGCTTTGTTGAGTTCGATCAGGGCTTTGTACATGCCTAACGGTGAACTGCCGGTCGGAAGACCCAACACAAACGGCTTGCCCTCTTTCGGACCAAACTCGTTAATTCGTTTTGCTACATAGTTCGCTGCCCACTGGCTCAGCAGGTCATACGAAGGTTCAATAATTACTCGCATTGTTTTTTCCTTTTAACTATAAACTATAAACTTTAAACTACATTCACCCTTGTTTGCCGATAACTACTGCCTAACGGCGAGACGCGGTTTGAATATTTTCGGCTACAAAATTACAACAATTTTGCGACATACGCAAATATTTGACCTAAAAAAACGAATTATTTATTCATTTTGTGCGTCAAAAGATATAACTTACACCCGCTTGGAGGGTTATAGTGGTGTTATATCGGTTGTCTTGAATGATCATATACGGCTTTGTCTGGCTGATAAAACTGTAGTAGCATCGTCCCTCGATATGAATTGCCCAATGCTCTGCCGGGAGGTACTCTATTCCGACACCGCCGGCCAAGCCGAAATCACCACGCTGGTTTTTCTCCTTGTTGAACACATAGGCGGCATCAAGCGGAATGACATTGCCGTTTCGCGGATCCGTGAATGTACCTTTTTGACGACCGGCAACCCAGTAACCCGCATACACACCGGCATTCAGAAAACCATGCACTTTCTCGCCTCCAAAACGGAACTGTGTCATTACCGGCAACTTCAGATACGTGTTATGCGTGATATAATTCGTGCCGGAAAGGTAACTCGTTCGGTAAAAACGGTAGTTTACCTCCGAAGCCTCGATCTCCGCCCGCAGACCGACCCACGACAGGAAATCGTACTGCGTGAAGATGGCGGCATTCCAACCCCAAGCACCGTCATAACGGTAATCTGTCTGATAATTGGTATTGATGGAATACCAGTTATAATCCGCTCCGCCGGAGACACCTATTTTCCATTGCGCAGAAACCGGAGAAACCTGAAAAACGAATAGCGTCAAAAAGACAATACATAATAACTTATAGCTGTTTTTCATATCTTCTTTCCTTTCTCATTATTGTTGGTTAATATACCGGATAGCGGCTTCAAGCTGGTTATCCGTACTGTCTTTTTGATAGCTTGCCAAGTCAAACGGCACTTCTTTGGTCGGAGTGATACCGATACCTTCCAAGGGCTTGTATTCGCCGTTTTTCTCCACATCAAACATAGCAACATACTTAGGTATATATCCCCATATAGCGGTCGAATTGCGCACACCGAACGCACCGGAATACGTATCGCTGTAGTTCGCCGGATCGGTATTAAGCATGCTTAAACCACCGAATGTCCGTGTGCCGATCAAGGCGCCGTTAGGCAGGGTCTTGACGCTCCAGGACGTGTTCTCCGACATACTGATCGAACGCACATTAGATATTACCACAATCGGCTCTTTGCTAATCACAGCGTGTTTGTCAGCATATGTCGGCATTGTGAGCGGAAGAAGCGGAGAAAAGTCGTACCGACCCGAACCGTTCTTGACTCGCATCATACAGGGCACATAGCCTCCGGAAGGCAGCAACGCGCCCAAAACATACTGATAATCATTCACATACCCGCCACCGTTATTACGCACATCGATAATCACGCCGCCTAAGTTCCCTGCCGCATGATATTGCTGAATACCGTCGAACCAGTATTGCCAAACACGACGGACTTCTTTCTGATACGCATAATAGAACGAAGTCGTATCTGAGGATAAACTTCCTTCATACAAGTGAGCGCTCAGACCGAAACCACCGAAACGTATATACATGATATTGCCTTTGAAACGCGCTACCGTAATGAATCCCAAGCGGTCTCCGATTACCGAATTGTCTATAGGCATTAATGGCCAATCTATAACCGTCGCCAATGAGGCATATAGTCCGCAAAGGTTGTTATACATGGACATATCCTGATCCCCTGCTTGCGACTTTTTATCACGTGCATTTTTAGCCATTTGCAGCAAATCCGACACTTCTTTATAGATTTTCGCTACACCCTCATTCGTCTTGACCGGCTCTAACTCTGCCAAATATTTCTCACAACGCGGAATAATCGAATCCAATTGTTCGTACATAAACTTACGGGAGAAATCAGTAGCATCCACTTCCTCTAATTGCTCGATATGAAACTCTCCGCTTCGGTTCAGATAGCAATCCGGCTCGGTGTGATATTTTTTTGTGATATCATATTCCTCGCCGCGCTCACGCGTCGCACGTACCATACTGGGAACAAAAGTGAGAGGCTTTGCCATATAATTCATCTTAACTTCTATCGCCGCATGACCGTCGTGCAGCGAATCCAGGAACGACGAATAGAGCTTGTACAACTCTGCATCCGTCGGGTTAAATTGGTTTTTGGAAGTGTCATCCAATGCCTCAAACTTAGGCAGATACTCACGATAAACAGCATCCCAATCAAGACCATGCTCCGCCTCATAATCCCAGATACAGTAGTTCTCATTCATCGCAGTCCAGAGTGCCTTGAAAGTTTTGGCATGACTTCTTCCCGTTTCATCATATGCTTGCATATCGTACTGACCATACGACAGCAGATCGTCGCCCATAGGACGACATGAAGCCATTACCAACATCGTAACGGCTACATAACTAAACAGACTAATCTTTATATTCATATATATAATATATTATAAGGTATATATTGATATATGGTCAAACGGTTAAGAATGACCATATACCCTTTCAAACGCATTACTAACAGTGTATCATTATTCAGCGAAGAGCACTTGCTCGATCTGTGCTTCGTCCAAGTTCACGCCAACAATCATTCCCTCGCTGTCAATGAGGACGGTATGAGGGATGAACTGCACGTCATACTTGTCCGCACAGAGATGATTCTCATCCTCGCGCATCTGCGGCCAAGGCATCAACTCTTCGTCCAACGCTTGTCGCCATGCGCCTTCTTCCTGATCTACCGAGCAGGAGAGAATCTGCAACTTGCCTTCCGGCAGACCGGCGTAGATCTCTTTGAGTACCGGCACAAAACGGCGGCAGGGACCACACCACGATGCCCAGAAATCCACTAACACATAATCGGTCTGACCCACCAGTTCGGAGAGCGATAACTCGTCTCCTTCCGGCGTGACACCGGTAATGTCCGTAAAATAAGCGCCTTTGGTATTACCCACCGGAACTTGCACTTCTTCCACTACTACAACCGTGTCTTTGGTCTCCTCTGAGCCTTTGTTCTGCTTTCCGCAACCAACCATTACCAAAGCTGCGAAAATAAATAATAAGGTCTTTTTCATTGTTCTTTATTTTTATTTTTTTTCGAAATCTCGTCGTCACGAGATCACGAAATCACGAAACCTTTAACATCTCTTCAGCACAACTGCGCTGCGTGCCGGCAGATACATCTTCAGCCAGCCTTTGCCGTCTTCTGCATAAAGCTCATCGTGCTCCGTGAAATGCTCTACGCTGTCGTCCGCCAGACCGAAACCGGCAAACTCCTTCGCGTCGGTATTGAGCACTACTTTGTATTTGCCTTCAGGAACCAGCATGCCATAATCGCTGAACGACTTCTGACCGTTCCAGTTGAAGATGAACAGCAAATCGCCGCGTGAGTATGCCACTACCTGGTCGCCCTCGTTGTCCCACCATTTCATTACCCAGGGCAGGTGTTGGCCGATGTGGTATTTCTTCTCATCTGCGGTCGGGTCTTGTACACGCACATTCTCCTTGAGCAGATGAACCATTGCCTCGTCAAAGCGGTTCAAGTCCGCAAAGTAGAAATTAGGATTATCCACGAGTTGCCACTGGCGACGGGCGTATTTATAACTCCAACCGTTACCTTCGCGCGGGAAATCAATCCACTCCGGATGTCCGAACTCATTGCCCATGAACGTCAGGTAGCCGCCGTTGATGGTGGATGCCGTTACCAGACGGATCATCTTATGAAGCGCAATACCGCGATCTACCATATACGTTGAGTGCCCGTGCTCGAAATGCCAGTACATGTCGGCATCCACGAGGCGGAAGATGATGGTCTTGTCACCCACCAACGCTTGGTCATGGCTCTCTGCGTAAGAGATCGTCTTCTCGTCTTCGCGCCTGTTCGTCATCTCGAACAGAATATGCCCGGCTTTCCAATCCTCGTCTTTCTGCTCTTTGATGTACTTGATCCAGAAATCAGGAATACCCATCGCCAAACGATAATCGAAGCCCACACCGCCGTCTTCTATCTTCGCTGCCAAGCCCGGCATGCCGCTCATCTCTTCCGCAATAGTGATTGCATCCGGCTTCACCTCATGGATCACTTTGTTCGCTAACGTCAAATACATGATCGCATCGCCGTCTTCGTTGCCGTTGAAATAAGAGCCGTAACCGTTGAAGTCCTCGCCTAAACCGTGTGAACGGTAGATCATCGAAGTCACGCCGTCAAAGCGGTAACCGTCGAAATCGTATTCGTCAAGCCAGAACTTGCAGTTACTCAGCAGGAAGTGCAACACTTCGTTCTTGCCGTAATTGAAGCACAGACTGTCCCAAGCCGGATGTTCGCGACGCGGACCGTCGTGGAAATACTGATAACCCGTTCCGTCGAAATTGCCTAAACCTTCCAACTCGTTCTTCACCGCGTGGCTGTGAACAAGGTCCATAATCACTTTCATGCCATGGCCGTGTGCGTCATCAATCAACGCTTTCAACTCGTTCGGCGTACCGAAACGACTGCTGGCGGCAAAGAAATTCGATACATGGTATCCGAAACTTCCGTAATACGGGTGTTCCTGAATAGCCATGATCTGGATGCAGTTATAGCCCAACTTGGCGATTCTCGGTAGTACATCGCGGCGGAACTCCTCATACGAGTTCACTTTCTCTTCCGCCGAACTCATACCGATATGGCACTCATAAATGAACAGAGCTTCCTTCTCCCTTCCCTTTAGGGAGGGGTCGGGGGTAGGCTTTTTGTTCTTCCACTCATATTCCGGCTCATCCCACACTTGCGCGGAGAAGATCTTCGTCTGTTCGTCCTGCACTACGCGGCGTACATAACTCGGAATACGTTCGCCGTAACCGCCTTGCCATTCCACCAACAGCTTGTACAACTGCTCATGCTGAATCGCTTCTTCCGGCATTTTGGCTTCCCAGACGCCGTTTCCGATCGGCTGCAAACGGTATTTCTCATCCTTTTGCCAACCGTTCATGTCTCCTTTTATATATATCGCGGTCGCGTTAGGCGCCCACTCGCGCATGATCCACTGTTTGTTCTTGCGGTCATGGTGTAAGCCAAAATACAGGTATCCAGATGCCCACTGGTCAAGGGCTTGACCACCGGTGATTTCTGCCTCTTTATTTTTTGCATACTCGGCGCGAGCCTTCAAAGCGCCCTCGTAAGGCTCCAAATATGGATCACGTGCCACAATCGGCAGTTTGCTCGTTTCAATGTCTTTCATTGCCATAATATAAGTATTTATAAGTTAAGTAAATGATAAGTACACATCCGGTACTTGTTAAGTAGTTAATTACTGATTGAAGGGGGTGATTCACGGTATCTTACCACGACTTTACCCTCGTCCTCTTAACCGTTTACCCGTGCTTTGACGATCAGCTTGCGGTACTCTTTGCCCGGTGCAATTCCAGGTTGGTGGGCGTCCTCAGGGAAGAAAACGGCAAAATGACCTGCCGGAACGGTAAACTTTGCCGTAGCTTTATCGCCGTAGAACTCTACATCCTTGCCCTCATCGTATTCCTGGGTCACATCCTGGCAATCCACCTGTGCTTTCCAGCCCATTTCCTCGTCGTCACCGAGAGGAATTTGGATATCCAAGTAGTCCTTGTGTGCCTCCATGCGGCATTTGGACTCCTCTTTGCCCTTAAAATCGTTGATGTTTACGAAGAGATTTTTACCATCGAGGTAGATCTTGCACGCCGGCATTTCCTCAAGGTCGTTTTCGTTGTAGAATTTCATGAATTGCTCAAAGCCCGGTACGCAATCGAAGTACCTGTCGGCATTCTCTAATTTGTCAAGAATCATAATATTTTAGTATTTGTATATTTTCGCATTTTCGCGTTTTTACCAATTTGGGTGCAAAGTTACAACTTTTTTCGCATATATGCAATACCTGCAAGAAAAAAAATCAAATTTCTCTACATTTTTATAACCGATGACACACCTCTTATTACCCCCACTAAAACTCCAAAAACATACGTAATAAAGAGTTATAAAAATACTATTTAATGTCGTAAATGCCCACATTTTGAAAAAAAAAGCATTTTTTTTGCATTTTTTTGCTGAAAAATTTGGTCATGTCAAAAAAAAGCAGTACTTTTGCACCCGCTTTCGAAAAGAAGCGATGCTCTTTAACTTAATTGAAGAAGAGAATGCGGAAATAGCTCAGTTGGTAGAGCACGACCTTGCCAAGGTCGGGGTCGCGAGTTCGAGTCTCGTTTTCCGCTCCTTTTTTTTTGCTATTAGGCATAATTGCCGAACGTGAAGCCCAGATGGCGGAATTGGTAGACGCGTGCGTTTCAGGTGCGCATGCCGCGAGGTGTGCAGGTTCGAGTCCTGTTCTGGGCACACGATTTGCTCTTTTGCCGAACGCGACGCGCAGGTGGTGAAATTGGTATACACGCTACTTTGAGGGGGTAGTGGTCGCAAGATCGTGTGAGTTCGAGTCTCATCCTGCGCACTTAAACAAAAAAATGACATACAAATTTGCGTATGTCATTTTTTTTTTGTATCTTTGCACCGTTTTTTATTTTAAAACTAAAATAAAGCGTATGAAGAATTCTGTTTTGGCCCTTTTATTGCTTGTATCGGTGGCCGCAAGCGCACAAGTCGAGAACATCTTAGGTGACTGGAAAACGATAGATGACAAAACCGGTGAACGCCGTTCTGTCGTCGCAATCTATCAGGGATCTGATGGTCTGTACTATGGGAAGATTGCTAAGATGTTGGTTGGAGAACCCGGCTTGAAATGTACGACTTGCAAGGACGAGGACTACAATGCGCCGCTCGAAGGGCTTGTAATCATTCGTGGCATGAAGTTTGACGCGAAAGCTAACGCCCTGACCGGAGGAAAAGTGTTAGACCCCGAATCCGGTAAATTCTATTACGGCAAGATCTATACAAAAGACGGCAAATTAGTTTTGCGCGGCTCTTTGGACAAGGCCGGATTGTTAGGCCGTAACCAAACTTGGGAAAGATAAAGATGAAACTGGTATTTGCCTCCAATAACGCGCATAAACTGTCGGAAGTGCGTGCAATCATGCCCGCCGGCGTGGAAGTGCTGAGTCTCCGAGACATCGGCTTTGTGCAAGAAATAGACGAAACGGGAACTACGCTCGCGCAAAACAGCTTGATCAAAGCGCAAGCCGTAATGGACTTCCTCAAGTGCCAAACACTCAAGGACGTGGATGGCGTCTTTGCTGACGATACGGGCTTGGAAATTGACGCCCTCAACGGCGAGCCGGGCGTCTATACCGCACGGTGGGCGGAACGCGAAACAGGCATTCATCTCCCCGAAATGGAGACGTATGCCGCTAATCGCTCAAAAGCCTTGCGTGAACTGGAGGGCAAAGAGAATAGGGGATGCCAATTCAAAACGGTCATAACCCTTATCTATACGCGCACGTACGCTGTCACGCAAGTAGAAGGTATCGTGCGCGGAGAAATAACACCTGTCGAACATGGAATAGGCGGATTCGGGTATGACCCCGTTTTCAAACCCGAAGGATTTGATAAAACCTTCGGAGAACTGTCTCCTGAAATAAAAAATACTATTAGTCATCGCGCGCGTGCGTTGCAAGCGCTTATTGAAAAATTATGAGAATGATTCGGTACATATCCGTTTGGGCATTGGGATTCCTGTGCGTGCTTCCCCTTGCAGCTGAGAATTGGGTAACTCATTTCGCTTATAATAATGTGACACAGATTGCTATGTCGCAAGAAATGGTCTATGCCCTGTCCGATGGTAGTTTGTTCGGCGTAAACAAACAAAGCGAAAAAATAACGACCTATAACCGTTTGTCCGGATTGCATAGTACCGGCATCTCATGCATACACTATGACGAAAAAGGACAGCAACTGCTCATCGCCTATTCGAACGGAAAAATAGATATCCTGACCAAACAGGGAATGCGTTATATAAGCGATCTCTATAACAAAGATATGACGCAGCGGAAGGATATCTACAATGTCACTATTCATGGCCGCATGGCGTACCTCTCTACCCATTTCGGAGTGCAGACATTCGACCTGCGCGAGAATAAACTGGTGGATAGTTACTGGCTTCGACCGGGCGGCTTGGAGACGCCGATTAAAGATGTAACCATCAAAGGAGACAGCATCTACGCCTTTTCAACGGATAGCCTGTATTGTGCTTCCATGAAAACCAACCTCTCCGACTACACCGTCTGGAAACGGGAACTCCGCAGTGGACGCATTGCACCGGATCCCGACAAAGGAGTACATTATAAGGACGCCAACAGCGAATGGTACGCCGGCGGAAGCGAGGGTATTATTCGTTTCAACGAATCTTCCCGTATTACCTATAAACCCCAAGGACCGGTTTCTAACGTCCCCTATCGTATTAACACGTTCGGTAAAGAAGTATGGGTGGTTCCCGGCGGAAGATGGGCTACGGAATATAAAAGATCCGGAGCTGTAATGCATTACGACGGATATAAATGGACAAACGTGGTGGCTGACAATATTAAAGCCAAAACGGGACTTCCTGTGAACGACTTCATGAATGTTGCTGTCGATCCCCGTGATCCGAAACATTATTATGTCTCCAGTTACGGTAACGGACTCTTCGAATTTCAAAACGATACGCTTGTGCGCCAATATCTTACGAATGATGGCGTGAGCACCTTGACTGCTGCGGCTCCGAACGATCCTACAAACTACACACGTGTCGATTTGGCTCAATATGACAGCGAGAATAATCTCTGGATGTTAAACGCCGGTACAACTCCGCAAATACATTGCATCGACGTTGCCGGAAATTGGCATGCACTCCCTGAAATGCTTGATAATGCCCCCCTTAGAATGCCAACTCCAACTGGATTTATAATCGATATACATCAACCCTCCTATAAGTGGATTTCTATGGGAAGAAATAATACCGGAGTTTGCCGAATCAATGACAATGGAACAACTTGGGATAGTTCGGATGATGAAGTAATCTATCGTTCGCAATGGATTGATCAATACGGTAAAGAGTACAAACCGTTAGAGATCTATGACTTGAAGCAGGATAGCAAAGGGCGCATATGGATATGTACCAACTTGGGTTTGGCTTATCTGCCAATCAATTTGGATTTTGCCTTATCCGATGCAATCTTCTTGCCGCAAGTAATGGATAATAATGGCGAGAACCCCATGACTACAATGCCTGTAAAAACCATCTGTGAGGATAAGAACGGACAACTGTGGGTCGGAACGGATAATTTGGGTATTTATGTGCTCTCTTCGGAAGCTGATGAGATGGTGGCGCATTACACAACCGATAACTCCGCTATGCCGGGCAATGGAATTCTTTCTTTAGCTAAAGATGAGCAAGGAATCATGTATGTCGGCACATCGGAAGGCCTCGTAAGTTATGATGAGAGTGCCTTGCCGACGGAAGATTCACGTGCTTCAAGCAAAGAGAACACTAATTATGGCAGCATGCAGCAGTGGCGGTTGCATTTCTCATATTCTGATGCTGCACAAATAGTTGGAACCGCCAAAACAATTTACGCGCGAACCAACGGGGGAGCTTTGTGGAGTTTGGATAGAGCTGATGATGCAATCACCTATTGGAATAAAGCCAACGGCTTGAACGGATCTGCAATCTCTCAAATTGAGTATGATCAGGCCTCAGGAAAACTGATTATCGGCTATGAAAGTGGCATGATTGATCTCTTGGACGATGATTCTAAAACGGTTACTTCTATCCCCGATCTGTATGTGAAGTCCGGCTCTATCAACCGAACGATCAACAGCATTTATGCCGGCAGGAAATATACCTATATGGCTATGCCGTTTGGTATAATCGCGCTTAATGTGAAGAAAGCAGAGATAACAGATACCTATTATATCGGCTCGGAAGCTGCTTCTGTGAATGTGGAGCAAATCCTCGAATTAGGCGATTCAATCTATGCTTTTGGGGAGAATAAGATGTTCAGCGCTTCATCCAAAGACAACTTGGTGGATTATTCCTATTGGCATCAATCATCCGTTCTCACGGACAGACTGCAAAAGGCAGTTGTGTATCGCAATGCAATTTATACCCTGCAACATGATTCGCTCTATCGCTGGGAGAATAACAAGTGGAATTTGGTTCGAACGGAAGCCTTTTCTTGGATCCATAGCAGCAACAATAAGCTGTTGCTTTGTAACGAACACCATAAGTTATTCCAACTTACAGACGATAATCAATTGGCAGGTTTGAGTGATCGTTATTATATCAATGATGCGGTTTATACCGAAGGTGAGTACTGGCTTGCTGAATCACGATTTGGCTTGATACGCCTCAATACACAGGGGGATAACTATTATCATCCCAGTGGCCCGAATAGTAATGTCGGTTATTCGATGCACGCTGCGCATGGTCAGATTTATTCCGCTATTGGAGGACGATGGGCTACCGAATATATCAACGATGCGCGTTTCAATATTTATGATGGAACTAATTGGCGGGGAATATCCGAGACGGATATAGAGCCTCATATTGGTCAACGAGCTCTTGATCCGGTTTCCATTGCTGTGGACCCGAAGGATGCCGGACATTTCTATGTGGCTACGTATGGAACAGGTGTGTTAGAGTTCAAAGACTATCTCTTCTATAAACAACACACCTTCAGCAATAGTACTTTGCAGCCGGCTAACGCAAATGTTCCTGCTATCTATTTTACCCGAACGGACGGAGCATTAACAGACGAACAAGGTAATCTATGGGTACTCAATGTTACCGAAATTGGAAAACCTATTCACATCCTTTCGCCCGACGGAAACTGGCATGCTTCTGCTCCCACTGTAAATGGAAAACCTTTGCGCTTCTACACTCCCGGATGCACTACTATAGACCGCAGAAATAGTGAGTACAAATGGTTTCTGGATCACCGTGTGGAGACAGGTGTACTCCTCTTCCACGATAAAGGAACGCCAACTTACGGCGGCGATGACCGTTGCGTGAAACGTTCCTCTTTTGTGGACCAGGAAAATAAAACAGTTACGCCGATTTGTTTCAGAAGTTTGGTACAAGACCATGCTAATCGGGTTTGGATCGGAACGGAAAAGGGTATTATTATCATCCCTGCCGAGGTGGATTTCTTTACATCCAATCAATGCCGCCGGATTATTATTCCGCGTAATGATGGCTCTAATCTGGGCGATTATCTCTTGGGAGAAGAGCAGATCAATTGTATGGCGGTTGACGGTGGAGACCGGATATGGATCGGAACTGAGAATTCGGGCTTGTATTTGATAGAAGACGACACCATTACCGTAGCTCATTTTACGGAGAATAACAGCCTCTTGCCGTCTAACAAAATCTTGTCTATCGCAATAGAACCGACTACAGGTGAAGTGTTTGTGGGAACGGGAAAAGGTATTGCCTCTTATCGCAGCGACGCCAGTGAACCGCAAAAGACGATGGAGAGTGCCTATGCTTATCCGAATCCGGTGCGCCCCGGATATGATGGCGTAATCAGTATTGCCGGATTGATGGATAACACTACGGTAAACATCATCGATGCTGGAGGCAACCTCGTTTGTAAGACCAAAAGCCATGGTGGAACTGCCATTTGGGACGGTAAACTGTCGGACGGACGTAAAGCTACGCCGGGCGTTTATACAGCCCTCTGCAATGCAAACGGCGGACATACTGTGGTTAAGATCTTAGTCATCCGATAATTGAAAAAGAAAGATGTTTAGGAAATTTGGTCAGACATATCTCTTCTGGAGTCTGTGTGCTGCCTTATGGTCCACATTGTGTTTCGTTATACCGGACTTTGTCGATAACCCCGTCGGAAATTGGATTTCTCTATTTTCCGTCGCGGCGTATATTGTTTCCGTGGGAATCTTTCATTTATTGGTTTTATATGTGATAGGGTTCTACCGCTATGCTTGCGCGGTTCTTTTGCCCCTATATGCTATAGCTGGAGCGGTTTGCTCGTATTATCGTCTTATCTATCATGTCAGTATTACTCCCTTGCTCTTGGATGCTGCGCTACACACACATGCTCGGGAGGCTGCCGGCGTGGTGTCTGTGTGGCTTGTATTGTGGCTGATTCTAAATTTAGGAATAAGTATTCTGCTGATAAGGGCGCGTTTTCGCAGAGTAGCACAACCTGTTCCTTTTTGGCACTTCTGCCTCGGCCTGCTGCTTGTCTTTGCATACATGAATGCTATACCTCGCTTGAAGTCGGCATTGATCATGCGCTATCCCTTGAATATTACTTATAGCATTGCGGAGTATATTGCCGATTTGAATAGGCCTCTTCCTGTCCGTACTTATCCCGCACTCGTGGCTGATAACTCGCCGGACTCGATTTTCGTTATCGCTGTCTTAGGGGAAGCTACAAGAGCGGATCATCTGCATCTCAATGGATACGATAGGGAAACAACCCCATGTTTGAGCAGAAGGAATGATGTGGTTTCTCTGCCGCATGTCTATTCGCAATACACGCATACAATCGGTAGTATTCCGCATATTATAACGCGCGCTGATAGTGCGAATGTAGACGTGGCAAACTCCGAGCATTCATTCGTGTCTCTCTTTGGACAAGCTGGATTTAACACTATTTGGCTCTCTAACAAGAATCAAACGAAACCTTTCTGGGCCTTTATGGACGAATCGGATACTGTCTTATATACCGATGCGGCTCGTAAGCAAGCTCTATATGCCAAGTGGTTAGATGAAGATTTGCTTCCTTTGGTGGATACGTTTATTGCTCAATCGCCGAAACAGTTGTATGTGCTTCATACTATGGGCTCGCATTGGATGTACGATACGCATGTCTCGGATGACTTGTTCACATTTACACCAACTACTTCTAATCGCGATATCCGGCAAAACACAAAGGAGCAGATCATCAACTCCTATGACAATACGGTTGTCTATTTGGATGCCTTTATTCAGGCCATTATTAACCGTTTTGAACACTATCCGGCAATTATCTTGTATATCTCCGACCATGGAGAGTCTCTTGGAGAAGGAGGACGCTATCTGCATGCACAAGAGGACGCCGAGGAGGAAAAGTACCCGGCTGCAATTATATGGTATTCCGATAAATATGCTTCCTTGTATCCTGATAAAATAAAAGCGCTTATCCAAAACAAGGACAAGCGCTATCGTACGGATTATTATTTCTATTCCATCTTGTATGCCGCTGGAATGGAAGCGGAAGGAGATTGCCCGGAAATGAATATTTTCCGTTAACCCTTAATCAGTTTCAAAAACTCTTCGCGGGTCTCTTGGCGGTTGAAAGCCCCGGTAAAATCAGAGGTCACGGTCATAGCGTGCTGTTTCTGCACGCCCCGCATCTGCATACACAGGTGCTCCGCCTCAATAACCACCATCACACCTAACGGATTAAGCGTATTCTGAATACAATCCTTGATCTGTGTCGTCAGTCGCTCTTGTACCTGTAGCCGGCGCGCATACACATCTACCACGCGCGCAATCTTGCTCAGACCCGTTATACGGCCGTTAGGAATATACGCCACATGCACTTTTCCGAAAAACGGTAGCATATGATGCTCGCAAAGCGAGTAGAAATCAATATCTTTGACCACTACCATCTGACGGTAGTCCTCCTCAAAAAGCGCTGAACGAAGAATCGCTTCTGCGTCCTCATGATAACCCTTGCAAAGGAACTGCAACGCCTTACCCACACGCTCCGGCGTCTTCAACAAACCCTCACGCTTTGGGTCTTCGCCTATCTGAGCCAGCGTCGCTTCTACGGACTGAGCTATCGCGGCGGTTACTTCCGCTTTCGGTTCAAAATCTTGCAAACTCATTGTATTACTTGTATTTTGTCCCGTACAATATAGGTATCTCCCATCATATTCGGGAACATCTTTACGAACAGTTTCTTGTATTCGCGCGCTTCCTCATACGTCCGGAAATCGCCCACACGCACTTTCCAGAACGGCGGCAAATACTGCACATAGATTGTGTGCGTCACTTTCTCTTTCAGTTGTGCCTCTAACTCCAATGCTTCCATCTTAGCTGCTTGTTGCTGGTTAGACGAATAGACCTGCACGCGGAAACCGTCTATCTCCACCAACTCACGCTTGCCGTTGATCGCTAAATCTAATAGCACGCCGACAGCCGAATCTTGTACAACTTCCACACCTTTCATCTCGTCCAATAAGTTCGGACGTGTTGCAACCACTGCCGCCGAATCAACAGCCGCTATGGTATCCATTCTCGCCGCAATCGTATCTTCAGACCACATCTGGACAGCGGCTATCAATACGCAAAATATAACTATTACTCGTTTCATCCCAATTGTCAATTATCTTAGTATCTGAACGAACTACCACCGACGAACTCACGCAGGAACGATGTGGGCGGTATCTCGCGCTCGGGTATTGGCACGAAATACTGCAGGAACTTCAGCAATCTGTGTGCTTCCGTGTATTCCTCGCAGAACTTCGGTACTTCCTGCAAAATCGGTTCGGCATGCCTTTTCAATACCGCAAACTCAAAGATCAGCGCGGAGTTGAACATCACATCCGCCTCTTCCTGGAACGGATAGACCCATTTCATCTCGCCGCGGATGACCGATGGGCAGCGGGCTATCGTCTCGCGTGCCGAGAATCCGCGGTACTTGTAATCGCGCACTACCCGGCGCAACAAACGGATATCCGTCGTTGGTATCCAGTTGTGGTTATCAATATTGATGGTCGTCAACGCCGAAACGAAGATCTTGAATGTCAGGCTCTTATCTACATCCGGCAATACACAAGGGTTCAATGCGTGCAGACCCTCGATCACCAATACCGAATCTTTCTGCAACTTCAACTTGCGACCCTTGAACACGCGCTCGCCGATAGTAAAATCGTACGTCGGCAGATCCACTTCCTTGCCGTCTAACAGGTCATGCATCTGTTTCTGGAAGAACGGCAGATCTACGGCATGTACGGTCTCAAAATCATATTCTCCGTGCTCATCCTTCGGCGTGTCTACGCGGTTTACAAAATAATCGTCCATCGACAACACTTCCGGCTTGATTCCATCTACCAATAACTGAATCTGCAATCGTTTGGAGAATGTCGTCTTTCCGGACGAAGAAGGACCGCTGATAAACACAATCTTCGGGCGCTTTTCTGCGATAGCATCCGCCGTCTGAGCTATCTTCTTCTCGTGCAACGCCTCGGCTAACTTGATCAACTCAAACGATTTCTTCGCGTTACATGCAATATTGAAGTCGTTTACATTATTGATTCTCAGCAGTTTGTTCCAACGGTTGTATTCTTGGAAAATGGAGAACATCTTCTCCTGCGGGATCGAATCCTCCAAAATAAGCGGGTTGGAGCGGTTCGGAATGCGTACCAACATACCGTCTTTGAACGGCTCAATATCAAACAGCGTGATATATCCGGAACTCGGAAGCAGCACATTCGTGTAGTAATCAATGAAATCGCCCATACGGAAATAGCGGCAATATGGGTTTCCGAGCGTCTCAAAGATCGAACTCTCGTTGTTAAACCGCGCGGCGAACATCTTGATCACCTCTTTTGTCTGCTTCTCTTCCTCATAAATAGGACGGTTTTCTGCGATGATCTGCTCCATTCGTTGCTTGATCTGTTGAACCATCTCCGGCGTCACCAACGGCGGCTCGGCGGTTGCCAGACACTCATCCGCATCCTTGCTCATATGCCACTGGAGCGTGCAGTAATAGCCCTTGCTGATCGGATGCTCTACACGTAAGTCCATGCGGGGATATAGTTCATTCACCGCACAAGCCAACACCATGCCTAATGTACGCACGTAAGCACGCATGCCGCTCGGAGAACTGGCATCCAAAAACTCCACATCTTTGGGCTTGTACAGCAAGAAATCCAAGTTCTCCACTTTGTAATTAACATGCGCCGCAATAATCGGATAAGGCAGCTGAATGTGCAGTAGATCTTTCAACTCAATGAGAGATATACCGCGTGGCACCTCATGATAAGTGCGGGTGTTTTTGCAATAAACGGTAATTGTTGCTTCCATCTATATCCTCCTTTTATCTGTTCTTCAAACACTGGTCTATCTTCAATGCCTCTTCCAACAACTGCCTCATGTCCGCCAAACGCACTTGATTAGCTGCATCGGAAATTGCTTTTTCTGGTTCGGGATGCGTCTCTATGAACAATCCATCTACTCCCACTGCCAACGCCGCACGCATCAAATAGGGTACCATCTCTCTGTTTCCGCCGGTTATTCCGGCCTGTGAAGAAGGCTGTTGAACCGAATGAGTCGCGTCAAACACCACCGGACAACCGAAGCGCCTCATCTCTACCAAAGATGTCATATCGACCACTAATCGTCCGTAGCCGAAAGACGATCCCCGTTCGGTCAGCCATACATGCCCGTTCTTCGCGGCATCCGCTGACACTTGTTCTATCTTCTCGATAGCGCCTTTCAGGTCCCAAGGTGCCATGAACTGACCTTTCTTCACGTTCACAACACGTCCTGTCATAGCAGCGGCTTGCAGCAAATCCGTCTGACGGCTCAGAAATGCCGGTATCTGCAACACATCCGCCACTTCGGCTGCTGCCTTGCATTGCCAACTCTCATGCACGTCCGTCACTATCGGCAGACCAAACTGCTCCTTCACTTCCTGCAAGATCCTGAGCCCCTCTTCCATGCCGACACCACGGTCAGATGCTGAAGTCCGATTCGCTTTGTCGTACGAAGATTTAAAATAGAGCTTCACTCCCTTCTCTTCGCAAAGACCGCAGAGCACTTCTGCCGTCTTCATGACCACATCTCTATTTTCTATGGCGCATGGCCCCGCTATCAAAAACATAACAATTTATCAGCTTAACAGCTTAACGGTTTAACAGCTTAACAGTTTAACGGTTTTTAATCGACAGATTTAAAAACCCTCAGCCATTGTGTTTTGAGTTTTCCTGTTCCGCCTGCTTCATTGCCCGGCAGCCAACTCTGTGCTAAGAAGAACATCGGCTCCTTCGGCAGCGTGTTCGGCATACGCAGTACTTCCATGTTGTTCACGTACCAAATCAGCTCTGTCTTCGTCCAGCGGAACGTATATACGTGGTACAACGAACGAAGCATACCCGTCAGATCAACCATCTTCGTGTGAGCGCCATCTACCAATCCCAACTGGTGTACATTGCCGTTAAAATGATACAAAGCTACCATCGGCTTGCCTTGCTTGCCTGTCGTCAGACCGAAGAAATGGTGACCGATGCCCTGACTACGCACTTTCGCCATGAACATACCGGACTCCTGCATGAACACCTCTTTGGTATTCATCACATCCGATGTGTAGTTGAATACATGCTCCACAAAGCCTTTCTTCTCGTCCCAAGCCACGGCTTTCTTGCTCTCCTCGCGCGTCTCTAAGTCCATACGACCCTCGGCAAAGAACGTGTTCTTGCCGCCGTTATAGGCCTGCAACTCACTCGTGCGTGAGTGACCGTCCTTCATCGCTGGATTGGCATATCCGTAGCCCGGCTTCCAGTTCTTTGAACTCGACATATCGTCCTCAAAAGAAGGACGGAACAGCTCAGCCCAATCTATCTTCTCCTCGCGGGACTCGAAATAGAACTTGATATCTTCCGAGTTCGCCAGCTCCTGATAGCGGTTGTACGTCTTGTACTCCTCCGAGTGCTCCCAGCGTTTGGCATCTGCCCAAAAAGCATTCCGTTTCTGGAAATCCTCCGTCGAGGTCTCCTTCTCCAGCTCCATCAAATGCTTCAATTCCGGCGAATTAGCCACTTTCTGGTAGTTCTTGTAGAATGCAGAACGGTAGATCATGTTGAACATCCTGCGCTCGCTCGCGGAAATGGAGTTATCCTCGCGGTTCTGCAGAACGCCGTTTTCTTGCGACTTCAGGAAAGCTTGGAAGGTCTCGTTCTCCAACGCGTACTTATATCCTTTCATACGCAATGTGGAACTCAGACGGTCCAAGGTCTTCATCTTGCGGCCTTCATCGGTATCCGAGTACTTGCGGTTCTTCATCTCGCTCATCTTTTCCTGGAAATTTGATTGCTCGATGATTGCTTTTAACTCTTTGTACTCTGCCAATTCAGGCGATTTCTCTATGGCTCGCCAACGCTTGACACGTTCCTGCATGTCGTGAATGTTCTTTTCAAACTGCTCTGCTGAGAGCATTTTTCCGGTCAGTCGGGCTGTAAATAGATTCATATAATATAACGATTTAACAATTTAACAAATTAACGGTTTAACGGCTTAACAGTTTAACGAGTTGAATAACTCCTCAAGTGTGTCAACAAAAACAGGCTTGTATGCTTCTTGTTCGGGAATGAAATGCAGGCCTCGCATCAGTTCGATCTGCTGTTTCAAGGGCTCATAAAAGCCTTTGTAGTTCAGCACATATGTCGGTTTGTGGTGTTCGCCCACGATTGCGGATGACACAACATCCATCATCTCGTCCAATGTACCGTAACTGCCCGGCAGACATACCACCACATCCGCCATGTCGCGCATGGCTTGTTTGCGTTCGGACATGCTCCGGACGCGGTACATCTCGTCGCAGTTATTGGCTTTCCGACCGCAGGAGATGATCCGCGGAGGAATTACTCCGATCACATATCCGCCGGCTGCTTTGGCGGAATCACTCACGCGGGACATCAGTCCTCCGGTCGCGCCGCCATAAATCAGCACATAGCCGTTCTCGCCGAGCCATGTCCCTAACGCATCCCCAAGTCCCAAATACTCCTCAGGGATAGCATCCTTTGCCGAACAATATACTGCTACTTTCATTATGCATCTATATTTGCATACGTCGCATTCTCTTCGATAAACTCGCGTCGAGGCGCTACATCATCACCCATCAGCATCGCGATAATTCGGTCTGCCTCTGCGGCATTCTCGATCGTCACCTGTTTTAGCACGCGGCGCTCCGGATCCATCGTCGTCTCCCAAAGCTGCTCGTCGCTCATTTCACCTAAACCTTTGTAACGCTGGGTCTTGATCTGACGCTCGTCGCCGTTTCCGTAGTTCATAATGAACGCCTGACGTTGCTGATCATTCCAGCAGTACTCGCTGTAGTTACCCTTCGAACACTTGTACAACGGAGCACAAGCGATGTAAAGGTGCCCTTGCTCAATCACCTCTTTCATATGACGGAAGAACAAAGTCATAATCAGAGTGGCAATATGCGCGCCATCCACATCGGCATCGGCCATAATAATCACTTTGTGGTAACGTATCTTACTCAGGTTCAATGCTTTCGGATCCTCTTCGGTTCCGAAGGTGATACCAAGAGCCGTGAAGATATTACGGACTTCCTCGCTCTCGAATACCTTATGCTCCATCGCTTTCTCTACGTTCAGAATCTTACCTCTCAACGGCAGAATAGCTTGGTGAACACGGTCACGTCCGGTTTTTGCGGTACCGCCTGCCGAATCTCCCTCAACCAGGAACAACTCGCACTCGGCCGCATCCTTGCTCACGCAATCCGCCAATTTACCCGGCAGACCACCGCCGCTCAAAGGCGACTTACGCAACACACTCTGACGCGCGTTACGGGCTGCAATACGTGCCTGAGCCGCCAAAATCACTTTCTCTACGATCTTCTTCGCATCATCCGGATGCTCCTCTAAGTAGTTCTGCAAAGCCTCGGCTACGGCACTCGAAACCATTCCGGCTACCTCAGAGTTACCGAGCTTCGTCTTCGTCTGACCTTCAAACTGCGGCTCTGCCACTTTCACGGAGATAACTGCCGTCAGACCCTCACGGAAATCATTCGGATCGATCGTCGAGTTGCCGTCTTTGTCTTTCAGCTTCGCTTTCTCCAGCATCTTGCTGTCCTCCGCGTATTTCTTCATCACACGCGTCAGCGCAGCGCGGAAACCGGCTACGTGCGTACCACCTTCAATGGTGTTGATATTGTTCACATATGAGTGTACATTCTCGTTGAAGTCGGTATTATAAATCATCGCTACCTCTACCGGCGTACCGTATTTCTCGGTATTCAGGTGAATAACCTCGCTGATCAGCGGCGTACGAGTACCGTCAATATAACGCACGAACTCGCTCAGACCCTTCTCCGAATAGAATGTCTCTTTCTTGCATTCCGTCACTTTAGTGCCATCTTCGAGTTCACGCTCTACCATGACACGTTTATCTTTGAGCACGATCTTGATACCTGCATTCAGGAATGCCAACTCGCGCATACGGTTTGCGAGGATCTCCCAGTGATAAACGGTCTCCGTGAAGATCGTATTATCCGGCCAGAACTGCACAAAAGTACCGGTCTTGCGTTGTTCCCAGTTACCGATTGCCTCTTCTTCCGAGATCACATGAACTGGCGCCAACGGCTTGCCTTTCGCATAATCCTGGCAATGAATTTGTCCATCGCGGTAAACCTCCACATGCATCTTCGTTGAGAGTGCATTCACGCAGCTCACGCCGACACCGTGCAAACCGCCGGACACTTTGTAACTATCCTTGTTGAACTTACCACCGGCGTGCAATACGGTCATTACCACTTCCAGCGCACTCTTATGCTCCTTCGGGTGCATATCCACCGGAATACCACGACCATTATCCTGTACGGTGATCGAATTGTCCTCATTGATGTGTACCGCGATCTCGTCACAGAATCCCGCGAGTGCCTCATCAATAGAGTTATCTACTACCTCATAAACAAGGTGATGCAGACCTTTCAGCGATATATCGCCGATGTACATGGCAGGTCTTTTGCGCACCGCCTCTAATCCCTCGAGCACTTGAATACTCGATCCATCATACTTTTCTTGTTGTTCTTCCATTATTTTGTATTTTATTTCTTTCTATTTTGTATTTTATTTCTTTTCAATTCTTCTTGATTTTGGCTTCTCCGGCGATCACCTGGCTGTTGTTTTGCATGATCGACGCCATATCAACGCCGGTCGCCTCTTTGATCACCTCCATCGTCTGCCGCATTACCACAGGCACGTTTCCGCTGATACCCGCAGCCTCGGAGCCGCTCGTACCATACACATGCACGTCATTGATGCTCGTCAACGGCTCTGCCACTTTCGCTGCTACTTCCGGCAGAATCTTCACCATCATCTCTGCGATCGCAGCTCCGTTGTATTTCTTGTAAGCCTCGGCTTTCTTATCCATCGCAACTGCCTCTGCCTCACCTTTCGCCTTGATTGCAGCTGCTTCCGCTTCTCCGACAGCCTTGATACCCGCTGCCTCTTGCTGTTTAGCGAACAACTCCGCCTCCGCCTGTGCTTTGATAGCCGCCGCTTTCTGCTCCGCCTCATAACGCTCAGCCTCTGCTTTGCGCTTACGTTGCTCTAATTCTGCCGCTGCGTCGATCTCTTTCTGGTACTTGTCCGCATCTGCTTGCTTGTTGATTTTCGCCTCCAACAGTTTCTCCTGGATTGCAATCTCCTGCTCACGGAGTATCTGCTCTTGTTTGGCTTTCTCCACCTCAGCCTCCACGCTCAGACGGTTGATCTCTTTCTGCCTCTCTTGCTGACGAATCGACTTGGCGGCCTCTGCCTCCACCGTCTTGACATTGATCTCGCGAGCCTGCTCCTGACGCTGAATCTCGTACGCCGCATCAGCTATCGCCGACTGCGTATCCGCCTGTTTCTTCAGATCTGCCTGCTTAACCGCCAACTCGGTATTCTTGATCGCTATCTCTGTCTCAGCTGCCACACGCGCATCATTCGCCTCTTTCGACGCCAATGCCCGAGCTATCGCCACGTCACGCTCCGCATTCGCCTTGTTGATCGAAGCCTCTTTCGTGATCTTACACGTGTTATCGGCTCCCAAAGCATGAATCAAACCCTCTCCGTCCGTGATCGACTGTATGTTACAACTCAGAATCTCAATACCTAATTTCGCCATATCCGGAGCGGCTTTCTCTTGAATCTGGTTCGAGAACCCGTCGCGGTCCACGTTCAACGAACGCAGATCCTGCGTTCCGATGATCTCACGCATGTTTCCTTGCAGCGAATCACGGATCTCGGAAGCAATCTGCTCGCGCGTCTTACCTAAGAAGTTCGCAGCTGCCGTCGCTATCAACTCCGGAGCAATGCGCACTTTCGCTACTGCATCTACATCCACATTGATGAAGTCCGATGTCGGAACGGGTGAATCGGTCTTTATATCCACACTCAACTGACCCAAATACAATTTATCCACCTTCTGTAGTCCCGGAATACGCAGACCACCGGTTCCGATCAGAAATTTCGGCTTGCGACGAGGCCAACCGGATATTACTAACGCCTGATTCGGAGACGTCTTGACATACGAAAGCACCAGAAGAAGCACTAAGGCTACTACGATGGCAATAATGATTGCGTTCTCTGACATAATGGTATCTGTTTTTATGGGTTTATTCCTTATATTATTACGTCCGCGCACAGACATGTTGTACGCGCGCACACGAAATTCGGCACAAAGGTACGAAAAAATTTTGACATATGCAAAAAAAATTACAAAAAAATGCAAAAAATGCAAAAAAAATGCTAAAATATTTGCGTATGTCAAGAAAAAGTAGTACCTTTGCACCCGCTTTCCGAAAATTCTTATTTCCGGAGACAAAAGACAAATGTCAATTGTCAATTATCAATTGTCAATTATCAATTGTCGCGAGGTGCCATCGTATAACGGTTAGTACTCAAGATTTTCATTCTTGCAATAGGGGTTCGATTCCCCTTGGCACTACAAAGACCTTCCCTAAAGTCAAGTCCAATGGCAAATCCTCTCAATGCCTACGGATAGTAACTAATGAGTGTTTCGCCTCTTAACGTTTTAACAGCTTAACAATTTAACAGCTTAACGTTTTAAAGTGCGAAGCACATAAAAACTAAAAAACAAGATGGCAAATCACAAATCATCTTTGAAGCGTATCCGCCAAACGGCCGCTCGCAAAGCTCACAATCATTACTACGCTAAAACAGCGCGTAACGCTGTGCGCGACCTTCGTAAAACCACTGACAAAGCTGCAGCAGCTGCTGCCCTGCCTAAAGTAAGTTCTATGTTGGACAAACTGGCTAAGCGTCACATCATTCACACGAACAAAGCTGCGAACCTCAAATCAAAGCTCGCTCGTATGATCAACAAATTGGCGTAATCAGATACGCAAAGGTCAAAAGAAGAACCCCCGTGGTTCTTCTTTTTTTTATCTCCCCCTTTTTGTCATAAAAGCACTATCCTTGCAAGAAAAATGCACTTTTATTTGCATAATTCAAAAAAAAGTACTACCTTTGCACCGAATTTCAATACTTTTATTAAGATGAAAGAGAATAATATACCTATTGTTGATTGCCCGTATGGCGATTACATGATCGGAGATGCCAGTGGTAAACTCATGAATGAATACGGCCGTTACCCCTGTAAAATCACCTGCGGTGTCTATGCGCTCCTGGTCCGCGGAACAGCGCACGCTACCATCAACGTCACCGAGTACGACTTCAAGCAAAACGACGTACTGCTCCTCGAACCCGGCAGTTTCCTCCTGATCCGCGAGTTCTCCGAAGATGCACTCGTCTATTGGATCGTCTTTGGCAGCAAGTTCCTCGAGAAATATACGGTTAATAACCGCATGTCCCTCTCCTCGTTACAGCTCCATTCGCCCAAAGTCTCCATCAGCGAAAACCACGCACAAGTCATGCACAAGATGTACGACACCATCGTCGCTGCCTTGAATGCCACTCCTTCCATGCTCGACACCGAGAAAATGGTACATATCTTCAATCTTCTACGCACCTCGTACGCCAAGTACGCACACGAACAGGACGAATACCTCGTCAAACCCCTTGACCGCAAAACGGAGATCTACCAGGACTACTGCCAACTCGTTCTGCAACATTACCACGAATGGCATCATGTCAGCCAGTATGCGGACGCCATGCGTCTCACATTGCCTCACCTCTGTTCCACTATCAAATCCGTTGGAGAACGAACAGCCGGTGACATCATCATCGAAGCCATCATCACGGACGCCAAGAGCCAGCTGAAGATCACCAACCGACAGATCAAAGAGATTGCCCTCAATCTCGGTTTTGACAACGTAGCGTTCTTCAACCGTTTCTTCAAATCCCACGTCGGCGTAACACCCAAATCCTACCGTAACGCGTGATAAGCCGGGTAATACGATAGTTTCCCAACATTTTTCCCAACTCATAAATTTGCACATATCACTAAAAAGCAGTACCTTTGTGCCGTCAAATCAAACTGGTTTGATGGCACTTATTTTACAACTTTATAAATTTACTATTATGAAAAAGAGATTCTTATTTTTATTACTCACGTGTGCGGCTCTGTTTGCTTGCAAACCCGCTGAAGAACCACAAACTAACACCATCAGCGAGGAATTGCTGAAGAGTTATTTCCCTTATCAAGAAACGGATAGGATAGCGTTTTTTAACGATCTCATCGGCGATATGAATTATACGGTGGTTAAAACTTCGTTCTTAAACGAGGAAGGCCAAATGATTCTTACAGTTGTCATGGAAGGTGCAAATATCCGCGGCGATAAATTATGTCATCTCTCACTGCAAGCAATAGTTACTGATAATCATATCTTAAACATAGGATACAATCAAGCATTGATAAGCGACGATATGATAAACGCGAATAATATTTCATCTTATGCAAGTGGGACTTTTGTTTATGACGTGCAAAAAGACGGAAATTTGCCCCAAACCATCAAACTATCCAACGAAAGCATCATCAAACAACAGGAAGGCCTGACTTATTTCCTGGATTATGATTCGGAAAAGTGGTATTTCAAAAAGAGATTGTAAATAAGCACACATCAAAAAAACGCTCACGAAGAGCGTTTTTTTTGTGCTTACGGACGATTTCTATAGGTTCATTAACGGTTCTTATACATATCGTCATAATACTTCTCATAATCGCCGGAAGTGATGTTGTCGAGCCATTCCTGATTGTCCAAATACCATTGAACGGTCTTCTCGATTCCCTCCTCGAACTGCAAACTCGGCTCCCAGCCAAGTTCTTTTTGCAGCTTCGTCGAGTCGATTGCATAGCGCATATCGTGTCCCGCACGGTCCGTAACATATGTAATAAGGTCCAAATCTGCTCCTTCAGGACGACCCAATAATTTATCAACCGTCTTGATAATCGTCTTGATAATATCGATATTCTTCCACTCGTTAAAACCGCCGATATTATAGGTCTCAGCTATCGTACCTTTATGGAAAATCAAATCAATCGCCCGCGCATGATCCACTACATACAACCAATCGCGCACGTTCTCACCCTTGCCATATACAGGCAGCGGCTTGCGATGACGGATATTATTGATAAACAGCGGGATCAACTTCTCCGGAAACTGATAAGGACCATAGTTATTCGAGCAGTTGGTTACGATCGTCGGCATGCCATATGTATCATGGAAAGCACGTACGAAATGATCCGAAGAGGCCTTTGAAGCCGAATACGGCGAGTGAGGATTGTATTTCGTGGTCTCATAGAAGAAATCCTCTCCGTACGCCAAATGATGCTCCGCAGACGAAGCCGTAGTGGTAAACGGCGGCTCAATACCTTCGGGGTGCGTCAGTTTCAATGCGCCATAGACCTCATCCGTGGAGATGTGATAGAAACGCTTGCCCTCAAACTTCTCCGGCAATGACTCCCAATACAGTTTCGCAGCCTGCAACATACTCAACGTACCCATTACGTTCGTACGCGCAAAAGTGAACGGATCTTTGATCGAACGGTCCACATGGCTCTCTGCCGCCAAATGAATAACACCGGTTACGTGCTCTTCTTGCATCAGCGCATAAATCGTGTCAAAATCGCAGATGTCCGCACGTACGAAACGATAATTCGGCTTGTCCTCAATGTCTTTGAGGTTTGCCAAGTTACCGGCATAAGTCAGTTTGTCCACATTGATAATTCGGTACTCAGGGTACTTGTTCACGAACAGCCGTACTACATGGCTTCCGATAAATCCGGCTCCGCCGGTAATAATAATACTTTGCATATAATTATGAATTGTAAATTGTTCATTAATTGTAAATTGTGCATTGTGAATTACCAATATATCGACGCTGCTTTTGTACGGAAATAATTACTGAAAGCACTTCCATCGTTGCCGCCGGTCAGCAGGCAATACTCTTTATCTCCGTCGTCTCTTCTTGTCTGGTCAGTAATCGTCATTTCCGTTCCGGTGTCATTGCGTACATAATCCTTCACCAAGTTCTGCAGCGTCTGAATGCGCGCTATCGCAGCGTCCGGCTCCATATACTCCGGATCTGTGACAATCGTCTTCAGGTAACTCTTATAAGTCTCTTCATACGCCGGAATACTCAGCACTTTTCGTACTAACAACCGGTCTCCTCCACGGCTTCCCCAATTCAGCGGATCTTGCTTTCCCGAGTCCTGCATACCATTGATCGGCTTGCTCGTTCCAAGCGTGTTATCATAGTCGTACGGAATGAAGTAGAACCGATGGTTTTGATCAAAATAGAAATAGTAGTTATTGGCATTCACCCAATAATCATCCCACATTCCAACTGCCACGTTTACAGCCAAATAGCGCAGGAACAAGTCCACATCCATATGTTCCTCCAAATAACTCTTCAATGCGTCACTACCGCTTGGCAACGGGCGCATCTGTTCCATGAAATCCACTAACTCCTGTTGGGCGGCACTCAGGTTCTTCTTATTGGTCTTGAGCGCGTATGAATAAGCATGCTCATCATCCGCCACACCCATTTTGTTGATTCCCCCAGCATTGAAATCACTCAAGTCCGCCGGACCATTTGAGTTATACGCCGCTTTCCATAGATTGCCTGTTTTGTCCGGCAGTTTACCGTCTTTGTATCTTCCGTCCCGCCATCCGTTACGCACACCCTCTATCATGGCATACACACCGAAATAAGCCGGTTTGGCATCGCCCTGCACATGGATATACAGCCGGCAATAACTGGCTCGCGGAGCTGACCACACGCCGAAACGGCGAAAGAGATCATAGCAGAAAATCTCACGGCAGTAAGCCGGATCGCCGTTGAAATACTTGAGTACCACCCGGTCGCTTCCGAAGAAACGTTCCCCCGAAGCGTACTCCGTGAACTTGACACCGAAATGGCAATGATGCCAATCCGTGTTTTCCGCGTTATGTTTCTGCCCGTATTCGCCTTCAGGACGATGTCTGCTGGTGTTTCCACGTGGACGCACTCCCACACTGTCACGCACAAACGTCTGACCGTCTTTCGTGAACGAAAAAGCAGCAGGCACATAAATGGTGTTGTCCTTGTTCTTGTCGTAGTTGCTCAGATAAGTATTCCAGTCCTCTTCCGTGAAAGTCAGCCGAATCTCCGGAACCGCTGCCAAATCATATAAATATTCCTGATCGCGATGCTGCGAAGGATTAGTATTGTCTGTCGGATGATTAGTCAGCGAATCTGTCGGATGATTAGTTAGCGAATCTTTCGGAGTATCAGTCGGCGTGTTGGTCGGAGCGTTATACGGACTACATCCCGCTAACACTACTGCCAGCAGAAACAAGACGCTATAACGAATTTTCTCTTTCATATTACAAACCGTATTTCCTTAAAATGATATTTTTTGCTTATGCCTTTTTGGTCTTCTAAAACTATCTCGCCGGTGGGACATATATCCGCTATTCGTGCCATAAAAACCTTCCTTCCTTGCACTTCGTCCCTTTGTACATTCATCGTGGGCTCGAGGCTCACTTCCCGCTCCACAAACGGCCAAAAGCCCTCGCGGCGGTATAAATGTGCGCGGTAATATGCCCGAATATCCTCTTTTACGGCACTTTGCACTTCCTTTAACAGCCTCTCCGCTACTTCTTCCACATCAAAATCTATGCCATAAATCTGTTTGAGCGAGACCGGATTCGGCGCATTGGAGCACCACTCTATTTGGTTCACATTCAAACCTATGCCCGCTATCGAATACTTCACATCATTCCCGATAATCGCGTTCTCTATCAGTATTCCGGCTACTTTCTTGTCCCGCCAATAAATATCGTTCGGCCACTTGATGGTTAACTCACTAATCCCTAACTTGCTAATCATCCGGTGTACCGCCACACCGGTAATTACATTGAGTTCAAACAAATTCTGTCTCGGCGGTAACAAGATGGAGCACAGCAGGTTCTTTCCCTCTTCGCTTTCCCATCTGTTGCCGGTCTGGCCTCTTCCGGCAGTCTGAAAGTCCGTCCGCAGAAAGCACTCGCCTTCCGGCCACTCCCCTTTTGCAATCATCTCACGCATCAGGGTGTTCGTACTATTCGTCCGCTCAATAAACAATTATCAATTATCAATTGTCAATTCTCTTTTGTGAGGTCCAGCAAGTATTGTTGGATCACATATTGTATATTCTTCGCTTTGCCCGGCGCGGAGTTGATCAGAATAGCAAAAACCCAGGTATCGCCGTTCGGCATGTCTATGTAGCCGGCGAAGTTCTTTGTACCGGCAATTGTACCGCTTTTGGCGTGAATACGTCCTTCCAAAGCCGTTCCGGGGCAAAGCGATTTGAGTGTGCCTGTCTTTCCGCTGACGGGTAAAGAAGCAATCCATGCTTCCTGGTTCTTACTGCGGGACATGATGGTCAGTAATTGCACAAAAGCCTTTGCGCTGATGGCATCCTGCGGCGCCAAACCGCAACCGTCTTTGATGATGGCGTTTTGTACCGCCACTCCTCTGCGGCGCCAGTAGTCGCGTAGCAAGTCCTGACTGTTATGAATCGTGCCCGGCAGCGTGTAACGCGTACCTAAATAACGGAACAACGCCTCTGCATACAAGTTATTGCTGTTGATGTTCGTTTCCTTGATCAACTCCGAGAGCGGCTCCGAGTAATGGATATACAACTCATGCCGTTTGGGTAGCAAAGGATTGTAGTCCGGCAGGTAGTCCGCCTCACGCGCTACCGTTATTCCCGCTTCACGCAGTTTCGCCGTAAAATGCCGCGCCAAGAGCAAACCCGGATTAGGCAAATCACCTTTGACGCCGAATGTGCCCAAGTTGGAAGGAACGGCTCCGGTCAAATAGCGCTCGTTGCTGTACGGCAAACCGCTCACAAAAGCGCCATCGTACTGAATGCGGTCACAGCGGACGCGGTTGATAAACCGAATATCGTCCACTTGCGGCTCCGTTTTCATCACCGTAGCCACCGTTCCGGGCTCTCCGCTTTTGAGCACAATATTCATGGTGTTGCCATAATAATTGAGCGCGAATATGCCGGGTGCATAGTAGTTTCCCGCATCTTCGCAAAGCCAGCCGGGGTTTTGCGCTTCACCGTCCAACATCGTCATGTCGGCGATAATAGCGCCCTCAATGCGTTTGATCCCTGCCGCACGAACCGCTTTGATCCATTGCGTGAAGAATGCCGTTTTGCCTTGCCAGCCCAACGAAGGGTCACATCCTCCATGGACGTACAAATCACCATACAACACACCGTTTTCTATGGATCCGGTGTATTCCAATATGGTGGGAAAACGAAAACCCGGTCCCATGGTCTCCAGACAAGCCGCTGTGGTGAGTAACTTCATCACGCTGGCAGGAGGCACTACTTTGTCCGAACGATACTCATCAATTACCTCACCTGTCGTCATGTTTTGTACCAGCACAGACATATTCGCCTGTCCGGTAATAGGATGCGTGGTGAGGAAATTGATGGATAATAATATACTTACTAAAAATGTCAACTCTCTACTTTAAACTTTTATACTTTCTACTAGAATACTTCTATAAACTATCAACTCTCAACTAAGATACTCATGCATCGCGGCAGCGGCTTTGCGTCCGTCGCTCATGGCCAAGATTACCGTAGCGCCTCCGCGTACGATGTCTCCACCGGCAAAGAGCGTCGGAATAGCTGATTGCATGGACTCGTTCACCACGATCGTACCTTTCTTGCTGATTTCCAAGCCTTCTACGGAAGAAGGAATAAGCGGATTCGGGGATACACCGACAGCCACAATCACCAAATCTACAGGGATAGTAACCGTCTTACCCTCTACCGGAACCGGTGAACGACGTCCCGACTCATCCGGCTCGCCCAATTCCATCACTTGCAGGACTGCTTCGGAGACACGTCCGTTCTCATCGGCATGGTACTCAATGGGATTATGAAGGGTCATAAACTCAATGCCCTCTTCTTTGGCATGATGCACTTCCTCCACACGCGCCGGCATCTCCTCTTCGCTACGGCGATAGATGATCATTGCGCGCTCAGCGCCTAAGCGTTTTGCCGTACGAACCGCATCCATGGCGGTGTTACCACCACCGATAACCGCTACGTTCTTGCCATACAATAACGGCGTGTCGGTCGCCTCGTTGGAAGCGTCCATTAAGTTCACACGCGTCAGGTACTCATTGCAGGAGAGCACACCGTTCAAGTTCTCGCCCGGGATATTCATAAAGCGCGGCAGACCTGCTCCCGAGCCCACAAAGAAGCCCTTGAAGCCTTGCTCCTCCAGCTCTTTGACACTAATGGTCTTACCGATGATCGTGTCTGTATGGAACTGCACGCCGAGTTTGCGAAGACCGTCAATTTCAATATCAACGATGCTGTTCGGTAAACGGAACTCCGGAATACCATACTTGAGCACACCGCCTATTTCGTGCAAAGCTTCGAATACATGTACCTCGTAGCCGTACTTGGCGGCATCTCCGGCAAAGGTCAAACCGGCAGGACCGCTACCCACTACGGCAATCTTCGTTGCCGGTTTATTGCAAGCTTTGCTTGCGTTTGCGGCTTCGCCTGTTTGAGGGTTGGAAATTGTTTGCGCATTGGCATAATCGGCGCAGAAACGCTCGAGGTAACCGATAGCTACCGGCTCATGCTTCATCTTATGGTGGATACAGTTCGCCTCGCATTGTTTCTCCTGCGGGCAGACACGTCCGCAGACAGCAGGCAGCGAAGACGACTCCTTGATGATAGCCGCTGCGCCGAGCACGTCGCCGGATTCGAGTTTCTTGATGAAGCCCGGGATATTGATATTAACAGGGCAACCCTGCACACAAGTCGGGTTCTTGCAGTTGAGGCAACGATGGCTCTCGGTAATCGCTTGCTCGAAGGTCAGACCTTGGTTCACTTCCTCATGCAGGCTCTTCACACGCACTTCCGGACGCAGTTCCGGCATCTTCACACGCGGTATTGCCACACGGTCTTTTGGATTTCCCTCAAAGGGTTTTACCTCGGTTTGCCCCTGAGATACCTCCGATTTACCCCCGATTCGATTCTCTCTCGATAGTGTCTCGCTAGTCTGATTTGGCTTTCCGACGTGCTGCTTATAGGCTTCCAAAGCGGCGGTTTCTTCCGCTTTGTATGATTTCATGCGGCTGAGCATCTCATTCCAGTCCACTCCGTGTGCGTCAAACTCGGGTCCATCGACGCAGACGAACTTCGTTTTGCCTCCCACGGTGACACGGCATGCACCGCACATACCTGTTCCATCCACCATGATCGTGTTGAGCGATGCTTCGGTGGGGATATTGTATTTGGCGGTGGTGAGGGAAACGAATTTCATCATGATCGCCGGGCCGATGGTGATACATTTGTCCACTTTCTCGCGGTTGATCACTTCTTCCACGCCGAGGGTAACAACACCTTGTTTTCCCATCGAACCGTCATCGGTCATAACGATCAGTTCGTCCGACCATTGTGCCAGTTCGTCTTTGAGGATGATGAGGTCTTTGTTGCGTGCAGCGAGGACGGTGATCACTTTGTTACCGGCTTTTTTGAGCGCCTCTGCAATCGGTAACATAGGCGCGGCTCCTACGCCTCCGCACGCGCACACGACCGTTCCATAATTCTCTATGCGCGTAGCGCGCCCGAGCGGACCCACGATGTCATGGAGAGATTCGCCCGGCTCCATAGCCAGCAGTTTATGGGTAGAAACACCTATTTGCTGCACTACGAGGGTGATGGTTCCTTTTTCAATATCTGCGCCGGCGATGGTCAATGGGACACGCTCTGACTGAGCGTCCACACGGATGATGACAAAATGTCCGGCTCTACGGCTACGCGCAATGAGCGGAGCTTCGACTACGAGCTCCGCTACATTAGGCGAGAAAAATCTTTTGGAAATGATCTTATTCATAAAGATATTTACGATTTAACGATTGACGATTGACGATTTATGTACGATTAGCCGCTTCGCGGGATTTACGATTTACGCTACTGACAATCGTCAATAATAATCAATCGTAAATAACTCGTACCTCGTCAATCGTCTAATCGTCAATTAATTAGAAATACTTTGTCTCTTTTCCGACGATAGAGGAAAGGAGGTTGTTTGCCAGACGTGAAGCGCCGAAACGGAAGGATTCGTTGTTAAGCCATTCTTGTCCGAGGATTTCCTTCACGAGCGTATAGTGTTGAACCGCCTCTTCGGTGGTAGAAACGCCGCCGGCAGGTTTGTAACCCATCTTAATGCCCGTCTTCTCGCGCCAAGCCTTGATAGCGTTGCACATGATGAACGTAGCTTCCGGAGTAGCGTTCACAGCGATCTTGCCGGTAGAGGTCTTGATGAAATCGCAACCTGCCGCCATAGCGAGGATAGAAGCCTTCCAGATGTTCTCTGCGCTTTTCAAAAGACCCGTTTCGAGGATCACTTTGAGGTGCTTGTCGCCACAAACGGCTTTGAGTTCAGCAATTTCATCGAAGCAGTCCTGATAGCGGCCTTCGAGGAATTTACCCACGGAAAGGACGATATCAATCTCCGTCGCGCCGGCTCTGAGCGCCAGCGCGGTCTCGGCGATCTTGACCTCCAGGAAACTCTGCGAGCTGGGGAACACACCACTTACGCAAGCGATATTGAATTTCGGATCGTTCAGCGCTTTGCGTACATATTCCGCCATAGCGGGATAGACGCAGATAGCCGCTACGTTCGGAATACCCGGGAAATCTTTCTCAAAGTTATTCACCGCGTTCGCCATTTTCTCCACTTTCGCGATGGTGTCATCGGCACTCAGGGTAGTGTAGTCTATCTGATGGAGACATTGTTTCCACACTTCCACATTGTTGTTCTCGGCAAAATGTTTTGCTTCGATTTCTTCCACTTGAGCTTTTACTTGCTCATCCGTAAACGGGCAGGGATACTGCGCGAATAATTCTTCAAACTTATCCATAATGATATTTACGATTTGACGATTTACAATTTATTCATTGGCGAGACGGCCGATGATGGTTTCGTTGCCACGGACGGCTTCTCCCACGGCTACGAACATCTCCGTGTCCAGCGGCAGGTACATATCCACGCGCGAGCCGAGTTTGATGAATCCGAGGTGGGTGTTCCTGTGCGCTTCATGTCCGGGCTTGGCGTACGTCACAATGCGTCTTGCCATCGCTCCGGCGATCTGACGAACAGCTATCTGCACTTTCGAAGGCGTCTCAATAACCACGAGCGAACGCTCGTTCTCTGTGGATGATTTAGGAAGCCAAGCGCCTTTGTGGCGGCCTTTCTGATGCTCGGAAACGAGCACTTTGCCCTCAATAGGATACCAGTTGGCATGTACGTTAAACGGAGACATGAAGATAGAAACTTGCAGTTTCTTCTCATGGAAATACTCGTTTTCTTCGGTCGGCTCCACCACTACCACGCGTCCGTCCGCCGGAGCGATGATGAAATTAGGGTCATCGATCTCCAGGATTCGTACCGGATTGCGGAAGAAATAGGTCACGAAGACCAACAAAACCGCTGTCAAAGCCAACGAAATAGCCAAAATCCACTCCGCCGGATGGAGTAAGTAGAGCGATAAATTCAAGATAAAAAGCACCAAAACGGTGATACAGATCAGGTTTCTGCCCTCTCTGTGAATGCGGGGATGTCTCATTATTGCCATTGATTATAAGGGAACTGAGCCAGCATGTCGGCTGCTTGGTCCAATCCGGTTTGCAGTTTCTTTTCCACCATCATTTTGAACATAAAAGGAATGTCCGCCTTGACGGTCAGTTTCAGCCTCGTGTCGGTCGGGCTCACTTCTTTCATCTGGATCCACATGTTCGCATCCATCGGAATACCTTCCATACCGAACTTAACGGTGTCATTCTCGATGCGATCGACGATGGCGATAGTGAATTTCTGCGCCAAACCGTCCACTTTGATACGTACACGGTCCGGCTCAATCTCCATTTCCTGGATCTTGTCCTTCGGCATTAGGTCTTTGACCCGTTCCAAACTTTGCATGTCGCTCAACACACGATAAATCTGCGCGGCAGAATACGGCGCAGAAGTGATTTTACTTTCGTATTTCGACTGAGACATTGGTCTATTTTGTTTTTAATTTGTAAACAATATATTGATTTGGGTGCAAAGGTAACACTTTTTTTGCATATATGCAAATAAATTATTGCTTTTGTAAGCGTTTTTGGTATTTTTGCACCTCCAAAGAGGTTCTTGCAATCCTTTTTTCCAGTTCTTTGATGTCAGAAATGACAATTTGCAGATGTCTGGCGGTCTCTGTTTTGGGGTCGTCGGAGTGCTCTATGCGTTTGCCATTCTGGTATAAAAGCAGTTCTTTGCCGTCATCCCGAACAAGAATCCGCAGGCCATTTTTGCCGTTGAGGACATAGTTGCCGTGGTCCTGGTACTTCTCGTTGCGCTCGTATTTGAAGAAGTGCAACAACGAATCGGAAACAGGAAGAAGCGAGTCCAGTTGGGCTTGGAAATAAGTAAGGGTCCGCTGTTGGTCAATGAGCGCAACAGAATCCCGAAGGTGCTTATCCGCCTTGTATTGTTCCGCCTTCGACGGACGGTTGCATGCCACGCACGCTAACGCGCATACACATATGATAAGGAGTTTTTTCATGCTAATCCTGCCTTGTAGTCATCGCGAAGCGCATAGACTTTCTGCTGGGCTGCTTTTTGAAGTTTAAAACAGAAATAGAAGAGAACCAACGTACTCAAGCCGGCGGCAACCGGATCGACAGAGCCCGACATAGCTATCGAGTCATACACGCCGTGCGCCATAACGGGCACTAACAGGGTCTTTACGGCATAGCCGGGCGTGTGTTTGATGAAATGGAAGACCGAGAAGTAATAGCCCATCATGATGGCGAAAGCATAGTGTCCGGGAACCGCCAGAAGCGCACGCATAGCGGCTACCGTGATCCATCCTTCGCCGCTTTGGAACACATAGAACACATTCTCGATGGCAGCAAATCCCAAACCCACACAAACGGCATAGACGATTCCGTCAAAACGTTCGTCGAAATAGGGGTTTTTGCGCAACACAAGCCAGAGCGCCAACAGTTTGGCGGTTTCTTCGGGCAAAGCGGCTACCAGAAACGCCTCTATCGTCGTGCCGAAAAGGGTGGTCGGACCGCCGGAGGGAAAGAGCACGTGCATGATCTGTTGCTCCACAAGCGCCACGGGAACACAGATAAGTACTCCGGCTAACACCGCGCGGAAGATCCATTTGCCCGGTTCCGGCTGAGGATCCTTCTTCCAAATATAAATTCCTAATAGTACAGCAGGCAGTAACGCCGCAATAAGCATGAGGTACATTGTGATTGGTTATTGGTTGTTTTCAAAATCGCGTGCAAAGTTACTGCTTTTTTTGCATATGTGCAAATATAAAGCCTGAAAAAGCGCATTTTTTGTGCATTTTCTTAAAAAACGGGACTGGTGTCCCTGCTTATCAGGCCATAGGATAACTATCCGTGAGCAAGCTCCCGATAGCCGCTCAGTACGCACAAATTCGCGATAAATCGCTTTTTTTTCAAAAAAAATGCCCGAATGTTTGCATATGTGAAAAATTTGTAGTAACTTTGCAGCCGAATTGTGTAAATTACCTAATTTAACAAAAATTATATGCATATGAAAAAAGGTTTATTTCTGAGCCTCATTGCTGCTGCAGTAATGTTGGCATCTTGTAACAACACGTTACAGAACCCGGAGCAAATCAACGTAAACCCGAGTCCGCTGACTAAGGTGGGCAACAAGGTAAATGCTGAGATTACCGGAACATTCCCCGCAAAGAAATTCGCTAAAAAAGGCGTGCTGGTTGTAACCCCTGTATTGAAATACGAGGGCAAAGAGGCATTAGGCGAGCCTGTTACTTACGTTGGTGAGAAAGCGAAAGAGAACGGAACTACCGTTAATTACGCAAACGGCGGTAAGTACACCCAGAGCTGCTCGTTCAACTACGTTCCCGAGATGAAGAAATCGGAGTTGTACCTGCGCTTTAAAGCAACCGTTGGTAAGAAAGAGATCGAGATTCCTGATCTGAAGATCGCTGACGGTGTAGTAGCTACTTCTGAGTTGGCATCTGCAAAAGACAACAAGACCGCAACTACTCCGGACAAGTTCCAACGCGTTATTCAGGAGTTGACCGAGGCAGACATCAAGTTCCTCATCCAGAGCGCTAATCTTCGTTCATCGGAGACCAAGTCTGACGCTGTCAAGGCATTGCAGGCTGCTATCAAGGACGCAAACGATGCTGAGCGCAAAGAGATCAACAAATTAGAGGTTGCCGGCTACGCATCTCCTGATGGTGGCATGGATCTGAACGAGAAACTGGCTAAGAACCGTCAGAAAGTAGCAGCTGATTTCCTCAAGAAAGGTCTGAAGAAAGACAAAGTGAAAGCTAACGTCGAGTCCAACATCACCGCAGAGGACTGGGAAGGTTTCCAGAAAGCAATGGAGCAGAGCAACATGCAGGACAAAGACCTGGTATTGCGTGTTCTGTCGATGTACAGCGATCCTGAGGAGCGCGAGGCACAAATCAAGAACCTGAGTTCTGTATATGGCACTATCGCCAATGAGATCCTGCCGGCTCTCCGTCGCAGCCGCCTGATTTTGACGACTGACCTGATTGGTAAGAGCGATGCTGAGATCCGCGACTTGGCAAAGAAAGATCCGGCTCAACTGAGCGTTGAGGAGTTGCTCTATGCTGTAACGCTGACCAACGACAAAGCTGAGAAGATGGAGCTCCTGTCAAAGGCTGCAAATATCTACAATGACTACCGCGCATGGAATGGTCTGGGCCAACTCTATTTCGAGGATGGTAACATCGCTGAGGCTCGCCGTTGCTACGGTCACGCATTGAGCATTGAGCCGAATAACCCGGATGTAAACTACAACGCAGGTCTTGCAGCTATGGCTGACGGCGACCTGAAGAAAGCAGAGGAGTACCTCGGTAAAGCAGCCGGCACCAAGGGTAACTTGGACGCAGCTCTCGGTACACTCTATACGCAGAAGGGTGAGTACGCAGCAGCTAAGAAAGCATATGGCAGCAAGGCTACCAACAACGCAGCTGTTCAGCAGATCCTCAACGAGGATTATGCAGGTGCTTCCAAGACTTTGGCAGCCGTTAAGGAGCCGAACGCAACTACCGCTTATCTGAAAGCTGTTGTAGGCGCTCGCACCAACGACAAAGCAGCTGTTATCGGCAACCTCAAAGAGGCTGTGGCTAAAGACAGCAACCTCAAAGCTCGCGCCGCTAAGGATATCGAGTTCGCTAAGTTTGCAGAGGACGCTGAGTTCCAAGCAATTGTGAAGTAATGTCAGTATTATTTCCGAAAGTAAATAAACCCCGTGAGTGGGACTACCGCCCCATTTACTTCGACCCGGAAAAGGAGGCGCGCAAGGATAAAAAACTTGCGCGTCTTCGTCGCGGGGCTTTTCGGGAAGAGCACGAGAAAAATATGTCCGAAATGCGTCGTAAGAGGCCTTCCAAATTAGCATTTTGGATCGTTCTGATCGTGTTACTGCTCTTCTCCTTCTATTTCTTGTTCTAATATAATAAGGAGTAGTTTCCTTTTCCGAGTATGGATATCATTCATTTATTACCGGACAGCGTAGCTAACCAGATAGCGGCAGGCGAGGTCATTCAACGGCCGGCGTCTTGTCTGAAAGAGTTAGTGGAAAACAGCTTGGATGCGGGAGCCAAACGCATTCAGGTGATTGTTCGCGACGCCGGACGGACCTTGCTGCAAGTAATAGATGACGGTATCGGCATGAGCGAAATGGACGCGCGTCTGGCGTTCGAACGGCATGCCACCAGTAAGATCCGCGAGGCGCAAGATCTGTTCACGCTTCGCACAATGGGTTTCCGCGGCGAGGCATTGGCATCTATCTGCGCAGTGGCGCAAGTGGAAATGACCACGCGGCGTGCAGAGGACGAGACGGGTACACTATTGGAGATCCACGGCTCGGACGTTATTCGCCAAGAGGTTTGCAGCTGCCCTGTGGGTACGAATATCAAGGTCAGCAACCTCTTTTTCAATGTGCCGGTACGCCGTAAGTTCCTCAAAACCGACCAAACAGAGTTGCGCAACCTGCTCACCGAGTTCTACCACATCGTGTTAGTCTATCCGAAAGTCAGTTTCACTTTCGTGCATAACGATGAGATTCTTTTGGAATTGCCCGCCGGCAGCGAGAAACAGCGCATAGAGGCGGTATTCGGCAATCCCAAACGAAATGTCTATACCTCTGCTTTTGTGGAGATTAAGACGGATACGGAGTTGGTCAATATCCATGGATTTATCGTCAAACCCGAAAATGCAACCCGCAAGGCGGAGCAGTATTTCTTCGTTAACGGGCGGTATATGCGTCATCCGTATTTCCAGAAGGCTGTGATGACCGCGTATTCGGGTATGTTGCCCAACGATTATCAGCCTTCATTCTTTATCTATTTTGATATCTCGCCGGAAGCGATTGATGTCAATATTCATCCTACCAAAACCGAG
Source organism: uncultured Bacteroidales bacterium (assembly GCA_902800525.1). Taxonomy (GTDB): domain Bacteria; phylum Bacteroidota; class Bacteroidia; order Bacteroidales; family Paludibacteraceae; genus Colicola. The sequence goes on from CADCEV010000002.1 coordinate 73,028, forward strand.
ATCAAGTTCGCCGACGAGCAGATGATTTTCCAAATTCTCATGGCGTGTGTGCGTGAGGGTTTGGGTAAGTTCACGCTTGCTCCGACGATTGATTTCGATAATCCTTCCACAATCGACATTCCTCTGCCGAGCAACGGACCTGTCTCTCGTCCGCAGGTGGCAGTTGATCCGACCTATAACCCTTTCCATACTCGTAACACGATTTATCCGGACAAAGTGCCGACCCATTGGGAGAGCCTGTATGAGGGTTTGCAAGGCGAGAAACCAGCGCCGAACGTTCCGGTTTTTCGGGAAGATCCGCTCTTCGTAGAACCGGAGGTACTCAAATCGGAAGATGTCGAATCCTGTCCGTTATGGCAATATAACGGCAAATACATCCTTGTCCCAAGTGCGAACGGGCTTGTGCTGATAAACCAGCATCGCGCGCATTCGGCGGTTTTGTATGCGCAGTTCATGGAGCAGCTGACGCATACTCAAGGAGCTTCCCAGCAGTTGCTTTTTCCGGAAGTGCTGGAATTGTCTCGGGAGGAAATGATTCTGATGAGCCAGATGCAGGGGGACTTGCATGCCATCGGTTTTGATATAGCGCAACTGAGCCCGGACAGTTTCTCTATTCAGGGTATTCCTGCGCAGTTAGCGAATCAGTCGGCTATTCCTGTGCTCCAGCATATAGTGCAGCAGGTGCGCGAGCGCGAGGCGGATACCCAACGCGAATGGCAGGAGCAGATAGCCCGTGCGTTGGCGCAAAGCGCAGCTATTCCTTACGGTCAGACACTGACAGAGCAAGAGATGCGCGACTTGGTCACCCGCCTTGTCCAGTTAGACCATTACCGCCGCACGCCGGAAGGAAAAATTATCCTTTCGCTCCTCGGCGACGAAGAGATAGCCAAGAGGTTTTAAAAAATTAGATACTATGAGAAATTATACTTTGTACATTGTACTTTGTTTCTTTGTCCTTTTGTCGGCATGTACGCCGCAAGACCATTTGACCATTCTGCACACCAACGATACGCACTCGCAGATCGAGCCCAAGAGCAACGGGCAGTGCGGCTATGCGCGCCGTATGGGCATGATAGCGCAGGAACGCAAGGCGGATAAGAACCTGCTTTTAGTGGATGCGGGCGATTTTTGCCAGGGCACTCCTTATTTTAATATATATCGCGGGCGCGTGGAGATAGACGCGATGAACAGAATGCGTTATAACGCCACCACGCTCGGAAACCACGAGTTTGACAATGGTCTGGACACCTTGGCGGAAGTGCTCAAAGGCGCGCAGTTCCCGGTCGTTTGTGCGAATTATGATTTTACCGGCACGGCGATGGAAGGTGTAACCAGACCCTTTGTGATTGTTCGCAAAGGTCAGCTCAAAGTGGGTATTTTCGGATTAGGATGCGACCCCAAAGGCCTGATAGCCGATAAGAATTTCCTGCCGGCGCAATTTCTCGCGCCTTATCCCATTGCCCAGCAGATGGCGGACACGCTGCGTCAACAAGGGTGCGATGTGGTGGTTTGTCTGAGCCATATGGGTACATACGGCAAAGCCAAAGAGGATATCTGCGATGTGGAAATGGTCAAAAACACCCGCGGAATAGATGTGGTGATCGGCGGACATACCCATCAATTATACGATCATCTGAGGGTCGCCAATTTGGACGGAGACAGCGTTCCTTTGTGCCAAATGAGCAAAGGAGGAGCCTATTTAGGCAAAATAATGCTACTTTTAAGTGACAAAAACGAAAAATAATAAAAAAAAATTTGCTCATGTCAAAAAAAAGCAGTAATTTTGCAACGTTTTTCCAAAATAGGCAAAAAAAATATCGTAAATTAAAGAAAACACATATATTAACTTAAAGATTTAGTATTATGGCTGAAATTGAAGCAAAAGTAAAAGCAATCATCGTTGATAAGCTTGGCGTAGAGGAGTCTCAAGTAACTAAAGAGGCTAATTTCCAAACTGATCTTGGTGCAGATTCTCTGGACACCGTTGAGATGATCATGGAGTTCGAGAAAGAGTTCGGTATTTCTATTCCGGATGAGGACACCCAGAAGATTGCAACCGTGGGTGACGCGATTGCTTACGTTGAAAACGCAACGAAGTAATTCCGTCTTTACGGGGGTTTTACGAGTTTACGGGAGACTGTAAACTCGTATGCTATATCTATACAGTATTACATTTATGGAACTAAAACGAGTAGTAATAACAGGCCTTGGAGCGATCACGCCGTTAGGCAATACGGCGCCGGGAACATGGACTGCATTGGTGAACGGAGTCAGTGGAATTGCGCCTATTACGGCGTTTGATGCCACTAATTTCAAGACTCAGTTTGCCGGCGAAGTGAAAGGCTTTGATCCCACTGCGGTGATCGATAAGAAAGAGGCGCGCAAGATGGATCGTTATTCCCAATTCTCCGTTTGCGTAGCTGAGGAAGCGATGCGAGACAGCGGATTGGATTTGGAGAAGGAAGACCGAAGCCGTGTGGGTGTGATCTGGGGTAGCGGTATGGGAGGATTGCAGACGATGGAGTCGGAGATTATCGACTTTGCCAAAGGCGACAGCGTACCGCGCTTTAATCCGTTTATGATCCCGAAAGCTATTCCCAGTATTGCTGCCGGACAGATTTCCATCCGTTTAGGGCTTGGTGGACCCAGTTTCTCCGTTAGTACCGCATGTTCCTCTTCTTCTCACGCAGTGGGTTCGGCGTTTGACCAGATCCGTCTGGGGCATGCCGATGTGTTGCTCACAGGCGGCGCAGATGCTGATATTACGTTCACCGGTATAGGTGGTTTCAATTCGCTCCATGCCCTCTCTACCCGCAATGACTCGCCGGCTACCGCCAGCAGGCCTTTCTCCAAATCCCGCGACGGGTTTGTGTTGGGCGAAGGAGCGGCTTGTTTGATCCTTGAGGAGTATGAGCATGCCAAAGCGCGCGGAGCGAAGATCTACGCGGAGATTATCGGTGAGGGAATGACTTCGGACGCGTACCATATGACCGCTCCGGATCCCGAAGGCAAAGGTGCCGAGCGGGTGATGCGTTCTGCCCTGCGCGATGCAGGTGTTGAGCCTGAGCAGGTGGATTTCATCAATACGCACGGTACATCCACGCCGTTGGGCGACGTGACGGAGCTGTTAGCTATCAAGCGCGTCTTCGGAGAACATGTGTATGACATGAATCTGGATTCTACCAAATCCATGACCGGACATCTCATCGGGGCTACCGGCGCTGTGGAGGCTATGGCGTGCGTCATGGCGCTCAAGGAAGGAATTATTCCGCCGACGATCAATCATGACCCCGAGGACGTGGATGAGAATATAGATTATCGCATCAATTTTACATTCGATAAAGCCCAGAAACGGGATATCCGCTATGCGCTGAGTAACACATTCGGTTTCGGCGGACATAACGCGTGTCTGGTCTTCAAAAAATGGGAAGAGTGACCCATATAGTTCACTCCAATTAGTCACTTTAAAATTTAAGGTATTATGATTACAAAAATCGGTGAGAACGCAGGCCTCGTATGGGGTGCTCTGCAAAATGGCGCACAAGGTCTGAAAGCGCTCAAGAAAGCAACCAAACTGAAAAATGAGGAGCTTTATCTGGCTCTTGGTTGGCTCGCACGCGAGGGTAAACTGACCTTCGAAGAGACTGAGGCTGAGACCATTATTGCGCTCGCATAAGTATGGTTATCGCTATTGTAGGCGCTTCGGGCGCCGTCGGACAGGAGTTGCTGGCTGTCCTTGAACAGCGGCAATTTCCTGTGTCCGAACTAAGGCTCTTCGGGTCTGAACGGAGTGCCGGAACGAAGTATCTATTCTGCGGCAAAGAGTACGAAGTACAGTTGCTGCAACATGACGACGCTTTCAAGGGCGTCGATATTGCTTTTGTCTCCGCGGGCGCAGGTGTGTCACGCGCATATGCGGAGGACATCACCCGCTTCGGAACGATCATGATTGATAACTCATCCGCTTTCCGTATGGATGAGGATGTACCCTTGGTAGTGCCCGAAGTGAATGCGCAGGACGCGTTGAACCGTCCGCGTAACATCATCGCCAACCCCAACTGCACGACAATCCAGATGGTCGTTGCCCTGCAAGCTATCGAGCAGCTGAGCCATATCCGCCGCGTGCATGTGTCCACCTATCAGGCGGCTTCCGGAGCCGGAGCACAGGCGATGAAAGAGTTGGAGACCCAATACCGCCAAGTCCTTAACGGAGAGGAAGTGACGGTCAATAAGTTTGCTTACCAGTTGGCATATAACCTCATCCCTCATATCGATGTCTTCACCGAAAACGGCTACACCAAAGAGGAGATGAAGATGTTCAACGAGACGCGCAAAATCATGCACTCGGATATCAAAGTGAGTGCCACCTGTGTCCGTGTACCGTCCCTCAGAGCACATAGCGAGAGCATCTGGGTAGAGACGGAACAGCCTGTTTCCGTAGAGCAAGCCAAAGAGGCGTTTGCGAACGCCACCGGCTGTGTGCTCATGGACGAGCCGGAAAACAAAGTGTATCCTATGCCGCTTTTCCTGAGCGGAAAGGACGAAGTGTTCATCGGACGTGTCCGCAAAGACCTCACGGACGAGAACGGACTGAGTTTCTGGTGTGTGGGCGACCAGATCCGCAAAGGAGCAGCGCTCAATGCCGTACAAATAGCCGAATGGCTAATGACGAATGACAAATGACCAATAAGCCACAAATAGAGATCATGGCTCCCGTGGGATGCTGGGAGAGTCTGGCGGCGGCTATTCAAGCCGGTGCTACTTCGGTTTATTTCGGCATCGAGCATCTGAACATGCGGGCGCGCTCGTCGGTCAATTTCACGACCGATGACATGGCAACCATCGTGGCTACCTGCCGCGAAGCGGGGGTTAAGACGTACCTGACGGTCAATACGGTCATGTACCCGGAGGACCTGCCGCTGATGCGTGAGATCGTCGATAAGGCGCATCAGGTCGGCGTGGATGCAATCATCGCTTCCGACATCGCCGTGATGCAGTATGCGAACGCCATCGGGCAGGAGGTGCACCTCTCCACGCAACTCAATATCGCCAACACCGAGGCGCTCAAGTTCTATGCCCAGTTTGCCGATGTGGTCGTTCTGGCGCGAGAACTGAATATGTCCCAAGTGGCGTCTATCTATCGCGACATTGAGGAGCAGCATATATGCGGCAAGAACGGCGAACCGATTCGTATTGAGATGTTCTGCCACGGCGCTTTGTGTATGGCTGTCAGCGGCAAATGTTACCTCTCCCTCAATAACTACGGCCTTTCGGCTAACCGCGGAGCGTGCGTGCAGATCTGTCGGCGCGGTTATACGGTCAAAGATAAGTCTTCCGACCTCGAACTGGATATTGACAACCAGTATATCATGAGTCCGAAAGACCTGAAAACCATTCATTTCCTCAACAAGATGCTGGATGCCGGCGTGCGTGTGCTCAAGATAGAAGGTCGTGCCCGCGGGGCGGAATATGTATCGACGGTCGTGTCTTGTTACAAAGAGGCGGTGGAGGCTTGGCAAAGAGGGGAGTACAGCGACAATAGCATCATTGAGCCTAAGATAGCGGATTGGAACGAGCGCCTTGCCCGTGTCTTCAACCGAGGCTTCTGGGACGGTTATTACCAGGGGCAGAAATTAGGCGAATGGACGCACGAGTACGGCAACCGCGCTACCCGCAAGAAGATTTATGCCGCCAAATGCACCAATTTCTTCAAGAATATCAGTGTGGCGGAGTTCCTTGTGGAGGCGGTAGAGGCAATAGAGGAAGGACAAGACCTGCTCATCACCGGCGAGACAACCGGTGTCTATGAGTGTCAAGCCAAGGACTTGCACGATACGCACGGCAAGCCGACCAAACGCGTAGAGAAAGGTCAGTTCTTCTCCCTCAAAACCGATACAATCATCCGCCGCGGAGACAAACTGTTCCTCTGGGAAACGGAAAAATAAAACGGAATACAGACAACTGAATGCTGAACGCTGTGGATCATATTATCTCTCCTGCTAACGCACTCTGGTGCGGCTGGACGATGCTGTTCCTGCTCCTCTGTGCGGTTTTCGCGGAGGCGTTTCAGCCGGGTGTCATCAGCAGGGTTCATGTCTCGCTCTTTGCTAAGTCTGATCGTACGTACAAAGAGTCGCCTATGAACTTCTACGGCCAATTTTTTGTGAACCTCTTCCGTATCGGAACAATCGCCATGGCGCTCTGCGCGTGTCTCTATTCCGGACGACCGTTCACGTTTGTTGCTTATGCCGCCGTGTGCGGCTTGGTGATGGCGGTAATGCTCATCAAAATGCTTTGTAATGTGTTGATTGGCTATGCTTTCGATCTGCGCAATGCAGTTGTTGTTGCCTATGAGCATTATGCCAATATATCTACCCTGGCGATTGCGCTGCTTTACCTCGTCTTGTTGGCGATGATGCGGTTCGCCTCGCAAGAAGTGCTCTTTTGGGCGCTTGTGGGTATTGCCTGTCTTTTTGTGGCCATATGGATGTTCCGCGGGTGGAAACTGTTTGTCAGTTCCCCTATGGCGATACTCTATTTGGTTATTTATATAGCTACCTTGGAGGTCCTGCCCTTAGTCGGCCTCTATTATTTGTCGGATAAAACGATTTCTATTCTATGATAAAGAAGATTCTCTTTTCTCAACCTCGACCGGAGTCGCAACATAATCCGTACACCCGTCTGGAGGAGATGTACAATGTACAATGTGATTTTTATCAGTTCATTCATATTGAAGGACTGAGTGCGAAGGAGTTTCGTTTGCAGCGAATTAACCCCATGGATTACACGGCGGTTATTCTGAACTCACGCCTTGGAGCGGAGCATTATTTCCGTTTGTGCGAGGAGATGAGGCTGACGGTGCCCGAGTCGATGCACTATTATTGTAACTCGGAGCAAGTAGGACTCTATCTGCAGAAGTTTATCAATTATCGCAAACGCAAGGTGTTCTTCCCGGAAACCGGTAATAAGTTCGAAGACCTTCTGCCGGCTATGCACCGTCGTCCGAACGAGAAATACCTCATGGTTTTCTCGGATATTCATACCGACGACCAGATCAATATGTTTGCCGAGAACGGCATTGAGGTCACGCCGGCTATTATGTACCGCACCGTGACCACACCATGGCCTGCTGACAAACCCTTTGACTATGATATAGTAGCGATCTTCACGCCCGCCGGTGTGACATCTCTGCGTGAGAACTTCCCCGATTGGAAACAGGGCAAAACGCTCATCGCGGCGTTCGGAGAAGGAACGATCCGTGCGTTGGAGGATGCCGGTTACCGCGTGGATATAGAGGCAGGACAGGGCAAAGCCTTTGCTTCGCTCCCTATGGCTATTGCCGATTATCTGGACAAAGAATAAATTGTGCATTGTAAATTGTGCATTGTGCATTGTGAAAATTTGGCTTGCCAAATAATCGTGCCCTTTAGGGCTAAGAATTGTGAATTGTGCATTGTGAATTGTGAATTGAAAAAGCATAGCAAACTATGCGGACAGATGCGTATTGCGGCACTCTATAAAGAGGGTAAACGCTTCACGTCCTGGCCGCTGCGGGTCACTTTTCAGCCTACTGAAGAGGAGACTCAGGTGCTTGTCTGGGCGCCTAAATCGCTCTTCAAGAGAGCGGTTAAGCGCAACCATCTCAGGCGGCTTATGCGTGAGGCGTACAGGCTTCATCAGGACCTCTTGGGAGACAAGAATTACCTCTTGGCGTTCAATTATATGGATAAGGAGGAACAATCCTTTGCAGTTGTCGAAAAAGCCGTTGTAAAAGCCTTAAAAAAGATAACAAGCGATGGAAAATGACCAATCACCAATAACCAATCACCAATCCCCTCTCTCCCCCTCTAAGAGGGGGTCGGGGGGTGTCCTTGGACGGGGACGGCTTCTCCTCAGGAAGTTTTTCCTCCTCCCGGTCTATTTCTACCGCGTCTTTATCTCGCCTTTGACGCCGCCTTCATGCCGCTATACACCGACGTGCAGTCAGTACATGGTCGAAGCCGTCCTTAAATACGGTATTTTCAAAGGAGGCTGGCTTGGCATTAAGCGCATTCTCCGCTGTCATCCATGGGGAGGCTCCGGCTATGACCCTGTGCCGTGATGGTGACTGTGTCACGTTAAACCGTTAAACCGGTAAACTGTTAAATCGTTAAATTTCGTTTTTGCCAAATAATCGTGCCCTTTAGGGTTAAGAATTGTGAATTGTGAATTGTGAGAATTTGGCTCTGCCAAATAATCGTGCCCTTTAGGGCTAAGAATTGTAAATTGTCATGCGTATCGATATCATCACATGTTGTCCCGAATTATTGGAGTCGCCGCTTAATCATTCCATTATTCAGCGTGCAAAGAACAAAGGTCTTTGCGAAATCTACGTCCATAATCTCCGTGATTGGACGCTTGACAAGCACCGTAAGGTGGATGATTATGCTTTTGGTTTTGGTGCAGGTATGGTGCTTCAGATCGAGCCTATTGACCGTCTGATCACCCATCTTACTTCTGAGCGTCATTACGATGAGATCATCTTCACCGCGCCGGACGGTGAGCGCTTTGACCAGAAAGCAGCGAACGCACTCTCCCTCAAAGAGAACATCATCATCCTCTGCGGTCATTACAAGGGGGTGGACCAACGCGTGCGCGATCATCTTATTACGCGCGAGTATAGCATCGGCGATTTTGTCCTCACCGGTGGCGAAATGCCGGCGGCTATGATGACGGATGCGATAGTACGCCTTCTCCCCGGCGCACTGGGAGATGTCGAGTCAGCTCTCAATGACTCGTTCCAGGACGGACTTCTCGAAGCCGGTGTCTATACGCGTCCTGCGGAATACAAAGGCTGGAAAGTGCCTGAAATACTCCTCTCCGGCCACCAAGCCAAGGTCGAAGAATGGCTCTACGAACAATCCCTCGCCCACACCCGCGATCGCCGCCCGGACTTATTGGACGAAAAATAGCAAAAAAGCAATTACCTTCCATAAATCTGCATCCTAAGTGCAGATTTTTTTTGTTTCAGCGCGAAAAAAGAGAGAATTATTTGCATATATCAGAAAAAAGTAGTACCTTTGCATCCGAAAAAGTGTAAAGTTGCATCCAAAACTCACCCGATAAAATGTAATCGCGTGAATAAAACTCGCCCGATAAAATGTAATAAGCAAAAAAACGATAGTATGTACAAACGTAAAATTGAAGAGGTATTACTTAGCTGGAAAAACAATCCACGCCATAAACCGCTTGTGATAAAAGGTGTCAGACAGTGTGGCAAGACCAGTTCCGTTAAGCAATTTGCACAACACCATTATGAGCATGTTGTGTACCTTGATTTTCGCGAGGATCCTAAACTCATTTCTCTTTTCGACGATTCACTCAAAGTGGACTATCTGACGATGGCTCTTACTGCTGCTATTCCGGATTCGCACTTTGTACCGGGGAAAACGTGCCTTATATTGGATGAAATACAAGATTGTCCTCGAGCTCGCGGAGCTCTGAAATTCTTTTGTATGGACGGACGATATGATGTCATTTGCACAGGTTCACTATTAGGCGTAAATGGCTATCAAACACCCGAACAAAAGAAACGCTCCGAGTTGTCGTCTATTCCGGTTGGATTTGAAGATATTCGTGAAATGTACCCTATGGACTTTGAGGAATGGCTTTGGGCGAACGGAATCAATGATGATGTAACTCAGTATTTGCGCGGCCAAATGGAAAATGAGCAACCTGTAATGCAGGGTATTCACTTACGTTTGCGCCAACTGCTTCTGGAGTATGTTATTGTCGGCGGCATGCCGGAAGCTGTTCAAACATTCCTTCTCACCCATGATGTCAACGAACTCAAACGAGTTCAACGTGCTATCTTAGATGAATATAAAGGCGATATGATTAAGTATGCACGTACGGAAGACAAATCCCGCATTCGCGAGTGCTTTGAGTCTATTCCTCGCCAATTGGCGCGCGAGAACAAGAAATTTACCTATTCGTTGGTACGCTCAGGAGGACGAAGCAAAGAGTATGCAGGTAGTCTGCAATGGATCGAAGATGCTGGGATTATTCAGCGCTGTTACAACTTGCAAATCACTGAGTTGCCTTTGGACGGGAATGCTATACAAGATCATTTCAAAGTTTATATGGCAGACACTGGACTCTATGTTAGCATGTTGGAAGAGCATACACAATCGGACATCCTGCAAGGCAATCTCCTTAGTTACAAAGGTGCAATTTTTGAGAACCTAATGGCTGATTTCTTAGGAAAGAAGGGATATAAACTTTATTTCTATCACAAACCGGATAGCATCGAACTGGATTTCCTAATGAGATTCCATGATGAATGTACGGTTATTGAATGCAAGGCTACTACGGGCAACGCCAAATCTTTGAAGACTGTTTTGAGCCATCCTGAAAAATATCATGTCTTCCACGCATTAAAGTTTGGTGATTATAATATTGGTCGGAATGGAGCAATACTCACGCTACCGTTCTATATGGCTTACCTCATATAGTTTTTTGTTCCGTCACTTATAAACAAATCTGCATCACAAGTGCAGATTTGTTTTGTGTCTGTCGGAAAAAGAGCGATTTATTCGCATATATCAGAAAAAGGCAGTGATTTTTTCAGTCTAATGCAACAATTCTTGTGTTATTAGAGTGTATAAATCATAAGTAAAAGTATGTTTTTCGAAAAATTTGTTCTTTTTTGTTAACTCGGTTTTGCAAAAATATGTTTTTTAACACTTTTTTTGCAAAATATTTGGTCAGTTCGTAAAAAAGCAGTACCTTTGCACCGTGTTTTTCATGGTATTAGATTTAAGGTTAAGTAAAAAGATTGGGATGTCGGGAGACATCCTTCTTTGTTTTTAGTCGTTCCCCTTTTTCATATACTATCCTGTTCAGAAGTCATTCTGTCATCCCGCAGCGGTTGATCAGCCACTCTCGCGCCACTCTCACGCCACTCATTGTGCATTGTGCATTGTGCATTGTGCATTGTTTTCGCCCCTCTTTCGCGGGTCTTTCGGGATGTCAAATCATTTTTTGAAACATTTTTCCTCATTTTATGGAGACAAATTGACGGAAATATGCAACAAACTGCCAAAATACCCATTTTTGCTAACTCAAATTTGCATATTTAAAATAAATTTTATATCTTTGCACCCGAATTTGGATAATTTAGCGATATAATCTCAAAAGATTCAGGTAAGCGTTATGGACTAAATGACATCCGTGATGCGAGAAGAAACTGAAACTGAAACACACAAACAGGCTAATAACCAATTTAATAACCTAAAAAATTTACTAATATGAAAAACATTTTGACTTCGATTGCCCGTGAGGGTAATGCGGAGGGATTTTCAAACACAAGGGAGGGTATTTCGCAGCATGAAGCCTTGATTATTGCAGAGCAATTTTCGCAAGTACGCGCATCGCGATTGGATGGTGTGCCCGTAACAAATGGTTGGATGCTCACACCGAGCGAAGACCGAGCGAAGACCGAGAGAAAAGCAACGGTCGCGTATACCTTTGCAATAACCTTGGTGTGGTAAATGATTTGAGTTAGGAGATGCGGCAAGAGTTGGATAATATCTACAATGCAATTGGGGCATTGAGTATCAAATATCAAGAGCCGCCAAAGAAAGACAAACCGAATCCTGTAGGTTTTGCTGCAACCGAGACGGAGTTGGAGTTGAACTTTGCGGTACTAAAGGTTAAACATACCATCAAACGCAAAAAGAAATAACATAAAAAACACAAAGATAGAAAATGGCAGAAGAGATAGAGAAATATAGTAAAGACGAGAAGCAATTTATCGCTGAGGTAAAGCGAATAGTTGCTTTTGCGCGTGATGCTGCTTACCGTGCTGCGAATCTGATGCAGATTGCAAGCAATTGGATGGTAGGTAAACGCATAGTTGAGCAAGAGCAAAATGGAGCAACTCGCGCTGATTATGGAAAACGAGTTATAGAGATGCTTTCCATAGAACTGACGGCGGAGTATGGCGAAGGTTACTCGGCGACAAACCTGCGCAATATGCGTAAATTCTATCTCACATTTGGCAATTTGGAGATTCAGCAGACGCTGCCTGCTGAATTCCGAACATTGGTTGAAAAAAATCAGCAGACGGTGTCTGCTAAATTCGCAGAGCACACGATTCCTGTTTTTCCGCAGTTGTCATGGTCGCACTACGAGCGTTTGATGCGGGTGGAAAATGAAGAAGCAAGACTATGGTATCTAAAAGAAGCGGCACAGCAGATGTGGGCAGTCCGCACATTAGATAGGAACATAAGTACGCAATATTATGAAAGGTTAATGCTTTCAAGCGATAAAGAGCCCGTTGTGCGCGAAATGCAGCAAAAAACCGAGGCCTACCAAAAAGATGTGAGAGCATACATAAAAAATCCTGTAATAGCAGAATTCTTGGGGCTAAAAGAACATCCGTCGCTTCACGAATCTACTATTGAGGAGGCGATATTATCCAATATGCAGCAATTTTTAATGGAGTTGGGCAAAGGATTTGCATTTGTAGCGCGTCAACAACACATTAAGACAGAAGAGAACGATTATTACATAGACTTGGTGTTCTATAATTATATACTCAAATGCTTCGTTTTGGTGGATTTGAAAGCCAATAAATTGAGTTATCAAGACGTTGGGCAAATGGATATGTATCTGCAAATGTATGATGAGTTGCGCAAACAGCCAGATGACAATCCTACGATAGGCATTATACTATGCTCGGATACAGATGGAGATGTAGTTCGCTATTCATCGCTGTCAAAAAACGATCAATTATATGCATCTAAATATAAACTCTACCTGCCGTCAGAGGAAGAATTGAGAAGAGAGATAGAGAAACAGAAAGAAATTTATCAATTACAACACGAAAAATAACATAAAAACACAAAGATAGAAATAATCGGTCCGGAGCCGAAGCAAAGCCGAGCCAATCCCGATCCATTATCGGGAGATAACGACCCAAAGAGAAAAACATAAAAACACAATATCATGAAAAATTTATTTACCAATTTGATGAAAAACACAGCGAAGAGAACCCAAAATACAGGGGGGGGGGCTTCGCAATGTCAGACATCGCGATCTGAAGGTGCGCGGCAAATTACTGCGCGATTTGAAAGTGCGCAAATGAAAACCACATCTCTTATTTCGGGTTGTAGTGCCTTAGATGTTCCGATGCCGTCATACGGAGCATCCGATGAGCATCCGATGAGCACCCGATCAGCATCCGATGGAAGAAGGTGGAACTCTCGTGGATGGAAGTATGTTGCCTGCATGCTGATGGTTCTTTTTATGGGTGTTGGTAATGTGTGGGGAACTCCTACAGGAGTAGATGCCTATTATAAATGTACCAAACCCTCTTCTGATGTGATTTCAAACGTTACTCCCACTACCGGAGATGGAACATATTTTTCCGCATATTCAGCGCCAACTAAGACTGCAGGGTCTTTTGCACAAAATGCTGATACACTTCGATTGAATGTACCTGCATCTACCAATGCAACGCTGTCTTTTACTTATACCGCAAAACAAGCTATTAGTATATCATCTTTTCGTATTTATGCGACGACGAGCTCTGATAAGATAAAGACAGCAAATATATCATATACAGGAAATAACACAGGAGTGTCTAAAACATTTTCTAAAGGCGCAAAGGATTTAAAAACGTCATACATTGATGTCGAACCTGCAAGTGATATAGAAATTGCAAAAGACGGAACATTCACCATTAATATAAACTTGTCGAATACAGACGGATCGAATGAACGTAATTTGCGTATGTATCGCATAACACTTAATGTTTCGGCAGCAGGTGGTGGCGGTGGAGCGACGACATATGATGTGAATATTGCGGATCTATTGAACGGAAGTATAACCGCAAGTCCGACATCGCAGGAAGAAAGGGAAGATGTTACATTGACAGTTAGCCCTAGCACCGGATATGAGTTGAGTGGAGACATTTCAGTAACAGGAGATGAGAGTGGCGATAATATTACTGCAACAGATAACGGTGATGGTACATGGACGTTTGAAATGCCGGGAGAAGATGTGACGGTTGATGCAAGTTTCTCCCTAATTGATTATAGTGTATCCAAGACACTGACTTACTGCGCAGTTAAAGACGGTAGCACAGCTATTCCTTTAACAATGAATTACGGTGGTGATCTTTCAACGACCATAGAACCGTTAAGTGGATATTTATTGCCGAGTTCTATTACCGTATCCGGAGTGACGAGTTACACATGGAACGCACTTACCGGTGCATTAACGCTAACGGATGTAACAGGAAACGTATCTATTTCTATCGTAGCTGCGACTCCCCAAACGGGCTCTGGAGCTACGGTAACCTATGCAATGGTTACTTCCGGCTCAACGGCAGCCACTTATTCAACGGGAGTTTTCACCGGCATATTAAGTGGCGGCACTTCGAATAAAAATACGCTGGTGGCATCCAATACATTGAGTGGTGGTAATGGCGTTGGTGTGCAAAGTGATAAGACCACCCCAAAGAGTTCAAGAACGGCAGGTATTACCAGTAGCACAGGCGATTTTAGTGCCGGTTCGTCTCCGTACGCAGAATTTACGTTTGATGTGGTAGATGGATATACCTTTACGCCCACGGCGATAAGTGTGCCGGTATTGGCTATTACAAATAATGCTTATTTCACCGCAATAGTTACTGATGGTAGCAGCACATGGACATCAGCGACTTCAGAGTGTCCCCAAGGAGAACAAGCAACTATCAATGCAACTCCTTCAGGCGGTTCGGCACTGACAGGTACAGTTAATATTCGCGTGTTCTGTCATAACCAAGCAAAAGCAGCTAAAGGTTTCCGTATAGGAACAGGCAGTGTTACTATTACCGGAACGGTGGCTGCGGAAACTCCCGCATGTTCAGCACCGACGAGTCCGAGTGTGACATCGACGAACTGGATTTATGTGCCGGGAGAGGGGATAGAGCTGACGGCATCAGCAACAGAAACAGATGCTTCAACGACCTATACATGGTATAAGGGTGCGACATTAGAAACAGCAAAGGCAGCAGGTGCCATTCAAGCGGCAATGACTTCTGCGGAAGGCGGTACGACTTATTCGATTGCTTCATGTTCGGCAAGTGACGCGTATAGATATTGGTGTGTGATCAGTAACGGCACAGGATGTGAGGCTTCTGCTTCGTATGATATTAAGATATACAAGTTCTATTTGTATGATAATACCGGAGGCGATGTCAGCAACACAGCGTTTACAACTATAGATCGCACTAATAAAAAAATATCCGTAGATGTGGCACTTGCCAACGCTGCTTATACCTACCAATTCAAAGTAACAGACGGAATGGGAACATGGTACGGAAAAGATGAAACCACTATCACAAGTGGTACTGCATATGCGGATGGTCTTACGTCTAGCGGAGCTAATGTTGGTTTGACAAGCACAGGCGGAGGTTGTGATTATACGATAGAATATTATTACAACTCTAACAATGTAGTTGTGACCTATCCTGCTACCACCTACGATATCACGCATAGCGCTGCTAGTAATGGTTCATACACTATTCAGATAGGTTCGGGCGCTGCTGTTAGTACAGATACAAAATCGTGTGACGGTTCAACCATTACTTTAGCCGCAACACCAAATTCGGGATATAGTCTCAGCAGTTGGAGTGTAACGGAGACAGACGGTGGTGATGATGTGGACATGGCTACAGCTAATACATTTATTATGCCAGCCAAAGATGTTACGGTAGGAGCAAGTTTTGCCTGCGTAACTCCGACCTTTGGGACGAACTTGAGCACAAGTCAAGTGGATTATGATAAAAATGCATCGGCAAGTGCGTTGACAGTAGCAGCGACAGCAGGTGGTGGAACCGTGACATACCAGTGGTATAGCAACGATGAGAATAATACCGATTCTCCGACAACTTTGACTAATTGTACAACAGCTACTTACAATCCTTCGACGGCAGCAACAGGTACAACCTATTACTACTGCGTTGCAACGAATAGTACGGCCGGTTGTTCTACAACAGCTACTTCCAATATCGCTAAGATTGTTGTTAGCGAAACATCTTATACGGTAACGTATGATGCGAATGGTGGAAGTAGTGCACCGAGTGATGGTACCGGCACAGACATCACACTGGATGATGGTAGTGGTATGACTCCTCCGAGCGGATATACATTTGCAGGATGGAACACCAATGCAACAGGAACCGGTACCGGTTATGCGGGCGGAACAACAAGCATCAATGCTAACCTTTCCTTGTACGCTATATGGAAACCGACAACAACTTGTGCGGACGGATACAGCCATGTATATAGTTACTATGACTCACGCCGTTTGGTGAATGGTAAGCGTTACAATGCTATTGAGACCACCACTTGGGGTTCTATCTCTAATGGCACATCCCTTCCGCATACGGCTATTTCCGGTCTGACGAGCGTTGTACTTACGAAAGGCTGTCAAGCAGAAGATAAAATAGAAGCCGGTTATCCATGGATTAACTCCTATATCAAAGTGGATAAAAAATCCAATACAACCGGAGCCGGTATAACCATCACGGTAGCCAGTGGATATGTGGGAAAATTGAAAATCAGAGCCGGTGGCTATAGCGGAAATGCAAGCATCTGGAATAACGGTACACAAGTGGTAGGTGCTACTTCCGGAAATGCGACAAGTCAAAATGCGTTCACTGAGCAAACGATAGATTTGGCAACAGGTGCTAACCTCATCCAGTTCGATGGAAATAACGCTTATGTCTCGCATATAGATGTGAAACTTACGCAACTATATACATTGACGTTGGATAAGAACAATAGTGATGCAAGTGGTTCGACGAGTGGTTCGGCATATGTGTCACCGAACGGTACCTCCTTCGTAAGTGGTTTCACTGCTCCGACACGTACGGGTTATGATGTGGAGGGCTACTATGGTGAGGCAGGTTGCACAACCAAGATTGCTACCGCTGCCGGTGCTTTGCAGGCAAGTAAGTCTGTCAGTGAAGTTGAATACACTAACAGTAGCAGTCAATGGACCAAGGGTAGCGGTGCGACATTATATGCTAACTGGACACCAGCAGTATATAATATTACGTACAAAGACTGTGGCGATGTTTCCTTCTCTGGTGTTCATGGAGATGGTTATCCAACCACGCATACCTATGGCACAGCAACTGCTTTAGTTGATCCGACAAAAGAAGGATGTGAGTTCCTCGGTTGGTTTACTGATGCAGCCGGAACATCTTCTGCAGGCGCTTCAATTGGAGAGACTGCCAGAACAGCAGATTTTACACTTTATGCTAAATGGGGTGTAACGATAGATGAAAGTGACTTCTATCAGTTATATGCAATGGAAAGCAAGACCCGCGATCAACTGATAACAGCGGCATCGCTTCCATCTTACATTTCTACAAATATTACAGCAGATGCGGCCAATAACACATTTGCATCCGCTCCAACGCTGACAACACCACATGATTTCTCAGCTATCGGAACGACAAAGAACTATCATATTAAGACAGCTAATGCAAATACGATTACTATTACTGCTGTTGCTAATGTAAAGACTATTCGCCTCTATGGTTACGGTTCAAGCAAAACTGTTACTGCAACGGCCATTAACCAGTCCGGTGGTAGCAATTTGAGCATATCAAACGGAACAATCAATGCCAGCAGTAATGTAGTTGAAGCATCGTTTAACATCTCCGGTGCAAGCGGATACTCATCATCCGCATATTACACAATTACATTAACATTCCCCGGTGATGTTCATTTGTTTGGTGTTTATATAGAAACTGCTTCTGTATACCCTGTAACAGGTGTTTCGCTCAATAAGAGTTCGACGACACTGACAGAAGGTGACACAGAGCAACTGACGGCGACGATAGCACCGGCTAATGCAACCAATAAGGGGCTGACTTGGACATCAAGTAACACCAGTGCTGCAACCGTTTCTTCTGCGGGTTTGATTACTGCTAAGGCTGAAGGTGAAACAACTATCACCGTCACTACCTCCGACGGATCCTACACCGCAACCTGCGATGTAACCGTTGAAGCATTTAGTTGTGCTAAGTTTGCCGGTAAGATATTTGACTTAACGGTAACAACGTCAAGTGCCAGTTATACTATTGGTGGCGGAACGGAACAGAGTTTATCCAGCGATGCAACCATCATGGACGATTGTAGTGCTTACATGGGTAAGTTAGGTAGTTCTACCAGTGCAGGTTGTATAAGTTCAACAAAACTGAAACTGGATGTAAGTAGCAATAATGATAAATATGCTAAAATCACCCCCAAATGCGCATTGCGTAATGGAGATGTGATTAGTTGTACCGGTTCTTCTCAAGAGATAGCTTTCTCGACTACTAAGGGAAAAGTAACCGCTCCGAAGACAAGTAGTTATAGTTATACTGTTACTCCGGGTGATGGTTTGGCAGGTGCTACCACGATTTATGTTTGGGGAGCAACAAGCAGTGCAACAGTTGCTACATTGACCATCACTCGTCCGACATCCTATGTAATGACCTACAATCCGAATGGTGGTCGTGACGAGGTAGAAGCAGAACGTTTTGCAGCGGGCGCAAACACATTGACTACGGACGTGCCCACGCGCGCAGGTTATATATTCAAGGAGTGGAACACATCCGAGGGAGGAGATGGTACAGGCTATGCTCCGGGTGCAGCCTATACAATGGGATCTGCTGATGCAGAATTGTATGCTAAGTGGGTAGCACCAACTGCTGGTGAGATGGTTTATGCTTCTGTGATTATGACCGGAAAAAATACAGCAACAACTGTAAATGGAACCGGTTTGGTTTCTAATGTTGGGCAAAATGACGATACTGATAATACCGGTTATAAACTGAACAGCACGTCAAGTTGTTATTTCGGTATAACATTGACTAATGGTAATTTCAAAGAGAATGATAAGATTGTAGTAGATGTAGTAGCAAAAGGAACGACGTTGGATTTGTGCAAGGCAACGGATGGAGCATCGTTCTATCAATTCACAAGTCTCACAAACGGGACAGATTATAAGGGTGATAATGCACTACAAATGACGATTACTTCTGATATGGTTAATCCGAGTGGTTCAGTAAAACTTACAAACACGGTAGCCATTAAGCGTACAGGGTCAGCGCCGTTTAATATATCGCACTTTGTACGTTCCATAAAAGTATATCGTGAGATATGTCCGGGCTGCATGGCTATAAAGAGCGGTGTAACCACATGGAGTACGACAGCAAGCGATTGGATTGGTCAGGATGGTACGGCTGCGGCTATGCCAGGAATAGATGACGTGGTATATGTGGATAAGAATATAACTCTTTCGGATGCAGCGAAAGCAAAAGATGTCATCCTTGGTGATGGTGGGAGCCTGACGATTGAACCAACAGGAGGTTTGGTGGTAGCCGGAACGGTAACAAAGTCCGGCGGTTCTGCTACAACTCCGAGCGATCTGGTAATTGAGTCCTCCTCCGCCGGCACGGGTGCATTGATAACGGGCGAGCGGAGTACAACAACACAAGCAACGGTAGGATTCTACACAAAGGCTATCCAAGATGCGGAACGCGGATATGTGAACCAATATATAGGTATTCCGTTCAGTGGTATTACTGCTTACGACAGATTCTATGACACGTATGTATATGAGTACATAGCATCTTCCAATGCATGGTCGCCATTAACCAATAACGGTGAAATGAGTCCGTACACGGCTTACAACCTGATGCGTGACGAGGATACCGAAACGACGCTATATTCCGGCGGTACGCTGGTATTACCGGGTACGGCTGCTGAGTACAAGGATCATGACTTGACGCTGACCTTGCGTAATGCTTCGGCAACGACGACGAACATGTTCGCTAACCCCTACACGGCCCCGATTGATATAAAGGCTATGGAGGAAGGTGACTTCACGGGTGTTGATGCGACGATCTATCTCTTCAATTCAGGATCGAAAGAAGATGTGAAAAACCGTGATAGACAAGACGGAAGTGGTGCAGGTCAATGGTTGGTACTGCCGGTAACATCGGTAGCTGAGACTCCGGAATATTATGCAGTGACAACTATTCCTTCGCAACAGGCGTTTATGGTGAAGGGTAATAGCGGTAACGCAACGCATAAAGTGACGCTTGATTACAAAAAGCATGTCTATGACCCAGCGAAGACAAGTGGTGCAACCATCAACCCTGCTCGTGCTCCGAAACGTGTTAGCGAAGAGACGACGTTGGAGACGATGAACCTAACCGTCCAAGGCTTAGGCGGTGCATCCGACCGTGTACTGATGTTTATGCGCGAGGACTTCTCAATCGGCTTCGATAACGGTTGGGACGGACGCAAGATGAAGGGTAAGACCTATGCTCCATACTTGTACGCCGCAACGGATGACGGCAAGATGGCGGTTAACTCGATTCCGACAGCCGAAGGAACGGTTCTGGGCTTCAAGGCCGGCACAGAGGATAACTACTATACCTTCTCGTTTAATTATAATGGCGAAGATATCTGGTACCTCAATGACCTTAAGGAACAGAAGAGCACGCTTATCCATGCGGCTGAGACCTATGAGTTTGTGGCTGAACCCGGTGATACGGAGGCACGGTTCGTAATCTCGGCTACGCCTATTCATAAGATTACAACAGGCAATGAGAGTGCAAGCGCTGAGGCTGCAAAGGTACGCAAGCTCATTATTGATGATAAGGTATACATCATCCGCGGAGGACGTATGTATAGTGTAGATGGACAGATGATTAAGTGAGAAATGAAAAATGAAAAGTGAAAAAGGAAGGAAACAAGTTATGAAAGGACTGAATTTAATCATCGGAAAGATAGCGTTGATAGGACTGTTGGCGATAATGCCGATTGCAATGAGCGCAGTTGAATTTAAGAACACGTATCGTCCTATCGGATATGACCAGCAGCGAGCACGGGTTTATACAGAGGCGCCGGCAGCGGTGTTCCAATCGACCAGCACCTTAGCAGGATCGGGTAGCGCATGGAGCGCTACCCCGATGCTGAACGCAGACGGTACGGCATATGATCCTTCGGTTAGTCCAAGGGGCCCTCGGAGAATGAAGATGGATGATGATGAGCCTGAAGTAATAGAAACACCGACAGGCAAGCAGCCCCTCGGTGATGCGGTGCTGCCGTTGATGCTGCTTGCGCTTGCATATGCGGGGTATAAGGTTCTCGCGCGGAGAAAAGCGTTAAAGGGTTAAATCGTTATAAAGGTTATAGCTTATAGTAACAAGCGGGGCATTCGGTGCTCCGTTTGTTGTTGGATGGGTCTAAAATTACCAATAATGGTCCCAAAAATGAAGAAATTTTGTAAAAAGTGTTCACAAAATTTGCGAATATAAAAAAATTGTAGTACCTTTGCACAAAATTTGCAGATAGTATGGAAGTACAGTTCCAAAAAGATTACCTCAGCGACTTGTATTACACCGGTAAAACTAACGATAAACAACATCGTTTCCAACCGGAAGTTGTACGGAAATATGTGCGAGTAGTTGGAATATTAGATGCAGTAAATAGGATGGAAGATTTATTCCGCTTCAATTCCTTAAATTTCGAGGCAATAGGAAATGATGAGTATTCTGTCCGTATTGACTATCATTATCGGTTGGTTTTCCTAATGGAAGCGAGACCAGGAGAAACTATACTAACCATTTGCAAATTAGAAGACATTACTAACCATTATAAAGCATAAGTTATGGCAAATTTAGGTTATTCGTTCTACCCCGTTCATCCGGGAGAAGTGATTAAAGACGAGATGGAAGCACGCAAAATTTCGCAACGTGAATTTGCGCGTCAAGTTGATATGTCATATACAGTTCTCAATGAGTTACTGAACGGTAAACGATCCTTATCTCCGACGAATGCACTTATGTTTGAGGCGGCATTGGATATTCCGGCAGATGCATTGATGAATATCCAAACGAAATACACAATGCAAACCGCGCGCCAAGACCGCAAGGTATTATCTTGGCTTGCTAAAATCCCACGCGTAGCAGCTGTGCTGTAAATTCGTCCAAAAAGTAAGCAAAAATAGCAAGAAACCGCTCATAAGGGCGGTTTCTTGTATGCTTTTTTTGAAAAAAATACGTTTATATTTGCGTATGTGCGAATTTTGTAGTAACTTTGTAGCCAATTTTGAAAAACAGGTATGGATTGGAGTTTCTTGATAGAAGGCAAAGAGGTAATGAACGTGACCACGGATAGCCGCAAGGTGTGTCCGGGATGCGTGTTCGTGGCACTCAAAGGTGAACATTTTGACGGCAATGATTTTGTGGATCAGGCCAAAGAGGCAGGAGCGGAATATATTATTTCGGGCGAGAACGCTTTGGCTGAATTGCAGGATCTGGCGCGCGCATGGCGGCGTTACTTGGGGTTGCCGATACTCGGTATAACCGGTACAAACGGCAAGACGACGACCAAGGAACTCTGTGCGGCGGTATTGCGAACCAAGTATAATCTCTATTACACGCAAGGCAACCTCAATAACCAGTTGGGCGTGCCTCTCACCTTATTATCTATCACGCGTGCGCATGAGATGGCGATAGTGGAGATGGGTGCTTCTCATCCCGGGGACATAAAGGAACTGGTAGAGATAGCCGAGCCGAACTATGGTCTGATCACGAATGTGGGCAGGGCGCACTTGCAGGGTTTCGGGTCGTTCGAAGGCGTTATGCGTACCAAGGAAGAGCTGTACGATTTTATTATTGCGCACAACGGACTGATCTTCCGCAATGCCGACAACCCCCATTTGGAGAAGATGCTCGAGGAGGCGCAAAAGGCAATTGTCAATTGTCCATTGTCAATTATCAATTACCACACGGGTACCATGCCCGAGGGTACGCACTTGGTCGGCGGCTATAACGCGGAGAATGTGTCTGCGGCTATTTGTGTGGGCACGTATTTCGGTGTGAGCGAAGAGGCGGCTTTGGCGGCTATCCGGACTTATGTGCCTTCCAACAACCGCTCGCAACTGATGCAGACAGCGCGGAACACGGTGGTGATCGATGCCTATAACGCGAATCCGACATCTATGCAGGCGGCGATTGAAGCCTTTGGAAAAGGGCAAAGGGACAAGGAAGGTGTAAAGGAGGCGTATATATTAGGTGCGATGCGTGAACTGGGCGAATACAGCCATCTGGAGCACCAGAATATCGTGAATATGCTGTTGGAACGCAAGGCGGACAAAGTGCTGTTGGTCGGACCGGAATACCGCGAGACAACAGCTCCTTACCCCATCTACGAGAATGTGGAGGCGCTTTGCGAAGCCTTGAAGGAGACGCCGCTTGTCGGGTATCGGATCCTGCTCAAAGGAAGCCGGAGTAACCAGTTGGAGAAGGCGGTGGAACTTCTTTAGTTGAAAGTTGAAAGTTGAAAGTTGAGAGAAGTCGTCTAGCTGAGAGTAGTTTAGTTGAAAGTAATTGAGATTTTTTAAGTAAATCGTTATAACAAATGAATAAGAAAGTATTTTGGGTGATTGTGATACTCTGTCTCGCGGTGATCGGGGGATTGGTGTATTGGAATCTGAGTCAGCACAACGAGCTGACCGAGTTAGTGGAACAGATGCAGATCGAGAAAGAAGAACTGCAAGAGGAATATGAGGATCTGGCGATTCAGTTCGACGGCTATCAGTCCATGGACATCCGTAATGACAGTTTGCAGGATCTGCTGAGCCGTGAGCAGCAACGCGTGCAGGATCTGTTGGAAGAGTTGCGTCAGACCAAGGCCTCGAACGCACGGAAGATAGCTGAACTCAAGAAAGAGTTAGCTACCGTTCGTTCGGTGATGAAAGATTATGTGCGTCAGATAGACAGCCTCAATGCCACCAACCAGCGTCTGACGGCTGAGAACAAGCAGTACCGCGCGGAGAACAAGCAAGTCAAGGAGCAGAACTCGCAGTTGGCAAGTCTGAACACGCAGTTGACGGAGACCGTGACCCGTGCGTCGATGCTCGAGATAACCTCCTGCACGATCACCACGCTCAACAAAAACGACCATAAGACCAAGATGACAGGGCATATCCGCAAACTGCAATTCGACTTTGTGGTGGCGAAGAACATCACTTGTCCTCCGGGCATGAAAGAGGTGTATGCACGTATCATGGACCCGGAAGGCACGCTGTTAGGCGAGAGCGAAGAGCACCTGTTCCCCTTTGAGAGCGGCGAGATACCGTACAGCCTGATGCAACCGATCGAATACACCGGCGAGGCATATGAGGGAACCTGTTATTTCACCCTGCCCGAGGGGTACAAAATCGGCAAGGGCTTCTTCACCATCGATTTCTTTATCGACGGCAACTTGGTGGGCTCTTTCCCGTTCCAAATGAAGAAGTAAATTTCAAATTTCAAATCTCAAATCTCAAATCTCAAAGAATAAAAATGTCTTTACAATGTGGAATAGTGGGTTTGCCGAATGTGGGCAAAAGTACCCTCTTTAACTGTTTAAGCAATGCGAAAGCGCAAAGCGCCAATTTTCCTTTCTGTACCATCGAGCCGAACGTGGGTGTGATCACCGTGCCCGATGAGCGTTTGATTAAACTCGGTGAGATTTGTCACCCCGAACGCGGTGTCATTCCGACGACCGTGGAGATAGTAGATATAGCCGGACTCGTCAAGGGTGCCAGCAAAGGTGAAGGACTCGGAAACAAGTTCCTCGCCAATATCCGCGAGACTGATGCAATCATTCATGTGTTGCGCTGTTTCGACGATGAGAACGTGGTTCATGTGGACGGTTCTGTGAACCCGGTGCGCGACAAAGAGATCATCGACGCGGAGTTGCAACTCAAGGATTTGGAGACCGTAGAGAGCCGTATTCAGAAATGCGAGAAGGCCGCTAAAGCCGGCGGTGACAAGTTCGCCAAGTTACAACTGGAGGTGTTGGTAAAATACCGCGAGGCACTATCGCAAGGTAAGAACGCCCGCACGGTGGAGTTGGAAAACAAAGACCAGGAGCTGGCGGCGAAGGACTTGTTCCTGCTGACCAACAAGCCGGTGATGTACGTGTGCAACGTGGACGAGGCGTCGGCGGTGAACGGCAATGCGTATGTGGAGCAAGTGCGCGAGGCGGTGAAGGACGAAGATGCACAGGTGCTTGTTCTGGCCGCGAAGATCGAGAGCGAGATTGCTGAACTCGAGACGTATGAGGAGCGCCAGATGTTCCTCGGCGAGTTAGGTCTGGAGGAGAGCGGTGTGAACCGACTGATCAAAGCCGCTTATGCGTTGCTCAAACTGCGTACGTTCCTCACGGCAGGCTCGGACGAAGTGCGCGCATGGACGTTCCGCGAGGGAATGAAAGCACCGCAGTGCGCCGGTGTTATTCACACGGATTTTGAGCGCGGATTCATTCGTGCAGAGGTGATCAAATACGAGGATTTCGTGACCCTTGGCGGCGAAGCGCAATGCCGTGCAGCCGGCAAACTCGGCATCGAAGGCAAGGATTACCTCGTGCAGGACGGAGATATAATGCACTTCTTGTTTAACGTATAAACCAATTGACGATTGGACGATTGACGAGGTACAATTGATTGAACAATTGAAAGAATTGATCAATTGATGCTGCATGGAAAATCGTAAATAATTATCAATCGTAAATAAATCGTTAAATCGTAAATCGTCAAATCGTAAATAATATGATAGAATCATTATTAACATATGGCTGGTGGGTGGCCGCTATTCTGATCGTATTGGGATTTGTAGCGCTGGTTAAAGGCGCGGATTACCTGGTAGATGGAGCATCGGCTATCGCTAAACGGTTCGGTATCAGCGATTTGGTAATCGGTCTGACCGTGGTGGCTTTCGGTACGAGTATGCCGGAGTTCGTGGTGAACATGGTGTCGGTGGCAGAAGGCACGACGGATCTCGCCATTACCAATATCTTGGGTTCGAACATCATCAACACCTTTGTGATTTTAGGTCTTACGGCACTCGTTTATCCTATTGTTTCGCAAAAACGCAGCCGCGATTTTGACATTCCGATGTCTATCATCGCCGGCGTGCTCGTGTTCGCTTTTGTGGCGGTGAACTCACCTTTCGGAGAAGAGTGCAAGGGTATCAGCCGTATGGGCGGTATTATGCTTCTGGTGCTGTTCGCGTACTTCCTCTATAACACGTTCCGGCATGCTAAAGACCATCCGGATGAAGGACAAGGGGACGAGGTACAAGGAACAAAGGAGATTAGTGTCCGCAGGGCTATTTGTCTGGTGCTTGGCGGATTAGTGGGATTGGTAGTCGGCGGTGAACTGATTGTGAAGAGCGCGGTTGATTTGGCAACCCGTCTGGGTGTCAGCGAGGCGATTATCGGTCTGACCATCGTGGCTCTGGGTACTTCTCTGCCGGAGTTGGCGACCTCGGTCATGGCAGCGGCGAAGAAGAACTGCGATATTGCTTTGGGCAACGTCGTGGGTTCGAATATCTTCAATGTGTTCTTTGTGTTGGGAACCAGCGCAGTGGTGCGTCCGTTGCCGGCCTATGATGGCATTGAGGTGGACGCATGGGCTGCTGCGGTGGGCAGTATGCTGGTGTGGCTGTTTGTCAAAACGAACCACGAACGCGAGATCAAACGGTGGGGTGGAGCAATCCTTCTGCTCGTTTATGCGGGATACTTGACCTATCGGTTAATCAATGTATAATTCTTAGCCCTAAAGGGCACGATTATTTGGCGAACCAAATTTTCACAATTAGCGAGCCTAACCCCGACCCTTCCCTGAAGGGAAGGGAGATTGGTGATTAGAATTGGTTGAAGAGCCGGCGCTCTTTATCAAAGAGCCAACCCCATTTGTTGAAGTAACGGCACATGTTTTGGATATGAATCCGAAGCATGTGTTTGTTTTTGAATGAGGCTTTCTCATGCGCGTGGACGATGGTCCATTGAGGGTAATAGAGGGTGAGGTAGTTTCGGTGAATGCGGCGCGTGAGGTCAATATCCTCTGGGTACATGAAGAATCGTTCGTCGAAGAGCCCTGCCTCCACCGCCGCGGTAGTGCGCAGGAGCATGAAACATCCGCTGAGATAGGGCGCGTTGACGGGTCGGCTCAGATCCAAGTCCCTCAGTTCGTACCGTTTGTTGCGTTTGGCGATCATCCATGCCGGAAGAAAACGACGCCCGAAGACATCTATCGGCGCAGGAAGACGTTTGGCAAGGTACTGCTGCGAACCGTCGGGGTTGATGACTTTGGGCATGAGTTGTCCCACTTCGGGGTGTACGATCATCCAATCGTGCATTTCGTCTATATCTTCTGCTTTGACCTGAATATCGCTGTTCATCACCAAGTGAAGGTCTGTCCGGTAGTACGCGCTCTCCCGCAAGGCGATGTTATGCGCTTTCCCATAACCCAAGTTCGCCTCCATCGCCATATACCGCAGTTTCTCCGTGCCGAACTGTTTGGCAAGCGTCTCTTTCTGCGCCGCCGTCTCCGCTTTGCGGAAGGTCGATTCGGTATTGTCCAACAGATAGATCTTCCGCAGGCTCTTCACCCGCAGCAGTTCCCGAACAAGTGGCAGCAACTCCTGCTCCCATTTGGGACGATAGATGACGATAGAGATATTGAGCATCTTATTTCCGGTATTTTTTATAGCCGTTCCACGCCCAATGACAAAGGTAATAGAGACTGCGGAAGAAGCCGAGTTTCTCAACTTTGTAGTTGACCATGAACTGCGGAATGATGACTTTGCGTTTGTTGCCGGTGACTTGATTTGCCGAGATGCGGTAGTTAGCCAGCACTTTTTGGTTTCCGTAGGCGTAGTCGGTCTGCTTCATGAGGGACAGCCAGAGGGCATAATCATCGCGCAGATTATGTAGTTCTTCCCGGAAATGGATGTCATGGAGTTTGGAGGCATCGATCACTGTAGCCAGACAGGGCAGGTTACAGCTTTTGAGAATATCGTAATAATCCATCCGTTCGGGCACGATTTGTGGCTGAAGGATCTCACGTCCTTTTTCGTCCACGCGTCGCACACAAGAGGTCACAATAGCGGCGTTCTTCTCCTCCATGAACCGTATTTGCTCCTCCAGGAAGGTCGGGTCCCAATAATCATCCGAGTCAAGGAAAGCGTAGTACCTTCCCTGCGCTTCCCGCAGTCCGTGATTGCGCGCAGAAGCACAACCTCCGTTGGGCTGTTCGAAGAGTTTGATGCGCTCGTCCTTGGCGGCATACCGGCGGACGACATCGACGCCCTTGTCCTTGCTGCCGTCATTGACGATGATCATCTCCCAATGCGGGTATGTTTGCGCCAAGACGCTCTCAATGGTCTGTCCTACAAACCGCTCAGAGTTATAGAGCGGTGTGATGATAGATACTAAGTTGTTATCCATATATTATTTGCTCAAATTCTTAAATAGTTCTTCCCATTGTTTTCCGATTTGTTCGGGCTGATAGGGTTCAACGATAGCCGAGCTTTCATTATGGCTCTTGTTTCGCAGCGCAGGGTCTTGGATCATTGTTAGAATTGCTTGTCCCAAAGCCGTTACGTTTTCTCTCTCGACGAGTATTCCTCCACCGTCTTTCAGTAGCACCGCGGGTCCTTCCGGGCAATCAAAACTGACGATAGGAAGTCCGCTTGATGCAGCCTCTAACAAAACCATCGGAAAACCCTCAAACCGCGAACTCATGACATAGAAGGCACTCCCGGCATAGACGGTTTCGATATCAGCGCAATAACCCGGAAAATGAACCCGCTCGTTTAGCCCTAAGCGGCGACATTGTGCCTCTAAAGCAGGTCTGTCTTCGCCTTCGCCGTAGATTTCGATATAGTAGTCCTTCATTCGGTCTGCGATCAGCGAAACGGCTTGCAGCAGCAGGTCATAGCCCTTTTGCGCGGTGAGGCGTCCGACCGAAACAATCCGTTTGGAGTCCTCACCCTGATAAGGAAGCGGGGAGATGGACACCATGTTCGGAATACAGAACACATTCTTCAGTCCGCTTTGTTCGAAAGCCTTTTGGTCGTTTTTGGTCAGCGTCACAACGGCACTCATATGGCTGTAAAGCCGCTTGCGGAGTCTGCGGACAGGGGCATTATACATCGTATATCGGTAGTGTTCGCAGGCTATCGATTTATGTCCGAACCCTGCCGACCATGCCATGAACGAGGCAGCAATCTTTTGGCAGATGATGTAATCCGCTTCTTGTAGTTCCTTGCATGAACGGACGAGCGCTCTTTCTCGCCAAGCCTTCCTTAAACGCGTCAAGATCGTTTCTCGGAGCGTATATGTTTTGTGAGTGAGGTATATGAACGCCACCCCTTCCGCGGTATAATAAGGCTGAGGCTCGTTGCGAAAAACAGACACCACAGCCACCTTATGACCTCTCCGTGCCAACTCTTGTGCCAGACAACAAGTTGTACGTTCGGTTCCGCCTTCGGTCGATATATCTTGTATGAGAAAGGCTATTTTCATGCGTTGCGAAGGGTATGAAGGGTGATAAAATACCGCGTTTTCCACCATAGGAAATGGAGTACGTTTCGGAATACAAGCGGATGCCCTGTTTGATAACTGCGGACAGCCCATTGGTATTTTTGGCGGAGATTAGTCAGCCGGAATCGGTACCGCTGTGCCCCACATACATTGTCGCCGTGCTGGCGATAGAGGATGGTGGTGGTGTAAATAGGGATAACCAATCCACCTTGCTCCAACACGCGAATACCTATCCAGGCATCGTGCATGAAGACATGGGACGGGAAGGGAAGAACGGCTGCTTGTGCTTTTTTATTCATGATCATCGCGCACCCGGTAACGCTGTTGCAGATTGCCAAATAATGGATGTTCGTGTCCAGAATCTCGGGGTGAATACCTCCGTAGGTCCAGAAAGAGGGCGATAGTTCGTTCAGCTCCTCATCCACGACCTTGAGATCTGTGTGTACAACGATTGGTTGGCCCGGATGGCTTTGCTCAGCTTTGTCCATGGCCGCCATAGTGACCTCAATCTTCTTGGGCAGCCAGACATCGTCCTGATCCGCAAAAGCAAAATAGTCCGCCTCTCCGTGCTGCGCCAGGAGGTACTCGAACGAACGCATTGCACCGAGGCCTCCCGGTGCTGTTTCGTCCACGAATATCTTCTCCGGGTACTTCTGCGCGTACTCACGCAGAATGGCTTTGGTGCCGTCCTTGGAACCGTCATCGCGGATATAGAGCCGCCACTGGGTGTACGTCTGCGCCAAGATAGAGTCGATCTGCTCGGAGATATACCGTTCTCCGTTATATGTCGATAAAAGAATATGCAGCATCAGTTTACTTTATTATGGGTGTCTTTCATAAAATCTTCTTTCCAGAACTTCAGGGCTTTGTTCATTTGCGATTTTTCTATGTCGGAGGATCTATGGTCTAACAAATCAAAGACCGTAGAAGCGATATAGACATTGCTTTTCATTTTCCGGGTGTCGCGGTTAAAAGCATATGTCGCGTACCCCATGTAGAGCAGCAAGAGGAACGACGCCGCCTGCTTGACCAGTGCGCCATAAGGCACTCTTTTTCCTTGATCTTCGCTCCCTTGAACGAGGCTGAAAGCATAGGTGATAACCAAGGGCAGGAAATATGACCGCAGACGTACCAGCAGGTAGTAATACTGATACATAAACGCCACCAGAATCAAACCCGCGATGACAGAGACGGTAACGGCTTGGACGCGGGATCTGTTATACTGGGTGAAATAGGCTATCACAAAGAGCGTGACGGCATAGACGACAAAAATAGTCTGAATCTGCCTGCCTAAAGTCAAGTGATGCTGAATGGAAACGAGATAGGATGAGGGTAGCGGCAGATGCCGGATAAACGGTCCGGAGATTTGTGCGATAGGCATGACAAGGGTCA
The DNA here is from genome assembly GCA_902800525.1 of uncultured Bacteroidales bacterium. Classification (GTDB taxonomy): domain Bacteria; phylum Bacteroidota; class Bacteroidia; order Bacteroidales; family Paludibacteraceae; genus Colicola. The sequence goes on from CADCEV010000002.1 coordinate 103,837, forward strand.
AAACGAGTACCAATAACAATAACTGGTAAAGCGACGCCGAGTCTTTGCGGGCAGGAATGAGCATCAACAAGCCCGTCAGACCTACTGCAAAAATACCCGATTTATGGAACAGCACCGTCAGCACCGCCATCAATACTCCGAGGATGTATCTCCGGTCTTTGAAACATAGCACAAAAAGGATAAAACAACTTACCGCCAAACACTGCCGATAGGTAGCGAAAATACAGTTAAAATCCAAAACGACCAGAATAGCCAATGCGAAAGAGCGTTTGCGGGGAATATTCCTGAATAGCAGCGCGATGACCGCAAAATAAAACAAACTGATGATAGCGGTCATCCAGTAAAAGGAGATTCCGACATGTTTCATGGCGGAGCATAGCAGGGCATACCCCAATTCGAAATTTAGTGGGATAGTATTGCTGTGATGCCATACGTATTTTGGGGAGGGGTTGATCTCGTTGTAGAAATGGACGTAATTCCAAATATCCGCCCCATAGTAATACTTAATGGTGAAAAGGAAGGTAATGGTGAAAAGAGAGAGATAGTAGATATCCCGCTGCAAACGCGGATACCGCTCTGTTAGGAAATCCGTCAACCCAAACAGAATCGCGATAACTTGTATGACCGTGATCAGATTCATCTCTCTTTCTTACCTTTGATCATTAAAATAGTGCCCGACAGCACACATTCCAGGACCTCTGCGGCGATCCAACTGATACAGACAGCCGCTACGCCCATACGGGGAATGAGCACGGTGTTCATCGTGATACACACCACCGCCAGAGTCAGTCCTATCCACGGCGCAAACCGCTGCAAGCCCATCCCATACAAGCCCTGAATCGTCAGCAGGGTAGCCATCATCACGAGGAAGGGGATCGGGGCTAACCATTTCAGGATATCAATAGCCGCCGTGAAATCCGCTCCGTACACAATCCTGATAGCTATCGGAGCTATGATATACGTCCCGATGGAAACCACCAAAGCCGCCGAACCTGCATACAGCATCGCCCGCTTAAGGAAAGCCAGCCCCCCTTCTTTGGAGGCTTCAAACCGCTTGCTGATCTCCGGGAAAACGGATATACTGACCGGCAGAACAACTACCATGATCAGCGCCATAATCAGTTTCTGTGCCGCGGAGAAATAGCCCACAATCGTATCGGTTACGTACAGGCCCAGCATGGTCATATTCACCGTTGTGTAGAGGCTTCCAAAAAGATTGTTGAGGAAAATCGGCCAACTTGGCGACAGCACTTCGCGCAAGGACTGGCGTGTACATACATAGGAGCCGATACCAAAGTGGCGAATGACATAGAGTAACGCTCCACCGCCTACGACGATACTCGCCAATGAAAGCAATAACGGATACAACCGATACATCGAAGCCTCGCGAACGAGCAATAAAACCAAGCCTGCTCCTAAGAGTTTAATGAAGAAATTAGCCCACGCCATCTTGTCCATTTGTTGCTCCCCCTGCAAATACCAGGTAGGAAAGAGCACAAAACCGATATTAATCATCGCGGTATATAAATAGAGCAATGGATCCGCGGCAACTCGGTCAAAGAACAACGGCAACGCAGCCATCATCATAAACGAAACGAGTAGTAGCAGTGCTTTGAAGCTTATCACCGCCCAGAAAATCCGTCTTTTATGTTCCTTGTCTTCGCCCGCCAAGGCTATCTGGCGCGTCGCCGAATACTCAAAACCGAAATTGACCAATAAGGTGAGGTAGCTGACGATGTTTTGAGCATAACTGACAGAACCAAAGAGGGTTGCGCCTAAGACACGGCTGATAATAGGGAGTACCAAAAACGGAATCAGGTAGTTAGCTACCTGTAGTACTCCGACTGAAACCATATTTTTATATATCCGCTGCAATATTACTTTCCTAATTGTTCGTTTGCCAAACGTAGAGCTTGCTCAATGGTTGGCGCCATGTCGTAGTATTTATATTCCGCAAGCCGCCCGCCGAAAAGAACTTTCTTCTCCTTTTCTGCAAGCGATTTGTATTGTTGATACAATGCTGCATTCCGGTCGTCGTTGACGGGATAATAAGGCTCCATCCCCGGTTGCCATTCCATGCTAAACTCGCGGCTGATGACCGTCTTTGGGTTTTCGTACACCGCCTGACCGAACGACTCAAAATGCTTATGTTCGATGATGCGCGTATAGGGTGTCTCGCGGTCCGTGTAGTTAATAACCGCATTGCCCTGATGGTTCGGCGTGTCCATTAGTTCGGTCTCAAATCGCACCGTGCGGTACTGCAACGAACCGAAACGATAGTCGAAGAACTGATCAACCGGACCCGTATATACAATCTTCTCAGCTACCCTCTCCAACTCCTCGCGGTGCGCAAAAAAATCGCAGTTTGTGCGCGTCTCAATATTATCTAATAGCTTTTCAATCAGTAGATTATATCCGCCGATAGGAATGCCTTGATAAGGGTCATTGAAATAATTATTGTCATACACGAACCGTAACGGAAGACGACGGATGATAAATGCCGGCAACTCCGTACATGGTCTTCCCCATTGCTTCTCCGTATAACCCCGGATGAGTTTCTCGTAGATATCTTTTCCCACCAACAGTAACGCTTGCTCCTCAAGGTTCTGCGGTTGACTGCCGTTGAGTGCGCTACTGATAGCTGCCCGCTGTCGGTTGATCTCCTCCTGCGCTTCCTCCGGTGTTCGTACGCCCCACATCTGATAGAACGTGTTCATATTGAATGGCAAATTGTACAACGCACCCTTGTAGTTCGCTACAGGGCAGTTCGTGTACCGGTTGAACGGCACTAAACGGTTCGCAAAATCCCATACCTCCTTATTGGAAGTATGGAAGATATGTGCTCCATAAGTATGCACATGGATGCCCTCAACCGTCTCGCAATACACGTTTCCACCAAGATGGGCGCGTTTGTCAATGACCAAGCACCGCTTACCGGCTTGCTTTGCACGATAAGCAAACGTTGCTCCAAATAGTCCGGAACCTACTATCAAATAGTCGTACTCAAACATAGTTACTCAAAAAGTCTGCAAATTTACAACTTTTTTTGCATATATGCAAATAAAAGTAAAAACTTTCTTAAATAAACGACTAAATACGCACAAAAAAGCCCAAAACTTTCGTTTCGGACTTCTTTTTCTCTTTCGGTGTTCCGATATGTCGGTATTTCGAGATATCGTTATTCCGATTAAGCTTCAGCCTCTTTAGCCTCTGCCTCAGCGGCAGCAGCCTCTTGAGCAGCCTCTTGTGCAGCAGCAGCGAGCTCTGCAGCAGCAGCGGCACGCTTCTCTGCTACTTTAGCAGCGATAGCTTTGTTGGTCTCTACCTCTTGTGCAAGCAATGCCTTTGCAGCAGCAGCTTTCTTGTCTGCCTCTGCCTGACTGATCTTACCAGCCTTAGCATCTTTCTGAGCCTTCCAAGCATCGAAACGCTTCTGAGCCTCTTCCTGGCTGAATGCACCCTTAGCTACACCGCCTTGCAAGTGTTTGCAAAGCAATACACCCTCGTTGGAGAGGATAGTACGTACTGTGTCAGTCGGTTGTGCACCGCAGTTTACCCAATAAAGAGCACGCTCGAAGTTCAGGATAACTGCTGCAGGATTAGTGTTCGGGTTGAAAGAACCGATACGCTCGATGTACTTGCCGTCACGCGGGGAACGGCTGTCAGCTACTACGATGTGGTAGAATGCATAGTCCTTGTGACCATGACGAGCCAAACGAATTTTTGTTGCCATTGTTGTTTTGTTGTTTTGTGGGCCTTGAACTACGCGAGTTCTTCGCCCGGGTTAATAATAAAATGACGTGCTTTTTACTCGAAAAAGCCTGCAAAATTACAATATTTTTTTGAATTGCGCAAATTTTCGGGCAAAAAAATGCGTTTTTTCTTTATTTTGCTCTCTTAATAATCAATTTCAACGGGAACTACCGATAAATCCAATACCCGGCGATGCCGGCAAGGAGGATAAGAAGGATAGGGTGGCTTAGTATATTCCCCTCTTTTTTCTTGACGAAATTCGGTAGCACGGTAAAGAAAGCAACCGCACCGAAAATGATCCAGCTGACCGGATCAATGAAATTAGTGGGCTTGATCAGCATCAAAGCCGCCGAAGCGATGAGACCGATTACCGTAAAACGCATCATACGCAGCGTCTGCTCGAAATAAACATTCCCTTGAAAACGCCGGCTGAGCCAGAAATAGACCTTGCATATGGAAAGCATAATAATGAGACTCGGCAAAATAATAGCCGAAGTGGTCAACACACTGCCCCACACGCTGCCGGTAGCGGTGTAGCCCACATATGTTGCGCAGTTAATACCGATCGGTCCCGGTGTGACTTGACTAACCGCCACAATATCAATGAACTCCTGCTGACTCATCCATCCGTTTTGCTCCACTTCCATCTGTATGAGCGACAAGATAGCCAAGCCTCCTCCGAAACCGAAGAGACCTATCTTGAAGAAACTCAAAAACAACTGAAGATAAAGCAACATGTGATTTACGATTTGACGATTTACGATTTGACGATTTATCGGGTGATTTTCTCATTTAACCATAGCGCTGACAGGGTGAAGACGATGGTGGCGAGAATGACCCAGACAGGGTTAACTCCTCCGAGCCAAATCAACAGGGCTGCGGCTAAAGAGATCAGTAGCGGCAGAGCGTTGCGTCCTTTTTGGGACGAATCAGAATCTGGCTTGCCGATGGCTGATTTAGCCATCTTGAATAACGGAGCCGCAATCAGCGCCACCACAGCAGGACGAATTCCCTTGAAAGCCGCCTCTACCGCCGGCAGTTCTTTCCATTCGGTGAAGACCATTGCGATGGCTAAAATGATTACAAATGAAGGCAATACGGCTCCCAAAACAGCGCCGCAAACACCTTTCCATCCGCCTATCCGCCAGCCGATGAAAATAGCCGAATTGACGGCAATCAAGCCCGGTGCAGCCTGCGCCAGAGCGATCATGTTCAGGAACTCCTCCTCGTCAATCCACCCTTTGCGGTCCACCACTTCGCGCTGGATAAGGGGCAACATGGCATAACCTCCACCAAGGGTGAAGGTGCCGATCTTGAAATACGTGTAAAATAACTGCCAGAACAAAACTTACTTCTCCGCAATCTGCTGTTTGACGAATTTAGCCAGCATGTTGATCGCAGCGTTGTTATGTCCGCCTTGCGGCACAATAACATCCGCAAAACGTTTGCAAGGCTCGATGAACTGCTCGTGCATCGGTTTCAGAATGCGCTGGTAACGCTCGATAACCTGCTCTGCTGAACGTCCGCGCTCCACTACATCGCGCTTCATGACGCGTATCAAACGGTCGTCCGCATCTGCGTCCACAAAAATCTTCAGATCCATCTGTTTGCGCATGTTCGGCTCCCGCAACGCCATGATCCCTTCCACAATCACCACCTCTTTGGGTTCGATGTGAATAGTTTCCTCCGCACGTGTGCAAGTAATATAGGAATAAATCGGTTGCTCAATGGGCTTACCCTCTTTGAGCATAGCAATATGCTGGCTCAACAGATTCCAATCGAACGCGTCCGGGTGATCGAAATTGATAAACTGACGTTCCGCTACAGGCACATTACTGCTGTCCTTGTAATACGAATCTTGAGGAATAACTACGACTTCGTTTTTAGGAAGACGCTCAATGAGTTTTTTGACTACCGTTGTTTTACCCGAGCCGGTACCGCCCGCAATGCCGATGATAAACATAAGTCGATTTACGATTTACGATTGATTTCGGGGTGCAAAGGTACACTTTTTTTTTGATATACGCAAATAAATTTGCATATTTCAATTTTTTTTCGTACCTTTGTGCCCGAATTCTTACTTTGCGGTAATCCGCACATAAGAATATTAGAAAAATCGATAAATATTTGTTTTATGAAAGAGATAACTACAAAAAAACTGATGGATACCATTATTGAGGGTATCCGTAACCGAAAAGGTCAACGTATTGTGACCATTGATTTGCGTAAGATTAAAGAGGCTCCGGTCGAGATGATGGTCATCTGTGAGGGGCAGAGTAACACCCAGGTAGCCGCTATCGCGGACGAAGTGGATGATTTTGTGCGCACTACAACTCACGTGCATCCTATGAGCGTATCCGGAAAAGAGAACGCAGAATGGATTGCTATGGATTATGGCACGATTTTTGTCCACATTATGCAGCGTGAGCCGCGTGCGTTCTATGACATTGAGCACCTCTGGGCAGACGGTAAAATAACCGAACTCCCGGAAATACTCTGATCCCCGCATCGTGCCAAGCACGCTAAAAACATTGTTAAACTGTTATTTTATAGGAATGGCGGATAAAAAAACTGTAAAGCGGCAAGCGCCGCAACAAAAGCAACCCGGCGGACCAAGACGATGGATCAGCCTCCTCTTTTATGTGCTGGCTTTTGCGTTCATGGGCTATTATTTCTTCGGCGACAAAGAAGGACAAGGGCTGAGCAAAGAAGTGAGTTACACCAACCTCACCAAATACATCGAAGCCGGTGTGATTGATAAAATCGAAGTGAAGGATGACCTGATGGCTACTGCCAAAGTGAAGCCGCAGAACTACACCGTGGTTTTCAATACCCAAGGTGACGGCGAACGGGCGAAAGGTGCTGTGCGTACCCAGGTACCCTCTATCGAAGAGTTCTCCAAATACATGACTGAAGTCAACTCGACCCGCAAACAGAACGGTCAGGCGGTTATTGACGTGACCTATTCCAAGTCGCGCGACTATTGGTACCTCATTTTGGTGAACATCCTGCCTTTTGCGCTGATGATTCTCTTCTTTGTCTATCTCAGCCGGGGTATGAGCGGTTTAGGTGGCGCCGGAGGAATCTTCGGTGTCGGACGGGCTCAAGCGCAACTCTTCGACAAGGATAAAAAGGACAAAGTAACCTTTCAGGATGTAGCCGGCTTATACGGCGCCAAGCAAGAGGTACAAGAGATCGTGGAGTTCCTCAAGAACCCTAAGAAATACACCGAGATAGGTGCTAAGATCCCTAAGGGAGCACTTCTTGTAGGCCCTCCGGGAACCGGTAAAACGCTCCTTGCCAAAGCCGTAGCCGGCGAAGCCGATGTACCTTTCTTCTCGATGAGCGGCTCGGATTTCGTGGAGATGTTCGTCGGCGTCGGTGCAAGCCGCGTGCGTGACCTCTTCCGTCAAGCCAAAGAGAAAGCGCCGGCAATCATTTTCATTGATGAGATTGATGCCATCGGTCGTAGCCGTAGCAAAGGCGTCATGACAGGCGGTAACGATGAGCGTGAGAGCACGCTGAACCAGCTCCTTACGGAGATGGACGGTTTTGGTACTAACTCAGGTGTTATCATCCTTGCGGCTACTAACCGCGCAGATGTGTTGGATGCTGCGCTTCTTCGCGCCGGACGTTTCGACCGACAGATACATGTTGAACTGCCGGACCTCCAGGAACGCAAAGAGATATTCCAGGTTCATCTCCGTCCTATCAAATTGGATGAGTCGGTAGATGTGGATTTCCTCAGCAAACAGACCCCGGGCTTCTCCGGTGCGGATATAGCGAACGTTTGTAACGAGGCGGCTCTGATTGCTGCGCGTGGCGGACGGAAGAAAGTCACCAAACAGGATTTCATGGATGCTGTCGATCGTATCGTGGGCGGTTTGGAACGCAAGAATAAGATCATGACCGAGGAGGAAAAGAAATCTATTGCTTACCACGAAGCAGGTCATGCTACTATCAGTTGGATGCTTCGCTGGGCGAACCCCTTGGTCAAAGTGACCATCGTGCCGCGTGGCATGGCGCTCGGCGCAGCGTGGTACTTGCCCGAAGAGCGTCAGTTGACCAACGAAGAGCATATTCTCGATGAGTTATGCTCCTTGCTCGGTGGTCGTGCTGCTGAGCAGCTCTTCTTGGACCAGACATCAACGGGAGCCCTCAATGATTTGGAGCGCGTTACTAAGCAGGCATATGCCATGGTGGCTTACTACGGCATGAGCGATAAACTGAAAGATGTCTCTTTCTATGACTCTACCGGACGCTACGACTATGGATTCACCAAGCCTTATTCGGACAAGACCGCTACTCTCATTGACCAAGAGACGCAGCGTATTATCGCCGACCAGATGGCGCGCGCCAAACAGATCCTGACCGAGAACGCCGAGGGACATCACCAAATAGCCCAACTCCTCATAGACCGCGAGGTCATCACTTCCGAGGATGTAGAGCGCATCCTTGGTCCGAGACCTTGGAAAAGCCGCGGGGACGAACTGCTTGCTGCGAATGAGGAATTAGCCAAGGAAGCGGCGGCTAAGAAAAAACGGGCGCCCCGCAAGAAAAAAGAAGAGTCCCAAACATCGCCCGACGAGGCACAACAAAGTCAAACCACTTTAAACGACGTCAATAATGAAACGACAACTGCTTAACATCGCGCTACTGGCTGTAGCTATGATGGTTTCGGCGCAGCAGGCGCCGGAGAAACTCGCCATGGACCCCGAGGTCCGTTATGGCAAGTTGGAAAACGGATTGACCTATTATATCCGTCATAATGAGCAACCCAAACAACGTGCTGAGTTCCACATCGCGCAAGCGGTTGGTGCTATCCTCGAAGAGGATCACCAGAACGGTCTGGCGCACTTCTTGGAGCACATGGCATTCAATGGTACCCAGCATTTCCCCGGCAAAGGAATCATCAATTATTTCGAGTCTGTGGGTGTGAACTTCGGTGGAAACATCAATGCATATACCTCGATTGACGAGACGGTCTATCGTCTCTCCGATGTGCCGACTTATCGTGCGGGTATCGTGGATAGCGCGCTGCTCGTTATGCACGATTGGAGCTGCGGCTTGCTGCTTCTGGACGAGGAGATAGACGCTGAGCGCGGCGTCATCCTGGAGGAATGGCGTACTGGACGCACCGCGCGCAGGCGCATATGGAAAGAGATGAACGCGCGCATGTACCCGGGCACGCAATACGCGAAACGCGATGTGATCGGGGACACGGCGGTGATCAATAATTTTGAGTACGAGGCGCTGCGTGATTATTATAAGAAATGGTATGGTCCTGATAACCAAGCTATTATCGTAGTGGGTGACATCAATGTGGATAGTATTGAGGCGAAGATCAAAGCCCTCTGGGCGGATGTACCGCGTCGTGCCAACTACGGTGAGCGCCCGATCTACACGGTGAACCACAACGAGAAACCGCTGGTTGTAATCGTTACCGACCCCGAGGCGGAAGGTAGCCGTATCACTATGCAGTATAAGTTCGACCAACTGCCGGAGATGCTTCAAGGTACCGCACAGGCATACATGATCGATGTGTTGCGCGGCTTGATCTGCGATATGATGGATAACCGTTTCTCGGAACTGGCGCTGGATCCCAAAGCGTCCTTCACCGGCGCCGGATGCCAATACGGCGAGTGCGCTAAGAAAATGGATGCGTTCTACGCCATCACCATCCCCAAAGAGGGACGTGAGACCGAGGCGTTCCAAGACCTCCTCTTCCAATTGGAATCCATGCACCGCTATGGCTTTACCAACGCGGAATTGGAGCGCGTGAAAGCAGAGAAACTGAATCGCATGGAGAAGGCTTACAACGAGCGTAACACTAACCGCAATATATCCTTAGCGCGTGAGTGCATCCGTAACTTCGAGGACGGAGAACCGATGCCGGGCATTGCGTGGGAATACGATTTCGTACAGGCTATGATGCCGATGGTCAGCCTTGAGATGATCAACGAAATGGCTAAATCTCTCATCCATGCGAACCCGACCGTTGCCATCTCAGGCCCGCAGAAAGAAGGCGTGAACATCCCCTCGGAGGAAACGATCCTCAAGGCACTGGCTGGTCTCAGCGAACTGGCTATCGAAGCGCCGGCGGAAGAGGTCTTTGACTCGGAACTCGTGAAGAAAGCACCGCATAAAGGCAAGATCAAATCCGTCACTCGCAATGACGAACTCGGTATCACCGAATGGATCCTCTCCAACGGTATCAAGGTGGTGTTCAAACCCACGGAATTCAAGGCGGACGAGATCCTGATGCGTGCGTTCTCGAAGGGTGGTATGAGCCAGGTGGCTACCGCCGATCTGCCGTCTGCGCAAGTGGCTACTTCCATCGTCGGTTTCTCCGGTATCGGACGTTTTAACTACACCCAATTGGAGAAAGCCCTGACCGGTAAGAGCGTATCTATTGACCCGCAGATTGCGGAGAATACCGAGCAGTTGGTGGGCTCTTCGGCGGTTAAGGATTTCGAGTCACTCATGCAGTTGACCTATCTCTATTTTACTGCTCCTCGTCGCGACGAGCAGGCATACGAGACCTTCATCTCGCTGATGAAGAACCAACTCGCAAACCGCGATAAAAACCCAAAAATCACCTTCTCCGATTCGATACAGATGATGAGCACGAACCATTCGGAGCGTACTATCCTCTTCGACACCACGACGCTCAAACAAGTGTCGCTCGATAAGGCGCTGGAGATCTACAAAGCGCGCTTTGCGAACCCGGCGGACTTCACCTTCATCTTTGTCGGTAACATCAACCCCAATGACCCCAAAGTGCAGGAACTGATCTGCCAGTGGCTCGGTGGCTTGAAGACAAAAAAGAACAAGTTCGAGCAGGTGGTTGACCATCACATCACGGTCGCAAAAGGGCAGCAGAAGAACTATTTCAGCCGCCAGATGGAGACTACAACGGCGTCTAACCGCATCCAATATACGTCCTATGACATCCCGTATTCGATTGCCAATGACCTGAATATGGAGATGATCGGACGTATCCTCAGCACCCGTTACTTGGAGTCGATTCGTGAGCGAGAAGGTGGTTCTTATGGTGTTGGCACGTACGGCTATCTCTCTATCCTCCCGACACCGAAAGCTGCCCTAATCATGCAATTCGACACCGATCCTAAGAAGCAGGCACGTCTCATGGAAATCATCCACGAGGAAGTACAGACCATCATCGAAAATGGCCCGCAGGCGAAAGACCTGCAGAAAGAGAAAGAGTCGATGCTCAAAGATTTCCAGGAAGATTTGGAGAAGAATACCTATTGGCGTCAGGAGATGTACATGTACTACATGTATGGCATCAACAACATCCGCGATTACAAAGCGGCTGTCGAAGGCATCACTGCCGAGACCGTACAGGCTACGCTCAAAAAATTAGTCTCCTCCGGCAATATGTTTGAAGTAGTCATGTTCCCGGAAAACTAATCGCAGAAGCAGATCACAATGAATATAGTAGTAGTAAACGACGATGGCTGGGGGACGGCAGGAATCCGTCTCTTAGCCAAAGAAATGACCAAATTGGGAAAAGTAACGGTGATCGCGCCGGATAGTGCCCGTAGTGGTTTCGGCGCAGCTATCACCGTCGCTAAACCGATCTATCTCAAACGCATCGAGGAGCATGATCTCAATGGGGCGGAGGTATATGTGACCAACGGCACCCCGGCGGATTGCGTGAAAATCGCCTTTGAGCACCTCTTTGCGGATCAGAAGATCGACCTCCTTGTCTCCGGTATCAACCATGGAAGCAATGCGGCCATCAACGCCATGTATTCGGGCACGATAGGAGCCTGCTTGGTGGCGGCGGAGAAAGGTATTCCGGCTATCGGATGGTCTATCGACAGCCATGAGATGGATGTCGATCTCCACTGGTTGCAACCTTTCCTTTGCGAGGTCACGCAACACCTCTACGAAGAAGGCATTGCCCCGCGGACGTGCTTTAATATCAATGCCCCGGTGGGCGAGATTGAAGGCATCCGTTGGACCCGCCAGTGTGTGGGACATTGGGCGAAAGAGCTCGTTCCGATTGAGGATGAACTGCCCGAAGGAGTGCTGAAAGGATGGATCTTGGGAGGCGCGTTCGAGCCCGATGAACCTTCTGCTACGGACACGGACCTCTGGGCAATGGGGCATCAACTGCTTTCCATTACACCGCTTACCATTGATTGGACCGACTATGGATCGCTTTGATCGGTATTGGATAGGAATAGTGTTGGGGCTGATCTTGCCGGCAGTGGTGTTCTTCGCCTATATTGACCTCATGAATCTCTGGTACCCGCTGCAAACCTTGCAGTTCCATGCCGGTGGCATTCTGAGCAAACTGCTCATGGTCAGTGTCTTCCCGGACTTGGCGCTCATCTTCGTTTTCTATACCACCGATACGTGGCGTTTGGCTAAAGGAGTCCTTGTGGGGGCTATGCCGTATATATTGGCATCAATTATTGTCTTGATGTGATGATCGCCGCCGCGCCTGATGCAGCCGGCTGATCGCCTAATAACTGGGAAAGGTGCTCGTAATTGGCGAGCATCTTTTTTGTGTAACTTTCGTCTTTCAGGAGCCGCGCTAATTCCTGAACGACCTTCTCTTCCGTAAAATCATTGGCAATACATTCCTTTATTACCTCTTTGCCCGAGATAATATTGACCAGCGTGAAATAAGGAATGGAGAAAATCAGCGGTTGCATCCATCTCAATGCGCGGATAAGTGGAGTAAGGGCGAGGTGATAAACAGCTACTTGCGGACATCCCAACAAGGCCGTCTCCAAGGTGGCCGTACCGGAATTGACAATCGCCGCTTGTGCTTGCTGTATTGCGCCATACGTGTCTCTTGTCAGTTGTTCGCCCTCCTTCAAATAGGGCGCATAATACGCATCTTCAATTCCCGGTGCGGCGGTTACGATGATCTCGTAACCCTTGAACCGTCGCGCGGCATGCAGCATCTTCTCCAGACAGTGCTTCACTTCGCTCTTCCGGCTACCCGGCAGAATAGCAATCTTTTTGCCTCTCACCGGAGCGCTCTTGCTTTTCGCCTTCATCTCCTCTGCCGTCGGGTTTCCCACATACGTGCACCGATACCCGTATTGGGCATAGAAAGCCGGCTCGAAAGGAAAGATTCCTAACACCTCGTCACAAAGCCGCGCAATGCGATGTATGCGTCTCCGTTTCCATGCCCACACTTTGGGAGGAATATAGTAATAAATCTTGGTTGAAGGAAGGTGTTTGCGACAAAATGTGGCTATTCGAAGATTAAAAGAGGGGTAGTCGATCAATATCAGCGCGTCCGGCTTTTCGGACTGCAATGCCTGGCGAGCCATCTCAAAATTGCGGCGTACCTGACCCATATTAGCCAGTACCGCCGCAAAACCCATAAAAGCCATCTTGCGGTAGTCTTGGTAAAGCACACAGCCGGCTTGAGCCATCTTGTCGCCTCCCAAACCCGCAAAGACTGCTTCGGGGTCACGCTGCCGAATCGCTTTGATCAATTCCGCCGCGTGCAAATCCCCCGACGCTTCGCCTGCTATTAAGAAATACTTCGCCAAATACTTTCAACTTTCAACTCTCAACTATTATTCACCACCTTCATCACTTTCTGCGCCAAAGCATTGGCTTCTTCCATGGTCGCAGCCTCCGAATACACGCGGATAATCGGTTCGGTATTCGATTTGCGCAGATGAACCCATCCGTCCGCAAAATCAATCTTCACGCCGTCGCGGTCGTTCACGCGCTCGTTCTTATACAGCTCCTTCACGCGCACTAATATCGCATCCACATCGGTGTCCGGTGTCAGGTCGATACGGTTCTTGCTGATGCAGTAATTTGGCAGCGTGCGACGCAGTTCGCTCACTTTCATATCCAGATGCGCTAAATGGCTCAGGAACAGCGCAATGCCCACTAAAGCATCGCGGCCGTAATGGCACTCAGGATAGATCACACCGCCGTTGCCTTCGCCGCCGATAACAGCGCCCACACGCTTCATCTCCGCTACTACGTTCACTTCGCCCACTGCACTCGCGCTGTACTCGCCACCATGTGCTTTCGTCACATCGCTCAGCGCACGCGTACTCGACATGTTGCTGACCGTATTGCCCGGAGTGTGACGCAGAATATAGTCCGCCACGCTCACTAAAGTATATTCCTCGCCGAACATCTCGCCGTTCTCGCAGATGATGGCCAAACGGTCCACATCCGGATCCACTACAAAACCCACATCCGCTTTGCCGCTCTTGAGCAAATCGCTGATCTCGGTCAGATGTTGTGGCAGCGGTTCGGGGTTATGTGGGAAATGACCGTTCGGGGTGCAGTTCAACTCGATGATATTTTCCACGCCAACTGCTTTCAGAATAGCCGGAATAGCCAGACCGCCCACCGAATTGACACAATCAATCGCTACGGTGAAATGGCGTTTTTGAATAGCCTCAACATCTACCAGCGGCAGTTTGAGCACCTGCTCGACGTGGTACGGCAGATAGTCTTTGCTCGTCATATGGCCTAACTGGTCCACTTCTGCAAACGTGAAATCTTCCGCCTCGGCTATCGCCAAAACGCCTTTGCCTTCCGCGTCGTTCAGAAACTCCCCTTTCTCGTTCAGCAACTTCAGCGCGTTCCATTGTTTGGGGTTGTGGCTTGCGGTGAGGATAATACCGCCGGCGGCTTTCTCCCCGGTAACGGCTAACTCCGTCGTCGGCGTGGTGGCAAGACCGATATTCACTACGTCGTACCCCATACCCATCAGAGTACCGCATACAATCTGCTCTACCATATGACCGCTCAGACGGGCGTCGCGACCCACTACAATCACATTATTCTCCGGCAGCGCGGCGCGGCGTTGGGTCGCATAGGCTGCGGTAAAACGAACGATATCCACTGGATTCAGACCATCGCCAACGCGACCGCCGATCGTGCCGCGGATACCGGAAATACTTTTAACTAAACTCATATTATTGTTTCACTTTGATTTTCAGAATATACATATACGGTGTCACGCTCGTTTGCTCGGCGTTGAAACCTAACTTGCTGGGCACTAAGATCGCGCATTGTGCATTCGGGTGCTTCATCAGCTTGACCGCTGCATGCCATGCTACTGCCTCGCAATCCGTGTAATTGCCGTAGTGGAACTCATACGGATAGGGCTGCTCCAACGTCGTCCAATAACTCAACGTGTCCGCATTCTCGGTCAGAGCGAACTGCTTGTAACGCACAATGATCACATCGTTCGTGAAGACATCCACACCCTCATCGCCCCGTTCTATCAGGTGGAAATAGAAATTGTCGTACCCTTGTACTTTGTAATAGTCCTTCTCCCCCCATACGGCGGAATCAGCCGGCTCTTTGGTCAGGATATTCCAGTTATTCCGCTTGATATAGTTGGCAATCAGCTTGTCCTCCTGATTTCGGAGGTTGGAATACGTGTTGTTGTTACATCCGGTGGTCAGCAAGACCATTCCGGTTAGCAGTATAAATACTATTTTTTTCATCTGTTTTATTTTAGTTCAATATCAATTATTACGTTTTCGTAAGGCGGAATATGCGTTGTTCCTTGTGCTCCGAAGGCGGAGTACCACGGAGCTATCAGCCGGGCTTTGGCACCATGGTGCAACTCGCTGATATTTTCTTCCACAGCCGCCGGCAGTTCGCCTTTGCGGATGCAGTAACTATGCTCTGAGTCCTCCAACAGCAAGCCGTCTAAGTTGCATACTTGCATCCGGATAACCCATCTCTCCCCTTCTTTCGGTGTGCCGGAAGAAGCATCTCCGCGGTCGGATATATGCACCCATGTCTTGGCATCATATACCGCAAAGGGCTCTCCTTGTAACTGCGAGGCTTTGGTCACTTCGCGGTCGGCGGCAAAGGCTAATTGCTGGTTCATCTGCATCAATGCCAATGCCGCACTATCTACCGTCGCCGCCTCGCCTTTGCGCTGACTCGGGCGTTGTGGCGCCTGACGAGTGCAGCTGCATACGAGCAAGGCCGAAAGGCATAATATTACTATTTTCTTTGTCACTTTTTCTTTTTCGGGGGTGTTGTTTCTTCTGTGGTGTTACCGAGGTTCTTGCGGTACTCGCTCGGGGTCACGCCGTAAGTGGTCTTGAAGCATTTGGCGAAATAACGGCTGTCGTTCATGCCGACCATATACGTCACCTCGGTGATGTTATATTTCGGATCTTCCAATAACTTGGCGGCGCGTTTGATACGCATCTCGCGGATGAACTCCACGGGGCTCAAACCCGTCATGTTCTTCAGTTTGTTGAAGAAGACCGTTCGACCCATACCCATCTCATCTACTAACTCATCTACCGTCAGCGTGTTGTTGTCCAACTGCTTCTCCATGATATTCAGCAGCTTCGCTAAGAATGTATCGCCGGGTAAATCCTCGTCATTTTTGGTGCTCTCCAGACGCATCAGTCGTTGCCTGTAACTCTGCTCCAACTGTTTCCGTTGCAATAATATATTATGTACGCGCGCACGCAGGTATTCCGGTTCGAACGGTTTCGTCACATAGTCGTCAGCGCCATATTCCAATGCCTCCAAACGGCTCTCGATAGCTGTCTTTGCGGTCAGCAGAATCACCGGAATGAAATCCGTCTCCGGGTTTTTCTTGATCCACTGTATCAGTTGCAACCCATCTACTTTAGGCATCATCAGGTCGGTCACAACAAAATCAATCTCTTTCGTCTTCAGGATTTTCTTGGCCTTCTCGCCGTTTTCTGCGGTCAAAACATGGTAGTCCTTGTCGAAAATACCGATTAGGAACTGACGCATGTCTTTATTGTCATCCACTACTAAGATCGTGTCTTTGGACTCCTGTTGACCCTTTTCCAATTCTTCTAATTTCTCTTCGAATTTGGAATTCGCTGCCATTTGTTGGGAACTCAAATCATCCGCGATGAACTCCACTTCGTTTCCGAAATGCTCTTTGCCGCTATGCAGAAGAACCGTCATCGTCGTGCCTTCGCCCACGGTGCTCTCCACCTCTATATAGCCATGGTGCAAATCCACTAACTCTTTGGTCAGATTCATTCCGATGCCTGTTCCGGTGGCGCCGATGCTGTTCAGTTCGTTGTTGCTCGAGAACCGTTCAAACAGCACGCTGCGCTTCTCCGGAGGAATACCGATTCCTTCGTCTTGTACCGCAAGCGTCACAAAGCCCGGCTTGTCACCGATAATCACGCGGATAGACTTGCCCGAAGGTGTGAACTTGAACGCATTGCTCAGCAGGTTCCAGATAATTGTGTCCATTCGCTCGCGATCTACCCATACCGTCGAATCTTTGGCATTGTTGATGATCTCGAAATGAATATGTTTGCTGTCTGCCTCTTTCTCAAAATTGGCGCATGTCTCTTGTACTAACTCGCTCAGCAGCGTCTTCTGCACTTTGAGTCGCATCTTCTGGTTTTGCACTTTGCGGAACTCTAACAGCTGATTCACCATCCGCAACATCCGCTGCCCGTTCGATTGCACGATCTCTAACTGGCTCCGTACGTTTTTACTTATATGTTCGGTCTGCAGAATGTTCTCTACCGGCGCTGTGATCAGCGTCAGAGGGGTGCGCAACTCGTGGCTGATGTTCGTGAAGAAACGTAACTTGATATCCGTCACCTGTTGCTCTACCAATATCTTCCGGCGCAGCTTGTTGTAAAAGGCCATCGTTAGACCGATACATCCGATGATAACCAACAGCCCTAAGATATACAGCGCGATTGCCCACCACGTCAGCCACGTCGGGCGCGCTACGTAGATGACGATCGTCTTCTCGTTTTCCACTTCGCCGCCTTCGCGGTTGGTCGAACGAACATGGAATACATAGTTGCCGTGTCTCAGGTGGCTGTATGTCACGCGCCGGATATCTTTGGCGGACGTCCATTCGCTATCGATGCCGTCCATTCGGTAGAAATAAACCAACTTGTCCGCGCCGATATAATCCATCGCCGCATATTCGATGGTGATATTGCTCCCGTGCTCTAAATACAAGGTGTCTCCGTGCAACTCCTTGTCCTGCGTCTCGATGCGTTTGATATGCATCGGAGGAACGGATGTGGAGCGCTTGATAGAAGCCGGATTGAAGGCGCAATAACCGTTCGAATAACCGAACAGGATAATTCCCTCTGCCGTTCGTACCGCCTCCGCCTCCGTGAAATACGTATTGTTCTCGCTCGCTAGAGCGTCGTAGTAATACAGGTCGTTTGTCTTCAGATTCAGCTCCGCGATGTCGCTCTCGGATGTAAACCAGATACTCTCGCCGTCACCTGCCATACTCAGAATAATATCGTGGTATGTCTCTACGGACAAAATCTGGCGTTTCGGATCCTTTGGATCAAGAACCATCAAACCGCCGCCGAACGAGCCTAACCACAACTTGTCTTGGCAGTAATAAATGCAACGGATATCGTAACTGGGAATCACGGTGCTCTCGCCGGTACTCAGATCGATGCGAAGCAAACCTGTCGTCGTGCCGCACCATAACACATCCGCTACTTTGGTAATGTCGCGCACTTTCATTCCCGGACCAAATACTTGCGGCTTACCCCAATTACGGCTGCTTTCGTCCCAACGGATGATGTTCACTCCGCCGCCGTAGGTCGCTACGTAGATCGTTCCGTCCTCGCCTTCTTCGATGTCATACACATCCGGATGAGAGGTCTCAATCGCCTTTTTCGTGCCGGCTTCAATCAGTCCATTACCTTTGGTGCCGTATAACATGCCGTGCTTGCTGTCCAATGCGCAATAGACGTTCGTCTCCGATTTGACGAGCGGTGTCGCCTCGCCTTGCTTGTTCAGCGCAAAGGCACGTACCTCGCCGTTCTCGCGCTCAGAATGACGCATGTCGTGCAACTGATAAGGCGTCGGCTCCATGTTCACGCAATCTACACCGCCGTCGTACGTCGAAATCCACATCTGACCGTCGCGGTCGATATACGCCGTGTGAATCATGTTCGTCAGACCCGCTATCGGGTAAACCAACTCGTCTTTCTCGTAGTTGTAGTAACTCCAACCGCCGCCGGTCGGGTTCACCCATGTGCGACCTTGCCTGTCCGTCAGCATGAAGAAATGCTCGCGCAACCGACCTGCATAACGGCTGTCCAACGGAGGCGTAAATCGTTTCCATTGACCGAAACGGTAACGCATAATTCCGTACGTGTCATCGGCTTGCCAGATAACACCCTGTGCATCCACTTTGGTGCGTTTCTCGGTGTCGGCTATTATCGCCATCATTCCTTCCGGCAAACTGTCATACGGCTCTTCTACGGTCTCTGTCCGGCTTGCGTCCAAACGGTAGAAATGACCGTCGTACGTTGCCCACCAGATCTGCTCTTTCTCGTCTTCGTAGATTAGATCCACGCGGTTATTCACCTGAGCTTCTACACCGTTACTCTTGGCTTTGAATACCTCAAATGTATAACCGTCGAAGCGGTTCAGACCATCCCATGTTCCGAACCACATGAAACCCTGGCGATCTTGCATAATCGCCATTACGGTGTTTTGACTCATGCCGTCTTTGATCGAGTAGTGCTTGATCAAATAGTGCTCATGTGCTCCCGCCACGCATATCTGCGCCGCCAACAGGAGAAGAATGTAGAACCGTTTCATAATTATTAAATTTTAAAGGTGAGTATCAATCCTCAATTGTGCATTGTGCATTGTGCATTGTGCATTGTGAATTGTGCATTGTGAATTGTGAATTGTGCATTGTGAATTGTGCATTGTGAATTGTCACTTCGCAATGCGCTCCAGATACCGCCCGTAATTGGTCTTCATCTCTTTGCCCAATGCCGCCAATTGCTCGGTGCTGATCCATCCGTTGCGCCATGCTATCTCTTCGATGCAGCTTACATAGAAGCCCTGGCGGTTCTGGATCGTGGCGATGAAGTTACCGGCATCCAACAGACTGTCGCAGTTGCCCGTATCTAACCATGCAAAACCGCGGCTGAACAGCTTCACTTTCAGCGTGCCTTCGTTCAAATAGATCTTGTTCAAATCCGTGATCTCATATTCGCCACGGGCACTCGGCTGTAAGTTAGCAGCCTTCTCGCATACACTCGCGTCGTAGAAATACAGACCCGGAACAGCATAGTTGCTCTTCGGTTCTGCCGGTTTCTCCTCCAGACTCAGCACATTGCCTTCTGCGTCAAACTCAACGACACCATATGCACGCGGATCAGCTACTTCATAGCCGAAAATACATGCGCCGCCGTTCTGTACGCTCTCTACCGCCTCTTTCAGCATCTTGCCGAAATGCTGGCCGTAGAACATGTTGTCGCCTAATATCAAGCAACCCGGCTCGCCGTTCAAAAACTCGCGACCTAACACAAACGCTTGCGCCAGACCGTTCGGCACCAACTGCACTTTGTAGGACAACTTCATGCCCAGACGGCTTCCGTCTCCCAATAACTCTTCAAACATCGGCAGATCGCGCGGAGTACTGATCACCAATACCTCACGTATTCCCGCTAACATCAATGCACTCAGCGGATAATAAATCATCGGCTTGTCATAAACCGGCATAATCTGCTTACTGATCGCCTTGCTCAACGGGTACAAACGCGTTGCGCTACCTCCTGCTAAAATAATTCCTTTCATATCTGGTAAAATAATGGTTAACAAAAATCGTGTACAAAGATACAACAAAAAATCCACATATGCAAGCATTGTGGACTTTTTTACACATAAAATGTGTATTTTTTGTCAAAATAGTGCCAAAATTGCCACTAATAGCGTACTGAACATCAAAACCGGCATCTGTTTGTCCAACTTCTCGTCGTGTGTTCCGACGTAACGGATATGCCATGCCCAGATAGGAACGACCGCTCCGACCCAGTAATGACCATATACCATAAAAATCACTAAACAACCCAACAGCAACAGAAAATGATAAACCCGAGCACCTTTCGGACCAAGCCAACTCGCAAACGTCCGTTTCCCGTGCTGAATATCATTCTGCATGTCGCGTATATTATTGAGATTCAGCACGCCCACACAGGGCATTCCTATCGCTGCACCGCACCAGAATACCTCCCAATTCATCGTCTGAACTTGCAGGTAATAAGCACCCATCGTGCTCAGCAACCCGAAGAACAGAAACACGCCCAAATCGCCTAAACCCATATACCCGTAACTATGCTTTCCCAGGGTATATTTGATAGCTCCGATAATAGCAAGGGCGCCTAATCCGAAGAATACAAGCGTGGAAGTAAGCGGCTCCCCTCCTTGCAGGGAGGGGGTGGGGGTAGGCTTCCAAAATGCACTGTAAATCAACGCAGTACCGAACACTATGCATAGCCCCAAAAATAGCCAAATCATGCCTTTCATTTGACCCTTTGTGATAGCCCCTGTCTGCAACCCGTAAGCCGCTCTTCCCTGTTGTGCCTCATCCGTCCCTTTTTCCGCATCCCCTAACTCATTGCACAAGTTACTCAATATCTGCAAACTCAACGTCGTCAATATAGCCAAAACAAAAATCACTCCCTTCCCTTCAGGGAGGGGCTGGGGGTAGGCTCTCCACGCCAGCCCTGTTCCCAATATGATCCCCGCCACCGATAGCGGTAACGTCCTTGGCCGTAATGATTGTATATACGGATTCATCTCTTAACTCTCAACTTTCAACTAAACTACTTTCAACTAGAAGACTTCTCTCAACTCTCAACTTTCAACTCTCAACTATCAATTTCTCCACTAATTCCGGCACGCCTTCCGTCGCTTTCTTCCGGATATGCGTAATTCGGTTTGCCCACATTCCGAACTCCGGCTGTCCCGGATCCACAAAGTATATCGGGCAGTTCTCCGGCGCGTAATGAATCAAACTTGCCGCCGGATACACATTCAGACTTGTTCCTATTACCACCATGATATCCGCCTGACTCGCAATGCGGCAAGCCTCATCGAAATAGGGCACGCCTTCGCCGAAGAAAACGATATACGGCCGTAATAACGAACCGTCCGGATGCCTGTCCCCATAGTGTTGTTCCCAGCCTTCCAAGGGCACAGTTGCGGTCTCGTTGCGTTCCGAACGCAGTTTCGTGATCTCGCCGTGCAGATGTACCACATCCGTCGCACCGGCGCGTTCATGCAGATCGTCTATGTTCTGTGTGATAATACGCGTGCTCGGTATCGCTTTTTGCAACTTCGCGATGGCTATATGGGCGGCATTCGGCTGAGCCGCTAAAGTGTCCTTTCGCCGCGCGTTGTAGAAATCCACGCACAACTGCGGATTTCGTAACCATGCCTCATGGGTACACACATCCTCGATGCGGTATTTCTCCCATAATCCGTCTGAGTCCCTGAATGTACCCAAACCACTCTCTGCGCTCACTCCTGCGCCGGTAAATACAACAATTCGTTTCATAATATTGAACAATTTAACAGCTTAACAATTTAACGATTTAACGTCGCTTCAGCGACTACTTAAACCCGAAGACAAAGTACACCGCCGCAATCAGCAGCAAACAAGCCACAAAATGGTTCCATCTCAGCGGCATGCCAAAAGCAATTGCGGAGAAAACCACAAACACCACTAACGTGATAACCTCCTGAATAACTTTCAGTTGCATCAGCGTGAAAGGTCCTCCGTTTCCGTCAAAACCTATCCGGTTCGCCGGCACTTGCAGGCAGTACTCAAAAAACGCGATTCCCCAGGACAGGAGGATCACAAAAATCAGTGGTGTAGCATGAGTGAAGAACCCCATGTTCTGCAACTTCAAGTGCCCGTACCACGCTAACGTCATAAACACATTCGACGCCAATAACAATAATATAGTATATATCGCATTCATTTTTTTATTTGTTTTATGCTCTTCGTCTATTTCGTCGGGATTGAATCCCGACATCTCTCCCCTTTAGGGGAGTTGGAGGGGTCTTACCAAGTACTCCTCCTTCACATTCCCCATAGCCCCGAACATCGTGTCCGCCGCCTCGGGGTTCAGCGCTTT
Source organism: uncultured Bacteroidales bacterium (assembly GCA_902800525.1). Classification (GTDB taxonomy): domain Bacteria; phylum Bacteroidota; class Bacteroidia; order Bacteroidales; family Paludibacteraceae; genus Colicola. The sequence continues at coordinate 126,516 of CADCEV010000002.1, forward strand.
TATCTCCGCCAACAGCCCTTTCACTTTCTCCCTCGAACTCACATGCTCGAACGGACACAGCGACACCTGTTTCTTGTACTCCCGCATCGCCGCATATTCCTTTATATCCGCCTCGTCGATCAGACACAGCGGCCGGATGATCTGTAGCGGCATCTTCTCCAATTGCAGTTTCGGCGGCATAGTGGCAAAAGCGCCCTGATAAATCAGGTTCATCAGCATCGTCTCTAATAAGTCGTCCCTGTGATGCCCGAAAGCAATCTTGTTGCACCCCATTTCCTGCGCCACATTGAACAACTCTTTCCGCCTGTACCAGCTGCATAAGAAACAAGGATTATTGATCTCCCGCGTCTTTTTGGATCCCTCCAATTGTGAATTGTGAATTGTAAATTGTGCATTGTCAATGCTTACATCCCTCACCATCAGCGGAATCCCGGCCTCTTTGCAGAACTCTTCCAAGTACGTCAGATCACTCGTATAGTCCCGTTCTTTCACACGCACATGGAGCGCGCTCACGGTAAAATGAGGCTTGTATATGCGTGCGCGTTTTCCTAACAGTTCCGTCAGCAGCAAACTGTCTTTTCCGCCGCTCAGACCGATCAGTATATGGTCGCCGTCCTCTATCAATCCGTACTCCGCACACGCCTTATGAAACCGCTTCGTCAATTTTCCCCGCAGTTTCTCTTCCGCTTTCTTTTTCGCGTTCTCTTTCTCTTCCGCTATCTCTTCCGGGCTTTTTTCCATTGTCTCTTCTGCTTATTTACTTAAAACGCTGCAAAATTACTGCTTTTTTTTGATATACGCAAAAAAACACAATTTTTTTTGTTAATTTACTTGCATATATTAAAAAAAAGTCGTACCTTTGCAGCGTCAAAAGGTAAAATGAAAGGTAAAAGTTATGGCACAGGTTTTTTCTCCATACCAAATGCAAATTTTGGATAGCATCGCAGATGTGCATAGTGATCAGGAGTTGTGCGATATTCGTGATTTGATTGCTGAGTATTTCTCTAACAAAGCATTGGATAAGATGGATCAGTTGTGCTCAGAAGGCAAATTATCTACGCCAATGATTCAGTCTTGGTCTAAGGAGCATCTTCGTACAGCCTATATTTGATTAGGTTATGATAAATATTGTCTTAGATACCAATTGTCTCCTTCCGTCCATTAAGAGAGATAGTGTTTACTATCCTATCTGGCGGGATTTTATCGCCGGAAAGTATTGCTTGTGCTTTACGGATGAGATTTTGAATGAATACGAGGAGATTATCACGCAACGTACTGGTTCTGCAGAAGTCGCGCAGAATATTATTAGAGCTATACTGAACCGCACAAACACCAAACACGTCCGCGTACACTTTCGTTTCGAATTGATTCAATCCGATCCCGATGACAATAAGTTTGTAGATTGTGCCATCAAGGCTGAAGCCAAATATATAGTCTCAGAGGATCATCATTACGATGTACTTAAAGACCTCAAATTTCCACCAGTTTGTGTAATTGGTATTGATGAGTTTTTACGTGAATTGGAAATGATGTAATAGTTTCCGTTCTCTCTCTCCTTCCCGCGTTCACGTGGTCTTCCCTTTTCCTCTATAAGTTCCGTCCATTTTGCCGGATACTATCCGGCGTTTTCCTCTCTCCGTCTCCTTTTCCACACCAAATACCCGAGTGCCATCAGCATCAGCGGCAACACCGCATCGCCGATGGGCGTATCTTTGTCACCATCTGGATTAACTACTGGATTAACGTCCCTTCTTAGATGTCTGCCAGATTGTGGAATGGATGTTTCTTCTCCGTACGATGCCACGCCATGCGCATTCAAAGCCGCCGGTGTCGCACTATAAGCACTGCCGCTGGATGCTAATGTGCTGGTGCTCCTGAAAGCCGGCTGGCTATAGGTCTGTTCGCCGAAAATAGGCTGTGAGCTACCGAATCCCTGTGCCTTAACTGGTAGCGCGAACATCGCTACCGACATGACTAATACTATTATTGTGCTCTTTTTCATCTTCATCTTTTTATTTTACTAAACTACCTTCTGCGCTGTATATCCGTCCGTCACGGATGATGTAAAGAATGCCGTCAATCATCTGTTTACGCGCTTTGTTGCTTGTGTTCAACTCATCCATTCCTGTGGCAATAGAAGGTGAGTTGTAAGGCGTCTTGCTAATGATGAAACGTGCCTCTTCATCGTCAGGCGTACTGTAGAACGTATAACTGCTTGCATCTGTAATTGGTGTTGAAACCTGCTCTTTCATATCATTCAGGTAGTACGTCTGATCGCCCGTATATTGGAAAGTCAGCGTATATACATCATCTTCGCTGCCGGCTTTGAAACCAAGTAACTGTCCCTCTATTTCAGGTACGCTATTGATAGACATATTTCCATCCTCGGTGATAGCGTAGAATTTAGGTGCATAACCGGCACCGCCTATTTTGCGTCCGTCACAGCCGTTATCGTAACCGGATGTAAACTCTTGACCTATGTATGTCATTACACGGTCGCCGTATCCGCTTTCACCGGTTACATCCATATGTAACTTAATAGAAGGTGTGCTATTTTCTGCCAACTGTCGTGGAGCGTGAAGTGGTTTGATCTTAACATCACTGGCTGCTGGCTCGTAAACTAATCTCTTATAATCCAGTGTCAGGGTGTGCGGATCATTTACTGCGCCTGTTATATGAACCATTACCGCCTGCATCGAAGGGATGACAGTATAATCTCCAAAATCTTCCGGGTGTGCCTTTACAGTCACAATAGGCATATTTTGCCATTGTCCGGCTGATGTGCCGCGTGCTCCCCCTGCGTTTTCTACTTGCGAAGCAGTTCCGGCATTGAAAATAAATAGTTCTGCATCCATTCCTACAAAGTCTGTTGTCTCCATTTGAGTGACATCTATCGGAGCCGTCCAACTATTGGCAAACATCTCATCTGTCGCTATAGATGCCGATACATCTTCTGCTCTGCGGGTAAAGTTCACTACATGGTCTTTATTGGTGGTTGTTCCCGGGAAGTTAAGTGTTCCGTCAAGCCAATAACTGCCTGCACTTGCATCCCTGCGAAGAATATTGTATGCATGGAAAGCACGCATTGGCGCGTAGCTGTAGATGTTTGTCCATGAGTTAGAGGATACGGTATATTCATACAAGTAAGTACCTGTTGCGGCATATGCGCCGGTGTTTGTGTTCTCAAAAGGAATACCGAAATATTGGTTAACCCAACCATGAGTGGCATCTTTGTATGCCTTGGTATAAAACTGAACCGTCGCTTGCGTATTATTACTCTCTTCGCCTGTTATTAACGCACCGGTACCGTTCTCGTCGGAGAGAATCACCAAATCGCTGCTGCTCGTTCCTCCGAAGGCTCCGTCGGCAAACTTACTGATCTTACTATCCACAATAAGCGCCTGGTCAGCTCTGATAGTGAGCGAACCACTTCCCTTGAGCACCACCTCTTTCGCCCTGGCATCTGCTACATCAATCGTCATCGGCTCATTGATCACCACAATGTCATCCTCTGTCGGCGCAATCGCCAGACCGTCCCAACTGCCTCCTTCGCCTGCTGTTAAGGAAATAATGTTTGGCAGCGTAACCAAGGAAACTCCGGTTAAAGTACTTCCGTTGCGCCAATAAAGAATCATGGATTTGTTCTCTTTCTCCGAGAAATCCAACGTGTTAAATGTAAAGGTATATGTATTAGTAGTTTTTGGTGTTCCTATACTTACGGCGCCGGTAGTTGTACTACCCATTTTTGCGACTACTTTGTTGGCTGTGCCAATGTTTGCCACAACTTCTATATCTTTTTGTGTCCATTGGGTTACTTCCGCCTCTACCGGATCCACACAAGCAAACTTATAGTCGTTATATACCGGATTGGTGATGGTTAGATAATATGAGTTGGATGCCTCGCAATAATCGCCATTAGCTGCTATTGTTGCAGTGATCAATGCCTCACCTGTCCCTGTGAAACTCACCACACCTGTTGAGGGGTTAATTGAGAATCCCTCATCATCAGTTGTTAATTCATAACTTATTGTTCCGCTACCTGCGCTGGCAGTGGGCGTCTGGCTATAGGTTCCGGCAGCAACGGTTTGCGTTACATCCGAATTGGCAAAACTCAACGTCCGTGAACTACATGGAGCATTGGCTATAATCGTAAAAGGAATACTAAGTGTGCCCGTTACTTCCCATTCTGAGTCATAACATGTGATGTCCAAACTCCCTGAAAAGTTACCGGATGATGCTACTGTGTAGTAAAAATATATATTTGCATATGTGTTAGCATCTGTTGAGTGATATATATAATATAAATTATTTTCTTTTGAATCTGCAGTGCTTGAATGAATAGAAACTTCTACATTGTCTGCAAAATCACCAGTTCCCTCAACGCTCCAATAAGTACTCCCATATAGAGCAGGAGATGTTATGTTGATAGTATAACTATCCGTCCATCCGCTCATCCATGCTTCTTCATCAAAATCTCCTTCAATAACAATCTCGCTAACAGGATTACCTCCTTTAGTCACGTTTACTGTCGTTCCCCACACGTTTCCATTCATCCCTACCAACATTAGGAACATGCAAATATATTTGATAGACTGTTTCATACTTGTATTGAATAATGTATTGTTCATAACTTTTAAATTCTTCATTGTTTATTATTCATTATTCATGTATCACTCAATGGTGCTCCATACGGCGAAGTAGGTCTTGCCGTCTCGATCCTGTGTATCAATACTTGCGCCGGCTGTATAGAAATAGCCCGTGGCTGCCTCAATAGCCGCTTTGTCTGGCGCTGTATCCGATTCACCGCTCATATACACCACCAATGGCGTCCATTCGCTGTCTATCCATCCTACCAGGTGTTGGTGCGTCTTGTCGCACGCTTCACCATCCTCCACTATATCATCATTCGTCGGTGTCGCTTGATCTTTAGTGAATACACCTTCAGGAGTAGTCGCCACTACATCGCTGAAATTCACACCATGAACAATATCTACGAAATGTACTCGCGGCAATGGCTTAACAGTTACATCAATAGTAGCCGTCTTGCTCGGATCGGAGGATGCTGTCAAAGTCACGGTTTCAACTTGAACCTTGGTGACTGATTTACCGGTTATGGTAATATTGTCATTACTTCGCCCGATGGTTACATAACTATACGATCCTGTAGTATAGCCTTTCGTGGTTACGTTCACCGGGTCATATGTTACTGCTATCTCCTCGCTTTCGCCAACATATAGTTCCGTAGCTGACTTCGCTACTTGAATATTGCTCAGTGCCACCGGAACGACATTGACGGTTACCTTGGCATAGGTACCGCTGCCATCGTTGGCGGTGATGATAATCTCTGCCGTGCCTGCTGCTTTAGCTACCAGTCTGCCGGTGGATTTGGTGAACTCTATCACGCTGTTAGTCGTCAATTCGTTTCCGTCAAATACCTGTGCTACGCCATTCACGGTAGCCGACCATGTGTAGCCTTTGTTCAGTGCGTTTGCCGGTAATACATCTCCTGCGGTGATACTCAGTTTGTGACCAAACACATCTGCTGGACTACTCGTCTTGCCTTCTGTCGGATAGAGGTTAAGCACCACATTGCTTCCGGTCTCCGTGGAAATAGTGGCATCCTTATTGTCCAACTTGGTCGCGGTCAAAGAAAGTCCTGTCACTAATATCGGTGTTGTCGTTGCGGTCGCAGCCACCGTCATATTAGCATCTTTCGGATAGGTAAGTGTATAGGTCTGAGCGCTCTCCAATGGCAGCGAGATAGCCGGTTCTATACTGCTGTAACCGCTTCCGAAACTCAATGCCGTCACCTTATATCCGGCTGTCGGAGTGACGGTCGCGTGTACCGTGTTCGTTCCTCCGCAACTCGGAATCGGCGACAAGGCTTGTTCTGTGTAGGTGATCGTTCCGTTTGAAATGGTAGAAGCGCCTAATGTCAACAAGTTGTCGCAGCATTCTGTCACATAGTTGGTTACCGATACCGGGGTATAAGTGTATTCCAATGTCGCATTGTAATACCGCACATTGTAACCGGTCTCCTTCGTATGGTAAATACGCACGCCATATGCTGAATTGACGTTACCGAAAGGCATATCTACTTGGAATGTGGAGCCGCCGGCATCAGTAACCTTGTCGGTCAACACTTGCGGTACACCTAACTCGTCGCCGTTGGCATCAAGCCATACGGCATAGACGTTATTGGTTAATGGATTCTTCGTTGTTCCTCCGCCTATCGAAGCATATAGGGTTACCTTCGTCGGAATGCGTAACTCATTCTCGGGAATGAGCGGAGTAGAGGTGTCGCTTTTCTTGAATTGAACATAGCGTTTTTCTCCATCGCTGGAGCCATCTTCAAAATAGGTGGCGCTAGATCCTCCGGCTGATGCATTGAATGCAAATCCGCTTGTAACCGTGTTGGTGCTGCTGGATCTGCTCCACGAGGCAAGCGTCTCCGATTCGCTTTCCAAGTTCTGCTTGTAGGCAAACACAGCGTAATAGGTCACGTCGCCATCTAATGCAGGCGCGTCTTCGGCATCGTCAAACAAGCCCAACGCTTCTATATCTTCTCCGTTCACCGGTACAAAACCGATATTAGTGCTGCTCCAGCCTGCGAAATAGTTTGCACAATCGCCGATGGTGGAACCGCTTGGCTCAGTCGGTAAACTACTAACGGCAGAACCATGTTTTGCAACTTCCGTCGGGTCGCCGGTGGTGTACGCCTCGTTATTCACTACCCACGCTACGGAAACAGGCGCGTAGAACACGGCTTTTACCGTCACATTGCCTGTCGGTGTTCCGCTCAGGGTGGTGTTCATGTCGCTTGCATCAACGAAACTCAATCCTTTGTTTCCGCCTACAAACTCCCATTGCTTGAACGCATAGTTCGTACTGCCTTCGCTGGCACTCAGCGTCATTCCTGTGCCCTCTGCGCTTACGCCCAAAGCATCAATCGCTCCTCCGCTTACTGTCGCTTTGTTAACTGTCAGCGTATAAACATTGATAGCTTGGTCGGCCTCTTTGTCTTCGTAAGAAATGGTAATATTGCTGTTGGAAGACGTCAAAGCGGTAGTCGGACTGAACGTACATAGCGGTGTCACCGGCTCACTCGTCTCGTCCGAATAATAGGCGGTTACTACCATTCCTGCCGTGCTGAATGTCTCGCCTTCCAAATAGGCGGCACGGGGCGCTGTGGTGATAGCTATACTGCTCAACGTCTTCGAGGACTTGGTTCGAACTGCACCGCTGGCATCGCTCACGGGGCCTCCTGCGCAATAAACCAGATCATCACCAATGGTCTGAACTTTGAAATAGTATTCCGTGCTCTCTTCCAAACCGGCAAACGTCGCGCTGACTGTCGGAGCATCAACTACTATCGGATTTACCGTCGCACTTGCCGGACTTGTACATTCTGCATCCGAATAAAGGGTTACCCGGTATTGTGAGGCATTGGCGGCTGCTGTCCAACCTACGGTCAATGAGTTGGTCGTAGCCGCTCCTGTCTGGCTCAAACCGCTGGCTGTGCCCGGCTGAGTGCAACAACGCGCTACATAATCTTCATATTCGCCATAATCAACGCTGAAATCCCATATGCGAATAGCACCACTCGCTGTTATATATCCGGTAGTCAGTCCTAATGCCTCACAATCCAATGTAATAGAAGAACCGCCTGTTCCGGAAACAGCCGTTCCGGATGCCACACCGGCTGCTGCGGTAGTATTGTTATTGCTGCTACTGAAATACAGCGTTGCGATATTATTACCTCCATCTCTTGCTTGAGAAGTTCCGGATACCGTCATCGTAATTGACTTAATTGTCGCCGGCATAGTGGGCACTTGAACGTAATAAGCCGTAGGAGAATCGTAAGTCCTAATTTGTAAGAAATGAACATCACTGGTAGCGTTACTATGTTGATTTTTTATAGCATATGCATTCCAAGTGGATTCTTCGCTATCTGTTATCGCATATGAGCCATAACCAGTACCACCTGCCCCGTCTTCCTTAATCTCTTCGCTACGGAGTGTGCGTGTTCCGCCGTTTTTATTGGAAGCAAACACAGCGCGATAGGTTACATCCTCCGTCAACGCCTCTACATTCGGACTGCCGGCGCTCTTGAATAGCTTAAGATCCGCTACATCGTCGCCGTTAACCGGATCTACTCCAATTGCTGCGGCACTCCAACCTACAAAGGTCTCTGTACAACTCGGCGCCTCTGCCGGAGCAGTAGGCAAAGCACTAATCTTGCCGCCATAGGCTACCTCGGTCGTCTGACTACCTGCCGGTGCATCATCCAAACCTATCTTCCATGTCACAATAATGGGCTTGTAATATACAGCGGTTACGGTAACCGAACCTGTCGGATTAGTAATCGTGTTCTCTTTGACATCCTCATCATCGCCTAACTCTGCTCCGCTTATCTGCCACTCTTTGAAGACATAGTTTGCAGCATCATCATCCGGACTAATCGCTATACCTTCGCGGTTCGGCGTTCCGGGACCTCCAACGGCTATCGCATTTCCATCCTCGTCTTGCGCTTGCATCGTCACGCCATAGACGGTCACAGCCGTCGTGGCGGTCTTGCTTCCGTCGGTCGTGGTACAAGTGATCGTCGCTGTGCCGGCAGCAGCACCGGTTACTACACCCAAACCGTTTACACTCGCCTTGCTGTCATCGCTCGATGACCAACCTACGCTCTTATCCGTCGCGTCAACAGGAGATACTGTCGGAGTAATACTGAAACTCTCACCCGGTATAATCGCTTTGCTGGTAGGACTAACCTCTACGCTCGTCACATTGACCGTCTCGTCCACAATCGTCACTACCATTTCATCGTTCTGCTCACATTTGTTTGTACTGGTGTTGATATCTTGGTGGGCTCTGACTGTAACCGTTCCGGCGCTTATCGGGGTTAGCGTCGTGCCTTCTATGCTGGCGCTTCCTGTGCCATCTACTACACTCCAACTAACTGTCATCCCGTTTCCGCCTGCCGAACTTAGAGACAGTGTTTTGTCTAACGCAACACCGTCAGCACTCGTGATACCCAATGCCGTTGCCGGATCTGTACAACAACGCGTGCGGTAATTAGTATAGGTGTGGTCGCGCCAGACGGCATAAAGGGTATATGTATCACTATTGGTTGAGGTTAGGTTGATTACACTCTGTCCGTCTGTATAATCAACAGTTCCTGCTAATGCACGAGAAGAACTGGTTGCCCAGCCAGCAAAATATTTATGCGTTGGAGGCGTATAGGTGTTAGTGCTTAAAGCCTGCGTCTCATCGTATGTGAAGTTTTGGCTGCTCATTATAGTTCCGGAACCACCATTTGCATTAAATGCAACGCTATAACTATTCGGTGTCCACTGAGCGTAGAAGGTCACATTTCCATTACCGGTGTATGTCCCGCTTAATGAATGCTCCTCTCCGCTGGCTGAACCGAGAAGCCAATTGGTAAGCCGATAACCCATTTTGCTCATGCCCGAACCATTGGAAAGGGTAAAATCAATCCCATGATCTTTATATGCAGACACAACAGAACCCGTGCCGCCATTGTTGTTGTAATCAATTGTATAGCGTTGCAAAGTAGTGAACGAAGTTTGTGTTCCATAACCCGTTCCGAATCCATTCGTCGCGTACGGACGTACGTAGTATGTTGTATTAGGTGTTAATCCTGTCAAATTATGACTGAATGCCGTGCCGGTTGTAGTATAAGTCGTTCCCTTCTCATAAGTAGTAGTCCCCTCTGCACTTAATTCCGGGTTTGCACTCGGTCCAACTACAAATCCATAACTGGTAACTGTACATCCACCAACTCCCAAAGCACTCAAACCGCTTGCACAACTAATGGTTGCTGTAGTCGATCTCAAATCACCATAACTTCCTGCCGTCACTGTCGGTGCAGCAGTACAGGCAGCTACGGAGTATGTTACAGTGATTGATTTTATCCATACTGATTTATCACTTGCACCGTTAGTGACTGATATGGCAATTTCACCAGTCGCAGATCCACTAAAAGTATAACTTTTATTTTTATTAGAAGTTCCGCTCGCAATAGAAAGCGATGTATTACTGCCATTTTTAAATGTTGTACTTCCTACAGATACTGCTAATGAAGAACTCGATCCATTAGTTGAAGCTACAATACTTACGGAGGTAATTGTACCAATTTGAGTCGTTGTTATAATAGGATCGGCACCACTAGAAAATTGTAAGCCGCGATCAGATGCTTCAAATCCATTCGGAGCGATTGAAGAAGCCCACGACCAACCTCCGGATACACAAGGAAGTGGATTTTTGCTGTCCTCCCATGGCTTTGAACCTGATTTCGCGGCAAAGGTTGTAGTTTTTTCCGCTCCCCATACATTCCCCACAACCAAAGCCATAGCAACCACCATCACTACGCGTTTCGCAATTCTCATATATGTCGTATTGAATAAAGTCTTCATAATTCTATAATGTTCATTATTAACTCTTCACTCTTAACTTTTCACCCCCTTATTCCGCATAATCCGCAAAAACTGCGTAGAACACTTGATCGCCCGTAGCGTTCGGGAATTCCGATGCCGTAGTATAAAGTTCCGAACTACCATGCACATAAGCGCCGCCTTCTGCGTCTGTCCAGCCCATAAACCGGTCTCCGCAGAATTCTCCCGTGGTAGGCGCAGTCGGTAACGTACTTATATGCCCGCCTCCGTTCACTGTGGTAGAACCGCCTTTATCGGACCATTCTGATCCATCAACCATCCAGGTTACGTTGTATTGAATAGTGAATGTGCCGCTCAATTGATTAGAATTACTACATCCGTCTTTCCATGCAATAGCCTTGATCTTAGTTACAACCGTCATGTGAATAGGACCATCATATTCTGTACTGCTTTCTGACGGAGTTCCGGGCGTAGTTCCATCTTCGGTCAAGGTATAGTAAATCTTATCACCATAAGTGGTACTCAATTCAACATCTTGCGGACCGGAATGTGTTCCGGCTGCTGGAGATGCAGTCGGAACAGCACATTTAATGGTATAGGTGCCCGACTTTTGGTCAGATTTCGTATATCCGCTCTTGAATGCTCTCGCTTTTAAGGTTTTGGTTGTAGAAAAGGTAATGGCACTGGTATAAATCGTGCTACTTTCCGTCGGATCACTTCCGTCCAATGTATATCGGATAACTGCATCTGTAGTCCCGCATGTGATGGTAATATCTTGTGACCCAATATATGTGTTAGTCTCAGCACTCAAACTCGGCTGTTCACATTTAAGCGTATAGGCGGCACTAACCATACTTGAAGCCGTATAGCCGCTCTTGAATACTTTTGCTTTCAGCGTTTTGGATGAAGTGATTGCAATTGCGCTGGAATAAACAGCACTACTCTCTGTCGGTGTCGTTCCATCCAGCGTATAACGAATAGTTGCTCCGGCTGTTGTCGTGCTAATTGTTGTGCTCTGATCATTATAATACGTACCACCGGTAAGAGTGATTGTCGGATTAACGCAAACCATCGTATAAGTTGCACTCGCCACATCAGAATCCGAGCACCCGGATTTTACTGCGATTGCCTTTATTGTCTGCGTGGCATTGACAGTAATAGCGCTGCTATATAAAGTACTGTTTGTCGTCGGGGTCGTACCATCCGTGGTGTAATAAATACTTGTTCCAAAAGTCGTAGAGAGAGTGACATCGACATCATTGTTTTTTGTGCCGCCTGCGACAGAGAATGTAGGCGTAGCACATTTTATGGTGTATGTCGCCGAAGCAACATCTGATGCAGTCAAGCCGGCTTTAAATGCTTTTGCTTTAATCGTTTTACTCGCATCCACTGTAATGGCAGAACTATATGCAGTACTGCTCCCTGTAGGATCTGTTCCGTCGGTCGTATAGCGAATCGTTGCTCCGGCAGTACCACAACTAAGTGTTACACTCTTACTCGTCGTGTATGTTCCTTCTGCAACAGAGAACGTGGGAGCTGCTACGGCTACTTCGTCATAAGTTAATGTGTACTCTGTTGTATATACGGCACATGCGTATCCTCCGTAAATCTTGTATCCGGTTACAGCAGATGTAGGGCTGAAGGTAAAAATATTCCAATTTGCATTACTTGAACTACTTCCTGTAGTCACAGAAGTTGTTGTTTGAGCATTGCCTACAACTCCTCCTGTACTATTTAATAGAACTACGCTCAAACTATTCGAATAACCGGAAGCTGCGGTATTACAAACTGCTTTGACACGAATAGTAAGAGAAAAATTACTATACTGACCATTAGATAGTACATTCTTTAGTGCGGTGATGTTGTAGTCACTTACATACCAATTGGTATTTTTCCCGTATCCACCACAATAAGAAGTACCACTTTTATTTGTCCATCCAGAAGAAATCGTAATGGAAGTTGGACCTAACGTGGATGCTCCCCAAGCATCCCCGACGCCTATAATTAAAAGCATTGCCAGCATAGCAGCAATGTGCGCCCATTTACGACTCGATTTTGAGACGGTCGTTGGAGATAAGAAGGAAATAAGTTGGAGGTTTGTTTGTGCCTCCCCCTCCTTCACTCTACTGCCCTTCTTCTCATTGTTTGCGAAAAATGGCATGAGACTTTTGAGACTTTTGAGACTTTCAGAAAAAATTGCACTGGCAGTTTTGTCAGTTTTGACAGTTTTCTGATTTTTGTGGTTGTTTCTAATTTCCATATCTTCTATCTTTTCCATATCTTTTGTCTTATTTGTGTCCTTTGTGAACACCAAAATCTATTCCACCTGTTTAATCTGTGGATCTCCTAAACCGTCCCTTTTTTGTGTGCCACGCGCTCAAACGACTATGTGTGTGCGCGTTACGTACGCGCGATATATAAATAAGGTGTGGTTCTAAAAGTGCAGAAAAGCGCTACCGAATAAAACATAAAATGTTGTATTATAACGTTTTTAGGTTTTTTTGTTAGGTAAAAATAGCAATATATATATTTTTGCATAAAAATAAAAAAAAAATTCTTAAAGACTTGCGTATATCAAAAAAAAGTTGTACCTTTGCACTCGCAATTGAAATTACAGTTCAGTTGGAAGTACCAACGGTTAAGACACTACTTCGACATGACAAAATATTACTTCAATAGCAATTTAATAACTAATCCTCTGATCATTTGTGAGGGTTAGCAATACTGCGCACTATCTATTTCAGGTGGTGCGCTCTGCGTTTATTAAGTTGAGTAGTGGCACACAAAAAAGGGACGGTTTTGCGAAACCATTAAATAATTCGTAAGAGTGGTCATTGGAATGATGTATTTAGCGAAAAAAATCGTAACTTTGCACTAAAAAAGCTTATGAAGTACGGTTATATTCGCGTTAGTAGCGACAAACAAACAGTTGAAAACCAGCGTTTTGAAATCAACCGGTTTTGCCTTCGGGAAGGTATCGCCGTGGACGGATGGATCGAAGAAACAGTCTCCGGCACACAGCCTTATTCCAAACGACAATTGGGCAAACTGCTCCACCATGTCAACAAAGGCGATCTCATCATCTGTAGCGAACTCAGCCGTTTGGGCAGAAACCTCTACATGATCATGGAGATCCTCAGTCTCTGCATGAACCGCGGTTGTGCGGTTTGGACCATCAAAGACGGTTACCGCCTCGGGGATGATCTTCAATCCAAAGTCTTAGCTTTCGCTTTTGGTCTCTCTGCTGAGATTGAACGAACGCTCATCAGTCAGCGGACACGAGAAGCCCTCGCGCGACTCAAAGCGGAAGGTAAACCCATCGGTCGCCCCAAAGGCAGCCGCACGCGCAAAGAGGCGCATCCTCTTTTCCGCCATGAGACCTATATCCGCCTCTCGCTCTCCCGCGGTACGTCCCAGCGTGAAATCGCCCGTCGCCTTCATTGCAACCGCAGCACCCTCCGCCGCTTCATCACATCTAACATGACAACCCCTAACCCCTAACTCATCAGACATCAAACATAACACATCAAACATACCTTAGTGCCATCTCGCGGCACTTAAAAGCAGCGAGAAACGACCTTTGACATAATGATATGATGAAAAATTATCTACAGAGAATGGACCGATAATGCATCTTTATCATTGGGCGTTAGGGTATAGTAATACGGGGTCTGACTGGATGGCAAAGCCGTTAAACCCCAATTGGACGTACCACTATAATGGAATCCGGAGCCATCAATACCCAATACGTAAACGGCATTAGCATCAATACCTGATATAGACTCCAAGCGTGTGTACGTATAACCCCATGCTTGTCCCAAACTGAGTGTTAATAACATCAATGGCACTAAAAGCCATTTAAATTTAGAAGAGATAAAATTTGTCATCATATTGTTATGTTAATTATGTTTGCGTTGGGTTGTAAATATTTAAAACACAATGATATGAAGAAAAGATTATTTACAAATTTTCGAAGGATGATAGGCATCGTCCTATTAGCATGTTTGGCGAACACTAATGTGTGGGCTACTTTAACTGCGGATAGTATTGTTACCACTGCTTCTACATCTCTTGTTGATGGAGGAAAGTATGTCATTGGCAACTATAATGGATCAAAATATTTGGCAGCAACAAGTGGAAACTGGGGTAGTATTGCAACCCTAAGTTCAGCCTACGTTTTTACTGTACACGGAAGTGCAACTGCGTTTTATGTTACATGTGTAGATGGCACCTTAAAAACGGCTAGCGCAAAATCATGGGGAGGTTATGATAATAGTACTAGTAATAACATCAAATTAAGTAACAGTGGAGATATAATTAAATACGGAGCTACGAAACCATATCTCAAGATAAATGGAACCTCCGGCTTTAGATGGTACGATTCTGGACAAACAGCAGTTTATATGTATCAGGTTGGTTTCAATATCTTCTTTACACAACCTGCTTCAGGTGGTTCTATTGCTGCGACATCAACTGTTGCTACTTTTAATAACTCTAAGAACTTAATGGCGGGTGTATACAAGACAAAAACCGTTACACTTACAGCAACTCCACCTTCAGGAAAAACAGTCAATGCTTGGACGGTTAAGAAGAAGTCTGATAATTCTGATGTTACTTCTACTGTCTTGTCCGGGACAACTCTTACAATGCCTGCTTATGATGTGGTTGTGAGCGTCACTTGGAGAGATGCTGCTTCTTGTGCGGTTAATCCTACCGTGGGTGGTTCAGAAAAAGGTTCTATTTCTTGCACCACCGCGACGATTAATTGTAACAACGGTTCTGACAAGGGTGTTGTGAAGGGAAGTTGCGACATTTCAGAGTGGGGATTTGTGTATGGAGCAAGTAGCAATCCTACTGGCAATAAAACCAGCAAAGGTACAAATGCAGAGGGTGATGTGGCTAATTTTAGTCACACGTTTACCAATTTAACTCCAGGTGCAACGTATTATGTTCGTGCTTATGCAATTGTGAACGGAACAACATATTATGGAACAGAGACGAGTTTTACGACTAAAACGATTACAGTAACCGCTAATAATGGAAGTTATGGCTCTGTATCCGGAGAAGGATTAAGTTGGACAGGTTCTCCTAACTCGGGATATGTATATGCAAGTCCGGCTTATACGATTACAGCTGGTAACAATACCACAGTAGAAAAAGAAGGAAATACGTTTACGATCACTTCTACTTCGACGGAAAATGTAGAGATCACGATTAACTTTGAGCCGAAGGGATGTGAAGAAAAAGGAGCATCAAGTATAACGAGTGGTACAAGCACAGGTTATACATCTGGTCCTGTGGACGAATACTACAAATATAGTGCTCGTCAAATTCTTTATACAAAATCTGACTTAGGATTAGCTGCAGGAAAGAAAGGTGTCATCAAGTCCATTTATTTCCAGTATAGTTATAACACGGCTATGTCAAAAAAGACCAATGTGGATATTTATTTGGCGAACACAAATTTGACAAGTCTTTCAACAAGTTCTTACGTGCCATTTGCTAATTTCACCAAGGTATATACAGGTGCTTTGAATTGTTCTGGTAATGGCACATGGAATGAAATAACGTTCGATGATTCATTTGAATATAATGGTATAGGTCAGTTAGTAGTTTTGATAGACGACAACTCAAATCAATATGATGGTTCCGATTATAAATTCAAATATCATTCAGGAGTAAGCGGAGCGCAAATCTATATGCGCGACGACAATTCAAACATTGACCCATCTAGTGCTAGTACATGGACAAGTGCTAATGAACTCACAGATCGTCCTAACACTAAGTTCTGTATAGAAGAAAAGGATATGGTAAAATCAACAGTATCCTTTAGTACAGGAACGGGTAATACAGCGCAAGCAAATATAACTGAATCCTCTGCTGGTTCCGGTATTACTTTGCCGGCAGGTCCTACGCCAAAGTGTTCTGCTGATGGTTGGAGTTTTGCGGGTTGGGTTGAATCTGAGGTGTCAAGTGAGACAACTACTGCTCCAACATTACTCACAGCAGGTGATACCTATTATCCTGCATCTAATATAACGCTTTACGCAGTATATGTAAAAAGTGAAGCTGCAGCAAATGCTACGACAACGACATATACCCTCAACGGTAACTGGACTACAAATAATGGCAATTGGACAAAAGTAGATGGTAATAACCTTAGTCAAGTGTCGTCGAAATGGGGACTTACTAGTGGTTCATCGACGGCTGTTTCTCCATCTTCATGGACAGATATTGAAACTATTACCTTTACCGGATCAAAATCAGATGCAGGAGCAGGTTCGGTCGCTTTCTATTATGGATCTGGTGACTCATGGACTTTAATCGAAAGTAAAAGTTTTGGTACTTCGTTAACATGGTCTCCGAATCCTAAAGTCACAGGAGAGTTAAAATGCGTCTTTACACGTACGAATGGAAATATCTATATCGCATCAATTGCTGTGAAGGGAAAGATCACAGTTAGCACCTATTTTAGCAACCCGACATGTTGCGAAACGTTAGCAGATATCAACGGTGAAGTTGAGTTTACTGATCCGACAACGGCTGTGGTAACATGGGATAAACTGGCAAATGTGGCTGCATCGAATGCATATGCAGTTTCATACAGAACAGGTGAGGCTGCTTATGGAACAACGAATGTGGGTGCTATTGATTTGACAGGAAGCAAAGCAACTTGCACGATTACAGGTTTGGGTTGTAATACAAGTTATGATATTAAGATTGCGGTAACGGCAGCAACCGGCTATTGCGACAAAGAGCAAGTGATTGCAAGTCAAAACTCCGGCAAATATGCGATTACATTGAACGGAAACGGAACTATTACCGGTGGT
Organism: uncultured Bacteroidales bacterium; assembly: GCA_902800525.1. Taxonomy (GTDB): domain Bacteria; phylum Bacteroidota; class Bacteroidia; order Bacteroidales; family Paludibacteraceae; genus Colicola. The sequence goes on from CADCEV010000002.1 coordinate 143,764, forward strand.
ACGTTTGAGGCAGATGAGACTTCAGCTTGTGATGGTGCTACGATTACATTAAGCGCAAGCAAGAGTGCAGGATATAATTTCAACAGTTGGGCTATTTCGGATGGTAATAATATCACTGCTGATGTCCTCAAGGATGGTTATGCTGCAACAGACGATATCGTTGAAATCACGATGCCGGCTAAGGATATTACTATTAACGCTTCGTTTAGTACGATATCTTATGATATTACGTACGCGAACATGGAGGGTGCTACTAACCATGTAAGCAATCCTGCTAACTATACAATAGAAAGCTCGGATATTTCGTTAGGCAATCCGACGAAGGAAGGCTTTAACTTCGGTGGTTGGTTCGTAGATAGCGATTTGGCTGTAGGTCACGAGGCAGGTTCGCCGGCAATTGCGGCAGGTTCGACCGGTAATAAGACATTCTATGCAAAATGGATCGCTGATGATAAATGGAACGTGGCTATTACGACTCCGAGCAACGGAAGTATAAGCGTGACATATGAGGGTATGGAGTCAGCGTTGACAAGTGGTTCGAGAGAGATAGCAAAGAACACAGTTATTACGATTACTGCTACTCCGAGTGCGGGATATTCATTGGAATCGTTGAAGATAGGCGATGCTGATTTTACAAGTGGTAATACCCATACATTGACTTCGTCGATAGTTATCTCTGCAACGTTCTCTATTATCAATTATAGTATTACGTATAACAACATGGAGGGCGCTACCAACCATGAGGATAATGTTGCAAGTTATACTATTGAAGCGGCAGAAGACGTATTGCTGAATGATGCTTCTAAGACGGGATATCATTTTGATGGTTGGTTCACCGACAATGGAACTTGGGAGAATCAGATAATGTGGATTGATAAGGGATCTACCGGCAATGTAGTTGTTTATGCAAAATGGACAGCAAATACGTATCAAGTTACTATTGATAAGAATTATGGTACGGCAGGTACTGTTGATGTAACGGCTACATTTGATGCTGCAATGCCGAGTCTGACTGGAAAATCAATAAGTCGCTCTGGATATAATTTAGCAGGTATCTTTGCGAACAATGATGGTACTGGTACGAAGTATTACAATGCAGATAAGACCAGCGCGCATGAATGGGATCAGGCACAAGATAAGACCATCTATGCAACTTGGAGCCCGAAGAATTATACTATCACGCTGAATAACGAAGGCGCCGATACCGGTCATGAAGGTACGGCAAGTATTGCGGTCACATTTGATAGTAGCGATAATCTGACAAGTGCTATAGATAGACCGGAAAAGGAGGGCTACAAGTTCTGCGGATACTTCACGGAAACAGGTGGAGCAGGCACTCAACTTATTGGAGAGGACGGAAATGTTATTGCAAGCGTATCTAACTACACAAGTTCTACAAAGCAATGGAAGAAAGCAGGAGATGTGGAATTACACGCGTTCTGGAAAGCTTGCCATACCGTAACTTGGTATGTGAACTCAACAGAGACACCGGAAATCGTAGTTCACGGAGAAAAGGTAGCGGCGATGCCGACACCTCCCACTTCTGCGGAATGCGATGATGCGAAGAAGTTCGTAGGATGGCGTGCAGAGAAGATCACCGGTATTTCGCCGAGTACACCCGACGGTATCTTTACGGCCGTTGCAGGTTCACCTGAAGTTACGGAAGATGTAACATTCTATGCGGTATTTGCAACAGAAACGATAGGAGATATCGTTTTGGTTAAGAATATTAATGATTTGACAGATGGCGCAAAGGTTTACATCTACTCTGAATTTGAGGCAAGCGAAACAACTTATGGTGCTGTAGCAAAGGCATATGAAACTGGTAATAATGTACGTGCCGTTTCCGGTACGGTTTCAAACGAAAAATTGACACCGGGTACTGGTGCTTGTGCATATACTTTCGGTAAAGTAAAAGTAGGCAATACCGATTACTATACCTTTAACGATGGTACCTATTATTTGTATCCATCCGGTTCAGATAAAAACTATCTCGTAGGAGAAACAGATCTTAATGACAATGACTATAGTTTATTTACAGTAGAGATTAATACTACAACAGGTGTTGCATCTATCAATAGCAAGGGTAATACAAGTAGAGGCAAAATGCAATTCAATAAGAATGCTGATACCGGCGATTATACGAAGGCTATATTTGCTTGCTATAAATCAGACGCTAGCCAAACTGATGTAAAACTATTCAAAAAGATTCCAGATGTATATTCCGACTATGTTACCAAGTGTGCGTCGTGCGATGCGGATGCTACGTTTACAACGGCTTTACCGGCAGTAAGTGAAGAGGCTTGTACGAGTGCAACGGTAACGGCAACAGGTGGTTTAGCAACGTTAGGTTCAGAAGGTTGCAACATCAGCGACTATGGATTTGTTCTTGGTACAGCTACTAATCCTGTACTGGATGGTGAGGGCGTTACTAAACTGCAAGTAGGTACGAGCAACCCGACCGTAGGTAATGACTTCTCGTATGACTTGACCGGTTTGACGAAGGGCACACACTATTATGTACGTGCATACGCGGTCAATAAACACGGTGTTGCTTATAGCAGCACGAAGGACTTCTGGACGAAAGATGTAAGCAGCATTGCAATCACGACCGCTCCGACAAAGACCAATTACATCGTAGGTGAGACGTTCGATGCAACGGGAATGGTTGTTACGGCTACTTTGGCTGGCGGAGCAACAGAGAATGTCTCGGAAGGCGTAACGTACTCGAGTGCTGCTTTGACGGCAGGAACAAACAATGACTTCACTGTAAGTTATACACTTTGCGAGACAGAGAAGACGGCTACGCAGAAAATCAATGTATATAGCGCTACAGTCACCGAAGGTACCAATGAGGATAAGGGCGTTATGGCATATGACAATGCCGGTACGATTACGATTAGCAGCTTGGCTGAACATACGACGGTTGAGTTTGTGAAGACGAATGCTGATATCCGCGACAACGGAGATGGTTCGTTCTCGATTATCAACCCAACGGGTACGGTAAATATCACGGTTAATTATGTAACGGCTGTTCAGGTGGCAGTTAAGTTCTATGCTAAAGGTACTGAATTGACAGGTTTGGCATTGAGTCCGTACCAGAGCGAGAACTTCGATATGCCTGATGCAAGTGCTGCTGCAAGTGCGATGACTGCAGCAAGTGTGAGTGTAAGCGATGATGTACACTTCGTAGGCTGGTCTGCAAGTGATTTCCCGTACCAGACGAGTGAGCCGACTATGGTTGGTGCGACCGGAAAGGTAACAGCTGCTACGAACTTCTATGCTGTATTCTCGAATATTCAAAAGGTAAGAGTTGATGAAGGTGTCATTACCGGTAGTTATCAAAGTAATGAGACTGAAGTATCGGCAGGAGGCTTTGAAAATGGCTTTGTACATAAGCAAGTAATGAAGAATGCAACGACAAGGCTTCAATTCCACAAAGGATCTTCTGATTATGGCTATGTATATAACAAGACAGCTATTTCTAATATTGTACGAATTGAAGTAGGCGTTCCGGGTACTGGTTATCGTGGTGGTATTCCGGTATACGCTTGTTCGGCAAAGAAGACGATATCAGGAAGTGCGTTAATTGATGAAGATACTGCAGACGATAGATATATCTACTTGTTCCCTGCGAACACGCAGTACTTCTGGGTCAAGGGAAATAATGATGATACCTACAATGTAGATTATATTGACATCTACTATGCTCCGGAAGCGGTATATTACACAACTCAGTTCCAGACTCTAACGTTCAATAAGGCAGACGGTAACAAAGATAAGGATGAGATGGTTGCTAAGAACAAAGCTTATGCGTTGACGGAAGATGATGCTCCTGAAGCAGTTGAGCACTATACGTTCCTTGACAAGTGGACAGACAGCCAGAATACCTATGAAATAGGTGACGCTGTGACCATGAGCACAAATGTTACACTGACTCCGATTAGTGCGTACGAAACAACGGGAGATACTGACATCGACGACCTGCCTGCAACCGTGACGGAGATTGTTGTAACGGATGGTAAGAATCTGAACGTTAATGACGACAAGACCCTTGATAACCTCATCGTTGAGAATGGCGGTAAGGTAACTTTGAGCAGCAACAAACTGACCGTCGTTGGTACATTCTCCATAGAGACAACTATGGCAGGTGGTAACTCAGGTCAATTGGAAGGTGCAACAGCATCGAACTTTGAGGCAAGTGAGGCTTATATCGACATTACGCTGGGTAAGAATGGAGACCCGAATCAGTGGCATGCGTTTACGGTTCCGTTCCCGGTTGATGTGATGAACGGTATCTATGATCTGGAAGGTAATAAGTTAGCGAACGAAGTGAACTACGCTATCATGGATTACCACGGAGACATCCGTGCACAAGGTCAATACGGATGGAAGAAATATCGTGGTGTATTGGTTCCGGGTACCTTCTATATCATGGCAACCGACGGCGGCCGCACGACCTACCGCTTCAAGAAGACGGCTAATGGTGCTCTCGTAGCTGGCAACAGCAAGGCTATCTATGAGTATGCAAGTTCGACCGGCGGCAATGACAATGGTTGGAACGGCATCGGTAACCCGAACTTGTTCTACGGCAAGGTTAATCTGGCAGTACAGGTTCTTGATCCGAATAGTTACACCTTTATTACCAAGACCGCTCAGTCAACGAACTTCGTTGTGGGAACACCGTTCTTCTATCAGGCAACAGCCGATGGTACGATGGTAATGGAAACCGCAAACGCAGGTGGCAACTACGCACCGGCACGCGAACGCGCAATGGAGATAAAGGATGTACCGGTAGGCTTCGGCAACGAGGACTTCACTGACTACCTCTATGTTACGGCCAACGAGGATGCGCTCAACGAGTATGAGACCGGCAAGGATCTTGCGAAGATGACGATGACCAATACGCCGAAGGTGGCACAGATCTTCGGTAAGGCATACAACACCAAACTCAGTATGGTTAACGTTCCGATGGTGAACGATCAAGCCGAAGTGGCGCTTGAGCTCTATGCTCCGCAAGCCGGTACATACACCATCAGCGTTCCGACAGAGCGCGAGGATGCAAGTCTCTACCTGACCAAGGACGGTAACATCATCTGGGATCTGACAGTCTCGCCGTATGAAGCAGAGTTTGACAAGGGTCAGAACAACGGCTACGGTTTGATGCTTGTCCGCAAAGCTCCGCAAGTGACAACCGGTGTGGAGACAATTGACAATTCACAATTGACAATTCACAATTGTCAGAAGGTGATCCTCAATGACCATGTGTACATCCTCCGCGATGGACAACTCTATGACGTCATCGGAAAAGCGGTTAAATAACGTAAACAGCAAAATAACAAGCATATGAAAAAGAAAAATTATATTCAGCCAACAATGAAGATTGAGGAACTGAGTTCCCAAGATTCGCTGATGCAAATGGTACTTGGCTCTTCCACAGGACCGGAACCGGGAAAGTATGCCCCCGAACGCCGACTCATCGAAGGCGCTTACTAACTCTCGAAACGGGAAGAATATCAGCAAAAAAGAGCATTAATCGTGCTCTTTTTTGCTGATTGTCGTAAAAAATGAAGAAAAATAAACGATTTTGCATAAAATATTTGGATTGTAACTAAAAAATAGTTACCTTTGCACAAAATTTGTAATATGAGTACAAAAGATAAATTAATCGAGCGGTTCTTGACGCTTCCATCTGACTTCACCTTTGACGAACTGGAGCGGCTGCTGAGCGCACTTGGCTATACGAAATCGAACAAAGGGAAAACATCCGGTTCGCGTGTTATTTTTAAAGACAAGGAAGGACGCCCTATAATGCTCCATAAACCGCATCCGGGTAACATCGTTAAAATGTATGCCTTGCGGCAAATATTAGAAGAATTACAATCCAAAGGACATTTGAAATAGGAGGAAATTATGAATACAATCAGTTATAAAGGTTATCTCGGAACGGTGAATTTCTCTGAGAAAGACGGCTGTTTTTACGGAAAGATAGAAGGCATAGATGGTTTGGTGAACTTCGAAGGCGAGAGTGTGCATGAGTTGACAGAGGCTTTTCACGAAGCGGTAGATGACTATGTGGCGTACTGCATCGCCGAGGGATTGGAACCGCATAAAAGCTATTCCGGTCAACTGAATATCCGTATCAAACCCGAGACACACAGCCGCATTGCTGCTTTGTCTAAACAAGCCGGAGAGTCTATCAATGCGTTTATCAGTCATGCTTTGGATCTGCGAGTTGCAGCAATGCTGTAAAAAATAGCGCATATTACCAAAAAAGAGCACGTCCGGTGCTCTTTTTTGTGTGAAATGTCCCTTTTTGCGTGCAAAACGAAAATTTCTCTTGCGTATTTGGATTTTTTTTACTACCTTTGCAGCGTCAAAGGTAAAACGGAAGAAAATAACTATGGAAGCAGTTACTTACAAAACGGAAGAGGAGCGCTTGGAGGCCTTACGTCGGATGGTAGGCATGAGAAAAATATTTGAAGCACGTGCCAGAGAGATTTATGAAAAAAAGTATGGAATCTCTTTAGCACAATGATAAGCCTTTCCGAAAATGCTATTAACCAGCGTGCTCCTTATAAGGTGGAGCAGACGGGAGATACTTCTTTCATGTTTTTTACTACCTTTGCCCCATCAAAGGTAAAACGGGATATTCCATGAGAGATCAAAAGCAGTTCATAAGACGGTTATCCAAACTGGGGAAAGAAGTTCTTCCCAGTACGGCATCTCTTTGGCTATATGGTTCTCGTGCAAGAGGTACAGCTCATGAAGAATCCGATTGGGATTTGTTGATTTTATTGGACGAGGAGAGCCAAAAAACCACCGATTTTGTGCAATATGCTTATCCGTTTACGTTAATGGCATCGGAGGATGATCAACTGGTCATTCCGCAGATTTACACCAAAAAACAATGGCAACAAATGCACTTTACCCCGTTTGTCAAGAATGTAGAACACGATAAAATTGTATTAGTATGAGTTTATCCGATGACGAGCGCCGTATCATGGTGGAATTGGAAATAGAACGTGCAGAGAAAATTATGGAACAGTTTGAAACACTGCGCGAACAACAATATTGGGATACGCTTGTAAACCGCATGTATTATGCTGCCTTCCATGCTGTAAGCGCATTGCTGATTCATAATGCCTTGCAGGTGCATACCCATAGGGGCGCACTCAGCGCATTCAATAAGGAGTTTGTGCGAACGGGAGTGTTTTCTGTTGACGAAGGACACTTGTTTTCTAAATTGGAAGGTTTGCGCGAACGAGGGGATTATAATTGCTTCGTCGATGCAACCGAAGATGAGATTGCTCCACTAATAGAGCCGCTAAAGGCCTTAATCGCAAAGATCAAAGGACAACTACAGGCAAACTGAATGTACCCTCTAACGCCTCATCGAAGGCGCTTACTAACTCTCGAAACGGGATGAATATCAGCAAAAAAGAGCATTAATCGTGCTCTTTTTTGTGTGAAATGTCCCTTTTTGCGTGCAAAACGAAAATTTCTCTTGCGTATGTCAAAAAAAAGTAGTACCTTTGTGCGACTTTTTATGGGTCTTAATAATTAACAGGTCGCAAACGGCGGCCAAAAATGACGAATAAATAATGAATATTGTAACCAAAGAAATCGCTCTCCCCGATGGACGAGTGATCAAACTGGAGACAGGCAAGTTGGCTAAACAGGCCGATGGCGCAGTAATGGCGACCCTTGGCAACACGATGATTTTAGCTACTGTCTGCTCCGCCAAAGATGCGGTACCGGGCACAGATTTTATGCCCTTGACCGTAGAGTACAAAGAGAAATTTGCGTCCGCAGGACGCTTCCCGGGCGGTTTTACCCGCCGCGAGGGCAAAGCATCGGATTATGAAATCCTGATCGCACGTCTCATCGACCGTGCCCTTCGTCCCCTCTTCCCTTCTAACTATCACGCAGAGACCTTCGTTAACGTCACCATGTATTCGGCTGACGGTATCGACATGCCGGAGAGCATTGCCGGTCTCGCAGCAGGTGCAGCACTCGCTTGCTCCGACATTCCTTTCGAGGGTCCGGTGAGCGAAGTACGTGTAGCGCGTGTGAACGGTCAGATGGTGATCAACCCGACCTTCGAGCAATGCGAGCACGCTGACCTCGAGCTGATGGTGGCTGCTACGTATGACAACATCATGATGGTCGAGGGCGAGATGAAAGAGGTGCCGGAGTCCGTTATGCTGGAGGCTATCAAAGCAGCGCACGAGGCTATCAAACCGCAGTGTCTGGCTATCAACGAGATGATGAAAGCTTACGGCAAAGAGGTAAAACGTGAGTACTGCCATGAGGTAAATGATGAGGAGTTGAAGCAGGCAGTTCATGACTTCTCCTACGCTCGCGCTTATGCACAGGCTACTTCCGCAGACACTGACAAACATCACCGCGAGGAGATGTTCACCCAGATCCGCGAGGACTTCAAAGCCGAGAAAGCTGACTACATGGCAGCTCGCGCTGAGGCGTTAGGCATCGATATCGATGAGGTGGCAGCGCTTGTAGATCGTTACTATCATGATGTAGAGAAAGAGGCTATGCGTCGCGCGGTGCTCGATGAAGGCAAGCGTCTCGATGGCCGTAAGACCACGGAAATCCGTCCGATCTGGTGTGAGGTAGGTTACCTGCCCGGCCCTCACGGATCCTCTATCTTCACCCGTGGCGAGACTCAGTCGCTCTCGACCGTTACCCTCGGTACGAGCCGTGATGAGAAGATCGTGGATGAGGCGCTGATCCAAGGCACCGATAAGTTCCTCCTGCACTATAACTTCCCGCCGTTCTCCACGGGTGAGGCAAAAGCCGCTCGCGGTGTAGGCCGTCGTGAGATCGGTCACGGTAACCTCGCTTGCCGTGCGCTGAAGAACATGATTCCGGAAGACTTCCCTTATACCGTACGTGTAGTAAGTGATATCTTGGAGTCGAACGGTTCCAGCTCGATGGCTACCGTTTGCGCAGGTACCCTCGCTCTCATGGACGCCGGTGTACCGATGAAGAAACCTGTTTCCGGTATCGCGATGGGTCTGATCTCCGAGAACCAAGGTAAGAACTACGCTATCCTGAGCGATATCCTCGGCGATGAGGACCACCTCGGCGACATGGACTTCAAGACCACCGGTACCAAGGACGGTCTGACCGCTTGCCAGATGGATATCAAGGTAGATGGTCTTTCATACGAAATATTAGAGAACGCGCTCGCACAGGCGCACGAGGCACGTATGTACATCCTCGGTAAGATCCTCGAGTGCATGCCTGCTCCGCGTGCTGACCTCAAACCGCACGCACCGCGTATCACCTCTTTCTATATCCCGAAAGATATGATCGGCGCTGTCATTGGCCCGGGCGGTAAGATCATCCAAGGCATTCAGGCTGAGACCGGAGCTGTCATCTCCATCGACGAAGATGAGAAGGGCGGCAAGGTAGAGGTAGCTTCCAACAACGGCGAACAGATGGCAGCTGCTATCGCGAAGATCAAAGCGATTGTTGCTCTGCCGGAGGTTGGCGAGGTATATGACTCTGTCGTTAAGAGCCTCATGCCGTACGGCTGCTTCGTAGAGTTCATGCCGGGCAAGGAAGGTCTGCTGCATATCTCCGAGATCGATTGGAAGCGTTATGAGACCATGGAAGAGACCGGTATCAAAGAGGGTGACCACATCCGCATCAAACTGCTGGAGGTAGATCCGAAGACCGGTAAGTTCCGTCTCTCCGCCAAAGCGCTCAAAGAGAAACCCGAAGGCTACGTAGAGCCGGAGCGTCCTGCCCGTGCACCGCGTGGAGACCGCAACAGCAATCCGGACGGAGCTCGTCTCGACAGAGGCCCGCGTCCTGAGCGCCGTGGTCCGAGACCCGAGCGTCACTAAACAAAAATAAGCAGCGCAACCGCGCTGCTTATTTTTTAATTCACAATTCACAATTCACAATTCACAATTTTATATCATTGTTGTTTTTTGAGGTTTTAATAATAGATGTCAGAATCTTTAATAGCTCTTTATTATCAGAATATACACTATTAAATAATGTTTGCTCAAGTATATTACTTTCGTACAAAAGTTCTAACCAATATTCCGTCTCTTCCGCTTCTTTTAGCGCAATGGAAAATTTGGCAATAAAGTCTGGGGTGCTCTGTGCTCTAACTCCTTCTTTTACATTCGCGCCAATGCTTGTACCCGATCGTAATAGTTGTTTTGAAAGAACATACTCATGTTTATCGTTGCTTAACAATTGGTATAAACTTATTATTCGCAACGCGAATGCTTTGCTTTTTTGCTCTATTACATTTCCCTCTTTCATAGATTTATCTATTTTAATTGTGCATTATTAATTGTAAATTGTGCATTGTGCATTATTAATTGTGAATTGTGCATTGTGAATTGTGCATTATTAATTGTGCATTGTGAATTGTGCATTGTGAATTGTCAAAACTCTTTCTTCCACATGAATCCGACACCTTGCACAGTGGAGGCTTGACGGAGCGAGTATTTGTCCACGGTGTGGGTATAGCCCTTGATGCGCCACTGGCCGTCTTCGGTCAGCAGCACTTCCACATCGAGGTCGCCGAAGAACGGCTGGTTGGAAATATCGTTGTAGCGATAGCCGAAGTTACCGTTGATTACCAGCCTGTCCACCGGTTGCAACTGGAACTGCGCCTCATATTCCTGACTCGTACCGGTGTTGCCTTGGTCCGTCCGGATCGCCACGCCGAGGGTCAGCATGTTCGTCAGTTTGGATAGCCAGGCGTTGATCTGGCTCGTTACGGTCGAGGACAGCAGCGAATAGGTGGAGTTCAGCGTCGCGTACTGCGAGTTGGACATGTAATCCGGCGTGAAGAAACGGCCGAACACTAACAGATAAATAACCTGCCTCATCAGCATCTCGTCCGTGTTGATCACTTGCCTTACTTGCTGCTGAATCGTCTGGTCGGACAGCGGGAGCTCTAACGAGAAGGACAGAATAGGGCTCCGCAGCGTGCCGCTCATGTGCAGACACGTCAGAACGGGTATGTTCGTCCGCGCTACCGTCAGCTGCTCCGCCTCGTCGCCGAAGAGGTCACGCAGGTTCGCCGTTACGCGGTATTTGGCGGTCACGTTCAGCTGCGGGTTCGTCGCATCGCCGGAGAACGAGATCGTGGAGCCTTGACCCACGGTGAACTCTTTGCGGATGACGTTTCCTACGGTGTAAGACATCGAGCCTTGGTCTATATCGTACGAGCCTAAGAGCGACACATTGGACGAACGGGTATCGAACGCCAACTGCAAAGCGCCGTTGCCCCGACCTTGCAGCACATCGCCGTTGCGCTCGCCCAAAACGAGCTGGAAGAGCAGCTGCGGGTTGATGTCGATATTCAGTTTGAGCAGACAGCCGCCTTTGCGTCGGAATATAGTGCTGTCTATTTTCGCCACACGCTTGAGGTCGATATTGTCCAGATCGGTCTCGATAACCGTGTCTCGGGAGGTCGTGTCCGGGTGTTCCACAAAATGGATGAAATTCGACTCCTCGGCGTTGTTGATCTTGTCCAGACTGAGCCGGAAAGAGGAGTTCTTGGTCGTCTTGGCGGTCGCGGAAACGATGATGTCGGTCTGCGGTCCGGTCACGTCCACATGTCCGTCGGCGAACACATGCCCGCGGACCATCTCGCCGGCGGTGTTCTTGTTAAACACCAGCGCGTGTTCCGCATCCACATGCAGATCCAGCACGTAGTTCTTGAACTGCTCGTGATAGATACCGCCGTTCACGAGCACCGGGTTGCCTTCTGCGTCACGGGCATGTACTTCCGGGAAGAGAATAGCCATTGTGTCCATGACGATCGTGTCCGACGGAATGGTATAGCGCACGTCGGTCCATGGGAGCGTGAAAGAAGCGTTATGCGCCTCGCATCGCAGGAGCACATACACGCCTTTCTTCTTGCTGCCGCCTACTACCACCCGGCCGTTACCCGAACCGTCCATGTCGCGCAACACCACGGAAGTCCAGTGGTTGATGAACTGCAAAGGAACGGAATCCGCCTTCATGTCCAGACACCAGGTGGGGTTCTTGCCGAATTTGGCTACACCGTCTAAGTTGACCGTCTTGCGTACACCCCGCATCACATCGGCGTGGAAATACAGCGAGTCATCCACATGCAGATCCACGTCCGCCTCGCCGAAATAGCAGTTGTTCAGACCCATCGAATCAACATGAATCTGCGTCTCCACCAGCGGATGTTTGAACAGCGAAGTGATGTCCGCCTGTCCGGTGAGATAGCCGTTGAACATGATCGCCTGCACCGGCAGGAAGAACGGTACTACATATGCCGCATTCACGCGTTTGAGATCCACCGACAGCGTGTCACTTGCCCGCCGGGAAGCAACACCGTTGGCGCGGAGATGCTGGCCGCCGCCTTCAAACGAGAAATGGTCTATCTGCACGGATTTGTCTGCCCCGCAGTATGTCACGCGGCTTTCGCCCAAGGAATAGACGGAGTCGCGCAGCAGAAGCGTGCCGGGCATGAAATGCATGTCTATCAGCGGTTTCTTGTTGTATTTGGTAAAATGAGTGACGCACTTCAAATCGCCGCCGTAGTTACCTGCCCGCTGTGCTGCTACTAATGCTTTCAGCCGCTCCCGATGTGTCAGCGTCATGTCCTCCGCCAGAGCCCGTTGCAACTCGCGAGGCGTGAGGTGTTGCCAGCCTTCCGGCAGCAACTCCTGCAACTGCGAGTGCTGGCGGAGCGTGACGTGCGAAAGGAGTGTATCGTTATACGCCAACATCGAAATCAGAGTCTGCATCTGCATCGCTTCCGTCGAGGCGTTGAACGTCAGCGCCGTACTGCCTTTGGTAGCTGACGAGTCGCGGCGCGTGATCGTGCTCAGCGTGAGCGTCAGGTCGTGCAGCGGCGTGTTGCCGGCGCGCACGCCCGGGGCAAAGAAGCGTACATCCACAAACGGCTCTTTGTCCGCCCGGACTGTCGCCTCGGCGCGCAGAGTAGGGTGGTCCGACAGCGTGATCGGAGCTACGAACAGCCGCTGCACATCCCGCAAACGCTCGCCGTTAGCCCGCAGCGAGAGCGTCACAGGTTGCCACGACTTGGCAGGTGACGCAACGGCGGTCGGCAGGTAATGATGCAGCATCGCCTGCATCGCCGGTACCACATCGCCGTAACGGAACAGACCGTCGCATTGCGCGGAGAGATAGTCCGAACGTAGCGTGATCGACTTCGTTCCATTCGGCTCGGCGGCGGCGAACAGCGACAACTGGCGCATCAGAACCGAGTCCCGCGCTGTCCCCACATAAAGCGAGTCGATCACCAGATAGCCCGACATCTCATCCGGCTTGCTGCCGCTCAGGTCAACCGCCATCGCGAAAGAGGACGTCAAACCGAACTGCGAGTCCTTGTCTATCAGCGGATGAGTCGCAAAATTCTTGCACCGCAGGTTGAAATTGATCTCGGGATTCTCGTCGCGCAGGTTCACTACGCCGTCGAACGCCATGTCCATGTGCGGATCACGGATCCGGAACTGACCCTTGTAGTGCTTCGGCGCATAGTGACCGTCGATACGCAGGTCCTCGTACGTATATCCGTTATAGGTGAACTGCCGCAGGTGTGCCTTCACGTCTCCTTCCACCACGCCGTCGTTGATCTCGCCGCGCGACTGAAAATCCAAGGTCAGCGAACCGATCTTCGGCTGGTTCAGCAACCGCCCTAAGCGGAACTTGCGGCCTACGATCTTCGCGTCATAGTCCATGTGCTCGAATAACGAATCGGAGCGGAACGAACCGTCCGTTGTGATCGTACCCAAAGCCGTCCGGAAGGCGCCGTGCAGCGTCAGATCGTGCAAACGCCCTTCCGCGATACCACGGTAATGAATGTCGCCCAAACGGTGTATCTCTTTGGGCAAACGGACAGGGCGGTTATACAGCTGCGAAAGGAAATCCTGCATTTTGGAAGCGTTTGTGTTCACATCGCGCAGGTTCGCACGCAGATGAGGATTATTGAAATCCGGCAGACCCACCGCCGAAACATCGCCTTCTAATATCGTGTGACCGTTATAGCGGATAGCCATGTCTTCGAATCCTAACGAGTCCAGCGTGCCCCGCAAAGCTCCGCTCAGTTCGACCGGCTTTTTGAGACCTTTGAGCCGCGGCGCGAACAACGCTATGTCCGCCGGCACTAACTGCGCCTCGTGAAAGGCAAGCGCAAACGTGATCTCATGCGCCGAACGGCTCAGATAGAGCGTATCTACATCCGGAAAACGCACCTCTATGCCGCTCATGTCCAGACGGGAGTTGGGCAACTGAGCCGTCAGAGTAGGGACCAGAAAGGCGCTGTCGTTCAGCATCATATGTGCCCGCAGGGACTGTATATCCAGACGCTGCGAACGGTTGCCCCGCTTGCGGACCTGAGCCTTGAACTCGCTGATCTGAGCGTCTAACAACTCCTCGCTCAACTGATGCAGATCCATGTCCGCGTATTCCAATTCCGCCAACAGATCGTCGTACCGCAAGCGGATACGGTCCAGCTGCACGTCCTGAACGGAGATCAGACTCCGCAGCGGACCACGTTCTTTCTTCTCGCGTTTGGGAAGACGGCCGGTTAGGAAACTGTAGTTCCATGTGCTGTCCGGCAGATGATACAGATTAGCCACCACGTCCGAAAGACGCACATGCGAGAAACGTATCTCCCCGTGATAGAGCGGCAACGGGCGGAAGTGCGCAAACACTTCGCCCACATACACCAACGTGTCCTGCTGTTGGTCCTCGATATACACATCCCGGATCGCTAAACGCGCAGGAAAACGATATTCTATCGCACCCACATGCGCCTCTGTGCCTAAGGCGCGCGAGAACTCCGCCGTCACTAATTGTACCGCCGCCGTCTCCACTTCATCGCTCATCAGGGCACGAACCAACATGGTGCCTACTAACAGCAGACTCACTATCAAAACGGCTAATATGTACAAAAAGCGCTTCATGTGCGTATATTGAGCATGCAAATTTACGAAAAATATTTCGTACGTGCAAATAAAATCAATAAAAAAGCATTTTTTTGCAAAAAAATTTGCTCATTTCAAAAAAAAGCAGTATCTTTGCACGCTTTTTCTCGTCGGAAGTGGCTTGCGACGACTTCGTTGCCCTGCAACTCGTATAGTCGCCGTACTTCCTCCTCTCCCCAAAAATTAAAATTTCCGGGGACCCCGATGTAGAAGAAGTACATATCGTGCCTCTGGCGATTGCAATAGGTTCGACCGAATAGTAGTAAATGCCCGATGTGTTTTTGTTGAAATCCATAAAAAATGAGTTAACGAAATGGATTTGATTAAAGTAGCTGAGCAAGCTTTTGCCGGCGAGAAGAAAGAGTTCCCTGCATTCAAGGCAGGTGATCAGATTACGGTAGGTTACCGTATTAAAGAGGGTAACAAAGAGCGTGTACAGGAGTTCCGCGGTGATGTCATCTGCATCCACGGTAGCGGCGACAAGAAACGCTTCACGGTTCGCAAAATGAGCGGCAACGTTGGTGTTGAGCGTATCTTCCCGATGGACAGCCCCTTCATTGAGAGCATCACTGTTAACAAGTACGGTAAAGTACGTCGTTCGAAACTGTATTACCTCCGCGAGCGTACGGGTAAGAAAGCCCGCATCCAGGAGCGCCGCGTTAAGTAATCACGCACCCGTGATTACCGCGTCAACCAAGCGACAAAGGAGTCTCAACCGAGACTCCTTTTTTTCGTTCAATAACTTTTTTTTGTCCTTTCAGCCCCGATTTTCATGGATATTTTGTGCTTAAAAATAGCCCGAAATGGCTCAAAAAACATAGGATTCGCACATTTTGATAACAAAAAGGCGAAAATTGGAATATCAATGGAAAAGGGTAGACCGGGCGGACGGGCGGACACCCTTTCCGTAAAATACATACACCCACACGCGTGTGTGAGTTTATAAAAAAGGGTGTCCGCTTGTCCGCCGTCCGCCATTTAGGTTTATCTTGGTTTATTTACTAAAATCAACTACCGGGAAAAGTAACTCGTACTCGCGGTTGGTTAGTGCGTATGCGAGATTTAGAGGAGGTGAATGCAAACAGGAGCATAGAAGGCCGATTGTAGAGCAGATGAGCAGATGAGCAGCTCATTTTATATATCTCACACACGCGTGTGTGTATTTTAGAAAAACAACTGCTCATCTGCTCATCTGCTCACCTGTAAATCAGTAACAGGGAAACTTTAATTAGTGATTACCTTCCAATTACCTGTTGAACCCGCGATATCCCCGCGACCTCACCGCGACTTCACTATAGGGTCTTTGTCAAGTTCATCTTGCCGGACTAACATCCTTCGTTTTTTGCTCGGGGCGTGAGCGCCGAGAGACATCGTCCATGGGGGCGAATGACATCCGTCAAAACCGTCAAACCGTCATCCTACTATGCGGTATGTACCCAATTTTACTAACTATTTTGACAAAAAAAAATTTTTTCTTCAAATTTTTTGTATATGTCAAAAAAAAGCAGTATCTTTGCAGCGCAAATGTTAATACGAATGTGTGGAAGGTAAGAGACTTAAACTCCATGAAATATAATACACTAACATTATGAATATGAAACAATTTCTTACTACAACATTGACGCTGCTGATGGCAGTAGCGATGCAGGCACAAGTGACGTTTACGGCTGCCGATTGGGCTCAGGCACAAAGCCTTACTGACGGCGCGACCGTAACGAGTTACACCTCCGGCAATGTGACCGTGACCTTCGCGCAAGGCACGAGTAGCAATGCGGTTGTATGGAATGCGACGAGTTCGTATATCTCTACGGCCACGGGCAATACCATGACCATCAGCACGGTGGACGGAAAAGTGATAGAGAGTGCTGCTATCACGACTACGGTTGCTTCCCATGCTACTCGTTTAGCGAGTTCTACATGGGATTCCGGCAGTGCCGAAGCCAGCGGTACGACGGCCACCTGGACAGGAAGCGCACAGAGCGTAACCGTCACGCTCACCAACTCCGTGCGAATGACCGCCTTTGCCATCACCATAGCCGATGCGCCCGCTCCTGAAGAGCCGGAAGACGAGTCGCTGTATAATGACACGACGGTGATCACGGCTACGGAATGGATGACGGCGGAAGATGTATCGGACGGTGATCGTTTGGATGCCATGAGTTACCAGAAAGAGGGAAAGACACTGAATGCCCTTAAAAATACCGGCAGCCAACTCCGTATGTATTCGGAGGCGATCGGTTTCTATCAGAAGAACACCTTATGCATCACTGCGCCGTATATGATGCATAAGATTATTTTTCAATTCCAAAGATACACGGATGCGCAGGAATTCCTCAATGGAAACCCGGATGATCAAAAAACCACTCCGTCTACTTGCTCTACAGGTAAGTTCAAGGCGGACACAACGGATGATACAAAGGTTATTTGGTTAGGCACTACCGCTGAACTGACCATCTCTTTCGGTGCGACGGTTCGTCTCAAAGGAATAACCATTATCTCGGATACTACGGTAGCCAACGCAACGGTTATTTTCCTTGGTTTGAACGGCGAAGAGCTGAAGCGCGAGACAGTGGCTCTGGGTGGTACTCCCACGGCACCGACCTTACCTACTACGAATGAGTTAGGATGTGTCGTTCGCTGGGATCAGGATTTCACGCATGTATATGGCGACATGACGGTTCGCGCGGTGGTAGAGCCGACTGTACATCTTGACCTGACACCGATAGAGTGCGATGAGCTAAAGACAATATCCAAAACCACGCTGTCTATTACTTCCGGCGGTGCTACCATTATCCTCACCGGCGATCGTGCTGCGGAAGCTACTCAGTGGGCGCAAAGGGAAGGCAAGGTGGTTCTTTTCGCGAATAACTCGATTGCCATCCGTGCTACGGAGACTTTCCGCACGGTGCGTTTCACGTGTCTCGATGCGGATGACGCACAGCGCGTAGCAGGCTCTACCTGTACCAGCGGTACCTTCACCGCCAACGGAAACATCGCTACATGGAAAGGGGCGGCTACTTCGCTCACTATCAATACCTCAGAGTGGTATGACGAAGTGGGCGTGACGCGGTTTGAGGTACTGTCCTCCGTGGCACCGACTCTTGTCACCTTCCTCGACAAAGACGGCAATGTGCTGAAAGTGGACACAGTGCCCATGGGCGGCAACGCTACGGCTCCTGAGGCTCCGGCGGTGACGGGCTATGTGTTCAGCGGATGGAGTGTGCCGTTCACGAACGTAACCGCGGACATCACCACGCAGGCGCAATACAGTTTGGACCCGAACTACGTTATCGTTACCTTTACTGACCTCTCGGGCAATGTGATAGAGACGCAACTGGTGACCAAGGGCAGCGATGTCACGGCTCCGGCGGTACCGACTATGTCGTTCCATGTGTTCACGGGCTGGAGTGCGCCGCTGACGAATATCCAATCCACGCAGACTATCCGGGCACTCTATGAATTTATATTCGATCCCAACGACCCGAATATCATGACGGTGACGGAATGGGCGACTTTATTGCAACATTCGGATGTAGAAAGAGAAAAATGGGAAGAAGGAGAAGAAGGGTTGCGAAGAGGTGAAGCCTATGCCGTAAAGGGCGTCTTCTATGAAACGACTGCCCTCGGATTGGAGAACGACGGTAGGTACTCGTTTATCCTGACCGAAGATGGTCAAGATCATGGTGACACGCGTCTGGTAGCTTGTCATATGTACGGTCCAAATAATACGCCCTTCTATAGCACGACGCAACTGAGCCAAGGAGACACCGCTATCGTTTACGGCACGTTCGGTCAAAAGGAAATCGTCATACCTTACCAAGGAGGCGAATGGTACACGGGTCTCATAGACGGGTACGTGCCTTATATCGGTAAGGTCAACGGCGATGGCAATGCGATCTATATCGACCTGCCTCGCGCGGAGGCGCTGTACGACTTTAGCGGAAATGGTCTCAAACAAGCGCCTATCGTTGAGGAAAAGACTACACAAGAGTGGATTCCGGGAGACACTTGGTACTTGCAGTATACCACCAATGTTACGTTGCAACTGACAGCGGATGCCA
The DNA here is from genome assembly GCA_902800525.1 of uncultured Bacteroidales bacterium. GTDB lineage: Bacteria > Bacteroidota > Bacteroidia > Bacteroidales > Paludibacteraceae > Colicola. The sequence goes on from CADCEV010000002.1 coordinate 162,809, forward strand.
CAGGGAATTTCCAACCGCAAGAGTTGTACGGAAAGGTTAGTTATGTGTATAAAGGCGAAGAACCCGGCCTCGGCGATGCCAATGTGGCCTTTGTAGAGGATATTAACGGCGACGGCAAGGCGGATCTGTCGAGTTTCGGAGCCGGTACCTTCGTTAAGACAGTGGACGGCTGCGAGCGCATTGACGGTTTGGCTGTAACCAATATGGATATCAACCGCGACGGACGGATGGATTATATACGGCTTGACCAGAGCCGTTATATGGCTAACCAACAGACTGCTTACTACGGAGCTGTTGGCTACCAGCTGCCGGACCGTTCGTTCCAAGAGCAGCGGATGCAAGTGTTCACCTGGGATGAGTTCGTAGCACAGATGACATCGGAAGAGTTAGACCAATACCAGAACCCGCAGAACTATTCGTTGGGTGAAGTGTCCCGCTATACCTATCCGACTATGCTGGGCGGTGCGGCTTTATCGCGTGCGCCGCGACGCGATCCTTCCGACCCGAAGAAAGCACCGGGTAGCGGCAGTTCGGTGAGTGCTCCCACCAAAGCTATCGACCTCAACGGCGACGGATTAGTGGACCTCATTGACGAGAAGAATGGTATTATCTATACCAATATGGATAACGGCAAATGGGTGTGGACATCGACCAACGGAGCGGTTATTCCTGCCGACCTGAATAACGACGGAGTGACAGATTTTGTCTTCCCCGGAGAGAAACTATATACCGTTATCTATAATAAGAACACCAACCAGCTTGTTCAGACCCTGCTCTATCAGAATGCCGCTTCAGACAACCTCGTCCATTGCTATGATTTCGACCAAGACGGCGACGTGGATATCTTAGCTACTTTCTCGGCGGAGAACAACGCCACCGGCTACGCGTATACTTGCTTCTTTACCAATAACGGACAAGGAGTTTTCACGCAGCAACCCGAGCAGAACTACGGCCCCAATGCGTTGGTTTTCGTAGCGATGCAAGACCTGGACGGCGATGGGTACTATGATCTCTTGGCTTACAACCCGACAAGTAATAATAAATACAATCTTGTTTGGATCAAAGGTCAAAGCGGCTTGCGCTTCAACACCACGCCGCAAGTTTTAGCTACGGATGCTATTACGCGTGAAACCTATTGGGATAGTTCCAAGCAACCATTTACCGCCTACCCCGTTAATGCAGAGGACCTGAATGGAGATGGCAAACTGGAGATTTGGGTAAGCGGAACATACTACGGTTCGACGAAACTCTATTCGATAGAAAACGCAGTAGCCAACCAGGCACCGAGTGCACCGGCTAAACCGAGTTTGGCGTACAACGATGGTATGCTGACCATCATATGGGGCAATGGAGTTGACGATAAGACCGCTACGGCTGACCTCACTTACGCCCTGCGTATCGGTACAACGGCAGGCGGCAACGATATTCTCGCTGCTCATGCCAATGCGGACGGTAGCCGCCGTAACTTCATCGACGGTAATATGGGCAAGGAGCACTCTTATACTATTGATTTGCGCACATATACACCCGCAACGATGTATGTAGCGGTGCAAACCATCGACGCACAGCATAGCGGTTCGGCTTGGAGCACGGAGGCTGCTGTCGCACATACCTATTTGCCGGTAGAGTTCACGCTTGGCCGCAGTTCCATCAATATCAACGAGACTGTAGAACTGACCTTTACGGCGCTGCCGGAAGGGTACAGCCATACGTGGATGGTACAGGACGGAGACTATGTAGCGGACGGCTCCAAACTGGTGTTGTCCTTCACCGCCGGCGGAGAGAAGACCATTACGCACACCATAACGACTCCGGGCGGCAGTACTACATCGGCTACAGCAACTATAACCGTTCTGCCGGCAGGAGTAGGTGAGGCGTTGACTTTCACCGATGAATGGGGTAGCTACACACTGCCCGTGAATACCGATTCACCGATGGCGGACTATAACTTCGACGGCCGTATGGACGGAATCAAGAGCGACAATAACACTATGACCGTCATGGACGGTGTGCCCACGGAGTCGTTGTTCGCCAAAGCCGCAGGGCTCTGGAATACCAATCTGAACCCGGGTAAAGTCCTTTGGTATGACTACAACCGCGACGGAGTAATCGACCTGTTGACCTTCAGCGGCAATACATGGAACGGTACCTACGGTATTCTCTACCACGACGCTGCCCAGCCGACGCTTACCGCCCAACAGGAGGACGACAATCTGCTGTATCTGTTCGAGTATAACCAAAGTGGCATGAACCCTGAGGATAATTACTCAGGCAGCTCGTTCCGCCACGATCTGACGCACAACGGTCTGTATGACAACCTGATGATGAACCCGTCCAACCACTACCAACTCATTGAGTTAGACGGCAACGGCGGTAACGAATGGAAGCAGTTCACGGTCAACGGCGACGCGGAGTTATTCCAAAGTATCTTCAACGGCAATATAAACAATGTGATGTATGCGGACTTTGACCATGACGGCTTTACCGACATAGCTGCATATCCTCGTCATGATGACGGTACGTATGATAACCGCCTGGATCTGTTCTACAACCGTGGCAATGCGCATTTCGAGCAAGCCGCTATACCTTTCTCGCAGGGGCTGGAAGAAAGTTTCTGGGGATATGGAATGCAGTCAGCAGACCTGAACGGAGACGGCTATTTGGACCTCATAGTACGTCCGTCCAGCGTTGAGAGCGGCGAGCAGGATTACCTGGCTGTCCTTTGGAACAACGCCAACCAGTCGTTCTCTGCTCCTCAGAAAATGCCGAACAGCGAGGCGTTGAATTATAGTTACGGAACGCTATCCAACCTCGCTGACCTCGATAATAACGGCTATCCTGACCTTGTGGCGGCAGTCAAGAACCCTGCTGCAGGCAATGACCATAAAGGTATTTATGTATGGTATATGGGAGCAGAGGGTTTGCTTTCGCACGGATTCATTCTGCCGGACGTGAGCGACTACGGCGCTTCGGTACAAGCGGTAGATGTAGCTGCCGGTGACCGCCGATTGTTAGTCAACGGCACGCAACTCTATCCGATAGTTGCGCAGGCAGACGAGCGTCCGGCAGCGCCGACGGGACTACAGGCGCAGATGACCGAAGAGGGACTGCTCATCACATGGAACGCGGCGGTCGATGACCACACGCCGGCAGCATTGATGCGTTATAACCTCGCCGTCAAGCAGCAAGGCGCTACTACCTATCTCATCTCCCCGCAGAACGGACTGAATACCACCGCCGCGTACCTGCCGGATTATGACTATATCGAGGCTACTCAGTTCCTTATTCCGACATCTTATCTTAATAACGGCAACTACGAGATAGCTATCCAGGCGCTGGATCGCCAGAACCAACTCTCGCTCTTTACCGAGGCGGTGGTGGCTAACGTGACCCGCAGCCCGATAGAGGCTCCCGCTTCCGCTTGTGCGGACAAGTATGTGACTGTCTCCTACCGCGGCGCAGAGACCACCGGCACGCCGGTGTGGAACTGGGACGGCGCAACGGTGGTAGAGGGTTCCGGCTTCGGCCCCTATACCGTCTATTGGCCGTATGACCATCAGGGCGGCGACAAGACCATCACCCTCACCCTCAACGGCGAGACGTACACACGTACCATCGCCATCAACGACCCGAGCGCACTCGACGTAGTGCTCCCGACCGTCCTCTACGAGGGGACAGCCGCTGCGGCTACCGTGCCCGAGGGTGTGACCTATAAATGGTACGCGCTCATTGACGACTACGACGAGGCTTATCCGGTTACCGCCTCCGGCGTACAACTGCCCAGCACCGCGCCTGCCGGCGGTAGTGCTGTCCTGCGTCTCGACTACCGCCTTACAGCCAATGGACTCAACGTAACGGCTGTACGGAAAGCAGGGACTAACGGTTCGCTCGTCGGACATGAAGTCACCCTTTATCTGGAGGTAACGAACGCCAACGGCTGCTCCGTACGTTTCGCGCAGCCTGTGACCGTCATGCCGTCCACCGACATACCTGTAATCACCCTCGTCACCACCGATGCCAACGGACATAATGTAGTCTCGTGGACTAATGCCGATGCTTTCGCATCCGTGAACGTCTATAAGGAGGGTAATAGTCTCAATGACTTCCAACTCATCGGTTCTGCTGCGGCTTCCGCCGGTACTTATACCGACAATTCTTCCGACGCTTCGCAGAAAGCCGAGCGTTACCGCCTGACCGGCGTGACGGCAAATGGCAATGAGTCGCCCGAGAGCACTATCCATAAAACCGTGCACCTCACTATCAGCCGGGGTGTCATGGATGGAACATACAACCTCATCTGGAATGAGTACGCAGGTGCAAATGTTGCCTCGTATAACATCCTCCGGGGCGCATCACCTGCTTCGCTCACGTCGATTGCTACGGTAGCGGCATCCAACACCTCGTACACCGACCAGACGCCGGATGACAACCTGCCGTACTATGCGATTGAGTATATTCTCCCCGCTGCGGCTAACGTTCCTGCAGCGAACCCCAACAGGGCTCCTGCGGCTAATCTCTCCGGTCGCTCCAATGTAGTGGATCGTCGTAACGCAGAGCAAGGCTTGGAGAATGTACAAAGTGGCAATGTACAATATACAAAGGTGCTCATTGATGGTATGATCTACATCCTCCGTGACAGCAAGATCTACACCCTCACGGGACAAGAAGCCAAATAAAGTGACCAAGGGACAAAGTACTAAGAGAGGCAGCCGATGAAGGTTGCCTCTCTTGGCACGTTCATGGTGGAATATCTGTTTTCTTGACAAGAAAAATACCTTTTTTGCATTTTTTTGTTAAATTGTTTGCGTATGTGCAAAAATTGTAGTATCTTTGCAGTCGAATTTGCAAAGACAACTAAAAAGGAGAACAAAACTATGGCACGACCTATTGCAGAAACCCCGATTTTATATGGTGAAACGGGTCGCCGTTTTGAGGCACGAATGAAAGAACCTCGCTATGAGTCTGCGGAAGAAAGAGCAGATCGCATAGCTGCGTACAATCTGATTAGTAGTTTGGTAGTTGATTAATATGGACGAGGCTTTTTTCAGTCAAAAAAAGGACGCAATACATTAATTCAAATCATAAAACGATGATGCAGGATATTAAACACAAAGCCAATGAAATGTCAATTGCGAATGATGCAGTTGGTGTCGGAAATCCTCAGCAGAAGTACTTTACCGCCGATGAGGCAATCGCTTTTCTTGAGCCGCGTATCCGCGCTATGTTCCAATGAAAGAGGTTGTTTATACTAAGCAGGCTCTTTTGCAGTTCGAAGAAAGTGTAAAAGAGTTGGTAGAACAAGGTTACTTCGGCGAGGAGGACTATGCTGTTATGTATATGCGCGATATATTTAGGTATTTCGCGTTCAATCTTCAGTACTCGGTATCTGTTGAAGCTCCCGCATATTTCAATAGATATTGTGTGGATGGTCGTGAACTTCATTATGTCCGTTACCGTAAAAACGCACATACCACATGGTATGCTTTTTATGAGGAATTAGAGAATGTATATAGCATAGTATTTCTTGCTAACAATAAATTAATCGGTCATTTGTTGGATATTAGTTTGTAGCTGATCGTCCCCTCTTTGAGACGTTAAAAAGGAACTCAGGTCTGACCTCACCGACAGCGTAAAAAGCGGTAAAAATATAGACATACAGGCGCAGGTGTGCGCCAAGAAAAGCGTAATAAGCCGAAAAGCTATAAAAATACAAAAAAATGGCACTTTTATTTGCAAGTGTCATTTTTTTTGTGTAATTTTGCAGCGCAAAATGAATCGTGCCCTTGTGGCAAAGAAAGTTTTGCGGTATTTAGCTCACGCTGAGGGTATATGTCTTTCGGATGGGGGTAAATACAGGACATATTGAAAAAGGCGTCTTACGCGCTTTGTTTTGGCTTCATAGAATCTGGTAAATTCACAAAACATCCAAAACATTGCAGCACAAGATGCCCATTGGTATGTAAATAATGTACGCGTATAGTGCGCGCATTTGTGCATACGGCGTGGGCTTCAGTGTTGTTGTTTGGATTAGAAGGCAATACCAGAGCCTCGGAATGCGGAACAGCAAGATTGCAGTCCCGCTTTTATTTATATAAGCGGGAGAAAATCGTTCAAGCGAAGCGAGATAAGAACACTATCAAGGATCCGCTTTTTGTATGCATATACCCTCGAGATAGTCTCGACATAGTACCGACTCGATTCTCTCTCGTTAGTGTCTCGCCAGTCTGATTTGGACAAGATAGATGTAGAAACAAACTAAAAGTAAAATAATGGAGTAAGCCGAAAAGCCATAAGTGAGTAGGCAAATACTTAACTTTAAAAAATATGAATACTATTCCTTTGTTTATTAACGGCGTTAAGGATAAAAAGTCCTTAAACACAATTTTCAAATCTCGTTTTCGTTCGCAAGATAGATTGGGGCAAATCTATTTTCTACCAAATCTCTATAGTCAGTTACTGCCGGCCTTTGAAAAATCATTAGGTATCAATAATAGCGCCATGAATGAGTGGCTGGAAATTTGCCTAAAGAATACATATTTTCAATTGTTGAATGGAGAGATTGTACCACTCAGTAATATCTCAGAAGTCCATCTTATCTCACCACAAGGGCCTATTAACTCAATGCAGTTGAGCAAATTGTCTAGTGAAATGTTTAAACCTGCGGAATTTAAAGGTAAGGTCACATTAACATCTGTTACCACGGGTGCAACTACAATTCCTAATCCGTCTACATTATTATCAGTATCTAAGATATATGAAGTGTATATTGTTAGATGTTGCGGTAATAATAGACCAGAACGTGTGTGGTTAGGCGACGATATTAACTTGGTTTTGGGTAAAGATGACTTGACGTTAGATCATAATCAACCGGTTAGTCAAGTGTTAGTTGCGAACCGTAATAATTTACCTTATATAATGGTAATAGATCAACTCATACGTTCTATGTACTATAATTATAACAAAAGTAAAATCACATCTATTATAAGCCAAATTAATCTTTCCGATCATCGCGCTTATAATGGCCTTATTGATGAGATGATGTTTGTGTTGCGCGAATCCCATGGCATTAAAATATGTTCACCTATAGCTAACTATAATAACAAATAATATTTATTATGAAAACAAAACTCTTTACCCTATTGCTCGCTGTAGCAGCAAGCGTAGGAACGATGTTCGCCTCGGATACATCCGTGGGCGGTATTTGGTACAATTTCGACGATGAGCACCGCACTGCTGAAGTGACTTATCGAGGTGATCAGTACTATTCCTATACGGATAGATACTCCGGCGAGGTGGTTATTCCCTCCTCTGTGACATATAATGCCCAAACATATAGCGTCACCAGCATTGGAGATTATGCTTTCTATGAATGCACCGGTTTGACCTCTGTGACGATTCCCAATAGCGTCACTAGCATTGGAAGTTATGCTTTCGGGTATTGCAGCGGTTTGACCTCTGTAACGATTCCCAATAGCGTAACAAGCATTGGAAATGGTGCTTTCTATGGTTGCACCGGTTTGACCTCTGTAACGATTCCCAATAGCGTCACAAGCATTGGAGGAAGTGCTTTCGAAGGTTGCAGCGGTTTGACATCTATTGAGATTCCCAATAGCGTTACCAGCATTGGTAACTATGCTTTCTATCTTTGCACCGGTTTGACTGGCGAATTGGTTATTCCCAATAGCGTCACAAGCATTGGAAATCATGCTTTCCTAAATTGTAGCAGTTTGACCTCATTGTCTGTAGAAGCAGGGAACACGGTATATGATAGTCGTAACAATTGCAATGCTATTATCAAGACTTCCACTAATACTCTAATTTTCGGTTGTCAAAATACTACGATTCCCAATAGCGTCACCAGCATTGGAGATTATGCTTTCTATGGTTGCAGCGGTTTGACCTCTGTGACGATTCCCAATAGCGTAACAAGCATTGGAAATGGTGCTTTCTATGGTTGCAGCGGTTTGACCTCTGTGACGATTGGCAATAGCGTCACAAGCATTGGAGATCATGCTTTCTATGGTTGCACCGGTTTTACATCTGTCATATGGAACGCAAAGAATTATGCTGATTTTGCATCGAACAATACTCCTTTTTATGCAGATTATTATGATCAGGAGATGCATCAAAATTTTCGCTTCGATTTACGACCACAAATCACATCTTTTACATTCGGTAACGAAGTAGAGCATATTCCTGCCAACCTATGTAATGGCATGTCTAATTTGACCTCTGTAACGATTCCCAATAGCGTCACCAGCATTGGAAATTATGCTTTCTCACGTTGCAGCGGTTTGACCTCTATTGAGATTCCCAATAGCGTCACAAGCATTGGAAGTGGTGCTTTCGCTTATTGCAGCGGTTTGACCTCTGTTATATGGAACGCAAAGAATTGTGCTGATTTTGCAACGAACAATACTCCTTTTTATGCAAATTATTATGATGAGGAGCAGTATCAATACATTCGCTTCGATTTACGACCACAAATTACATCCTTTACATTCGGCAACGAAGTAGAGCATATTCCTGCCTACCTATGTAATGGCATGTCTAATTTGACCTCTGTGACGATTCCCAATAGCGTCACCAGCATTGGAAATAATGCTTTCTATGGTTGCAGCGGTTTGACCTCTGTGACGATTCCCAATAGCGTCACAAGCATTGGAGAATATGCTTTCGGTAGTTGCAGCGGTTTGACCTCTGTGACGATTGGCGATAGCGTCACAAGCATTGGAGAATATGCTTTCGGTAGTTGCAGCGGTTTGACCTCTGTGACGATTCCCAATAGCGTCACCAGCATTGGAGGAAGTGCTTTTTTGGGTTGCAGCGGTTTGACCTCTGTGACGATTCCCAATAGCGTCACCAGCATTGGAGGTAGTGCTTTCTATGGTTGCAGCGGTTTGACAAGCCTTGTGGTGCAAAATCCAAATCTTCAAATAGAAGGAGAATATTATTATAGTTTTGCGAATTCTACTGCTTTGAAATATATCTCAGCTCCTGCCTGTATTTTTGATATTCATTCAGATTATACCAGTTACCCTTCCTATTTCCCTCAAAAGTTAGATTCTATTAAGGTTATCGGAGGCGAGTTGTCAGAAAATGCTTTGTGGGTGATTAATCTCTCTCGCAAAACTTTGAAGTCTGTTGATTTGTCCGGTACTGCGCACGCAGATTTAGCAGATGAGGCCTTCAAAGAGTTCTACAATCTCCGGAAACTTATCTTACCGGCAAACCTAACGCATATCGGCTATAAATCCGTTGCGGAATGTGTCAAACTGCAATCCATCGATATTCCGGCTTCTGTAGAAGAAATTGATGACCGCGCCTTTGAGGATTGTCGTAGTATCAAGTCCATCACTTTTGGTGGTTCGTCAGCCGGCGCTCCCGGACGATTCAATGCGCCTGCAGCCTCTGCCAGCCAACTCCGTCGTATCGGTAACTGGGCGTTCTACAACGCACACGAGCTCCAGAACCTCGAGATCCCCGAAGGTGTAACGGAAATAGGCGATGGAGCTTTCTATGGCTGTACGTATCTGGAAGAGATGGTTCTTCCGTCGTCAGTACAGACTATTGGAGATAATACTTTTGCACTCTGCGCCAAACTGCAGAAGATTACTGTCAATTCCGTTACGCCTCCTTCTATTCAAGCCAAGACCTTCTTCGACGTCAAACGCCAGATCCCTGTCTATGTGCCGGATGAGGCTGTTTCTGCTTATGAGGATGACACCTATTGGCAGGAGTTCGACATCCAAGGTATTTCGAATATGCCGACGGGTATCAACAATACTCCCTTCCCTTCATGGGAGGGCCGGGGTAAGGCTTCCAAGATCCTCCGCAACGGCCAGATCTTCATCCTCCGCGGCGAGAAGGTTTATACCATAACGGGACAAGCCGTGAGGTAAAGGACAGGAAAAACGTCACTTCGGTGGCGTTTTTTTTTGTTAAAATACTTAGTAAACGCACAAAATGCAATAAAAAACCAAAATTATTTTTGGCCATATCAATTATTTTTTGTACCTTTGTGGCCAAAAATAAGTGATATTTCATCGTGAATTTTTATGTTTAAATTAGAGAGTCCATATAAACCGACAGGGGATCAGCCGGAGGCGATAAAGGCGTTGGTGGAAGGAGTGAAAGCCGGCGCGGAAGCGCAGGTGTTATTGGGTGTGACGGGAAGCGGAAAGACGTTTACCGTGGCGAATGTGATACAAGAGTTGAACCGACCGACGCTGATTATGAGCCACAACAAAACCCTCGCGGCGCAGTTATACTCGGAGATGAAATCGTTCTTCCCGCACAACGCCGTGGAGTATTTCGTCTCGTACTACGATTATTATCAGCCGGAGGCGTATATCCCCAGTACGGATCTGTATATCGAGAAAGACCTGAGTATCAACGAAGAGATCGACCGTCTTCGTCTCTCTGCCGTAGCGGCATTGCTGAGCGGACGGAAGGATGTGATCATCGTCTCTTCGGTCAGTTGTATTTACGGTTTGGGCTCGCCGCAGGACTTCACGCAGAACGTGATTGAACTCAAACGCGGCACAGAGATCCCGATGGACACGTTGCTCAAACAACTCGTGAGCGCGCAATACGTGCGTAATGATATTGAGTTAGCGCGCGGGCGCTTCCGCGTGAAAGGTGACACAATCGACATCGCCCTCGCGTACGCAGACTACATCGTGCGGATTGAGTTCTTCGGAAATGAGATAGACGCTATCCTGACCATTGATCCCATTAGCGGACAGGTACTCGAAGAGTTTGACCAATATAACCTCTCCCCGGCAACGATCTTCTTAACGTCCGCAGACCGCATTGCTGCCGCCAAGGAGCAGATACAAGCCGATCTCGCCAAACAAATCCAATACTTCGCCAATCTTGGCGAAGATTTATACGCCAAGCGCATCGAGGAGCGCGTGAAATACGACCTTGAGATGCTGGATGAACTCGGTTACTGCTCCGGCGTAGAGAACTACAGCCGGTATTTCGACGGTCGCGAAGAAGGAACGCCGCCTTATTGTCTGCTGGATTATTTCCCGAAAGACATGCTCCTTGTTATTGACGAGAGCCACGTGACCGTTCCGCAGATACGAGGCATGTACGGCGGCGACAAGGCGCGCAAGGATAACCTCGTGACGTACGGTTTCCGTCTTCCCGCTGCACGTGATAACCGGCCTTTACGTTTTGATGAATTTGAACAGAAAGTGGGCTTAACTCCTGCCCCTTCAGGGGAAGGTCGGGAAGGGGCTTCTACCATATTTGTATCCGCTACACCGGATGAGTATGAGTTGAACCGCTCCGAAGGAATCGTCATTGACCAGTTGATCCGACCGACAGGACTCCTCGACCCGGAGATTGAAGTGCGTCCGACGGAAAACCAAGTGGATGACCTCATGGACGAGATCAAGTTCCGCATCCATCGCAACGAACGCTGCCTCGTCACAACGCTCACCAAACGGATGGCGGAGGAGTTGGACGAGTATCTGCGCAAGTACCGCATCAAGTCTGCCTATATCCACAGCGATATTGACACGATCGAGCGCGTGAAGATCATGGAGGACTTGCGTAAAGGCGAATACGATGTGTTGGTGGGTGTGAACCTGCTGCGTGAAGGACTCGACCTGCCGGAAGTATCGCTTGTTGCAATCCTCGATGCAGATAAATCGGGCTTTTTGCGCGACCAGCGTAGTCTCACACAGACGGTCGGTCGTGCGGCGCGTCATGTGCACGGCAAGGCGGTGCTCTACGGCGATAAGATCACACCGGCGATGCAGGCAACGATCAATGAGACCAACCGCCGCCGTGCGATACAGATGAAGTACAACGAGGAGCACGGTATCACGCCGACGCCGATCAAGAAAGAGATCAACACCTCAGCCCTCGCAGGCCTGTACAAAGACCCGGAGGAGGAGAAGCGCAAACTGACCGAATCCATCAAAGCCGGTTGGAAGAATGCCGAATGGCAGAAGATGGACGCGAAGAAGTTGGAGAAAGCGATCGAAGACAAGCGCAAAGCCATGCTCGCTGCAGCAAAAGCGACGGACTTTGAGACCGCCGCTTTCCTGCGAGACGAAATGCTCGAGATGCAGAACCGATTGCAAGTTCTAGAAAGTTGATAGTTGATAGTTGAGAGTTGAGAGAAGTCTTCTAGTTAAAAGTTGAAAGTTAATACTCTGCTAAGATAGTAGCCGAATAAGGCTCAACGACCACATGAGTGCCTTGGATCTGACCTAAACCGGAGATATCTACCTGGGCGTCGTGCGCCAAAACGGTGTATGTGCCTTCGGGCACTTCGGCTTTCGCTTGTTTGGCGCTACCGTTGAGAAGGACGGTCAACGATTTGGCGGAATCGAACTCCTCAAGGTTATTGATGCGGTAGATGATGAGCGACTCGTTGTCCGTGTCCAGGAACTCCACATGCTCTTTCACCAAGTCCGCCGAACCCAGACGGAAGCCCTTGTGCTCATGGCGAAGCGCAATCATCGCGCGGTAGTAGTCGCATAGGTCGGCATATTGGAACATGTTCTCCCAAGGAATGATATTGATCGAATCGGGGCTTTGATAACTATTGTCAATGCCCTTTTTCGTGCGATAGAGTTCTTCGCCGCCATAGATGAACGCCATACCCTGCGATACAAGCACCGCCGTCTGCGCCAGTTTGTTCATACGCAGTTTGGTAGCTTCACTCTCGCCTTTGGCGGACACATCAATGCGGTCACGGAGACAGTAGTTATCGTGGCAAGTGATATAGGAGACGTGCTGGATCGGTTCGCCGCTCCATTCGGGACAAGCGATCAGACCGCGCATCACATCTTTGGCGGACGCTGCATTGCCGGAAGCGAAACCGCGTTCGTGGTCAAACGGCGAGCCGATGAGGGCATTGCGTATGTCGTCGCTGAAAGCGCCCACACGCGGCATTTTATAGGTCCATTGCTTCATGGCGAGATCCTCATACGGATAAGCCGGCGCCATCGCCGCCCAGCCTTCGCCGTACGTCAGGATAGTGGGATCGATCTCGTCCAATGCTGCACGGATAGCATTCATGGTTTCCTGATCATGGATGCCCATGAGGTCAAAGCGGAAACCGTCGATATGGTACTCGCGCGCCCAGTAACAAACGGACTCAACCATGAACTGACGGTACATCTCATGGTCCGAAGCGGTCTCGTTGCCGCAACCCGAACCGTTGGCATACGTACCATCGGGGTTCAAACGGTAGAAATATTTCGGAACAACGCGGCCGAGTGCGCAACCCATAACGTCGTACGTGTGGTTATAAACCACATCCATGATCACGCGGATGCCTGCTTCATGGAGTGCCTGAATCATCATTTTCGCTTCGCGAATACGGCATGCAGGATCGTACGGGTTGGTCGAATAACCGCCGTCCGGCACATTGTAGTTCACCGGATCGTAACCCCAATTGTACCTGTTCTGATCCAACCGGGTCTCGTCAATACTGCCATAATCGAAGAAAGGCAGGATCTGAAGGTGGGTGATACCCATCTCTTTGAGATGGTCAATTCCGGTCGCCGCCAAACGGTCTCCGTTGACGCCGGTTCCTTCTTCTGTCAGAGCCAGGAACTTACCCTTGTTCTCGATGCCCGAATAGGGTGACATCGTGAAATCACGCAGATGGGTCTCATAGACCACAATGTCGGTCATGTCCGTCACTTCCGGCCTTGCGTCATACTCCCATCCTTCAGGATTAGTGGTCGTAAAGTCTATGATTGCTGCACGTTGACCATTCACGCTTACCGCTTTTGCAAAGATACCCGGCGATTCAAGCGACCATTCGCCGTTTTGGAACGAACGGATGGTATAGAATTTCCCTGCCAAATCACCTTTGACGGTTGCCGTCCAAAAATCACCTTCGCCCTTGGTCAGAGGAACAACCTTGGCGCTTTGTTCATCGTCGCTTTGGGCATAGATGTTCACTTCCATCTGTTCCGCCGCATTGGACCAGAACGTAAATTGGGTTTTGGAGGGACTGTAAACGCACTCGTCTTCGAGTTTCGGTTGCTTGCTCGTGCAAGCCAACAATGCTACTGAAAGCATAAGCAAAAATAGTTTCTTCATAGTATTACAAATTTGCGAGTGCAAAGGTAGCAAAAAAAAATGAAATATGCAAATAAAAGTGACAAAATCGATTTATTTTGTATTTTTTAATCGAAAAATTTGGTCATATCAAAAAAAAGTAGTAATTTTGCAAGCTTTTTGTCGCGGACGGAGAAATCTCGTCATTGCGGGATCACGTGATCGCGAAAAGGCACATTATTATTAACAATTAAAAATTAACAATTTACTACAATGGTAAATCATTATGAAACTGCCTTCGTTCTGACACCCGTTTTGTCTGAACCGCAGACAAAGGAGGCAGTAGAGAAATTCGAGAATCTTCTCACGCAGAATGGCGGTACCATCCTGAACCGTGAGGAGTGGGGCTTGAAGCAACTCGCTTACCCTATCCAAGGTAAAAATTCGGGATTCTATTTCATTCTTCAGTTTGATGCAGAACCCGCTGTAATCGCTACCCTCGAGACCGAGTTCCGTCGTGACGAGCGTGTAATCCGCTTCCTGACAACGCGTCTTGACAAGTACGCATTCGAGTACGCTGAGAAGCGTCGTAACAACTTTAAAAAGGAGGCTTAATCATGGCACAGAATGACGAAATCCGCTATCTGACTCCGCAAGGCTCGGAGCAGAAGAAGAAAAAGTACTGCCGTTTCAAAAAATCCGGCATCAAGTACATCGATTACAAAGATCCTGAGTTCCTCAAGAAGTTCCTCAACGAGCAAGGCAAAATCCTGCCGCGTCGTATCACCGGTACTTCTCTGAAGTTCCAACGCAAAGTTGCTCAGGCCGTTAAGAAAGCTCGCCACTTGGCTCTGCTGCCTTACGTAACCGATATGATGAAATAAGTTGCTAACCCGTTAACAAGAAAGGAAAGAACATGGAAGTAATTCTTATTCAAGACCTGGCTAATCTGGGTTTCAAGAACGACATCGTAAAAGTTCGTGACGGCTACGGACGTAACTATCTTCTCCCGCAGAAGATCGCTATCATTGCTAACGAGAGCAACAAGAAACAGCTCGCTGAGAACCTCAAACAACAGGCTCACAAAGCAGCTAAGATCTTGGCTGACGCTCAGGCACTGGAGGCTAAACTGGCAGAGACCGTAATCGAAGTAAAAGTAAAGGCAAACGAGGATGGCAAGATCTTCGGTACCGTTACCACTCAGAATATCTCTGACGCTCTCAAAGCTCAGGAGATTCTGATCGACAAGAAAGTGATTACTATCGCAGAGCCGATCAAGCAAGTGGGCGAATACAGCGCACAAGCTCGTCTCCACCGCGAGGTAAAAGCAGAAATCAAGCTGAACGTAGTAGCTGAGTAAACATGAGTAAACGTAGTTTTCGTAGTTAACGTAGTTTTCGTAAATTACGTAAAATACGCAAATTACGTAAACAACAAATTAAAAATTAAAAGACTTATGAAAAAAGGAATTCATCCGGAGAACTACCGTGTTGTAGTTTTCAAAGATATGTCTGACGGTACTCAGTTCTTCAGCCGTTCTACTGCTGCAACGAAGGACACTATCGAAATCGACGGCGTTCAGTATCCGCTGATCAAGCTTGAGATCTCGAACACGAGTCACCCGTTCTATACCGGTAAGTCCAAACTTGTGGACACCGCAGGTCGTGTGGACAAATTTATGTCTCGCTACGGCAACCGTACTCGCAAGTAATCATGCGACAAACAAGGGGCGGGCTGAGGCTTGCCCCTTGTTCTTTTTTTAAATTCATTCCGATATCCCGGTATATCGATATCTCGACATCTCGATAAAATAACATATCCTATGAATAACACGCAACTCTGGCGCACCTTGGGCCGCAATTTCATCATCTCATTCATCCTTTTCGGAGCCCTTCTCGGCCTCCTTTGGCTCGTGGAATGGTTTCTTAATTCTCAATTGTCAATTGTCAATTGTCAATTATTAAAATGGCACGATCCCGCTTGGGTAGTCGGCATCCCTGCCTCTATCATCGGCGTAGCATATATTCTCACTATTCGTGACCCGAAGAACTATACCGGCTTTTTTGCTGGCGTGGTCATGTCAATTCTGTTAGGCATCCAGTTCCTGCTGCAAAACCAGTACGACAGCGCCTTCCTCTTTTTCTTTGTTTTTATTCCTTTCCAGCTGATGTCTATCTATAAATGGAGCCGGAACAAAGACGACGGAGGAGCCAGTTTTGAACCCAAGTTCCTGGACACACC
This sequence comes from uncultured Bacteroidales bacterium, assembly GCA_902800525.1. Taxonomy (GTDB): domain Bacteria; phylum Bacteroidota; class Bacteroidia; order Bacteroidales; family Paludibacteraceae; genus Colicola. Next base: position 179,087 of record CADCEV010000002.1, read on the forward strand.
GCGTCTCTTCCTGTCTATCGCGCTACTCGTCTTTATTACAGCCGGCGATATTTTCATCAACTTATATGCCGCCCACGGCGCTATCTCCTTGCCGGGAGGCTGGCGCGAAGCTGTCACACTCATACTGAACGGTCTGCTCATTTCCGCCTCTTTCTTAGCCAACTACTGGCTCATTTACCGCAAAACGGACTCCTGGGTGTACTGGTTCATCTATAGCATCGCCGGTATAGGTCTGTTTGTCATCCTCGGCAACGTGTTCTCTATCGTGCTCTTTACCTTCTTCCTGGTGATCAACTCGACGGCGGGCATTGCATGGATCAAAGCCACCAAGCCCGAAAACTATGGATGGTTAGCAATGTTTAATAAAGAATAAATCGGTATATCGAAATACCGGTATACCGAAATATCGAAAATTATGATAAAAAGAAAACAAGACACTATCTTAAAAGTCACCGAACCGGCGCCCTTAATGGACTTCCTCATCGCTAAGATGGGAGGCATGGCGCGTTCGTCCGTCAAACAACTCTTAGGTCAGCGCCGCGTCAAAGTGGGTAATGTCGTGCAGACACGGCATGATTTTGCGCTCAATTCCGGCGATGTGGTCACCGTCTCTTCCGGACGGGGAAACAGCCAGCTGACGCATCCCAAACTCAAAATCGTCTATGAGGATGACGATCTCATTGTGGTCAACAAACAGCCGGGACTCCTGACCGTCGCTACCACGCCGGGCAGCAAGGAGACCACCGTCATGTCTATCCTGCGCGCGTACGTCAAAAAGCAGAACGCGCGCGCGAACATATACGTAGTGCATCGTCTGGACCGCGAGACTTCCGGTCTGCTCGTTTTTGCACGTTCGGAGGAATTACAGCACTACATGCGTGAATATTGGCGCGAACTCGTCACCGAACGTACTTATATAGCGCTTGCAGAGGGCATTCTCGAACCCCGCGAAGGCAAAATTACCACCTGGCTCACCGAGGACAAACGCAATGCGGTGGTCTATTCCTCACCCGTGGACGACGGTGGTGACATCGCTATCACCAATTACAAGGTACTCAAAACTTCCAACTATGGAACTTCTCTCAACTCTCAACTCTCCACTATCAACTATCAATTAGTGGAATTGCATTTGGAAACCGGCCGCACGAACCAAATTCGCGTACACCTCGCCTCCAAAGGCTGCCCGGTGGTGGGCGACCGCAAATACGGTCATGGCAACGAGTCGTCACCTATCGACCGCCTTTGTCTCCACGCGAAAGTGCTGGCTTTCATTCACCCCGTAACCGAGAAAACCGTGCGCTTCGAATCCCCTGTTCCCAAAGAATTCAACCGTGTATTACAATAAAGACCACCATGATACGAAACTTCCTTTCCTTGGTACTTTGTATTTTGTCCCTTTGTACCTTATCCGCTGCTCCCCGCCGTGTACACACGATCGGCGATAGCACAATGAGCGATTATAAACCGGCTGCAACGCCCAAAAGAGGGTGGGGCATGTACCTCCAGGCGTTCTTTTATCCGGACTCCGTGCAGGTCAATAACCGCGGTAAGAGCGGTGCTTCGACTCGTACTTTCTATGAGACTGAGAACCTCTGGCCGTCCGTGAAGAAGCAGATGGCTGCCGGAGACTACCTCATCATCCAGTTTGCGCACAACGACGAGAAATGCAAAGGCGAAGACGTCTATGCCCAGAATGCCAAACTGCGCGCAGAGGGCAAAGATACCCTGACGGATATGCGCGGAACAGAGCCTAATACCACCTATAAGGAATACCTGCGTACTTACATCCGCGAGGCGCGCGAAATGGGTGTTACCCCGGTTCTCATGTCACCGATCTGCCGCGCGTACTTCAAGGACGGAAAGATCAATTCCGAAGGCCGGCATGATTTGTCCCCCCTTCCCTTGAGGGAGGGGACGGGGGTAGGCCCTAAGGATTACGTCCGTTGTATGCGCGAAGTGGCGCAAGAGATGGGTGTCCCCTTCTTGGATATGACCGCACGGTCGCAGGAACTGTACGAGTCTTCCGGCGCCGATTACTGTATGGCGCATTTCTTCAACTGCGGTGATAAGACCCACACTTCCGCTGCCGGAGGCATGGCGATTGCTTCGCTGGCGTACGAACTGATCGTCAATTCTCCGGAATTGAAGGAGATGCACGCTTGGATGCACTTCCCGACACAGGAAGCTTACACCGCCTATGCTACGAACATCGAAGAATCCGGCAAGAAAGCAGCTTTTGCAGCGAAAGGAACGCCGTTTAGTGAGGTGTTGTCTGTCGCGAACTTACAGAACCTCACCATGAAGAAAAGCGGCAAACAAGCCCAACTGCTGCCTTTGGAGGGCGCATGGCCTGCCGGTGAAGTGGATGAGGTGGCGAACCGCTATATCGAGTATTCCATTGCCGCTGAGAAGAAGAAAGGGCTTGTCATTGAGTCCATTACTCTGCCCGTACGCGGACAAGGAGGAGCCGGCATGAACCTGCATATCAACTATGGTTTCGGAGAGCACTTTGACGGCGTGACCACCATCTATGAGAACACAGCGCTGCCTAAAAACAAATGGCTGACCGTCCAACTCGATCAACCGATCCTCGTTCCTGCCGGACAAACGCTGTATATCCGCGTCCTGCCTTGGTACGACTCCAACGGCAAACCCCAAACCAAGAAGTCTCTCCAACTCAAAGACCTCAAAATCTCCGGCAAGAGATTACAATAATTCGAAACCACGTGACCACGAGATATCGAGATCACGAAAACCCCTTACAACAATTAAAGCCACCCGCAAAGGTGGCTTTAATTGAATTGTCAATTATCAACTATCAATTATCAATTAATTAATAGCTTGTGCGCTGTGTGGCAGCGTAACTGATCTTCAGTGCGTACGCGCGGCGGAGTTCCTGTTTGATGTCCGCAATGATACCCATCTTGGTCTCTTTGTCGGCCTTGATCGAAACAGTCATCAATCCTTGCTCGCTCTCTTTCATCGACGAACGCTCGTTAATGATGTACTCGCCGATCTCTTTCGTCTCTGCGAAAGCGTCATCCAATTGGATACGCGTTTCTGCACCGTATTGCTTGCGGAACTCTGCCGTCGGGGTACCAACGTAGATGTAGCGCACTAACGATTTCTTCTCCAGCTTCGTCAGCTCTGTCGCCTGCGGGTTCTTGAACTGAACTTTGTAACTGACCTCTTTCATGGACGTAACTGACATGAAGAAGAACAGCAGCATGAAGATAATATCAGGAAGGGACGACGTATTCAACGCCGGCATCTCCCTCTTATCATTTCTACGAATCTTTGCCATATTAGTTACCGTAATTTTTAGGTTCAGCCTCTGAAATCTTCTGAGGATAGATCTTTTGGATCTGTTTCTGTTGATCCTCTTCTAATTCATTATAGCTTTTGTGGAAATACTTCTGCGCGCACTCGTCACGCAATTCATTATATGCTGCCACGAGTTCGTTCTGAACGTCCAGATAAGCCTGATACTGCGTATCCACGTCGTTTTGTACAGAGATCACGTGATCCTTCGTGTACTTCAGTACACCGAACGGAGCACCGAAATCCTCCTCTACGAGCTTCGGATAGTAGTCCGCATTCTGTTCGTTCTTAATGAACTCCTTGGCGCTCTCGCGAAGTTGCTTTATATCCATCAACTGGCCTTGTACCATCAGCTGGTTAGCCGAGTTTATCTTGACAACCAACAGGTTGCGCTTATTGATATCCTTATCCTCCACTTTCTGATCCGGTGGAATAGGCGCAGGCAGACGGCGAGCCAATCCCTGGTTAACATCCATTGACGTCGTCACCAGGAAGAAAATCAGCAACAGGAACGAGATGTCCGCCATGGAGCTGGCGTTGATCTGTGGGACTTTCTTTGCCATGATTGATGTGGTTTTACTTCAGTCGTTTCGTGTGGATATATCCCCAACACATTGTACCTAAGGTAGCAATGATGAGGAAATAACATGCGTAGATAACTGCGTCTGCCAATTGTGCCCAGAAGCCTTCGTTATCTGTGCCTTCGTAACCGATAATGTTGATTTTCTCAGGGCTTCCTGCGAACCAGCATGCGCATCCTAAAATCACGAAGCCGCATACTACACAAAGCATCATAATTGCTTTGCGACGGTTGTACTTCCAGTTGTTAACGAACTCTACAAGTACTACGCACAGCGTGATCAGAATTGCCAAACCTAATAGGAAGTAATTCCATACCAGGAATGCATCGCTGAATTTCGGGATGTCCAGAAAATCACCGGCTACCTCCAAACTACCGTTTGAGCCGCCTAAGAAGAACATCGCTATGAACACGATGCCGAGTCCTATCAGGCTCCAAAGGGTAATTTTTGGTATCATTTTATATTTATCATTCATAATTGCCTCAAATTTTTAATATTGTTTGAATTCGTTTGAACTTCGTTTGTTGGAATTGTCACCAACCCCAAACCATGTAAACTACTTCAAACTTATTATTTCTTTTGAGCCTTGTCGTACTCTACTACGAGGTCGAGCAGGCTGATCGAGCTGTCTTCCATCTCGTTAACCAAACCCTCAACCAAGCTAAGGATGTAGTTGTAGAACAACTGAAGTACAACAGCGATGATCAAACCGAGGAGGGTCGTCAACAGAGCCACCTTGATACCGCCGGCAACTACGGTAGCCGAGATATCACCAACTTGTTGGATCTTATCGAATGCAGCGATCATACCGATGATGGTTCCCAAGAATCCTAACGACGGAGCGATAGCGATGAACAGGGTGATCCAGGACAGGTTCTTCTCCAACAAACCGAGTTGAACGCCACCATAGGAAGCAACGGTCTTCTCTACTACGTCGATGCCTTCGTCATAACGGCTCAGACCCTGATAGAAAATCGAAGCTACAGGACCACGGGTGTTGCGGCATACTTCCAGAGCTTTCTCGATACCACCTTCTTTCAATGCTGCTTCTACCTCTGCCAACAGCTTCTTCGTGTTGGTCTTGCTCAGAGACAGATAGATGATACGCTCGATGCACAGAGCCAGACCGAATACCAATGTAACGAGGGTCAATGCCATGAAGCCGGCGCCACCTTCGATAAATTTCGTCTTCAACGTCTTGTGGAGAGCTACCAAGCCACCTTCCTCTGCGGCAGGAGCCTCGGCTACTTCTTCTACGGCTGCAGGTGCAGCTTCATCTACGTTTTCTACAGCTGCCTCCTCTGCCGGAGCTGCTGCGTCTTGTGCCATTACTGCGGCGCTGCCAAAGGTCAGCATTGCCAGTACGGTAAGGGTTGCAAATACTTTTTTCATGAGAATAATAATTTATTTGAGTTATTGTGTTTATTGATTGTTCGGTTAATGTTTTTTGTTCATCGGGGATTTTGACTTCCCCTTTTTGCGGAGAGACGGGGATTCGAACCCCGGAAACCCTTTTGGAGTTTACACGCTTTCCAGGCGTGCCTCTTCAACCACTCGAGCATCTCTCCTTTCGCGCTTTTTTGCGCTACTTTTCAAAATCGGCTACAAAATTACATCTTTTTTGTGACATACGCAAGAAAATATGCAATTTTTTTTAAAAAAAATAATTATTTTAGCCTAAAAAGGCGTTTTGAGTTGTATTTTGTCGCTTCAATCACCTTTTTAGGGTCAATTTTTAGCACTTCACCCAATTTTTCCGCAACACCCCTCATGAACCGACTTTCGTTCCTTTCGCCGCGATGCGGAACGGGTGCCATATAGGGTGCATCCGTCTCCAAAACCAGCCGGTTTATCAGATTCTCTTCACCGATTGCCGCCAACTGTTCGCCCAATTTGCAATTTTTGAAAGTCAGCACGCCGCCGATGCCCAAATAAAATCCCATCTCCAATATCTGCATCGCCGTCTCCTTGCTCCCGTTGAAGCAATGGAACACGCCCCGTAGAGGCTTTAATTCGTAATTTTTAATTTTTAATTTTTCATTGGCGGCTTCATGTACGAGCCGCACAATGTCCTCCGTCGCCTCCCGGTTATGCAGTATTACCGGCAGATCCAGTTCCCTTGCTAACAGCAACTGTCGCCGCAACACCTCTTTTTGTTCCTCTTTGTAGGTCTTGTCCCAATAGTAATCAAGTCCGATCTCGCCTATCGCCACCAATTCCTCCCTGTGCGCACGGATTGCCGCTTCCACTTTCGCCAACTCTTCCTCCCAATTCTCCTTCACGTCTTCCGGATGCAGACCCAAAGCCGGATAGCAATATCCCGGATGCCGGTGACAAACATCCATTACCGTCTCAATGGAAGCCGTGTTCACACCCGGAACGATCATCGCTTCCACGCCTTCTGCCTTCTGCCGCGCAATCACTTCTTCCCTGTCCGCTGCAAAAGCCTCTTCGTCAATATGACAATGTGTATCTATCATAATATTTTTCATTGTGCATTTTTCGCGCATCTTTGCGCGAACATCAATGATCTATCGTCAATTATTTTGCTCTTGTCAAAATACTGCTGTCTCCATAACTCAGGAACCGGAACTCATGCCCGAGCGCATACTCATATATCCTTTTCCAGTCTCCATCTACGAAAGCGCTTACCAACAGCAGCAACGTGGATTGCGGTTGATGGAAATTCGTGATCAACTGATCCACCACATGAAACTTGTACCCGGGCTTGATCATGATCTGTGTCTCGGCATGCAGCGTCTCCTGTCCCGTTTCCGTCAAATAATCCACAATCGCCTCCAATGCTTCCTTTGTACTCGGTTCCTTTCCCCCTTGTTCATAAGGCTCGAATTGCCCGACATGAATCGTTTCGATATCCCGATATGTCGATTTCTCGATCTCTCGGAACTGTCTTCCGATGAAATACAGGCTCTCCAATGTCCGCATACTCGTCGTTCCCACAGCCACTATCTTTCCCAATTTCGCAATAATATGCTCAATTGTGCTCTTCGGAACGGCAATGATCTCTGTGTGCATGGTATGCTCGTTGGCATCCGCGGTCTTCACCGGCAGAAAAGTCCCGGCTCCCACATGAAGTGTCACTTCGTCGGTCTCAATCCCTCGTTTGCGGATATCCTCCAACACCCGCTCCGTAAAATGCAGACCTGCTGTCGGAGCGGCTACCGATCCCTTGATCCGCGAATAAACGGTCTGATACGTCTTCAGATCCGACTCCTCGGTCTTCCGGTTCAAATAAGGCGGAATAGGCAATTCTCCTGCGGCATCTAATATCTCTGCGAAAGAAACCGTCTCATCGTCCCATTCGAACCGCACGGCATACGTATTCCCCAATACCTCTTCTTTATACACGCGCCAATTCAACTCCCTCCCTTTCAGGGGAGGGCCGGGGAGAGGCTCTTCTCCTTTCCATTTCTTCGCATTCCCCACCATACATTTCCACACGCATCCTTTCGTGCTACCCAATGACAACTGATAGTCTCTCGGTTCCAACGGCTCCAGACAGAACACTTCTATCCGAGCTCCGCTTTGTTTATGAAACTCCAGTCGCGCCTGTATCACGCGCGTATTATTATATATAAGGAGTCCTTCCGGCAGAATATGTTCTCCCACATTATAAAACCGATCCTCCGAAATACTACTTTGTACATTGTCCTTTGTACTTTGTCCTTTCTCCCCTCCTTTCATGGGTGAAGAGCTCTGCTCGATCGGACTGCCGGTGGCCGTCCGTAGAACATTGTCGGGGGTAGGCCCATAAACCAGTAACTTGCTACTGTCTCTTTCCGCCAGCGGGTATTTCGCTATCCGTTCATCCGGCAACGGATAATTATAATCAGCTATATAAATAGGTTCCATTTTGTTCCTGTATTGTTTCTGTATTGTTAAATGATCATTACGTCCTTTTTAACTACCAAAAGGGGGTGATAAGGGGGTGATAAGGGGGTGATTACGGGGTGATTCGCGGTACACTGCTATGCGGCAAAGCCTCGGAACGCTTGCCGGCAAACAGCTCATACTTGTTAAACTGGCAATCCAGCTCACCGTTCAGCAAACGTATTTTCTTGCTCGGCTTCAGACCGATACATTTCATCGCCGCTTCGTTACTGGAGATGATCCAAGCCGTTGCGCCGGTAAACTGATGCTTGAGTGCCGTTCCGATCTTGCCGTACAGCTCCTCCATATCCTTGTTGCTCGCCAAACGCTCGCCGTAAGGCGGATTGATCATGACAATCTTCTCGCTTTCTACTTTGAGCGAAGTGGTCTTTCTACTTTCTACTTCTCTCAACTCTAAACTCTCAACTCTCAACTCCTCCATGCGTATCTGCCGCAACTCCACGTCTTTCTGCACTCCGGCGCTCTTCACGTTCTTCATCGCTTGCTGCACGGCGTAGAAAGAAGCGTCCGAGCCGTAGATCTTGTGCGCAAAATCCCGCTCTTTGCTGTCATCATTATAGATCTCGCTCCATAACTCCTCGTCAAAGTCCGGCCATTTCTCAAACCCAAAAGCCTTTCTGAACACACCCGGCGCAATGTTCCGCGCTATCAAAGCCGCCTCGATGGGAATAGTACCCGAACCGCACATCGGGTCATACAGGTCGCATTGCCCTTTCCAACCCGCCATCAGCAGCATTCCTGCCGCCAATACCTCGCTGATAGGCGCTTCGGTCGTTGCCACACGGTAACCGCGCTTGTGCAAACTCTCGCCGCTGCTGTCCAGACTCACCGTCACTTGCTCGTTCGCGATATGCACATTGATCCGTATATCCGGATCTTCGGTGTTCACATTCGGACGCTTGCCGGTCTTCTCTGTCCAGTAATCCGCTATCGCATCCTTCACGCGGTACGTCACGAACCGGCTGTTCCGCAAACTGTCGCTATACACGGTCGCATCAATTGCAAAAGTGCTGTCCTCCGTCATGTACCGCTCCCAATTCACGCGCTTGGCGATCTCATACACCTGGTCCTCCGGCTTCTTGCTTTCTATTTTTGTCTTTCTACTTTCTACTTTCCTGCTTCTATCAACTTTAATCTTTAAACTCTCAACTCTCACCGGCACGAGCACGCGCAAAGCCGTGCGCAAACACAGGTTTGCGCGGTAAAGCATCGCCTTGTCGCCCTTGAACGAAACCGCCCGGCGCTCTAACTGCACTTCGTTCGCGCCCAACTCGATCAGTTCCTGCGCCAACACTTCTTCCAGACCTTTAAAGGTCTTGGCTACCATTCTGAAATTATGTCTGTCTTCTTTCATCATAAACTATTTCAAACCATTTCAAACAACTTCAACCCCCTTCTTCCACCCAAATTCCCTGCAAAGGTACAACATTTTTCTCACATACGCAAATATTCCGCTTTATTTTTTTTACGCTCCGCCTAAAACCAACATCTAAACCCCAAAAATAGAAGAAAAACAAAACATATTATGTTCTATCATTCTGCTATTAAAAGTGTAATCTATACTTTACAAAAACAAGAAAAAAAGTACTTTTCTTGACAAAAAGTTGCTTGAATAAAAAATTAAGTGTAAATTTGCGAACTTTTTTCGCGCAATGCATATGCAACAGATTAAAAGACATAACCGACGCAATAGAATTTTGGTCTTGCTGTTCCTTTTTTCGGGCGGCATGTTGCCAAATGTTTTTTCTGTGTCCGGGGAGAATTTTATCCGGCTCAATGCGGATGTGTCTTACGCGCGCGATATGTCCCGCGCGAGCGTCGGAGCGCCTTTTATAGAAGAACTGCCGCTTTCACAGGCTATCGAATGGATCGGAAGTGGTCAATACGAATCCCTCAAATCCTCCAACGGATTGGCGCCGGCTGTCGGCTTCGGCTATCGCTATCAACATAAAGCACTCATCATCGACCTTGGTTTGGGCGTCGAGTATCGCTATCGCTTCAACCGGATGTACCCCATTAACGAAGTGCTGTCCGCGGAAACAGATGAGAAAAACTGGGACTTTGAAGCACACTATGCTTGGAAAGAACGCCAAGGACGGTTGCAGCATCTCGGTATCAACCTGCCCTTCATGGTCGGAGGAGAATGGAGCGGAATATGTGTCCTGGCGGGCGTCAAAGCGAACATCGATGTCTGGGGAAAAGGATTCGAAAAAGGCTTGACCACCAAATATGGCGTGTATCAGCAAACCAACGACCCGGTTTATATCCGGGACAAACATGGTTTCTTTACCGATAAGCCCTATCAGGGGACATCTGTCGCATCGGCGATGCAATGGAATATCCGTGCTTGCCTCGAATTGGGTTACCGCCTGTCCAATGCCCCCAAAGGCAAAAAAGCCTATAAGCAGACGAATGACCCCCGGTATTATGTGAGCCTCTTTGCGGAATATGGTTTTGTCGGCTCGCAGAATACCTATCTTCCCTTATTGGTCGGAGCGCGCTTCACAGCCCTGCTGCCGATACCGGAGAAACCGATCTGTAAATGTTTGAAATTCTAATGAAGAACCGTATATACATATTGCTGTTGATGATAGGTTGCCTCGCTTGCGTTGCAACCTCATATGCCGCGCCAATCACGATGGCGGATCTGCCGTATTTGTGCGATTTTGAGGATAAATGGGAGAACCGCAATTGGGTTCTCAATCCCTCCATTGAGACGATTACGACGACAAATGCATGGGCTATCGGTTCTGCTGCTGCCTATACGGGCAAGCAATCGATGTACGTTTCGCAGGACGGAGGTCGGACGCAGAGTTATGCTTCGACGAACAACGTATTGCTTGCTTACCGCGACATTACCCTGGAGGCGGGCGATTATGATGTGGCGTATGACTGGATGGGTACCGGTAATGGGGCGAAGGGCTATCTGAAAATTGTTTTTGAGAGTCGTCCCAAAAGTGGATTGAAATGTTTAGGTAACAGCATAGAACCATCGTGGGTAAGTGACGCTGTTCAACTGATTGGAAATAACACGTCGCTTGTGAATGGTGATGATTGGCGGCATGTGAAAGCACGTGTATCTATTCCGGTATCGTTATCCGATATGGACGATACGCGTCTTATCTTCGTTTGGGTGAACACCGGTACAACCAAGTCAGATGACTTAACCTCAATCGCCATCGATAATTTCCAGTTAGCGAAAGCCTCGCCGAATGACTATCCCGAGAACATCCACGTGACGACCTATTTGGGCACAACAACGGTGACGTGGGACGGTAGTTCGGAGCGTTATGAGGTGATGTACCGCCAGCGTGGCAAGAACGAATTCGAGTCTGATGATGCAACCGGAAACAGCGTGACGCTTCATAACGTGGAGTACGGCGCGTATGAATTCTGGATCTGCGGTATCAACGGCGAGGACAAGACGATCTATACTGTTTTTCCGACTGTCTATTTGTACGAGACCGATTGTTTTGATGCGCTGAATATGTATAACGCAGAGTTTGAGTACGGCGGTTGGAAATATCTGCGCACGACGGGTTTGGAGAAGACGATAAAGGGCACGGAGCGTGTCGATTACGGTCCGCAGGACGTGCGAAGCCGTCATACAACGCATTTTGACCGGACGGAAGTGGATCCTCGAACGGTGATCAAACAGGGCAACGACACCATTGCTTGTCTCAAGACCGTTCCTAACGGCGAGTTCGGTTCGGTGCGTTTGGGCAACTGGGCAACGGGCAGCGAGTATGAGTCGATGACTTTCCATTACACGGTAGAGTCCAGTTCGATGGCCGTATTGTTGATTCATTATGCGATGGTATTGGAAAATCCGGACCATAGCGCAGAGAGTCAGCCTCGTTTCACGCTGGATGTGTTGGACGAAGATACGGTGCCGATAGACACCAAATGCGCGAGTGTAGATTTCCACGCGCCGGCTCCCAAGGAATGGGAAGATCCGGAAGTGAAGGCGTTATGGCATGTCAATAACTGGGTAGGTAATGCAAGCGGTTCTTCCTCCAACAGCCATGTCATTAACTGGCAGGATTGGAAGACGATTGGTATCAGTGTGGAGGATTATGTAGGTAAGACGCTGACGATCAAACTGACTTCGTACGATTGCGATCAGGGCGGGCACTTCGGTTATGCTTATTTTATGCTGAACTGCGTTCGCAGCGATGTGGACGGTCTGCCGTGGGGTGAGTTCTCAACGACGCGTATGTTCACTGCGCCGGAAGGTTTTGACTATGCATGGTTTGATAGACGTGATACGGAATTCAAAGATACGATAAACAACACGGATGAAAGGTATTCTCCGTATATTGCGGAGGGCGGTCGGTATCTCTATGTGCAGGAGAGTGATACGAATACCTATATGTGCCATGTGACGTATCCGACGAATGCGGAATGCGGTTATTGGTTCGACGCGAGCGGCAAACCGCATACTCCAAAGGCGGAGTTGAAACTGCAATGGGAGCCGAAAGACTGCGAGAACGGTTACCGTTATTGGAACCGCTGCCATGTGCTGCTGACGAACCAGTTGACGGGAGAGGAAGAGCACCGGTATGACAAACAATTAGATAACTGCTTTATCATTTTACCGGATGGTACGGAGGAGGCAATCGGTTATGATGACGAGGGCGTGTTTGTACCGATGGACCAAGAGGGCGGTACGGTTCGTTACGGCATACGAACCGTTATCTACGTCAACGACGAGTTGTTTGAAGACACGGAATGGTATGAACTGAAAATACCGGCCATCGGTCCACTGGAGACGCATCTCTATGACTCTGTTTGCAAGGGTCAGTCGGTTATTTTCCCCGAGAACTCGCGCTACAAACGCTCGGAACCGGGTATCTATTACGACTCGCTCTACTCGCTCGTGACGGGATGCGACAGCGTGGTAATGCTCCATCTCTTTGTGCATCAGCCTATAGAGGTGACGGTCTTTGATACCATCTGCCCGGGAAGCACTTACACTTTTGCCGGAAAGGATTGCACCCTGCCCGGCGTCTATAAAGGACTCTTTACCAGCGAGGTAACCCACTGTGACAGCCTCGTGACGCTCCAACTTCATGTGGCGCCAACCCCCTCGGTGAAACTCCTTTCCGAACAACTCTGCTCCGACGCGCCGCTAACGTATATCCTCACGGACGGATTCTATGTGGACAGTATGCGTATCCGGATAGAAGACCGACTGGACACTTGCGCGTACATGCGCAGAGACGATGCACAGATGCTGATTAACCTTAGAAACAAAGATATAGGCACGCATACTTCTATCGTCCAATGGACCATGCCTTGGTGTGAAACCGTCTGGACCGATACCCTCAGTTTCGGCGTCAGCCTCTCTTCCAACGTCGTGGAACTGCACTTCGAAGACATGCTGGTGTTCTATAGCGCGGACTATAACGGCGGTCTGGAGGTCGTTTCCTATCAATGGTATCGCAACGGAGAACTCATACCCGGAGCTACCAAATCGTATTACCAGGAGGACGGACTCGATGTCAATGCGGAATATACGATCCGGGTAACGCTTGCCGATGGTTCGGAAACGTGGGTATGTCCTTTTGTGCCGGCTACGCTGGATGTGGAACTGCTTGGCCCGCCGGATAGGCAAACTTACAAAGTGCTCCGGAACGGACAACTCACCATCGTCTGTCACGGACGCGGATATGACCTCTTGGGCAGACCGGTAAAATGAAAGAATTAGTTGTTAAAAGGTTAATTAGTGAACAAAAAACTGAACCCCGAATGTTGAAGAAATTATCATACATATGGATTGCGCTGGCAATAACTGCTACAGCTGCTGCTCAACTGCCGCATAATTATTATTGCGACTTTGAGAACGAGGCGGAGAATGTCCTTTGGACACTCAACAAGCCCAAGAATGAAAACTACGAATGGTCTAACCAATGGGCTATTGGTACCGCAGAAGCCGAATCCGGTTCAAATAGCATGTATATATCTACGGACGGAGGAGCGACGTCCGGATATGTAGCCACTTCCAGTATCGTGATTGCATGGCGTGAACTTACTTTGGATGCCGGTGAGTATGATCTGACTTTTGATTGGAAAAACGTAGGTGACTCCATGCGCGCTACAATGCTTGTGGCTTGGGTTCCGGAAAGCGATTTTGATGATGTATGGTGCTCTAAAAACACTAACTATAAGGTGCAGAAATGGATAAATAACAATATGCTTCGATGCTACGGTTCGGAGTTGTTCGGCGGAGCTTCCGTTTGGACGCATTCTCTCACACATCTCACGTCTGATGGTAAACCTCACCGCTTGGTATTTCTATATTTGACAAGTGTAGGTGTGCAGTGTAACCCTCCGGCCGCATGTGTAGATAATATCCATATCGCATCCAACGCATGTGGAGAACCTAAGAATAGGAGAATCGGTTTAGTGGATCGTATTGTATCTCTTTCATGGGAGAGTACCGCAGAGAAATTCAATATCAAGTTTATTAAGATTGGAGATGCGCAAGCCAAACCGATTGTCTTCACCGGTGTGACCGGGAATAGTGCGACTTATTCTATCGAGACGGGAGTATATAACGTGTATATCCAATGTGTCTGCAACGGAGAGGAAAGTGTATGGTATGAATTCCCAGTTGTCATTGTTCAGGACCATTTGTGTTTCAATTATCTAAGTCTAACCGACGAGCGTTGCTCGTTTTCCATGGAGACGGCGAGTGATTACCACGATAACGATCCTCTTATGCAACCTGGGAAAATAGACTATGGTTTTACTTCCATGTATAGTCGTCATACGCTCCATTATCGTCCGGAGGAATACGATGCGCGTACGATAGGTTCCATTGATAGCAAAGGCAATCCGGTAGGACCGCTTAAGACTGTGCCCGCGGATGCTTTAGCATCCGTTCGTATCGGCAGCTGGGAGAACGCGGCACGAGTAGCACGAATCGAATATGAATTCACGGTGGATGCTAAAGAGGCCAGTGTTCTGATGTTGCAATATGCTTTGGTTTTGCAATCTTCCGGTCATGGAGAGCAAGACCGTCCTCGTCTGACCATCGATATCATAGATGCCGCTACAAAAAAAGCACTCAGCACATGTACAACGGTCGATCTGGCGGCGCAGACCAGTGGTGACGGATGGTATCGCGTTCCGATGGATGCCAACCCGATTATTGAAACCGCCCAGGATGTATGTTGGCGTGATTGGACAACGCTGGGACTCAACCTTGCTGACTTTGACAAGAAACAGGTGAAAGTGATTATCACCGCTATCGGTTGTACCGCTTCTGTGCACTACGGCTATGCCTATTTCACGCTCACCTGTACTACCGGTCAGATACGTGGACTCCAGTGCGGATGGACTCCGACGAACGAGTTCATCGCGCCGGATGGTTTCAATTATAGATGGTATCTCGTAGAAGATCCTACAACCACTCTGAGTACCGAACAGGTGTATCCGGTGGATTACCGCGACACGCGTGATTATGCCGTGGATGTGATCTATAAGTCGAATGACCAATGCAGATTCACGCTGACGGCGAATGCTATTCCGCGTTTCCCTATTCCGCAAGCTACCTACAAATTGGAACAGCACGATTGTGGCAATTATATCACTTTCACGAATACCAGCCATATCCGTACACGCAACTGGGTTACGGGACAGGAGACGGATACGCCCTTCCCGCCGGAGTATATCGTTTGGGATTTTGGCGGTTTGGACCCGGAAGGACTGAATACCGCGGAGACTTTATGGAATCCGTCATTCCAACTGCCGGACGAAGAAGCCGACTACCATTTCCGGCTGTACGCAGGTGTGGGCTTATGCGACAGCGTGCAGGAGTTTCATATCCATGTGCCGCGTGTCGGTGTAGATTCCGTCTTTGGCACCAAGCAGTTATGCGAGGGAGATATCTATCAGCATCAAGGGAAATATTTCTCCACCGACACGGTTTTGGTTGAAAAAGATGTGAACGTAGCCGGATGCGACAGTTTCTATATCATGACTCTGCGTTTCGTGGATGCCATCCGCGATACGGTGGACGCTATCATTCAGGATGGAGACACCTTTACCGTAGGTCCGCAGCAGTTTACGCAAACGGGCGACTATATGGTTACGATGCGGTCTCTATCCGGATGCGACAGTATCGTAACCCTGCATCTGATAGTGAACGAACGTCTGGAGATGGAACTTCTCTCCGTAGAGAGCCCTTGCCCCGAAGATCCCTCTTTCCTTATAGAAGCGCACGCGCGTAAAGGGAAACCGGATTCTTATACACTCACTTTTGCCGAACCGGCTCAAGAGCAGGGACTGATGCCTCAGACCGGAAAACTAACCGGCGGACCCGACTACACCATCACCGTTCCGCTTCCTAAAAACCTCCAACCGGGCTATTACCCCTTCACCTTGCGCTTTGACAGTAAGGATAACGGGCCGGTCGAACTGACCTCAGAAATGGCGCTCCGCTATTCCGCTACCCTCATTCAGCAGCGGTGGGATGATGTATTGGGCATCCTCAATGCGGACTACAACGGCGGACTGACTTTCGCTTCATACCAATGGTACAAGAATGGCATTTTGATTGAAGGCGCAACGGAACCCTTCCTCTATGAGGAGAACAAACTGAAACCTAACGACGAATATACGGTCGAACTGTTGCAACAGGGAGAAGAAAGACCCCTCGCAACCTGCGCCTATAAAATCCCTCAAACTTCAATCCCGCAGGCTCCGACAAGACAGAAAGTGATACAAAATAACAATATATACATCATAATCGATGGGCGGACTTATAATGCCCAGGGTGTATTAGTGAACTTTATTTATTAACTAAAACCAAAAAGCTTATGAAACGATTTTTTACTCGTTGGCTGTTGATGACAGCGCTTATGGTAATGAGCATCACGACAGCGGTAGCACAAAAATCTGTGCTCGACGAGAGTTTCGAAAGTGGCAACAAGCCGGCAAATTGGACGGCAGGCGAGTACTGGGATTTCAGTGTAGGCTCTGTCCGGTTCAATGCACCGTTCTTAGACGGTGTAGACACCTTGTTTAGCCCGATGCTGAATATCAGCAGTTTGGACAACAAACCGTCTGTTGCTATCTCTTATTCACTGGCTCTAAACGGAGATAAGGTGAATGAACTCCAAATCCTGTATCGTACAGCGCAAAACGAAGCATGGTCTAAATTGACCACTTTTGATGCTGCTACGGACGGTAGTGTGAATTGGAAGGGTGAACTTCCTACCGGTCTGGAAAACGTGCAAATCGCTATCGTCGGTGCGTATAAGTTGGGTGGTGAAACTCACGTCTATCGTTTGGCTGTAGAGAATAAAACGGAAGCTGCAGCTACTCCGACAGGTCTGAGAATCGAAGACTTGACGACGACAAGCACGACCATCTATTGGGATGATTGTAAAAGCGTTATGTTCGTTCAGTACAATCTTTTGGTCAGCAGTACTCCTTTGACTGCATTTGATGCAGGTGCGGACATCGTAAATGAAAAGGGTACGGGATGGAAGAAAAAGTACTACGAATTGGAGGATTTGAATCCCAACACCTCTTATTATGTCTACCTGCAATATGATTGCGGTGACGGCGATGTATCGCCTTGGGCAGAGATGAATTTCCGTACCCCGTGCGAAGCTGTCAGCATACCATATGCAGAGAATTTCGAATCCGGCGAAGCAAATTGTTGCACGTTGATAGGTACTTCCGTTTCGGCAGAGTACCCGTACAACAGTACCAAGTCCCTTAAATCCTATTCGGCTAAGGGCGAGAGTAACTACTTTATTTTGCCGGAACTGAGCAGTGCTATTGATGTCAAAGGTTGCCAGATTTCGTTCATGGCAGCAGCTTTGGATGGTGGTAATACCTATGCACGCACCGTAACAATCGGTGTTTGTACGAGTCCTGACGGAGAGAGTTTTACGGCGGTAAAAACGCTTGATTTGCCGAAAGGCCGTACATGGGAATCGATCGTTGTATCGCTTAGCGGTTATGCCGGAACGGGTAAGTGTGTCGCTCTGCGCTTCGGCAATGATGACAAAGCCAACCGACTCTTTGTGGACAATATCCGTATTGAGAATGCAACGGAATGTCCCAAACCCATATTTACCGAAGCGTGTGAGATTACTTCGAATTCTGCGAAACTGAAATGGAAAGAAGCGGGCAATGCCTCGGAATGGAATCTTGTTCTATCCACCAAGCCGCTTTCCGATCCGGAAGACTTATTAGGCAAAGCAGATGCATCGAAAGGTGAGTATGCCGGTTCCGCCGCTACTAATCCTTATACGGCTACTAACTTGCTGCCCAATACAACGTACTATGCCTATGTAACTGCAGGTTGCGGTAGTAGCGAATGGACCAGTGCCATTGAATTTACCACAAGCAAATCGGTCACGATACCTTTCTCTGAGAACTTCGACCGTTTTGATGCAGATTTCTATACCAATGACGTGAATGCCATTCCGGAAGGATGGTTGGCAGGAGCGCGCGGTATGAATCCGAATCATTCATCCGATAAACCGGAATATTCATACTATGATAAAGAAAGAGATGTCAATGTTCCTTTCGTAAGCACTGCTTATGGACATGGAGAATCAGCGTATAAGTCTGCTTCCTTGAAGTTAATAACGGATCTATTGTCTACAACTACTGTGCAGAACGGAGGTTATGTTATGTTACCGGCTATGCCGCAAACTCTCAAGGATCTAAAGATAACTTTCTGGGCATATATGCCATCCAAGGCAGGTGTATATGTTCGTGTTGGAGCCGCAAAGTCTCAAACCAAAGATTTGGATAAAGGCAAACAATTTGGCGAGAATATTACGCTGATTGACTCTGTGCTGGTTACAACTCCCGATGTATGGACGAAATATACCATCAAGTTGGATAAATATACAGGCACTGCACGTTACCTTGTCCTCAATCTGATGCCTACGGCAAGCACCGATAATAATGATGGAGCAGGCTCTTCTGTGTGCGTAGCATACATTGACGACATCTCGATTGACGAGATTGGAACCTGCGGTGAAGTTCATAATCTTACTACCGAGACCACTTCCGGTTCTATCAAACTGACATGGGAAACTACGTCAACTGTTACGAATACTTTCCGTGTAAAAGTAGCAACAAAGCAAATTGATCCTACAACCGAGAACGGCGATGTAGTGGCGAATAAGAGCGTAACGGGTAAGAGCTTTAATGCAACCGGTCTGAAAGTAGCTACGGATTATTATTTCTATGTCACTCCTGCTTGTGAGGAGATATGGGAAGAGAATATAGCAACCACCAATAGCACGTTGTCTGTACCATTCTTCACGGATTTCTCCGGTGAAGTGATCGGCAAAGTGGCAACTCGTGGTCCTAAGGGATGGACAAAAGGTAATGTCAATCAAACTTCCATAGGAACATATGCGTATGTGCCCTATCTGACCGTAGATAAAAGTGATACTATCGCAAACCCGCCATATGGAGTATCTGCTCCGCAATTGTATTTCTATCAGACAAACACTTTAGCGCAAAACGGTGGTTATGTGATTACGCCCGAACTGGAAGGAGTGGATGCTAAGGATGTGACGCTCACTTTCACTGGATATTATAATAGCACTTCTACCGGTGCTAACTATCCTGTTGATAATAGCAAATATGGTCGTTTGCAGATAGGTGTAGTGAGCAATCCTTCGGATATCAAAGCAACATCCGCGAAACGTGTAGATGGTGTACAGAGAGTGGCTTCCGTTCGTTGCTCTGCTGGGAAGACTCCTGAAACGTTTATCGTTAAGATGCCGGCAGGTGTAACGGGTAAGTACATTGTCTTCTATTCTGACTCTACCAAGACGACAATAGCCGGTTTGAACAACTACTTCAGTATTGACAATCTCTATATAGTAAAGAGCAGTGGTCCGCAAGTGATAACCGGTCTTTCTATATCAGAGATTTCGCAGACATCTGCTAAACTGAGTTGGACGGAGAATGGTAGCGCAACCAAGTGGAATGTCAAAGTATTTACATCCAAGCCCAATGACCCGGATGTAGATGAGCCGTTCAAATCGTTAACGGTAACCTCAAAACCGACTACCATTACCGGTTTAACTCACTCTACACAGTATTTTGTATATGTGCAGGCGCAGGTAGGTGAGGAAAAAGGTTTCTGGGCATCGGATGCTTTCTGGACCGCTACCGGTACATGGTCGCTGCCGTTTGTTGAGACCTTCAACAATTACGAAAAAGGTAGTGACACGAAAAATACATTGCCTGCATATTACTCTATCGCCGGCTCTACCTCTCAGCCGTATGTAGAGAATGTACAGAGCAGTGCAGCAGGAGCATTGGATGGTCTTGCATTCCAATTGAAGACAACTACTTCCAAGAAAATCAGCCAGTTGATATTCCCGGTCTTCAATCAACCTGTTAAGAATTTGCAATTGAGTTTATATGCACAGGGAACCGGATATATCAACTATCAGACCTTTACCCTTGTTGGCGTAATGGAAGGCGATAACTTCATTGCTATCGATTCGTTCATGGTAAAGACGAAGACCGATTGGTACGAGTTCCAGTTTGACTTTAGCAAATACACTGGTTCGGGAACACAGATTGCCATTCAGCAGAATAGCGATGCAAGTAATCTAAATAAGAAAGAGGCTACATATATAGCTATTGACAATGTGAAGATTTCTGCTATTCCTGATTGCGGTCGTGTGAAAGATATTACGTTCAATAGTGTATCCGACAAGTCAGCTGTTGCTACATGGCAAGCCGTAAACGGCGAAAACGAATGGCGTATCAAGGTTAGCAACGGTATCTTGAAAGATCCTCAGACGCAAGATGGTAACATCCTTCCGGCAACAACCGTTACAACGAATAGTCATTTGTTGGACGGCCTATATGACGATACGGATTACTATGTGTATGTACAGTCGAAGAAAGGTGATAATGTAGGTCAGTGGAGTGTGCCGACATTATTGCATACAGCGTGCTCGCCTTTGGCATTGCCGGCTACATGGAACTTCGATAATTACAGTAATAACGATGTTATTCCTGGTAACGAGTGTATCTCCTTCGTGGGAGACTCCCGCGACTTGAAACAAGCAGCGTTCTCCTATAAGGTATCACCGCCGATGACAACACAAGGCGTAGCTCTTGCACAGGAAAAGGTTGCGGACAACAACTATCTGATCTTGCCGCTATTTGCAGAAGAAGACATGTCCAAACTGCAAGTTTCCATGAAGATTAGGACTGGCGGTACTACAGCATCGAAGAAGGACAATTTTGAAATAGGTATCATGTTGGATCCTACCGATGCTGCAACCTTCTTCCCGGTTCCGGATTGCTCCGAATCATTGACGCAACAAACCGCTATTTATGACCGCACATATCCGCTGTCGAAATATGCTGGTGATGATAAGGGACGGTTTGGTCGATATATTGCAATCCATATATTGCCTACTACATCTGGAACAACTTCTTCTGTTGGTAAGATCTACATCGATGACCTTTGCGTCGATTATATCCCGGCATGTGCAAAACCGGTTGATGTAGAAGCAAGCAATATCGATGAAGACGGCGCTACGCTGTCGTGGACGGCAGATGCAACCGATGCATCGTTTGACGTGCGTCTGCTGGCTTCGCCGGACGGCGATATCGACGAACCGCTTGTTCAGCAAATAGTCAACGGTGCAACAACCGTAGATTTGACGCTGAATAGCAATACGCAATACTACGCATTCGTGCGCAAGATATGCGATGTAAGCACCTTCAGCGATTGGAGTTTGGTATATTCGTTCCGCACCAGTTGCGGTACCGCACAAACCCTGCCGTACTCGGATGATTTCGAGGCGTATGCGACTAGTAAAGTACCGAATTGTTGGACGCAATACCTTGGTGATGGTAAAAAGGGAGGTCCTGTAGTATCCACATCTGCTAAACTCGATGGTGCTAACGGGTTGTCTGTAACGTACTCTACTGCAAGTACGGGTACTCCCCCGAAACAATACCCTGCCGGTATTATCACACCCAAACTGGATATCACCAGTCCGAGGGAATTGACTATCATTTTTGATATGAAAGGATCTACGGCCGGAGCACAATTGCAAATAGATGCTGTTAAAACTCCTACTTCAACGGCAGCCGAGGATGTGGTAACCATCAAAACATTTACTACAACCACTGCATGGGAAAAAGTATATTTGAAAGTATCCGAAGTTGAAAGTTATACTTCTAATAATGAGTTCCAATATATCCGGTTCATGCAACCGGCTACGGGGAAGACCGTCTATATTGATAACTTGATTATTTCCAAAGATGCAATAGTTACTCTCCCTGTTTCCGGTTTAGCTCCTGTAGCTGTTTCGGATACATCGATATCGATCACCTTCCAAGAAGTAACTCCGGGTGTTGAGTCATGGCAAGTAGCGTACGGCAAGCATGGTGAGTTTGATAAACCGGCTAAGTCATATACGGGTACTATTATTGATGCGCAGGTATATACCATAAAAGGTTTGGCCGGCAACACGGAGTATGACATCTATGTTCGTGCCAACACTGCGACTGCGGCATGGGTAGGACCTGTTTCTGCCAAGACAGCAAATGCTCCTGCTTCTATACCGTATAGTTATGACTTTGCGGATGCAAATGAGAATGCAAACCTTTGGAGTTTTGTTAGCAGGAGTTCCGGCAATGACTTTATCATCGGTGATGCTGCGGCTTGTGGTGCAACCGGAGAGAAAGCACTGTATGTAACTAATGATGGTGCTTCGTATGCATATAACCTGAAATCCGGTTACGCATGGGCGCTGCGGGATGTGCGTTTCAGCAAGACAGGTAATCATACCGTATCTATTCGTGTCAAGAGTCCGGGTAATGCAGAAGAAAATCAGACACAAGATGCTTTGTATGCTATTTTGGTTCCGGCCGGAAGTGTAGTAGGCGGCAATAGTACGTCCAGTTTTGATTATAAAAACATCTATCTCCTCAACGGAAAATCGTATCAGTATAGCACAGGTAATAATGCGACGGATAATGTATACCGCGTATTCTACCAAGTGCAGAAAGAAGCCGATTGGACGACTCTTGAGACGAAAGTCAATATCGCTCAAGCGGGTGATTATACCTTGGCATTCATATGGTATAACAATGCGTTTGGTACGGCAGGTAAACCTGCGGCTATTGATGCGATAGAGATTAAGGAGTACGAATGTACTGCTGTATCGAATCTCAAACAGGAGAGTGTTGCTTCCGATCAAGCATCGTTCAGCTGGTTCGCAGGTGAGTGCAAGAACTTCGAATATGTTGTTTCGCGTTATGCACAGCTCAACAACCCTGCCGGCATTGACGATGCCGATAAGGTAGCATATGGCACAACCGACCAACAGCAAATCCTAATCAACAGCCTGGAGCCTTCCACGAATTATAGTTTCTATGTTCGTACGCTTTGCGTAGGTGAAGAGACGCCTTGGGAGGAATGCCGTTTCCGTACACCTTGTGAGTCGGAGAATATTCCGTACACGGAGACCTTTGCTGAGACACCCGAATGCTGGAGATTCTCCAATGCCGCAGTAACTACAAAAAGATACCAGGCAGACGGCAGTTCGGATATAGAAGAGTGGTCTGTACTTAAACTTGGTGTCGGTGGTTATGCTATATTACCGGAGGTAAGTTTACCGCTCAATCAAATTAATGTGGAACTCGGATTGTTCTGTGGTACTTCGCTTAGTGGTGTTGAATTAGGTGTGATAGATAATATCCTTGACTTCGGTAGTTTCCATGCATTGGCGCAATTCAATGCAGCGAATAAGTTGTCTTCGGATCGTGATGGAAATCCGTATATCGTTGAGATATTCAACAAGATGCTGAATCTCTATAGCGGAACAAGCAAGAACATTGTTATCAGAAACTCTGGTTCCGACGCGATTTACGTTAAGTATGTTTCGCTTACCAAACTGCCGGATTGTATCACTCCGCAGCAGATTGAGTTCACGCAAGTGAAAGAGAAACAAGCAACCGTTAACTGGCTGGCCGGTACGGAAGACAAGTGGGAAATCAAAGTGGATGACAATGATCCGTTTGAAGTAACTACCAACCCGTATGTGCTCACCGGTTTGCAGCAAGGTACTCTGTACACGGTATCCATGCGCGCAATATGCGATGAGGAACATAAGAGCGAATGGTCTAACCCCGTTACCTTCCAAACGGTTTGCGGTGTATATGACTTGCCGTTACTGGAAGACTTCAGTGGTCTGAAGAAAGTCAGCAAGGCTAAACTCACCTGCTGGGATAACCTGCGAAGCGATGCTAAAATTGAGGTTGTTTGCGCAGGAGCCTCTGAATTGCAGACGACGGCTTTGGAAACCAATACTTCCTATGTATGGAAAGCCAATGATGTTCCGGCCATGGGCGACTATAAACAACTGTTGTCCTATGTGGTTAGTGGTGCATCCGGTTCGATTGTTCCGCCGCACTATCGTTGGTTTGTTTCCCCACAATTCAAGATTGAGGGAAAAGCAACGCTCAGTTTCGACGCTCGTCGTTGCCGTCTGGATGGTACTGCCATCAATCCGGTAGGACGCTTTATGGTAGCCATATCTACGGATAATGGGGCTTCTTGGTCTATGGACAATGTAACCGATTTCTCGGCACAATTGGAGACGGAGTATAAGACCCTGTCTGTATCCTTAGATGCATATGCCGGACAAAACATCCGCGTTGCATTCTATCATGAGGCAATAAACAATCAAAAATCGGATATCCTCCATTATATCTTCATCGACAACGTACGTATGAATTGCACGGATGAATATCCTATTTCAGATGGCGCTTGCCAGGGTGTTGATTATAATGATAACGGCTTCAACATCAAAGCAGAGGATTTACCGATTGCCGGAGGTAAGGATAGTACCTATTATCGCTTTGCAGCTAACACCGCCACCGGTTGTGATAGTATTGTCGCTTTGACGCTGACCACGCACAAACCGGCAGATCTTCAACCGATATATGATACGATTTGTCAAGGCGAGGTTTACCATTTCGGAGGACAATCACTGACGAAGTCGAACCCAGAAGGCAAGCCGTATTATATCTCCGGTAAGACTTCTTATGGTTGCGATAGTACGATTTATCTCTATCTAACCGTTCTGGAGTCGGATACAATAAAAGAGCCTATACAGGTATCGAAACTGAATACCGATTCATATGTGGTAGATCCATATTTCACGATTCCTGCCAAAGCTGCTATCGGTGTTCCTTTCGACACCATTGTTAAAGCAGACGGATGTAACTTCAACCGTTATCATGTGGAGATTAATCAGTGTACCGAACCTTATGCATTCGCGGATAGCATCTGCGACAGCCAGTTGAGTTACAAGGGTTACGGATTCTCCATTAAGAAAGCGGATATGCCGGAAGCAGGAAGTGCCAAATCCTATGAACGACACGCGATGAACGAAATCGGTTGCGATAGCGTCATCACGTTCAGCTTGTTCGTTGTACCGAACGATACAACCGAGATCGACACCGTTGCCGTATGGAACAGCGAGTTGCTGCATGCTGACTATCCGGTGGATGAGTTCTTTACGATCAAGAAGAATACACCGGTAAGCGCATTTGACACCGTTGTATGGACTGTCGGATGCTCGTACAACCTGTATCATATCGCCGTTAAGCAATGTACACGCGATGCGTTCTACGCAGATACGATCTGTGCGAACGAGACAAGTTATGTAGGTTATGGCTTCACGCTTGAGGCAGGCCAACTGCCTGTTCCGGGAAACACAAAAGAATTCAAAAACAATGATCGTACCGCCGATGAGTGCGACAGCACGACTACGCTGAACCTATATGTACGTCCGCTCGTTCATAACGACAAGTATATCACGAAGGAGAATACCGAACTGCCGTTCACTACCGAAGACGGTCTCTTTACCATCAAGGCAGGTACACCGGTCGGCTTATTCGACACCGTGGTATATACGAACGTTGGTTGCGACTACAATATCTATCACGTGACGATCGAGCAATGCGAAGAAGAGATCAATCTTCCGTTAGTTACGATCTGTGAGAACGAGACGAGTTACAAGGGCTTCGGCTTCTCGATTAATGCTGACGAAATGCCGGCAGTTGGAAGCACCAAGCCGTATGTACGTCACGCGATGAACGAGGCCGGTTGCGACAGCGTCATCACGCTGCGTTTGAAGGTATTGGAGAATGATACGACGTCTAATCAGGTAACGATATCCAATAACGAGTTGCCGTATGAGGTAGACGATTATTATAAGGTACCGGCTGACGCCCTTATCGACACTCCGTTCGACACGATTGTCTGGACAGAAGGCTGCTCATACAACCTCTATCACGTATTGGTAAATCGCTGCACCGTACAGAAGAAGTACAATGCAGAGGTTTGCGAAGGGGATGAGGTATATAACGGCTACGGCTTCTCCATCGAGAAAGCACAATGGCCTTCAACCGGAACCAGCAAAGATTTTACCAATGTAACCCGTACAGCCGATCAGTGCGACAGTACAACGACCCTGACGCTCATGGTAGTCAAGGCGGATACGAACAATATTGATGTTCCTATCGACAATACCATGTTGCCGTACACGGTGGACAACTACTATGAGGTACCTGCCACAACGGCTGTTGGAGCGGACTACTATGAGTTGGTACGTATCGACGGTTGTGCATTCAACCTCTATCACGTCACCGTAGCTCAATGCGAAAAGCCCATTTCGTATAACGAGACGATCTGTGAGGATGCAGACGGCTATGTGGGATATGGCTTCTCGATTGAGAAAGCAGACCTGCCTGCGCCGCTTGCTTCCAAGGAGTATGTACGTCATGCGATGGATAACGCTAATTGCGACAGTGTCATCACACTGACCCTGACAGCTCACAACGACACGACGAATGTTCCGGTATCGATACTGATTACCAAACTGCCGTTCGAGGTAGATGAATGGTACACCGTACCTGCTGATGCTCAAGTCGGAGAACAGTTCGAAGTAGTTAAGCAGAAGGGTACCGATTGCGCATACAACCGTTACATCGTGATGGTAAGTGCATGCGGCAGTCAGATCGAATATAAAGATACTGTCTGCGCAGACCAGACCAGTTACGACGGCTTCGGCTTCTCAATCGAGGCAGCTGACATGCCGGCTCCGGGTAGCTTCAAGTCGTACTACCGCAATGAGCCGAAGGGTGACGGATGTGATCATATCACGTTCACGCTGACGGTAATGAAGAACGATACGACGAATGTTCCGGTAACGATACTGAACAACGAACTGCCGTTCGAGGTAGATGCGTTCTACACCGTTCCGGAGAACACACCGCTCGGCTCGTTCGAGAAGGTTGTGAAACTCGGCGATAACGGTTGCTCGTACAATAAGTATATTGTTACCATCAACCAATGTACCGCTTCGTATAACTTCGCAGATGCTGTTTGTGAGAGCCAGACGAGTTACCTCGATAACGGCTTCTCGATTGAGGAAGCTGACATGCCGGCTCCGGGTAGCTATAAAGACTACACGCGTCATGAACTCACCGCACAAGGCTGCGACAGTACCATCACGCTGCGTCTGATGGTAACGAAGAACGACACGACGCCTGTACCTGTGAAGATACTGAACAACGAACTGCCGTTCGAGGTAGATGCATACTACACCGTACCGGAGAACACACCGCTCGGCTCGTTCGAGAAGGTTGTGAAACTCGGCGACGAGGGTTGCTCATACAATAAGTATATGGTTACCATCAACCAGTGTACTGCTTCGAGCGTCTTCACCGATGCAATCTGCGAAAGCCAGATGAGTTATGACGGTTACGGCTTCTCGATTGAGAAAGCAGACATGCCGGCTCCGGGCTTCAGCAAGAACTTCATCCGTCACGAGACGACTGCACAAGGTTGTGACAGTACGATTACGCTCAAGCTGGAGATCATCCCGAATGATACCGCGAAAGCAAGCGTAACGAAACAGAATACCGAACTGCCGTTCGTGGTAGATGAGTACTTCACGATCCTTGCCGGTACACCTGTCGGCTCATTCGACACCGTGGTTGTCAAAGACGGTTGCTCGTACAAGCGCTACAGCGTAACTATTATTCAGGAGACCAAAGCGTACAGTGAAGCTTCGGCTGTCTGCGAGGATGCGACCGGCTTCGAAGGCTTCGGCTTCTCGATTGAGGAAGCTGACATGCCGGCAGCAGGCACGAGCAAGAACTATACACGTCACGCTTTGAACGAGGCCGGTGTGGACAGTGTCATCACGTTCACCCTCTCGGTAATCAAGAATGACACAGCGTTCATCAACGACACCGTATTCAACAACGAACTGCCGTACATCGCACAGGGCGAGACGATCGTTGCTGCCGGTGTTGCCTTCGGCAATCAGCCGACCAAAGTATTGGCGAACAACGGCGCATGCTCGTACACGAGCTACAGCATCTTCGTTGAGCAGTGTACCGCTTCCTTCGCATCGGTTGATTCGATCTGCGCAGGCTCCGAGTACTCGGGTTACGGCTTCCAGATTGCATTGGCAGACATGCCGGCTCCGGGTAAGAGCAAGCTCTATGAGCGTCACGAGACGACTCTGGAGGGCTGCGACAGCCTCATCTCTCTGACCCTCAAAGTCATGAAGATGGATACCACCAAGTACGCGATGATTGAAATCAAGAACAATCAGCTGCCGTATGAGATCGACCGTTACTACACCGTTCCGGAAGATACTCCGCTCGGCGTACACGAGGCTGTTGTGGTTAATCCGGAGAAGGATTGTGCGTTCTATCGCTACCGCTACAACATCGTTCAGTGTTCCGAAGAGTACAAGTTCACCGACATGATATGCATCGGTTCGGACTACGCTGGCTACGGCTTCGTTGTAGCCAAGGCAGACAAAGATACCGTACTCACGCGTACCAGCATGGGAGCAGGCGGTTGCGACAGCATCATCACGCTCACTTTGACCGTTGAGCTGCCGGATACGAATGATATAGTGAAAGAGGTGCTTAATTCCGAACTGCCGTTCATCGCGCAGAACGAGACTATCGTTGCTGCCGGTGCACCGCTCGGTATCCAACCGGAGGTAATCCTGCCGGCTGGCAATTGCGCTTACAACCGCTATATCATCACCGTAACCCAATGCTCCAATAGCTTCTCGTACAAGGGTCGCGTCTGCGACGGAGAGGGATATGAAGGCTTCGGCTTCATCCTGCCTGCCGACTCTATGCCGGCTGCAGGCGAGAGCAAGGACTTCTTCCGCTCCAACAGAAGCGCTGCCGGTTGCGACAGTCTGATTACCCTCACATTGACCGTAAGCAAACTGGATACGATTGATGTAGAGAAGACGATCCAGAAGAATGAACTGCCGTTCATCGCTAACGGTGATACTATCATCGCTGCCGGTGCTGCTGTCGGTGTCCAGCCGGAGGTAATCAAACAGGGTAACGGATGTATGTATAACCGCTATATCATCACGGTTATCGCATGCGAGATCTATGCGGATCTGACCGATGAGGCTTGTGTAGGCTCGGATTACAAGGAGTATGGCTTTGATATCAAGGCTTCCGAAATGCCGGTAGCCGGACAAAGCAAAGAGTACACACGTACCTCCAAGGATGCCGCCGGTTGCGATTCGATCATCACGCTGACGCTCACCGTCAAAGGTGACACCACCTATCTTGACCCGATCGAGATCAACGAGGACCAACTGCCGTATCAGGTGAACGAGTTCATCACTATTCCTGCGGGCACACCGGTAGGAGTATATGAGGAAGTGATTCAGATTCCGGGCGATTGTCAGTTCATCGCGTACACGGTAACGATCCACGAACAAGGCTTCGGTATCATCCACATCACCGATGCCGTAGAGTCCATCGAGGTATATGATCTCCTTGGCCACAAGATCACGACCATACGTAGTGACAAAGAGGCTAAATCGCTCCCGACCGGAGTATATATGCTTCGCTCCATTATGAAGAGCGGCCAAATTGTGAATAGCAAGGCGGCGCTGAAGTAATGTCTTAATTCGGATAGCCCGATTGGTTTCGGGCTATCTGCCAAATAAAGTCGAAAGTGGATAGTTTAGAGTTGAGAGTTTCAAGTTTATAGAGTTATGAAACGTGAAATCGGAATCATCGGATTATTAGGTATAGCGCTGGCGCTGTCAGCGGGCGTCCGTACGCCGCAGGAGGCATTGACGATAGCCTCGCAGTTTACAACCCCTCAAGGCGCATCCCGGATGCGTGCGAGAGCAAGCGAAGCCTCATCGGTTATCGCAGATTCCGCTGCGGCGTACTATGCCGTTAATACGCGCGGAGGATTCGTGCTTGTAGGAGCGGATGACCGCTTGCCCGAAGTACTCGGATATAGCGATCAAGCCTCTTTTGACCCGGATAACCTCTCCCCTGAGTTCCGATATTGGATGCAATGTTACGAGGAAGAACTGTCTCAAATCACCAATCCCTTATTTCCCCCTCTGAGAGGGGGCCGGGGGGGTGTCTCTGTCTCCCCCCTCCTCTCCTCTACGTGGAATCAGTCCTCGCCCTATAACGACCTGGCTCCTCTCTATAACGAAACAGGCGGAAAGTGCGTTACCGGATGTGTGGCTACGGCTATGGCGCAGGTGATGTATTATCACAAGCACCCCAATATGGGTACCGGCTCGCACCAGTACTTATGGGTCTGCACCAACCCCGTCGGCAAATCGGCTACGCTCAGCGCTAATTTCGGTCAGACGACCTATAACTGGGCGTCGATGATCGATTCCTATAAATCCGGCTATACCACCCAGCAGGCAAGTGCCGTGGCTACGCTCATGTACCACTGCGGCGTGTCCATCGATATGGGCTACGGACAATCCTCCGGCGCTTATACCGAGAAAGTGCCTGTGGCGCTGAAAGACTATTTCGGCTATGACGCCAACTACCAGCGTATCCAGAAAAAGATGTACCCCGCCGACAGCCTCAATGCTATCATTGCGGCAGAGTTGAAAGCCCAAAGACCGGTGATAGTCAGCGGTCATAACGACGAAGGCGGACACGCGTTCGTCTGCGACGGATGCGACAACAGAGGCTATTTCCATATCAACTGGGGATGGGGAGGTTCCAACGACGGCTATTACCTCCTCACGGCGCTTAACCCCGGCAAATCGCAGGGTATCGGCGGTACGACCAAAGGTTACAACAAAGGTACTTCCTTCTTCATCGGCCTCCAGCCGGCGAAGTCCGGTACGCCGAAAGCCATCCCGCAGTTGGCTACCACGAATTTTACCGTCAGCAGCGAGTCCTTCAGCCGCAGTACGGCCTTCTCGGTTTCTATCACCCAATTGGAGAACTACGGAATGACGAATTTCAGCGGTTCGTATGGCGTGGCGCTGTACGACGAGGATGAGACGAAAGTGGTTACGGTGCTCAAGCAGGTGGATAACTATTCACTCAATGCCGGATACCATCGTACCGGTGCTGCTACGCTCAGTAGTATCAAAATACCATCCTCTGTGGCTGCCGGTACGTACCATCTTTGCTGCGTCTATAAGGATGCCAACTACGGCTGGATGCGGATGATGTGTACCGAGGATGATTACTACCGCACACTGATTCTGTCAAGTACGAATGTCTCTTTCATGGCCAACGATGCAGAGCCGGTGTTGACGCTCACGAAGGCATTGGCTTTCCCGCAAGGCACTAATACGGACTCGATTCCCAAGTCCGGTATCCCCGTTTCGTTTGCTGTAAAAAATACCGGTGGCACATTCCGCGGCGACATATCCGCACGTATCTACCAAGGAGATTTCGCGAAAGGACAATATGAAATCAGCGACTCGGTCGTTATCCGCTATAACCAGACATTCAATTCGGCTCTGCAGCAGACGTTCGCTTCCTCGCTGAAACTGGATACGGAATATAAGATGAAATTATGCTGGCGTGCGGGCTCAAGCGACTCATGGCACGACTTCACACCGGCATCCTACGGCACCTTGTCATTCAAACTGTATGATCCGGATTACCACCTCTCGCTGACCGATACGATTCACTTCGACCGTAATGACAGTGTACCGCGCCATAACGCGAACCTGCACTACGCTATCCGTAATACCGGCGCTGCGTTTGACGGAGAAATACAGCTGTCCTTCTATCAGTCTTCGTTTATCAAAGGACGTATTACCAAAGCCGTACATGTAGGTACCAACGAGACACTCGAAGGCGCTTTCTCCGGACCACTGGAGCAAGTAGCCGGCACATATACCGTCGAACTGCGTTATCGTGAGACAGGCGGCGAATGGCAGGAGTTTATCGATGTCAATAATTACAATCTGGGTCTGATCACTGCTGTCGTTGTAGAAGTACCACCTGTGGAAAAGGTGTACGTCGATGCGATATGTGAAGACGCAACGAGTTATGAAGGCTACGGTTTCAGCCTCTCCGCCGGCTCCTTACCGGCACCGGGAGGCAGCAAGGATTTCGTGCGCGCCTCCAAAGATGCTGAGGGACGCGACAGTATCATCACGCTCACATTGAACGTCACCAAAGGCGATACCATCATCGTGCCCGTTGAGGTGGCTTATACCGACCTGCCGTACGAAGCAGACACGTACTATACTGTTCCTGCCAATACGCCTATCGGTTTCTACGAACACACTGAAAAAGCAGGAGAGGGTTGCACATTCCATCGCTACGAAGTGACCGTTACCAACTGCCGGACGCCGTATGCCTTTGCGCAGATCGTCTGCGAAGGACACGGAGGATACGAGGGCTATGGCTTTACCATTGCCGCTGATGACATGCCGGCATTATCCAATAGCAAGCAGTATAAGCGTACGGGCATCAATGCTCAGGGCTGCGACAGCGTTATCTCGCTCACGCTGACGATGCAAAAGAATGACACTACGGCTAAGTCCACCAAGATATACTTGTCGCGTGACGAACTGCCCTATGAGCAGGATGCGTATTATACCGTACCTGTTGATGCGCCGGACGGCATTTTCGATACCGTGGTGAATACGACCGGTTGCTCCTACAAACGATACACCGTTACGATTGAGCGCTGCTCAAAGAACTACAAGTGGTCCGACCAAATCTGCGCCGGACAACAGAGCTACGAAGGACACGGATTCTCTCTCTCTGCAAGCGAACTGCCCAATAAACCCGGCAATAGCAAAGCCTTTAAACGTGTAGGATTGGCGGAAATAGGCTGCGATAGTACCATTACCCTCACGCTCAGCGTTTTAGCCAGTGACACGATTGATATGTCACCTATCACGATCCAAGAGACGAATCTGCCGTACCAAGTGGATGATTACTACACCGTACCGGTAGGGGCAATAGATAATGTAATAGCTGTTGTGCCGACAGATGAGACGTGTACATTCTATCGCTATTTCATCACCATTCAGAAAGGCTCCGGAACAAAGACGGATAACACAGACGACGCCGTTCCCGCTCGTAAATTCCTTCGCAACGGACAACTTTATATTCTATACAATGGGATAATGTACAATGTACAAGGAGGTAAGGTCAATGAAAAATAGATTACTCATAGGATTACTGCTGATGACGCTTCCGCTGGGGGCGAATGTGAAGCGTGAGAGCCGTCATTTCATCACCGCGGAAGCCGGAGTCGGCTATTCCGCGCTGCTCAATAACTCCGATATAGGGCGCTCGGCAGGACTCGTCGGTGGCAAACTGCAAGTCGGATACGAGTGGAATTACCGCAAACTCATCGTCCATACCGGCTTGGAGTTCGCGATGCTTTCCAATACGTCGGTGGCTAATCCTTTCGTGTTGGAGACCCCTTACACGCAAGGCTTGCCTTCCGGACTCAGCATGACCCAGCATTTCGATTTCCAGTCCTACAAAGCGACTCAGCTCATGGGACAGGTGAATATACCTATTCAGGCAGGTATGGTCTTCTCCGACCGCTATTATTTCCTTGCCGGCGCGCGGATCGGATTGCCGCTGATGCACTCCGCCTCCACTACGGCGCAGGTCAATACGTACCTTACCGACCCCTATCTCATCGGTAATATCCATACCGTGCCGGTACACGACGCCTATACATCTACCGAGAAAGCCTCTTTCCCTTGGGCGTCGAATATCGTCAATGCGCAAGTGTCCGCCGAGTTCGGCGTGGTTCTCAATTCGTTCTTCGACAAGTCCTCCCAAACGACGGGCAAAGGAAAGGGAAAAGGCAAAGGTAAAGGCCGTACCTCCAACGCGAAGCGTTCTACCACTTCAAACAAAGGCAAACAAGCTCAAACCACTCCCCAAATCCTTTACCGTGTGGGCGTTTTTGCGGACTATGGGGTCACTTCGTGCTTCAAGCAGTCAGCCACGCCGGGCACACTGGTCTCTGTTGCCGAACCCCGCCAGATGACTTTCAACGACTATTTCGCAGTTGCGAACAAGCCGGTTAATTCACTCCTCGTCGGAGTCAAGTTCGCCGTCCTCTTCCAACTCAACCAGCCCAAACCCGAGAAACCGCTGCCGTCGTATTTCGATATCTATATCGCAGATGCTTCTACGGGCAGTCCTGTTCCGGCTTCACTCGCTATCTACGAGCATGCCAAGAACAAGACAACTACCAAGTCCGTTCGTAATGGCCATCTGAAGTATCGCGCGAAGGATGGCGACTATACCTTCACCGCCACCAACGAGCAATACCTGCCCGCTTCGCAGGACGCTTCTATCGCCGGAGAAGATGTAACCGAGACGATCCAACTCGCTCTTACGCCCAAACCGCAACCTGTGGTCATCGATACGCCGGTGGTCGATATACCTATTGCGGTAGGTACCAAAGTGGTACTCCATAACCTCTTCTTTGCTACCAACAAGACGACGATCCTGCCGGAGTCGAAAGAGGCGTTGGATGATCTCTCCGCTTTCATGGCATCTCACCCGCAAGTGGGGATCCGTATCACCGGTCATACCGACAATGTGGGTTCCGTTCAGGCGAACCAGATCCTCTCGGAAGGACGTGCAAACGCTGTGCGTGACGAACTCATCCGGCGTGGTGTAGCCCCCGACCGTATCGAAGCCGATGGTAAGGGTGAATCCGAGCCTATTGCGGACAACGCTACCGAAGAAGGACGTGCCAAGAACCGTCGTGTCGAGTTCATCATCATCTCCACCGGCGATGAAGACATCGAACAACTCCGCGAGTAATAACAACTCCGCGCGTGATTCTCCCTGTCCTTCTCATTAAATGAAACAGGGTCCCCGTGTGGAGACCCTTTTTCATTTAGGCGGAAAGAGAGGGATTCGAACCCCCGGTACCTTTCAGTACTTCGGTTTTCAAGACCGACGCAATAGACCACTCTGCCATCTTTCCTTTCGCTAAAAAAGTAACATATAAGTTCAATTTTTGCGAAATCGGGTGCAAAGGTACAACATTTTTTGCACATATGCAAGTTTTTAGGCATTTTTTTTTGAAAAAAAGCGATTTTGCTTAATGAACTGTTTTTTTTCTTTAAGTCCAAAACGTTTCAAAATGTTCCAAAATTAATTTTTCTTTTTGGAATATTTTGGAACATTTGATCCCCCCATATCGGCGAGCGTTCATATAAACCGGGCGATAGTATCGTCCGGCCTCCTAAAAAAATCGAGAAAAAGCGCATTTTTTTGCGCTTTTTCTTGCATATGTCAAAAAAAAGCAGTACCTTTGTAGCCGCAAAATCATTTAATCATTAAATATACATATCATTATGGCAAAAAAAGCATTGAACAAGTGGACCGCGCCGAAGAGCGTTGCTCCCGAGAAGATCATTCAGTTTGGCGAGGGTAACTTCCTCCGCGCTTTCGTGGATTGGATTGTATGGAACATGAACGCAAAGACGAACTTCAACGGTTCGGTAGCTGTTGTTCAGCCGATCGACAAAGGTATGGTAGAGTGGTTGAACGGACAGGACTGCTTGTATCACGTGAACCTCCAAGGTCGTTTGGACGGCAAGGCAGTAAACTCGTTGGAGCGTATTGATGTCATCAGCCGTGCGCTCAACCCCTATTCGCAGAACTGGGCATTCATGGCACTCGCTGAGCAACCGGAAATCCGTTTCGTCATCTCGAACACCACCGAGGCAGGTATCACTTTCGATGATTCCTGTAAGTTCACCGACGCACCGGCTTCTTCCTATCCGGGCAAACTCGTTCAGCTCCTCTTCCGCCGCTACAAGACCTTCAACGGCGATCCGACCAAGGGTCTCATCTTCATGCCGTGTGAGCTGATCTTCCTCAACGGTCACCACCTCAAAGACTGCATCCGCAAGTATATCGAGCTTTGGAAAGACGATTTCGGAGCAGACTACGAAGGATTCAAAGAGTGGTTTGAGAAATACAACTACGTTTGCGCTACCCTCGTGGACCGTATCGTACCGGGCTTCCCCCGCAAAGACATCGCAGAGATCCAGGAGAAAGTGGGCTACAACGACAACCTCGTTGTACAGGCTGAGATCTTCCACCTCTGGGTAATCGAGAAACCGGAGAATATGTCTATCGCTGAACTCGAGGCGGAATTCCCGGCTAATAAAGCTGGTCTGAACGTCCTCATCGCCGAGAGCGAGAAACCGTACCACGAGCGTAAGGTAACCCTCCTCAACGGTCCTCACACCGTGCTTTCACCGGTAACATACCTCTCCGGCGTGAACATCGTTCGCGACGCTTGCAACCACGAGATCCTCGGCAAGTATATCCACAAAGTGATGTTCGACGAGCTCCTCGAGACCCTCAACCTGCCGAAAGAAGAGCTGAAGGCTTACGGCGAGAGCGTATTGGAGCGTTTCAACAACCCGTACGTAGATCACCAGGTAACATCGATCATGCTCAACTCCTTCCCGAAATTCGAGACACGCGACCTGCCGGGATTGAAGACCTATCTGGAGCGCAAGGGCGAACTGCCGAAAGGCCTCGTTCTCGGTCTCGCTGCTATCATCGAGTACTACAAGGGCGGTGTTCGTGAGGACGGAGCTCCGATCCAACCGAACGATGCACAGGAGATCATGGACCTCTTGAAAGAACTCTGGGCTACCGGCGATACCCGCAAAGTGGCTGAAGGCGTGCTCGGCGCTACCGACATCATTTGGAAAGAGTCTAAAGAGGACCTCAATAAGATCCCGGGTCTCACCGACCTTGTTGAACTCTACCTCAACTCCATCGAGTCTATCGGCATGCTCAATACCGTGCAGGCTATGCTCGCTGTGGACAAAGTAGATGACGTCATCGCTAAAATCAAAAGCCTCTTTTAATTGACGATTGGACGATTGACGAGGTACGATTGATTGACGATTGAAGGAATTAGATGATTGTCAGCAACGTAAATCGTAAATCCCGCGTAGCGGACAATCGTACATAAATCGTAAATCGTAAATTTGTAAATCGTAAATTATTATGACTAATGTCTTAAAAATCAATCCGGCGGATAATGTGGTGGTAGCAATACAACCGCAAACCGCCGGTGCGGTTATTGAAGTGGACGGCAAGCAAATCACAGTCCTCGAGGACGTGCCTGCCGGACACAAAATAGCCATCACCGATCTCGCTGAGGGCGAGAACGTCATCAAGTACGGTTTCCCGATCGGTCATGCGAAAGAGGCGAAGAAAGCCGGCTCGTGGATGAACGAGAACAACATCAAAACGAACCTCGCGGGGCTCTTGGAATACGAGTATCACCCCAAAGAGGTCGTTCTCAACATCCCCGACGAGGGACGCACCTTCATGGGCTACCGCCGCAAAGACGGACAAGTGGGTATCCGCAACGAAGTGTGGATCATCCCGACCGTAGGCTGCGTCAACGGTATTATCCAGAAATGTGCCGAGCGTCTTCGTCAGGAGACCGGTGCGGACAACATCTTCGCCTTCACCCATAACTACGGTTGCTCGCAGCTCGGCGATGACCACGAGAACACCAAGAAGATCCTCCGCGACATGATCCATCATCCGAACGCAGGAGCAATCCTCGTCGTTTCTCTCGGTTGCGAGAACAATCAGCCGGATGTATTCAAACAGTTCTGCGGAGAGATCGACGAAGAGCGCATTAAATTCGTTACGACCCAGAAGATCGAGGGCGACGAAGTGGAGTACTGCATGCCTATCCTGCGCGAGCTCTATACCAAGACCCAGCACGACAAACGCGAGCCGATCTCGCTGAGCGAACTGCGCGTCGGTCTGAAATGTGGCGGTTCGGACGGATTCAGCGGTATTACCGCAAACCCGTTACTCGGCATGCTCTCCGACTGGCTCGTAGCACAAGGCGGTACGACCGTGCTGACCGAAGTACCGGAGATGTTCGGCGCAGAGACGATCCTTATGGACCGCTGTGCGAACAAAGGCCTCTTCGACCAGACCGTTTCCCTCATCAACGACTTCAAGGACTATTTCCTGTCGCACGGTGAGCCGGTGGGCGAAAACCCGTCTCCGGGTAACAAAGCCGGTGGTATCTCTACCCTCGAGGACAAAGCACTCGGTTGCACGCAGAAATGCGGCAAATCCCTTGTACGCGGCGTGATGCCTTACGGCGAACGCCTCCAGGTGAAAGGTCTGAACCTCCTTTCTGCGCCGGGTAATGACCTCGTGGCTTCCACGGCACTCGCTTCCTGCGGATGTCACATGGTACTCTTCACCACCGGACGCGGTACACCGTTTGGTACATATGTACCGACCATGAAGATCTCCACCAACACGAACCTCTATAAGAACAAACCGAATTGGATTGATTTCAACGCCGGCGTCATTGCCGACGGCGAACCGATGGAGGAAGTGGCAAAGCGTTTTGCGGACTTCGTCATCGCGGTAGCCAACGGTACCAGAACCAACAACGAGAAGAACGGCTACCATGAGATAGCTATCTTCAAAAACGGAGTAACATTATAATAACTAAAAAACCATCACGACAATGAAAAAACTTTTAATTGCATGCGTAGTAGCTATGACAGCACTCGCATTTACCTCTTGTGACCCCAATAAGACCCAATGTTGGAAGATCACTCTCCAGTATGAAAGCGGTCAGACCGAAGAGTTCTATTACTGGGGCTCTGGTGTTGATTCGGATGCCGTGCTTGAGCAATATGCCAGCAGCATGCCGGGTACGAAAGCTACCAAGCAGCAGACTTTCCAGAGCAAGGAGAACTGCCGCAAGTAATTGCACAACACGCTCGGCTACTCAATAATGGGAGTGATAGCGAGTCTTATCTATCCTCGTACATGCGCGTTATGCGCGCGATATATAGGAGAATACAACGCAGGCATTCTATGTGACGAATGCCTGCGTTTGTTACCCCGTACGGAGCAGGCAGCTATCCCGCAAAACGGAACGGAAGGAGCACTCCTCGGAATAACCAACACCCCTTCCGCCGTCCGCAAAACGATGCACCTGGACCATGCCGCCGCTTATCTCTTCTATGAGAAAGAGCACCCCATAAGGGACTTGATTCACCGCATGAAATACGCCGACCGGCCGGAGATAGGGTTTCATTTAGGCAGACAAGCCGCGATGGAGTTCCTGTATGCCGGATTCTTCGATGGCATAGATGTGATCATTCCTATGCCGTTGCACCCCAAACGTTTCCGCGAAAGGGGATATAACCAATCGGAGTTTATCGCCCGCGGAATCAGTGAAGTAACCGGTATTCCGGTGGACACAGACCATGTGTTGCGTGTGCGGGATACACCCAAACAAGCCTTGCAATCCGGCGAAGGACGCAAGACGAATGTAGCCGACGCGTTTGATGTCCGCTATCCCGAACAGATGTACCATAAGCATATTTTGCTCGTCGATGACCTCATCACTACCGGAGAGACATCCAAGGCCTGTCTGAAAGCCATGAAACGCTTCAGAGGTGCTAAATTTTCGGTCTTTGCACTCTGTAAAGCGTGATAAATGGCCAAAAAACATTAAAAATGAAAAATTAAAAATCAAAAATTTGCGTATTTGCGCAAAAAGCAGTAACTTTGTAGCCGCAATAGGTCTTAATGACCAAAAGGTATTGATGAAATGACAAAAAGTTATGATTTTTTGATTATCGGCGGTGGTGTAGCCGGTATGAGTTTTGCGCTCAAAGTGGCGCGGTCAGGAAAGTACAAAATTGCGCTTTGCTGCAAAACAACCTTAGATGAAGCCAATACTGCGAAAGCACAAGGCGGCATTGCATCCGTCACTAATCTGTTGGTGGATGATTTCGAGAAACATATTCACGACACGATGGTCGCCGGCGATTGGTTAAGTAACCCCGCAGCTGTGGAGCAAGTGGTGAGAAATGCGCCGCGCGGAATCGAAGAACTCGTCAATTGGGGCGTTAATTTCGACAAGAAAGAGGACGGCACCTTTGATCTCCACCGTGAAGGAGGACACTCCGAGTTCCGTATCCTTCACCATGCGGATGACACCGGCTTTGAGATCCAGCGCGGACTGATGGAAGCCGTCCGCCATAACCCCTATATCGAGGTCTTGGAGAACCATTTTGCCGTGGAGATCATCACCCAGCATCATTTGGGCGTACGTGTCACCCGACGCACTCCGGATATTGAGTGCTACGGTGCGTATATCCTGAACCCCGAGACCCAGAAAATCGACACCTATCTGAGCCGTATCACCCTCATGGCTACCGGCGGAACGGGGGCTGTCTATGCTACCACCACCAACCCCGAAATAGCTACAGGAGACGGTATAGCGATGGTCTATCGCGCCAAAGGACAGGTAGAGGGAATGGAGTTCGTACAATTCCATCCGACCTCTCTCTTTAACCCCTCCGAGACGCATCCGGCATACCTCATCACCGAAGCCATGCGCGGCTACGGAGGTATTCTCCGCCTGCCGAACGGCGAGGAGTTTATGCAGAAATACGATCCGCGTCTCTCCCTCGCGCCGCGTGACATCGTTGCGCGCGCGATTGATAACGAAATGAAGATCCACGCGATCGATCACGTCTGCCTCGACGTAACCCACAAAGACCCCGAGGAGACCAAACATCACTTCCCCAATATCTATGCCAAGTGTCTCTCTATCGGCATAGACATCACCAAGGACTATATCCCGGTTGCTCCCTGCGCCCACTATATGTGCGGAGGTATCAAGGTCGATCTGGACGGACAGTCCTCTATCCGTCGCTTGTATGCCGTAGGCGAGTGTTCTTGCACAGGTCTCCACGGAGGAAACCGTCTGGCGTCCAACTCCCTTATCGAAGCGGTGGTCTATGCCGACGCGGCGGCTAAACACAGCCTCTCCGTGATCGAAGACTATGATTTCAACACCGCTGTACCGGCATGGAATGACGAAGGTACCCTCTCCAACGAAGAGCGTGTCCTCATCGCACAGGACGTCAAAGAAGTGGGGCAGATTATGTCCACTTACGTCGGTATTGTGCGGTCGGATCTGCGTTTGAGAAGAGCATGGGAACGTCTGGATCTTCTGTACGAAGAGACCGAAGACCTCTTCCGCCGAGTGAAGGCAACCAAAGACATCTGCGAATTGCGTAAT
Source organism: uncultured Bacteroidales bacterium (assembly GCA_902800525.1). GTDB lineage: Bacteria > Bacteroidota > Bacteroidia > Bacteroidales > Paludibacteraceae > Colicola. The sequence continues at coordinate 220,340 of CADCEV010000002.1, forward strand.
ATGATCAACGTCGGTTATCTCATCACCCGTCAAGCCCTGGAACGCAAAGAGTCCCGCGGTCTGCATTATTCTATCGACTATCCACGGACCGATAATCACCATCCGCAGGAGGTGTGGTAATTGTGCATTGTGCATTGTGAATTGTGAATTGTGAATTGTGAATTGTGAATTGTGAATTGTGAATTCTCTCTCATTACATAGTATCGTTCCTGTGCGCTCGGAAGCGCGCGAGGGAGCGGAGCAGGAGACCCAGATGCTCTTCGGGGAGTTGTGCGAGATCATCAGCCGCGAACCGGCGGATACCAATCTCCCTCCTAAGTGGTACTACGTGCGCTTGGAGGCGGATGGTCAGGAAGGCTACGTGGATGCGAAGATGATCTCGCCCATCGCCGGCAAGGACTATACTGCCTATAAGAATGCGCTCAAAGAGGCGGCGATGGTTGCAATGCCTATGGCGTATGCGGTCAGCGAGAATAACGGGCAGACGATTCCGCTGAGTGCCGGCACGAAACTGACCAATTACCGGTCGCAAAACGCCAACGGCGCGCGGATCGGACACTTTGAGGTACTCGGCGTCGGTTTCCGTATCGACCCCGGTATGGTGGCAGAAAAAACCCTTGAAATGAGTCCGCAGAACTTGATGCAGGTAGTGCGGTTCTTCCTCAATGTACCGTACCTCTGGGGAGGAAAGAACGCCATGGGAATGGATTGTTCCGGCTTTACCCAAATCATCATGAGTCTCTTCGGCAAGAACCTGCCCCGCAATGCAAGTCAGCAGGCACGTTGCGGAAAGAACATCGCTTCCCTCCAAAAAGCCAAACCCGGCGACCTCGTGTTCTTCGACCATGAGGACGGAAAAATCTCCCATGTGGGCATCATCCTTCAATCAGCAGACACCAATGAACAATCACCCGTCACCCTCATCCATTGTTCGGGGCGCGTGAAGGTAGAGAAACTGGATGAAACAGGAATCTTCTCCGTCGAACAAGCCGACCCGGATCATCCACAAGGCAGATACACACACCATTTGGTTTCAATCCAAAGGATATAATAATAAAAGCAGTGCTCGCCGCACTGCTTTTATTATTGGCGCTTGCTGTTCAAAACAGCCGGCACTCAGCCGCTCCAAGCGGCTTATTTCTTTTTCTCTTTATTGAGGATCTCCGACAAATCCGGGATGATCAGCTCAATACCTGCCGGCAGTTCACTCGGATTAACGATCTGATCCTTGTTTGCCTCGTAGATATATACCCAATAGTCGGGGTTGCCGTAGTGACGGCGGGCTATCTGTGCCAGACGAGAACCCGGACGTACCACCTCAGTCGTGCGATAGGTCGGGATGATCTCCACGCGGCGGTCCTTGGCTAACTGATGCTTACCGTTATATCGGTAAGGTATATCGCTACCCATGTGGGCGATGATCATCTGGTCCTCGTGTACGCCTAACTCGCGCAATTTCGCAGCTACCGCTTTGGCGCGACGAAGAGACAGACGTTTGTTGTGCTCCGGCTTGCCTAACTTACAAGCGTGACCGTTCACATGGATCTTCTTCTCCGGGTGACGTTTGAGCACCTCGGCGATGCGGATCAATATGTCTTTCGGTTCCAAGATAGGCACGGACTTGTCCAAGTCGAAATAGATCACCGCGCGTTTCAACTCTTCGTCCAGAAGTTGCGCTACCGTGTCCTCTTTGCTGATCACAGGAACAATGGTCTCTGTGCCGACATAAACGGTGTCGTGAACCAGTACCGGAACAACGGCGGTTTTCGGGCAGAAGGTCTCGCAGATGTCAATACCGTGCTCGGCTGCAATTTGTCGGATTTGCTCGATTGCCTCTTCACGCGGATCAATCACCGGAAGGGTGTCAACAGGAATCGTATCAACCGGAATAGTGTCCTCCGGTACTGCGAGCGCTGCCAATGCGGCTGCTTCTGCGGCCGCCAATGCTGCGGCTTCTGCCTCCAGACGAGCCACTTCTGCCAACGAGTCAAGCAGTGCCTTCTCGCGCTCTTTTGCTTCTTTGCGCAGACGTTTCTGCTCGCGGTCAAAGTCGCGCTCGGCTTTCGTCCGGTTAGCATTGATCTGAATACCTACCTTGATACCCGCTGACCAGGGATGCAAGGTCTTGACCTCGTTCGTCTGCAGTACATTGGTATATTTCTCGGTGTAAGGCTCGGGGTATTCGCCTACCGTTCCGTTTGTGGCAAAGCCTAAAGCCGTTGACGGATGAGAGGACATGAGATCGGTGAAATAGTAGTTTCCGTACGCCGTGATAGCCAGCTCCACGCGCTGATGCAGACGAATGAGCATACCTAACTCCACATATGCCGCATAGGACAGCATTTTGAATGCCGAATTAGGCAGCGAGCCTACAGCACTCGGGATATTCTTGTTCTCCACTACGCCCGGTACATCGTGAATAGTGAGGTCGAACTTCTCGTAATAAACGCTGTTGTTGATCACGCCGTTCGAGCTCAGCTTATAGCTGTTCTTGATCGGCAGACCGATCTTGGCGCCCAAGGTACCGGTGAAACCTACTACTCCGGGACGAGCACGGAACTTGAGGGCGAGAGGCACCTCTACCAGATACATCTCCTGGCTCTCGGTCAGTCCCATCGGGTTAGCGGTCATGACGTACGTGTCGTTATATGCGTCCAAGGCATTCACCGTCCACGGCTTGTTGATCGCCGCGTTGTTGGTGTACGTGCTGATCTGCGCTCCCGTTCCGATACCCATCGCCGGAATGAAATAGTAGTTGATTCCAACTCCTGCTGTCCAGGTCGGGTAGGCTAACTTATTGGTTACGTGCGGGCTTGTGTAGTTCGTGAATAGCTGGTCGTATAGATACTGACCTACACCGGCTCCGCCGAAGAACTCAAAATTCCACCCATAGGCGATGTTCGGTTCTGCAGCGCTGGCTTGACGAACTGAATCCGGACGTTGAACGGCCGAAAGGGAAACGGCGCTCAATACGATAATTGCTGTGATGAATAGTCTTTTCATTTCCCTTCCTCCTTATTTTACGATTAGTTTATGAATCTCCGTCTTTCCGTTCACGTCGGAAATCTGGATGTAATACATACCTGTAGTATGCGGTGCGCGGATTGTGGTCTTGCCGTCGATATAGGCGGTCTGCATGATCATCTCGCCCGTGAAGGAGACAATCCGTGCTTCGCCTTCACACTCAATAGTGATCTGTTCGCCGGCGCCTACCGGGATAGGATAGACGGCGCTGTGTTGCGGAGCAGGATTTGACGCGCCTTGCGGCATCGTCACTTCGCAGGAGCGGTAACGGTTGCCTTTTGTATCGGTTAGCATCACGTAATAAACGCCGTTCAACTGTTTGCCGCCCTCGTGGTAATACTGACCCGTATCGCCTACCTGCATAATACCGTCCTTGTACCATTGGTAGGAAACGAACTCTAACTTCTCGGCTATATCCGGCAACAAACCGTTCTTGGGGTTATTGTCCACAAAGAGCACACGGTCGTATTTGCTATATACATAGCCGCCCAAGTTGATGTTCAGCTTCATGGCATGGCTCTTGCTCATACAGATACCCTGGTCTGCTCCGCCTTGATAACCTAACTCGAGGAAGAGATGCAGATCGCCTGTTCCGATATACGGTACGTTCTGGATGAGGATATAGCCCTCGGTGTCCGTAATACCGCTGGTGTCCGGACGACCCATGTAACGGGCTAAGTCTTTCGAATAGGTGATATGGAACGTGTCGGTTTTGCCTGCGGTCTTGTCATACTCGATACGGATCGTGTTCGCCTCTTGGCAGAGGTTCGCTTCCTCCGCAAAATTGAACTCCGGCTTCTCGGCTACCTGAATGGTAAAGGTGGTGTCAATAGGACATTTGCCGCGTGTATCCGTCAGGGTCTTGCTGTCTCCGTCCTGATAGAACGTATAGGTCTTGCCGTCAACCCATTTGATCTCGTACGGCAACTCGGTGTCGCAAATCACAAACGAAACAGCGGTCTTGAGGTAACTGTCGTAATACTGAGTGGCTTTACCTTTGGATTCTAACCATATCTGGCATCCTTTGTTGCGCACTCGGCGGACGTATGTGTAGGTGTTCTCCAATAACTCAGGGTCGAAGAAACGGTCCAAGTTAGCTTTGTTACCTACCACTATTGTGTCCGTCGTGCCTACTTCGATACGAAGCCATTGGTACTCTAACTCATCGCCGCTCGTTGCGGGCTCGATCTCGTTGACCTTGACGCGTATATTGTCTGTCGTAACGCAGAAATTATCCAATTCGCCGTCCTCAATGGAGCCAGGATCTACTTCGCTGCGGATGCGGACTGTCAACTGGTACTTCGTCCACGAAGCCTCCGTATCCAAGGTGGTGAAACGGGTGTCGTCTTTCACACGGCGGACATAGGTGTAGTTCTTGTTGTACTCAAACGTCATTCCGCTCAATGCGAGGTTCTGTTTCTGTGCATCCTCACCGCTCAGCAGCGTGGTGTCGCCGTCGGCTGTCAGTTCGTACCATTGGTAGATATACTTGCCGCTACCGCCTTTGGCGGCTGTAGCCGGGATCGTGTAAGCCTGTGCTTCTTCCGGCGAGCAGAAAGCAATAGTGTCGCTTTTCTTGGTGATCTCACCCGGATCTACCGGATCAAACACGACTACGGTGTATTGACCTTTGGAGATATTGTTGTTTCCGCAGCATTCGGCACTGTCTTGCGCCATACGGGTGAAGACATGAACGCCGCTCTTCTTGATCTCGTAGTTCTTCAGAATAGTGTCATTGACACCAATCGACGAACCGTTGTCACGCCATCTGTAGGTGATCGGACCGCCTCCGCCATGTGCGCTGGAGATCGTATCTACGCTGATGATGACCGGCGAGGTCAGGTAGAACGTATCGATCTTACCGTTTGTGTTGTCCTCTATCTCGCCCGGATCGAACTCCTCAAAGACGCGGTAGATAAACTCGCCTTCAGATCGTTTCCAATCGGTCACGCAGTGCTGGTCGCTCGCAAAACGGCGGATGGTGAACACACCGGCACTGTCCGTCGGAACCGAGGTCTTGTCAAACCAACCGGAATAATCAGGAGTAGTGATGTCGCCTTGCAGGTCTTTGATGAACTCTGCCTCTTTCGTGCTCTGGTCATACCCGAAGATAGCAACACGGTAGTGGTAATACTCGTTCGTTGCCGGGTTCTCTTTCCAACCGTTCTTGGCGGGTTTGTTCTCGGATATATTTTCGCTAAGAAGCACTACCTCTTCAAAACAGAACTCTCTTATTATGCCTTCCGGCAGTTTGGGACCATTGAATGAACCGGACTCGAAATCCTCTAATCGTCTCGGACGCAGGTATGCTACGCGTTTCTCATCGCCCAACGTCACATCTACCAGCACTTCCGTCTCGGTACACGGGCGGACAACTTTGACGTTACTGCCGTTGATCTGGATCCATTCTTCATCGTTGAGGTTCTGACATTTCCAGCTTATACCTCCTGAAACGCTCACCGTAAAGTTCTTCAGCAGGTCATTGGCGTGGTCAATTGTATCTTTGTTCTCCTTGTTGACAAAGATCGGAGCAGCGGACAATTTGGCGGCATCGGTGTTCTCAAACGCTTTGAGAACCGGGTAACGGTTGCTACCCAACGACCAGGTCGTATTGCCTTGGAAGAGCACGAACATCTTCTCCGTCTCGTCTATCGGCACGATTCCTTCGCTCACCGCGCCTGCCGGCTGATAATAGAGCTTGCGGTCGGTGTAGCACGCGTCGTAATTACCGTTCTTGTCCACACCCACCAACGCCATACCTCTGCGGGCATAGCCGGCGTTATAAACACGGCGGAGCGTACCTCCGTTGTTCAGACCTACGATACAACCCATCGTGTCCGTTCCGTTCAGGAAGATACCTACGTGGTAACAGTCGGTCAGACTACCGTGCTCTCTCAACTCACCTACCAAACCGCCGGTGATATTTCCCGAGGCCACGATCTGCGCCATACTCCAGCATTGGCTGATAGTACCGTCGCACACACCGGCAATCGCACCGACCTGACGACGACCCTTGGCTTTTGCCATGATCTGACCGCCGCTGATACCTAAGCTCTCGATCTTGCCCTCTTGGGCTACATGACCGAAAAGACCGATACCGTCTCCGTCGCCCGCGAACGAACGAATACCTTTGAGCAGGTGGCCGTTGCCGTTGAACGTGCCCTTGAACGGTTTGGCGGCGGTTCCGATGGACTGCCATACCTTGTTGTTCAGGTCGATGTTCGCCGCAAGAGTAATGGTCTTGCCCGCATAATCATCGTTCTGCGAAGCTATCCATGCCAACTCGGAGGCGGTCGTTACGGTATAAACATTACTTGCTGGCGTTACCGCTGTCTTTGCGGTCCCGTCCCACACACTATATACTTCGCCTGATGCATACGCGCCTAACGGGCACGCATACGCGAGTATTAAAAAGAAAATTGAGGGGAGTATATGCTTCCTCATACGCTAATAATTTAAGAATTAAACGTGCCTTTCAGCTAAGATTCGTTTTGTTTTAGTACCGCGAGCCGGGGTCGAACCGGCACAGCCATCACTGGCCAAAGGATTTTCATACATTCACTGTTGATCACTCAGTGCCTGCTTGGACTATGTCTTAACCCTATCTTTTCAGACGTAGGTTGCGGGTATATAGTCTCTACACATTTAGGTCGCCTTGAGGCTTCCACTTAGCTCGGCGTTCTGAACATTTATAAGGCTGTTCCATTCACCGAATTAGCCCGCTTCTACTTCAAACCTTTCGGCTTGAGCACTCTTTACCTTTGTTTTTTCTTGAATTTTGCGTTTTACGGTATCGTAGTTGCTTCCCGCTATGCGTAGATGTAATTTCTCAATTACTTGTGCATACGAATAACTGCTACGTACTGCTTCTACAAAATCCTGATCTGTCCATTTTCGTTTACTCATAAACTCCAATGTGTTTGTCAAAGTCCTTCGTGTCTACCTATTCCACCATCGCGGCGCGCTAAGCGCAGGTAGTAGCCCTCTCTTGGCACTCCAAAAAGAGGGCGTTTTTCAAAATCGGCTGCAAAGGTACTGCTTTTTTTTCAATTACGCAAGAAAAAACGCATTTTTTTTGCACTTTATTCCACTTTAAAACAAATTTTGCATAAAAAATTCGATATTATAACAATTTTTTACACTTTCTTCTTGCGTATATGAAAATATTTTTGTACTTTTGCATCGTTTTTTTAAATACTATTTGAATTATGAAGAAAGAAATTCTCATTTTGGGCTTGCTGCTGGGCTCTCTTACTGTCTCGGCAGAATGTATGTATCCGTTTATCAAAGCATATAAGGATACGTTTTATACCAAACAGTGCTTTGACGAAAAGGGTGAGTTCGTGGACTATAAAGGCGAGGGATTTCGTGCCGGTCTGGAGCAGTGGATTACCACGGTCATGATGACGAAAAAGGACATGCCGGACATGTCTGTTCCCTTTGACACGGCCAATTATCCGATGAACCGTATCATGCGTTTTACGGATAAAGACAGTAAAGTTGAGTTCGAACAGGTCGCTTCTTGTTCAGAGAAGCTTGTCAAGCTGGCTAATTCGCTGAAATATATGAGCGGTTCGGATGCGAAGGTCTTTTATGATATTACTACAGCGATTACCTTGGAGCGAGGAGGTGAATACACGGTGAATTTGGAACTGCAGAATACAACCTTCCATCATACCTTCGACACTACTTTCTTTGACTATCCGTCGCTCCGTATGTTTACGAACCAGAAGGACACGAAAGTCGGAACGCCCGTGAGTGTGCAAGCGAGGTATAACACCGGCTATCCTTATGACCCGGCTTCCTACAAGGACGGTCTCTATGGCCAGCTCATTCTGACCGACACCGCTTATAAAGAGATCAAGAAAGTGCGCAAAGACCTTACCTTCAAAACGAATCCGCTCAATAAGAAAGCCGTTATTGACACCCTCAATATCGAGCAGAAAGATTTGGCTCCGGGCAGTTACCGCCTCATCGCCCAAACGAACTGGATCTGGCGTGAGGGCGCCCGCGAGAGCGACACAATGATCGTCTTTGTCAACGATACCCTGCGTCTCGAGGCGGCGGTCAACAAAACGAATTTCTCCAAAGGCGAAAAGCTGCTGCTTGATTACTCCCTCAACCACGGCTATCCTTATATCCACACCCAGGACTCGATTGCCAAATTGCCGTACGTTCGTATCAATGCTAGCTTGGCGGACACAATCTACAACGAGTTCGGCGAGGTAAAGAATATCGAAGCCCTGTTGACGGATACGGTTAAGATCATGCACGACAGCCTTTCCTCCAAATCCCTTGATTACAAAGGCCAAATGCAGTTCGATCTCTCTAAAGTGCCGGCTGAGAGTTTGGGACGAAACATCTCCGTTAACTTGGAGGTCTTCTATGACAACCTGACGCAAGGCAAACGTGCCTTCACCATCAAAATTGACAAACCTACCGGCGTGGAGGAAATAGTAGAGGATAAACCGGCTCACCGCAAATTCATCCAAAATGGCCGTCTTTACATCCGCCGGGAGAACGCGGTCTATGATATTTTAGGCAATAAAATCAAATAATATTAACCCTTTAAATTCAATCCAAGTATGAAAAAGTTATTTTTTGCATTGGTAGCTTGCGTAGCTATGTTGGGTCTCACTTCCTGCAGTGAAACTATCGAGTCTCAGATTTTTGAACTCACGTATGATGCTGGCTCTTTCGAAAGTGGCGACATCATGTACTATCAAACAGCTTACATGCCGATCTTTGATAAAGAGATCGTAAAGGTGGCTCCGCGCGTAGGCGAGGACGGTTACACCTATATGATCAACGGTAGCTCGGAGAAGAAAGCGAAAGCTGATGTGCAAGCCGCTTTCAACGAGGCTATTAAGCAAGTTGAAGAAAAATATGCTAAGGACAACATCATCAGCCTGGAAGGCTTCAAGGTTATTGTGAAGCACTCCACTCCTACAAAACGCGAAAAGGTAGATTTTGTAACTTATACGTTCAAGAAAAAATAAACCCTTTCGGTTTATCCATGGATATGCGCGGCTGATCCCGCGCATATTTACTATTTAAACATCATCAAACAATGAAACATCTCAAATTCTTTTCGCTCCTTCTGGGCGCATTGTTCAGCTGGAGTTCGTCTTTCGCCCAAATACAGGCGGATTGGTATTTGACCCTCGATTCGTGCCGTTCTGTCACTAACACCTCGGCTGTTCATGCCGGTAAAGCGCCTTTGACGCAAGCTTATCAGGGCGAAGGGGTGATCGTGGGCATCATCGACGGAGGTTTGCAATACAACCATCCTGCTTTCCGCGATAACAACGGTCAACTGCGCATTCGTAAAGTGTGGGATTTTGACGAGAACGGCAAACCCATCGTTCTCTCAGACCCACAAGCCATCTTGGCGCGCAAGTTCAGCTACGGCTCTTGCTACGGATTCGCTACAACGAATCATGCCTCCCATGTGGCGGGGATTGCGGCTTCAAGCGGAAGATACAAAGGCATGGCGCCGGCTTCGGAGATCATCTTCGCGGATTTTATTATCCCCATGGAGCGTGACTCGCTCGTCTTCGTCTTCCAACGCCAACTCATCAAATGTATCCGCGATATGTATGCCTATGCCGATTCCGTCGGAAAACCCATCGTCATCAACATCAGTTTGGGGCAGAACATCGGCTTCTCTACCGAACTGGCGGCTTTGCAAAAAGAGTTTGAAACGCTCACAAGCCCGGGACATATTCTCCTCTCATCGGCGGGAAATGAAGGAAATGTGAAAGAAGCAGCCCACTATCTCAATAGTGGTACCAACACTTCGGCGGAGGCTGTTCTATCAATCATGCCCGTGCCTATGGCGAACAAACTCTATGTCCGTTCTGCCGATTCGGTGGAACTGGCGCTAACTGTTCCCGCGGAGCAAAAAGAGGCGTATCAAACCTCTTATGTCCGTCTGCCCGATGCACCGGATGGTAAGAAAGTCTATCGCCTGGACATCACGTCGAAAGCTGCGCCGGCACAGGCTCCTTTCCGAATTGTTGTTAACGCGAATGGAAAGTCGCCTTTCGAATACTTTACCTTGCTCTGTAGTATTGCCGCCTCGAACACGCCCGGATGTACGATCTCTAATGACTATTCGGTCGGTATTCCGGCCTCGTATCCCAATGTCATAGCGGTGGCAAACTATGCCGTGGAGGGCAGCGAAATGAAAATGGCGGACGCCTCCTCTTGGGGACCTACTTGGGACGGAAGAAACAAACCAGACGTTACCGCTGTCGGATCGGTCATTAGTGCCGGAAACTATTATTCTCCGGAGAATACGCATGACGTGCTTGAGGCTTACCCCATGGACGGAAAAGATTCTTTGGAGACCTGGTGTGGGCAGTTCGGTACTTCGCAGGCTTCGCCGATGATGGCGGGTATTGTGGCGCTTTGGCTACAAGCTAACCCGAAACTCACACCTGAAGATATCTTTACCGTCATCAACAAAACCGCTAAACCCTTGGAGCAAATCCCTAATAATAAATCCGGCGCAGGCATGGTGGACGCTTATGCAGGCCTATTGGAAGTTCTCAAACTGCCGCAAGCCATAGATAATCTGTCGCTCCATCAGCCCGAAGGAGTTCGTTTTGCAGTAGAGGGGCAGACACTCCATGCGCTCGGCGCTGAACATGGAACGATCCGTGTCTATGATCTCTCAGGCCGTCTTGTTGCGCAGGGAACACTCCGGGCGGGACATTTCTCGCTCCAAGGCGTCAACTCCGGCATCTATGCCGTACAACTCAACACCGGAGATGCCAAAACGACCGGCTCTACCTTGATCCGAATACAATAACACCTCATAATTGTCAATTATCAATTAGAAAAAGCGCATTTCTCATGCGCTTTTTCCGTATTGTTTTTTGCCATTTTGTGCGAGAAGAAGAAAGTAAGTAGATGGTCTTAACACACAAAATCACCGCAAAGGTACTGCTTTTTTTTAATATATTGTATGACGAAAAGGGATTAAAAGGTGACGAAAAGTCGTATTTGTGCCCAAAAAACGCTAAAAAAGTGCATTTTTATATGTAAAAGAGGCATTTTTGAGCCTTTTCTTCTTGCGTAATTGAAAAAAAAGTAGTACCTTTGCACCCGAATACATCAAACATAACACATAATACATCAAACCATGATTTCCTTACAATCTTTTTATGTGTCGTTATTCCAAGAGTTGGATCGCTATGGCGTGTGGATCAATCGCAATATTCAGGGCCTTCCGCTATACTTATATGGCTTGGAATTTTCCATCTCGCAAGTGCTCGTCGTGCTGGTGTCGAAAGGGGTGGTAAACATCCGTTATGACATGAAGGACATGTCGATCCGCAAGAACGAAGTAGCGTTTCTTATACCCGGACACATTGTTCAAATTGTCAATGCTTCGGATGATTTGGTGTACTCTTGTCTGATGATTTCCCGGCAAATGAGTGAAGATATGAAGTTTCAGGTGTTCAGCCATGACTCGCAGACATACCACTACCAGCCTGTCTGCCCCTTGAATGACGAGCAGATTGTGCGCCTGAAGGCACTCGGAACGGTCTTTCACGCCATCATCAGCCATGATGTTCCCGATCTGTCCCTCCAGCGTAAGATGTTAATGGCGCAACTGGCGGTGGCGTATGAGTTTCTCAATTATTACCGGCGTAAGCATGATCAGCCCCAAAAAGGCAATAACCGGATTGCGGTTTTTAACCAGTTCTGCGAGCACGTACAGGCGCACTATAAGACCTCGCGCGAGACAAAGTATTATGCTAATTTGCAAGGCTTGACGCCCAAACATTTTGCCTTGGTTATACGTGAAGTCTCCGGCATGAATCCTTCCGAATGGATAGAACGCTACATCATCACGCAGGCGCGTCAGTTAATCGAATCAGACCCAAAAATCACCGTCGATCGCCTTTCTGCCGAATTGGGTTTCTGTGAACCCTCTGCTTTCCATCATTTCTTCAAGCGTGTCACCGGTCAAACTCCCCGACAATACAAAGAAACTCTTTCCAATTCCTAACGGTCCTATATGCCTTTCCGGAATATTTGTTTCTGTCTGATATACCTTTCCGGCACGTTTTATTTAGCCTATACTTAGCTATATATCTTAGGTTATTCATAGGTTATTTATAGGTTATTCATAGGTCATTCGAAATGCTAAAAGCTTACATCACCCTATCAAAACAATCGGGCGACTCATTTATCGAGCCGCCCGTGTCCTTTCTATGTACTTGGTACTTGTCCCTTGGTCACTTTATTTGACCTCCTGTCCCGTTATGGTATAAACCTTCTCCCCGCGGAGGATGAAGATAACATTGTCAATGAGAACCTTACGCGGCGCGGAAGAAGCATTAATGCCGTCGATACCGGTAGAATCATACAGTTTATACAAAGCCGTAACGATCAAGTCCTTCATGACATAACTGAAATCAGTATCCCAACCGGTGAAAACGTATCCTTCTCGCACAGGGTCAGCAGGCGGTGTAGCGGCTTGACCACGTAGCACTTGCTCTTCTTTGAGCACGGTTTCATCCCAGTCTTTGAAGGTGACAGTGTAATAAATCGGTTCCGCAGGAGCCGTTTTAATCTTGAAGCTTATATGGGTCTCTATATCATTTACCGTTTTGGCAGTAATACGAACCAAGCGACCAGGCTTTGTTCCCGAAACGGCTGTCACGAGACCATTCGCATCAACGGTAGCTACAGCTGTATTAGAGGATTCCCATGTAACGTTTTTGTCGGTAGCATTATCCGGCAAAACGGTTGCTGTCAATTGGAAGATCTCACCCTCGTAGAGGTCGATAGTTTCTCCTTCGTCCTCATTGATCACAATATCTGTTGGTTCAACCGCAGAAACAGTGATCGTCTCAGTGGTAGCATTTAGCGTACCATACGTGACGGTGATATATGCCGATCCTTCCGCAAGTGCAGTAAACCGTCCTGTTGCGTCCACGCCTAGAACGGCAGGGTCGGAACTGGCGAAAGTACACTCCAACAAGTCTACCGGATACGAAGTAGCAGCCGGAGTCGCTTGCACATTAACCATACCGCTTTCTCCTACCCCCAGCGTCGTAGAAGCAACCGAAGCGGTGATACCTGTCGGTTCATAGCGCAGCACCGTATATGTGCGTTGCGCGGATATACCGTTGTATTTGGGATTGGTAACGGTGACCGTGGCGGTTCCTTCTCCCACACATTGCACAACAGCCAAGGATGCGCGATAGGTATTGCCGGAAGACACGATGGTGGTATCGTCCTTGTAGGATGCGACTGTCAACACCGACTCATCGCTACTCTGCCATGCAAACGGCGCATAGGAAAGAGGTTGGGTTGTATATGCGCCCACGATATATTCCCAGTTAAGGGTATATTTGGCATTTGCGTCCTTTCCTTCTTGCCATTCCGCATCTCCTATGCGACGAGATTTGAGGACTGCCGGATAGTAATTATTTATGTTCGGTATTTTGATATTCAATGTGCATTTCTTGGCATAGTTGCCATCTTCGGTAGTCGCAGTAATAACAACCGTAGTGGTATAGCTGATAATACCCACGCGCACAAAGCCGTTTTCATCTACCGGCGCAATAGTCGGTTTGTTGCTGGACCAAGTAATATTTTGATTAGCGGCATCAGCCGGCACAACGGTTGCATGCAACTGAATACTATCGCCAATCATAATATTTACGCTTGTCTCTTGCAGCGTGATTCCCGTTACCGTTACAGGCTCAGGACTATTCTCTATACTAGGATGGAAGATGCGAAGAACGGGATAGCCGTCGTTGTAATCGTCGTTCCGTGCCCATACAGTTTCAAAGTCCCAACCGGCATAGTTGCTCATGGTACGCATGGAGAAGGAACTCTTAGCAGAAGTGTCCGTTCCCGGTTCCGCTACCAATTCTTTGTCGTAATAGCAAGTGCTTGCTGCTTTACCTACACGCGTATTTGAAGCACTGTAGCAGTTGGTGAGCGTGATCGTATTGTTGCTGTTGTCTGAACCAACCAAACCGCCTCCTTTGAGGGCATAGGGGTATTTGACAGACGGGTATTGTGCAATATTCACACGTGAGTAACAATTGGTCATGGTCAGCGTATTCAACCTTGCTCCGGCTAATCCGCCCGCGTACCCGTCATACCAAGCACTTGTGCCGGCTTCATTATCAAAAGCAATAATCTGACCTTCCGCGAAACAAGTCTCTATGCTACAGCCATTGATTCGACCGGCTATCATACCTACGTGAGAGGCGTTTTGCGTGGCTGCGTTACATTTGGTAAAGAGCCATTCTCCCGGATGATTACGTCCGTCTATCACAGAAGCCTTGATTCCCAGATTACGAATAATCGCTCCTGCACCCACACTTCCGAACAAGCCCCAACCATATTTACCTCCGTAAACATCTGCCGGAGCAGCGTTCAACTCGCAGTACAGACCATAAATAATATGTCCGTTACCATCGAATGTACCGAGAAAATCCGTACCGTCTTCATTGGCACTGGGCTGACCAATCGGCTTCCAAGGAACCGCATATGCGTTATTTCCCCAGTTTTGCCAGTTCGCTGTATCGTTGATGAAGATATCATTATCCAAAACAACCGTTTTTCCTGCAAAACTCATTGGAGCAACCGTTTGAGTGGGATTAGTGTATCCTCCGCATGACTCAGCATATTGCCATTCCCACAAGCCGTTTTGCATAACGGCAAAACCTCGCAGTTGAGCGAGTGTCTGGATATGATACGTCGTAGCAAATTCATTTTGGAACGGAGTCAAGTCATATATATTGCGATCGTCTGCAAGCCATTTCGCATACAAATCCAAATCGGTAAGGATGGTATCTTGGGTAAAATCGTAGAATTGGGTCAATCCGGCATCTTTGAACCAACCTGCGAAGATGAATCCGTCTTTGTGAGGACGAGTCGGCGGCGTAGGCAGGCTACCCGGATACACCACAGCCGGCAACACCTCCGTGCCTCCGTTGGAGTGATAGGTGATCGTTGCGCCCGGATCAAAGGAAGCATCAGGACTGACACGCGGATAGTCATTCTCGCGCCATTCCCAATAGTTCAAACGCAAATCTTCGCCGTGCGTACGATTCCATTGAGTCACGGCTTCGTTGTATTGGTTCACGCACTCTTTTGACTGCAACCACGCTGTGGTTCGTGACGTTGCATAATTCTGCAAAGCATTCGGATCAACGAATTCTTCTCCGTTGAAGAAATAATTGACCTTATATTCATACGCGTGATTAACAATGGCATATTGGTTTTTTACCGGCATATTACCGGTAAATAGATAATTCACGCAAGTGTCTCTTTGCCAAGAGTCGTTCGCGCCATAGACGGCTCCGGTATAATGCGTACCGCCACTGTTACCATCCACATACGCCGAAGAAGAACAGTTGAGCAAGCGTCCGTACCATCCTCTGCCGGCTCCGATGAAAGCACCGGCATCTGCGGCATTTGCTCCGTTGACACGCACATCACCCGATGTGCGGCATTGAATAAGGATATAACCGTCAGGAACATCACCTGCTAAGATGCCGACAGCTCCTTTGGCCCGTACATAAGCGTCCGTAATGGCCAAATTGCGAATAGAAGTGAATACAATATCATCATAGGCTTCATCTATCTGTCCGAAGAAACCTTGCTTGGTCAGTGTATTGCTCAAATACATATTCTGCACCTCATGGAAACCGCCGTCATAAGTACCTCGGAAATAGTCTTGCGTGGCATGGGAGTAGAATGCATGAGAGTGCTCTGTACCTATCGCTTGCCATTTGACGGGAGCTATTTCTGCCCATTCGCTCTGCGGCGCATTCAGCGCGATGTCCGCTGTTTGTAAGATATACTCATTACGAAAATCATAGCCGTGGTTCGTCAGCCAAGATACATTGCGCAACTGTTCCTTGGTTGCCACTTGATACGGATTGTCTTTCGTTCCGTCACCACCGGCAAACAGAACCGTTTTGTCCGTTGTCCGCACGCCGGTAGCACGCGGTAATTGCCCTGCCCTATATTCCCATTGACTGGTTCCTAAGAAAGAAGCAACCGCATTGAGGGTATCTACAAAGGCTTGACTCTGCATATACGCAACAGTCACCGGATGTCCGCTCCATGACAGATTGTTCTTTTCGGAAGAAGAGGGCAAACCATTGGTATTCCAGTAACAGTTGATTTGTCGGCTAGGCACGCGTATCTCCCATCCTCCACCGTAATAATCTCCCACGAAGGAACGCGCGCAGGCCATCAAGTTGGCGCTGCTGACATCGGTTAGAGAAACCGTTCCGGTAGCAAAACTATTCATGATAAATCCGGGTTCAGGAACGCAGGTAGCACAATTACTCGATACACCGTTATTAAACACGAACTGTGCCATCGATATATGGCTGTCATTGTTACCGTTGGTACCCAGATCCGTAAGATTGCCTGTCGCGTAACAAGATTCGATCAAACCCAGATTCTGATAGCAGAAGCCGGCAATATATGCCATCTGACTAAAACCGTCTCCTTGCAGATTACCCGTAGCGACGCACTCACGGATGACACCGGTGGGTCTATTGACTTGTGCAAAGCCGGAAGCCATATGGTTTCCTTGATTCGTTTTGAACCACATGTATATGGTGGAGATATCCACGGCAGCCGTGCTTTGCTCGATCAAGCCTTCATTGGCATAAGCCAATCCGGCAGCACCGCTAACGCCTTGCAGGCTAAGCGTTCCGGTGGCTGAACAATTACGGATGATTCCCGTCTCGTTGTTCTCATAAACCAAACCGCCTATCGCTAAACGCTTGGACGAAAGGGAAAGAGTGACACTGCTATTTTCCAACAGACCGTAGTTGTTGGTTACCAATCCCGCAAGAGTTCCGGTAGTAGATTTCAACTCCGTATTGACGGCATGGCAATTACGAACAATGCCTTCAGGTGCAATTTCTATTGCCAACGGAGCGATATTCACACCACACACGTAGGAATTATTTAATGTCAGATTCTCCACACTACCGCTGATAACACCAAACAAGGCACGATACCATGAAGAGAAATCCAATTGTGCCAGATAAGCATCAATATCAAAATCCGGATCTTCGGGTTCCCAATCATCGCCCCAACCGAGACCATCTCCGTAATACATATTATATACGGTATGCCCGTCTCCATCGAAATAGCCTCTAAAATGGCATGTATCCGTATCTTCCCCGGCTACCCGCAAAATATGTCCTATCGGTTCCCACTGTGGCCAATTGGCAGTATCAAGGTTGTTAAAGTCCGTGAGATAAATGTCTGCTGTCAGCTTGATATATTGACCAGCAAAGTCTTCTTTGTCCACGTTGACCCGTTCAGCCAATCCGGCTAACTGTTCCGGCGTACCAATCAAATACGGATCGGTCTGTGTACCTGAACCACTGAAGGTTTTGTCACTCGTACCGTTCCAGTACGTTTGTGCCTGCATCGTCATGAATGACAGAAATGCCAAGGCGAGCGTTAGAATCTGTTTCATACGTTTGTTTATTAATAGGGTGAATGTTGTTTTTCGGTTTATTACTTTGTACTTTGTACATCGTCCCTTTGTACTTTACCTCACCTCTTGACCTGTGAGGGTGTAGATCTTGTCGCCGCGGAGGATGAAGATCTCGCCATCAATGAGCACCTTTGTGCATTGTACTTGGTCACTTTGCAGTTCATCGAGGCCTTGGCTCTTTTTCGTGGATGTGAACTGCGCGGTGTAGTCGGTATCTGCAAAAGCCGGTAAAATAGCCGGTGACCATCCGCTGAACTCGTAGGTGTAGTTATCATCTTCGGGTTTGGCGGGTGTTGCGCCGGTGTAAACAGGTCTCTCGCCTTCGAGTACCTGAGTTGACTGTAGCACTGAACTATCGTAGTTCAAGAAGCGGATGGTGTAGTAAACCGGTTCCGGCGGGGTCTGTCCGCTTTCTCGCTCCACGATATTCGACCGTCCTATGAGGGTGGCTTGCGATGCCGCGGGCGCACGCTTTGCAGGTGACGCGGAAGGAGAGGAGGCGAGCACGTATTCCACTACGTAGTATGGCTCGGCATCCAGCGGAGCCTGGTCGGTGTACGAGGTAGCGGAAGAAGCTACGGAGGCGATCTGCGTAAGCGTCGACGCGGATGAACCACGGAGGATGTTGTATGTTACGATCTCCGCTCCTTCGTATGCGTTCCAGATGAGGTTATAAGTGCCTTCGCGTACGCCGCGGTTGATGGTGGCGTGTACGGTTTTGTGGATTGCACTCTCGGTCGAATAATCGCCGTTTGCCATCACTCCCTGTATCTTGTAACGGTCGGGTTGCTGCGTCGCATCGGAAGTAAGGTCGGTGTACGAACCATTCGTGGCCGGAACAACTGCTACTTCTGCGAACTCGTTGAGCACGTTCGTCTCTTTAAGAATGCGCACTTGCGGGAAGTTGGTTGCATCGGCGGTGAAGTGGATCATATTATGCGCGTTGGCATCCACCGTAACGAGGTCGAGCGTCGGAGCTACAACATCGCCTATTACAGTAACCGATGTATAGAACCTTGCGCTACAACCGTTGCTGTTAAACACTTCCAGATAGATCGTTACTGATTCTTCGGTGAGCGAAGTTTTGCCGGATACTTCGTGTGCGGTGATCTGCAATTCCTCTGCGGTAAGACGTTTGTCGTAATAAACTCTGGCAGGTGTCGAGAGGTTGATACCCTTCGGACCCACCTCATAGATAGCATCGGCGCCTATCTTCGCATACCAGATGTAAGAGATAACATCATCCGAAACCACCGCTGTTGCGGCCTGCTCCATGAGAAGCGTGGTGGGGAGATAAACCTGCATATCCAACGGGTTGCTGATAGAGATGGAGTCCGTATAGGTGACGCCATCCACTGTGATGCTGACCCGTTTGTCTCCGCCGGAGTTCCACGTGACGGTGTATGGTCCGTATCCGCTACCGGCAACGATGGAACCGCCATCGAAGGTCCAACTCGACGAACTCTGACCTACCGCGCCGCGATAACTGATCAGCACCTCGTCGTTGGTACATGCTTCCTCCACCATTTCAAACGGATTCGTACGTGTGTAGGAAACCGTTAAGATTGGTGTGAAGTCGGAGAAGTGTTGCTGCATATCGAGCGCCTGAAGTTGGATCTCATACGTACCGGTAGTGAGTGCCGAGGATGGGATGAGGAACTGTGTTGCGCTGATATATCGGTAGTCCGATAGCGGCATCGTACCATTATTAGCACCGTTGAGCGGCGAGATGAGATAGGTAGTGCTTCCCTGCAGACGAACCGCGAGATTGTAACGCATCAAAGCTGCAGGTGTATGGTCGTCGGCTGCATCGTTCCATTGAATGAGCAATCCATCATCGGTGGACTGCGCTGTCAAACCGATAGGTACTGCCGGTGCAGCATCTTCGTTCTGAGGCAATAGACGATACGAATACGTGGACATGAGATACGACTCACCACATGCCAGATAAGCGCCCTTCGTACCGTATGTTGAGGAAGCGACATTATCCATGAACTTACCTCCGATCACAACACCGTTCGGACCCATGAACCATATATAGAGCCCATGTAGTTTGGTTGCAGGGTCTGTCATGGTAGTAGCAATGTCCGGATAACCGTTGGCATCGATATCCAAGATACTGATCTCATCACCTGCGTTATCAAGCAAATGGACAGGAACCGAGTAGGAAGTATTGGTCGTATTCCACATCACATATACTGCCTTACCCGATACGTATAGCAGATCAAGGTATCCGTCGCCGTTGAAGTCCACGAGAGACGGTTTGTAATAATCGTAACCGAGATCATTGGCAAATGGAATGGATTGGATGTCAAATACACCTCCGCCGCGGTTGTAGGCCACCTTGAGAGCCGACGGGTTCATCAGAACGAGATCGATAAAGCCATCGTGGTTCAAGTCCTCGGCAAAACGCTTGTACGTTTCCTCACCATTCATGAACTCATAGAGTGCCATATCGGATGTTTGCGTAGCGTACGTGCCGTCTTCCTGCTGAACGCGCAGATACAGCACATCTTGGTTTTGCGCATCTCTGTTTTTCTCGAAGACATCGTAACGACCGTTGTGCGTAAAGTCTCTTTGCAGGCAGACTACTCTACCTATCTCTCTACCCATGTTATCACGGATGAAGTAGCCGAACAGGTTCTCTATCGCATCATCATCCACGCGGTCAGTCAGCGTCGGTGCATTGGCTGCGTGCGGCAGATAGCTGTACAGATAGTTAGAACCGTAGTTCTCTTGCAGCACGAGATCCACCTGTCCGTCGCGGTTGTAGTCATACCACATAGACGTCGGATGCCAACTTGGAGTCAGGAAATTGGTGTTCCAAAGTCCCTCTGCCTGCGTCGTGTAGTTGCCGGAATTGGTTCCTACCAGCACAGCACTGGAACCTAATACATCCCCGCGACCGTCATAGTTGATATCCGCTTGAGCCTTACCGAACAAGTCATAAGTGAGATAGTTATTTAGTTTGCTTACATCCGCAGGCAGTACGCGCATGGTCTGTTCTGAAACAGCTTGTCTACTATCCGGTGATGTAAGCGTATGGGTGATGATTTTTTCTCCGCCGGTCGGGAAGGAGACCTCTATCTGCGATGCACTTACCTCATTTACGACACCGTCGCCTACCGACCAAGTATGAGTATAACCCTCCGGCATCGGCGTGAAAGTGATGGCCAGTTTCTCGTTCAAACGGATGACTTCGCTGCTGAGGATAAATTCAGCCGCCAGTTTCTCATGACGGACGGTCGCTTCAGCCGACCATGCTGAGCCAACGTGCTGCGCATCGATAGTTTGTACCGCTACGTATATATCACCCGGTGCGTAGGAACTGAGATCAATCGAATAAGAGTGTGCGCGACCTGCATTGCCGTCAAGGAAGTTACGACGAGAGCCATCGGCATTCGCGTGCGGACGAACGATATCCATTGCGCCGGAGGACGTACCGATACGCAGGGCGTAGGTCAAGTCACACGGCATCGTATGATCATCCGATCCGTTGCCCCAAGTGATGGTCAGCAGACCGTCATTGTATTGGAGTTCCGGAGCAGCAGGAGCTGTAGGAGCTGCGTTCGCTTGTGCAGAAGGATAAGTGTAACTATTCCTTAAGGC
This sequence comes from uncultured Bacteroidales bacterium, assembly GCA_902800525.1. Classification (GTDB taxonomy): domain Bacteria; phylum Bacteroidota; class Bacteroidia; order Bacteroidales; family Paludibacteraceae; genus Colicola. The sequence continues at coordinate 241,485 of CADCEV010000002.1, forward strand.
TAAAGTAACTGCGGAACTCAGGCCACTCATCCAGATATCTATCTTACCATCGTTATCCAAGTCTTCTGCCTGGAGCGGATATTCGTACTCTACATTATGAGACGATATAGCACCGATGTTTTGCCGGAACCCTCTGGGGATGATAAACAGCGAATCCGGTTGTGCAAACTGCAGTGCCGCTTGACCTGGCAACCATACCACTTCCGAGGAGTCAGGAATATTAAAATACCAAGGACCTATCATAGTTTTTCCGGTTGTTATATTACCGCGGATAGCCAGCAGATCCAAATAGCCGTCTCCGTTTATATCCTGCAGATTCTCAAACAAGAGGTTGTTGGATCCGTAACTCTGTTCCGGCAAGCGGGTGAAGTTTCCGTTTCCGTCATTCCGGAAGAAACAGGTATAAGCTGTCTTGGTAGCGTTATTGGCTGCGGTGAAGGTAGCCAAGATATCAATATCTCCGTCTCGGTCAAAATCATAGGTATAGACGGTCTCATCCACCGCCGCATTGGAATACAGATTGGTCGTTGTAAACGAATTGGTCGTTTTGTTAAAGATCGACACGTAGAGGTTACTACCCGGGAAGATAAAGTCGGTCACGCCGTCGCCGTTCAAGTCTGCCGGAATAACGGTTCCGTTGGTGGCGGTCATTACCCATTTGGCATTGCCCATGTTCGTGTAAATAACACCGTCCTTCTCGTCAACCAAGTCCATCATTCCGTCTGCGTTCAGATCGATCGCCTTGGTCGGAGCCGAGAGGATATGTCCGACGCTTTGTGCTTTGCGTGCCGCACGACGTTTCGGTGCGGAAGCCAAGTCTGCACCTACCATGTTATAATAACTAATCGTATAAACATAGCGTGATACATCACCGAGCGAATAATCACCCGGATTGTTCATTTGTGCCAATTTTTCCGGCGTCATCTGTGCTTGGAACTCAGGCCATGTCATGACCTGCATCGTCTCCGAATGGAACGTACCATCTGCCTGCTGGTAAGCAATATCACCATAATAGATATCCGTTCCGCTGCCGATGACTTGGCTTTGGTTAAGGAAAATATAATCCTGACGACCGTCGCGGTTGATATCAAAATTGGTGATAATCGACATACTGTCATGTCGGGTATATCCCGCTTCGCCGCTGACCATGGTATAACTACTCCACATGGAAATATCCGGCTTACCGTCGTTGTTAATATCTTCTATGAATTTAGGCTCGCACCTGGAGACAGATGAACTTTCTTCGAACAATTCTTTGGTTGCTCTATACTTACCGTTTTCGGTACGTTCCATCAAAAGATAAGTATAATCGTTGGGGAGCATATAATCTTTGATGCCGTCTCCCGTGAAGTCGTACATAAGGTGTGCCGGTTTAGTCGGGAACCAGTTACGCGAGTTAAGAATCGCTACGATGTAACCACCCCGCAGGGCATTATAGCTCTTGCTGGAGCCGGGGTATAGGTACGCATAGACAAGTACGGTATCGCCCTTTTGTAATTCAGAACGTACACGGATGAGAGCCTTGGTGGTATCCACTTGGATTGCCGTGCCGTTGTCCCAATTCATCTTGAACGATACGATGGTATCATTTTTAAAGGAGAGATTATCAGACACCACACCTTTCACAAAGTACATCTCTTCCGTTTGTTTGCCCTTCGGCAGTTGCGAGCAGGTGGTATGTGCTTCATCTACCGTAAGCGGCGTAGTGTGCTCCAAATCTAATTCATAGACAGCGGTGTAGTTGGCATCTCCTTCTACAAGGAGTGCTGCAACCTGTTCGCTCGTCAATACATCCGCACTGCCTGCTACATACCATCCTACGAAACGATGGAAGGCTACTATCGGTGCTTCCGGTACCGCTGCGGCTGTTCCGTCCTTTACATAAGTGCTTTGGATCGTATCGCTCTTATTCGTCAGGAACGTGATGGTATGATAGCCATCGGCTCGCTTATACTGCGCCACGCAGGTGATGAAATCCGTAACGGGCATGGTAGCAAAATCCGCTACGCTGACGAATGTACCATTCACTACCCATCCGTCGAGAGCGTTGCCTTCCGGCAAGTCGAATTCAGGCGAAACGGCATACTCGCCTTTATTCACTTTCTGCGTGCCGATGAGACGACCTTCCGCATCGCGGAACGTGACGATAAAGACATTAGACGCATACTGCGCCACGCAGGTCGTTGTCTTCATGATCGGCATGGTAGCAAAATCTTCTAAGCTGACAAACGTACCATTCACCAGCCATCCCGTTTGCTCTTTTTCTGCGATTACCGGTACCGCAGGAGAGGAGACTAAACTACCCACTTCCACTTCCTGTTTGGTGATGAGTGTGCTATCTGCCGCAAGGAACGTCACCGTCACTGTCTGAGGCGTGGAGAGCACTTGGATAACCGATATGGATGTGGAGATCACACTCGTACTACGGAAGGTCACTTCATGGCTGACGCCGAACCATACATAGACACCGTTCTCTATCTTTATCGTTCCGACAGAAGGCTTCAAGGCCTTGTCACTGGTGATGCGAATAGTTCGTATCGGCTCTTCTACCGCAGATTTTACTTTAATCGAGTCATAGACACTTAAGGACGAGTATCTGGAGTATACCGTAGCATTATTCTCCGTCAGCGATGAATTGTAACCCGCTTCAGATGTAGCTACATAATTTTTACTATAATAGGTACTCGTGATGTTCATGTTGATAATCGGCTCCTCTACCGCCTTATAGGTTACATCCTCTACGGCGCGGGTCACGTCCTTATCCCAAGTTACATACATACCCGTTTTGGTAGTAGCCGGTGTTGCGGGTGCTGTCACCTTGGAGTGTAACGCCAAGGTCTGCTGCTGCAGGATATTGTCTTTCTGATCAACGAAAGTAACGGTAGCTGTGGTTCGGTTAACGTCGGATTTGATCTCTATGGTCTGCAACCTGACATAATTCTCATTCTTTGTGTTACAAGTAAAAGTAATATCTGCGCTGCTGCCTTCCCAGATTAGGTAGGTTCCGCTAACAGACCATTTACCAGGACCGTCTACATAGCCGATTTGCGCATTGCTGCTGAAAATAAACGAGATCTTATGCATCATGTTATTGGACTTGATGCGAATCGTATTGCCTTTATACAGCGAGCAATAACCGTCTGTATGCCAACCCATGCCGGTATTGTTCGTGCCTTTGTTGAAGTAAAGGTTTTTGCTGTTCTTCTCATAATCCAATGCATCGAAAGTGTAAATACCAACGGAAGGCGTACTCTGCGTATTGAGTACCTCTTTTGCCGTAATGGTCGTTGTCTCATTGAGCACATCGGCATTAAACTGATAATATGCCGTGTACGTTACGTTTGTCCGTACCACTTTGGCAGACACCTCGGAGGAGCTTATTGCCGTACCATCTTCACTCGTCTTCCATCCCTTAAAAGTCTTATCTTGGATAGTCGGCGGTGTAGGAGGAGTGGCAGAAGTACCCAGAAGCAGTTTTTGCTTCACCAAAATCTCACCGTCTTCACCACAGAACGTGATATAGTAGTTTTGATTGGTTGTTGCATAACGCACAATGACCTTGCTGATGGCTACAGCACCTTTCACCGTCACACTCACCTCTTGCGCTATACCTTCCCATACGACTGGAGTAGCCGTATTGGTCAGGACGGAGGTGGCAACACCCGAAGTCCATGTGGCATTCGACCCGCTCACAAGGTAGGTCTTTTGCGAATAGGAACTGGGGTAAATATCGATACCCGTGATCCTATATCCGGCGGGAACGCTGAACGTAAGCATATTGCCCGAACTCATCGAAGGCGCACTGCCGTTATAGTTTACGGTCGAACCCGTACCTGCACTAAACGTTATGGTAACAAGCCCTTTGGTGAACGGATCGACGGGATCTCCCGCTTCCAGTCCTTGTGCAGTCGCTATATCCGACGCGTTGATGGTCTCCGAGGGAGTCTGCGCTTTTACATAGACATTGACGGTATCGGAAAGGATGATATTATCGTTATCCACACGGATATGCGCAAATATACTATATTCGCCCGAACTGGTGAACTCAATATACGGATTGGTCGTCGTCCAAGATACCGTACCCGTAGTACGTTGATAAACTAACTCCACAAGTTCCTTCGTCACGGTATTGGTCGTCTCGAACGAGAAATGCACAATATCGCCCACTTGGACGGTATCGGCATCGGCAGACAGCGTAGCCGTAGGATCCGGTTGCGGTTCGGGATCAGGATCGGGGTCTATACCGGGATCCGGATCTGTACCGGGATCGGTGCCTCCAGCTTCTCCGTAGAATTCCACTTTGCTTACCGTAATAAATCCGTTCGCAGAACCTTTCTGGCAGTCGAACTTGATCTGGTAGTACAGACCTGCTTCCTGTATATCCACGGGAACGCTCGCCGACTGCGCACCCGTTGCCACCGTGTATGAGGCACGCTCCATATACGTCGTGCCGTCAAAAGAAGTAAGCAACGTGATACCGTTGACTTTGGAAGCCGTGACAGCATCAATGGTCACCACCACTCTCTCAATTTTAGCAGAAATGGGATTTGCGGTAGTGATAGAGCCTACTGAGGCATCGTTCTTGCTACCGAACTTGATGTACTCCCAACCATTGTTATTGTTGTTGGCATTAACAATGGCTACCGTAAAACCATCGGTAGTATTTGTCCAATTGTTGGTATAGCTGCTAATCTTGCCGCTATTATTGGACGAATTAAACACCGTTTGGCAAAGGAGCTCTTCCGCTCCCGCCTGTACTACGACTGCCATCAGCAGTCCTAATACGAAGAAGATTCTCTTTCTCATACGCGTGTGTTTTTTGTTTAACAATAAGTTTTCATTTTGGTTTACAATAAGTTTTTAATAAGTATATATGTAGTAGTTTTTGTGGACATTGTACTTTCTCCGCACGCGTCAACTCTCACTTCTCACTTCTATCTTCTCACTTCTCACTTCTAACTTTTATCCTCTGACTTCTATCTTCTCGCTTCTATCTTCTTGACCGACCCGCATAAACAAAGCGCAGACCTCAATTGTTGCTTATCGCAAATCGAGGCCTTCGCTAACCCATCAAACCATAAACAACAATGAAACCTACGCCGATATGACAAACCAACTGCCAAGATAAGCAGTCCGGTACTAAAGTCATACCCGTAGGCATCTATTGTTACTTTGTGCGGGTTTGATAAAGGAAAAGGTTGCGAAGCTTTCGATTTGCCACAACAAAGCGTCAATAAACGCCAATCAATATGTAAATAATGATCCCCCCTCCACCGCCAGATGCCGGCTTCGGCGTAGATCCATCTCCCGCTCATACACTACGAGCGTTCAATTCGGGTGCAAAGATACAACAAAAAAAGGACATATGCAAATATTTTTACAAAAAAATCAGAAAAAACATTTCTTTTGAAAAAATTAGGTTCACTTCCTTTCCCTTCTCTACCTGCATTTTTTTACCTAATCTCTTGCATATTTTTACTTAATCTCTTGCATATTTTTACTTAATCTCTTGCATATTTTTACTTAATCTCTTGCATATGTCAAAAAAATGTTGTACCTTTGCACTCGTTTTTAAATCAGCTATCTCCAACACAGGATTAACACAGCATTAACACAAGATTAACACAACATATGCGGACAATCTCCTCGAAACATGCTCATTTATCCTCCTTTCTCTCCTTTAATTGTCAAATAAACCTTGCATTTTGAAGAAAAATGAAGATTTTTTGCATTTTCTTGCCAAAATATTTGGTCATGTCAAAAAAAAGTTGTACCTTTGCATGCTTTTTCGCGGTATGCCCTGCCTCACACGTACGTATGTGAGATAAAAACAAAAGAAAAATCAAGGGTGGTTCGCGGTGGAAAGCGCTAAGGAACATTTATAAACAAATTTAATTAACAAACAACAAAATGCCTACAATTCAACAATTAGTTAGAAAAGGAAGAGCAGAACTGGTGGACAAATCGAAGAGCCCGGCTCTTGATAGTTGTCCGCAACGTCGTGGCGTTTGTGTACGTGTTTACACAACGACCCCGAAGAAACCTAACTCCGCAATGCGTAAGGTTGCACGTGTTCGTCTGACCAACGCAAAGGAAGTCAACGCTTACATCCCAGGAGAGGGACACAACTTGCAAGAGCACAGTATCGTAATGGTACGTGGCGGCCGTGTTAAAGACCTGCCGGGTGTTCGTTATCACATCGTTCGTGGTACGCTTGATACCGCCGGTGTAGCAAACCGCCTCCAACGCCGCTCTAAATACGGAGCTAAGCGTCCGAAAGCTAAAAAGTAATCAGTTCTGACATCTGTCGATGAAATGTTCTCGATTGAAAACAATCATCGATCATTATTGAAAACTAACTAAATGTTCCATATTTGGGACGAAAACAATGGGTTGAGGGTTGAGTAAGCGGCCGAAACTCGGCTACTGAAGAGACAACAACCAAAATTAAAATTATTTGAAACAATGAGAAAAGCAAAACCGCAAAAACGAGTTATTCTGCCGGATCCGGTGTACGGAGAGGTAATGGTGGCAAAATTTGTGAACCACCTCATGCTCGATGGTAAGAAAAACACCGCATATGGTGTGTTCTACAGCGCACTCGGCGCAGTAGAGGCTAAAGCAAAGAACGAAGAGAAGAGCGCGCTCGATATCTGGAAACAAGCGCTGGATAACATCACCCCGCTCGTAGAGGTTAAATCGAAGCGTATCGGTGGTGCAACCTTCCAGGTGCCGACCGAGATCCGTGCTGACCGCAAAGAGTCTATCGCAATGAAGAATATGATCGCATTCGCACGCAAACGTGGCGGTCATTCGATGGCTGAGAAACTCGCTGCTGAGATTATGGATGCTTACAATAACCAAGGTGGTGCCTTCAAACGTAAAGAGGATATGCACCGCATGGCTGAGGCTAACCGCGCATTCGCACACTTCCGCTTCTAATTGAAAGCGTACAAAAAAAGATTGATAAAACAATGGCAAAACATGATTTGAAATTAAACCGTAACATCGGTATTATGGCCCACATCGATGCGGGTAAGACCACTACGTCTGAGCGTATTCTGTTCTACACCGGTCTGACCCACAAAATCGGTGAGGTACACGATGGTGCGGCTACCATGGACTGGATGGTTCAGGAGCAGGAGCGTGGTATCACTATCACCTCTGCAGCTACTACCACTTTCTGGAACTACGCAGGTAACAAGTACAAGATCAACCTGATCGACACTCCGGGGCACGTGGATTTCACGGTAGAGGTAGAGCGTTCGCTCCGTATCCTCGACGGTGCTGTGATGGCACTCTGCTCGGTAGGTGGTGTTCAGCCGCAGTCCGAGACCGTTTGGCGTCAGGCAGATAAATATAATGTACCGCGCCTGTGCTACGTGAATAAGATGGACCGTTCGGGTGCAAACTTCTTCGACGTAGTACGCCAGATCAAAGAGGTACTCGGTGCTACTCCGTGTCCTATCCAGATTCCTATCGGCGCTGAGGAGACCTTCAAGGGTGTCGTTGACCTCGTGAAGATGAAAGCTATCCTCTGGCACGATGAGACCATGGGTGCTGAATACGTTGAGGAAGAGATTCCGGCTAACCTCGTAGCTGAGGCTGAGGAGTGGCGCGACAAGATGCTGGAGACAGTATCCGAGTTCGATGACACCCTCATGGAGAAATACTTCGACGATCCTTCGACCATCACGGAAGATGAGATCCGCGTAGCTATCCGCAAGGGTACCCTCGCAATGAAGATCTTCCCGGTAATCTGCGGTTCGTCCTTCAAGAACAAAGGTGTACAGACCATGCTCGACGCTGTCTGCGCTTACCTGCCGTCTCCGCTCGATACGCCGGTGATCAACGGTACTAACCCGAATACCGACGCAGAAGAAGAGCGTCATCCGGACGATGCAGATCCGCTCTGCGCACTCGCATTCAAGATCGCTACTGATCCGTATGTAGGTCGTCTCTGCTACTTCCGTGTTTACTCGGGTCACCTGGATGCAGGTTCATACGTTTACAACCCGCGTTCGGGTAAGAAAGAGAGAATCTCGCGTATATTCCAGATGCACTCGAACCACCAGAATCCGGTTGAGACCATCCTCGCGGGCGATATAGGCGCGGGCGTAGGATTTAAGGATATACGCACGGGCGATACCCTCTGCGATGAGAACAAACCTATCGTACTCGAGTCGATCGAGTTCCCGGCACCGGTGATCGGTATCTCTGTAGAGCCGAAGAGCCAGGCTGACCTCGACAAACTGGGTGTAGGTCTCGCTAAGCTCGCAGAAGAGGACCCGACCTTCACTGTTAAGACCGACGAGCAGACCGGTCAAACTGTTATCTCGGGTATGGGTGAGCTTCACTTGGAAATCATCATCGACCGTCTGAAACGTGAGTTCAAAGTAGAGTGTAACCAAGGTCGTCCGCAGGTTGCTTACCGCGAGGCTATCTCGCAGGCTGTTGAGCTCCGCGAGGTGTACAAGAAACAGTCCGGTGGTCGTGGTAAATTCGCAGACATCATCGTTCGCGTGGAACCGGCTGACGCTGACTTCCCGGGCGGTCTGCAATTCGAAGACGTTGTTAAGGGTGGTAACGTGCCTAAGGAGTACATCCCGTCGGTTCAGAAAGGTTTCGAGACCGCAATGAAGAACGGTGTGCTCGCAGGTTATCCGCTTGACAGCTTGAAGGTAACGCTCATGGATGGTAGCTTCCACCCGGTTGACTCCGACCAGTTGTCCTTCGAGATCGCTGCTCAGATGGCATTCAAAGAGGCTTGCGCTAAGGCTAAACCGCAGTTGATGGAGCCGATCATGAAGATCGAAGTCGTTACTCCGGAAGAGTCTATGGGTGATGTCATCGGCGACTTGAACAAACGTCGTGGTCAGGTAGAGGGTATGGACACCAGCCGTACCGGTGCGCGCATCGTGAAGGCTAAGGTACCTCTGGCAGAGATGTTCGGTTATGTAACCGCTCTGCGTACCATCACCTCCGGTCGTGCTACGAGCTCCATGGAGTTCAGCCACTACGAGGCAGTAAGCTCGAGCATCGCGAAAGCTGTCCTCACCGAAGTAGGCGGCCGCGTTGACCTCGTCTAAGAATGTATCGACCAAGCTTGGTCGATCAAAGATCAAGCTTGGCCGGTCATAATAAATAAGGAACGTACACGTACACACATGCGTGTGGCTATAAGTACGGCCTGAAAACATAGCATCGACCAATCTAGGTCGATATAGAAAAAACAAACCCCGGTAGGGTAGCGGGTCATTCAAGCAAATGACTCTTTGGAAGGTCTGCGCTCTACCAAAGTATTAACAAAATAAAAACACTATTACTAATTATGAGTCAAAAAATTCGTATCAAACTGAAGTCTTTCGACCACAACTTGGTGGACAAGTCTGCAGAGAAGATCGTTAAGACCGTAAAGGCAACGGGTGCCGTAGTGAGTGGCCCAATTCCACTGCCGACACACAAACGCATCTTTACCGTTAACCGCTCTACCTTCGTTAACAAGAAGAGCCGTGAGCAATTCGAGTTATCGAGCTACAAGCGTCTGATCGACATCTACAACTCCAACAACAAGACCGTTGAGGCCCTCATGAAATTAGAGCTCGCATCGGGTGTTGAGGTAGAAATCAAAGTTTGATGAGTATCCGAACCATTTCCCACGGAGAGTGATACCGGAATATCGGAGATGATCGAGCCGCGAGGCGAGAATATCATCTCAGGGAACCCGAAAACGTTAACCCGTGGGCGAGAATGGAGGAGAAGTAACATTAATTAACATTATTTAAAAAACTAAGCAAAACAATGCCAGGTTTATTAGGAAAAAAGATCGGAATGACTTCCGTCTTTGGTGCCGACGGCAAAAACATCCCGTGCACCGTTATTGAGGCAGGTCCTTGCGTAGTGACTCAGCTCAAGACCGTTGAGAAAGACGGTTATGCAGCAGCTCAAGTAGGCTTTATGCACAAGAGCGAGAAGCACACGAACAAGGCAGAAGCAGGCCACTTCAAGGCCGCAGGCGTAGAGCCGATGCGCCACTTAGCAGAGTTCGAGTTCGACGGAGAACTCACTCTGGGTCAAACAATCACAGCAGCTGACATCTTCGAAGAGGGTATGTTCGTTGACGTCATCGGAACCAGCAAGGGCCACGGTTTCCAAGGTGTCGTTAAACGTCATGGCTTCGGTGGAGTAGGTCAGTCCACACACGGTCAGGATGACCGTCTCCGCGCACCGGGTTCTGTAGGTGCATGTGCTTACCCGAGCCGTATTTTCCCGGGTACCCGCATGGCAGGACAGATGGGTGGTGACCGCGTAACGGTTCAGAACCTTGTGATCCTCAAAGTGATCCCTGAGTACAACTTGATCATGGTCAAGGGAAGTGTACCGGGTGCAAAAAATTCAATCGTCGTTATTAACAAGTAATTAGTTATGGAACTTAGTATTTTGAATCAAGCCGGTAAAGAGACCGGAAAGAAGATCGCTCTCAATGACGCTATCTTCGCAATCGAGCCTAACGACCATGCTATCTACTTGGACGTTAAGCAGTTCTTGGCAGCACAGCGCCAAGGCACAGCAAAAGCAAAACAGCGTAGCGAGAATGCTCACTCGACCCGCAAACTTGGTCGCCAGAAAGGTGGCGGAGGTGCACGTCCGGGTGATTTGAAGTCTCCGGTTCGCGTAGGTGGTGGTACGATCTTCGGTCCGGTACCTCGTGATTATGACTTCAAACTCAACAAGAAAGTAAAACAGCTGGCTCGCAAGAGCGCTCTGTCGCTCCGCGCTAAACAGAATGAGTTGCTCGTATTGGACGCTCTGAACTTCGACGCACCGAAGACCAAAGCTATGGTTGAGGTTCTCAACAACCTCAAAGTAGAGGGTAAGAAAGTGCTGTTCGTAGTAGCAGACGCTAATCTCAACGCTCGCAAGTCCGCCGCTAACATTCAGCGTGTGAACGTAGTGAACGTAAACGAGCTCAACACCTACACAATCATGAACTCGAATGTTGTAGTTCTGACCGAAGCATCGGCTGCTGCAATCGAGGCAACTTTAAACGCATAAGGAGGTAGAATTATGGCAATTATTATCAAACCAATCGTCACTGAGAAGATGACCGCCGCCGGCGAGAAACTGAACCGTTACGGATTCGTTGTTGCTCGCAATGCCAACAAAGTTGAGATCAAGAAAGCGGTAGAAGAAATGTACAATGTTCAAGTTACGGATGTGAATACGTTGATCCGTGCTCCGAAAATCAAACAGCGCTGGACCAAGTCCGGTCTGCTCAAAGGTGCACAGCAGGCGTATAAGAAAGCCATCGTAACATTGGCAGAAGGTGAAACAATTGATTTTTATAGCAATATCTAAAAATGGCTGTACGTAAATTTAAGCCCACAACACCGGGGCAGAGACACAAAGTTATAGGTGCGTTCGAGACAATTACCGCGAGCGCTCCTGAGAAATCACTTGTGTTTGGTAAAACCAAAACCGGTGGTCGCAACAACGTCGGTAAGATGACGATGCGCTACATCGGTGGTGGTCACAAACAGAAGTATCGTGTAATTGACTTTAAGCGCAATAAAGATGGTGTTCCCGCAGTAGTTAAAACGATTGAGTACGATCCGAACCGTTCGGCTCGCATCGCCCTCCTGTTCTACGCTGATGGTGAGAAGCGCTATATTCTTGCACCGAATGGACTGCAAGTTGGTCAAACTGTAATGTCGGGAGAGAACGCTGCTCCTGAAGTAGGAAATGCACTGCCGATGTCAGTAATTCCATTAGGAACACTGATTCACAACATCGAGCTTCGTCCGGGTCAAGGTGCCTGCATGGTACGTTCTGCCGGTACGTTCGCTCAGTTGTCGAGCCGTGAGGACAAGTACGCTATCATCAAGTTGCCTTCAGGTGAGCTCCGCAAGGTACTCGCAGCTTGCAAAGCAACGGTTGGTGTAGTAGGTAACAGCGATCACGCTTTGGAGAAGAGCGGTAAAGCAGGTCGTAGCCGCTGGTTAGGCCGCCGTCCGCGCAACCGTGGTGTCGTTATGAACCCTGTAGATCACCCGATGGGTGGTGGTGAAGGCCGTCAGTCCGGTGGTCACCCACGTAGCCGTAAGGGTCTGCTCGCTAAGGGTTACAAGACTCGTCATCCGAAGAACCAGAGCAACCAGTACATTATTGAAAGACGTAAAAAATAACCTATTAAAGTCACATTAACATTATGAGTCGTTCATTGAAAAAAGGACCGTTTATCAACGTTAAGTTGGAAGACAAGGTGTTGGCTATGAATGAGTCCGGCAAGAAAGAAGTTGTCAAGACTTGGAGCCGCGCATCTATGATCTCCCCTGACTTTGTAGGTCACACAATCGCAGTTCACAATGGAAACAAATTCATTCCTGTTTATGTAACAGAGAACATGGTAGGACACAAACTCGGAGAGTTCGCTCCGACTCGTACCTTCCGCGGTCACTCGGGCAATAACAAGAAGTAATCCATTGAAATCCAATTAACATTTAAAATTCCAGATTAAAATGGGTGCAAGAAAACATAACAGCGCTGAAGCAATGAAAGCCGCTCGCAAAGAGCAGTATTTTGCTAAAGCAAACAACATTCCTACCAGCCCGCGTAAGATGCGTCTCGTAGCAGACATGGTTCGCGGCATGGAAGTGAATCGTGCACTCGGTGCGCTGCATTTCTCCACACGTGAGGCAAGCCGCGCGCTCGAGAAGCTCCTGAAATCTGCTATCGCTAACTGGGAAGTAAAAACCGGTAAGAAAGCAGAGGACGAAACTCTCTATGTAACGAAAATCATGGTTGACGGCGGTATGGCGATCAAGCGTATGCTTCCCGCTCCTCAGGGTCGTGCTTATCGTATCCGCAAACGTTCCAACCACGTTACAATATTTGTAGATACTAAAAATACTAACGCTGAAAAGTAATTTAGATTATGGGACAGAAAATTAATCCTATAGCAAACCGTCTGGGCATTGTCCGCGGTTGGGACTCCAACTGGTTTGGAGGCAAGAATTACGGAGATACGCTGCTTGAGGATAGCAAGATTCGCGAGTACCTC
>CADCEV010000003.1 GCA_902800525.1 uncultured Bacteroidales bacterium
CATTGTTTCGATAAAAAAAGTTCCATATTTCTAACGATTTATAATTTTGATAAGGTAATGAGTAGTACATGAGTAGTACATGAGTAGTACTTGCCCCTTTTCACAATTCACAATTCACAATTCACAATTCACAATTAGGTCGCCATTGTAGAAACGCGCGATGATATATCCTCGTAGCATGGCGTACTTCTTGCCGTTGTAGCAGTATTTGTCGGCTCTCCATTGGTGGTGGTACTCGGCACGCTGCCATTCATCGAGTGCTTTGAAATAGTCGGTGGCTTGTTTGAAACGTAGGCGAGCATTCTGTTCTTCTTTTGAGAGTGGTTTGGTACGCTTTTTTCTATCCATCATGTAAACGCGTGTTTCGGTTTTTGTAGTACCGTCAGCGGCTTTTCTTTTGAAAGTTTTAAATACCATTTGTCGTCCATTTGCTATATTCATAGCCCCGGATATGGACTTGATACCGGGCATAAGTGTACATTTCATAGGAATTAAAAATTAAAAATTAAAAATTAAATTTTTTTTGGGCCGGACGATAGCATCGCCCGGTTTATATTAACGGACGCCGATATGGGATGTCGGGATCAAATCCCGACCAAATGGACGAAGGGGGCGAGGGAACGTCGCTTTGACAAGCGACGCAGGGGACGAAGGCGAGGGGGCGAAAACAATGCACAATCACCAATCGCGTGACCATTCGAGATTGAAGCGTTGCATCGTTTCGCGTGTGCATAGTTTAAACATGCCGTTATACTTGACTTGTACGATGTCGCCGGTCTCGTCCCCACGGAGGAATTCGGGCTGAGGTTCGGGAAAGTCCTGCACGAAGAAATAGGGGTTCGGCGATCCTTTCATTTCGGGATGCAGTTTGAGGGAATTGATCATTTCCATTTGAGCAACGGTCGTGCGCGCGCCAAAAGCTGCTTTGGTGGCATTGCGTCGGTTCTGGAACTCGGGAGCCACTTCGTATAAAGACCAAAAAGTCTCAAAAAGATCCTCCGGCTGCTTCGCGCCATCGTGCGCGCATTGCGCACGTGGCTGCTCTTCTTTTTTTTCTTTCATATTATAATTATTTATAGGGGGGTTATTAGGGGGGAGCGCAATTTGAGACAAACCTGTCTCATTTTGAGACAAACTCGTCTCATTTTGAGACAAACCCGTCTCATTTTGAGACAAAGCAAATAGTGCCTCTTCTCTCCTTTCGATAAGCCCTAAGTTTAACAATTTCTGCACAGCTCTTTGTGCCGTATCTTTTGACATGACGAAAGGCATAGCCGCCGCGAGTTCGCGGTAGTTGCCGTACCAACCTCGCCCGGAGCGGGTACATTTGAGGATAGCGGCAAAGATGCACGCCTCGTTGGCATTGAGGTTGTAACCGGCTATGATCTTATCGTCAAGAAAGAGTTTCATTGTGCATTGTGCACTGTAAATTGTGAATTGTGAATTGTGAATTGTGAATTGTTATAAGCATTTCACCACTTTTTTCACCTCGTCGGGTTGCCAATTGGGGTGTGTTTTGCGGAAGGAGTCGATGAGTCCTGCCATCTCCTCGGTGACATCGGTCAGTTGGAGTTGGAAGGTGAGACCTTCATGGGTGAACTGACCGCCGTTCGGAGCGAGAGACAGGGCTTCCTCTTCGGCTGCCGGTGAGATAACGTTAATACGTGCCTTGATGGCTTTTTCTTGCGCACGGAGTTCGTGCAATTCAATGAGATTTTTCATTTTGTTCACAAATTTAACAAATTAAACAAATATTTATTTTTTGGGGTGTTTTGGGTAATTTTGGACTAACCCTTTCTCCCCCTTTAAGAGGGGGAGGGGGGTACGGTGTCTTCGATGAGCATGTGTAGGAGATCCTCGCGGGTGAGTTTGCTGCGTTGATATGGGGTGTGAGTAGCGAGGAAAGCCGCCATGCGCTCACAGTAGCGGTCGCGCATCCACAGGGGGAAATAGGAGGGGATGATGCCCTTGTTGCTGAGACCGCGATGCCCTTGTTGCTGAGACCGCGGAGGATGCTCCCTTGCCGGGAGTTTTCCGAAAGGGACAGGAGACGGATATTAGAGGGGTGATTATTGGTGGTGATGCCGTCCTTATGATCCGTGGTCATGCCCTCGGGGATGAGTTCGCCGTGCTCGGCGATGTAGGAAGCATGCGCAGCCAAAAGACCTTTGTGATGACCAAAAGCATCTCTGAAATACCGGTAGTGTTGTTTACGTCTGCCGTTGTAGCCTTTGGAGTTAGGTGTGGTGTCTGTGCAGGGGTTCTGTACGTTGCCTACTCTGCCGGAGGGATAGACGGCGATACCTTTGTTGGCGGCGATGTCGCAATAGAAAGCGACGGCGTTTGCGCGATGGGTAGCGACATAACGGAAGAGTATGTCACCGTGGGTAAAGGAGTGACCGATGCGGTCGGGGTCAATGAATAAATCGGATCTTGCCATTGTTCCGCTTCTCGGGGGAATTTAACGGTCGCGACGTGCGGCGGTTTGTTCCGAAAAGCGGTGCAAAGGTAGGTGAAATTTGTGAGGTAATTGTTAGATTTTAAGGGGCTTTCTTGCCCGTTCTTGTAGTTTCTTGCCGTTTCTTATGGGGTCTTGAAATTTTTCTTATCGGTTCTTATGGACACAAAAAAAGCACCTCCAATTTGAGGTGCTGTGGAAAGTTCAAAAGGTCTAATCTCCGATATTAAAATAGTTCGTAAAATTCTTATAGGAAAAGCCCGGAGTGTCTTCGCTCGGAAGCCCTAAGCGATGTAATTCCGCTAACATCAGTTCAGGTTTGACATTGAGATATACGCGGTTGTTTCGCTTAAGGGTTTGCAGGTATTTGCACACATCGGGAAGAGCGAGTGTACGAACAAGGTTTACCACTTCTTTGTGAACCTTCAGTCGTTCGCTCTCATCCACTACAGAAGGATGAATATACTTGAATAGTTCCATAGAGGCTTTCCCTGCCACATTTTCAGTAACGTTTTGCGCAGGGGTAGTTGCAGCGTACGTTATATTATAGTTATTCTGCGTACCTATGTTGTTTTGTGTACCGATGTTAATTTGTTGGTATTTTTCTTCCATAGTAGTAATAGTTTTTTCGAGAGTTGTTATTTGTTGCGTTTGCTGTGCGATAATTTCATTTTTCTCACGTAGTTGTGCGACTACAGAAGGAATATCAATAAGGAAATCTTCCTCTGCAAAATACTCTTCTGAAGATTGTAAAAAACGTTCATACAGGGTAACACCTTCATCAAAATCTTCACTTCTATTTTCTAATATGAGGTTTCGACAGTTTCTTGCTCTAAATCCCTCGGTGCGTTTGAGCATAGCAGCAAGCACGATCATCGTGAGAAAGGTGAGTTGTTTATCACGCCCCACAGAGGCATAAGCCAGCGTGTCGTACTCCGTTTGATCACCGGAACATGTTGTTTCAAGCATATAGGCAGCAAGGTAATGCGCAGCGTTCATCACTCGGAGAACGGGGATTTCTATATTGCTTCGATTATTCGCAAAATGCATCTGCATAGCATCAAGTCCCCGAACGAGTATTTCGTCGCCGGGGAAATCGTAACAGAGTTCGGAAACCGAATGCCTGTCTCGATAATAGTCGCTATGTGACAGATGAAAGTGGTGCATTTTAAGCTGTTATTCTTTTCTCAAAGTAATGTAATGCTATTTTTATAGATTCGTCTTCGTGTTGGCGCATATATAAAGACATATATTCAAAATCAATTTCTCCATTATCTTTAGCAGGTAAATAAATTCTACTTTTCCTCAAGCGTGTTAATGTTGCTCCGTAGCTACCCCACGAAAAACGTTCCACAAGTTTTTTAATGGCTACAACTAGAAAAACAGCATTATATCTATCAATTTTTGGATGGCGAATAACCTGTATATTTTGACCCGTGTAGAATGCAGTAGGTTGATAAAAGACGGTTTGTGTATCAAGACCTATAGTGATAACATTCCCAGAGTCCTTCTTGTATTTAGATGACTGTTCCGGAATAAAACTATCAATACCATTATTTATATCTGTACGTGTAATATACGGAGTATTACCAGTACCCGGAATAAGTTTGTTCTTGTCTATGCCGCTACTTGTAGCGGATATATCGAACTCCTTACCAAATATAAATTCCTTCCAATTAAGATTAGAGAGGTCACTTTTACCCCCCCCCCCTAAATTGCTGATATTCAGTTGTTTGCATAGTGTTATTATTGTTGGTTTTAATATAGTTATTTCTTGTTCTCGCATATAGTCTTCCATAAACTGCCAATCTGGCTGTTGATCTGCGGTAACCGGAAGTAAAACATTTTGTTTCGGTAAATCTGTAGATGATAATTGATTACCATATGAAAATTTTTTGAATTCCCTATTGAATTGGTTCGCAATAAATAAGCCAATGTACCTATTTAATTTTCTTCCTTTAATGGTAACGCTGTGTATCTTCATATCGTAAGATGCTTCATATGGTTGATAAAATGCATTACCTAAAAATGAAACCGATACGCAATTTTTATTAAGCCTATACCGAATATACGGGGCAGTAAAATCATCTACCCCATTTTCAGTTGCTTTAGCTGTAATACGCGGTAGATTTCCCGATGTTATTAGACTTTTAGGGATGTTGTTTCCGGTAGATATCTCCATGATATCCCCTATTCTAAAAGCTTTCCACTCTTTATCGGTTAACTTCATCATTGTTGACCTCCTTCCTCAAACAAATAGCCCCGACCATGGGTTAACATATTAAATTCAAACGTTAGATAGTCAGCCATAGTACGTTTGAAATCTTCCTCTGTAGGTATTTCGTCATTGAAATAATAGAATGCATGTAACCACTCATCCTCTGCCTCAATAGTTGTTTCTACACAGAAACGGCTTTCTGCCTCTACTCGCCCAAACCAAACATCTAATAGATGCTGCCGCTTATCTTTTGCAGAAGGTGTTTCTACCAACCCTATGTGCTTACTTACTTCAAAACCGTCATCTTCAAAATTGATAAACTTGCACACATGTTTTGGGTTGTGTGGTACATGTGCCGTAAAAATGGCTATACAAGGGTTTGTCCCTACGCGATAGAAGGTATCGGTGTTCAGTGTGATAACGCCCTCTAATGTGTGATGTTTAAGAATGTTCGCCTTAACATTCTGTTCTTCTTTGGACTTTCCGGTAACCGCGGATTGTGGAACGATTACAAGACAACGAGCTAGCGGGGCGAGACTATCTAATAAGTGCTCTGTAAAAGCGATTTCATATAAATCGGGGTTTTGCTTGGAGCCTTGGGAATAAGGCGGGTTCATCATTCCCACCGTGCATCCTTTTAACTGTAGTTTTGCCGGATTTTCCGCAAGAAAATCAGTATTATGAAGATTTGATTTACCATCACCGCGTAATATCATATTTGTTGTGGCAATAGTAAACATATTGGTTTGTAATTCTATTCCAAAGAGTTGGTCACGGCGAATATGCATTTTTTGCTCCTGATCTTCAGTCTTAGATAACATTCGATGCATGGCTGCAATTAAGAAACCTGCCGTACCACAACAAGGATCAAGCACTCTATCTTCTGGCTTGAGGTCTGCTAAATCACAAAAGAGTTCCGTAATATGTTTGGGCGTTAAGACTATACCTAAAGTTTGTCCATCTCCTCCACTATACGACATAAATTCGCCATAAAAGCGTCCTAAGTAATCCTCCGCAGAGTTATTGTAACGTATAGACTTATATATGGAATTGTAAAGAAATTCCGTAAAATGACGTAATGGAGTCTTACCTAATTTAGAATCAATAAGGTTAATCTTCTCTGTATCTCGAATTACAGCAAATTGAGCCAAAAGTTTATCACGCTTCGTATCAGGAGTTACTTGCGCACGCTGCAAATTAGCACGAATAGCCTCAAATATCTTTTGTCCATCGGTTTTATTCGTGTCTCCGTTAAGCATGTCTACAGAGAAATTTTTGTATTCGATTTCACGCAGTGCCAACATAATACCACTTACAATAAGGGGTTTGTCGGTGTCCTTAATAAAACCGTAGTTGCGCAAGTCTTCGTGTAAAGAAGCTGCGTCTTTCAATATTTCTTCTGTCTGTTTTGCTTGATCGGTACTCTCTTTCAATACTTCACGGAGATAGTATTCGTCTATGTTCTGTTCAGAGAAAGAAATAAATGTTTCTACGTCCGGTAATACTTCATAATCTCCCCTTTCGTTGACAAAAAGAGGAGTAATACGGTGATGCTTAGGACTACCTGAAACTCCAAAGGCAAACACTTTATGGTAAGAAGTGTTTTGTGAAAGATGTAACGCATAAAAAAGAGCTCCATTAACAGCGTAATCTTTCACAGCTTTTGTATCTTGATCGATAAGATCTTTTTCGTTCTTTTGAATATGCTTTTCAAGCGCGGCTTTATCCTCTACCACAAGCAAAAAGTCCTTTACTACTCCGCAATATTCAGGGAAACCGACATTGCCGGTTTTATTCTTAGACGCAGTCTTTAATGCTTCGTTTATCTCAACAATATCCGAACCTTGTGGTGTAAGCTCAATTTTGGCATCCTTGAGCAATTCGTAAACCCACAAATCCGTTTTTACTTCTTTTTTTGCCATATTCTCAATTATTTTCTTTTCTCCATTCTGTCTCTAAGGGTAGCGAGTTTTACACCTTTGTAGGTGAACCAAACTGTGCCTTGCAAGGGGTACGGGGTTTGTTTGATTTGTTTTGCTAAAGCTGATAATGAGGTTATCTGACCATCGTATTTGACGTGACGGTCATCGACCACTACAGGGCGTATTGTATCATCCTCGATAAACACTACCTCCTCTCCGGGCTTGATACCCACCTCCGAGAAATGTAATTTACCACGTTTGGCATTCTCGCGTGCTTCCTCTGCACGTTGCTCTTCCTCTAATTGCTTGCCGGTAGGGGTACAAAGGGTAAGACGGTCTAATGTACCGCTAATCTTAGCGATACTCTCTAATATGGTATAAGCGTCCTCTTTGGACATCTCAAAAAACTCCCTCACACGCTTTTTGTCGTCGAAGTTCTCTATTGTGCGCAGATCGGGATTGAGTTTGTCGATGAGGTTGTGCAACTCCTTATCGGTAAGCTCGCTATCTACCTCATATTTCGCATATGCGCGAAAAGCATAAGGGATTGTCTCACTACGGTTTAGCTGCTGAATGCGTTTTTCTACATCGTGCGCGTAGCCGATTTTCACATACTCCTCAAAAGAGGGATTCGTCAGAATGTAAATATATCCTTTTGCCATGGTATCAGTTTATTTCAGTGTTCAGTTCTTCGGGTAAGCAATGATCCCAGAGGCCTTGATAGATGAGACAATCAATGACGTAACGGGATTTGGTGTTGCCTTTTTTCGCGGAGCGGAGGAGCATGATCGCACCCTCGTCGGTGGAGACGACGGGCAAGGTGTCGCGCGCTGCGGGGTCATTGTAATAGAAAAAAGCCGCCGTGCCGGTGATCCCTAACGCATCGGCATCGTCCTCCAAGTATGCCAGACGGGCGTAATAGAGGAGCGAATCGCGGTTCTCAAAAATAGCAGGGTTATAACGGACGGTGTAATAATCGATCTCCGTCCGGGCATGGCGGTAGCCGGCATAGGCGACTGCCAACGCCGCTAAAACAACAAAAGCGATGCACACAAACCGTGTACACCGCTTTTGGCGTTGCGCTGTCCTATTACCTACATATTCGACATTTTCCCCGATGGGGGGGGGTAAAATTAGACATTCTATTATTTGAAATTCTGTTCATTTTCTTATTTTCACTCTGTTCGAACGATTATCTGCAAGCGAATTTTCGCATTAACGCAATTATTTGCATCGGGATTTATATCTTACTTAACAACTCGTCTGTGTTCCATTCCATACGGTTGAAACCGAACCATTTTTTGCCGAGGTCTTTGAGACTGGCACCTATATGATAGACTGTATCGTCAATACACAAGAACCGGTCGTGGGCACGGTCGAACTGCTCTACCTCAATCGGTGCATACTGCGCGTTATGCTTCTCAAAGTCCAAAGTCAACTGATAAGATATATTTCTGGTGTAAATCTTTGCCGATACTCCTTTATCCCGTTTGTCCAGCATTGCCAAAACACTGTCGTCGATATAGTTGTCAATCAGAATAATACGTTTCTTCGCCTCGCGTATGCGGTCATTAATAAACGTGTAGGCATCGAAGATCTGTCCATCGAAGAAGATTCCTTGTTCCTGTTTGACACTGCCATCATCCAACCGGCGGAATACTTCCTCTAATTTATGATCCGTTTCTATTTGGTGCGCGTTGAGTGCTAACTGGTTTCTTTCCATCACTTCCAATCGTTGAAATACCTGCGCGTTTGACGCTATGAAATGGCGCATTGCTGTGAATGCATCCATAATATGAATGCTCACATTTACAGCTGTTTCACTACGTAGAACAGTGGACAACATAGCCACACCTTGCTCCGTAAAAGCATAAGGGAAAACACTGGAATGTTTAATAGCTTGCAACCGGTCACAATTTGTGACCAGTTCAGTTGTCTCATTTTCTGTAAGTTGAAAACGGAAATGTATAGGAAACCGCTCGATATTACGTTTGACTGCCTGATTAAGAACCTTGGTGTCCACTCCATATAACCAAGCCAAATCGCGGTCAAGCATGACTTGCTTGCCACGGATTACCAGAATAAGATTCTCAATCTTCTCCATGGGTTGAATCTGTTCAGGTTCTATTGTAGTTATATGGTTCCTTTTAGGCATTGCTTTTCTCATTTTCGCATTTGGTTAATTCTCTATCAGTTCCACCCCTTGTTCGGGATTCTTTAGCAACGAGACCAAAAGACGCTCAAAATCCGCCTCTAAAGAACGATGGCGTTTCTTCAAGCGTTTATAGGCGACTTTGAAATCATCGGACATGCGTATTTTCATAGTGCTCTCAGTGTTGCTATTGCCTCATCGGCACTCATTGCCGGAGCTTCTTCAATTTGTAGCATGCTATGTTTGATTGTACGCGCCAGACGATAAGTCTTGTCCAACTCCATGAGTCGAGCCCACTTGCGATTGCTTAACCTGACGGTTGTCATGGTTGGTGTTTGCTCTAATACACACATACTTTTTCACCTTTCTATTAAAATCCGCTGCAAAGATACAACTTTTTTTTGAGATATGCAAGAAAAAACAGAAAAAATTTAAGTTGTATTATTGATTTAAGTTTCCCAATTACTGATTTTAGTAAATAAACCAAGATAAACATAAATTTTGATAAAAACTTGTTTTGGTGCAATTCGTTTGTATTGATAATCTTGTTTTGGTGCAAAAAAAAGAATAAAATAATCATGTTTTTGTGCAAAACTATTGCATAATTCATTTATCTTTTGTAACTTTGATGTGTTATGTTTTATGTTTGATGTGTGATGTGTGTGACACCATCCACTCATTCACTCATCCTTCCTCCGTCCCCGGTAAGCCGGCTTCTCTTCTCATCTGTCGTTGCAGCACACTCTTTACATAACGATCCAAGCGCAAATAGATATGGCGCTTGCCTGTCGTAATATGCAAGCCAAAGTACAAAAAACGTCCGAAAGAGTGCATTTTGTTATGATTATGCACCGGGGTGAAACAAACGGAATATAGCACAAATGTTGCAAAATATATACGAATTGTTGCATTGAAACAAATTTAGCATCTTTTGCAACAAAATTATTTGCGTATGTGCGGAAGAAGCAGTACCTTTGCGGCGAAATTTGTGAGAAACAGGTTTCGCTCATTGTTTTTTTTACACAAAATTAACAAATATCATGAAACAAAAAAAACTTTTTTTAACCTTCCTCATGGCGATGTGTTGCGCGGCGATGATCCACGCGCAGACGACGGCAACGGGTGTGGTAGTCGATGCGGCGACAGGTGAGCCGATCATCGGTGCTTCCGTCTTGGAGGAAGGCACGACCAACGGAACGATTACCGATTTCGATGGTAACTTCTCGATCACCGTCGGCAAAGACGCTATGGTGGTGATCTCGTATGTGGGCTACAAGTCCCAGCAACTCTTTCCTTCGGCGAACATGAAAGTGAGCCTTGCGGAGGACAGCGAGGTGCTGGAAGAGGTAGTGGTGACGGGTTACACGACTCAGCGCAAGGCGGATCTGACGGGTGCTATTTCTGCTGTCAGTGCCAAGGATCTGGAGAAGCAGCAGGAGAACAACCCGATGAAAGCCTTACAAGGCAAGGTGCCGGGCATGAACGTAACCGCCGATGGTAACCCCTCGGGTTCGGCGACGGTTCGTATCCGCGGTATCGGTACGCTGAACGACAACGACCCGCTTTACATCATTGACGGTGTACCGACCAAATCCGGTATGCATGAATTGAACCCGAACGATATCGAGTCGATTCAGGTACTGAAGGATGCCGCCTCTGCATCTATATATGGATCGCGCGCGGCGAACGGCGTAATCATCATCACCACGAAGAAAGGAGCGGAAGGCAAGATCCGCGTGGATTTGGATGCCAGCGTAGCCGTACAATCCTATGTGAACCGCATGAAAGTGCTGAACTCCGAAGAGTACGGTCGCGCATTATGGCAGGCGTATGTGAACGACGGCGTGTCGGATCCGAACACAAACGTACTCGGTTATCATTACGACTGGAGTTATAACGCA
The DNA here is from genome assembly GCA_902800525.1 of uncultured Bacteroidales bacterium. Lineage (GTDB taxonomy): Bacteria > Bacteroidota > Bacteroidia > Bacteroidales > Paludibacteraceae > Colicola. The sequence goes on from CADCEV010000003.1 coordinate 10,652, forward strand.
CAGGGACAACCGGTACTCAATAACGTCATGCTCAATAAATACCTGGACAACTCCGGCACGGTACCGGTGAGCAACACCGACTGGTTTGGCGAGACGACGCGTCCGGGTGTTATCCAGAACTACAACGTAGCCGTTTCCAACGGAAGCCAGAAGGGTAGTTCGTTCTTCTCTCTGGGTTATTACAAGAACGAGGGTGTTATCAAGAACTCGGACTTCAGCCGTTTCTCGGCACGTATCAACAGTGATTATAAGATTTTGAAGGATTATGTGACGATCGGCGAGAACTTCACGCTGAGCCGTACATCGGAGGTAGGAGCTCCGGGCGGTTTCATCAACAGCGTGCTGCAATATCACCCGTTGCTGCCGACGACGAAGACGGACGGAACGCTTGCACAGGCTCCGTCCTCGAGCGGTTTCCCGCAGCGTGAGAACCCGCTGTCGATCCTTGAGCGCAACAAGGACAACCGCTATACCTATTGGCGTGTGTTCGGAAACGCGTTCATCAACATCAACCCCTGCAAGGGTCTGAACATCCGCACCACCGCGGGTATCGACTATGCGCAGAAGAAGCAGCGTTTCTTCACGTACCCGATAGCCGAGGGTGTGGTAGCGAACGACAAGAACGCCGTAGAGGCGAAGCAGGAGCACTGGCTCAAATGGATGTGGAACGCTATCATCACGTATAACCTCGACATCAACAAACACCGTGCGGACTTCCTCGTCGGAACGGAGTTGAACCGCGAGATAGACGAGTGGTTCTCGGGTTACAAGGAGGATTTCATTGTCCTCGACCCGAATTACATGTGGCCGTCTGCAGGTAGCGGTAAGGCACAGTCGTACGGCGGCGGTGGCAGTTACTCGCTGATCTCGTTCTTCGGCAAGGCAAACTACTCTTATGACGACCGTTACCTCGTTTCTTTCACGCTGCGTCATGACGGATCAAGCCGTTTCGGTAAGCATAACCGCTTTGCCACCTTCCCCTCCGTATCGGCAGGCTGGCGTATCAGTCAGGAGAAGTTCATGCGCGAGACCAGTTCATGGCTCGACGATTTGAAGCTCCGTGCTTCATGGGGTCAGACCGGTAACCAGGATATATCCTCCACCGCGCGTTATACGATCTATGTATCGAACTACGGCGTAGAGGAGAACGGCGGACAGAGTTACGGTACATCGTACGACATCGCCGGCACGAACGGCGGTCATATCCTGCCTTCGGGATTCAAGCGCGACCAGATCGGAAACGACGATATCAAATGGGAGACCACCACACAGACGAACGTAGGTCTGGACTTCTCGTTCTTCCAGCAGACATTCTACGGATCGTTCGACTGGTTCTACAAGCAGACCAAGGATATTCTTGTGCTGATGGGCGGAATCGGCGCCATGGGTGAAGGCGGCCAGCAATGGGTGAATGCCGGATCGATGGACAATATGGGTGTCGAGCTCTCTTTAGGTTACCGTAACCAAACGAAGAGCGGCTTCAAATACGATATTTCCGCGAACCTCTCTCATTACGACAACACCGTGACCAAGTTGCCGGAGACGATAGCTGCCCGCGGTACTTTCGGCGGTAACGGCGTGATGTCTGTAGTAGGTCACGCGATGGGTTCGCAGGTAGGTTATATCGCCGACGGTATCTTCAAGAGCCAGGAGGAGATTGATAACCATGCCTACCAAGAGGGTGCCGGTTTAGGTCGTATCCGTTACCGCGACCTCAACGAGGACGGTAAGATCACGGAGGCAGACCAGACATGGATCTACACCCCGGTACCGGCTGTTGCTTTCGGTACGAACTTCTATTTCGAGTACAAAGGTTTCGACCTGACGCTCTTCTTCCAAGGCGTAGGCGGTGTACAGGTGATCACGAAAGATTACAAGGAGCAGACCGACCTCTGGGCAGGTGTGAACGTAGCGAACTTGAATAAAGGAACGCGCGTATTGGATGCCTGGAGCCCCTCTAACCCCAACAGTGATATCCCGGCGCTCTCGACCAACAATAACAACAACGAGACCCGCGTAAGTACCTATTTCGTGGAGGACGGTTCGTTCCTCAAACTGCGTAACTTGCAGTTAGGTTACAACCTGCCGAAGAGTGCGTTGGAGAAGATGAGAATGCAGAACTGGCGTTGGTTCGTATCGGCGCAGAATGTGTTCACGATTCATTCCGCCAAGTTCACCGGCGTAGATCCGGAGAACCCGACCTTCGGTTATCCTATCCCGCTGACCGTAACATTAGGAACGAAAGTGACGTTCTAAAGAGGATTTGAAGATTTGAAAATTTGAAGATTTGAAAATTAATTATGAAAACACTCAATAAAATAGTACTTTGTACATTGTCCCTTTGTACTTTGCTTTGTACTTCCTGTGACAGTTTTCTGGATCAGTCGGCACCGCAAGGTATATTGAGCGGGGAGCAGGTAAATGACCCGCGGTACATCGATAACGTGGTGATCTCCGCCTATGCGATTTTTATCTCCGCGGAGGATATTAACTCGTCCTTCTCGATGTGGAACTTTGATGTCCGTTCCGACGATGCCTATAAAGGCGGAATCAGCGAGAACGACGGAGATGTGTTCCACCAGCTCGAAATCAGTCAGGGTATTCTGACTACCAACTGGAACATCAACGATATGTGGGTTCGTCTCTACAACTGTCTGAGCCGTGTGAACACCGCCATAGACGCCCTCAATGCGATGGACGACAAATACGAGATGAAAGCACAGCGTTTGGGCGAGATGAAGTTCCTGCGTGCGTATGGTCATTTCCTTTTGAAACGGCTTTACAAGAACATCCCGTTTGTGGTTAAACCGAATATGACGGAAAAAGACTACAAGGAGTTGACCAACTATGAGTACACAAACGATGAGGGTTGGCAAGTCATAGCCGATGATTTGGAGTATGCGTACAGTGTGCTTCCGGCAACGCAGGCGGAGAAAGGTCGTCCTACACAGTCTTCTGCGGCAGCGCTCTTAGCGAAAGTGTATCTGTACAAGGCTTATCGTCAGGACGATCCGGCTTCGCATGCAGTGACCTCGATCAACGCCGCAGATCTGGAGAAAGTGATCACATATACGGAAGAGTCGATCTATCAGGCAGGCGGTTACGGTCTGGAGCCGGATTTCCATAACAACTTCCGTCCCGAACCGGAGTATGAGAACGGCATGGAGAGCCTTTGGGCGATGCAGTACTCGACCAACGACGGAACGAACTTGGGTAACTGCAACTGGTCATACGGCTTGATGGTACCGGGTATCGAAGGTGTGACCGACGGAGGATGCGATTTCTACAAGCCGAGTCAGAACATCGTCAACGCATTCCGTACGAACGCAGACGGTCTGCCGTACTTGACGGATTTTAACCAGAAGGATTTCGATGCCTCTAAGGAGACCGCCGATCCTCGTCTGTGGCTGACCGTTGGTATAGCCGGTTTCCCGTATATGTTCAATTCCAAATACATCATGGCTCGCACCCACGACTGGAGTCGTTCGAACGGTTTGTACGGTTACCACGTGACCCTCAAACAGAATGTCGATCCCGACGGCGGTTATCTGGTTCGCTCCAAACTGTGGTTCGGAAGCCCGATGAACCGTATCGTGCTGCGTTATGCGGACGTGCTCCTGATGAGAGCGGAAGCATTGGCTCAGTTAGGTCGCGGCGATGAGGCGATGGAATTAGTGAACCGCCTCCGTAACCGCGCATCGCGCAGTACCTCTATGCTCGCCGGCTACGACACCAATTACGGCGCCAAGATCCGCATCAAACCTTATTCTGACTTTTCCAATGCGTTAGAGAAAGTGAAAATGGAACGCCGTCTGGAGTTAGCGATGGAGAGCGAGCGGTTCTTTGACCTCGTCCGTTGGGGCGAAGCGGCAGAAGTGCTCAATAAATACTATCAGGAGGAAGCCAATGACTGCCGTATCTATTCGTCCGCACATTTCACGGCGAACAAGAACGAGTACCTGCCGATTCCTCACGAGCAGATAGCTGCCTCGAATAATCATTACAAACAGAATATAGGCGGATGGTAATGAGTTAATTCACAATTCACAATTTACAATTCACAATAGATAATTATGAAAACATTTTATAAAATAGTACTTTGTGCATTGTCCCTTTGTACTTTACTTTGTGGATGCAACAAGAAGGACAATTCGTTCGAAGTATCGGGCGATTGTAAAATCGAGAAGATGGTGCTGGACAATCAGTTCACGGCGGTAGTGGATCATGCAGCTCGTACGGCGGTGGTTCCTGTGCCCGAAGTACACAATGACCAACTGATGACGATTACCGAGTTGACCCTTTCACCGGGTGCGAAAGCAAATATGAAACAGGGCGACAAGGTGAACCTGACTACCCCGTTCGTGCTCCATGTGGAGAACGGAAACGTGTATCAGGACTATAAAGTGTCCGTCAAGCACGACGAGGCACGGATCCTGTCCTTTGTGCTTAACGGTGAGTACATAGGAATTATAGACCAAGTACAGCATACGATCGCCGTTTCGGTGCCTATCGGTACGGATATCAAAGCATTGGTGCCAACGGTGAAGACCACCGAGGGTGCAACTCTTACTCCCGCTGCCAACATGCCGTGCGATTTCACGAATCCGGTAGAGTTCACCGTCAAGTACAACACCGCGGTGACCACTTATACGGTGACGGTGAAGGAGAAAGCGAACCCGGTAGTGCTCTATCTGGGCTTGGCTGAGACCGTAGCACAACTGAACCCCGAAGAGCAGGAGGCGGTGACATGGATGCTGAGTAACATCGAGAACTCCGATTATGCGTCCTTCTCCGCTTTTGCGGCAGGACATGTGAACATGTCGGATTGCAAGGTGATCTGGTGGCATTTCCACAAGGACGGCGGTTTGGAAGGCAAGGCTGCTTTCGAAGCGAATGCACCCGAAGTGGTAGATGTAATGACAACGGACAAACTCAAAGAGTTCTATCAAGCCGGCGGTTCGTTCCTGCTCACCCGTTATGCGGTCAACTTGCCGTTCTATCTCGGTGAAGCGGAGCATTTCCCCAATAACTGTTGGGGTCAGAAAGAGTCCGAGGCGGAGACGGTAGGCGGTCCATGGGAGTTCGCTATCACGGGTCACACCGATCATGCTCTGTGGCAGAACCTGCTGATGAACAACGATGCACCGGATCATGTCTATACCTGCGATGCGGGTTACCGAATCACGAACTCCACTGCGCAGTACCACATGAACTGGGGTGGTGCATACGACACCAAAGCTTCCTTCCGCGAGAACACCGGCGCTGTTGATATAGCCGGCGGTGACGACGCCGTAGTGGCATGGGAATTCAAGCGTACCGCGGAACACGGAGCTATCATCTGTATCGGATCCGGATGCTACGACTGGTATTCAGTGGGCGGTACCGAGGGTACGGAGTACTACCACAAGAACATCGCCAAGATCACCGAAAATGCGTTTAACTATCTGAAACAATAATTCATATGAAAAACAAAGTTAATCGTGCCCTTGTGGCTAAGAAAACGACTTATAAAATTGTACTTGGTACATTTGCCCTTAGTACATTATTGGTTTCCTGTCAGGAGCCTATTCCGCAAGACCAGAAAGATTGGAATAACTCCACCGCTTATTTCGAGTCTTCGGACGAAGCCGGAACGAACACCTACTACAAGCCCTCTGTGGGCTCTGTAGGTGACCCGTTGCCGTTCTATGACCCGGTGGAGAATGACTTCAAAGTGCTGTATCTCCATAATTTCGAGCAGAATTTGGAGCAGACTTTTCACCCGCTTTGGGGTGTCCGTACGACGGATGCGGCTACCTATTCGCCTATGGGCGAAGTGTTGCCTTTCGGCCGTGCCGGAGAGCAGGATGCAGCGCTCGGTACAGGCTGCGTGATCTATGACGAGACGCAGAAACTATACTATATCTACTACACCGGCGAGCGTTATAAACCCGCTACCGGAGAGGATCGTCAGGTAGTGATGCGCGCTACATCGCCGGATTTCAAGACCTGGACCAAAGATCCGCTCTTCCGTCTGCGCGGAGTGGAGTACGGCTATAGTTCCGTCAACTTCCGCGACCCGTATATCTGGAAGATGGAGGACGGTTACCACATGATCGTAGCTACCAAGCCTATCGACTCAAACCGCATCGAGGAGAAAGACGGTTGTTTTGCAGAGTTCACCTCCGCGGATCTCATCACATGGGAGCATAAAGGCAAATTCGCCAAGATGATCTGGGATCGTTTCTTAGAGTGCCCGAACGTGTTCAAAATGGGTGACTGGTGGTATCTGACCTATAGCGACATGTCTAATTTCGAGCGCAAGGTGCATTATCTGAAAGCCACGACGATAGAGGGTCTGAAAGCATCCACTTCTCCTACCTGGCCTGATTACAAAGAGGGCACGCTGGACGGCCGCGCATTCTACGCCGGTAACACGGCTACCAATGGTACTGACCGCTTCATGTGGGGATGGTGCCCGGAGAGACGTAACTGCGACAACACCGATATCAGCGATGTAGTAGAACCCAAATGGGGCGGTACGCTGGTAGCGCATCGAATCATGCAACGCGAGGACGGTACGCTCTATCTGGCGGAAATACCTGCCATCCGAGCGAAATACGCCAAGGATAAAGAGGTGAAGGTCGTAAAGAAATGGGGTGAAGAGGAAGGCAACCTCTCTATCAACAACGGCGTTTATGCCATGAAAGCCTACAGCTCCGTGATGTTCAGCACCTTGGGGTATCATAACCACCTCTCCATGACCGTTACGACGGCGGATAAGAAAGACCGTTTCGGACTCTCCTTCGTACGCGGTGACCGTGTGGATGGCGACAAGACCTATGAGAAATACTATAGTCTCATGGTGTGTCCTAACGGTGATGGCAGCAAACATTTCATCCGTTTGGAGGAAGAGCAGGGCGTGTGGGAGCTGAAAGGCGGCGCCAGCTTCGAGTTCCCTACACCGGCGGACAATACCTATAAGATCGACGTTTATACCGATAACTCGGTACTCGTGCTTTATATCAATGACGTAGTGACTTATACCCAACGGCTCTATCACATTCAGCGTAACTGCTGGTCGGTGAACTGCTACGAAGGCGAAGCAACCGTTAAAGATATACAAATCAAACAATATTAACCCTTAAAATTTTACAATTATGAGAAAAATCTCTCTTGTTGCGCTCTTAGCAGCGCTGGTGGCAGTCAATGTGAATGCAACCGACATTTGGACGGGTTCCAAACACGTATCATGGGATGAGGGCGGTATTCAAATCGCAGCTACATCGTTCGCAGATGCCAAAGCAGGTGACAAAATCGTTGTTAACTACACTTCGGCTTCCGATGGTATTGAGTTCAAGGTGATGAACGCTCATTTTGACCATTTGGCAGGAAGCCGCGAGGCAGCTTGGATCACCGGTGACGGTGCTTTCGAGCAGTTCCTGACCCAGAGTGCTGCAGATAGTCTCAAAGCGTATGGTCTTGAGATCATCGGTGCTAACTTCACTTGCTCGAAAGTAGAGTTGCTGGCAGGCAAGGCTGAACTCAAAGACGGCTTCACCGTATGGACCGGTTATTTCTGGGTAGATGATGAAGGCGGTTGGAAGACCCTCGAACTCTATTGGAACGGCTATGCCGGAGTTAATTGGGAAAAAGCGAAAGCACTCCGTATCTATTCCGAGGCACAAGGAACGGACTATATCATCAATGTGAAAGAAAATTGGGATGAAGCCGGTCAAATTGCCGGACAGGATGACATGACCGATGGTGCGGGCTACAAAGAGCTCGCGTTGACTGATGAACTCCGTAACAAACTGGAGAACGCAAATCACTGGATGATTCAGTTCTCCCACAAAGAACTGGCTAAATTCAAGGTGACCGACGTAGTGCTCGTGATGGATAACGAAACGGCAATTGATGCTATCCAGGCACCGAATGCCAAGAGTCAGAAACTCATCGAGAACGGTCAAGTGGTTATTATCAAGAACGGCGTTAAATACAACGCTCTGGGTGTTGAACTGAAATAAATATACATACAATTATGAAAAAGATTTCTTTAATTGCGCTCTTTGCAGCGCTGGTAATGAGTGTAAACGCAACAGACCTCTGGACAGGAAACAAGCATGTTTCATGGGGCGATGGTGGTCTGCAGATTGCTGCCAATCAGTTCGCAGCGGCTCAACCCGGCAACTTAATTAAAGTGCACTTCACCGGTGCTACTGATGGTATTGAGTTCAAAGTGATGAACGAGCATTTTGACCACCTGGCAGGCAGCCGCGAGGCAGCTTGGATCAGCGGCGACGGCGCTTTTGAGCAGTTCTTGACTCCGAATGCGGTCGATAGTCTCAAAGCACATGGACTCGAAATCATTGGTGCTAACTTCACCTGCACGAAAGTAGAACTTTTGGCTGGCAAAGGTGAACTCCAAAAAGGTTTCTCCGTATGGACCGGTTACTTCTGGGTAAATGGCTGGGTTACACTCGAACTCTACAAAGATAGCTATGTCGGGGTTGATTGGAGCAAGGCGAAAGCTATCCGTTTCTACGCAGGAGCTACTGCTGAACAGATCGAGGCTATCAATGTCCTGGAGTCCTGGGAAGCTGGTGGTAAAATTGCCGATAAAGGGGCTATGACTGCCGGAAGCGGGTACATGGAACTTCCTCTTACCGCTGAATTGCGTACGCGTCTCGCCGGTGTAGGTCACTGGATGATTCAATATGCTCGTGTTGAGCCGGCAGAGTTCAACGTAACGGACGTTGTCATCGTTATGGAAGAAGGTCCTTCTACCGCCATAGATAACACCGTTATGGGGGAGAAAGCCGTCAAGACTTTCGAGAACGGTCAAGTCGTGATCATCAAAAACGGCATTAAGTATAACGCAATGGGCGCACAACTCTAATCCTTTTACGGTTCGGGAGGCTGATATCCTCCCGGGCTGGCTATTATGAAAAGTCTCTTACTCACATTCCACCTTTGCTGTCTCGCTCTCTTGGTAGGAGCGCAGAACGGCTATTACTACCAACCTGCACAAGGTTGGTGCGGAGACCCTATGCCTTTCTATGACGAGTCTGCCGGAGAATTCCGCGTGTATTATCTGCAGGAATACCGGCCGAACGACTGGGCTACCTACCATCCTGTACACATGATTTCTACCACTGATTTCGTCAATTATGGAGAGAGTGGAGTAGTGCTCCCTACCGGCAACCGGTGGGCGCAGGATGCGGCTATCGGTACCGGGTCGGTTATCAAGGCGCATACGGGTACCTATTATTTCTACTACACCGGCAATAAATACCAGCCCTCAGAGTCTGAATGCAGTCAGGTGGTCATGTGTGCCACCTCCACCGATGGCATCAACTGGACCAAGACCTCTTTCCGTCTGGCGCCCGACACGTGGTATTATTACCGTGATGACTTCCGGGACCCCGAGGTCTTCCGTACCGAGGATGGTGTCTATCACATGCTCATTGCTACCGGTAAAGACGACAGGAACGTCTTAGCCCACTTTACCTCTTCGGACTGCTATAACTGGACTCACAAAGGAGTCTTTATGAACATGTTATGGGATCGTTTTTACGAGTGTCCGAATGTGTTCAAAATAGGAGATTGGTGGTATCTGGTCTATAGCGAATTGCATCGGGAAATCCGTCGCGTGCAGTATTTTAAAGCTACTACTTTTGCCGGTCTGGCGGCCTGTACGGCGAATGACAACCCTGTATGGCCGGATAACCACGAGGGTTATCTGGATTCCCGCGGCTTCTATGCAGGCAAGACCGCTTCCGACGGTACCAACCGGTATATGTGGGGGTGGTGCCCCACGCGGCGGGAGGATAACAACACGGCCGTCAATAATGACAACGGTGAACCCGACTGGGCAGGTACACTGGTGGCGCACCGCCTCATCCAGCATGCCGATGGCTCGCTCTCATTGGGCGAGATAGAAGGGGTACGCAACTGGTTCAACGACGATGTGGAAGTATCCACGACCTCTGCTTCGCTCGTGGCTGGAGGATCGCTCGCGCTGCCCTCACTCAGCGAAAAGACCCACCTCTCTTTCACCGTCACGGCGAGCTCCGCGCAAACGAAATTCGGCATCTCCGTCGGAGAGGAAAGTTGGTCGGGGCGTTATTACTCGATCATCATCAACCCCGAAGCGAACAACAGAGCGAAAGTGAACTTCGAGCAAGAGGGACCTGATGCCATGGGCTTCATACCGTATATAGACGGCTATTTCTTCTCGCAACCGGCAAACAATGTGTACCAAGTGGATATATACATAGACCGTTCCGTGCTGGTGATGTATATCAACGACAATATGTGTTACACCAACCGTATATACGGCCTCTCCGGCAAACCATGGACAATCCGTTGCTATGACGGATCGGTGCAGATAGCCAATATCCGGCAACAGTATCATAATCCGGATATAACAAGCTCCATAGATGAGGTGGTAAACCAATCACAACGACAGGAATACAAACGCCTCGAGAATAACCATATTGTTATCTACCGAAGCGGACAACGATATTCCATAACCGGACAAAAACTATAATCGTATGAAAAAACTTTTTACTTACTTCTTTTTGTGCTACGCCTTGACAGCCTACGCGGATGGTGTTACAAAACTATATCCGAGTGATAAAGACTTCGATGATTTTGAACTGAAAGGTTGGGATAATGATACAAAAGGACTGTTCATCAGTGAATCTAAATTTGCAGACGCGCGACCAGGTAATCGAATTAAAATCGATGGTCCGGATGAGTTCGTGAAAGGCGATGCCAAATTTTTCTTCGGCGACTATGGTGCCAATCATGTGCCGGGAAGCGATTTCAGAGAAGTTCCTACCGGTTCGGATGTGCTTCCCGTATATATTTATCTAACCCAAGAGATGATTGATTATATCAAAGATCATGACCTGCGTATATACGGTCAAAATATGACCATCAATCGCGTTGAACTGGAAGTGGGACGTGCCGATGAATATGACTCCCAACCGCAGGAAGTGATATGGATGGGAGACTATTCTGCCAATGATTCAAAAACACTGAACATATGCATCAAAGGATTAGATGTTACCTGGAGCGATTATGCTAATCTGATTATCTACCACAATGCGGGTACAAAAGATTATTCATTCAATGTGCGCACCAATTGGGAAGAAAGCGGTATCATCTCGTATTGGAACGGTAAAAATCATATCACACAGGAGAAGAACTTCACGGTAGTGGACTTGAAGGGTTCGAATGCTGCAACAGTCATTGGTGCAACTCCGGATCGCTTGTATGTTCAGCGTGATGATCATGCAGAAGGTGATAGAACTCCTTTTACCATCACCTCTATCGTACTGGAAAAAGCCAATACGGCTACCACCGGCTCCACATGGAGCGATGCTACTTGGTCACAAGGACACGCACCCACAAAGGACGAATGCGCCGTTATTACGGCCCCCATGACGGTGGATGTAACGTATGCCAAAGCAGGCCGTGTGGTTATAGACCAAAGCAGTTCCAACACCGGCAAACTCACAATCCAACCCAACAAAGGACTGGATGTGCGCTTGACCGTCAAGAAAACAACCGATGGTTCTACGTTGACAAACACCACCCCCGCAGACCTCGTTCTGGAGTCTTCGTCTGACGGCAACGCATCGCTCGTCTTTACGAACGACGGCAATGCCGCTACCGTACAGATGTATTCCATCGGTGACATTGATGGTGACACTTGGAACTGGCAGTTTATGGGAACGCCGTTCACCAGTGCCAACGCGCTATATAGTTACTATGGTTCGTATCTCTACGCATGGAATGCAGGAGGTTGGGACGTTGTTCCTAACGGCGATACGATGAATCCTTTTGCGGGATATTGTATCACGCAAGACGAACCGACCACCTATGTGATGGACGGAACGCTTAACCCGAACGACGATGTAGAAATAACTATCCCTGCAAGCAAAGAGTTTGTGATGGCGAACAGCTGGACAGCGCCTATTAGCGTTTGTAACTTTACAGCGACAACGCTTCCGCTGGATAATAAGACCATCTATCTTTTCAATACAGGATATGCGCCGAAAGAAGGTGATGCTACGGAAGGAACTGGAACGGCGGCAGGTACATATGTCGCGATGCCTATCAATTCCGCTATATACACCGGAAACTACCTTATTGCTCCAATGGAAGGCTTCTATGTGGATAACAGAAGTGGTTCGGAAGCAACCATTACGCTGAAATACGATGAGTTGGTTCGTCCGTCCGGTTCGCACACCGACATCGTTGCAGGCCCAATGCATGCACCGCGTCGCGCACAAGCGGCAGATGACCAACCGGCGGTAATGAAGATCAAAGCGACCGGTTCCCGTTACACAGAACGGGTAGTAATCCTTGAGCGTGAGGACTTCTCCGAAGGCTTTGATAACGGATGGGATGGTAAGAACCTCAACGAACCCGGTGTGGCACCAATCATCTATACGCTCCGAACGGATGGTACCAAGGATGCCGTCAGTGCTATCCCTTATTTCGAAGGAACGGTAGTCGGTTTCCGCAAAGGAGAAGACAACCTCTACACCTTCTCCTTCGATTACGACGGAGATGAGACGCTTTACCTCAATGACTTGCAGGCTCAGCTATCTACCCTAATCGATTCGGAGAATACCTACACCTTCGCTACCGATGCCAACGATAACGAAGCGCGCTTTGTTATCAGTGCTACACCTATCGCGAAGACACCGACGGACATCGGACCCGGCGCCGATAGCCCCTCAACTCTCACACGAAAGATTCTTCTCAATGATCATATATACATCATTCGTGAAGGACGTATGTTTAGTATGGACGGAAGATTAGTTAAATAAGAAAGGAGGTACACTATGAATAACGATCAAATGACTTTCACTGCTGTAGCTCCAAATGCTACGTTCCAATCTACAAGCGCTATGCAAGGTACTGGAAGTGCTTATTCCGCGAATCCTTCCCTCAATGCCGAAGGAATGGCTATTTACACGGAACAACCCGTATCGTCTGACTATGCCTCGAGCGGTCCGCGTCGAATCGTCACTCCAGGTAATAGTGGAACACAACAACCTATTGGTGATGCCGTACTCCCCCTGATGCTCATGGCACTTGCTTGGGCAGGCATCGTCTATCTGCGACGTCGCAGGAAGACCAACTAATCACGACTCTTTATAGAGAATTTTTTCATGATATTTTAGATTTTTAGTTCCTTCCCCGCCGCACGTGAGTGCAGCGGGGTTTTTTTTATGTCTAATACCGCACGGATAACCTGCCCCGGCTCTAAACCTAGACCACCTCCGTTGCTTGTCTTAAAATTTTGTTGTACCTTCGTGGGCACCGACACGCTGCGCGTCCCACCTCGAAAGTACGTTCGCACCCTGCGGTGCATATGCAAAGGCGGGTTATAGGCGATAAATCGCTTTTTTTCTCAAAAAAATACCCCGAACGCTTGCATATATGCAATTTTTGTTGTACCTTTGCAGCGGATTTGTAAATAGCGATTAACATTAATACATATTAACATTATGAAATTCTACGACAGGGAAGCAGAATTAGAAGTGCTGCAGTCCATTAAATTGCAGTCTCGTAATAGTGCTACGTTTACCGTATTAATGGGACGTCGGCGAGTAGGTAAGACTTCGCTTATTATGCGTGCCATGCAAGATGTTGAGTCAGCCTATCTCTTTGTGTCGAAAGATAGCGAGGCTTTTCTTTGTCAGAAATTTCAGCGAGCAATAGAGGAGCAGTTGCATATTCAGGTATATGGTACGTTAACGCATTTTCGAGACCTGTTTGAGGTCATTATGCGTGAGTCCGTTTCGCGTCATTTCACGCTCATCATCGATGAGTTTCAGAACCTATACAAAGTCAATCCTGCTATCTTTAGTGAGATACCTAAGTTAGAAGAAAAAGTCGCCCGACTTCCTGCCGATTCATTTGGGAAATACCATTTCGAACTAAAAGGCTTATCAATAGAGAATATGTGATCTAACGCACAATGATTCATTTATTAGACAACTATACTTTCTCTCCGGTTCTCCGCTATGACGCGCATAGGCTGATATATACCTATTCGGAGAAGGAAGAACCGATCCAGATCGAGGGCTTTCTGGGGGCCGCGCTGTTATGCGTGCGCTTGATCAATTCCGATGAGGGCGAGCGGCGCGAGATACCACTCGATATTGAGCGTAAGCAGGACTTTCTCTTCTCCCGCTATGAGCAGGAAGTGATTGCGGACGGGTGGGGCTATCTGGAGGCGGAGCTCCGCCAACTCAACGATGCCTATATCCAACTCACGGTCAGTCAAGTTCCCATCGTAGATGTATGCGCGAATATCCGTCAATTCAGTATAGCGATGTCCTTGCTCTCCGCTTACATGCAGCGTCTGGTGACCGAAGAGTTCGGAGAGCATATATGGGAGAAAGAGACGTGGCACATGCCCTTCTCACAATGGCTCTTCGATGCCGGATATACCGAGACACTTCGGCAACGGTTTTTGCATATCGACTGGACCGATCCCGTAGCGGTCAATGCACTCGTTGAGATGCCGGAACAACGATCCGAAGAACCCTCTTTTATCTTTGAGGGCGAGGAGGCGGAAGAGATCATCCGCCGGTACTGGGAGTGGCTGTCGAATACCGCACAGAAAGAGGCCGCTCTCTTTCCCGATAAAAACGTGATGATGGCGGAATTTAAGGAGAATATCCTTGCGCACGAGACCACTTACGAGGACCTCAAGCCGGAGATGAAGGACTTCACGCCGGACCAACTCAACCTCTTCCGCAAATGGATGAACCAATGGATCGATTTCCTGCAAACACAAATCGAACCGCCTGTCTCTACCCGAAAGAAAGACATCCGGCAGGAGTTTTTTCTCGATAATATACTCCCCATCCCGCCCGAGCATAATTATGTGGAAGTGAAGAAATACATCCTCGAGCGATGCAGATATGACAAAGAATTCAAAAAATATTTCGAAGCACATAAAAGGACAGATTTTTGCGACCAATTAACACTCCTATTTGGTTGGTTTATAGATCCTAACGCCCTCGGCAAACGAATGAAAAGTAAAGCGAAAAAGTGACGTCACGTGACGTCCTTTTTTTTATGTGTCCTTTCAAAAGGACGTTTTTTGTAGTACCTTTGCACTCGATTTTGAAAAATTAACGTCGCGCAAGCGACCATTTTTAATCTTTAAACCCTTTAATGTTATGATTGAAAATCTTAACCCTATTCCTGAGGAGCAGGCGAACCTCCACATCGTGGAAAACATGGATGTAAACAACCTGCCTGAACTAATGAAATCCGTCCTCTCGCTCGCTCACACGCCTGCCGAGAAAGACATGTTATTAATGAGCGCACTTACCGCGTGCTCGAGCGTGCTCCCGAACCTTTATTTCAAGTACGGTATCGGTGCCAAACGCTATTACCCGAACCTGCAACTCTTTATCGTCGGTTCGGCGGCTTGCGGAAAAGGTATTGCGAACCTTGCCCTCGAACTCGTCAAACCTATTCACGAGGCGAATCCCCTCATCATCCCGGGCGATGCGACGTACCCGGCTTTCTACCAGACGCTCGCCAAACAGAAGGGCCGCGGCTATATCCATGAGTCCGAAGGTTCGGTCATCACCGACATCTGGCGTTCCTCTACCGCGAACTACAACACCGCCCTTCGTAAAGCGGCTGAGCACGAGACTATCTCCCGTGCCCGCTGTCGCGAAGCGTCCGTGATCGAGAACCCCCAACTCTCCATGGTCCTCACCGGTACCTTCAGCCAGTACCATGCCCTCGTGCCCTCTATCGAAAACGGTTACTTCTCGCGCTTGCTCACCCTCATCGTCGATGAACACCAGGCGTTTAACAGCCAATATGTAGAACCCTCCGAGAACTCCGGCGATGTCATCAAAGCAGCAGCCGAACAACTCTACCACCTGTACGAGTCCTTATTATTTGCACACCCGCGTGAGTTCCGCCTCACGCCCGACCAGCGTACCCGTCTCGGCAACCATCTCGAGACCGCCTATCCGACCCTCATCCGAATGCTCGGCGAAGACTTCCACTCCGTCGTCCTCCGCATGGCAGTCCATATCGAACGCATCGCCCTCATCCTCTCCGCCCTCCGTTCTTCGTCCATTTCGTCCGAATTGGATTCGGACACTTCCTCTTTGTCAAGTGCTCGGGGCGTTAGACCCGAGAATATTGTTTGTGCTGATGTGGACTACGCTACCGCCGAACTCATCGGTAACAAACTCATCCTCCATATGGCGCAGGCGTATCAGTTGGTAAAAGGTACAGAGAAAGTAGAACAGCCGAAAGTCAAACCCCTTGACCAAAAGCAGATCCTCCTATCTCTCCTTCCCGCTGAGTTTGAATCCAAAACCCTCGTCGCCGAAGCACAATCCCAAGGAATCTCTCCTCGAACTTCCGCGCGTTGGAACGAAGAATGGATGGTACATGGATTAGTACAAAAGATTCGGTATGGCGTGTATAAAAAAATCGCATGACAAACTTGGCAAAGTTGGCAAAGTCAACGCTAAGTTTGTCAAGTTTGCCAACTTTGCCATGCAAATTTTTAATCTCTTCGGTCGTTATTACGTTATACCGCTATACCGATATACCGTATCAAATAACTTCCACCCGTTAGAGATAAGTTAATCATTCGTTAAATATTGGTTAATTATTACCCTAATTATTACCTATGAATCATTATGGCACAATTTACTACAGAAGCCGGAATTGATGGATTGACCGGCCAGTTTTCAAAACACTCGCGTCTGGTGATGCGACAGAAAGAATGGCATTATCCGGATGGACGCGTCTTCGGATGCGGTCCGAAGGAAGTGTATGCGTATGAAAAACGGGATTATAAACGGGATCCGCGAACGCCTGCCGAACAGGCTCAGTACGAACGCTGGAAAGCCGTTTGCCAAGAGGCATCGCGTATCGCGAAAGACCCGAACCATCCGCGGTACCAGGAGATGGTCGATCGGCACGCCGCCCAACTCCGCGGCAAACCCGATCCCGTCCTCGGCAAGAAACGTATTTGTCAGTTCGGAAACTTCGTGCGGGCAGTACTGATACACGAGTAAGAAGAAACGCTTCTTCGGGTGCGTTTCTCTGTATGTTGAAAAAATTGACTTTGCGTCAAAAAATGCGTCAAAAAATTAACTTTGCGTCAAAAAATGCACGTGCGTATTGCGTATGTGCATTTTTTTTTGTAATTTTGTGCCTTGAAATAATTCATATATATATCATGAAAAAATTGTGCGCACGATACAATCCCGATAAACCCTCGTTATAACCTCGATATACCCTCGATAAAGTTAAGCAATCAAAACAACAAAAATATTTACCCCCCCAAAAATTTTTAGTATGAACAAATTGAAACTATTTTCACTATTTGCGGCGATGTTGTTCGCCGCGAGTATGTGGGCGGCGAATCCGATCGGCTCGATTGACGCAGTCTCAGGCAAGCACGGTTCGATTACTGTCAACGGGTGGGCGATTGATCCCGACAATGGCGGTGCGACCGTCGAGGTTCACGTGTATCTTTTTTCAAGTGAGACTGAAACGGATCTTGCGAAAGCCGTCAAGACTTTTGAGAACGGTCAAGTCGTGATCATCAAAAACGGCATTAAGTATAACGCAATGGGTGTACGACTCTAATAGCCCCACTTTCGGTTCAGGCGGCTGAATACCGCCTGTACTGACTAATTTTGTTGCAAAAAATAGCACAAATGTTGCAACGCAACAAATATTGCATTTTTTGCAACATGTAAATTTGCGTATGTGCAAAAAATAATGTACCTTTGCACAACTTTTGAAAAATTAGTACTATGAAACAATCCATTTTGGCACTTTGTGCCTGTGTAACTCTTCTGGCAGGCTGCTCCCAAAAGCCCGCAAATCATCCTACCGATGAGCCTTTCCGCTCCGTCTATCACCATTCTCCGGCTACCCATTGGATGAACGATCCGAACGGTATGTTCTTTGACGAAACAGCCGGTCTTTGGCATCTCTATTACCAGCATAACCCCTTCGGCACTACGTGGGGACCGATGCATTGGGGACATGCTACCTCCGCTGACCTGCTCCATTGGGAGGAACATCCGATAGTATTGTACCCCGATTCATTGGGTACGATCTTCTCCGGCTCGATCGTTATTGACCGCAAAAACACCTCCGGTTTCGGCGAGAATGCTGTTGTGGCAATCTATACGCAATCCGAACTGATCGGTCAGCATCAGTCTATCGCCTACAGCACCGACGGCGGATATACCTTCACCAAATACGAAGGAAACCCCGTGCTGATGGGCGATATAGCCGATTTCCGTGACCCCAAAGTGATGTGGGACGAGAAAGCGCAGGCATGGCTGATGACGCTGGCATGCCAGCAGGAGATCCGTTTCTACGGCTCGAAAGACCTGAAGAAATGGGAATACCTCTCCTCCTTTGGAAAAGACCTCGGTGCGCATGGTGGCGTATGGGAGTGCCCGGAACTGTTGAAATTCACAATTCACAATTCACAATGCACAATGACCGAGGACAAATACGTTCTCCTCGTTTCGATCAACCCCGGTGGACCTTTCGGTGGTTCGGCTACTCAGTATTTCGTAGGTAACTGGGACGGTAAGACGTTTACTCCGGAAGCCGGCAAATATGCGGATGAGAAGAGTGTCCCCTGGCTCGATTACGGCAAGGACAACTATTCCACCTTCACGTTCCATAACGCGCCGGAAGGTCGATATGTAGCGTTAGGCTGGATGTCTAACTGGCAGTACGCTAACCAACTGCCGACGGTGGCATTCCGTTCGCAGAACACCATCGCGCGTGACCTGTTCCTCTTTATAGATGACGAAGGCGAATACCGTCTGGGTTCGGTGCCGTCCAAAGAGACGATGGCGCTCAAAGGAGCAGAGACCAAATACCTCGCGGATTGTGCCGTAGTTGAACTGAGTCTGGAAGGCAAGCAGGACGCTGTGATCACGCTCTCGAATGCCAAAGGCGAGAAAGTGGTGATGACCCTCGATGTACATCGTCAGACCTTCTCCATGGACCGCACCGCTTCGGGTGACTGCTCGTTCTCGCATGAGTTCGCAGCGAACACCATCGCGCCGCTTTTTATCAAACGTGACATGTACCATGTAATCCTCTTTATCGACCATTGTTCCATCGAGGCGTTCGATGCAGAAGGCGCATGGTCCATGACCAACCTCGTCTTCCCGTCCGAGCCGTATAACCACCTCGACGTACAAGGCGGTGAAGCGAAGATTTATGAAATTGATAATTGAATAATACTATGACAACTCAAAATTCGACTTCCAAATTCGCCCTTCTCTCGGTGATGCTGTGTTTCTTCACCATGGGCTTTGTGGACCTTGTAGGCATTGCGTCCAACTATGTGCAGCAAGACCTCGGTCTGACTCACTCGCAGGCGAACATCATGCCTTCGCTCGTTTTCTTCTGGTTCCTGATCTTCTCCGTGCCGACCGGCATGCTGATGAATAAGATCGGACGCAAGAAAACGGTGCTGCTCTCTATTGCCGTGACCGTCCTGTCGCTCCTTCTGCCGCTTTGCGGCGAGAGTTACGGAATGATCCTGGTGGCTTTCTCGCTCCTTGGTATCGGAAACGCGCTGATGCAGACTTCCCTTAATCCCCTGGTATCGAATATCGTTACCGGCAATCTTTCCTCCACGCTGACTTTCGGTCAGTTCGTCAAGGCGATCGCGTCTTTCCTTGCGCCGTATATCGCCATGTGGGGTGCAACCGCCGTGCTGCCTTCCTTCGGTTTGGGCTGGAAAGTGCTGTTCCCGATCTATGCCATCATCGGTGTTTTGGCGATCGTGGCGCTTTCACTCACCTCTATCCATGAAGAGCCGGTGGCGAAAGGATCATCCTTCGGCGAGTGCTTCAAACTGCTGGCGAACCCCTTTATCCTCCTTTGCTTCCTCGGTATCATGTGCCATGTGGGCATTGATGTAGGAACGAACACCACGGCGCCGAAGATCCTGATGGAGCGTCTGGGCATGGATCTCGCATCGGCTGGATTTGCCACTTCACTCTATTTTATCTTCCGTACCATCGGCTGTTTGAGCGGTTCGGCTATCCTGCGTCTGATCCCGGAGAAAGTGTTCTTTGCTATTTCCGTTTGTATGATCGTAGCTGCGATGGTGCTGATGGCGGTAGGTACATCCCAATGGATGCTCTATACCGGCATCGCGCTGGTAGGTTTCGGTAACAGCAATGTGTTCTCTATCTGTTTCGCGCAGGCACTCAATTACGATCCCGCGCACAGGAATGAGATCTCGGGCTTGATGATCATGGGTCTCTTCGGCGGAACGATTTTCCCGCTTTGTATGGGCTTTGCCTCCGACCTCATGGGCTCCCTCGGTGCTGTCCTTGTCATGTCCCTCGGTGCTGCATACCTCGTCGGTTTCAGCCTTAAAATGAAAAAATAATTGTGCATTGTAAATTGTAAATTGTAAATTGTTATGAAATACGTAATTGGTATAGGTGAGGCGCTGTTTGACTGCCTCCCGGAAGGCCGCAAACTCGGTGGCGCGCCTGCAAACTTCGCTTATCATGTCTCGCAGTTCGGTCTCAACGGATGCGCTATTTCCGCCATCGGCGATGATGAATTGGGGGAAGAAATCGTGGATACGTTCGAGAAAGTGCAAGCCGCGCTTCCTACTTTCAGTTTCCAACTCTCTACCGTGGAGCAGCCTACCGGCACGGTCAAAGTGACCCTTGATGACAAAGGTATCCCTCAATACGAAATCTGTCTGGGTGTAGCATGGGATAATATCCCGCTGACCAACTCGATGTTGGAGATCGCGCGCAACACTAAAGCCGTTTGTTTCGGATCGCTCGCACAGCGCTCGGAGACTTCACGAGAGACCATTCAGGCTTTCCTCGATGCAACCCCTGCGGACGCGCTCAAAGTGTTTGATATCAACCTCCGTCAGTCCTGGTACACCGCTGAAGTCATTGCCGAGTCCCTGAGCCGCGCGAACGTGCTCAAGATCAACGACGAGGAACTGGATGTAGTGGCTACTATGCTTCTGGGCGAGTCTACTTTGCCCGGCAAACTCATCGCCGAAGATCCTGAAAAGACCCGCCGTATCTGCCGCGAACTGATCGCCAAATACGGCTTGGACATGCTTATCCTCACCTGCGGTGCCATCGGCTCCTATGTCTTCACTGAAAGCCGTGAGTCGTATGTCGCAACTCCCAAAGTGCAGGTAGCGGACACCGTAGGTGCCGGAGACAGTTTCACCGCTACTTTCGTGGCGCAACTCCTCCTCGGCAAATCAATCCGCGAGGCACATGAGAAAGCGGTCGCTGTATCCGCTTTCGTATGCACGCAGCACGGCGCTATGCCTGTCCTGCCCGAGGAACTGAAAAAATAACAGACCAAGGACTAATCTGCAATAAAAAAGCGCCGATCGGCGCTTTTTTATTTCTCATTCGGCATTTGGAGCGTATAGAGAATAGCTTCTATCTGCCGTAGTGCATTGCGTTTCTTTTGTCCCGCAGCAAAGAGGAAAGCTTCTGCGGTAACAACGCGTCCGTTCACTTGGTCCAGCCGGGTGAGCGACACAAAGGGTCCTCCCATGGCTTCGCCGTCCAGGATCTTCCATAATCCCCGTGTCTCCATGGCGTAGAACCCGCCTACCGTGTCACGCAGTGCCGGCACAGAACGGGTTACCGGCGGGAAATGTTTGAACTCCGTTCCCATGTGGCTGCCCTCTACTTGCGCGGTGACGAGTTGACCTAACACGGCATTACGCATCGCGATGATGGAGGCGTTGGAGAACTGCTCTTGGTCGGTGTAGGGGAGGGTATAGACCACGATGTCTTTGCGCATCGGACCTTTGTTGTTGCAGCACCAGAGAACCTGAACGGAATCGTCGTAATTTTCAATTTTTAATTTTTCATTTTTGATCAGCATAAAGTCCTCGGGGATAAGGAGGTCGTAGCCCTGCTGTTTGAGTATTGCGCGCGCGTTCTTATTGGTATTCGCGCGATAGAAAGCCGTTTGACGCGCCAATTCTTCGCGCACAAACCATTCGCGGACGGCTTCGCCCTGTTCATGCCAATAATTCACAAACGCCTCCTCGCTCGGCGCCTGAATACGGATATATGCCTGCGGTTTGGACCATTTGTCGCGCGATTTGAGCACTTTGAGCTGCGTGTATTTCTCGGGGTTGATGTCCACAAAGAGAATATTGCGCGTAGCTTTGAAGAGATCGTCAAACTGCGCGGGCGTGACATGCGAGACGGTGAAATACGCTTCCATCTGCGGCAAACCGTACATGTCTGCCCCCATGACGGAGCAAACGGGTTCTTTCACTGCCGCCGGGCTTACTACGAGACACTCATAAATACTTCCTGTAGCCGACGTCAAGAGACGGTCGCTACTCTTCCCGCAACTGAACAGCGCGAGGAGCATAAAGCCAAAAAATAATACTTTTTTCATGTCAATAATCAATTTTTGGGTGCAAAATTACAAAAAAAAAGCCAAATAAGCAAAAAAAAGTAAAAAAAATTTGCATATGTGCAAAAAAAATTGTAATTTTGCACCCACAAAATCAATCTTCTGTTTTTTTTAACAACAATTTAATACAATTAGAAGCCATGACACTATTTACTGACAATCTCTTCCTAACGGACGATCCGGATGGTTTCCGTGTGTGCCGTGAGACACGTACGAGCAATACCGCTACGATGTCCGTTATCTATTGCGAGGCAGGTTATCTGGAAGTTTATTTCCATGGTAAAATGCTGCGAATCAATGCCGGTGAAATGTTTGTTCGTGTGCCGGATTTCAATTTTAAATTAGGTCCCTACGAGCTCTCCCCGGATTTGAAGTTCAAACAGGTAACTATCAGTACCTCCGTTTTTGAAACGATTATGCACGACCACATGCGTGTTGAACCGCATTGGTGGGCGAAATTGGAATATATCAAGAAAAACCCCATTTTTGCCATTAACGCTATCTCGGTAGATTTTCTGAATACGTACTTCCATTTGCTTCAACTCCAATTGCAAGACAATCAGACATCATACCGCAAGCAGATCCTGATGCTCATCGCCCGTGGTGCAGCAATGGAAATGCTCAATTATCTGGATAAATTAGCAGTGATCGAAGATAATGATGATTATCGCAACTCGGTCAACCAAAGCGACTACACCTTCCGTGAGTTCACCAAACTGCTGCAACAATACCCCCACAAACGCGAGGTACAATGGTACGCCCAGCAGTTAGGCATCACGCCGAAGTACTTGTCCGAGATTTGCAAAGAGCGTAGCGGTAAGGCAGCCGGCGAATGGATAGCCGATGTGACCGTCTCGGAGATCAAGCATTATCTCCATAATACCACGAAGCCGATACACGAAATCGCCAGACTGATGGAGTTCCCCAATGCCAGTTTCTTCTGCCAATACACGAAGAAACATACGGGACTCACACCGAATCATTTCCGTAAACAGAAGAGTGAATAATATAGTTCATGGTATCAAAAAAAACGTCCCGCAAGGACGTTTTTTTGTGTCGGTATGATTGTATTTACCAAGCAAAGAGCGGATGCTGGTTCATCTCTTTGTTGACCTCTGCACGCACGGAGGCGATAACCGCTTCGCTCGTCGGGTCTTGGAGCACCCGATCGATCAACTCGACGATCCACCCCATCTTGTCCTCTTTCAGTCCACGGGTTGTAATAGCCGGTGTTCCGAAACGCAGACCGCTCGTCTGGAATGCCGAACGGCTGTCAAAGGGCACCATGTTCTTATTGGTGGTGATGTCCGCCGATACCAATGCCTGTTCGGCTACCTTACCGGTCAAGTCGGGGTATTTGGTACGCAGATCAATGAGCATGGAGTGATTGTCCGTACCGCCGGAGATCACTTTGTAACCCTTATCCATGAACGCCTGCGCCATGACCGCCGCGTTCGTTTTAACCTGACGCTGATAAACCTTGAAATCCTCCGTGAGTGCTTCTCCGAAAGCAACCGCTTTGGCTGCGATGACGTGCTCCAGAGGTCCTCCTTGCGTGCCCGGGAAAACAGCGGAGTCGAGTAGGGCAGACATCTTCCTGATCTCCCCCTTAGGCGTCGTCTTGCCCCATGGATTGTCAAAATCTTTACCCATCAGGATCACTCCTCCTCGCGGACCACGGAGGGTCTTGTGGGTCGTACTGGTGACAATATGAGCGAACTTCAGCGGGTTCTCCAGCAGTCCGGCAGCGATCAGTCCTGCCGGGTGCGCCATATCCACCATGAAGATAGCGCCTATCTCATCGGCTACCCGGCGGATACGCTCGTAGTTCCATTCGCGACTGTAGGCACTGGCGCCGGCTATGATCAGTTTGGGCTTGTGTTCGCGCGCCTTGCGCTCCAGATCATCGTAGTCCACACGCCCTGTCTCCTCGTTGAGGTCATAGCCGATGGCGTTGAACATCAGTCCGCTGAAATTGACCGCCGAGCCATGACTGAGGTGACCTCCATGACTCAAATTAAGTCCCATAAACGTATCGCCTGCTTTGAGGCATGCCATGAATACCGCCATGTTCGCCTGCGCACCGCTATGCGGTTGTACGTTTACATACTCGGCGTTATAGAGCTGTTTCAGCCGGTCCCGTGCGATGTTCTCCGCAATGTCCACCACCTCGCAGCCACCATAGTAGCGGTGACCGGGATAACCCTCTGCGTACTTGTTGGTCAGCACACTGCCCATCGCCTCCATCACCTGGTCGCTGACGAAGTTCTCGCTGGCTATCAATTCAATGCCTTTGGTCTGACGTTCCCGCTCACGGCGGATGATGTCAAAAATCTTTGTGTCTCGGTTCATGATAGTGTATTTTTGTTAAATTTTGTGCAAAGATACAATAAAAATAGCACATACGCAAATATATTTGAATTTTTTTGCAGAAAAATTTGGTTATATCAGAAATTTTTAGTACCTTTGCACCGTGAATTGATCGAGGGGACCCCGAAAGGAGTTCCCTCACGCGTTACAAAATGGTTGGAAATGGTTGGAAAGGCTAACAACTTCAAACCATTTCAAACAACATCAAACAACTTCAAACAATGTTAAAAGAACAATTAAAAGAATGGATTGAGGCGTATCTGAAGGATACGGATTATGAGTTGATCACGCTGAATGTGTCTGCGGGAAATGACATTTTGGTGGAAGTGGACCGTCTGGCAGGCGTGGATGTGGATTTCTGCGCGGAGCTGAATCGCTATCTGGTGGAGAAACTGGATCAGACCCCCATTGATTATTCTTTGGAAGTGGGTTCTGTGAGCCTGACCGATCCGTTCAAGACCAGGATGCAGTTTGAGAAAAACCTCGGGCATGATGTGGAAGCGCTGGTGGAAGGTAAGAAATTCCGCGGTCAGCTCGTTTCTGTGGATGAGGAGACGTTCTCGGTGGATTGCGAGGAGAAAGTGGCGGTGGAAGGCAAGAAACGCAAAGAAACCCAAATCGTGACACATACCTGGCGCTACGAAGAACCCAAGTACGTGAAGTACGATCTTCGGTTCTGAGAACCGTAGTTTACGTAGTTTGCGTAAATTACGAAAAATACGAAAGCAACGAAAAATACAAAAATATATAGCAAAAATGGCAACTAAACAACAAGAATCCGTCAATTTAATTGACATTTTTTCGGAGTTCAAGGACTTCAAAAGAATTGACAAACAAACGTTTATCAATGTATTGCAAGACTCGTTCCGCAGCGTGATCACCAAAATGTACGGCAATGCCGCTAACTATGACGTGATCGTTAACCCGGACAAAGGTGACCTGGAAATCTATCGTAACCGTCTGGTAATGGAGGATGACGATGTAGCTAACCCCGAGACCCAAATCGCTCTGAGCGATGCTCTCAAACTGGACGACGAGGCAGAAATAGGCGAGGAGGTAACGGATAAAGTGGAGATGTCCTCTTTCGGACGCCGTATGATCCTGAACCTCCGTCAGACTTTGGCATCCAAGATCCTGGAGCTCCAGAAGGAGAGCCTGTACCAGAAGTACAAAGAGATGATGGGCACAATCGTTTCCGGCGAATTGTATCAGGTGTGGAAAAACGAGATGCTGCTCTTGGACGAAGATGGCAACGAGCTCTATCTCCCGAAAGCAAACCAGATCCCGACGGACTACTACCGCAAAGGTGATATTATCCGCGCCGTGGTGATACAGGTGGATAACAAGAACCAAAACCCGAAAGTCATTCTGAGCCGTACAGCTCCGCTGTTCCTGCAACGTTTGTTCGAGCAGGAGGTGCCGGAGGTGAAAGAAGGTCTGATTGCTATCAAGAAAATCGCCCGTATTCCGGGTGAGCGTGCCAAAGTAGCCGTAGAGACGTTTGACGACCGTATCGACCCGGTAGGCGCATGTGTGGGTGTGAAGGGCGCACGTATTCACGGTATCGTACGCGAATTGCGCAACGAGAACATCGATGTGATCAACTATACCCCGAACATCAACCTCTATATCCAGCGCGCACTCTCTCCGGCTAAGATTTCCAGCATGGAAATTGACGAAGAGGCTAAGACCGCAAAGGTCTATTTGCAGCCCGAAGAGGTGAGCATGGCTATCGGTAAAGGCGGATACAACATCAAACTGGCTTCCATGCTGACCGGATACGAGATCGACGTTTACCGCGAGATCAATGAGCAGGATATGGACGATATTTATCTGGATGAGTTCAACGATGAAATCGACCAATGGGTCATTGACGCGCTGAAAGCCGTTGGCCTCGACACCGCAAAAGACGTGTTGGCTAAGAGCAAGGAAGAGTTGCTCAAACTGACCGACTTGGAGGAGGAGACAATCGATGATGTGCTCCGAATCCTGGCTGCGGAATTTGAAAACGATTAAGTCTAACCCTTAACCCCTCCGACGGTGCGGAGGATAAACAAACACCGTTTGCGTATGGCAATAAAATTAATTAAAGCTTGTAAAGAGTTAAATATCGGTATGGCTACCCTCACATCCTGGTGTGAGAAACATGGTCATACCATCGAATCTGACCCGAACGTGCGCATAGACGACGACCTCTATCTGCTTTTGGCCAAAGAGTTCAACAAGGACATGGCAGTTAAGATAGAGGCTGACCGCATAGCGGCTGAGCGTCAGGCTCGAGAAGAGGCGGAGAGAGCTGCGGCGGAGGCTGCCAAACGTGCGAAAGAAGAGGCTGAAGCGGCTCGTAGAGCGGCGGATGCTGCCAAACGTGAGGCGGCTCGCAAGGCAGAAGAGGAAGCCCAGAAAGCCGCAGAGGCTGCTGAAGCGGCTAAAAAAGCACAGCAAGAGGCGGAGGCCAAGAAGAAACAGGAAGAAGCGGCGAAGGCTGCCGAAAAAGCCAAAGAGGCTGAACTGGCTAAGGCAGCCAAACCGGTAGCTCAGGCAACTCCGACTGCTCCCGCGAAACCAAAACCCGAGATCTTTACACTCGGAAAACCGCAACTGAAGAATGCACCCAAGGTGTTAGGAAAAATTGACTTGGATGCAATCGACACCTCTACCCGTCCGGCTAAGAAAACCAAAGAACAGAAACGCAAAGAGCGTGAGGAACGTCAACGCGAGCAGCAGGCACAACATGAACAGCAACAAGCGGCTGCGGCGGAACGCCGTAAACGCGAGCGTATCAAGAACAATGCTGCGAAAGTAGATCCGAATGACAAACGGAATCAAGCCGGTAAGAAAAACAAGAAAAACCAACCGCGTGAGGCTACGCAGGAAGAGGTAGATAAGGCTTTAAAGGAGACGCTGAGCCGCCTTTCCCAAAAGCAGAACAAGAGCAACACCTCCAAGTATAAGCGTGAGCGCCGTGAGCAGGAACGCGAGAAGCACGAATTGGAGATGATGGAGGCACAGGAGCAATCCAAAGTGCTGAAACTGACCGAGTTCGTGACCGCGAACGACCTGGCGAACATGATGAATGTGCCGGTGAACAAGATCATCGGTACCTGTATGTCCCTCGGTCTGTTCGTCTCCATCAACCAGCGTCTGGACGCTGAGACCATCAACCTCGTGGCGGAAGAGTTCGGTTTCACGACCGAATACGTATCCGCGAAAGTGGTGGAGGAAATCAATGCTGACGAAGTGGTGAACGAGGAAGACATGGAGTCCCGTTGCCCGATCATCACCGTCATGGGTCACGTCGATCACGGTAAGACCTCTCTGCTCGACCACATCCGTAACGCGAACGTGATCGCCGGTGAGGCAGGTGGTATCACCCAGCACATCGGTGCATACAACGTCAAACTGAAGAACGGTCAGCATATTACTTTCCTGGATACTCCGGGCCACGCGGCCTTCACCGCAATGCGTGCACGTGGTGCGAAAGTGACGGATATAGCGATTATCATCATCGCTGCCGATGATGCGGTCATGCCGCAGACCATCGAGGCTATCAACCACGCACAGGCTGCCGGTGTACCGATGGTATTCGCTATCAACAAAGTGGACAAACCCGGTGCCAACCCCGATAAGATCCGCGAGCAGTTGTCGAACATGAATATCCTCGTGGAAGACTGGGGGGGTAAATACCAATGTCAGGAGATCTCCGCGAAGAAAGGTGACGGCGTCTATGAACTCTTGGAGAAAGTACTCCTAGAGGCAGAGATGTTGGACCTCAAAGCAAACCCCAAACGTCGTGCGAAAGGTTCGGTCATCGAGTCTTCGCTGGATAAAGGTCGCGGATATGTAGCTACGCTTCTCGTTCAGGACGGTACACTCCATATGGGCGACATCGTGCTGGCTGGTACTTTCCATGGCCGTATCAAAGCGATGTTCAACGAGCGCGGACAGAAAATCACGGAGGTACGTCCGGGTGAGCCATGTTCGATCCTCGGTCTGAATGGTGCTCCGCAGGCAGGTGATGAGTTTAACGTACTGCCGACCGAACAGGAGGCACGCGAGATAGCGAACAAACGTGAACAACTGCAACGCGAGCAATCGATCCGTACGAAGAAACATATAGGTCTCGAGGAAATCGGTCGCCGTATGGCTATCGGAGACTTCAAAGAGCTCAATATCATCATCAAAGCCGATGTGGACGGATCTGTAGAAGCACTCAAGGATTCGTTGATCAAACAATCCACAGAGAATATCCAAGTCAATGTCATCCACGGCGCTGTCGGTGCTATTTCGGATAGCGATGTCATGCTCGCTGCGGCTTCTGATGCGGTGATCGTCGGTTTCAACGTACGTCCGACCGGATCGGCTCGCAAAATGGCGGAGCAGGAGGAAGTGGATATCCGTATCTACTCCATCATTTACGACGCGATCAACGAACTCCGCGATGCTATGGCGGGTATGTTGGCGCCGGAGGTGAAGGAGGAAGTGACCGCTACCCTCGAAGTGCTGCAAACTTTCCATATCTCCAAAGTGGGCACCATCGCAGGATGTATTGTGCGTGAAGGCAAGATCAAACGTGGTAACAAAGTGCGTGTCATCCGTGACGGTATTGTGATCAAGACCGCCGAATTGGCATCCCTCAAACACGTGAAGGATGATATCAAAGAGGCAGGTGTGAACACCGAATGCGGTTTGAGCCTGAAGGCGTACGATGATCTGCAAGCTGGCGATATTCTCGAATCCTTCGAGGAAATCGAAGTGGCGAAAACGCTGTAAATGAAATTGTGCATTGTAAATTGTGAATTGTATGAAGAAATTAGCTTTATTATCCCTTTCAACTGTGATGATGTGCAGTTGTTTGGTAACGCGAATCCGCACGGTAGTTCCTACGGTGGAGACAGTGGTTCCGGCGCAGACGGTGTATTCAACCACCGTCACTTCGCCGGCGCCGAAAACAACTACAGTAACTACCGTCAAGGTAACGAACTACAGTTCCGATCCCTGTTTCTATCTGGATCTGAACGCTGTGGCGGCTGCTTTTGCTGAGAGCCGCAGTGTCAGCGAGTTTGAGATGCTCTTGAACTCCAGTCGCTACATGATCAATAACTTGGACCTGAACCGAGACGGATTTATTGATTACCTGCGTGTTATAGAGACCCGCAGCGGATATTACAACGCCTGCCTCATTCAGGCATGTCTCGCTCCCGGGGTGTTCCAGGATGTAGCTACATTGGTGGCGGAACATCGTCCCGATGTGTTGTTTGTGGAGGTGATCGGCGATGCTTATCTGTATGGTCGTAACTATATTGTGCGACCGGTTTTCGTAAAACGTCCGCCGATGTGGGATGTGTATGGCAGACCTAATTATGCTACCTGGTCGTCACCGTATTATTATGGTAATTATCCGTCCTATTACACGAAGCCGCAACCGGTTTATTTGAACCACTATCAGGCATATGTAACGACGTATATGACCAATAATATCTATTGCCACCACTGCGATTATCCGACTTCGCCGTATTACAACGGATATAGCCAGATGACTCAGCCGTATGCCCGCCGTGACTACCAGAACCAATACCCGGATCAGTCGTTTGAGCGTCGTACACGTACGATCGTGGCGAATAACCCGACCGTTCAGGTAACTAATGCAGGCCAACTGCGCCGTGTGGTTTCTTCCAACGCGGAGACAAGCACGAATACGGGTGCCTCAACTCGTCAGTCCGGCACGACTACCACGCGTCAGACCGGTTCGACCACTACGCGTCAAGCAGCCACCACGACCACTACCGGTACAACCACACGCCAGACAAGTACTACTACCACACGCCAAACGGGTACTACTACCACGCGTCAGGCTGAGAGCAAAACAACAACTTCAACGAAGACTACGACCCGTACACCGGTAACTACGGTAGATACCAAAGTAAAGAAAAGTGGTACTACAAGCACCACTATTCGAAAAACCGATTCTACCGGCCGTACTACTACGGTTAAACGTGAGTCAACGACGAGCACCCGTTCTTCCGGCTCTACGGGCACGCGGACAAGCAGTTCCACGACCCGCAGCACTTCGGGCACTACTAGATCCTCTCAAGGTTCGACAACCGAATCCAGCCCTCGTTCGACCCGACGCGCACGTTAGCCCATTCCCCTAAAGTCTCGTGGATCGTCACTTTGGTTCCCTCGTGAAGGGTGAAAAGGTCGGTCCCGGAGCGGTCTGGAGAAGACTTCGCATTAACGATACCCTGTGTGATGATAGCTTCATTGCGCAGGGTATCTCTGTTATGCAGCGACAATCCGTTGAGACCGGTGATGAGTGAGAAGAGAAGGGCAATCCATGCTGTATGGAAAGCACTCTTGCGCACCCAAGGCTCGCGGCCTAAAAGGAAAAGCAGTACGCCTGCCAAACCTAAGATAAACAGCACAATAGAGATCATGAACCATTTGGGTTCACTCAGCGTATTTCGCACTGCGCGGGCCCATGTGGAGAGGAAGAAATCCTGCTCCTTGATATTATCCACAATGCGGCTTTGCGCAAAGGCAAGGTTGTATTTCGCGTCCTTGTAGTTTGGTTTCAGACGCAAGGCGCGCTCGTAATTCAAGATAGCCTGCGACAACTCGCCTTGCTTGAAACGCGCGTTGCCTAAATTGTAATACAGCGTCGCGTCCGGTTGCTCGTCGAGGAGCGACTGATACAATTCTGCCGCCTCCTCGTAACGTCCTTCCGCATAAGCGGTATTAGCGTCGTCAAAAGCACTCTGCGCATAAGAAACCGCGCTGCTGATGCAAAAAATCGATATAACGATATATCGATATACCGATATACCAAAGTTATTCATTGATTTCATATCTTCTGATCTTCCAAATGGTTAATTAAATTCGTGGTCGCCTGATACAGGTCATCCATAGTGTGATCGGTTGCGGGGGCATAGCGTGCAAATTCGGCGGTGGACAACACATCCATCACCTCTTTGATGAGTTCGTCGCTCACGCCTTTCTGACGCAAAATAGAGGCGATATTCTCCTTGTTCAGATCTGCGGTCGGGATAGAGAGACGGTCGCTCAGATAACTCCATGCGGCGCGTTCGATCTCCGCGTAGAAAGCGTTCGAATCGTTCGCTTTGAGTGCCGACGCTGCGGCTTTCAGACGTTTCTGAGCTACCTTGTTCGCGCGTTTGTAACGTACGCGGTTGATGTCCGATGCCTCCTTGATCTGACGACGCAAGACAATCAGCAGAATGATGGCTATCAGCAGCGGAATGACGTACCATAACCAAATATATTGGTATTGGATAAAGCCCAATTGGGATTTTTTATTCTTCTGCAATGGTCTCGTGTTGATGTAGCGGATATCCGTTCCGAGCTGTTTGATATCTTCCTTTTGTGCGTGATAAACCACGGCAGAAGGCTGTGCTCCCGATGCCGAAGACTCATTCGCGCCGCGTTTCACTTTCACCGTATATTCCGGCGTCGAAAGGGTCTTGTATGTTTTGTCCTCAATATCGAAATAACTGAAATGGAGTGCCGGGATCGTGTATTCGCCGCCGTTACGCGGAATAGCCAAGTACTCAATGGACTTTGTACCGCTCATGCCCGAAGTGGTGGTCTTGAAATTATTCGTCACTTTCGGATCGTACGGCTCAAAGCCTTCGGGCCAATCGATCGCCGGGGTCTTGAGCAGTTTCATGTTACCCGAACCGCTGATATCCAATTTGATGGTGATGGCTTCGTTCGCTTGTACTTCGGTCTGTGAGATAGAAGGTGTCATCGTGAATTTTCCCACACCGCCGGAGAAACCTGCCAGCTTGCCACCGGGCAACGCCGACACATGAATCGTCACGCCCGGAGCCGTCAGCATCTTCGTTACGTTTGTATAAGTGCCGAAGAAATCATCAAAAATAGACCGCGCGCGTTGCTGTACTTGTACACGGAGCACCGCCTCGAAATGCGCCGGGTCGATCTTGATCTCGCCCGAGTGCTGAGGGTAGAGTACTGTGCGGTAAAGCACCGCCGTCTGGTAATTACGGCCGTTGTAGTGCTCCAACTCGGTCTGGATCTCGCCTTGCTCCAACTCCTGTTTCAGGAAGCCCGTGAACTCCGGCAACTTGGTGTTATTGGTCAACTGCGCTACGTCCACGCCTGCAAAATACAGCTTGTAACTAATCATCAACGCCTCTTGTTCATGTACTCTCGTCTTGGTCACAATGGTCCGCACGAAGAGGTTCTCCGAGTTAACAGCTCCGGACGAACTGCTCTGCGCGCTCTGGTTGCTTTGTCCGCCTTGCCCCCTCCCTTGTTGCGAGGTCTGTGATGGGGATGTCTGTTCATCCTCCGGCAACACTTGGATACGGACGCCGTTGGATTGCACTTGCTCGCCGTCCGCTTTGATGCTCGCCGGACCGATAGTGAACGTTCCTGCCGCACGCGCCATGAGCATATACGTATACGTCTGCTCAAAGGATGAGGTGCGTTTGCCGTTGACGAACGAGGTGCTACTGCTCGTCGAAGTGTACGGACCGCTCAGTACATCGAAATCCGTGAACTCCGGTGCACGAAGGTCGCGGCTTCGCTGATTTACTGTATAAGTCAGTTGAAACGGCTTACCCACGATCACCTGACTTGGCGCGGTAGCCTGAAATACCACACCATCGGCAAACGCACTCAGTGCGATGCCGATAAGTGCAATGACTATAGATAATAATTTCTTCATACAAATGTTATATTCAAAAATTTGAATTTTTATGAAGTAGATTTGGTTTACTACCACTCCTTCTCAACTCTTCTTTTACGACCTTGCTGCCTCTGCAACTTATCTTGCGTATCTTGTTCGTCTTGCTCCAAAGCTTGCAAGATCTGCTCAGCCGTCTCTTTGTCCATTTGGTCTTCGTTTTGCTGCTGTTCTTGCTGCTGTTCTTGCTGATCTTGGTTTTGTTGTTCCTGCTGTTGCTGTTGCTGCTGTTGTTGCTGCTGATCTTTCTTCTGATCTTGATTTTGTTGCTGTTGCTGTTGTTGTTGCTGTTGTTGCTGCAACATCTCCATCGCTTTGACCAGATTATACCGCGTATCATTGTCGCTCGGATTAGCCCGCAGCGATTCCTGATAAGCCGCCACCGCTTGGTCGTACTGCTGTTGGGCAAAGGCGCAGTTACCGATGTTGTGCATCGACTTGGAGTAGCGCTCCTTGTCCTTCTTCTTGTCCAACATCTTTGCCGCTGTCTCAAACTCAGCCTGTGCGTCGGCGTACTTGTCCTGTTTGAAGAGCGCGTCGCCGAGGTTGTAATGGGCCTCGTACCCGTCTTTGTTCTTCTCCAAACCACGGCGGTAATCCACCTCCGCTTCTACGTAGTTCTGTTTCCTGTACTCGCGGTTTCCGCTACGTACATCGCTCGCTTCCTTCTGCGCGAAAGCCGTCGAACTAAAGAACAACAATACTAATATACTTTTAACTTTCCACTTCATAACTTCTATAAAAATTTTCGCTTTTCGAAAATAATCGTGTCCCTTGGGACTAAGAACTCTCAACTCTCAACTTTTTCTCCGAATATATCTAATCTGGTTAACGATTTGTTCTTCCTGTTGAAGATGAAGAAATCAATAACGAGCAGTAACAACGCGATGAGCGCAAAGCTCTGGAATTGCTCATTGTAATCGGTATAAACCTGTGTCTCAATCTCCTGTGTACCGAGTTTGTCCAACTCTTTCTGGATCGCTTTGGTAGCCGTGTTGCTGTTGTCGCAGCGCACATAAATACCGCCTCCGGCTTGTGCGATCTCGCGGCACATGTCTTCGTTCAGTTTGCTTACCACCACATTGCCGTTTCTATCCTTGCGGTAGTTGTTTGTGCCCGGCAGAGGAATAGGACTTCCTTCCGGCTTACCGATACCCACTACCAACACGCGGATTCCCATTTCCCTGGCTTTTTTGGCTACAGCTACAGCGTCGTCCTCGTGGTTTTCACCATCGGTGATAAGGATAATCGCCCGGCTTGCGTCGCTCTGTTCCCCGAAACAACGGATACTGGTATTCAATGCCTGACCGATCGCCGTTCCTTGCGTCTTGATCAGATCCGGCTTGATCGTGTTTAGGAACATCTTCGCCGAAACGTAGTCGCAGGTAATAGGCAACTGAATGAACGCATCGCCGGCAAAAACAACTAAACCCACTTTGTCGTTCACCATGTTGTCCATCAGCTTGCTCAACATCTGTTTGGCGCGCTCCAAACGGTTCGGAGCTACGTCTTCCGCGAGCATCGAGTTGGAAATATCTAACGCCACGATGGCTTCTATTCCTTGCCTTTTCTCCGTCCGTTCGCTCTGACCGAACTGCGGACGTGCTGCCGCGATGATCAGCAACGTCAAAGCCACCAACACGATACTGAACTTAACGGTCGGACGCACACGGCTTGCGTTCGGCATCAACTGTTCCATCAATTCTGCGTCGCCGAACTCCTCCAACTGACGTCTCTTATGGCGTGTATAGGCCCAGTAACCCAAAGCAAATGCCGGTACACTCGCCAACAGCCATAATACTTCTATATTTGCAAATCTAAACATAATATTAATCGTCAATTATTTTCAATCGTCAATCAATCGTACCTCGTCAATCGTCAAATCGTCAATTACTTATCGTTCTCAGCACAAAGTATCTCAATAGGATCTCTAACAGCAAGCAAATCACAGCCGCAATGAGGAACGGCACAAAGTTCTCTGTATGTTTGGCATACTCCCGCACACGCAGTTTGGTCTTCTCCAACTGGTCTATCTGCTCATAAATTCGTTTCAAACTGCCGTTATCGGTAGCGCGGAAATACTGACCGCCGGTGATGTTGGCGATATTCCGCAACGTTCCCTCGTCAAACTCCGAATCCATCGTCACGTACTGACGACCCATAGGCGTGTTCACCGGCACACGGGTCTGTCCGTAACTGCCCACACCCACCGTATAAACACGAATACCATATGTCTTGGCGATCTCGGCGGCTGTCTGAGGATCTATGTCTCCGCGGTTATTACTACCATCGGTCAACAGAATAACCACTTTCGATTTAGTCTGGCTGTCTTTCATTCGGTTGACAGCGTTCGCAAGACCTAAACCGATGGCCGTTCCGTCTTCGATCATGCCGTACTCCACGGATTTGAACAAGTTCACCAACACCGCGTGATCTGTCGTCAGCGGACATTGTGTGAAACTCTCTCCTGCGAAAACAACCAAACCGATCTGGTCGTTCGGTCGTGCAATCACGAAATCCGACGCCACTTGTTTGGCGGCCTCCAAACGGTTCGGCTTCAAGTCCTCCGCCAACATAGTACCCGATATATCGAGTGCCATCATGATGTCAATTCCTTCGGTGCTTTCGCTCGACCATCGGTTCGTCAACTGCGGACGTGCCAATGCCAAACTCAGCAGCGTCACTACCGCCACACGTAGCACAAAAGGCACATGCAGCATCCATATGCGCCAACTCTTGGGCTGTGCTGCTAACACGCTCGTGTCGGATATCTGCACGCTCGCATCGCTCTTCCACAGCTCATACAGATACCAACCGATAATTGGTATCAGCAGCAGTAACAAAAATAAATATCCTGGATTAGCAAATGTCATAATTATTTACCATTTATTTACTTTTTACGATAGAGGTGTCTCTTCCTCCCCTCCTTTCAGGGAGGGGTCGGGGGTAGGCTTGGTCCCCTTCACAAACTCATATGCCGTGTTCAGCGCCTGTTCGTTCTCGTCCGGCGTCGTGTGCCATTTGGCGAACTTAACCAAATCCGCTAATCGCAGCATCTTGCTCAGTTTCTCATACAGCTCTTTGCCTTCTTCCACCGGTAATTGTGAATTGTGCATTGTGAATTGTGAATTGGCTTTGCCCTCTTCCACCGGTAATTGTGAATTGTGCATTGTGAATTGTGAATTGACGAGAATTGGTTTCAATTCTCGTAGCGTCTCATCACTCGTCTTCTCTGTACTCTGCACGTCAAAACGCCTTCCTATATACTCGCGCACAACATCCGTCAGCTCGGTCTGATACTCTTTGACCTTGCCGTCCTTCCATATCTTCTGCGCCTTGATCTCATCTAATTTCTCTAACGCCACTTCGTCCGCAGGCCGCAATAACTCCGGCTCGATCACCTCTTCCTCCGGCTTGCGGTTCTTTTCGTACCAACGCCATAAGTAATAGACTCCGACGCCTAAACCGCCCAGACCCAAAGCCAACAAGATCCAACGGATAATTCCCCACCACCAGATAGGAGCTTTCTCGATATCTTTGATATCGGTGATGGCTAATGTGGTATCTACTTCGAACGGCTGAATGACATTGAGTGCCATCGACTCGGTCCAGAACGTGTCTTCGCCGCTGGCTATGGCTATAGGTGCGATAGAAAACAAACTGTCCTTGAAGGACGTCAGAACCAACTCTTGTTGGAGCTGTACACGTCCGTCGGGCAGGGTAGTAGTGTCTATTTTCCCCTGTTCCACGATCTCAATGCCGTCTTGCAGCATCTCCCCGAACACAGGCATCTCCACGCGTTCGTTCTGATCGTGCGTCACCTGCAGATGCATGGCCGTCTGGTCGCCTAACATCAGCATCGTCGAGTCGATACTCGCGCTAACTACTATCGCTAATAATAAATTAAACATTGTGCATTTTTCGCGCATCATTGCGCGAACAATAATTTTTAATTTTTAATTTTTAATTTCGAAAAAGTTGCATCAACTTTTTCACATAATCCTCATCCGTCCTCATGGAAACATGGTTCATGCCGGTTTTCGAGTACATTGTCTCGAGAGCCGCCTGTTTGTCATTCCATGCCTTGGCATAAGCATCGCGAACGCTCTTCAGACTCGTGTCCGTCCATACGCGAGCGCCGGTCTCCGGGTCTTTTACCTTCAGCAAACCCACATTCGGCATCTCCGCATCGCGTTTGTCGTATATCTGTATCGCCGAGATATCATGTTTCCTGCTTGCGATGACAATCGGCGATGTTTGCCCCCTTCCCTTCAGGGAAGGGTCGGGGATAGGCTCTCCTACAAAATCGCTTATCAGAAACGCCGTACACCGCCTTTTCTGCGCGTTCGTCAGGAACTCCAGCGCCGCGTTGATATTCGTACCGTGGTGTTCCGGCTCAAACGACAGCAACTCGCGGATGATATGTAGCACGTGGCTCTTTCCCTTCTTCGGCGGAATAAATTTCTCCACTTGGTCGGAAAAGAAGATCACACCCACCTTGTCGTTGTTCTCGATCGTTGAGAACGCCAGCGTCGCAGCTACTTCGGCCATCGTGTCGCGTTTCATCTGGCTTTGTGTACCAAAGTTCCGACTTCCGCTCACATCGACGAGCAACATCACCGTCAGTTCGCGTTCCTCTTCATAGACCTTGATGTACGGCCGGTTCATCCGCGCCGTCACATTCCAGTCTATCGATCGCACATCGTCACCCGGCTGATATTCGCGTACCTCGCTGAACGCCATACCACGGCCTTTGAACTGGCTGTGGTATTCGCCTGCGAAGATATTCCGACTCAGCCCGTGGGTCTTGATCTCTATCTTCCGAACTCGTTGTAATAATTCTTCACTTGTCATAAATGACGTTATTTTCGTTATTTTCGTTATCTACGTAATTTTCGCAAACTACGTAAACTACGCAAACTACGCAAACTACGTAAACTACGTTTACGGTACCTGTACGGCGTTCAAAACCTCGGTAATCACATCCTCCGTGGTCACATTGTTTGCCTCTGCCTCGTAAGTCAGGCCGATTCGGTGTCTCAGCACGTCATAGCATACCGCACGTACATCTTCCGGCGTCACGTACCCTCTCCTATGAATAAACGCGTACGCACGCGCCGCACGCGCAAGGCTGATACTTGCACGAGGACTACCGCCGAAAGCAATCATCTGTTTCATGTCTTTCAAACCGTACTCTTCCGGCTGACGGGTCGCAAACACAATATCCACAATGTATTTCTCGATCTTCTCGTCCAGATAAACCTCCTCCACGATCTTACGCGCCTTGATTATATCTGCGGTGCTCAAAATCGGCAGTACGGTCTTCTTCTCGCTGGCGATGTTCTGACGGATGATCGCTTGCTCCTCCTCTTTCTTCGGATAGCCGATCACCACTTTCAGCATGAAACGGTCGGTCTGCGCTTCCGGCAGAGGATACGTTCCTTCCTGCTCAATTGGGTTTTGCGTAGCAAGTACCAGGAACGGATCGTCCAATTTGAATGTCTGGTCACCGATGGTCACTTGCCGCTCCTGCATCGCCTCCAACAACGCACTCTGCACTTTCGCCGGAGCACGGTTGATCTCATCTGCTAACACAAAATTAGCAAAGATCGGGCCTTTCTTGATTCGGAAAGCCTCATCTTTGATGCTGTAGATCTGTGTACCGAGTACATCTGCCGGCAACAGATCCGGTGTAAACTGAATACGGCTAAAATCCGCCTTGATTAAGTCGCTTAAGGTCTTGATAGCGAGGGTTTTTGCCAAACCCGGCACGCCTTCCAACAATATGTGCCCGTCGCTCAAAAGACCTATAAGCAAACTCTCTACTAAATGCTTCTGACCTACAATGACCTGATTCATTCCCAAGGTCAGAGCATCTACAAATGAACTCTCGCGCTCCACGCGTTCTTGTAATTCTCTAATATCTACTTGCATAATTATGGTATATTTAATAATAATTCTCGTTTTCTTTTTCTTTTCTTTCTTTTCTTCCCTTTTATCCTCCCCGCTTCGCGTTTTCTTCCCTTTTATCCTCCCCGCTATGCGTTTTCTTCCCTTTTATCTCCTACAAATTTCGTGCCAAACCCCTCTTTTTTTTGTCTTTTTTCTTTTCTTTCTCCGTTTCCCGTTCGGCATTTCCCCTTTTTTTTGTATCCGCCAATATTGGCGGATGAGAAATGCCGCTCCGTATCCCCCTCTCTTGTGGGGGCTGTCCTCGTTGTTCTGTGCGCGCCACCTCCGTTGGCGCGTCTTTCCTTTCCTCCTCTTTCCTCCTCTTTCCTCCTCTCCTCTTCCTGCTTCCTCTCTCCCTCCCTTGTGGGGTGAAGAGCTCTGCTCGATCGAGCGTCCTGTGGACGGTCGTAGAACAAATTCGGGGTGGGGTTATTCATCTTTTTTTTCCAATTTATTTGCATATGTCAAATATTTTTTGTACCTTTGCATCGTCAAAAACATCAACATCTCCAGTATTATATACATAGTATATAATACCAACGTGTTGAACCCGAAAAATTAGTGCGTGATAAGTGCGTCGTAAGTGCGTCGTAAGTGCGCGGTAAGTGCGAGGTTTTAGTGGTAGGTAGCTGGTTTTTCACTTTTTCACCGCCCCTTTATAGCCCCCTTACCGCCCCTTCATAGCCCCCTTACCGCCCCTTCACCGCCCCCGCACTAACCCGCTTGCAAATCTTTATATACTTTATACTCCTATGGCTAAAATCAAGCACAACAACGATGTCGAAGAAGTAATAGGCGCGCATGCTAAAGGCGGCATGGTCGAGCGTCGCAAACACTTCTATGATTATGATGGAAACATCACCCAAGTTGGGCGCCTCGAGGTGTACAAACCTCGCCCCCGCAACTACAAAGCCAACCCCATCTTTCTCCGCGAAAGGGCAAACATGACCGCTTTTGGAAATGCTTCCCACCTCGCGCAGGAGTTCATCAATGCACTCAAAACAAAAACACCCCTCGAGCCTGAGAAACAAGCTTTCCTCGACTCGATCATGGCGCGTTTCTACAAGCAACTTAAAGGCACGCCCGACCCCATAGCACCCAGAGCCAAGGACGGCACTTTTACCATCTATTCCCGTCCCGACAACTTCATCCGTGCCGTCCTACGCAAAGAACCGCCCTCTTTCAACGAGTAATCAACATTTTACTTATGAGTAAAAACTACGCAACGCACCCCTCAAAAGGTGCGTTTTTCTTGCTGGAATACGGCGGACTTAATAATAGAACATCTTTTCATAATAAAAGATATTGTGTACTTGACAAAAAAGCAGTAATTTTGCACCCGATAAAAAATGCGCTATTTTGAAGCCTAAAACAGTAATAATTTTAATAAAAATCGTAATAATCGTATATTTTTTAACAATTTATAAGGAATGAAAAAGATTTTTAAGAGTGTAATGGTGCTACTGATGTCGTTGATGACATCTTGGACCGTTGTTTTGAATGCTCAACAAGTGCCGGACCCGGGCTTTGAAGATTGGTCCGGTGCCGCTTTTGACGGCAATGCACAATTGAAGTATTGGAATGCATCAAACGTAACCCAGGTCGGATTTAAGTTCAACTTTGCTCACAAAGAAGCGGGACGGAACGGCGGGAGTTGTATGATGGTGCAACAACAGGACGTCGGTGCTATGGGTATCAC
The DNA here is from genome assembly GCA_902800525.1 of uncultured Bacteroidales bacterium. Lineage (GTDB taxonomy): Bacteria > Bacteroidota > Bacteroidia > Bacteroidales > Paludibacteraceae > Colicola. The sequence goes on from CADCEV010000003.1 coordinate 51,886, forward strand.
CGAGACCACGCCGGGGTATTTTACCCTCGGTAAACCTTGGGTCTATCTGGCTTCTGTGGCGAAAATTAACGAAGCTACTGCCGGAACAGATGATGGTATCGCTTTTGCATATCGCCCGGACTCGATGTCCGTTTGGATCAAACGTACCGGCGCGAATGCAGACAAAGAAGACTTCGTCATGCTCTATTATGCATGGTCCGGCTCCAGTACAGGTAATACCTATAAAGGTAAGAACGGTAACTGCTCTTCCGTCGATACGCACACCAACGAAGAATCCGATATCCGTCAGGCGGTCAATGCCAACGACTGTGGAACGATCAAGAAAGCGAATCAGATCGCTGAGGGTATCTGGCGTGAGAAAAAATCGTACGGCAACTGGACGAACATTCGCGTACCTATTTATTATTTGAATAACACCACGCCGGAGAAAATGAATATCATCTTCTCGGCTTCCCAATATCCTAACTTCCGTATTTCTACCGGTATGTACACCGGTAACTCGCTCTATGTGGATGATGTGGAACTGATCTATTCGGCGAACATACAGAAACTCCTGATCAACGGAGTGGAGTGGAAAGGTTTTGACCCGAACTCTACCGAGGTACAGAACTACGCCTTGGGTGAGACCGCTACTGCTATCCCCTCGATCGAAGCAAAACGTGGAGCCGGTACGATCACGAACATCAAAGGAAACATCAATTTCCCGGGACGTACGCTCTCCGGCAAGGAGATTGTCATCACGCCGGGCGATCTGGACAAGAAACCGACGACCATCAAGGTCACTTCCGATGATGGTAAGAAAACCATGACCTATAAGATCCAGTTCCAGAAAGCAGCCAGCAGCAATGCCAAACTCGCAGGAATATCTTATACGATCGACAATAAAACAACCCCTCTGCCGGATTTCAGTCCGTCCAAATACAACTACACGGTCGATCTCCCCTATGGTACGACAACCGCTCCGACCCTGAGCGTAGAGGGACAGGAGGACGGACAGACCTTTGCTATCACGCAACCGACTTCCGTCACCGGAACGGCGAAAATCGTCGTTACCGCGCCTAACAAACAGGCTACGGCTACCTATAACCTCACTTTCCGTGTCGCGCCTCTGGCGGATAACACCCTGAAAGATATTAAGGTCAACGGCAATTCGGTAACGGGCTTCAATCCCTCTCAGGCGGTCTATAAAGTCTCCCTGCCCACCAGCACGAAAACCCTGACCGTGGAACCCGTTTCGGCTTATCCTGCCGGCATGCAGAAGATCGTCATTACCCCTTCGCCGCTGCCTTCCGGAGATGATATCAACGGATCAACGGTCCAGATTTCTGTGACTACCGAAGGCAACGCGGTGGCGAAAGTGTACAAACTCAATATCAAACTCGAGGCATCCTCCTATTCGTACCTCAAAGACCTCTCCGTGGAGGGACTGACGATGGAGTTTGTGCCGGATCAGTTTACCTATTATTTCAACCTCCCCTTGGGTACAACGGCCCTGCCGAAGATCAATTATACCGCCGGCGACGAGTACCAGAAGATCGAAGTGGCTTCCTTGGACCCGGGCGTAGTGGACGGAACGGTCCGTATTACCGTTACAGCTGGTAACGGAGATCAGTCGGTTTATAAACTGGTGTTCTCTACCGAGAAATCCTCCAATTCTGTCCTCCAAGGGATTACAATTGGTGGGGTCGCGCTCGAAGATTTTGCGGCGGACGTGACCAATTATTCATATACCCTGCCCGAAGGAACAACTGAACTCCCTGAGATCGTGGCTGTCCCCGGCGATGAGTTCCAAACAATCACGGTCACGACCGCAGGCGTGAACGGAAAAACACGTATTACCGTCACCGCTGGTAACGGAAGCACCACGATCTATCAGATCTCGTTCTCCGTCAAGACCTTCAATGACAACACCCTCAAATCGCTCGCTGTTGCCGGATTCGACATCGAATTTGACCCCGAGACGAACGACTACTATATTAACCTCCCGAAAGGCACGACAACCCTTCCCGAGGTGACGTACGAACTGCAAAGTACGGAGTTCCAAACCGTCCGCGAAACCAAACCGGCTGGTCTGAACGGTGAATATAAGATCACCGTCCGTCCGCAAAGTGGTGCAAGTCGTACGTATATCATTCATTTCAGCCTCAATAAATCGAACAACACCGCCCTCAAGGCGATCTATATTGACAATACACCCTTGGCGGCTTTCCATCAGGATACGCTCCACTACGTGGATTCACTCCCGGAAGGCGTCAGTTTGATCCCGAGCGTTACCTTCGAGAAAGCCGAAGCTTCACAGCGTGTACTGAGCGTCTTGGACGGTACGACCCAGATCATTACCGTTACCGCCGAGACCGGAGATACGCGTGAGTACCGAATCGACTTCATCGTGCGCATATCTGCGAACGCGTTCCTTGAAATGATCTATCTCGATGGAGATTCGCTCAAAGGCTTCGAGCCGGAAGAACTGAAATACGAAGTGGAACTGACCGGCGATCGCTGCCCCGCTATTACGGTGGACAAAGCGGCAGGACAGCAAGTCACCATTACTGCTCCGTACGCTGCCGGTGTAGCGCAAATCAAAGTGCAACCCGGTGTCGGTGCGGCGAACATCTATCTGATCAACTTCAAGAAACAAGAGACAACCGTTACCGTTCAACTCAGCGACATCACCTTCAACGGCAAATCCATCGAGGGCTTTACCCCGTCCAAAACAAGCTATGAGCTTACTTATCAGGGCGCGCGCCCTGTAATCGCCGGTGTCGCCGGAGAGGAAGGACAAACCGTGAGTGAAGCCCTCTGGCAGGGAGCTGTAGCTTGGATCTTCGTGACCGACAAAGAGGGAAATCAGGCGTCTTACAGCGTCGCTTGTACTCGTCTGCCGATGACCGAGAACAAACTGCAAGCCATCTATGCGGACGGTACGATCCTTCCCGATTTCGAGGAAAACAAAACCGACTACGCATACGAATTGGAGCCGGGATCTGTCTTCCCGCAAGTCACTTATGCCGCGAAAGAGAATGCACAGGTAGCCTTCTTCGGACAGACCGCCGAGGGAGAATGGACCATTCGCGTTGCCGCAGAAAACGGCACAACTACCACATATACTGTTCGTTATACAATTAAGAAACGTTCGGATGCAACTCTGGCGGACCTCAAGGTAACAGGACACGAGATAGGTTTCTTGCCCGAAAAAACGGACTACGCCCTGGATCTGGATGAAGGAGCTCTGCTCCCCTCTATCAGTGTAACAGCGCGAGAAGGACAGCGTATCCTCAGCTTCACCGACGACGCAGACCATCAGCGCGTACTCGTCACCGCCGAAAATGGCGCACAGAATACCTATACCATCACCTATTCGCGCAAACAAAGCGCCAATGCACTCTTGGCGAATATCCTCATTGATGGCAAGAAACTGCCGGGCTTCGAGCCGGATAGTTTCAACTATGCAATCACCCTGCCGAAATCGACCAAGGTGATGCCGAATATCTTCCCGGTGGCACAACTCAGTAATCAGACCGTCACCACCTTCTATAGCGCCCCTGACGGTACAACGAAGATTCATGTCGTAGCTCAGGACGGTACAACCGAGGCAAACTACACCATCGACTTCAACGTAGCGCTCTCCACGAACACCAAATTGGGCTCCCTCACCATCAATGGAGAGGAGAAAGATGTGGATGAGACGGATTACAACTTCGTACTGCCCTATGGCGCTTCGAAACCTTATTCCGTTGCTTTCACAAAGGCAGAGCCGGAACAACTGGTTGATTTCGTGGAAGCTCCGGTGAACAGCGTCACGAAGATCACCGTCAAGGCGCAAAACGGAGATTCACGTACTTATTCGATCCGTTACACCATCGCTCAGCCGGAAGGCGAGAACAAAGTGGCGAAGATCAAATATACGTATATATTATACGGTGATACTAAAAAGGATACTATAAAGGGCGAACTGGTGCCCGTAAAAGGTGATAACACCATTGATCTGCCGTACGGCTCCAAAAACTTCACCATCACCGATGTCGAGAAATCGTACCCCGAGCAGAGTATCGTCTTCTACAACGGTGGTATTCGTCGTGGCGCGAAGGTGATTGCATCACCGAACCGCGAGGGAGAGCCGGATGTAACCTATAACGTCATCCCGAATATCCTGCCGGATACGCTCAATAAACTCAAAGCTCTGTATTACATCAAAGCCGGCGAAACAATCCCTGTGCCGCATTTCAGCCCGGATGTATATAGCTACATCATTCCCGTGAAGGAACAACCGACGCAGAGTACCTTGGTCGCTGTTACGTACGGAGGAAAAGAGCCTACATACTCGAAGCCGACCACACCCGCTAACGTGAGGAACAAGAAAATGGCGGTCACCGTGGGTTCAGGAACGAAGATGAGGGAATACTCGGTTTTCTGGTATTACGAGGATGATGAAGCACCCTTGACCTACAATTGGATCCAGACGGAAAAAGCGCATTTCTATAACTCTGACCTCTTTGGAATAATCTCGGATAAAGGAGAAAAAGAAGCTACCGGTTATAAACCCGCAGGTTGGAGTGTTCCCGCTGATCTGTTTGCCGGAATTGACTACAATGCTGCTAATATTTCACACTTTGTTTATTATACCGGAAAAGAAGTAAACCGAATCGGTTCCAAAGAAGTGATGTTATCTACCCTCCGTGGCGGTGCGCTTAATAGTTCTGTCCCGGGAGTAATGACGTTGGGTAGCCTTAGTCTGCCGGACGGAGTTAAAGTGGGAGGAAACACCAAGGTTAGTTTCAGCCGAAGCGTCGATGCCGGTGTTACCTTCCGCAACACACCGCAGGCGTTCCAATTTGAGTACATGCCGATTATGAAATATGGTATCGACGCTTGGAAAGCATGGATCGCTGTTGGGGGAACGTCCGGATCGCCTGTGGAATATGAAATAACCGGCAATTATTCAGGCTTAGGAGAATGGCATACTGCTACACAGGCGCTTAATTACAATTTCACGATGAGTAAGATGAATATCCTCCTTTGCTCCAGTAATTTTAGTGGTAACTCATTAGATATATACGATGGTTCGGAGGCCAAGAGTTGTGATCTCCAGATTCGAAATGTACGCTTCGTCTATAACTCCGAACTGACCAAAGCTACCATTGATGGCATCGAGGTAACGCCTTCTGGACGAAACTTCGTCAAGAACGTGGATGCCAATTATGTGGGTGTTCCGGCGTTGACCTTCACCGGTAAAGTGAACGACCAGACCCGCACGATCGAATGGCTGAACGGCGGCGAATGGAAAGAGGGCAAACTGACCGCGAAAGTGATAAACTACGGAGAGAACTTGGTGGATAGCACACACTATTACGTGATACTCCAACGCACAGGCGTGACCTCTTTGGACTACACCGTTGATTTCGGTTCGTATCCTACCACGGAGAAGAATGCAGACACCACGATCGTTACGCTGCCCTACGGCATGAAAGCAACGCCGGATGTAAAAATCACGCCTTCCAGCATTCACCAGCGCTTCGACGTGCAGAAGAACGGCAAGGCGATCACCATCACCGTACAAGCCGAGAACGATGCTTCCTCTACCCACACATACCTCTTCGTCGAGAACCTCCCCTCTGACGCTTCTGTGGAGATGATTGAGGCGCTGGATGACAAAAACGATGATATCACGTTGACCTTCGTTCCCGGATCGGATGAAAACCGTTCCGTTTATACCGCTACATCTTCGGTCGTTCCGACGCTCGTTTATACGAAAAAGAACGACTTGGTAGGACAGACTTTCGCTACAATCTATACGGCGGACAGCGTGGTGCTCACCGTTACTGCAGCGGACGGAAAAACAACCCACAAGTACGTGGTGAACCGTCTCGATCCGGCTGTCTCCTCCGATGCACAACTCACAGATTTCCGCATCGGTAGTACGGAAATCTCCCTGGGCGGTACTAAGACTTCCTTGGTGATGGAGCGTCCCGATGAGGTCGTGTACTTCAACCGCAAGCACGAGGCGGATTCGGTTGTCTTCCTCCAGGATGAGACGAAGATGCAATGGACCGCGTTCGCTTCGGATGACATCTCCAAAACCAAGACTTACACCCTCACGTATCCGACTGAGGTCTCCATAAAAGCCAACTTGGCGGCGCTGAAAGTGAATGGAGAGGATTACTCCGAGTTTGATGAGAATATGACCGAATATACCATCAAAGCCGATAGTGCCATTTGGCTCGCTACACTCCTCGCCGAAAGCGAACAAACGCAGGCCACTACCACGGAAATCCAAGGTGATAGTACGATCTATACCACGGTTGTAACCGCTGCAGATGGTAACCACAAACAGACCTATAAGGTGATCGTTCACCGCACGAAGAGCGACGTCAGCACCCTCGCAGGTATCTATTATGACGGCAAACTGATTGAAAACTTCCGTCCCGATAGTTTGGACTACACCTATATTATACCCGCGGGCGCGTATAAGGAGAAAATGCCGCAGATAGCTGCTGTCACATATGAGGCGGGTCAAATCGGCCAGACCGTCGAACTCAACCCCGCCTCCGTCTTGGGAGAGCCGACAGAGTTCATCGTTACTTCCGAAACCGGCGCACAGACCACTTATACCCTTACCGTCAACGCCGAGCCAAGTCATTGTACCGAACTGACAGGAATTACCGTCAACGGAAAAGCTATCGACCAGTTTGAATCAGGACGACACTTCTACTCCGTCTCCCTGCAATCTGTTGAGGCGAATATTGAACTCCTCTCTAACGATAATTTCCAAACCATCGTGCGCGACACCTTGGTTATCAAAGACAGCCTCCAATACCGCTATGGATTTGAGGTAACGGCGGAAGATCACATCGCACGTGAGAAATACGAGGTGGAGGTCTATGTGGAGAATAAATCCAACGATGCACAGTTGGCGAATATCCTTATCGATGGTAAGTCCTTCGTCAACTACGAGCGCGCGATCAACCATGACCTGATCTTCGATCCGGGTAATAACCTCTACACCATCAACCTCCCTGCCGGCACAACAACCCTGCCCGAAGTGAGCGCACAACTCAAAATGGAGGGACAGACGGTCAATATTGATCAGGACGAAAACAATGTGCTCCTCAAAGTGACCGCGGTCGATGAAAAGACGGTGAACACCTATACACTCCGCTTCGTCATTCCGCAGTCCAAGAACACCAACCTCTCCATGATCTACCTCAACGGAGATAGTTTGGAGGGCTTTGAGCCGGATCTCTATTTCTATCAGGTCGAACTGCCGGTCGGCACCCACGAACTGCCGGAAGTGGTGGCGCAGAAAGCTGAGGCGGTACAAACCATCCTGCCTTATACCACGGATCCCGAAAAGATGCAGACCGTCATCACCGTACAGGCGGAAGATCCTGCTACACGCGTGAGCACCTATACCGTAGTCTTCCGCTACACCCGTTCGGATGCCGATACGCTCAAGATGATTTATGCCGACGGAGATAGTTTGTTAGGTTTCGAACCGACCCGTTTCTATTACACCTATTCGCTCCCTGTCGGCACTCCGGCGTTCCCCGTTTTGGATCAAGACCTCGCGGACGAATGGCAAACAGTAACAATGGACACGGTGGAACTGACCCAAAGCACACTTATCCGTCAACTTAACGTGACCGCAGAGAGTGGTAAGAAGAATACATATACCGTCGCATACACGATCCTCAAATCGGATGTCGATACCCTGCAGATGTTGCTGGTGGATCAAAAACCATTGCCGAACTTCAAGGCGGAAGTGGCGGAGTATTACTACACCCTCACGGCGGCTCAAGCTGCGGAACTGGACGGTGCACTCCCCGCAGTGGAGGCGATTGCCGGCGACGAATATCAGACCGTACTGATCGCGCAGGATAGAGATTCGCTTAGCGGCAAATCGCTCGGCTACAAGTCCCTCGTTACAGTAACTGCTGCCACTGGTACAAGCCGCACGTATATCGTCCATTACCCCGTGGAACTCTCACAAGAGGCTACGCTTAACATGATCATGGTCGGAGGACAACCGGTCGCAAACTTCGACGCAGAGCGCTTTAACTACAAGATGGAAATCAACGTGGACGCTTCTGTTCCGGTCGTTTCTGTTGTCAAGAAAGAGGAAGCGCAGACCTATGAGATCCGCGTGATCGAAGACACCGTCCTTGTCGAAGTGATGGCGGAAGATTTGGTGACCTCACAGACTTATACACTCGTCTTCGAGCGTCTCTTGTCGGCGAATACGCTCCTCAGAAACATCGTCCTTCGTGATGCGGAGGGAGCCGTATTACCGGCCTCGCAGTTCGCATTCCGTCCGGAGGAGTTCTCTTATCCCGAGATTCCGTTGGCGTACGTGGCGGATTCCCTGCCTGAGACTTTGTTGCCTTCTATCGAGGTCGTCTTCTCCGATTCCATGCAGACTGCCGACACCACGCGTCATTTGTTGCCGAATGGAGATATGCAGGTCGATGTGGTCGTTACCGCCCCGAACGGGGAAGATCAGGCAATCTACACCCTCATCTTCCATTTCGTGAAACCTTCAGATGCTAAACTGTCGGCTATCATGGTGAAGGAAGAACTGATTGCTGATTTCAAACCCGAACTGACGGAATACACCTTCACGCACCCGTATGGCACGCCGGACAGCCTCTTCTTCACACTTGATGACATCACCTACGAGCTCAGTGACGAACGGGCTACCGACACCGCCTATATCGACGCCGACCACACGATCTTCATCACCGTGCTCGCGCAGGACGGTACGACAGAAATGACCTATACGATCCGTCAGATAGTGGGTAAGGACAGTAATAATAAACTGGCGTGGATCACCCTCAACGGAGATTCACTGGCGGGCTTCGATCCCGATATGGACTTCTATACCTATTATCTGTTCGAAGGAACACCGGTCCCGGAAGTAAAAGCCCAAACGGCTTCCGAGAATGCCGAATTGGATATCAAAGCGGTTTCTGCCGGAGACACTTGTGTCATCACTTGTATCGCCGAGGATCAGTCCATGCGACGCTACTACATCCATTTCGCCATCTCTGCCATCAACGATGGTCTTGAACCCTCTGCCAATGATGTGCTCTTGAAGCGAATCCCCGGTACGAATAAGATCATGGTCGGTACGCTCCGTAAGGGTGTCAGCTTTGCCCTCTATGACCAGGCCGGCAGAATGGTGAACTTCCAAGGTGTGCCCGTAGTCGATCCTAACGACGCGGAAGTATATACCGATGCCGATAATAAGGATGTCCTCAATAACTTCAATAACCCCGATGCGGCACTCGTTATTGACATCAATCCCGGACAACCCTATTTCTACACATTCTTCGATGTGAAGTCACAAAAATTGAGAACTGGCAAAATAATTTTGCTGCAATAACTAAAAAATGCAAGAAAATCCCACATATATTTGCGTATGTGGGATTTTTTTTGTATCTTTGCACCCCAAAACAATAAATCATCAAATCGTCAAATAGTCAAATAGTAAATCATATGTACGGAATATTTAACGACAATTTTCCGCCTATTTTGGACGGCGTAGCTTTAACGGCGCAGAACTATGCCTATTGGTTGCATGAGAAGGGGTACGACGTACGTGTGATCACGCCTTATGCCCCCGGAGCTGGTGAGGTAATTGATAATGCGCCTTATCCTATCAATCGGTACGTCTCTGTTCCAATACCTTTCCGCCATCCTTATCGCTACGGCTTGCCGTACGCAGATGCTGCGTTCTGGCGCAACTGGCGAAAGATGCGTTTTGATCTGGTTCATGCCCATTGTCCCTTTACCTCGGGCTCGTTGGCGTACCGGGCGGCGAGAAAGCAGGATATACCCCTCGTGGCTACGTTCCACTCCAAATACCGCCAGGATTTCGAGCACAATGTGTCGAATAAGAAACTGGTGGACTGGATGATCAAACAGGTCGTTTCTTTCTTTGAGAAGGCCGACGAAGTGTGGATCCCGCAGGCGGCGGTTGAACCGACCCTACGTGAATACGGCTACAAAGGGCATGTAGAGGTGGTGGAGAATGGCAATGATTTCTCTACCCCCACACGTTTGATTTCCGAGATGCGTGCGCAGATGCGCGAGGAATTAGGTATGGCGCCGGAAGATACCATGCTCCTTTTTGTCGGGCAACATATATGGGAGAAGAATATCGGCTTTATCCTTGACTCGCTGGCGTTGATCAAGGAGCGGCCTTTCCACCTCTTCATGGTCGGCACGGGCTACGCGGTACGCGACATACGGCATAAAGTGAAAGAGTTAGGCCTGCAGGACCATGTAACCCTCCTCGGCAATATCCATGACCGTGAGCGTCTCAAACGTATCGATGCAGCGGCGGATCTCTTCCTCTTCCCCTCGCTGTATGACAACGCACCGCTCGTCGTGCGCGAAGCTGCGGCGATGCACACACCGGCATTGATGCTGCAGGAATCGACGGCGGCTGAAGTCATTGATTCGGATGTCAACGGATTCCTTACGCCCAACGATAAGCAGGCTTACGCCGATCGCCTCGTTTGGCTCATGGAGCATCCTGATGTACTGGCTAAGGTCGGAGACAAAGCCTCTACTACCATCGCACGTTCTTGGGAAAACGTGATGGATGAAGTTATCCTTCGATACAAAGATATACAGGAATCATACCGACTGAAAAAAGGCAAATAATACAACTTCAAGCATCAAGCCTTCCATGGTCATTTGGCCGATTCTTTTCGGCCTGATCGGAGTAGGGTGTATGTGCTGGTGCGAGATGCGCATCGGCATCCCTGACGAGCTGCTTTCTCTGGCGAACCACTGGTGGATATTAAAATAAAAAATGCATTTTTTTGCAAAAAAATTTGGTCATGTCAAAAAAAAACAGTAACTTTGCAGCCGGTTGTTAAATACACATGTTCGAATGAAGACAGTTACTATTCTTGTGCCTTGCTATAATGAAGAGCAGTCGTTGCCGATGTTCTATGAGGCTACTACAGCGGTTACTTCGCAGCTGACCAACTATCAATGGGAGTTCCTCTTTGTCAACGACGGAAGTAAGGATAAAACACTGGAGATGTTGATGAATCTCCGTCGTCAACATGGTGTTAATGTACTCAATCTCTCCCGCAATTATGGCAAGGAGAATGCAATGCTTGCCGGTTTCGATTATGCGAAAGGGGACGCAATGATTATTATGGATGCTGATCTCCAGGACCCGCCTACGATTATTCCTATGATGATAGAGCGGTGGGAACAAGGTTTCGAGGATGTATATGCACAGCGCAAAGATCGAGGCAAAGAATCTTGGCTCAGAAAGCAGTTGAGCCTCGCATACTATCGCATGCTTAACAGGGTGGCGGATATCAATGTTTTACCTAATGTGGGGGATTTTCGCTTGCTTGACCGCAAATGTATTGATGCCCTCAAACAACTTCGAGAAGCTAACCGGTATACCAAAGGAATGTTTTGTTATATCGGGTTCAAGAAAAGTTGTATCGAGTTTGACAGAGGCGACCGGGTGGCGGGGCACTCGAACATGTCTTTCCGGATCCTATTAAGGCTGGCAATTGATGGATTAATGTCCTATACTACTGCCCCTCTCCGGATGGCGGTGTGGTTTGGATTGATAGTTGCACTGGGAGCATTTGTATATATGTTGTTTATCTTCATTAGAACACTTCTGTTCGGAGATCCTGTCGCGGGATTTCCTGCTTTGATGGATGTGATATTGTTCTTGGGAGGAGTCCAGTTATTGTGTATCGGTATCGTTGGACAGTATCTTGGCCAAGTGTATATAGAAACGAAGCATAGACCTATCTATTTTGTCGAGTCGTATAATGAGTAAGGAATTTATTCGTTTTGCTATTGTCGGTGTAATAGCCACGGCTATCCATTATGGATTGTATTATCTGCTCAATAGGTGGATAAACGTGAATGTGGCGTACACAATTGGCTACGTTGTATCCTTGTGTTGTAATTTTTTCATGACAACATATTTCACTTTTCGTAGCGAAGCGAATGCGAAACGTGGGGTGGGGTTCCTGTTTAGCCATGGGGTGAACTACCTGATTCATATGGGATTGCTTAATCTCTTCTTATGGATCGGACTACCCGAAAATATAGCCCCGGTTCCGGTGTTTGCTATCGCTATTCCGGTCAATTTTTTGTTGGTACGTACTGTGTTCAAAAACAAACATTTTCAATCGCATCATGAATCTCTCTCCGAAGTATAAGTACACCGACCGTGTGGTATATGCTTTATTGGCTATAGCCGCTTGCGTGTTTATTCTCCCTCACTCAATGGCATGGTGGGGCAACGGCAATTGGCCTACCGACACATGCCTCTATATGAGGCCAACTATGTGGATTCAACAGGGGCTGACGATGTATGTAGATATGTTTGACCATAAAGGCCCGTTCACTTACATTTATTATGGTTTGGCTTATGCGTTGGCGGGATTGACCGGTGTCTGGTTGATTGACGGACTTGCCGTTTTTGTGACCTCTGCCTTCATTTACCGTACGGCGCGGCTCTTCGGAGATGAGAAACATTCTTTGATAGTAGCGCTCGGAATGATGGTTTATCTCAACGTGCCCTATATGAACGAAGCTAGTTGTGATCTCGTTGCTACGCCGGGTATAGCTTTATGTGCCTACTTCTTTGCGAAAAACTTGCGCGACAACACATATTGGTCGTTTTGGCAAGTTGTGTTGTTTATGGGGGCTGTTATGATTTGTTTGATGACGAAATTCAATACCTCGGCGGGCCTGATACCTATGGCACTTTGGATGGTCTTCCATCTTATCCACCATTGGGATTTCCGTGCGTTCCTACGATATGCTGCCGGAGTGGTAGTAGGAATCTTGTTTTTCTTCGGACCAATTATCGGATGTATGGTATATCAAGGCAACTTGGATGATTTCTGGCGGTTGTATGTGCTCTTTACGCTGGAAGATTATGGCTATACAGACATAGCTAAAATGCTTCGATTCAAGCTGTACGTCACTTTGGCTATGCTGCCTGTCTTCGCTACCTATATCGTATATGCTGTGCGTAGCCGTTGGCGTGAAGAACAGTTCGTCTTCCTCACGTTAATTCTTGTACTTTCAATGGCATTGTGCGTGTATGTGGGGAACTCCTATCAGCATTATATTGCGCCCGTGGTACCTGCATTCGCTTTGGTAATGATTGCTCTTCTTCGGGATGCACAACTCTCGTCCGTAGCGCGCAAAACTTTGATGGGATTTACCGTTTTTGTAGGCGTGGGATTTTATGTGGTACGGGCGGTAAATAGTTTTGTTCCGTTCGATACCTCGGCCGATAGGGCTGCTGCTGAATATATCAATGCACATACAACAGCTGAGGATTATCTCGCTATCTGCGATGATATGGAGGGACGCAACGATGCGGATTATCTCAATCCTGATTATTGCTTCCCTTATAGATTATGGTTGCAGGTGGATGCCAAACCGGCATCGCAATTCTGGTTCTCTCCGCCCGACCAACCCCAATGGATGCATGACCGGACATTACAAGATATCCAAGAGCACAAACCTCACTATGTCGTTTGTGCTCAGGCCAAATTGAATGAACTTCAATCATTAGGTTACGAAGTCTCCTTCCCTATAACTCCGACGTATTATATGCTCGAACTGTCCTCGGACATGGTGCATTAACCGTCATCCCAAAAACATTCTATCCGCTAAGTTTATACAAACATACGAATAAATGGGGAAAGATAAAAAAATAGTTTCAACGAATCGTTCGGTTGCCTCGCGTATCAAACCGTCCATGATTGTTTGGCCGATACTCTTTGGCCTGATAGGAGTGGGGTATATGTTGTGGCGCGAAATGCACAATGACATACCGCAAGGACCACTGGTGTTAGCTGATCATTGGTGGGTATTCGCAGTGTTAGTGGTTCTTTTTACGTTATTAAAGGATTTCTCGGGCATGTATCGCCTGCGTGTCATGTCCGGCGCACCTTTGACCTTTAAGCAACTCTTCCGCATCCGAATGCTCTATGAGTTTACTTCTGCGGTTACACCTTCCGCTGCCGGAGGTTCGTCGCTTGAGGTTATTTTCATCCATCGAGAAGGGATTAAAATCAGTCGTGCCACTTCTATGACCGTCTTGGCGCTCTTCCTGGATGAAATCTTTATGGTTCTCCTTTTCCCTATTCTGCTGTTATCCATCCCTTATGCGGAACTGTTTACTGCCGGGGGATATTTCCAATATGGCTATCTTTGGGCATTCATCATCGGCTATGTGATGAAACTGGTTTGGGTGACGCTGCTATTCATCGGTATCTTCTGTAACCCAACTATTTTAGCGAAGATCATAGGTTTCATTTTCTCCTTTAAGTTCCTGCGTAAGTACCGTGGTCGGGCGCTTCGTACGGCAGTTGAATTGCGCCAATGTGCTCGTGAGATTCGCCATGAGTCTTTCGGCTACTGGATGCGGATGATGTTCTCTACGGCTGGTATATGGGGATTCCGTTTCTTGATAGCTAATATGGCAATCATGATCTTCAATCCGCTTCCCATATCCGGTAATCTGATGTGTTTTGCCCGCCAGTATATTTTAGGTATCGTCTGCATGATCGTGCCGACACCTGGAGGGAGCGGATTTGCCGAAGTGATGTTCGACGGATTCCTCGGCGAATATATAACACAAAAAATGTCCACGGTCCTCATCACCTCCATCTGGCGTCTATGCACCTATTACTACTACTTAATCGCGGGAGTGATCATCCTTCCGCAGTGGCTTGGGAAAAGCAGTATATTGAGAAAACGCCATGAAACCAACTGATGTCCTTTTCTGCATCTTCAATTATCATGAAACACCTAACGCGGAGTTCCTCTATCGCGAACTTCGTCCGTCTGTAAATGGCTTAAACTCTTCTTACCCCTTTACCGCCTCTTCCACTAATCTACTATCAACTATCAACTATCAACTATCAACTATTTCCACCTGTATCCGATTCCCAAACTGATGGATTGAGGATAGATCAGAGCCTGTGCAATCTCTTTGCCTTTGTTCTCGCTGTAGAAACCGGCGATGTCGGATAAACTGACTTTGTAGTGCGCATTGATCTGAATGCCTATCGGAAACTCATAGCCCACCGTCACGGCAACACCGAAATGATTGTCGTGCAAGCTGTATAAGCGGCTGTAATCATGCGTATCTACGGGCTTCGTCGGCGTCGTGGGGGTAGGGGGCACAATCACCGGGTCATCCACGTTCTTGAACTTGTTCGCGATATTCGATGCGAACGTGAAATGGGTGAATATTCCGCCGCCGAATTGTATATATCCGCGCTCCATACTGCCGAAACGGCCTAAGAAATAAACAGGTATCTCCATGCCGAAAGACCATAAGTGGTTCGCTGTGTCCGTCTCTGCAAAATAGTTCTGTTGAGCGGTGAAAAGCACCTGCGGTTGTATGGAGAAATGTTTGCTCACGCGGAAATCTAAGAATCCGCCTAACTCTCCGCCGATATGCATATACGAACTCATCCGATTATGGTTTCTCGAGATGATGAAATTGCTCAAGTTTGCACCGGCTAATATACCGCCGGACACGATGCGAGGCAGTTTCTCCTGATCCAGAGAATCTAACATATGCTCGGTGTCAAACTCCACCAGACGAGCTTTGGCGGCGTCTAATTTCAGCTGCAACTCCGTGTCTTTGGTCTGAGCCGAGACCATAGAGACTTGAAAAATAATCGTACTTACGATCAGCAATCCTGTTAATTTTGCATGTTTCATAGTATTCCTCCTTTCTTACAGCGATATACGTACCGTTAACTTGACACCGTTCCGACCCCATGCTCCTATACGGCGTCGGCCGTGAATCAGCACGGGATGACCGTCCGCATCTACCGCCGGCTGAAAACCCAAACCCGGTTTGTTCGGATCTACCGGCTCCATCTTCTGAATCATATACGGCAATTCGTAATCGTTGTATGTCAAACGGCGCACGTAATCAATACGGATGAACTTGAGGATGTTCTCAAATCCCGCGGTCAGCTCCATATACGGCAACTTACCGATAGGCGAACTCGTACGATATCCGTCTTTCAGATACCCGTAATTATCAAACGCGCTGTTCACATCCCCGTTGGTCCATTCTGTGTGCGGGAAATCGTACAAACCCGTTCCCGATTCCAGATACGGGTTGTTCTTCTTCGTCAGACCGCCGTACGTTCCGGCAAAACTGACCACGCCGCGCAGTTTCAGCTTGTTGATACCGGGAATGCGGTTCATAATCCAGCCTTTGAAGTAATAGGTGGCATATAGCGATACGTACTCATCCATTATAAACTCCATCGGTTTCATTAGGTTGAAGGAACGCTGGCCTAACAAGATACTTGTTGAAGTCTGCGGAATCTGCAATTTCGTGAACGGCACTTTCTGCCAGATCATGCCGGTCTGAATACGCATGTCCAAATGCCCGAACGCGGAGAACCAGAAACGTTTGTCGAACATAATCTCTGTCTTGTTATAAAAGAATCCGTCGCCACCATTATGTCGGTCGTCCAAGTAGCCAACCGTGTGGGTTAGGTTGAAGGTCGGAGCGTCTTTCTCAAATCCCCAGGGGCTCTTGATGCCGTTGCGGTCAATCTGAATCATCGATCCCGGCGAATATTCCAACTCAAAAGTACCCTCGTAGTTGCGGTATGAACCGATATTGGTCATCGTTTGCATATACGTTGTGTCGGTGCCGACGATGTTCTGCGTGTAATTCAGACGCTGATATTTGAGTGCTCCTGCTGCTCGGTTGTTCGTGAAATCGAACGTCGTCTTGAACATCAGATTATTACGCCATTCCTTCATGTATTCCGCTTTCGCGTGGAACACATATTGCGCAAATGGCATCGTCGGCGTGCTCGTCGGGATGGACATGATGATATTATCGCGGCGTACCACATCCGTCACTTGACCCGGCTCCTCTATGTCATACTGAGCCATCAATTGTATATGGTGACGCAGACCGTCATAAGGCTGGTTCTTGTGTTTGTCAAACGTATAAACCATCGTCGCGTTGTATTTCGGCAGCAGGTCTTTGGTGCCGAACGCTACATAACCGCGGAAAAAGAACTGGTCATGGAGACGAGCGGTTGAACCGCCGCCGATGCGAAGACGTACTCCTTCTAACATGTTCCAACTCAAAAAGTTGTATATCGGACCGAAATCAAACTTGCTCAGATACATAAACTCCGCATCCCGAGTTGGGATATACTCCGTGGTAATGGCGTTGACAAATAGCGCTAATGTGTTGAATTTGGGCGTATTCGTGAACTCGCGCACAAGATCAACTACCGAACTCTCGTATTTCGTCAGCGGTTCTGGTCGCATCTCATCGGTCCAGTATCCTTCTTCTACTACCTCGGCCGTCGAGTCGTTTTGCTCTACCTCGTTTGCCGTCAAACTGGAGAACGTCTCTTTCGATATCGGTGTCTCCAAATCCCAATTGGTATATATCTTCGTCTGACGGGCTAACATGCCGCGTTTATTGTTCAGTATATAGAACTTGGCATATGTGCTGGTCTTGTCCGGTGCCCACATACCGTTCTCCAACTGCTTGTAACTGTGCTCGATGGAGAAATTGCTTACGAAGTTCAGGTTGATATCCGGCGGCACATTGATGGCGTATTTCTTCAGCCGGTACGTGCTGTCATTCACAATGTACAGGTGACCCGTGAAACCGTAACTCTCCGAGTTAACCGGCACAAAAGCCAAGTCGATACACGGATACCCGTCCACCATGATCGTGTCCATGATGTAATACTGGTAGAATGTCACCGCTATCGTGCTGCTCAACGGAGATACAAAGCGGTTGAACAGCAGGTTCATGTTGTTGTCGTTGATATCTACGTCCTTGAAAATGGCGTTGATGTTCTGTTGGAAGGACTGAGAACCGATCACACTTTCGATACCGAAAATACGTTTCTTGTCCAAAATCTTCTTCTCGCGGTGGGGCTTGCGTTGGAAATACTCCGTGTTCAAATGCTCGCGGATACTCACCGTCACGTTCGGATAAACGCCTGTAGTGTCAATGTATTTCTTTACGAAATCGAACGTCTTCCAGAACGGTTTTTCCCAATTCACCTGGATATTATCCAGCGCAAAAGACATACGCGAATAACTTTTTGCCGTGTATTGGTCTGCGCTCTGTACGCAGAACGAATCCTTGCGTGCAATGACATTCTTGATCAACTCCACTGCCGGATTGCCTTTCCGTTTGTAGTCGCGCTTACGGTTCTTCGGCGTCACCACAATGTCCTGCAAACCATATACATCCGGTGTCAACTTGATCTTCGCGTTCTTGCGGTTCTGACCCTTCCGAAGCGTTAACATCTCCGTCTTGTAACCTACCATCTGGAAATTCAGCGTATTGTAACCCTGCGTGTTGCTGATGGTGAAGTTACCGTCTATATCCGATGTCGTTCCCACTTCCGAAGGGATCATTCCTTTGTTCGTCGTGGATTTCAGAAAGTATATCTGTACGAACGGCAAAGTCTCGCCTGTGTCGCCATCTACCACAACACCGGATATACTGGTCACCTCCTGTGCCGTTACCATCCCGGCAATGCACAAGAAAAATAATATGTACCTTAATCTATTCACAATTCTCAATTCTCAATTATCAATTATCAACTCTCTTGCTGTCTCAAACTCTCTTCGTGTATCAGCTCCCAAACATTCATCATAAATGCCTCACTAAGCGTGCTGCCTCCAATTTTTAATTTTTCATTTTTAATTTTTAATTTCTCTTTAATTTCCCGATACCTCTCCGGCTGTAAAGGAGCAATCCCGTGCGCCTTTTTCCATTCCCCGATGCGTTTGCTCACATCCATTCGGGCGGCAATAGTTGCCCATAACTGGTCGTCCAACTCATCTATCTCCGCACGCAACCAACTGAGCTCTTTCGCTGTTGATTCCGAGACGGTCGTTGGTAAATTGGAAATAAGTTGGTGGCTTGTTGGCTCTTCTAACAGGACTTCCCTGATCTTACGGGGAGTTATCTGCTGCTTGGCGTCGGATAGTGCCTCCTCGGGCTTGTGATGTACTTCCACCATCGCCCCGTCGAATCCCAACTCGTGCGCTTTTTGTACCAAACCTGCTATTTTCTCTGCATCGCCGCTCATGTGACTTGGATCTATCAGCAGCGGAATATTCGGCTTGGCTAAGTGAACGGCATGTGCCATCGCCCAGCATGGCTGATGGTTGCATCCGCGGTGTACCGCCATAACAGGTATGCCCGTTTTCTCCAAACGCTCTATATTACCTATCCACAACTCCGCATCGTTATTCACCGGATTCTTGATCAAGACCCCCTTCAACTTTCCACTTTCATCTAACCGGCTTCTCTCAATGCTCAACGTTAAACTCTCAACTATCCCCTGCACGGCAATCGGATTAGCGCTGGTACGTGCCCCTATCCACAAGTAATCAATCCCGGCTTCCAAAGCCTCACGCACATGTTCCGGTGTCGCCACTTCTGTCGCTACATCGAATCCATATACGCTCTTTGCTTCTGTTAACCATTTCAAAGCCTCCGAACCCGCGCCTTGAAACGTGTACGGGCTCGTACGCGGCTTCCACGCGCCCGCGCGATAAATAAAAGGAATAGAGCCGCACTCTTCCCTCAATTGGCGTGCGGTCTCCAACACCTGCTCGCGGCGCTCCGCTGAACAGGGGCCCAATATGTATATCTTCTGATGGCTGATAACTGATGCTTTAATAAATCAACTGCAAACGGAAGTGCATCGCATCCGGGGTAAATCCGTCGTAGAAGAAATCGGAAATCGTCAAAAAGACCTCCACAACACCGATTCCCACCGTGTAATCGATGTGCTGCTGATAATAGACAATCTTTTTCGTCTGTCCGTCATCCTCCTCCGCGCTCAGATAACTGGTCTCCGGCAGAGCTACCTGATACGCATTCTGTGCTCCCGAGTTGTACTCACGGAACAAATTGAATGTTCCGTAGTTGTACACATTTGCTGTAATCTCCGGCACGTCAAAAGAGCAATAGAACATACCCATTTGATCGTCAAATGCCCACTGGTTCTTGTTAACCACCAAATCCAATGTCTGCGCGTGGTAGTAACATACCGGCTCTGTTCCGCCCGGTTTTGTGCTGTGATCACATCGGCACTCGTTGCAACTGGTCATTCCCAACACAACGAGGCTCATCATACAAAAAAATACTACTTTTTTCATCTTCAAAACAATTTTGCCTGCAAAATTACAAAAAATATTTGAAATGTGCAAATATTTCTCATATTATTCACTGAATACTTGCATATTTCAAAAAAAAATTGTACCTTTGCACCCAAATTCGCAAAATCGAATAGTATTAATCCTTAAATTATTACAAGTATGAACAACTTAATCAAAGCAACTTTTGTTTTTGCAGCAGGAGCAGCTGTTGGAGCTGCTGTAGCACTCTTGGTGGCACCGAAATCAGGTGAACAACTCCGTTCCCAAATCGCCGACTTGGCTAATGATGCACAGAAAAAAGTGAAGGATTATTGTGAGCAACTCAAACAGGAAATCAAGCAGGCGAACACTCCTGCCGAAGCTCCTGTTGAAACGGAGGCGCAACCTGCGTAAGATAGGAGGGCAACATGGAAAATGAATTGTTCGAGGAAGTAAAGAAAGAAGTTACCGCGTGCGGAGAAGCCGTCGGGGAAGTCGGCAAACTGCGTCTCATTGATCTTATTAGCCGTCTTTTGGGGCTCTTCCTGCTGATTTTCACGATCGTTCTGCTCCTTTCCGCACTCTTCACCTTTGGAGCGGTGGCAGCAATCGATATCTTGTCGAACTATATGCCTACTTGGGCGGCTTCACTGCTCATCGGTAGCGTATATCTCGTACTCATTGGAGTTGTGCTCGCGTTCAAAAAGCAACTCTTCATACATCCGTTCATCCGCCTGATGAGCAAGCAAATCAACACCGAGGAAGAACTGGCGTTGAAGACCTTGGAGGCAGAACATAAAGCAGAGATTCAGTATATCCGTCTGGAGACCAAAGTAGAGAGCGCTACGCGCGAACTCAATATCTACGCGAACCTCATCAGCCGCATCTGGTCTTGGGTCTCCGGCAAATTAACCAAATAAAAAATGTTCTCCCGTCTCTACGGCGTCTTACTGCCGTTCTTTGTCAGCTTTTTGCTGGCATATGTCTTAGACCCTGTTGTGGTCTTTATACAAACCAAATGCAAGGTGCGTAACAGGGCGTTCGCTGTGTTACTCACCCTGCTCTTGGTCGTCAGTCTGATCGTCGGAGCGGTCGCTTCCTTACGCAAACCCGTAATGGATCAGGTCAACTCCGCGTGGACGGGCTTCCAAGCGTACATCGCCGATTTTGATATCAACGATTACGTCTCCGCCGAAACACAGGAGAAACTGCTCACCTGGACGGAAGAATGGAGTTTCGAAAAAGCACTCGCTAACCCCGAACTCACTACCTCCATTAAGGAACTCCTGCCCAAAATCGGAAACTGGATCACAGGCGGTCTGAGCTGGATGAGCGAGCTCTTGGTGGTCTTCATCGGCTTCATGTACCTCATCTTTTTGATGATAGACATGCCGAATATTCGTGCCAAATACAGCCGTTACGTGCCCCGCAAAATAAGGCCGCAAGTAGTAGCCATCATGGGCGATATTGACCGCAATATGAATGCCTATTTCCGCGGACAGGCGATGGTCGCCGGATGTGTCGGAGTACTCTTTGCTATCGGCTTCACCATCACCGGCATGCCGATGGGAATAGCTATGGGACTCATCATCGGGCTCCTGAACATGGTGCCTTATATGCAGGCACTCGGTATCCCACCTTGTATCGTCCTTTGCCTTCTGCAATCCGCGCAAACAGGACAACCCGTTTGGCTCACGCTACTCATGATGGCGATTGTCTTCATCGTGGTGCAATCCATTCAGGATCTGTTCCTTACCCCGAAGATCATGGGAGATGTCACCGGCATGTCGCCCGCGGCTATACTCCTCAGCCTGAGTATCTGGGGCGCGATATGCGGAGTAATTGGTATGATCATCGCTTTGCCTCTTACTACGCTCATCATCAGCTATTACGACCGATATGTCTCGAACAGAGGTGTCACTTCCCGCAACCATCAGGCGAATTATCCCGGACGTCTACGAGGACATTTCCCTCCGAAAGAGGAATAAACACCTCTTTCTGCTAACTAAAGACGACAAAAAACGCAAAAAAACAAGAAAATTGGCATACACTATTGTGTATGTCATTTTTTTTTTGTAACTTTGCGCCCGCTTTTGAAGCGGGCACTAAAAAAGCCCCTCGAAACCTCGAAAACAACAAAACAAAATAATTAATTAACATTTTATGCAAACAATCAAACTGAAACGTGGGTTGGACATTCCTTTTGAAGGAACTGCGGTAGAGACGCTGGGTAGCGTCCGTCGGCCGGAGGTCTTTCATATCGTGCCCGACCAGTTCGCCGGCATCACTCCCAAACTGGATGTCAAGGTCGGCGACCGTGTGAAGGCGGGTAGCCCGCTCTTCCACGACAAAGCGTTTGAGAGCTTGTTCTTTACCTCGCCTGTCTCAGGTGAAGTCAAAGAGATCGTGCGCGGTGAGCGACGTAAGATCATGTCCATCGACATCCTTGCGGACAGCGTCATCGAGTACGAGAAATTTGACACCGCGGGCGATGTGAAGGAGCTGCTGCTGAAAAGCGGCCTCTGGGCATTGATGAAGCAACGTCCGTACGACTGCATCGCTATGCCGAACAAGACCCCTCGCGCTATTTTTATTTCGAGTTTTGACAGTGCGCCTTGTGCTCCGAACTACGAGTTCGTGCTCAAAGGTCAGTTGCCGACCTTACAGGCAGCTGTCTCCGCGCTGGGCAAGATTGCACCGGTATTCATCGGCATCAAAGGTGGCGCTAAAGCTACCGAGTTCCGCGAGTTGAAGGACTGCACCCTCTTCGAGGTCTATGGTCCGCATCCTGCTGGTAACGTAGGCGTACAGCTCAACAACCTCGCGCCGCTGGCGAAGGGTGAGACCGTCTTCACGGTGAACATCCAGGATCTCGCGCTCATCGGTCGCCTCTTCCAGAAAGGCATCGTGGACATGCAGAAGAAAGTGGCGCTCACCGGTCCGCTCGCTTATGGCAAGCAGTACTACAACGTCCTGCCGGGTATGCCGGTTTCCGCTGTGCTGCTCTCGAACGTACACACCGAGTGTCCGTGCCGTTACATCGCAGGAAACGTGCTGAGCGGTCGTCAGATCACGATGGATGACATGATTTCCGTCTATGACAATCAGTTCACCGTCCTGGACGAAGGTTCCGAGAACCACGAGTTCATGGGCTGGATGCTGCCGCGCTTCTCGGCTTTCAATGCCGGAAAGACCGACCCGGCAGGTCTGTTGGACAACGGGTTCACACGTTGGCTCTTCGGTCCGAAGAAATACCAGTGGGACGCTCGTCTCAAAGGTGGTCGCCGTGCGATCATCGTCAGCGGCGAGTATGACAAAGTGTTCCCGATGGACATCTACCCCGAGTACCTCATCAAAGCGATGATTGCGTCGAACATCGACCGCATGGAAGCGCTGGGTGCGTACGAGGTGGCTCCTGAAGATTTCGCGCTCTGCGAGTATGTATGTACATCCAAAATGCCGCTGCAGGCGATCGTGCGCGAAGCGTTGGATTATTTAAGAAAGGAGATTGAGTAATGGAATGGCTTTATAAAAACTGGAAGAAGTTCGGCAAGAACTTCGAGGAAGGCGGCAAACTGAGCTGGCTCAGTTCGTTCTATGATGCCTTCGACACGTTCCTCTTCACCCCTCAGACGACCGCTAAACGCAACGGCACGCATATCCACGACGGTTCGGACAGCAAACGTACGATGATCCTCGTGGTCATTGCACTTGTTCCGGCACTGCTCTTCGGTATGTTCAACGTCGGCTATCAGCACTTGCTGGCTACCGGTCAGTTGGCAGCAGGCATGACCGCTGCACTCTGGTGGAAAGCGTTCGGTTTCGGTCTGCTGGCTGTACTGCCGTTTATCATCGTCAGCTATGCTGTCGGTCTGGGCATCGAGTTCGTTGTTGCGCAGATCAAGCATGAGGAGGTTGCAGAAGGATTCCTCGTAACGGGATTCATCATCCCGCTCATCGTGCCTATTAACACCCCGCTGTGGCAGGTGGCTATCGCGGTCGCTTTTGCGGTCATCTTCGCGAAAGAGGTGTTCGGCGGCACAGGTTATAACATCTTCAACGTAGCGCTGATCACGCGTGCGTTCCTGTTCTTCGCTTACCCGAGCCACATGACCGGTGATGAACCGTTCATCCGCACAGCAGGTACATGGGGCTGGGACGGCGGTCACGCGCTCGTGGATGGTTTCTCGGGTGCAACGCCTCTGACGCAGATGGCTACCGGCACACCGGTGTCGCAGAGTTTCTGGGACATGGTGAACGGTCTCGTTCCGGGTTCCGTAGGTGAGACCTGTATCTGGGCAATCCTGCTCGGTGCATGTCTGCTGATTGCTACCGGCGTAGCCAGCTGGAAGACCATGCTCGCTACGTTCATCGGCGGCGGTCTGACCGCTTGGCTCTTTAACATCGGCGGCTCTGAGGCTAACCTCGCAGCGCAGTACCCCTGGTACATGCACCTCGTTTCCGGCGGTTTCGCGTTCGGTGCAGTCTTCATGGCTACTGATCCTGTGACCTCCGCTCGTACCGAGTGCGGTAAGTGGATCTACGGCTTCCTCATCGGTCTCGTAGCAGTGCTCGTGCGCGTTCTCAACCCGGGCTACCCCGAGGGAATGATGCTCGCTATCCTGCTCATGAACGCCTTTGCGCCGCTCATCGACTGGTGTGTGGTTCAAGCAAATATTAACCGTCGCGCTAAACGCGTCATTAAATAAGGAGGGCACGCTATGAAACTGAATACAAACAGTAATATCTACACATTCGTCTATATGACGGTGGTAGTGATCATCGTAGCTGTGCTGCTGGCGGTTGTCAGCCAGGCACTCGCTCCGAAACAGCAGGCGAATATCCTGCTCGACAAGCAGAAACAGATTCTCGGTGCGCTCAAGATCGATTACTCGACCGGCGACCCTGCCGACATCTACATGGCGCTTGTCAACGACACGTTGCGTTACGGTGAACAAGAGGTCTATGTAGCCAACCTCAACGGTGCTACCAAGTACATCCTGCCGCTTTCCGGTAAGGGTCTTTGGGGCGGCATCGGCGGTTACCTCGCACTCGACGAGGACAAGAACACCATTTATGGTGTCAACTTCAACCACGAGTCCGAGACCCCGGGTCTGGGTGCTAAGATCGTGGAGCCGGAGTTCCGCAGCCAGTTTGAAGGCAAGCACATCCGCAATGCCGAAGGTGCGGTCGTTTCTGTAGCGGTTCTCAAAGCCGGCAAGCACGCCGAAGGACAAGAGCAGGTAGATGCCATCTCCGGTGCTACCATCACTTCGTCCGGCGTCAGCACCATGCTCGAAGTGAACCTTGGCGAGTACGCAGAGTTTTTGAATGAATTAAATGAAGGAAAGGAGGAAGACCATGTTGAGTCAGAAGACTAAGGACACATTACTCGGTCCTCTTAACGCTAATAACCCTGTCGTAGTGCAGATCCTCGGTATCTGTTCGGCACTCGCCGTAACGGTACAGCTCAAGCCTGCGCTCGTCATGGGTATCGCCGTGACCATCATCGTGGCGATGTCGAACGTGATCGTGTCGCTCATCCGTAACACTATCCCGATGCGTGTACGTATCATCGTGCAACTGGTGGTAGTTGCGGCGCTCGTGACACTCGTCAGCGAGGTGCTCAAAGCGTTTGCCTACGATGTAGCAATGCAGCTGAGCGTTTACCTCGGTCTGATCATCACTAACTGTATTCTCATGGGTCGCCTCGAGGCGTTCGCCATGACCAACAACGCATGGGATTCCCTGCTGGACGGTCTGGGCAACGGTCTGGGCTATGCCATCATCCTCGTCATCGTAGCCTTCGTGCGCGAGCTCCTCGGCTCGGGTCAACTCCTTGGTTTCCAAGTGATCCCGCAGTGGTGTTATGATCACGGCTACGAAAACTGCGGTATGATGCTCATGCCCGCCATGGCGCTCATTCTGGTAGGATGTGTAATCTGGGCGCATCGCTCAATTAATGATAAGGAGGCTAAGTAATGGAACACGCATTAAGTTTATTTGTCCGCTCGATCTTTGCGGATAACATGATTTTCGCGTACTTCTTGGGAATGTGCTCTTACCTCGCCGTTTCGAAGAACGTGAAGACCTCAGCCGGTCTGGGTGTAGCCGTTACTTTCGTGCTCATCGTTACCCTGCCGGTTAACTACCTGCTGCAAACGCTCGTTCTCGAGCCGCTGCACTTGGAGTACCTCAGTTTCATCCTTTTCATCGCCGTCATTGCCGCTATCGTGCAACTGGTGGAGATGATTGTGGAGAAATACAGCCCGTCGCTCTACGCGAGCCTCGGTATCTTCCTGCCGCTGATTGCGGTGAACTGCGCCATCATGGGTGGTTCGCTCTTCATGCAGCAGCGTATCGGCCTGCCCGCAGTGGATCCCAAGGCCATCACTTCCCTCGGAGACGCGTTTATGTACGCCTTCGGTTCGGGTATCGGATGGTTCCTGGCTATCGTCTGCCTCGCAGGTATTCGTGAGAAAATGGAGTATAACGATGTACCGAAGCCGCTGCAAGGCCTTGGAATCACATTCATCACCGTCGGCCTCATGGCGATGGCGTTCATGTGCTTCAGCGGCATCGAGTTTTAATAGGAGGAACGCAATATGAATATAACAGCTATTATTTATGCAGTTGCAGTATTCTTAGTAGTAATACTCCTGTTAGTGGCTATCCTGCTCATCGCCAAACGCTATCTCGTTTCTTCCGGTAACGTCAAAGTGACCATCAACGGCGACAAGGTTTATGATGTAGCCGCAGGTGGCTCGCTCCTCAACCAACTCGGCGAAGCCGGTGTTCACCTCCCCTCTGCCTGCGGCGGTAAGGGCTCGTGCGGACAGTGTAAGTGCCAAGTCCTCTCCGGAGGCGGCGAGATCCTGCCTACCGAGACCGTCCATTTCTCCCGCAAGCAGCAGAAAGAAGGCTGGCGTCTGGGTTGCCAGGTCAAAGTGAAAGAAGACATCACCATGAAGGTCGATGAAGCCGTTCTCGGCGTGAAAGAATGGGAATGCGAAGTCATCTCCAACAAGAACGTCGCTACCTTCATCAAAGAGTTCAAAGTGCAGCTGCCTCCGGGCGAGCACATGCACTTCGAGCCGGGTTCGTACGCACAGATCATCATCCCTGAGTACGACATCGACTACGACCGCGACATGGATAAATCGCTCATCGGTGACCTCTACCTGCCGGCATGGCAGAAGTTCGGGCTCTTCAAACTCAAACAGAAGAACACCCAGGCAACCGTCCGTGCGTACTCCATGGCTAACTATCCCGACGAAGGTGACATCATCACCCTTACCGTCCGTATCGCTACACCGCCTTTCAAACCGAAAGACCAGTGCCCGAACGGACCGGAGTTCATGGACGTACCCTGCGGTATCGCTTCGACGTATATCTTCTCGCTCAAACCGGGCGACAAAGTGCGCATGAGCGGTCCTTACGGCGAGTTCAGACCGGTTTACGACAGCAAGAAGGAGATGATCTGGGTCGGTGGTGGTGCCGGTATGGCTCCGCTGCGTGCGCAGATCATGCATATGCTCAAGACCCGCAACTGCCGCGACCGTCAGATGCACTATTTCTACGGCGCACGTGCGATCGACGAAGTCTTCTTCCTCGACGATTTCCTCGCTTTGGAGAAGGAGTTCCCGAACTTCCATTTCCACTTGGCGCTCGACCGTCCGGATCCGAAGGCAGACCAACTCGGTATCAAATACACCCCGGGCTTCATCGCTCCTGTGATGGGCGACACCTACCTCAAGCAGCATGACGCTCCCGAGGACATCGAGTACTACCTCTGCGGTCCTCCTATGATGGCGAAGACCGTCCTCGACCTGCTCCACTCACTGGGCGTCGATGACGCAGACATCCGCTTCGATAACTTCGGAGGTTAACCCCTCGACGTCTCGAAATCTCGACGTCTCGAGATCTCCTTATAATAAAGAACGCGCGTGCACACGTGCGTTCTTTATTATATTGTTTTGTCTCTTGTTAGGCATAGTATGCCGTCTTTCTGACTTCGTCTCTTATGCGGGATACCATCCCGCTTCTTTTCGTCAATTAGCCCGGAATCGTATTCAGGTGTCCTCCGTCCATTATCCCGGCATGTTATGCCGGTTGTCGTTTTCGGCGTTATACTTAACGCCGGATCCGCTTTCGTTCCCTGCTTCGGACAAAGTCCGAAGAAAGATTCTTCTTTTTCGCCGATTAGTAATCGGCATATAGAAAGGGAGCGCGTCCTCCCTTCCACCTGCTTTCCACCTGGTTCCAATATATGCTGAATATATGCTCAATAT
Source organism: uncultured Bacteroidales bacterium (assembly GCA_902800525.1). Classification (GTDB taxonomy): domain Bacteria; phylum Bacteroidota; class Bacteroidia; order Bacteroidales; family Paludibacteraceae; genus Colicola. The sequence goes on from CADCEV010000003.1 coordinate 80,364, forward strand.
ATGCCGAATATATGCTTTACCCGACATCACCCTAACGTAACTATAATATAACCTTGAGAATTAGGCGATTTCCTCGCCCCTCTTAATCTTCCCGCTCACCTCATGCCGCACATAATCGCACAGCCGCCCTTGTATCGGCTTCCCGTACTTCCGCGCTTTCCGCATAGCCTCGTCATATCTGGCCTGCCATACCGCTCTGCGCTCCGGATTATGCAGAATCTCTTTGCATGTCGCTATCAGCGCACCAAACTCCTTCACATGCGGCAGACTTGCTTTCTTTTTCTTGGTCTTCTTGCTCAACTCCGGCTTCTGGCACACCGCCGCCCATTCTCCGTTTCCGGGGATATGCCGTGCATAGTGCCTACTATCCACACTTCCCTGCAAATCATCCACGATACTTGTCCACTTCGCCTTCATAGTTTCGCAATTCTTTTAGAAATCGACTGCAAATATACAACAATTTTTTGATATTTCCAAATTTTCCTCCTCCGTTTTGTCATAAAAATGATATTTCTTCGCTTTTTTCTTGCATATATCATTTTTTTTTAGTACCTTTGCAGCCAAAAGTTGCAAAGACATGAACGAACAATATCCGACAGCGATATGCGTAGCCGACAATTATCTGGAAGACAGAGGCTGGACAGAGCTGATTGATCCGCGCTGGGCTCCGCAGTTATTGGAGGAGTTTAGACGTTCAGGTCTTGGATGGACAGACGAGGAGATAGTTGAGGTAGTTAATGAAGTGCTCTTTGGAAAAGCCGAATGGGACTCAACCGACCGGATAGAAATGAGTGATGACATGTGGCCTACACGTCAAGAACAAATCAACACCTCTATTACTTACAACGGCTTTTCGGAGCACACGCTCCAACTGATAGACAACTATATAAACGATATACTCAATGGACGAACAAACATTCATCGATTTAATTTGCAAGAGCATGCAGGACTCTGCACAGGAGGTGCGGCGCTCATTGGGGCGTATGCCGTCTGCAACTACGCGCGAGCAAGCTTTGAACCAGGTCGCTTTTCTCTTAAATGCAAAGAAAGCAGCCCAACAAATTGGGAAATAGACGCCAAGCAAGAAGAGGTTTTGCAACAATGGGCAGAAGCCAAGAAGTTATGGATTCCGGACTCCGAGAAATGGATAACTTCTACTTTTGGTCCCAAGATCGCACAACAAGCCGAAGCGAAGGTATATTATCGCACAGGAGATCTATCCGTCATCAAGGAGCGTACGTCCATCTATGCTACTTTAGGCAAAGCACTTGAAGCTATCGTGTTGCACAACACGATTTTCCCGGAAACACAAATGAAAGTAATCGGTTTCACGCGTGATTCAGATGGCTTGTTTAGAGTCATTCTCACTCAGCCTTTTGTCCCTTGTGAACGTCTCGCCACAAAATCGGAAATAGATGAGTTAGTTGCATCAAAAGGCTTTCGTGATAACCGGGAAGGTGAAGGTGTGAACTATATCAACGAACGTTTGTATCTCGAAGATATGCACGCTGCGAATGTCTTCATTGACACACAAACCGGCAAACCTATATGCATAGATTGTATCGTTAAGTTTATAAAGAAAGAATAAATCGTGCCCTCGTGGCTAAGAAATAATCGGGGTATTAGCTCATCTCATCTCCCTTTCGAGTCCGCTATACTCCACATAAATAATCTATCGGCCAAGCTTGACCGATTAACTAAAGCGCAAAGCGTTGCGCAGACATATTGAAAATTAGTAAAATAACAAAAACACATCAAAAAGAAAGTTAACTAACAACCCGCATCGTTACGATGCAAGACATACATAAATAAAGCGTTTTAGCTTAATACTTGGTCTCTATAAAACCTGGACAGTTATATAGAAACTAAAATTCCCAAGGAAAAGCCAAAATGCTCATGCGTAAGCGTGGGCTTTTCCGTAGAATATATTTGGGAATTTAGGTTCGTCCAGGAAATCCTTAGAGACCGAATATAAGCAAACTACAAAAGTCTGCGCTTTTGGTATATATATCTTAAATATGGGAACTCTTATTACAACAGCAGGCATCATAGCCGTTCTAATGCTTAATTGGACAAATGAGGTTGGAGCACTTACTATTTGTACGATAGTGGGGGGAATTCTTACTATTCCAGGGGCTTTCTTTGGTGTCCTTGCTTCCGGATGGGGATTATCATTAAAAATATTGTTCTCGTCCACATTAGGTGAACTATTTAACAATGTTATTACAAGTGCTATTATATGGGCAATCCGATTTTTCTTTTTGCCGTTTATTATAGCAGTAATATTCTTTATAATTACTGCATAGTACGAAAATGTTTAGAACATTATATAAAATAAATAATTCTATTGTTTAATCTAAAATCTAATTTTTATGGCAAAGTATTTTACAAACGAACAATTAAATGGTCAAATTGTTAAAGAAGCCACATTTACAGTTTTGAAGACTTCGAGTGGTAAAGAGATCTTAGAAATTCCAGGAGGTGAAGATGTTACAGGTACTCGTTGGAATTCTGATGGCGCATTAATGGTGGATGTCATTCACGTGAGTGGTGCGAAAGGCAGGTACTTCTTTTTAGGACAACACGTGAGATATGGCGGCATTCTGGCAGCAGATTGCAGTTCCAACCGTCCTACGTCATCTGATGATCTCAATCGATACATGGCTGATGTGCAAGCAGCAAGTCAGCAACGGGAAGGCGGTTCAAGTTCTTCACAAGGCAGTAGTAGCGGTAGTACATCTGCTTCTTTTGCAAAAGGAGTTGCAGCTGGAGCAGCGGTTGTCGGTGCAATCAACAATTGGGCAGACAAGCGCGAAGCAAAGAAATTGAAAGAACAAGTATCAAGAAAACCCACATTGAAAGAGTTAGCTGATCAAGCAGAAAAGGACTTAGAAGATTATGAAAGATGGTACGACTCGCTATCACCTGAAGAACAGAAATTTAGAGACAAATTAGATCATCTTGATGAAAGACGAAGAGACGCAGAGGACAAAGAAAGTGAAAAAATCGAGGATCATCCTATGCCAAGCGAAGAAAATTTCATTAAAGAATATAATAGTGCATTAGAAAAATCCAAGAATGACACTAAAACGCCTAAATATATTTTAGATCATATAAATTCATATCCGAATGTTCCTGAAGATATAGCAATGTTTCTCAAAAGTGGTTCTTATGATTTAGATTTAAGATACGCATGGGAAAAGCGGACAAAAGCCCTTAGAGATTATGCTTTAGAGCATTATATGGATAATCCCGAGATACGACAGTTATTTGCCAAAGAATACCAAGAAAAAGTAAAAGAGGATACAAAGAACAAGAAAAACAAAAAGATTGCAAAGATCTTTTGGATTGCCTATGCTGTTGTTGCTCTCATACTTTTTATCATGTGCGAAGAATGGTGGGAGTATGTTCTAGTTATTATTGGACTTATTCTTGCTGCTGTACTTAAAGTATATATTCGAATTAAATCCGATATAGAAGATTAAGGCATACCCTTTCACTTATTGTATATACAAAATATCAAGTATAAAAACGAAATACGACGGAAATAATCTGTCGAATGCCCCACAAGAAATAGAGACGATCAATTCAAAGGAACGTCTCTATTTCTTTGCCAAAGTTCCGTTTCTTTCGTCTCATTTGGCGGCATTCTTGCCGCCATTAGCAGCAGTGTGTTTCTTCCTATCGAACTCCTCTGCCGTAGCCGTAAAGAACACATCGCCGCTGCTGTTGAGGGCGGTTTCGACGGAGTCTTGGACGACACCGATGATGAAGCCGACAGCGACCGCTTGCATGGCGACATCATTGCCGATACCGAAGAACGAACAAGCCATCGGTATGAGCAGCAACGAACCACCGGCAACACCCAAAGCACCACAAGCGCCGAAGGTAGCAATCACACCTAACAAGAGCGCCGAAGCAAAGGTCACTTCCACGCCTACCGTGTGTGCGACAGCCAGCGCAAAGACCGTGATCGTCACCGCTGCGCCGTCCATATTAATCGTTGCGCCGAGCGGAATACTAACCGAATAGAAGTCTTCATCCAGCCCCATCTGTTTGCAGAGATTCATGTTAATCGGTATGTTCGCTGCCGAGGAGCGGGTGAAGAAGGCATTGAGACCGCTCTCTTTGAGACAGGTGAAGAGCAGCGGGTACGGGTTCTTGCGCGTCAGCAAATAAGCCAGCAAGGGATTGAAAACAAAAGCGTTAACCAACATACATCCCACAAGCAGCAACAGCAAATGCCCATAGACGGTGAAGACCTCCATGCCGCTTGTTGAGACCTCTGCATACACCAAGCCGAGAATACCGAAAGGCGCGAACTCGATGATCCATTTCACTACTTTGGAAATCACTTCCGCCAACTCATGCATGACCGCTACGGTCGTAGGGCGTGCTATGAGCCGGAGGGCAAAGCCGATCAATACCGACCAGAACAGAATTGCCACATAATTGGCATCGGCAATCGCCGTAACAGGATTCGTTAACATCCTCGTCAGCATGTGCGTCAGGACCGCAGGTAGCGAACCTTCCGTCACTTCCATACTGCTCGTCTCACCCAACTGCAAGGTCACGGGAAACAGAAAACTGCCCGCTACGGCACAAAGTGCTGCAATCAGGGTGCTGAGCAGATACAGACCGATCAACACCGCATAACGCGAACCATGCCCTTTGCCTGCCTTGGCAATCGCAGAAATGACCAGCACCGCCACTAAAATAGGAGCAATGCCTTTCAGGGCGCCGACGAACATCACTCCCAAGATACCGATGCCTGTCCAGGACGGTACCAAGAGCCCCAGCGCCGCGCCGATGACCAGACCGATGAATATGCGCAACATCAAACTGACATGCGTGTAACTTATGATTATACTTCTGAACTTTCCCATATCGGTCGCAAAGGTACAAAAAAAAAATGACTTATGCAAATGTTTTACACATTTTTGTGACGAATTTTTGTGAGGTCACACACATTTTTGTGAGGAACTTTGTAAATTCCCGCACATTTTTGGCACATAAATCTAAAAAACTTTGTAGAACTTTATATACCTTTGTAAAACTTCAGTTCTGTGGATTCGTTACGCTTTTGCTCCCGTTCCGAGACTAAAAATTGATAATTATTCATACTATTTTTTGTTTGGCGACACAAAGATACAACAAAGTGCTGACTCTTGCAAGGAATCAGCCCGATTTTTTTTCGAAGCATATCATTTTTCCCCTAACTGCTTGTTCCTCGTGCGCACGCGAACGTTATTTATGCTATTTTTTTCTCTTTCCCCCATAATAAGGTGCTCGTTTCTCTCGCGGGCTTGTTGGTGCGGTAAACTGCGGGGCTTTTCCCCCGAATGCAAAAAAAAGCGACCCACATTGCTGTGAGCCGCTTGAAGGGATGAGAACTATTTCTCCGAGAAGATGTACTCATAGACCTTGACGGAATAGAGTTTGCCGTTGGGGAGGTAGTTGTACTGCTTGGCCTTGGTGCCATCCGCGTTCCATTCGTACTTCTTGATACGCACAGGGCGGTTACGGTCGTTGTACTCAACCTCTTCAATCACTTTGCCGGTGATGTCATCATACGTGCTGGTAATACGCCATTTCTGACCGTAGGTGGCGTACTCGATTTCCTCTACGCATCGACCTTGATCGTCATAGACCTTCAGGCGGTCCATCCAACGGGTTTTGGTTTTGGAATCGGTGTTCCATTCCTTGACCGTCAGGTTCTTCTTCCGCTCCCGTTTCGCCAATTGTTCGGGCGTGAGGAGGCTTTGGGCAGACAGGGTGCCAAGGAACAACGTACAAAGTACGAGAGTTGCTATACTAAAAAATCGTTTCATAATAGTGGTGGATATTAAAATTATCGAATCGTTTACCAATCTAAATTATAGTTTATACCGATAGAGTGCATGAAGCACTTTTCTTCTGTCAGTTGGATGTAGCCTTTGTTCTTCGTGATGTTGATGTCGCGGTCGTAGCCGTACGAGAAACGATAGAAGAAATCAAGGCTGCTGAGTCTGGTCAGACGCCATTTGACACCGGCTTGCGTACGGACATCAGTAATGAATTGGTGTCCATTCTTCCGCTGGTATTCGGGTGCGTTGAGCGTGTTGATGAGTTCGACCCACAGATAGGGCTTCACGGGTTTGCCGGGGATCAGCGCTTCTGCTCCCAAACGGCTACGCAGCAACACATTACACTTGTTCTTTTCCAATACATTCACGCTGTCTGTACGCATATCCAACTGCACTCGCTCACGCAGGTAAATCTTAGCATAATCGAATGTATATGAGCCTGTTACGCTAAAGAACACACGGTGGCGGATCCACTCGTTGGGGTCGGCTTTCTTGGCCGCCGACCATGTGCTGTCTGCACCGATGATGCGCAGCGTATAACCCACGTCCAATTTGAGGTATTCGATGGGTTTGTAGCCGAGTTCAAGGGTGGTGTAGGACTTGCGGAAGTGCGGTCCGACGGCCGAGTTATAGAGGTCAAATCGCAGATCTTCGCTCACACCCAAACGGATGCCGTTCCGCCATTTCTTGTTGAACTCCGCACCGAACCGCAGTTGTGCCGCTTGCATCTCTGTGGCTGTCTCGGAATCGTAACTCCAGGCATGTGCTTGGGCGGGATACAGAATACACAGTACAGAACACAGACCTATTATGAATGACCGTTTCATTTGAATTTCGTTATTTGGTCGATACTATTAGTCGTTTTGCCGTGCTCAAGCGGGTAGGTCATCTTGATATACGCCACGTCGCGGAGGAAATCGATGTGTCCTATCTCGATATCCACCACTTCGAGGCCTGTCCGTTCTTGGAGGTCAGCAATGAGGGCGGCACGGTTCTCGGGTTTGATATTCTCTATTTTCTCGTAGAGAATGATCTTCGTGGAAAGCCTTTTGCGTCCGTTCCAATGCTCAAAGAACCAAGCCATAGCCAGCATCAGCCCATTAGCAAAGAGCAACAAATACCATGCCAAACCATCGGCTTTGAGACTCAACGAGTTAATTACCGAGAGGGCGATGATAAGGAACATATAGTTCATCTCGCGAATAGGCACCGTCTCCGTGCGGTAACGGATCATGCCGAAGATAGCGAACAGACCGAGCACGAAGCCTGTCTGGATGTCGAGTATCTGCATGAGCCAAAGCAGCAGGAACATGCCGGAAGAGAAGAGCATAAACTGCACATAGTAATCGCGGCGGCGGCTGTAACGATAGTAGATACCGTAGATGAGAACCCACGAAACCAGCAGGTTAAAGAGGAACATCAGCGGCATGGTGATGAGGTTCTCGCTCACGCCAAGAAAATCTGCTAACGAGTGCATCACATACGAAATACTGTCTTCTGCGCCGAAACGGGCAGCGATGCTTGGATCATTCTCCAAAAACTCCAACGTGGGGTTGGCTAAATCAACTTGAAATAACATATTATTTTCTCATTTTCCTATTTACTCATTTACTTCCTCTCCTTGGAAGAGGGCAGGGGAGAGGTGTAACATCTTTTCTATTAAGCGGATCTTTTTCTTGAACCGGTTCTTTTTTATGCCCGGGGTGGTGAGGGCTGTTCCGATGCAGTACTTACTGATTTTGAACGGGTGGATGCGGTGTGCCAGCATGATGTCCGTCATGCGCGAGGGGACGTTTCCGTCGCGTTTGAGTTCGATGATGACGAGCTCGGGGTACGTTCTCGCTTCTCCGCTGACCACATTCTCCCAAACCAAATCCATGTCTATGGTAAGCCGTTCGGTCTTGGCCTTGTTGACCAAAGTAATCCGGTGGAATTTTGTCCATAGATGCGGACTGATCTGTGACCATTCGTAGCGGCTTTTGGCATCAATGAAACTCTCTACCGTGACCGCTTCGTCTTCGCGTTTCTTGTGTTTGAGTACCGAAGGCGTGTCGGCGGTGATGTCAAATCCCGGCACGACGATACGCTTCTTTTTGGTACGTCCTTTATTGTTCTTGCGCTTGATTTCCAGAAACGTCAGATGGCTGTCCACGTACTGCCGCACACGTATTTTCTGGCGCACGAGTTGTCGGTCATGGTGACGGACATACATATCGAGCGAGTCGGTGTCGTAATACATCGTGTCGTACGTGGCAATCCGTTTGCCGTCTATCTCCTGCGCAAAATAATCCGCTTGCGCAGCCTCTAATATAGCAGGCAGAACCGTCATCGGCACAGCAAATTTCGTGTCGATGCGGTTCATGAGCTTCACGCTCTCCATCTGCGCCAAACTAATCGGCTCAAAGGAGTGGATAATATCTTCTATCGGTGTTGTCATTACCATCTTCCTCCACCGCCGGGACCTCCGCCACCACCGGGACCTCCGGAGTTGCCGGAGTATGTACTTAATGAAACCGAACTGCCGCCAGAAACGGAAGCGGGATAATAGCCCACGCCGCCGAAGATCTCTGTGCCGGAAGCGGTAACGCCGGATTTGAGGGTCGGAGTGCTTGCTCCGGAAACGACCATCGTTGAACCTCCGCTGCTCGGGGTCTTGAATGCGAACACATCGTTTCCGACCGTCAGGGCATACCAGGTATTTTTGCTCCAAGAGGACGCTTTGTAACAAGTCTTCGTGAGGCTTGCTCCGCTCTCCAAGCCACCGATTGCTACGATCGTACCACCCTGCACATAGAGTTTGTAACCGCCTTCGGTATTGGCATCTATGCCCAATTCAGGACTCGTGGCACTGATGGCATAGACGAGACCGCCTTTGATATAACAGTTACCGTTGGAATCGATTCCGTCATTGCTGGTGGAGTGCGCATAGACTAAACCGCCGCTGATGGTCAGATGGCCTCCTGCATTGAGGGCGTCGTCCGCCGAATAAGCATAGATCTGTCCGCCGCTGATGGTCATAGCCCCTTTGGATTCGATGGCTTCGGGCGAAGAGGTGGACGAATTGCCTCCCCAATGGTTGCCGTTGGAACTGGCTGCGGCTTTGGACGTAACGGCAATGACACCGTCGGAAATGGTTAGATCTCCTTCGGCTTTGATGCCTTTGTACTGACAGTTGACAGTGATGGTTCCGCCGGAGATATAGATGTTACCGCTGTCCTCTCCTTCGTGGTCGGTGGTCTGGCCTGTCGAGCCGGTGGTGGTGTCTTCGATGTCACATTGCAGGCCGTCATCGCCGATGTTACTCAGCGTGATCGTGCCGCTTTCCATCGCGAAATACTGCTCGCAGTTGATTCCGTCACCGACGGACGAAAGGACATTGATCGTGGCGTTCTTGACCGTAATATACTCGCCGGCTTTGATGCCGTGTTTGACGTTTCCATACACGTTGAGCGTTCCTTTTTGCTTGAACTCGGCGTGTCCTTTGATATAGAGTGCGCCTTTCTGCTCACCGGAAGTAGCGTCTTTGAGCGTGTTCGTAGTGCCGGTAATGACCTTTACGTCAATGCGTTTGCCGTTTTGCACATGCACCGCTGCTCCCGAATAGACAGGTGTGGTGTTGGTCAGCGTCAATCCGTTCAACTCCAAGGTTGCTTTGTAGGCACCGGAGGTATAGAACTCGCCATCCGTGCTGGAACCCGAGAGGTTATAGGTGATCTCCTGCGCAACATCATCGCTTTGGGTGATGCAGACGTGCGCTCCGCTTTGGCGGACGGTGAGATACGAAGCAATCGACGCGGGTACAGTGATAGTAGCCTCCGAACCGTTATATACAATCCGTACAACGCTGTCATTCGTTACCTCTGTAGCAGTACCGGTTGTGTCTGTTACGGGCGTGTTGGTGTTATCACCACTTTCACCGGACGTGTTGGTCGGTGGGTTTTGATCCGCACATGCAGCAACTATCATCCCGATAGTTATGACTGCAATCCATTTAATCTTTTTCATTTGTACCTCCATTTCAGGATTAGAAGACCTATTTACTTCTTGATTGCTACAATGTCCACTTGCCCGTAACCGCTGAAAGTCACGTCTTGATAGGTGGCGGTGATGGAGACATTGGTGGGGAAAGTGAGCACTCTGTTGTTGAGGGCTGCTTTACCGTAAGTAAAGGAGAGGTTCATGTCCATTTTTCCGAATTTCTCTACCGCTGTGGTGGGCTCTATGAGGAGATAACCATCGGCAATGTGCCCGACAGAGGTGTCATTTTCTGCAATCACCATTACATCGTTCGGCTCTGTGGCTGGCGCGATAGACATTTCGCCCTCTTCATTCATCGGGTAAGAACCAATCTTTGCACTATCGGCATAGAGATCCACACTGCCGGAAGAGTAAAAGGAATAATTACCGATAAACGCTTCGCGGGGATCTTTGGGCTGCGGCTCCGTAGCTTTCTCGCACGCCGTGAGTAACAAAAGGGTCATCATAACCGCACAGGTTCGGCTAAAATAATTCTTGCGCATCATAGTTCTTTCAAAATTTTGTGCAAAATTACTGCTTTTTTGCGACATATGCAAATATATTTGCAAAAAAAAGCACCTCACCGGAGTGAAGTGCTTTTGAAATGCGGTTTGAACCGTCTGTCGCTTATTTCACGATTTGTCCCATTACAGAATAGGTTTTTCCGTCGCGGATGATGAGCAGTTGCCCGTTACGGATGAGCTTTTGTGCCTGTTGTGACGGGGTGGTGATATGCTCGATGGCTGTTTCGGGATTACCCTTTACCACCGGCTTTCCGAAACCGCCACGTGCATTGGCAGCACGTACGCTCATACCGTCCTGCAATTCCGGCAGGGTGCTCTCCATCGTCAAAACGCTGTTGCGCTTAACGAGGAAGACGGTAGCCTCTGTGGCGCCCCATTGATCATTCTCGTAGCTCAGTTCCACTTGTGCTGCGTCTGTGGCAGCGGTTGCCGCCCATGCGCCGAGGGTATATTCCATCGTGTAAGCAGCTGCTTGATCCGCCGTGAGAACGGTCTCTATTTCACGCGTCTCATTCGGGTTCACTTTCTTATCGACGAAGGAAACGACATTGCTATTCGGAGTAAGAACCGTGCCATCCGCCAGGTGCATGTTGTATTCGCCAAAGAGCGGCCATGCACCGGCGTTCATCAGCTCTTTAGTCCAACGCTGGATGCCGTTGCCCTCAAAAGCAAACTCTCCTGCGCTGTAGTCCACAAGCGCGTTGATGAACGCTACAGAGGGTTTGCCGTTCCATGCACGACCCAGGGAAACAACCGGGCACTCGCTCTGGATAGTACAATTGGCAAAGACGTAACCTTTGTCCGTTTCGGGGTTGTTCGCCGCCGTGAGTGCATCGCTTCCACTGCCGTCGCGGTTACGTTTCTCCGCATAGAGCAGGTTGTTCTTGAAATAAACACTACCGTCGCCGCAGATGAAGTCCACTGTTCCGTGGATCTCACAATCGTCGAAGTACTTCACTGCTCCGGGCAGGTTGCTGTAATAAGTATCCTGATAGGAAAGCAGTTTGACGTTCTTGCAGATGGTCTTGGTACCTTGGTCATGCAAAGCCACAGCGCGAGCACCGCCTTGTCCTGCCTCGATGGCAGCATAGTAATCCAGAGCGTTCTGGAGCGTCAAATCCTGCAAATAGGTGTTGGCGATATTCTTCGGAATCAGGATGGTAGCGGTGGTACCGATACCTTCGTTGCGGAAGTCCGGAGCGTTCTTGATGATCGTCTTGTCCATGGATTCACCGATGATAGCGATATTGTTCTTGGCAATCTTCGTCAGCACTTTCTCGCCTAAGTCATATGTTCCGTTCGGCAGGAAGATCTTGTCTCCCGATTCCGCGGTTTCGAGTGCCAGAATGAAGGCAGCTGCGTCGCCGGCGGAGATCATGTAATAGCCGGCATCATTCTTCACCGGCACGGAGGAGACATGATAGACCTTAACAAAGTGGATGTAGTTCGTTGCGGTGAAATAGAAGGTGAGGGTAGTAGCCTCGCCGGTGTAGCGGATCACTTGCTCTTCGCCGTCCGGTGTGGTGTTTTTCTCGACCTCCAATGCGCCGATTACATTGCCTTCAGCATCTTTGACCTCGGTCGTGCCGGTTGCGGAGTATGTACAAACGCCCACAATGATCAGTGCGTTACCTGCCACTTCGAGCGAGATGGATTGTCCGTTCGAGAAAGCCCATCCGTGTTGTGTTCCGTTGTAACTACCGCCGTTGACGTTGAACAGCTCATGCTCCTCGGGATCGAAGGATGCCAGGCGCAGGTCGTACTCGTAGATGCGTCCGGTCTCGGCTACTTCCACGGTGCGTACTTGTGCGTAGAGGTTGATGTCTTGGTTAACCGGTGTGCCCTCTTTCACTTTCGTTGCGGTCAGCGATGCATCGGTGAACCAGCCTCGGAAGGTCATTCCTTCCGGTATGGTTACGTCCTCTGCTCCGTATTTATATACGAGTGCCGAGCCGCCCTGTATTTTCTCCGAACCGATGAGTTTCTTGCCGTCTGTGTCGTAATAACGCACTTCCGCTTCTGGGATGTAATCAGTAGCTTCAGCCGCGAAGAATGGCAAGAATCCGCCGGTTATGGTGAATACCAACGTAGCCGGTTGCTCCTCATTGTAAGTCCATTCTACGAAATGGTCAAAGCTGGTCTGGGTATCACAGCCGTTGTTATTGTCAATAGTGGCATATGCCTCGCCGTTTTTCGTTACGGTCACGGTATGTTTGCCGTACTGGCAGGAACCGATGGTGAACTTCACAGCATCGTCCACGGGTACGGTAATCGTTACGTCTTTTACGCCGTGTTGTGCGTCGTTATAAACCAAATTGCTCACTACTACGCCTGTCGGCAGCACACCGCCTTCGGGCAGCAGCACGGTATAAGGATCCTGACGGAAATCAATCTTGAAATCCTTGAAAGCGCGCACAGCAGGCTCGCCGGAGATGTCGCCGATGAGTTGCAGGTTAGAGAGGGCGAAGTTCTTGTTGTTAGCAAATCCGGAGACGTAGAAACGGATAGCCACTTTGCGTCCGGCTACGTTCTCGAAGGTTTGTTTGTGTTTGAGCGCCGGAGTGCCCGAAGTATTATTATCGCGCAGCAACTCTTCCTGGCTAACGGTCACGATGTCCGATTCTACGCCATCTACTACGTAGCTCCAGCTGTACGAAGCGCCGTCTGTTCCGTGTTTGATGGCCTCATAAGAGATGCCTTTGAGGGTGAAAGTAACACCTTTTTTCATCTCCGCGGTGTATTCTACCATAACGGATTCCACGTTACCGGCATTGGAGGTAGCCGGCATAAAGGTTGCCATCGTTACGCCCGGGTTCGCGGTAAAGGTTCTTGAACCCATGGTTAGACCTGTTCCGGCGGACATGCTTGCGGACTTAATGTAGTCGCTGAACGTGGATGTGACAGCCGCCTCTTTCTCGTTGCAAACAGCCCAGGAGAAAGTGGTATTGCCTTCTGCTACCGGCACGTCCGGTTCGGGTTCCGGTTCCGGCTCGGGTTCCGGCTCTTGCTCTTCGGGATCCGGAATACCGATGGTGTCTGATTCAAAAGCCACACCCTCAATGAGTACGTTCTTTACGCAGATATACTTGCCGCTTCCGGTGTTGTTATTATGCCAAGGCAGGACGCGTACGTGGAGCGTCTTTGCGGCAGGTACTTTGATGGTCGTCGGTAACTCCAGCGGATAGACGTTCAAGTTGGTCATGTTGGTTTTCTCGGCGATGGTCTTCACATCTGTGAACTTGTTGCCGATACCCGTGTTGACGTGGTAGCACATCAAACTGGTACTATGTGCCGCAATCTCCAAAGAGATCTTGGAAATCTGCAACTCCATGTTGGTCGGGGCGGTTACAACGAAATCCAAGTAACGGTTTGCGTTCTCGTCAATCTCGCCGGCTGGCCAGGCTATTTTGGTTCCCTTGGAGTCCGCATTGTGGAAACGAACCATGGTTATGTTACTTGATTCGCCGTCCGTGAACTCGGATTTGGTGTCTTGAGCTAACATATTTCTCATCTTCAGCTCAGCTGTAACAGGACCGGTAACCACCGGGGTTTTGTCGCTTGCGTTGCTCAGTGCCCATGTGGCGCTGATTGCAGCACCGCCGTCTAACGTAATGGCATTTGCGATTACAGGAATAGCAATCTTCTTGCCGTTAGCGAGGGCATAAACGGTGTCTTTCTGCTCGCCGCCGGTGGTGTAGTTAGCGCGGAGATAAACCTTTTGGAACATCGTTCCGCCGGTGTAACTGGCATTGGCGGTAGCGGCATAATTAACCTTGTCCAGAGAAATCTGCAGGTTTGCCGTAGTGCTCAATGCTACGGTGCCGTCTTTCGGCTCAAGTCCGTAACCGGTGAGCAGGAACTCTTTGTTCTGTACAATACCGCAATACGTGTCGCCGATTTCAATGCTGCTCGGGCTGGCGCTGATGTCGGTAGGAATATCAATGTAATCCGCTAAAATGCCGGCGTTCTTCATCAACTGCGCGGCTGCACGGGCGATTAAGTTACCGCCCATGGCATTCGTATGGGTCTTGTCTCCCTCGCAGAAGAGTTGCTCCAGACAAGCGGTCTCTCCATAGGAGAGGTAGATCTTACGGCTCTCTTCGGTCAGGTTCAGGAAAGGTACGTTTTTCTCTTTTCCCACCTCGCGCATAGCGTGTACGTAACTCATCGTCGAATCGCCGGCAGGGAGACTTTGGTTCTCATAGAGAACACCGTTCTCGATTTTGGAAAATTTGTCGCCGAGGTCATGCTGGCCGTTACGGCGGATGTCATTTCCCTGGAAATACGCGCGGCAAATCGGACCGACTAAAATCGGTGTGACGCCTAACGCGCGCGCTTCATCAATGAACGCGCGTAGCATTTCGCGATAAGTGGTCTGAGGATTAGTTCCGCGGGCATCGGTCGGAGCGGGCAAACCTTTTTTAGCGCAGTAATCGGCATACTCCAAATTGTCCATTCCGTACGTTACGGTACCTTCATCATTGTGCGCAAACTGAATGATGAGGTAATCGCCGGCACTCATCTGGCTCTTCACGGAAGGCCAGTAAGCCGCTTGCGTGTAGAAACCACGGGTGTCTGCGCCGGATTTACCACGGTTGTTCACTGTGACGTACTCCGAATCGAAGAACGAAGCAAGGTACATTCCCCAGCCGCGTTTGTCCGTCGTACTCTCGTCGTACTCCGCCATCGTCGAATCGCCGATAGTGTGTACTTTGACCGCTCCCTGCATCATCGGCAGAAAGAGCGTCATTGCTACGAATAGCGAAAGAATTTTTTTCATGTTGATAATTATTTGGGTTAAATGTTTTGTAAAAAAACGCTGCAAAGTTACTCATTTTTTTTCATATAAACGTACAAAATTCACTCAAAAACGTATAAAATTTGCATATTTCGATTTTTTTGTGTACCTTTGCAGCAATTTTTACACATATGCGTCGATTTTTTTACCTCATAGCTGGGTGCGTTTTATCCATTTGCATAGAGGCAAGCGAATATCGCTTGCGGTTCTTTGATGACCGCAACGGATTAAGTCATTGGCTCACGTCGCATGTTGTGCAGGATTCGACCGGCATGGTCTGGATTGCTACTTGGAACGGTCTCAACCGCTTTGACGGAACGCGCTTCGTGGCTTTCAAAACGCGTCCCGGAGATCTTGTTTCCACGCCTTCCGACAAGTTCCGCCACATCAAACTGACCAAAGACAACAATCTCTATTGTCTGGTAGAAGACAGTATATTCCTTTTTGATACGCGCGCGTGTTGTTTCGATACGATTTCGGCGGCGCAACGGGCGGAAGTGCAGGAACGGATTCGCGCTAACCATGATCCGAATCATCGTCGCAATGACCTCACGTTTCAGACGGCGGACAGGGAACTGCGTAACATCCGCTATAAGTATGTGGATCAGGCTCAGAATATATGGCTCATAGACGAACACGGTTTGTATATTGCTACGCCGGTTGTGCCTCGAGGAAAGAAGGTGGGGCATGAAGAAATACGGTATTTGGGGCAGTTGTCTAACGGCGAGTTATGGGCGGCAGAGCGTTATACGAACCATGTAACGGTCTATGACACCGCCTTGCGTGCGTTGCGTAAGGAAGATTTCGGCGCACCGGTCTATTGTATTCGCGAGACAGCGGATGGTCATGTGTGGTTGGGGTCCAAACCTGGCGCGCTCATGGAGTTGGACGGCAAACAGCGGCGGACTTATCCAGATGTACGCAATGTGTACGACCTCCTTCCGGATGAGCAGGGACGGATATGGATCGCTACATACGGCTTCGGCTTATGGCATGGCAAAAACAGCGTGTTTGAACCCGTTCCCGGAACAGAGAAATTGTATATGCGGCGTTTGTTAATGAGCGCGGATGGCACCTTGTTTGCGGCTACTACTGCCGGATTGTTGGAAATGCGGAACGGCGGCATCGCCTTGCATCAGCGCGAAACGGGAAATGCGCACTCGCTCAGCAGCAATGCCGTAATGTGCCTGGCAGAGCATGACGGAAAACTATATATCGGCACGGAAGGAGGAGGCTTGAACTGCATAACGATGACGGATGTGAACGCCGGTAATTGGCATTTCGAACATCTGACAGCGAAGGATGGTCTCGCAAGCGACATCGTTTATGAGATCATGCCGTGGAATGACAGCACGCTGTTGCTGCAAGGAAACAGTGCGTTAAGTCTGCTCGATACGCGTACCAACCGCGTGGTCAATTTCGAGAGCGCCTTTTTCAATTATCAGGACCGGGAACATCTTATTTTTGGCGAAGTGCCGCCGGTTGATCTCGGTAACGGACGTATTGTCGTGGCGCCGCACGATGGACTGATGCTTTTGTCCCAATCGGATCTGCAACCCGAAAACAAGCCTGTGCGTATAGCTATCAGCGCTATTCAGCGGAGCAACGGGTCTATGGAATATGGCGTGGATACGCTTAGCCGCATTGTGCTTTCTCCTAAGGAACGCAGTTTGGGAGTGTGGTTCTCCGCTCTGGATTTCCGGAACTGCGGCGCCGTGCTCTATAAGTACCGATTCGACAGGGTGGATCAGCAGGATATCCCTTGGAGCGCCGCTACTTCGGTGGCGGAAATACAACTGCCGGATCTGCATCCCGGGGTATATATGCTTGAGATATGCTCCACCAACGCTTACCAGCAGTGGCAGAATAACGTGCGCCGGCTGAAAATTGTCGTGAAACCCACTTTCCTGGAGAGCACTTTCGGTCGGACAATCGTTCTTTTGGGAGCTTTTGCGGCATTGCTGACGATGGTTATTTCCTTGTTGCACATGAGGTATTTGAAGAAAAAACGTAAGGAAACTCTGGAAGCATATCTGGATGTGCAGGAACGCTTGGCGCAACTGACCTCCGAACATCCCGAAACCAACGATACATACAAGGTTCCGGAACTGATGGTTGCCGGTTATCTGAATAAGAACGAGCAACTACTCCAAACGCTCACTGCTTTCATGGAAGCGAACATGGGCAATATGGATATCTCTGTCGATGATCTGATGAGTGCCACGGGGATGAGCCGTTCGTCCCTCAATAGGAAAATGCACGAGTTGTTCAACCTCTCGCCCAAAGATTTCCTGCAAGAAGCACGTATCAAACATGCTTGTTCGCTTTTGTGCCAAACTGACCTCTCTGTCAAAGAGGTCGCTTATGCGTGCGGGTTCAGTAATCCCCATTATTTTGCAACTTGTTTCAAAGCCTCCACGGGAAATACGCCTTCTGACTTCCGTGAAGCACAAAAAGTCAATACCTGACAAACACGGGACACATACGGGACACATACGGAACGATAGATTACGAGAGACCGACGAGATACCGACGAGATACCGTGATTAAAAGTCAAACTCATATTCCCTAAAAAACACAAATTGAACTGACAAAATGGCAGATAATTGGTGAAAAAATGAAATTTATTTGCATATGTGCATTTTTTTTTGTATCTTTGCACGATTTTTGTGTGTATATGCGTGGAGCGTATAGACTAACACTATCTATAAATAAGGAAAATTAAGAAACAGGATATGAATTTTATTGAGATTATTACCAAGCTGTTCGGCAACAAAGCGCAGAAGGATATGCGCGCTATTCAGCCGATAGTGGAGAAAATTAAAGCGGAGTACGAGCGCATTGACGCGCTTTCGCACGATGAGTTGCGTGCGCACTCTTGGGCGCTGATGGATAAGTTGCAGGACGCCGTGGCGGATAAGAAAGCGCGGATTGCCGAACTCAAAGCTTCCATCGAGGGAACGCCTATTGAGAAACGCGAGAAGATATACAACGAAGTGGATAAATTGGAAAAGGAGATCAAGGACAAGTACGAGGAAGTGCTGACCGAGATCCTTCCGGAGGCGTACGCGATCGTCAAATCGACCGCACGCCGTTTTGCCGAGAACGAGACCATCGAGGTTACGGCTACCCAGATGGATAAGGATCTCGCCGCTGATCCGCGATTCGACTTCGTGGAAGTGGTCGGAGGAGACAATCTGGCTAAAGCCGTGTATCACAATCATTGGATGGCGGGCGGCAACGAGATCCATTGGGACATGATCCACTATGACGTACAGCTCTTCGGTGGTGTGGTTCTTCACCAGGGCAAAATCGCCGAGATGGCAACGGGTGAAGGTAAAACCCTCGTGGCAACCCTGCCGGTGTACCTCAACGCGCTGACCCACGAAGGCGTACACGTCGTTACCGTCAACGATTACCTCGCTAAACGTGACTCAGAGTGGAACGGACCTATTTATATGTTCCTCGGTCTGACGGTGGATTGTATCGACAAACACCGCCCGAACTCCGACGAACGCCGAAAGGCTTATGCGTGCGACATCACATTCGGTACAAACAACGAGTTCGGCTTCGATTACCTGCGTGACAACATGGCTACTTCGCCGCTTGACCTCGTGCAGCGCGGTCACAACTACGCGATTGTTGATGAGGTGGACTCCGTCCTGATTGATGATGCTCGTACACCGTTGATCATCTCCGGCCCTGTTCCCAAAGGCGAGGATCAGATGTTCGATGAGTACAAAGACCGTGTGGCTTCTCTCGTGCGCCAGCAAACGACCCTGACCACCAAACTTTTGGCAGAAGCGAAAGCGAAAATGGGCTCGGCTGACGAGAAAGAGAAAGAAGCCGGCGAACTGGCGCTCTTCCGCTCCTTCAAAGGTATGCCGAAATCCAAAGCGCTCATCAAATACCTCTCCGAGCCGGGAATCAAAGTGCGCCTCCAGAAAACCGAGGAGTTCTACCTCCAGGAAAACGAGAAAAACATGCACATCGCTACCGACGAACTCTATTTCGTCATTGACGAGAAGAACAAGTCCATCGAGTTGACCGATAAGGGTATTGACGCATTGACCGGCTCGACCGATGACCCGAACTTCTTCGTTCTCCCGGATGTGGGTTCGGAGATGGCGGAACTGGAGAACGAGACTTCGCTCTCTGCCGACGAGAAACAGCAGAAAAAAGATGATATTCTGACCAACTATTCTATCAAGTCCGAGCGCGTACACACCGTACACCAGCTCCTCAAAGCATACACCCTCTTCGAGAAAGATGTGGATTACATCATCGACGGCGGAGAAGTGAAGATTGTGGATGAGCAGACAGGTCGTGTGATGGAAGGCCGCCGCTGGTCGGATGGTCTCCACCAAGCCGTGGAAGCCAAGGAGAACGTGAAGGTCGAAGGTGCAACGCAGACTTTTGCAACCATCACCCTCCAGAACTACTTCCGTATGTACCACAAGCTCGCCGGTATGACCGGTACCGCTGAGACCGAAGCGGGTGAGTTCTGGAATATCTACAAACTGGATGTTGTGGTAATCCCGACCAACAAACCGATCGCCCGCAACGATATGAACGACCGTATTTACCGCACGAAACGTGAGAAATACAATGCCGTGATTGCCGAAGTGGAGGCGATGGTGGCGCAAGGACGTCCGGTGCTCGTCGGTACAACATCTGTCGAGATCTCCGAACTTCTGAGCCGTATGTTGACACTCCGTAAGATCAAACACAATGTCCTCAACGCCAAGTTACACCAGCAAGAGGCGCAGATCGTTGCCGAAGCAGGCCGTCCGGGAGTGGTGACGATTGCTACGAACATGGCGGGTCGTGGTACCGATATCAAGTTGACGCCCGAAGTGAAAGCCGCCGGTGGTCTGGCTATCATCGGTACCGAGCGGCACGAGAGCCGACGCGTCGATAGACAGCTCCGTGGTCGTGCCGGACGTCAGGGTGACCCGGGATCGTCCGTTTTCTATGTATCACTTGAGGATGACCTCATGCGTATGTTCGGTTCCGAGCGTATCGCTTCCGTCATGGACCGTATGGGCTTCCAGGAAGGCGAGATGATCGAGCACAGCATGATCTCCAATTCCATCGAGCGTGCACAGAAGAAAGTGGAGGAGAACAACTTTGGTATCCGTAAGCGCCTCATCGAATACGATGATGTCATGAACCAGCAGCGTAACCTCATTTATGCAAAGCGTCGCCACGCGTTAATGGGTGAGCGTATCGGTGTGGATATCACCAACATGATCTACGAGATTGCAGAGAACATCGTAACCGACGCCAAGTCCGCGAACGATTACGAAGGACTCAAATTCGAGGCAATGCAGACTTTTGCCATCGAACTGCCGTTTGACGAGGACACCTTCAGCCGTACGAAACGCGCTGAACTGTCCGACCAACTCGCTGAGGCTGCTTTGGATAGCTTCAAACGCCGTATGGACAAACTGATGCAGATCGCCGATCCGCAGATCCAGTATATCTACGAGACCAAGGGACAGATGTATGAGAACATCCTCATGCCGCTGACCGATGGCAAACGTGTCTATAACATCGCCGTCAACCTCAAAGCCGCCGCGGAAACCCACTGTAAAGAGGTGGTAAAAGAGTTTGAGAAACGCATGTTGCTCTATGTCATCGATGACGAATGGAAAGAGCATCTCCGTCAGTTGGATGACCTCAAACAATCGGTTCAGAACGCTTCGTACGAGCAGAAAGACCCGCTCTTGATCTATAAGCTGGAGTCGTTCAATATCTTCAAAGGCATGCTGGATGCCCTCAACCGTCGTGCTATCGCTATTCTGCTACGTGGTCAGATTCACATGACCGAACCGGATAAGGTACAACAGGCACAGCAGCAGAGACGCATGGATCTGAGCCGTTACCGCACGCAGAAAGATGCGGTGCAACAAGCCGCTCAGGCTTCCGGAGCTGCCGCTGCCGCCGGACGTGACACTCGTGAGAACGCACGTCCCGAACCGATACATGTGGATAAGAAACCGCGCCCGAACGACCCCTGTCCTTGCGGTAGCGGAAAGAAATACAAACAATGCCACGGTAAATTCCAACCTGCTGCAATCTGATTGAGACTTGAAACGTAAAACACTCATAGCATTCCTTGTTTGCGCCGCCATTCCTTTGACGGCGCAACAAGTATATACCGATACTTTCAAACTGTCGGAACTGGACTACACGGCTTCGATGGATGACCTTCTGTTGGACATGGTGGCTCGTCAAAGTGCGGAACTGCATGCCAACGATTCGGTTGACACGCTGACCTTGGAGGAGATCATGCGTCTGGATTCCATAGAGCGTGAGATGGCGGAAGTGGATTCCTTGCGCACGCTCAATGCCGCATTGGAAATCCAGAAACTGCCCAAAGCACCGGAATTGGTCATCGAGAAATCCTGGCTCAAAGATGAGGTGGAGGACCGCAACGATGTGCTGACCGCTATTCGCAACATGCGTTCCCCGTGGAGAAGAGAAGCCAGTGTGATGGTTCAAATCAACCAGCACTATGTCACCGATAACTGGTATCAAGGCGGTACTTCTTCCTTCGCCGGCTATGGTATTGCAAAAGGTTACATCAATTATATCACCGATTCCTTTACCTGGGAGAACACGGGCGAATGGCGTATCGGTGGTACAACCGTGCGGAACGATTCGCTCCACCGCGTGAACACCACGGACGACATGCTCCGCCTTTATTCCAAAGGAAACTACCGCATCGTGCCCAAACTCTTCGTCTCGCTCTCTTCCGAGATAGAAACGCGGCTCTTGCCCACCTATAAAACAAACGCGCGCGAATGGAAATCCGCGCCTTTCTCGCCTTTCCGTTTCACGGCGGCACTTGGTCTTGATTACAAACCGGTGAAGAACCTCTCTATCTCTTTTTCGCCTCTTTCCTACAAGGTGATCCATCTGGCGGACACGTTTCACGTCAAACCCACCGATTACGGTTTGGAGGCGACACAGAAAACGCAACATAACATCGGTTCGTCCGTACGGTTGGAATATACCTGGAAACCGGTGCGTGAGGTGGCTTTGGAGACGCGGTTCTATGCGTACACCAATTATAAGAATGTGGAACTGGATTTGGAAGTGAACTGCGATTTTATCATCAACCGCTTCATGTCCGCCCGAGTAGTGCTACATCCGCGGTACGACTCATCGGTTATCAAAGACGGCGACAAACATGCGCGTATTCAGTTCCGCGAACTGATCTCAGTCGGCTTTAACCACAAGTTCCGTTAATCAGCCGCAGAGAAGAACTAATTCCTGCCAGCGAACGAACGCTTCGTGCCCGTATTTCCAGATGTTGTATTTGATTTTGTCTAACGACACCTCTTCGCCCAAATGGCTCTTGGAGTAGAACTTGTCGGCATAGCAGATGATCTTTTCCTCCAAACTCTGCGGACAGTAATCCCGTTCTGGAATAGGCAAATCTTCGCGGTCTATTTGCTCCACGGTGATACCTGTGCCGGTATGACGCTCTGCCACCAACGCGTGTTTGGGAAAACCTTCCTTACGAAGTAATTCCGCACCCAGATAGCCGTGCTCGATATATTTGTGTTTTCCGTTGCAATAGATCTTCGGCGCATTGCAGAAGATGATGCCGATGTCGTGCAACATCGCCGCTTCTTCTACAAACTGCCTATCGACTAACCCTTTTTCCGTCCATTCCGGGTGTGCATCCACAATCGCTAACGCACGGTCTGCCACTTGGCGGCTATGCGTCAACAACACATTCCTCAACTCCGGCGATTCGCTGTAGTATTTGTCTATGAGTTTAATGTAATCCATATGTCCAAAACTTAATGGCGTATGTTACGCGTATGTTGCGCGTATGTTCAATGCAGTCCGTTCAGGAACGAACGGGCATCCATCCGTTTCTTGCCCGGCACTTGTAACTCAAGAATCTGCACTGCGCCCTCTTTACACGGGATAACAATCTCCTTGGTACTTGGTGCATTGTTCCCTTGTACCTTCACTTGGTAGATCTTGACGTTCTCAAAACTCTGTCCGTTGACCGTAATATTCGCCCATGCGGCAGGATAGGGACTCAGACCGCGGACGAAATTATGTACCTCTTCGGCGGTTTTCTCTTGGAACTTGATCTCGCAATCCTCTTTGAAGATCTTCGGTGCCGGTCTCAGTTCCGCCGATTCGGGTTGCGGAGTAGTGGGTAGCGCAATACCTTTGTTCTCGCAATCAATGATGAGATCCACGGTGTTGAGTACCATTTTTTTGCTCAATTCCATCAGCCGGTCATGCACCGAGCCGACGTTCTCGTCCTCGCCGATAGGAATACGCTCTTGAAGGATCATGTTTCCCGTGTCGATCTCATGTTTGAGCATGAAAGAGGTCAGACCGGTCTCTTTGTCGCCGTTCATTACTGCCCAGTTGATCGGCGCGGCACCGCGGTATTGCGGCAACAGCGAACCATGCACATTGAACGTGCCTAAACGAGGCATTGCCCATACGACTTCCGGCAACATACGGAATGCCACGACTATCTGCAAATCCGCCTGGAAACTGCGCAGTTCTTCGATGAACGCTTCGTCTTTCAGTTTCTCAGGTTGCATCACAGGAATACCCGCTTCCAACGCGTATTTCTTTACGTCCGAAAACTGCATCTGATGGCCTCGTCCTGCCGGTTTGTCCGGCATCGTTACCACCGCCACTACATTATATCCGCCTTCTACCAAGGCTTGCAGGCCCGCCACCGCAAACTCCGGCGTGCCCAAATATACTATTCTAAGATCACTTTTTGTCATTTCCTTGTTGTTTTTGGTATTTCGGTTCGAGACTTTTCGGCTGTTTCTCCACTACCGGCGACAGGGGTCTCTTATACGCGCGTATAATAAGGTATATACCCAAGGCGATAAACGGCAAACTTAACCATTGACCCATATTCAGCAGCTGATCCGCCTCAAACGCTTCCTGGTCGTTCTTGATAAACTCCAGACAGAAACGCGTGAAGAAAACAATCTCAAGGAAGACGCCGAGCAACAGACCTTCTCTTCTGCGGGCGTCCGTGTACCAATACATCGGCCATGTGACCGCTAAAGCCACGAGGCAGTAGAGCATCTCGTAAATCTGTGTCGGGTGACAAGGCACGGTCTGTCCGTCACGCACGAAGATAAAGCCCCAAGGCAGATCGGTCGGACCGCCGTAGATCTCGCTGTTCATCAAGTTACCGAAACGGATCATCGCGCCGGTGATACAAACGCCCACACAAAGCCGGTCGAGGATCCAGATCCACGATGTACCAAACTGCGGGTAGCGGCTGTATTTATATTTGTTGAGCAGGATAGCCGCCGTGATCAGACCTATCGCTCCGCCGTGGCTGCTGAGACCGCCTTCCCATATTTTCAGTAACCGCATCGGGTTCTCGATATACGGATTGCGATACGTGAATTCCCACCCGAACAGGTGCCAAGGCTGTCCGTACTGATGCCATTCGTAGAACCAGCAATGCCCTAAACGTGCACCGATGATTACACCGGCAGCCATCCAGAAAAAGAGCTGGTCCGGCCATTCGGCAGGGCAGTTCTCGCGCTTGTACATCCGTTCGTTAATCGCCCAGCAGACATACAGACCTATTGCCCACATCAGACCATACCATCGTATTCCTCCATCCCCGAAGTGCACTAAAATCGGGTCCACATTCCATGTAATAAAATCTAATATCATTTTCCCCAATTGAGTTTGTTTTGTAACGATTTCAAGAAGCTGTTATCGCCTATTTGTACCACTTTGACCGTGTAAGGTGCGCGTTCGATATGCAGACTCATGTCCGTGCTGAGGCTCTGGCTGCGGCCATCCACGGAGACCATATATGTGTCGTACCGGCTACTGACGCGGAGATCAATCTTCCATTCGTCGGGCATGACAATAGGCCGAACGGTCAAACTATGCGGTGCGATAGGCGTAAGGATCATACCTCTGTTTTGCGGCACTACTAACGGTCCGCCGATGGAGAGGTTGTATGCCGTACTGCCGGTCGGCGTAGCGATGATCAGACCGTCCGAATGATACGTGTGCAGGAACTCGCCGTTCACTTTGGTCTCAATGGTCAGCATGTTGGTCAGACCTTGTTTGAGAATAGCAATCTCGTTCAGCGCGTTCGGTGCCATTACCAGACCGTCTCGTTTGAGACCGTCTTTGTCCAATATGGTCAGCGATAATAAATGCCGTCTCTCAATCGAATATTCGCCGGCTACCAGTTTCTGCAGAATGTTATCTAAATCTTGGGTCTGCACTTCTGCCAAGAAACCCAAATGCCCGCAGTTTACACCGAGGATAGGGATATTCTTATTGCCTATCGCCGCCGCGGAGGTCAGGAACGTACCATCACCACCGATAGAGAGCGCAAAATCAATAGGCTCGCCGTAGATATTCTCCGGCTGTTGCTCTCCGTCCCAGTTCTCAGGAAAGCCCGGAAACTCACGCAGATCCAACTCCTGACGCAGTTCCTGCGACAGGCAGACATGAATGCCCTTTTCCTCCATGAACTGAAGTATGTGCCGCACTTCCACCAAAGTCTGCGGCTTCATGGCGTTTCCAAAAATAGCGATTGTCATATGTTTGTCTTATTTCAAATTCGTAACGTTCTTTTCGCACACACGTGCAGCGTCCGTGTCCGGCAGGCACTCCATCTTATAGACCTGCACGGTCTGTATGACGCGCGCGATAGTGTCGTACAACGCATCCATCATCTTCGGCTCAATCTTCAGACCGCTCGCGGAGGAAAGCATATAAGCGTACGCTTCCGGCAGACGAAGCGGCCAAATCTTGTTATGCGGCGCCTGTGCCAACTGGACAATCGCGCCGACCGGCACTTCGCGGTTGATGTAACAAGGCGTCTTGCCGCTCCATGGCGAACCATACACGTGTATCTCTCCGTTCTCCTCTATGCGCAGGATAGGGTTGTCATCGTTCAGCAGTTTGGCGTCCTCAAAAGCAGACAGCCACATCCGGGCGTGCGTCGATTTGCCCGTGCCCGAATGACCGAGAAACAAGAATCCGTGCCCTTTGCGCTCAATCACCGCTGCGTGCATCTCCAACGTGTGCATTCCCGCCGTGGAGAAAGCATACAGCAGCATACATGAATTATCAATACCAAAGCGGATGTCATTCGTCGCAAAACACAAGGAAGCCTTGTGAAAATCCTCTGACGTCCGCAGGGAAAGACAGATCTCCGAGTGCTTGGTCATCGATACTTGAAAGAGCCGGTCCTGCCCGATGCGGTAGATCTCAATACGCGGCATGTCATCATCCGATGTGTCGGTGAATACCTGCGCCTTTTCTTCCGACAAGTCCACATCGCCCACGGTCAAATCGAAGATCGTCTCTTCCGGCTCTTCTTTCGTCTCAAACGGCTGATAATTGCTCATCTGCGCGAAAACGAACTCCTCTGCGGTCACGGAGAACGAATGACCGGCTACTCGATAATACCTGCGCTGAGCCATGCCTGAAGGGTTTTGTCGGCGTCCTGCAATGCTTGCGTTTCGCTTACTTCGTATTCGTTCGATAAGAGAGCCGCCATACTCTTGGTGTCAAATTCCTTGCCGTCCTCTATTTGTTGCCATAAGTACGCAGCGGTCTCATTCATCGTGATCATCTTGTTGAAATTGACCTGCTCTATACTCTCTCCGACAAGAATAAACTCATTGCCTAAAGGACGTAACTTAAAACCTTTGATGATATGCATAGTATCTAAATTATAGTATTCGTGGTGTATGTCTGTAAACCTTCAAAAGGAAAGACCGGCAGGGCAGCAACTTGCGCCATAACCATCCCCGGGTGCGGGGTTTGAGCCTTCCTTTGGGCGAACGAATCTCCATCACTTTGCCGATGATATCTGCTTTCGTGCAATGCTCTGTGCCCTGCAGGTTCCCATCTCCCATGAGGGTAAGCTGGTCTCCCTCTATCGCTATAAGGCGGTGCAACACATATGTCTCACCCACACGGCAAAGCAGAATATCGCCCACACGGCATTTATCCGCTTTTTGTAAGAGCACGGCGTCTTTTCCACCTTCAATAAACGGCCGCATACTGGTTCCTCCCGGGGTGAAAATAACCTGATGACCTTCGTCTAACATCTTCGCTATTTCCGGGATCAATATGTCGTTTGGTACCTTATGCAACATGTTTATTTGCGAAATTGAATGCAAAAGTACTATTTTTTTTGCATATATGCAAATTTTTTTGTAATTTTGCACGAAAAATCAAAGAGAGTTCGATGCAACAGGTCTATAAAGCATATTTATCCCTCCTCCGGGCGGCCTTATGGGGCACAGAACGGAAAACTTTCGAGGATGTCTCTCCGTCCCAGATGGCGCAGGTCATCCAACTGGCAGTGGCGCAATCTACGGGCGCATTGATTTTCCCTCTGCTCTTGTCCGACGAACGGTTGCAAAATACCTTGGATGCGGGACTCAAAATGCAGATGAAAGCGGTCTGTGCGCAAACGATGCAACAACAAGTCAAACTGCAACACACACTTTTAACCGCCTGGAAAGCATTGACAGCCGCCGGTATTCGTCCGGTATTGATGAAAGGAGCCGGTCTGGCAGCGCTATACGAGAAGCCGTATTTCCGCGCATGGGGAGACGTGGATCTGTTTCTGGGGAAAGACCAATATCACCCTGCCTGTGCTGTTATGCGCAATACCTTTCCCGATGCACTCAAATTCGATGAGGAGCTGGATCATTACAAGCACTATAACCTCATCGCGGACGGAATCTCCATTGAGATTCACCGTGTGACAATTAGTCTGCAACACCCGATAGACGCTTGGAGATATGCGCGAATGGAGCAAAAAGGCATGAGTGCCGGGAGGGTAGAGGAGATCAAACTGGGAGATATGAACATTGCCGTTCCCGAACCGACCTTTAACGCCCTGCTGGTTTTTATGCATAGCTGGGAACATATGCTGACAGCAGGAGCCTGTGTCCGGCAGTTATGCGATTTGGCGTTGTTGTTACATCGTTATGCCTCCAAAATTGATCGTCGGCAGCTGAAGCACGACCTGCGGCAGTTACATCTGACGGATGTTTGGCAGGTCTATATGGCTATGCTGGTGGAGTTGATGGGCTTGCCCGAAGAGGATGCACCTTTTTATACACACGCGTGCGTCGCGCGTTCGGAGGCTTTGTTGGAAGATCTGCTCGCAGGCAAAAGGAAACCCGTTAAGTCCGATAAGCCCGCACCGAAGAACCGCATTGCCCGAAAGTGGAATACGATGCAGGAAAGGCTAGACATTACGAGAGGTATTTCGCTATATTCTCCTTCGTACGCACGCCATATGAAAGTCGAATTGGGACTCCATGGCATGCTCCGTTTCTTCGCAAAAGACCGGCATTGGGAATAAAAATAAGAAAAAAATGCTCGAATATTTGTTTATTTGCAAATTTTGTAGTATCTTTGCAGCGAATTTCAAAATTGCTCTCCGGAGCTCAAACCAATAATTCAAGAAAATAGGTATGACGAAACTGAGTGTTAACATCAACAAGGTAGCCACTTTGCGCAATGCACGAGGCGGTAATATGCCTGATGTTCAGCGTTTTGCGGTGGATTGTGAACTGTTTGGCGCGCAAGGTATTACGGTGCATCCTCGTCCGGATGAGCGCCATATACGCAAGGAAGATGTGTACCAACTCAAATCCATGGTAACCACGGAGTTGAATATCGAAGGAAACCCGACCGAAGAGTTCTTGGCGTTGGTGACGGATATCCGTCCGACGCAGGCTACCCTTGTGCCCGATGATCCCTCGCAGTTGACCTCTAACCACGGATGGGACACCCGCAGACACTTGGATTTCCTCAAAGGCGTAGTAAACCAGTTGCATGCCTATCGTATCCGTGTCAGCATTTTTGTGGATCCGGATCCGGTGATGGTGGAGTACGCGCTGCGTACAGGCGCTGACCGCGTGGAGTTATATACCGGGCCTTATGCCGAGATGTTTGAGACCGACCCGGAGAAAGCCATCGAGACCTATCGTCCGGCGGCGATGAAAGCGCACGAGTTGGGTTTGGGACTCAATGCGGGACATGATCTGAACCTCAAAAACCTGAAACCCTTTATTCAGGCATTCCCCTGGACGGCAGAGGTGTCCATTGGACATGCCATCATCTGCGATGCCCTCTATCTTGGCATTCAGGAAACGATACAGGAGTATTTGGACTTACTGAAGTAAGTCGTTAAAACGTTAAATTGTTAAATCGTTAAATCGCAAATAGTTTTATGTTATTTCAAATTGACACTCTGGCAGCGATGGGAGAACAGATTGCTGCCGTAGAAGAACCTCTTCAAGAATCTATCAACCTTTGGGAAATGGCGCAATACGGCGGCTGGATCATGATTATCTTAGCACTCCTGCTTGCCGGCGCATGTTATATTTTTATTGAGCGTTTGGTCGTTCTCAAACAAGCTACCAAAGAGGATAAATCGTTCATGGATCGTATTCGCGATTATATCCATGACGGCAAGATTGATTCCGCGCAGAACCTCTGCAAACAGACCGATACCCCTTCTGCTCACATGATTGAGAAAGGTATCAGCCGTATTGGCCGCCCGATGCAGGACGTGCAGGTAGCGGTGGAGAATGTGGGTAACTTGGAGGTCGGCAAATTGGAGAAAGGCCTTGTTATCATGGCTACTATCGCTGCCGGAGCTCCGATGCTCGGATTCTTGGGCACCGTATTAGGTATGGTACAAACCTTCTATAACATGGCGCAGACTTCCGGCGGTGTTATTGAGATGAGTGCGCTTTCGACCGGTATGTATCAGGCGATGGTGACCACTATCGGCGGTCTGATTGTGGGTATTCTGGCAATGTTCGCATACAACTATCTTGTTTCGCGCATTGACCGTGTGGTTCGTCTTCTGGAGAGCCGTACGATGGAGTTTATGGACCTCCTCAACGAACCTGCTTAAAGGTAAACGTAGTTTTCGTAGTCTGCGTAGTTTACGTAGCTTACGAAAATTACGAAAAACAACGTAAACAACGTAAATTACAAACGAATTTATGTCTTTAAAAAAGAGAAATAGGGTAGAGGCTACTTTTGCGATGAGCTCGATGACCGACTTGGTTTTCTTGTTGCTCCTGTTCTTCGTGATGGCAAGTACCATGTCCTCGCCCAATGATATTAAGATCAACCTTCCTCAGTCGCGCGCCAAACAAGTGACGCGCCCGCAGGTAGCTAAGGTGTCCATTGACAACTTAGGTAACTATTTTGTGGCGTTGGGTAAGGAGAAACCAATTCCTGTAGATCCGGTGAATTTGGAGGCATACCTCTGTGGTATTCAGGCTTCGGATTCAACGATGTATATCGCTCTGCACGCTGATGAAGACGTAGCGTACAAAGAAGTTGTTCGCGTGCTCGACGTTGCGAACGAACATCATATGCGTCTTGTAGTAGCTACCAAAAGATGACGAAAAAGCAAGAGAGACATATTGTTGCTTCTGTGGGCACAGCGCTTTTCATGTTCATCGTGTTCCTGCTGTTATGGTTTATATACCTTACGGCAGTGGTTCCTGAAGAACAAGAAGGCGTTGAGGTGGCTTTTGGCGAAGTGGCAGAAGCAGGAGGATATATGGCGGAACAATCGGAGGCTATTCCTCTTCCTGTTCCTCAACCGACCTCTCCGGCTCCTTCTTCCGCGCCTTCCGATAACAATCTCATGACGCAGGAGGACGAAGAATCGCTCGCTTTGCGCAAGCAGCAGGAAGAAGCGGAGAAAGCACGCAGACAAGCCGAAGCGGAACGGTTGCAACGCCAACGCGAAGAGCAAGCGCGCAAGGAAGAGGAACGCAAGGCGCGTGAGGCAGCTGAGGCGGCAGAACGGGCTAAACAGGCGGAGGCGGTGGCAAAAGCCAATGCGATGGGTTCGCTCTTCGGACAGAGTGGCAATACAACCGGTTCCGGAGACAGCCAGGGAGCCGGACAAAAAGGAAACCCTGTAGTGGGGCACGGATCGGTCGGCGGCAATGTATGGTCGCTCGCCGGACGTGGTATAAAAGGTACGTTACCGCAACCCTCGAACACTTTCAGTCAGGAGGGTAAAGTAGTTGTGCAGATACGTGTGAACGCTGCCGGACAAGTGGTAAGCGCTACTATCAAAGGCGGTGACGTGTCAGACAAACAAACCCAACAACTCGCTCTCGACGCAGCGCGTAAAGCCAAGTTCACAGAGGGCGAACATGATCAGATCGGAACAATCACCTATATATTTAAGTTAAACTAATCGTACATCGTTAAATCGTAAATTGTATGAATTATCTATTTTTAGACAATGGATTTGAGGAAATCGAGGCTATCACTACCATTGATTTGCTTCGCCGTGCAAATGTTGCAGTAACAACCGTTTCTGTAACGGGCAATCCCATGGTTCTCGGAGCGCATAATATCGCTGTAGAGGCGGACGGATTGATTGATAAAATTGATTTCTCGGACGCAGAGATGCTCATCCTTCCCGGTGGACAGACCAAGTTAGGCGATTGTTCAGCGCTTTGCGAGTTATTGGTGGAGCATAACAAAGCCGGCAAACTGATAGCCGCTATTTGTGCAGCGCCGATGGTTCTCGGTAAATTAGGTATCTTGGAGGGCAAACAAGCAACTTGTTATCCGGGTTGCCAGGAGCCTCTGGGCGAAAGTTATGTCGGTGGTCTGGTGGTAGAGAGCCAGAATATCATTACGGCGAAAGGTCCGGGCTTGTCTTCTGATTTCGCGTTCTGTATTATCGAGCGTCTCAAAGGCTCAGAGGTAGCGGACGCGGTTTATGATGCAGCGCAGTATTAAGCGCTTCGCGCGTTAACGCGTTAAGCTGTTAAAATAATAGCCGGGCTCTTAACGGAGACCGGCTATTTTGTGGAGTTGGACGCTTAGACGCCAGAAGGGGTGCGCGAGAATATACCGCACGGTGTCGTCCAAGTTATCATTGCTGTCTATCTCAAAATCATCAATACCGCTCTGTAAGAGCCATTCGCCGTTATAACGGAGCGGCTGTAGGAGCCAGTGTTCGGCTTCCAACTGCTTTCTCCATATTTCGGGATCATACGTGCCGGTGAAGACCACTTTCACTTCGTTCACTTTTTTGAGTGCCAAAGGCGGCTGATGGCTGATGGCTGCATGCTGAAGACTTCCTTCTTTGGGCGAACAGGTGATCCAGTCAATACCTTCCGGCAACGGGTGCGTGCCGTTGGTCTCAATGCAGATATAGAAACCTGCTTCGTGCAAGGTGTCAATCAGCGGTTTATCTACCTGTAGCGATGGCTCACCGCCGGTGAGAACACACATTTTACGGCGCTCATTGGGCATGTCATACAGCGTTTGCATCTCATCGACAATCTCCTTTGCAGACATCTCTTTGTATTCGGCAAACTCCGTGTCACACCAAGGGCAGCGGAGATTACATCCGCTAAAGCGAACGAACACAGCGGGAATGCCGCTGTGCGCTCCTTCGCCTTGAAGGGTAAAGAATATTTCGTTAACTCTGTATGCCAATTTATTTCGCAATTTTCAATATTTCGAGATCACGAGATCACGAGGTCACGAGGGTTCACAATTAATTATTAGTCTCTTTCATAGATGGCGGTGTTGCCTTCTGATTCCTGAACGGAGACTTTGTAGCAGTTCTCTACATGATCGCAGATCCATTTGGCGATGTTTTCTGCGGAGGGATTGACATCCAGGATCTCATTGATATATTTATGGTCAAAGGTGTCCTTCACTACTTTCTTAATGTGCGTGAAGTCCGTGACCATGCCGTCCTGGTTCAACTCTTTGGCCTTGCAATAAACCACAATAATCCAGTTATGGCCGTGCAGATTTTCGCATTTGCTCTCATATGACAACATCAAATTATGCGCCGCGGAGATTTCTATTCTTTTTTCTACGTAATACATAAAATAATTGACGATTTGACGATTTACGATTTATGATTTATTGGACGATTTAGTTGTCATAGATTGTTTTGTCCTCAATGCCGGCTTGCGCGAGTGCTTCTTTACGTTCGCGGCAGGTTCCGCACACGCCGCAATGATGTTCTCCGCCTTTGTAGCAACTCCAAGTCTCGGAGTAGTCAAGGTGCAATTCCTTGCCGCGTGTGGCTATTTCCGCTTTGGTGAGGTTGGTATAGGGCGTTAGTAGCTGCACTCCGTTCCATGTGCCGAAATGAATCGCATTGTTCATCGCCTCCACGAACTCCGGGCGGCAATCCGGGTAGATGGTATGATCTCCGGCATGGTTAGCGAGCATGACGTACTGGAACTTGTTGTTCTCCGCGATACCGGCAGCGATGGACAGCATAATTCCATTGCGGAATGGTACAACGGTTGATTTCATGTTCTCTTCGTCATAGTTGCCTTCGGGTATAGCGTCCGCACCGGAAAGCAAAGAACTCTGAAAGAACTGCTTGATGAAGGGCAGACGAATGACCATATGTGGAATACCAAGACGCTCGCAATGAAGTTTGGCAAACTCCAACTCGCGGTCGTTATGGTTACTTCCGTAATGGAAAGAAAGCGCCATACCAATACGGTATTGGTATTCGTATAACATGGTGGTGGAATCTAATCCACCGGATAAGACGATAATACTATCTTTCATATTGACGATTTGACGATTTGACGATTTGACGATTTTTCCGCTTCGCGGTTTATTGGCGATTGAGTACATTCGTCATTTGTTCTCTCAGTCGCAGGGTTTTGAGTTCCTGGTGTTCGGCATCGGCATAGTTGGCGAAGGGGTAAATGCTGATACCTCCGCGGGGCATGAAATAGCCGGTTACTTCCAAATACTTGGGATCCATCAGTTTGACCAGATCTTTCATGATGATGTTGACGCAATCCTCATGGAAATCTCCGTGGTTGCGGAAAGAGAAGAGGTATAGCTTGAGGCTCTTGCTCTCCACCATCTGCTCGCGCGGGATATAACTGATGTACAGGTGTCCGAAATCCGGCTGTCCTGTTTTGGGGCAGAGGGTAGTGAACTCCGGGCAGTTGAAAGTCACGAGATACTCGTTCTCCGGATGTTTGTTGGGAAAGGTCTCCAACACCTCGGGATTATAATTGTCGCTATATTGCGTGTGCTGGTTTCCCAACAACGTCACTCCTTGCAATTCGTTTTCAGTACGCATGGATTTATTTCATTATTTTGAGTGTGTTACCTTTGGATGTTTGGATGATATATACACCTCTCGGCAAAGCCATAGTGTAGATGTCCTCGTTGGTAGTAGCCACTTTGCGACCGTAGATATCATAGATGTTGATCCATTCTCCGACGGTGTATGCTTCAACATCCTCCAAGCCTTGTGCGCGGATGACGCGGACGGAAACGGAGTATGCGCGTACGTTGATATAATCCGTTACGGTGAAGACCATCGGAATGAAAGTGCAATGCGCCATACTGAGTGTGTCGGTAGCCGGCAGAACGTGGGTCAAACTGTCATCGGCGATGGTGATCTCCGGTGCTACGGAAGTGAGGCTGTCCAAGGCTTTGTAATCCGCCTCTTCCAAAACCAGTTCAATGGTGTTGCTCGTCTGGTCGATCTTGCCTTCGAAGCCTTCTACCGCGAATCGGTCAATGCGCAGAACAGGAAGTGCTACAGCGGTAGGAGTGCTGCTCAACAGGTACTCTACAATGCCGTCGATGAGTTTCTTACCCTGCGTGGTGAGAGTAGCGTTTGCGGAAAGCGGCAAACAGATGTATTTGTGTCCGTTGCGCTCCGAAGCCGGGATCTCATGAATAGCCGTTTGGAGCGGTCCTTCGGAGTAGTAATCCACGCCACGTGTAGCCGCGGTTGCCAAACAGAGTGCACCTTGTTTATTGACCGCAATCGGCATGACACCGCGTTTGGTATAAGTGTCTAAGATCTTCACTGTCTTGCCGTTAACCGGATAAGTGAGTTGTTTGAAGATCTCATGTTCCGCGCGTTGCAGGATGATGTTACAGCCTATGTTCTTGGTGTCTAAAGTGTCCACAGCTCCATTGTCCGGTTCACCCCAGCCGGCAGGTGAAACGCGTCCCGGGGAGTACGTGAAACCTTTCATATTCAGTACAGGCAGACTTACTTCGCCGCGAACGAGTTTGAGTACTTCTTCGTTATTGGCATCCACGGTCTCGGAGATCAGAAGGAGGTCAAATGCCTCGTAACTCGATCCGGCTAAAACGTCCTGCTCACGCAAGGTGATGTCGAAACCTTGTCCTCCCAAGTACTTGCAGTAAGGATCGTCATTCGCCTTTTTGATACCTTTGCAGACCACCAAAACGGCTTTGGCATTTGGGTCAATAACAATCAGTTTGCCCTTTTCGGTCTTTTGCTCTTTCCCTTCATAACGCGGCGTTGCCGTCATGGTGAACTCAATACTCTTTGGATAAGGCCCACCGACGTTCGCCGTGCCGGAAATGGTAAGCGTGTCTGTTGCGCTGTTGTAATTGCTGGTGAAACCGTTCGGCAGACCAGTTACGGTCACGTTTTGAGCATGGCGGACGATGATCACAAACGTGATAGAACTGCCGTCACGCACTTTTGCCTCGGCGATAGGTTCGAAATACGGATCCGGCACAACGATGTTGATCTTACCGGTGATGGTATTTCCTCCTGCCGCAGAGATGGAATAGGTGTGTTCGCCTTCGGCGGTACCCAAAGCCGGCGTACCGCTTAATACGGCGATGCTGTCTTTCTCGTACGTCAGCGTCAAGCCCTCGATGTCACAAGAAAGAGTGATGTCGGAACTATTGGAGGCGTAGAAGAGGAAGTTCATCGGTTTAATCGGCTCGGCGATGTTGGTCGAGAAATCATTGCCGTTCTTGGCATCGAAGACTTGCGTCTGAATGGTGACCGTGCCTTGCTCAAAGGATGCTACATTGCCGCTGGCATCCAGTGCCTCCACCTTATATATATAGGATCCGACAGCAGCATCGGCCGTGCCTTGCAGGAAAACGGAGTCGTTGGTGGTGGCGTTCAGCGCAAGACCCGGAATCTCTTTGCCACCGACCCAAGTCAGCCTGTAGCTCTCCGCCCGACGAACACGGAAAACAACCGGTTCGATCGGTTTGGTCTGATAAGCCGTTTGGTCTTTCGGTCCCTTGAGGTGACGAACAATCGGATCATTCGATACACGGAGGGAGAAACCGGTTAGTTTGTTATCCGACTCACCGATACCCACCAAGCGGATGACGTGCTCCGCGGTGGTCATCTCATAGCGGTGGATCGCATAGCCGTCCACAGGAGCTCCGGAAACTTTGACATCGTCAACATATACCTCAAATTGTTTGCCTTTGCTTGCATCTTTGTTGTTGTCTTTTCCGTAGAAGTTGAACTGGTCAAATCCCTTAACCTGGAATACCATTTCATTGCCGCTATTCATCTTGACGCACTGAACCGATGTCTCTTTGAACTCATCTTTTGCGCCGGCGTTGCCGTCTCCGCCCTTGCCGTTACTGGCTTTCAATTCAAACCAGTTGTCTCTGGCTTTCACCGTTTTGTCCGTTCCGGTGGTAATACCGGCTACTTTGTCCCCTGTTTTGGTATCAATGCAAATGTTGCTTCCGGAAGGATCACGAACGACGTAATATACCTCGTAGTCGCGGTTGTTGAATGTCACCAACGGCGTGTTATAGCCCTTGGGGTCTTCGTAAATTTCCGGAGTGTGAGCTGTCAAACCTGTTTCCGGTAAGGTTTTGCCGGCTTGCACGGTGACGAGGCAGGTAGCTGTTCTGTTGCCGTCTGTTGTGGTAACGGTAATCGTCGCGGTTCCTTCTGCCACACCTGTCACTTTGCCGTTAGCGTCCACAGTAGCTACGTTGGTATTGTCTGATGACCACGAAACGGTTTTGTCGGTTGCATTGTTTGGCAAAACGGTGTAAGAAAGGGTAGTTGTACCATTGATCTGAAGCGTGGCTGTAGCAGGGGTAACGGTCACGTTTTCAACCGATATCGCTTTGACGGTCACAGTGCAAGAAGCGGTGATTGAACTCTTTGTTTTGGAGGTGGCGGTGATGGTGGCAGTGCCAGCTTTGAGGCCTGTCACTATGCCGTTAGCATCCACTTTAGCCACGGTTTCGTCGCTGCTGGACCATGTTACCTCTTTGCCGGTGTTGGCATCGGCAGGGGTGTAAATGATGGTCAGTGTCTCTGTGCCACCGATAGCTATTTCCGTAGCGGTTTTGATGGAGATCCCGGTTACTTCAATAGGTGCCGCCGGAGCTGTAACCGTTACGTTGCAAGTAGCGGTCTTATTGCCATCTTCGGTGGTTACAGTGATGGTTGCTGTGCCGGCATTGAGGGCGGTAACAACGCCATCTGCTACTTTGGCAACGCTCTCATCGGAAGAAGACCAAGAGATGTTTTGGTTCGTTGCGTTATTAGGCTGAACGGTAGCGGTCAAGGTTTCTGTTTGACCTTGCTCAATGGAAGTTGCGGTTTTATTGAGCGTAACACCGGTAACGGCTACTGTAGAAGGAGTGTCTCCGCCGCCATTAGAGGGACGATGAACGGCCATATAGGTCAATGTTCCATTGTATGTACTTGATGTACGATATACGTAAATGCTGTTTTGCCCGGCAGGAAGTCCTGTTAGCGGTGTGACAATTACGCCATTATTAGGAGCTTCTGTGGTCAGTAACTCTGTTCCCTCTCCGGCTGTTCCATAGTAAACCTGCATTTTTTTGCTGCCATCAATGAGCAGGGTATCCGTTGCTTCAAAAGAACCAGAAGCCAATACCAGCGAAACATAGGCTCCGTCGGAATTCAGTTTATATGGAGACGATGATCCCATGTTCTTTACCGCCGAAGTACCTCCAATAGTACCGGTAACTATTTGAGTAGCAGCTCTTTCTCCACTTAGAACCACTTTAATGATTTCATCCGATCCGCTGCCGGAAGGAGTAGGTGTGGCTCCACCACCGGGAGTATCACCACCGGGAGAATCACCACCGGGAGTTTCTCCGCCCCCAGAGGATCCTCCTCCTTCGTTGCCGCCGCCTTCGGACGATGGGGTCCATGTGATTTTGTTAATGTATCCTTTTGCGGAGGTTTCTATCCAAAGTAAGTTGTTAACAGTTAAAGTTGCCGATGGATTATTGGCGGAATAGGCTTCAGCTAATGCCGTTCCTCCTTGTCCGTCGTATATGTTGTACACTCCGATATTATCCGTACAACTAATAGTTAACGTACCAGTTCCGGTAACAAAAAGCCGGATCAAGCGATTCTTGTTAATGGCTGTTGTTCCGTCCGTGTCTTTTGCTGATCCACCTCCGGTTTTTCCGTTTTCTTTCAAATAGCCGGCTTTAGATCCGCTTGGAGCAACTATTGCATCACTTGATCCTGCGGTGTAGCGCATTTCTGTGGTTCCATCTGACGCCAGGAACGAATAAGTGCTATTGTTCGCTAAACTTTGTGCGCTGGCTTCGGAGAAATCCCAAACGACATCTGCTGCATACCCGTTTGCAAAAGTCACTACAAGTAGCGCTGCGGCAAATAAACTCTTTTTTAAAATGTTTTTCATATGTTTGTTTTTGTTTATATTTACGACATTTAGTGTTGAATCCTTTCGGCATATCTCCATTTTGAACCCGACTCAAGACCGACTCAAGACCGACTCAAGACCGACTCAAGACCGACAAAACTCCGATTCTTATTTTTTATGCGCTTCTATTCCGAATTACGGCGAAATATAGCTAAAAAAGAGGCGATACTAATTCACGGTGCAAAATTACAAAAAAAAATCCATACGCGTGTGTACATATTATAAAAAAGTGTGTAAAAATTGACTTTTTTGCAAAAAAATGGCTGTCTTGGTCAAAAATATTTGCAGATGTGGAAAATTTTTTGTAACTTTGTGCGATTTTTTGAGAAAGAAAGTGCGTATGCACACAAATATTAATGTAATACAATAATTTTAATAGTATGAAAAAATCAATTTTTACTCTTTCGCTGTGTATGATCGCAGCAATGTCCATGATGGCTCAGGAAGAGGCAGTGCCTGAGAATCCATGGAAATTTGACGGAACAGTGGGATTGAATGCTGCTGCAACGGGTTTGGTAAACTGGGCTGCCGGAGGTAAGAACAACATGAACGGCTTCGTATATGCGAAGTTGCACTTGCTTTACAAGAAAGATGCGATGGCGTGGGAGACTAACCTCGACACGGATTTCGGTATGACTTGGGAGGATGCCAAAGAGGATGCTCTTAAGAAATCTACCGATAATATCAAACTGACGACCAAATTCGGTTGGGAATTCAAGGAAATGTGGTATTTGACAGTAAATGCCGGATTCCAGAGCCAGTACGCTATCGGTCGCAAGTATCAGGATGGCTTTGATCCTATTATGTCAAAATGGTTAGCTCCTTCTTATACGGACATTTCCGTCGGTATTGATTGGAAGAAGAGTTACAAAGGCGCAGATTTCTCGATCTATCTGTCTCCTATTGCAGGTCGTATCACCACAGCATATATTGGTGACGCATGGAATAGAAAATATACCGAGGAGCGCTACATGTCCATGTATTTGGACAAATACAATAATGGTGAGATTGACCGCGCCACTTATGAAGCAGCTGTTGCAGCTTACGATTTCGATCAGCAGGTAGCGGATTATGCTGATATCCGCAGCGATTTACAGCGTACAATCGGTACGTTCACTTATGCTAAAGAGGCAATGACACAGGGTGTTCATTCCTACAAAATTGGTGATCCTATTTATCGCAGCGCACGTGCTGAGTTCGGTTTGAGTTTCAAGGGAAGCATTGCTTATACGTACAAGGATTTGAAGTTGGGCACGACGCTCAGTCTCTTTACTCCGTATCAGGACAAAGGTTTTAACCTGAAGGAAGCGTGGGAGACATCGCACCCCGGTGAGACTTATACCGGTTATTATATGTGGTCGAACAACAACCGTCATTTCGGACGTTTTGATGTGGATTGGACCTGCTCGCTGGGTTATCAGTTCCTGAAATGTCTGCAAGTGACGATTAGCACGAACCTCAAGTATTACAATGGTACTTTGATCGCTGATAAAGCAGGCGTAGAGGCAGAGCGCGTACAGTTCCTCGGTGTTATCGGTCTGGGCGTTGGATACTCTTTCTAATTGACAATTGATAATTGACAATTGAAAATCGATGCAAGCTCTTGATGAACTGTCGCAAAATCTACATCTCTTGTTGCAGCGTTACGAGGCGCTGCAACAGGAGAATGTTGCTTTGCGGGAGGACATCGAGAAACAGCGTCAGGAGTTGATCCGGACGCATAGCGAGTTGCAGCAATTACAGCAACAAAACAAACGCATCGCTATGGCAAACGCGTTGATAAGCGCGGAAGGTAGCGAGGAGGCGTATAAACGCATCAATGCCTTGATAGCACAAGTAGATCGTGCTATAGCAGCGTTGAAAAAATAAAGTACAAAGGATAAAAGGTGGTTCCGGACAAGCAACATATTAATTTGCACTTGGATGCTCATACCGTGGGCTTGGATGTGCCCCGAGAGCAAGAACCCAATTATCGCAAAGCGGCGGAACTGTTAAATCGTCGCTATCAATACTACTTGAAAATCCGTCCGAACGCATCCGCAGAACAATTATGGATGTACACGGCGTTGGAGGTAGCAGTGGCTCTTCAATCCGATGCAAGAGAGAAAAGCATTGCACCCGTAGAAAAAGAAATAAAAGAACTTAATCAATTAATAAACAAAACGATAAATCAATGATTACAGCAATTATTTGTGGAGTAGTGGGTCTCTTGTTGGGAGCCGGAATATACTACTTGATCAGCCGTTTTGCCGCTGTCAACCTGCTCAAAAAAGCAGAGGAAGAGGCAGAAGTGGTGAAGAAAAACAAGATTGTTGAGGCAAAGGAGAAATTTATCGCCCTGAAACTGGAGTACGATAACACCGTACGCGAGCAGGACAAACGCATACAGCAACACGAACAACGTTTGCAACAGCGTGAGCAGCAGTTGAATCAGCGCCAGGGAGATGTTCAGCGAAGCCTCAACGAAGTGAACCAAAAAGCACAGCAAGTAGAACAGCGCCAGCAGGCTTTGGACTACAAGCAGCAGGAGGTGGAGAAAATGCACCAACAGGCTGAGAAACAGTTGGAGCAGTTGAGCGGCATGTCTGCTGAAGAGGCTAAGAAACAGTTGGTGGAGACGCTCAAAGACGAGGCGAAGACCGCAGCTATGTCCTATATCAATGAGATCATGGACAATGCCCGCTTGGAGGCAAACAAAGAGGCGAAGAAAATCATCATCCAAACCATTCAACGTGTGGCTTCTGAGACCGCGGCAGAGAGCACCGTTTCTGTTTTCCATATTGAGAACGATGAGGTCAAAGGCCGAATCATCGGTCGTGAGGGACGTAATATCCGTGCGCTGGAAGCCGCAACCGGAGTGGAGATCGTGGTGGATGATACCCCGGAAGCTATCACACTGTCCGCTTTTGATCCCGTACGTCGTGAGATAGCCCGTCTGGCGCTGCATCAGTTGGTACAGGACGGACGTATTCACCCCGCGCGTATCGAGGAAGTGGTGGCAAAAGTGACCAAACAAGTAGAAGACGAGATTGTTGAGGTCGGCAAACGTACCACGATCGACCTTGGTATTCATGGTCTGCATCCGGAACTGATCCGTTTGGTGGGTAAGATGAAATACCGCTCTTCGTACGGCCAGAACCTGCTGCAACACAGCCGTGAGACCGCGAACCTCTGTGCCGCGATGGCAGGAGAGTTAGGTCTGAACGTCAAGGCGGCCAAACGTGCCGGATTGTTGCACGATATAGGTAAAGTGGCAGATGATGATGTGGAACTGCCGCACGCAGAATTGGGTATGAAGCTGTGTGAGAAATACGGTGAGAAACCCGAGATATGCAATGCAGTGGGAGCACACCACGATGAGTGTGAGATGACCACTATCATTGCGCCGATTGTACAAGCCTGCGATGCTATTTCCGGCGCACGCCCGGGAGCTCGTCGAGAGATCGTCGAGAGTTACGTGAAGCGTCTGAATGACCTGGAGAACCTCGCAATGTCGTTCCCGGGGGTTGTGAAGACGTACGCACTGCAAGCCGGTCGCGAGCTGCGTGTGATCGTAGGGGCAGATAAGATTTCCGATAAGGATACCGAACTTCTCTCCTTCGATTTGGCGAAACGCATTCAGGATGAGATGACCTATCCGGGTCAGATCAAAGTGACCGTCATCCGCGAGGTGCGCGCGGTGAATGTAGCGAAATAACAATCAGCCAATCTTGGCTGATAGAAAAAGGACTTCTGCCTCACAGGTAGAAGTCCTTTGTTAATTCCCGGTATGCTTCCGAACGTCCGCCGTGGTCATCTTCCAAAACGAGTTGGTCTTCAATCGGCGTGAGTTCGCCCTCTTGTGATGCGGAGTGGACAAATTGCAGCAACACGCGCCTTGCGGGTTTCGACACCTTACTATATACGCGCGTTACGCGCACGAGAGACAGACCTTCTGTGGCTGCGAGGGCAATGATCTCCGCCTCGGATTCAGCCGGCAGAATAAGCGCCAACTGTCCGTTCTCGGTCAGTAGCCGCGCGCTGTGATGCAGCAGATCGCTATAACTCAGGCTGTCCGT
The DNA here is from genome assembly GCA_902800525.1 of uncultured Bacteroidales bacterium. Lineage (GTDB taxonomy): Bacteria > Bacteroidota > Bacteroidia > Bacteroidales > Paludibacteraceae > Colicola. The sequence goes on from CADCEV010000003.1 coordinate 123,150, forward strand.
GTGCCGTGCTAACTCACGTCCTTTGTCCGGGTTCTTGAGGCTGTTCTGAAAATAAGGAGGATTCGCTACAATCAAGTTATAGCATTTGTCATTGGACATTTGACATTTGACATTTTTCCAATCCTGCAAGCGGCTCAGATAAGCGTTTACCCCGTTCTCGCGTGCCTGTTCTACTGCGGCCTCGTCAATGTCGATGGCTTCAACTTCGGCTTCGGGAAAACGTTGCATCAACATGCGCGCAATAAGCCCGGAGCCCGTTCCAACATCGAGAATTCTTATTTCCCTCCCTTGTGGGGAGGGATAGGGTGGAGTTATTACCCAGCAACCTAACACCACACCATCGGTGCCCACTTTCATGGCGCACCGGTCGTGCCGGATGTAAAACTGCTTGAATTGAAAACCTTCCGAAGCCACTCTAATTATCAATTATCAATTGTCAATTATCAATTCCGTATGATGGTGATGGCAACATCCGTCGTGTTCGTGTTCGTGATATTCGATTACGCAGTGGATAGCCAGATACACACCCAACACCAGGAACAACACGGCGCAAATATGCCGGAACCATTTCTCGAACGTACCCATACGGCTTGTCAGTTTGGCGATGCTAACCGCGCTGTAACTTACTAACCATGCAATGAGCATGATCGGCAGACCGGTTCCTAAACTGAAAACAACCGGCATTACCCAATTCCATGTGCTCGGCAACGTAAGTGTGATGTCGATCATCGTCAGGAAATACACCAATCTGTGCGGACAGAATGCGATGGCAAAGAAGATACCAAGAATGAATGACCATAGCCAACTCTCTTTGCTGTCGGTGTCTTTGAGCCATTTGCTGATTCCGTGGTCATGCTCATGGTGATGATGTCCGCTGAAAAGCAGCACAATGCCGCAGACGAACATGAATCCTGCCAAAATAGGTTCTCCCCAATGCGCAAGCAGGTGTTGAATGCCGTCCGTCTGAGCCCCCATAAGGAACGGAATACTGAGTAACACGTATGTAGCTAATTTACCCAGAACGAACATCAGACCGTTGGTAAGAACCATTCGTTTGTTGTTGATCTCTTTGTCAATGTAACCTATCGCCGTGATGCTGGTCATCAGCGTGCAAGGGTCCAAAATAGTGAGTAAACCAAGCAAAAATGCTGTAAAAATCTGTACCATAAATAATTTTTTGCGAAAAAGTTTGCAAAGATACATATTTTTTTGCATATATGCAAATTTTTTAGTACCTTTGCAAGCGAAAACGTGTTAATTATGTCAGATAAGTTCCAAATATCGCTCCGAAACAAGCGTATTACTACGCGAATCCTCTTTGTGGTATTCGCCTGTGTGACCATCATTTTTGTGTTTACGCTCATTATGTCGATCCGTTATGTCTATTCGAGTGTGGCGCAGCAACAACGGCATGAACTGATCACTCGCGCCGAGTATATCCAATCGTATCTGCGTTCCTTGTATTATTGGGACGTGACCTTGACGTCGAATCAGTCGTCCGGTTTGGCGATAGACCTGCGTGACCTCAGTATTGATATGCAGCAGGATTTGCATGTCTATTCGCTGGAAGGCGAATTGTTAGCGTCCTCTTCGCCGCAACTCTTCGACGGTGGTATTCTCTCGCGCAGCATGAGTGTCAACAAGCCTTTCTTCAGCGATGACCATATAGCGCTGTGTTATGAGCAGATACAGAATCAGCCTTACCTCATTGCGTATTTGCCGTTCCATAATGGTGCTTTTGTGCCCATCGGTTATATAGCCGTGCCGTATTTTCTGAGCGAGCAGACCCGCAATGCCGAAGTGCAAGCGTTGTTGATGCGTCTTATCCCGGCATACCTCATTGCCTTGATTTTGTCGCTCGCGTTCTCCTATCTGGCAACGCGTTCCATCACCTCGCCGATCACGATGCTTACGGATAAGATGCGCCGGTTTGAGATGGGAGCCAAAGAAAATCACATTGATTATCCTTATCATGATGAGTTAGGTGCCCTCGTCGAACGTTATAACATCCTTGTGGACCAAGTGGAAGAATCTGCGGAGAAGTTGGCGAACGCAGAGCGTGAAGGGGCTTGGAGAACGATGGCAAGGCAAATTGCCCATGAGATCAATAACCCGCTGACACCGATGAAGCTCTCCGTGCAGAAACTGCAACTCAAATATGGTACCGACCAGTTTGACGCCTATTTCGAAAAGACCACCAAAATGCTCATCGCGGAGATAGATAACTTGGCGCATATCGCGCAATCATTCTCCACGTTCGCCAAACAGCCCGAGGTCGTCACGACCGAAGTGGACGTGGCGGAGAAACTGTCGAACGTCATTACCCTGCAACGCGAGAACGACGAACAGATACCTGTCCGCTATGTCGGTCCCGACTCCGGCGTCATCGTGCGTGCCGACAAAGAGCAGATCAGCCAGGTCTTTGTGAACATCATCCGCAATGCGCTGCAGGCTTCGCCGACTGATATCATCGTTGTGCTCAATGCCGCTTTCTCCGACCGCGAAGTGCAAATCTCCATCTCAGACGATGGTACCGGCATCCCGGAAGATATACAGCCGCGTATCTTCCGGCCGAACTTCACTACCAAATCCAACGGCAACGGGCTCGGTCTTGCTATCTCCAAACACATCGTCGAGGCTTCCGGCGGACGTATTGAGTTCGACACATCGTCCAAAGGAACCACCTTCTTTGTCTATCTCCGTAAACAAGTAAGCTGATGTATTTCCAGATCATATATCCCACAGAAGCCTTGCGGCCTTATATCTCCCGCTATGTGTTTGTGCGGGCGGAGGGCTCAACGGATACGATGGCACCGCCGTCGGAAGACCCGCGGTTTGTGAACGGCAAACATGTGCAACCCTTGCTGCCCAATTACGGCAGTTTCATCTTCGTTAGGAATGCCGTGGTGGAAATCGGCGGAAAGCAATCCGGCGAATTGATGTTGCTCGGAGCGAACCAGACCACGTTGGGGCTGACGACCCTCAGCGGTTGGTTTGAAGGGATGATGCTGGATTTTGAACCGGGCGGTATGCATGTCCTGACAAACATGGATTTGCAGAGCTTGTCCGGCAAAGTGCTGACCGCACACGAAAGTGGGGACGAGGGGCTGATGCACTTGGATCAGATCTTTCGTTCTTCGTCCAATGCCGAGGAAATAGCACCGCAGTTAGATGCTTTCTTCCTGGGACGCATCCCGCAAAAAACAGATATTAACTACACGCGGCTTCGCAAAGTGATAGCCGCTTGCGATGAGGCGAAAGGGAATATCTCTGCCGCCGAAATGGCATCTGTGGCATGCCTCGGAGAACGCCAGTTCCTGCGCGTCTTTCGTAATTATGTGGGAATTCCGCCGAAGCAGTTTGTCCGCTTGAGGCGTTTTCATAGTACCCTCCAAGATATGCAACTTCAAGCCTCACAAGGCGCATCCATTGATCTTCTCGCTACCGTCATGCGGCATGGTTATTATGATCTGAGCCACGCTGCGCTGGAGTTTCAACAGATGGGGTGTGTCTCTCCCGGGCAATTCAGAATGCTCGGAATTCCGCTGACACAAGATTTTTCGGTCTTTTTTGCATAAAAACACCGCAATGTCCGTTTTTTCATATACCATTTGCGCAAAAAGCTGTACCTTTGCACAAAATTTTAAAATTGCATGTTATGAAAAAGTTCTTTTTAGGAATGTTCTTGCTATGTTCTGTAGCTCTCGGCGCAGAAACGATCAAAGGTTCTGTCATCGATTCCAAGGGTACACCGATGCCCTTTGTCACGATCTCGGTTCTTGACAAAGACTCATCCCTCATCACCGGTGCCATCACCGACGAGCAGGGAAAGTACAGCATTGAATCTCCCTCCCTTGTGGGGAGGGCCGGGGAGGGGTTTCTCATCCAAGCCTCCTATATCGGTTATCACACCGCTTTCGGCGGACCGGATTTTGTACTCCGCGAAGAGACCGAACGCCTTGCCGAAGTAGAGGTAAAAGCCAAGAAACCGCTCATTGAACGCCAAATGGACAAACTGGTGGTGAATGTCTCCGCCTCTCCTTTGTCAGCAGGCTCGAACGGCAACGATATTCTTCGCCGCTCGCCGGGCGTGCGGATTGATAAGGACGGAAACATCACGGTCAACGGCAAAGGGGTAGAGATTTGGATAGACGGCAAACCCTCATATCTCTCCGGGCAGCAACTCAAAGCGATGCTCGATGGAACGGACGGAAACACTATCGAAAAAATCGAAATCATCTCCAATCCTTCTGCCAAATATGATGCGTCAGGGCAGGGTGGTATCATCAATATCAAGACCAAACGCAACATGATGAAAGGTCTCAATGGTATGCTTTCTGTGGGGTATGGCGGTATGTATTTCAGCGATGTCAAACGCTGGCTGAATAACGAAATGGTCTCGCTTAACCTCAATTATCGCGGAGAAAAGACCTATACCTTCGGCCAACTCACGCAGGTTTATGCCCAGAATGATGTCGATTTTGAGACCCGCAGAACAGTGCCGGAAATAGGCTCGAAACAGGCAATCGAGAACTATTCGTATTCCGGTTATAACCTTGATTTTCAGTATTATATGCTCAAACTCGGCAACGATTGGTATATTGATTCGGTAAACACGTTCGGTTTTATTCTGCAAGTGCCGTATATGCGCATGCGCCAAGACATCATCGACGATCGCAATATCGGCTATACCGTGAACGGCTCGGACACCACGTTCTCCAAAACGGCGACGAACACCGCTACGCAGGCTCCGCAACACACGGCGAACCTCAACTTCACGCACACCTTCAATGAGGCGCTGGAACGTGAACTGACCGTCAACGTGGACTACAACCGTTATTCCACACGTTCCGCTAACCTGCAAAAGACAGACTTCGGCACCCGTTCGCTGAACTTGGACATCAATACCCGTCAAGCTGCGGACATCTATTCGGCGAAGCTCGATTTCCAGACCAAGTTCTGGCAAACCGGCATGATCGAGACCGGCGTCAAGTACGCGCTCTCTTCCACCGATAACCGCATGACAACAGACTCCACCATTAACAATGTCAAACAACCGCAAACGATCTCCAATTTCCTGTATCAGGAGCACGTCGCGGCGGCATATATATCGGTCGGAAAGCAGTTCGGCGAACACTGGTCAGCCAAACTCGGCCTGCGCGGCGAATATACCTTCTCCCATGGTAACTGGACTTCTGCGGATTCGGTCACCAACAAGTCCTATTTTGATCCCTTCCCCACAGCCTATGTCGGTTATACCTCGTCGCCGCTGGGCAAACTCCAACAACCGATTGCCGTGTCTGCATCATACACCCGACGCATCAAACGACCTAATTATTGGATGCTGAACCCCTTCCGTACGTATGTGGATGCTTATAGTTATCAGGAAGGAAATACGAACCTCTCACCGGAGTTTAACAACGATGTCGAGCTGCATTTCTCGTGGACGCAATATTTCAACTTGACCTTCAATTTTGCGCACACGCAAAATATGTTTAACCGCAAAACGGATATCCTTGCGGATGGAACGGGTAGAATGCGGTGGGTCAATTTTGGTACTTGTACAACCCACGGAGGTAACCTCTCTTTGACCGAACTGCCCCTTGTGCCGAAGTTCTCTAACTCTCAAGCCGCCGAAGGCGAAATCGTAAATCGTAAATCGTCAAATCGTCAATTAGTTGGGGCTTGGCTTGCACTCACTGTCAATGCCGGTTGGTATCATTTCCTTAATAAATCCTATGACTTGAAGCCCGATGGCAAGCCCGTTTATCAGCTCGGCAACCACTACGGCTATGTCGGCGGTACACTCTTGGCATACTTGCCCAAGGATTGGACCATGACCCTTGACGGCAACTGGTCTTCGCCGATGACCACCGGCTATGAGCGCCAGGAGAGCACCTATTACCTCTCTTTCGGCATCCGCAAAATGTACATGAAACGAGGGCTGATCTTCAACCTCAACGTCCAGGACCTCGCGCGTTCCTTGCGTTTCACTTCCACCGACATGGGACAGCAACCCGGCTATTCCAGCTGGTATAGCCAGACCGTTCGCCAACAGCGCGTCATGCTTTCTATCACATGGATGTTCGGTCAACAACAGCAACATAAATACCGCAAAGTCGGCGAATTGGACGAATCCTCACGTCTCGGCGGAGGTGGCGGAGGGGTATCGACAGGCAAATAATTTTGAAAATATTGCTAAAATATTTGCATATTTCAAAAAAAAGCAGTAACTTTGTACCCGATTTTTATTAGATACTAATAAACGCAAATTTTTTTAATAACAATATACCATTTAAAACACACACACATTATGAAAGTACAAAACATTATGCAGCAATTAGCTGCGAAACATCCGGGTGAAGCAGAGTATCTGCAGGCAGTACAAGAAGTGCTCGAATCAATTGAAGAGGTGTACAACCAACACCCCGAGTTTGAGGCTGCGAAAATCGTGGAGCGTATGGTCGAGCCGGACCGTATCTTCACGTTTCGCGTGACGTGGATTGATGATCAGGGCGAAGTGCAGACGAACCTCGGTTACCGCGTGCAGTTCAACTCCGCTATCGGCCCGTATAAAGGCGGTCTGCGTTTCCATAGAGCCGTGACACCTTCGATGCTCAAGTTCCTGGGCTTCGAGCAGACTTTCAAAAATGCGCTCACGACCCTGCCTATGGGCGGCGCGAAAGGTGGATCGGACTTTGATCCGGTCGGCAAATCCGATGCGGAGATCATGCGTTTCTGTCAGGCATTCATGCTCGAACTATGGCGTTGCATCGGTCCGGATCAGGATATCCCGGCAGGTGACGTGGGTGTCGGCGGACGTGAGATCGGTTTCCTCAACGGCATGTACCAGAAACTCGCGCGCGAATATCATACAGGTGTCCTCACCGGCAAAGGTATGACATGGGGCGGTTCGATCCTTCGCCCGGAAGCTACTGGCTTTGGCGCACTCTATTTCACACAACATCTCCTGCATACCGCGGGCAAAGATATTAAAGGCAAGAAAGTGGCGCTCTCCGGTTTCGGAAACGTAGCTTGGGGTGCTGCAACGAAAGCGGTTGAACTCGGTGCCAAAGTGGTGGCGATCTCCGGTCCGGACGGCGTAGTGGCTATCCCCGACGGAATCACCAAGGAAATGATCGACTACATGCTCGTTATGCGTGCTTCGAACCGCAATAAAGTGCAAGACATGGCGGATAAATTCCCGTCTCTCTGTACCTTTACAGCAGGCAAGAAAGCATGGTCTGTTCCGTGCGACATCGCTCTGCCGTGTGCTTTTCAGAACGAACTCTCTGAGGACGATGCCAAGGAACTCAAAGCAAACGGTTGCTGGTGTTGCTGCGAGGTATCGAACATGGGCTGTCAGCCGGGAGCAATCCATTTCTTCCAGCATAACGGAGTCCTCTTTGCGCCGGGCAAAGCGGTCAACGCAGGTGGTGTAGCAACCTCCGGTCTCGAAATGACACAGAACGCAGAGCACCTCTCTTGGAAAGCCGAAGAAGTGGACGAGCGTCTCCATCATATTATGGAATCAATCCACGAGCAATGTGTCCGTTATGGTACGCAGCCCGATGGCACGATCGACTACGTCAAAGGCGCTAACATCGCCGGCTTTATGAAGGTTGCGACAGCTATGCTTGAACAGGGCATCATTTGATGCAGCTGTTCAAGGTGATTTATCATGGAACAAGGAATAATCTAAAACAAAATCCTTCTCCCCTCCTTTTAGGGAGGGGCGGGGGTAGGCTAATTATGTATCAAGATTTTCAACAACACCTGCAAAAAACGCTGAATGAGATTCGCGAAGCAGGACTTTATAAGAACGAGCGCGTGATCATCACCCCGCAGTCTTCCGGTATTGCTGTGGAAGGCGGACAGGAAGTCATCAACTTCTGCGCGAACAACTACCTCGGACTCGCTGATAACAAAGAGCTTATTGAGGCAGCAAAAGCCCGTATGGATGCGCGCGGTTACGGTATGGCTTCCGTGCGTTTCATCTGCGGTACGCAGGACACCCATAAGGAACTCGAACGCGTCATCTCCGATTTCTTTGGAACGGAAGACACGATCCTTTATGCCGCTTGTTTTGATGCCAACGGTGGACTCTTCGAACCTCTCTTGACCGAAGAGGATGCCATCATCTCCGATGCGCTCAACCATGCGTCTATCATTGACGGTGTGCGTCTTTGCAAGGCAGTGCGTTACCGTTACGCTAATGGAGACATGAACGACTTGGAGGAGCAGCTCAAGAAAGCGCAAGCTCAGCGTTTCCGTATCATCGCTACTGATGGCGTCTTCTCCATGGACGGTAATGTCTGCCCGTTGGATAAGATCTACGAGCTTGCACAGAAATACAATGCCCTCGTTATGGTCGATGAGTCGCACTCCGCCGGAGTTGTTGGCAAGACCGGTCACGGTGTGACCGAACTCTATAACATGCGCGGAAAAATTGAGATCATCACCGGCACCCTCGGAAAAGCCTTCGGCGGCTCCGTCGGCGGTTTCACTACCGGTAAGAAAGAGATCATCGACCTGCTGCGTCAACGCAGTCGTCCGTATCTTTTCTCGAACTCTATCCCACCAATGATTGCTGCTGCCGGTATCAAGACCTTTGAGATCCTCACGCGTTCCAACGAACTGCAAGATCGTCTGCACGAGAACACCGCGTATTTCGTGGAGAAAATGCGTGCAGCAGGCTTCGACATCAAACCGACGCAGTCGGCTATCTGTGCCGTCATGTTGTACGATGCACGTCTCTCGCAGGACTTCGCGGCAGCCCTCCAGAAAGAAGGCATCTACGTCACAGGCTTCTATTATCCGGTAGTTCCGAAAGGGCAGGCGCGCATACGCGTGCAGGTTTCTGCTGCGCACACACGCGAACAATTAGATAAATGTATCGCCGCTTTCACCAAGATTGGCACGGAACTTGCTGTATTGAAATAAATCGTCAAATCGTAAATCGTCAAATCGTCAATTATGAAAGCTCTTGTCAAGAGATTTCCTGAGCCCGGCATCTGGATGGAAGAAGTGCCGATGCCCGAAGTGGGAGTGAACGATGTCCTCATCAAGGTCACCAAAGCCGCTATCTGTGGTACCGACCTCCATATGTATAAATGGGACGCATGGTCACAGGCGCATTGCAAACCGCCTTATACGATGGGACACGAGTTCGTCGGTGTCGTAGCGGAAGTGGGAGCCGGTGTTCGTAATTTCCAAGTCGGTGAACGCGTTACTGCCGAAGGACACATCGTCTGCGGACATTGCCGTAACTGCCGTCGGGGTATGGGACACGTCTGCGAGAACACTATCTCCGTCGGTATAATGGGCAAAGACGGCTGCTTTGCGGAGTACGTCACAATACCCGAATCGAATGTCGTCAAACTGCGCCCGGAGATACCAGATGACTTCGCTGCCATCATGGATCCCTTCGGAAACGCAACCCATACAGCCCTCGCTTTCCCGTTGCTCGGAGAAGATGTACTTATCACAGGCGCAGGACTCATCGGAACGATGGCGGCAGGTATATGCCGCTACGCCGGAGCAAAGAACATCGTCGTCACCGATATCAACCCGCTTCGTCTGGAGATAGCTAAGAAAATGGGCGCAACCCTCACTGTCGATGGCTCTAAAGGCGAAACGGTACAAGACGCAATGAAGCAACTCGGTATCAAGGGCTTTGATGTCGGCTTGGAGATGTCCGGAGCACCCGCGGCATTCAACGAGATGATCGAGCATATGTACAAAGGGGCCAACATCGCCCAATTGGGTATCCTGCCTTCGGACACGCAGGTCAACTGGTCGGATGTCATCTTCAATGCCCTGACCATCAAAGGAATCACCGGACGACGCATGTGGGAGACTTGGTACCAAATGGAGCAGATGCTCCTCGGAGGACTTGACCTCTCGCCGGTGATCACACACCGCTTTAAATTCGAAGATTTCCAGAAAGGCTTCGACGTCATGGTCTCCGGACAATGCGGCAAAGTCCTACTCGAATGGTAAAGACCTCGATATCTCGATATCTCGTGATTTCGCGACCTCGTGATCTCGAAAAAACAATTAACAATTAATAATCAAAACAATGAGAAAATTTTTACTTAGCGCTCTGCTGCTCATTTGCGGCACCGCATTTCTCTCCGCTCAGTCCCGTGAGGGCCTGACAGAGTACAAGTTGGAAAACGGACTCACTGTGCTTCTGTGGGAAGACCATGATCAGCCGGATGTCACCGGTTATGTGGTCGTTCGCGCAGGTGCTGTGGATGAACCGGCGGAATACACCGGTCTGGCACACTACCTCGAGCACATGCTTTTCAAAGGTACGCAACGTATCGGTGCGATCAACTGGGAAGCTGAGAAACCGATTTATGACTCCATCATCGCTTTGTACGACCAGTACAGCGATACAAAAGACCCGAAAATCCGTGAGCAACTCGCTACACAGATCAATGAGTGCTCCATGCGTGAGGCTAAGATCTCTTCTACAGAAGATTTCTTCAACATGCTCGACCTCATCGGTGCTGAAGGTGTGAATGCGTACACCTCTTTCGACCTCACGGCGTACCACAACTCCTTCCCGGCTGCAGAGATGTACCGCTGGCTGACGATCTTCTCCGATCGTCTCATCAACCCGGTCTTCCGTACGTTCCAAGCGGAGTTGGAGAACGTCTTCGAGGAGTACAATATGTACGCCAACAACCCCTCTTCACAGGCGCAGAAACAACTCATGGAGGATATCTACAAAGGTTCGCCGTACGAGCGTGATGTCATCGGTCTCCCCGAGCACCTCAAGAACCCGCGTCTCTCCAAACTCATCGAGTTCTACAACACCTGGTATGTGCCTAACAACATGGCGCTCGTGATCGTTGGTGACTTCGATACCGAATCTACCAAACCGATGATCGCAGAGACCTTCGGCCGTCTGGAGCCTAAAGACCTCCCGGCACGTCCTGAGTACCCGGCTGTCAAACTGACCGGCAAGAAGCACTACAACCTCGGTTACAACCCGCAGGTGGCATGGGTTTACCAAGGTGTCAAAGAGGGTGACCCCGATCAGGATGTACTGGAGTTTGTCTGCAACCTCCTTTACAATGGTCAGGTCGGTTTGCTCGACCAAGTGAACACCAAGGGTGATGTCAGCTCGGCATACGCTTTCCTTGATGCACGTCGTAACGACGGACGTATTCTCGTCATGGCTGTGCCTTATTATGATGCGAACCAGCAGATGTTTGAGTCGGATAAACAAACCGAAGCAATCGTCATGAAAGAGATCGACAAGATCAAACGCGGCGAGATCTCCGATGAACTCATCGCCAACGTGAAGCACATGTACGCGCAATCGTATAAGGCGTTCAACGAGTCTCCGAGTTCGAAGATGAACGTCCTTGTGGATGCCTTCACCTATGCAAAACCGATCGATGATATCTTCACAACGAACGCTAAAATTCAGGCGCTCACCAAAGAGGAGATCGCACGTGTGGCTAAGAAATACTTCGATGCGGATCACATGACCGTCTCCTTCGATGAGGATACCAAGACCCCGAAGGCGAATACCCTGCCGAAGCCGAATATCAAACCGCTTGATCCGGTGAAGAATGCGAAGACGGCTTACGCGGAGGCTTTCCAGAAACTGCCGAAGGGAGAACTCAAACAGACCTTCAACAATTTCAATGACGTAAAATTGTCGTCGCTGGGTGAGAACGTTACCCTCCATTACACGCCGAATACGAAGAATGACATCTTCACCCTGACCCTCCGTTATGGTATCGGCGAGCACGAAATGCCGCTTCTCCCGTACGTAGCTGCCTTGATGAGCAACGCCGGTATCATGGGTAGCCCGGCTACCGAAGGTAAAGACTTCAAACAGCAAATGGCGCAACTCGGTGCTTCCGTTTCGTACGGCTGTAATGATTCGTACTTCTACATCTCCATCTCCGGTGAGGACGGAAACATGAGTAAGATCATGAACTTGGTGAACCGCCAACTCCTCATGCCGTACTTGGAGCAGAAACAGTTGGATGCTATCAAGGGTGGTGAGTTCTTCAGCCGTCTCAGCCGTCAGAAACGTACGGCCGTTCAGAAATCTGCGCTCATGCAGTACGCTATGTACGGCAAGAAATCGTCTTATCTGGACGAAGTGCCGTTCGTGGATATCTGGCAACTCGGTCTGCCGAAAGTGCAATCCCTCGTAGCGCAAGCGCGTACATATGCGCTGGATGTGTTCTACTGCGGTACGCTCTCTCAGGAAAAACTCGTGCCTGAACTGCCCTTGACCGAAGGTATGCAACCTTCCAAATCGCCGTTCGTTCAGGATCGTCAGAAATACGACAAACCCACCGTGCTCTTCTTGCCGAATAGCAACGTACAGCAGGCGGACCTCTATTTCTACATCAACGGACGTCCATATGACATCGCTTCCGATGTACAATCGGATGCTTTTAACCAGTACATGTCGGGCGGCTTCACTGGTATCATCATGAATGAGATCCGTGTAAAACGCTCTATGGCATACTCGGCGTATGGTGTTGATGCTACTCCGGAACTGCCGGGCAAGGACTGCTACTTCATTGGTTATGTGGGTACTCAGTCGGATAAGGTCAATGATGCAATTTCCGTCTACATGGATATCCTCAATGACATGCCGCAAGACTCAACCCAGTTAGTAGCCCTTAAAGCTGCCCTCAAGCAGGCTGCGCAGACGGCTAAACCCTCTATGCGTTCGAAAGCTTCTACCTTCGAGTACTGGAAACGCCTCGGTTACAACGATGACCCGGCTAAGGTCAATGCTGCGAAGATTGATGCGCTCACCTTCAATGACATCGAGAAATTCTACGAGGATAACATCAAAGGAAAAGCGGTGACCATCATCCTCATGGGTGACCCCAAGAAGATCGACACCAAGGCGATCGAGAAGAAACTGGGCTGCAAAGTAACCAAACTCTCGCCGGCTAAGCTCTTCAACTCGGTAGATGAACTCTATGATGCTGTCATGTAATTGAGAAAATGAGTAAATGCGAAAATGATAAAATGGTGCATCGCAGTGGCTTTGTGAATATCGTTGGAAACCCCAACGTCGGCAAATCGACACTCATGAATGCGTTGGTGGGGGAGCGCCTTTCGATCATCACGTCGAAGGCGCAAACCACCCGCCATCGTATCATGGGTATCGTCAACGGCGAAGATTTCCAAATGGTCTATTCCGATACGCCGGGTGTCCTCTCGCCGAACTACCAACTACAGCGTCAGATGCTCGAGTTCTCCCGTTCGGCTCTCGTGGACGCGGACGTTCTCTTGTATGTCACCGAACCGCAAGACACCATCGACCGCAATCCTGACTTCATCGAGAAAGTAAAGAAGATGTCTTCCGCGGGCACGCGCGTGTTCCTTATTATAAATAAAATAGACCTCACGACTCAGGAAACCCTTGAATCGCTCGTCTCCTTCTGGCACACGCAACTACCCGATGCAACCATCTTCCCCATTTCGGCGCAAGAGCGTTTCGGTATTTCGCAACTCTTCGATGCCATCAAAGATGCATTGCCTGTCGGTCCTCCGTTCTTCCCCAAAGACCAGCTGACCGACAAGCCCGCACGATTCTTTGTCAATGAGATCATCCGCGAGAAGATACTCCAGAACTACGACAAAGAGATCCCGTACTCCGTCGAAGTCGAGGTAGAATCCTTCAAAGAAGAGGACAAACTCATCCGCATTGACGCAGTCATCTATTGCGAACGCGATTCTCAAAAAGGCATCATCATCGGCAAAGCCGGTTCTGCCCTCAAGCGCGTCGGATCGCAAGCACGCAAGGACATCGAGGAATTCTTCCAAAAGCAGGTCTTCCTCCAACTCTTCGTCAAAGTGGACAAGGATTGGCGTTCCAACACCAACCGCCTCAAGCACTACGGCTACGATCTCTCCTGATAATCAATCCGCCTTTATCTATCCGCCAATCTTGGCGGATTTTTTTATGTCCTTCTGCCATTTTGTCAGCCTTTTTCTGCCAAATCCCCTTTGGCACGCCTTTTGTCATTATTAGGGTGACAAGTTTCCTAGTACTTCCTAGGCTCCTAAAACACTAAAACAGTAAATTAATTAAAGAAAGGAAAAATACTATGTCTAAAATTATTGGAATTGACCTCGGTACTACAAACTCATGTGTAGCCGTAATGGAGGGTAACGAACCGATCGTTATCGCAAACGCTGAAGGTAAACGTACTACGCCTTCTGTAGTCGGATTCATCGATGGTGGCGAGCGTAAAGTGGGCGACCCTGCTAAACGTCAAGCAATCACAAACCCGACCAAAACTATCTATTCTATCAAACGTTTCATGGGAGAAACCTATGATCGTCTGCAATCGGAGATCGCACGCGTTCCTTATAAGGTAGTAAAAGGCGATAACAACACCCCGCGTGTGGACATCGACGGACGTCTCTACACTCCGCAGGAGATCAGCGCTATCATCCTTCAGAAGATGAAGAAAACCGCTGAGGACTACCTTGGACAAGAGGTGACCGAAGCTGTCATCACAGTGCCGGCATACTTCAATGACTCGCAACGTCAGGCTACTAAGGAAGCCGGCGAGATCGCAGGTCTCAACGTACGCCGTATTGTCAACGAGCCGACCGCAGCTGCCCTGGCTTATGGTCTTGACAAGTCCAACAAGGACATGAAGATCGTTGTCTTCGACTGCGGTGGTGGTACCCACGATGTATCCGTGCTCGAGCTCGGTGATGGCGTCTTCGAGGTAAAAGCAACCGATGGTGATACCCACCTTGGTGGTGACGATTTCGATCATCGTATTATCGATTGGCTCGTTCAGGAGTTCAAGAACGAGAACGGCGGAGCAGACCTCTCCAAAGACCCGATGGCTATGCAGCGTCTGAAAGAGGCTGCTGAGAAAGCAAAAATCGAGCTTTCGTCCTCTACCTCTACGGAAATCAACCTGCCGTATATATCATGCCGGTAAACGGTGTTCCTGCTCACCTCGTAAAGACCCTGACTCGTGCTAAGTTCGAGCAACTCATCGACGATCTGATCCAGCGTACCATCGCTCCGTGTCGTACGGCTCTGCAGAACGCTGGCCTCACGACCTCCGATATCGACGAAATCATCTTGGTTGGTGGTTCGACTCGTATCCCGGCTATCCAGGATGCTGTACAGAAGTTCTTCGGCAAAGCTCCGTCCAAGGGCGTGAACCCCGACGAGGTAGTAGCAGTCGGAGCAGCGATCCAAGGTGGTGTCCTCACAGGTGATGTAAAGGATGTCCTCCTGCTCGATGTAACCCCGCTGTCCCTCGGTATCGAGACCATGGGCGGTGTCATGACCAAGATGATCGAAGCCAACACCACTATCCCGACCAAGAAGACCGAGACCTTCACCACCGCTGTCGACAACCAGCCGTCCGTTGAGATCAAAGTGCTCCAGGGTGAGCGTCCGATGGCGGCTCAGAACAAGCAAATCGGTATCTTCCACCTTGATGGAATCATGCCTGCCCGTCGTGGCGAACCGCAGATCGAAGTAACCTTCGATATCGACGCCAACGGTATCTTGAACGTCACCGCGAAGGACAAAGCTACCGGTAAGGAGCAGAAGATCCGTATCGAAGCATCCTCCGGTCTCTCTGACGACGAGATCAAGCGAATGAAAGCGGAAGCTGAAGCCAATGCGGAAGCCGATAAGAAGGCGAAAGAGCAGGCTGACAAACTCAACAAAGCCGATGCTACGATCTTCCAGACCGAGAAGCAACTCGCTGAACTCGGCGACAAGATCCCGGCCGACAAGAAGGCGCCGATCGAGAAAGCCCTTGCAGACCTCAAAGATGCGTACGCTAAACGCGACGCCGATGCCTGCGAAGCAGCCAACAACGCTTTGATGTCCGCCTTCCAAGCCGCCAGCGCAGAGATGTACGCTGCGCAACAGCAAGCACAACAATCCGGTGCTAACGCAAACAACGGAAACAACGGAAACAACGGAGCCAACGGCTCCAATGGTCAGCCCACCGCCGAGGACGTCGACTTTGAGGAAGTAAAATAAGATTACGTCCCTGACAAGGAGCGTCAGCTCCGCCTAATTATCCCCCGTTCTCTCGTAGAGCGGGGGATTTTCTATTTCCCGTTTCTCCTTATCCCTTCCCCCTTTCCTCCGTTCGGCATTTCCCTTTTTTGTATCCGCCAATCTTGGCGGATTGGAAATGCCGCTTTGTCTCTCTCCCCCTCCATGGGGTTATCCTTTTTCCCCTCCCCCCCCTCGATGTCCTGTGCGCGCCACCTCCGTTGGCGCGTTTCCTCTTCGTCTATTTCTCCGGCATTGTATGCCGGCATCTTTTGTATGTTCATTTCCCCGGATTGTATCCGGCATCCGCCGTCTTGTATCCGTACTTTGTCTATTGCGCCGGAATTGAATTCCGGCATTTCGTCGTTTATTGCGCCGTCTTGTATCCTGCATCTTCCCCTCTTCCTCTCGCCCCACGTTGTCCTGTGCGCGCCACCTCCGTTGGCGCGTTCCCTCCTCTTTCTTCCTTTTTTCCGGATACCATCCGGAGCTTCCCTCTCCCTCCCTTTCTTGCTGTTTACCTGCGGTGCTTTTTCTTTTTTTGCTGTTTATCTGCGATTTTCTGCTATTTTTTGCAAAAATATTTGCATATATCAAAAAATTGTTGTATCTTTGCACCGTCTTTTGATAGATAGCTGGCTCCGACAGCGTAAAAAAGCGGTGACATATTGATTATTTCGCGTTTGCGATTTATTGGACATTTCGAAATGTAGGAAGTTTTAAAATGACACCAATAATAAGTCAGCAAACGTCCATAGTGTATATATGGGCGTGACTTATCGGTGTTATGGGCATTTCCTACAGCCTCGAAATGGATAAGGAAACGCTCATATTTCTTTTGTGTTTTTCCAACAATAATACCGCAAACGGTTTTTATAGAGAACCGTACTCTTCAAACGGGGCAATACCTGTTAAGCCGTAAGAGCAGGATATTAATTTTACTGTATTATTTTAGAACCGAGGGGACGATGGTATATAACGGTCAACAAATTCAATGAAAAAGTTTTTGATGTATTTCATGGCGGTTTTGTTCGCGGGAATGACTTTCACAAGCTGCCAAAAGAATGATCCGGCAAGCCTTATTCAAGCTAAGTGGAGTGCAACTTTAGTCTCTATGACTGAAGACGGTCAGACTCAAGATGTAAAAATTGAGACACCGAGTTACATTTATTACACCTTTTTTGCTGATGGCAATTATTTAAGAGAAATAAATGCTATGGGTGAGAAGGGTCAGGATGAAGGCATCTGGGAATTAAAAGATAAGATTTTAACTCTCGACAAAGGTGGCTATGACGAGATGGAATACAGCGTGTTGGAATTAACAGGTTCCAAACTTGTCGTAAAGGCTCAAATGGGTTCATCTTCTATAAAGATCAACTTTAATAAGGTAAAGTAATTTCGCTGACAAAAAGCACTATGAGGGACGACCATTCGGCCGTCTCTTTTCTTTATGCTTTTTCTTTTTTTTGCTGTTTATCTGCGATTTTGGTGATTTTTGGACGAACTAATAGATATAAATTCGTTTAATTCTTATCTCGTTTCACTCGAACGATTTTTTCGTTTAATTCGCCGTTTTTATTTTTTTTGGATCGTTTTTGGACATTTTGGACTAAAAATAAAATTGTCTTTAATTGTCTTTAATTGTTGACCACTAAAAATTCGTTCCCTTTGTGTCCTTTGTGAATGCAAAAATCGCCCCAAAACATATTTTTATCACTTTTTCGTGTCAAAAAATTTGCATATTCCATTTTTTTGTTGTACCTTTGCACCATCTTTACCTGATCGGAACGACGGTCAAGCGACGGTCAAGCGACAGTCAAAGCCAACGTAACTTACCGGTAAAGCCCAAAATGAGCCCAAATTTTTATGTAATACTATATTATATATTTATATATAATATACATTTTAAAAACCTCTTTTTATGTCAGAAATTAAAACATCCTCAGGCATCGACGAGATTCGCGGCAAAACCAACGGCCGTGACAGCGGCTATTTTTACATGCGAAACGGCAAACAGTTTTACCGCACACGCGAAGAATCCTACCAGAAAAATCAGTCTCCTCGTCAAAAATGGAACTCCGCCGCTTTTAAATATGCCAACTCATACCTCAAACTCCTGACCTCTCCCGAGGCCAAAGCGCAACTCGAGGCCGACTTTGAAGCAGCAAAACACATCGCTTCTAACGGAAAATCGTACTCCACTTCCCGTGCTTGGAAATTCAACTCTCTCATCCATGATTACAAAGTGGCGCATCCTTTTGAATAACTATGCACTAAATACGAGCCTACTTTTCTTCTTGTTGATGAAATAAATCTATATTTTGCAAAAAAATCAATAAAAAAGTAAAAAATATTTGCGTATTTCAAAAAAAAGTAGTAACTTTGCACTCGATTTTGCGTCTATGAGCGAAAATAACCACTATATCATCGATTTGAAGCGCCTTCCTTTAGGCTCGCATTCGTTTGATATTCAGCTAAATGACGATTTCTTCGCTTCCTTGGAGAAGTCCGAAATACTGAGCGGAACGGTGGACGGCAAAGTGACGCTTAATCTCCGGGAGGAGGACTATCAGCTCAACATAGCGGTTCAAGGAACTGTCTTTGTTGTGTGTGATAGATGCCTCGACCCCATGCCCCTTGAAATAGTGGATGAGCAAGAAATCTTCTCTGAAGATGAGGAAACGGGCGATGGTGATGAAATCGTACCTCGTCAATCGTCCAATCGTCAATCTCTTGATCTTTCCTGGCTTGTCTATGAAATAGTAAGTATCAATATTCCGATCGTGCACAGTCACCAGCCGGGTGAATGCAACCAGCAAATGGAACTTCTCCTCCAATCTCACCTTTGTGCCGAGCCGGATCCCGATGTTGATACGCTGATAAATAACTGAATGGTAAATATTTAAATTGTAAATAACTATGGCACATCCTAAAAGAAGACAATCACACACCCGTCAAGCGAAACGTCGTACCCATGACGTAGTGAAGGCTCCGACACTGGCTACATGCCCGAACTGTGGCGCACTTCACATCTACCACACTGTTTGCCCGTCTTGTGGCTATTACCGTGGTAAGTTGGCAATCGAACAAGCTGAAGCTTAATGGGAAATGGAAAGGTAAGAACGAAAGGTGAAAGGAGTATTTGTATTCCTTTTGCCTTTTTACCTTACTAAATTAAGCGTGCGTGAGCACGCGCGTGACCCGTGAGGGCCACCTCGGAAATTTATCTATCAACATTTAAAATTCTAAATTGATGTACAACAATTCCAACAATGAAGGTGAACGCAGACCACGTCCGCGTTTCCATCGTGAAGGAGAGCCTGTTTCGGCTCGTCCTCGTTTCACTCGTGAAGGCGGATCATACTCCGAGCGCCCTGCTTATGGAGACCGTCCCCAACGTTCTTTTAACGGCGAACGTCAGCAACGTTCTTTTAATGGCGAGCGTCCGCAGCGTTCTTTCAACGGCGAGCGTCCGCAGAGACCCTTTAACGGCGATTTCTCGGAGCGCCCGAACCGTCCTTTCGGCGGCAAACCTAAACGTAACAACGGACTCTATTCGGCTCGTAAACAGCAAACCTATCGTGAGCAACACGAAGACCCGACGAAGCCTATTCGTCTTAATAAATACTTGGCAAACGCTGGTATTTGCTCGCGCCGCGAAGCAGATGATTTTATTCAGGCAGGCGTAATCACCGTCAATGGTGTAACCGCTGATAACCTGGGTGTTAAAGTGCTTCCGACCGATGATATCCGTTTCCATAACCAACCGGTTCGTCGTGAGCGAAAGGTCTATATCCTCCTCAATAAACCGAAGAATACGGTAACCACCACGGATGATCCCCAAGAGCGTCACACGGTGATCGACATCGTTCGTAACGCCTGTGCGGAGCGTATCTATCCGGTGGGACGTCTGGACCGTAACACGACCGGCGTCCTCCTCCTCACCAACGATGGGGACTTGGCTGCCAAACTGACGCACCCGAAGTTCCATAAGAAGAAGATCTATGCCGTTACGCTGGATCGCGACTTGGACGAGGTGGACGAGGCTATCGTTCGCGCAGGTGTTGTGCTGGATGATGAACGTATCATTCCGGACGCACTTGAGTTCCCGAAAGAGGATCGCCGCCACATCGGCTTGGAGATTCACTCCGGTCAAAACCGTGTCGTACGCCGTATTTTTGAGAAAGTCGGCTATAAAGTGGTGAACCTTGACCGTGTTTCCTTTGCCGGACTTACCAAAAAGAACGTGAGCCGGGGCAAATACCGCTTCCTCACATCGAAAGAAGTAGCTATGCTCCATATGGGAGCTTTTGAATAAGAATGAGCGAGAATAAATGGGATTTGGAAATCACACCCCGCGATAAACTGCTGGCGGTGGATTGGAAAGAAATATGGCGTTACCGCGACATGTTCGTCTTGTTCGTGGAGCGCAATTTCCGCACGGCCTATAAACAGACTATCTTGGGTCCGCTGTGGTTTATCATCACGCCGGTACTCTCCGTCATCGTCTATGTGACGGTGTTCGGCGGTATCGCGAATATACCCACGGACGGTGTGCCTCCGATCCTGTTTTACCTCCTCGGTATATCTGTCTGGGGCTATTTCTCTTCATGTCTCAGCTCTACGTCGAACTCGTTCGTCTCGAACGCAGACATCTTCGGAAAGGTCTATTTCCCGAGAATCATCATGCCTCTTGTGGCGGTGACGACTAATCTGCTCACGTTTGCTATCCAGCTGGCTATCTTTGCGGCATTCTATATCTATTATGTCGCAACAGGTACCGAACTGGTCATTCATTGGCAGATTGTCCTCTTCCCGCTTCTTATTGTTCTGCTGGCTTTTATGGCAGTGGGCTTCGGTATGATTTTCTCGTCCATGACCACCAAATACCGCGACTTGCAGATCATGCTGGCGAAGATCATCTCCCTCTGGGTCTATATCACCCCGGTGATCTATCCGCTCAGTATGGTCACAAACCCCAAGTTACACTTGGCTATGTCGCTCAATCCGGTCACGCCGGTGATGGAGGCGATCAAGTACTCGCTCCTCGGGCAAGGTCAGTTCTCCTGGCTCTGGCTCGGTTACAGCGCAGCGTTTACTCTCATCCTCCTCATCTTCGGCCTGATGTTGTTTAACAAAGTGCAAAAGTCCTTTATGGATACGGTGTAATATGGCAAATACTCAAGAAAATTACTGGACAACAGAGATTTCGCCGACAACCTTTTCCAAGGGACTCGGCTTGAAAGAACTATGGGCTAAGAAATACCTCATTTGGCTCTTCATTAAACGTGACATTACCGTCCAGTTTAAGCAGACCATCTTTGGTATGGGGTGGTATTTTATCTCGCCCCTTTTCTCGATGTTCATGTACATCGTGGTCTTTGGCCGCATTGCCGGTATTCCGACGGATGATATACCTCAGCCGGTCTTTTACCTCTCCGGTATCTGCCTTTGGGAGTATTTCTCGGAGTGTCTTACGGCGGTTTCCAATACCTTCCAGACGAACGCAGGCCTCTTCGGAAAGGTCTATTTCCCGAGGCTGGTGTCGCCGGTATCGGTTGTGGCGTCCAAACTCTTCCGTTTCTCGCTCCAACTCGGTACCTTCGTGATCGTGTATCTGCTCTTTGTTTTCAAAGGAGTACACTTGCGTCCAAACGGGTATCTCCTTTTGTTCCCGGTGCTGATTCTGATGATTCAATGTCTGGCGTTGGGTTTGGGACTCATCGTCTCTTCCCTGACTACCAAGTATCGTGACCTGACCAATTTCTTCGGTGTCTTTGTATCCCTCTGGATGTACGCAACGCCGATCGTTTATCCGCTCAGTTATGTCACGAACCCCACACTCCATAAGATCATGCTCTTTAACCCGATGACGGCGATCATCGAGACTTTCAAATATGGCGCTTACGGAGCGGGACAGTTCTCTTGGACTTCTCTCGGCTATTCGGCAATCATCATCTTTGTGCTCCTTATCACTGGTATCGCGATGTTTAACCGCAAGCAAAAGTCTTTCATAGACACTATCTGATATATGCAACTCTCCCAACGAGTACAGAATATCTCTGCCTCGCAAAGCCTCGTTATGGCGGCGCGGGCGAAAGAGATGAAAGCCTCCGGCATCGATGTGATCAGTATGTCGCTCGGCGAGCCGGATTTCGATACGCCGCTTCATATCCGCCGTGCCGCGCAGGAGGCAATCGATAACCATTTCTCCCACTACGGACCCGTTCCCGGCATCCCTTCTCTAAGAGAAGCAATCGCTAATAATTATCAATCCTCAATTGTCAATTATCAATTCTCGGACGTCATCGTCTCCGTGGGAGCGAAGATGGCGATTTACAATGCGATCCAGACGGTGATTAACCCTGGTGATGAAGTGATCATTCCTATGCCTTCTTGGGTGAGTTATACCGAAATGGTCAAGCTGGCGGAAGGAACTGTAGTGCCTGTAGAAACGACCTTTGAAGAGAACTACTGTCTCACGCCCGCTAAACTGCGTGCAGCCCTCACGCCGCGAACAAGAATGATCATCCTCTGTTCGCCCAATAACCCCACAGGCTCGGTCTATACCCGTGCGCAACTGGAAGAACTGATAGCCGTCCTTCGGGATTTTCCCGAAGTAACGATCCTCTCTGATGAGATATACAACGCACTCGTCTATGACGTGGAAGCGCCTTCTTTGGCATCCTTCCCGGAACTCGCCGACAGGCTCGTCATCATCAACGGGGTCAGCAAGTCGTACGCCATGACAGGCTATAGAATAGGGTGGTTGCTTTGCAAAAACAAAGCCTTCATCGCGGCTTGCACACGTCTCCAGGGCCAGCAACTCACATGTGCCACTATGGTCGCACAGAAAGCTGCCGAAGCGGCTTTAACCGGTTCACAAGACTGCGTAAAAGAAATGCGGCAGGTCTTTGCAAACCGCCGCGAACTTATTTGCCGTCTGGCTTCAGAAATACCCGGTTTCAAGTTCCGTGAGTCCCAAGGTGCGTTCTATCTCTTCCCGGACGTCAGTGCCATAGGCTCCGGCGATGAAGTGGCGGAACTTCTGTTGGACAAAGCCCATGTGGCGGTTGTTTCCGGCTCTGCGTTCGGCTGTCCGTCTTGTATCCGCCTGTCCTATGCCATCTCTACCGAAGAGATCACCGAAGCCCTCCGCCGCATCAAATCCGTCTTGACGCATAATTGACGATCCAGACCTCACGCGCACACGTGCGTAAAATATAAGGTATATCCTCTCTCTAGGATAAATCCGATAAAAGAGCTCATTTGGGCTCTTTTTTCTATAAAAAATGAAAAATTATTTGCATATATCAAAAAAAAGTTGTACCTTTGCGGTCGATTTTGAAATTTAATCGGATTGAAAACAAAAAATAACGTCAAAAGTATGAGTAATATTCGTTTTGAAGCGTTAAAAAACGCTTTTGAGCACCAAAAAGAGGTACAAAAGGACAAATGTCAAACAGCAAATGACAAAAGAGTCAAAGACTATTTCGCGACTGATGTCTTCACTCGTGAGAAAATGAAGGAGTATATCTCCGCGGAAGTGTTGGAACAATTGTTTGACGATGTGGACAATGGTCGCACTATCCATCGTGACATCGCTTCGGTCGTAGCCATCGGTATCCGTAAATGGGCGGTGGAGCACGGTGCTACGCATTTCACCCACTGGTTTCAGCCCCTCACCGGTGGCACAGCGGAGAAGCATGATGCGTTCTTCACCCTCAAGAACGGCGTACTCATGGAGGAGTTTAGCGGTGACAGTCTCTATCAACAGGAGCCTGATGCTTCCTCTTTCCCCAATGGGGGCATTCGTAACACCTTCGAAGCCCGCGGCTACTCCGCGTGGGATCCGTCAAGCCCTGTTTTCCTCATCGGAGACACACTTTGTATCCCGACGGTTTTTGTGGCATATACTGGTGAAGCATTAGATTACAAAACACCGCTAATCCGTTCCACGGCAGCACTTTGTCACGCAGCCCGCGAAGTGTGCGCGTATTTCGATAAACAGGTCAAGCACGTGCACGCGAACCTCGGGTGGGAGCAGGAGTACTTCTTAGTGGACGAAGCGCTCTATAATGCGCGACCGGACCTGATGCTCACAGGCCGCACACTCATGGGACATAACAGCGCGAAGAGCCAGCAGCTCGAGGATCATTATTTTGGTGCAATCCCCGCACGCGTCCTGGCGTTCATGCGAGAACTCGAATACGAAGCACTCAAAGCCGGAATCCCTGTCCGCACACGGCATAATGAGGTGGCCCCGAATCAGTTTGAAATGGCACCTATATACGAAGATGTCAATTTGGCAAATGACCATAACCTGCTCGTAATGAGCATCATGGAGCGTGTGGCGGAGAAACATCATTTCCGCGTTCTGCTGCACGAGAAACCCTATGCCGGGGTCAACGGTAGCGGCAAACATTGCAACTGGTCAATGGAGACCAACACCGGAATCAACCTTCTGGCGCCGGGTAAGAACCCCTATCAAAACCTCCAGTTCATCACTTTCCTTGTGAACGTCCTCATGGCGGTACATCGTCATAACGGACTCCTCAAAGCCTCCATCGTCTCTGCGACAAATGAACATCGTCTGGGAGCGAACGAAGCACCTCCGGCTATCATCTCCGTCTTCCTCGGCAAGCAGATCACCGAGGTGCTCGACAAATTGGAAAACGCTTCGGCGGAAGAGGCTATCATCATCAATGCCAAGAAAGAGATGAAACTTGGTGTGGCAAATATCCCGGAGATCCTCCTCGATAACACCGACCGAAACCGCACATCACCTTTCGCGTTCACAGGTAACCGTTTCGAGTTCCGCGCGGTGGGCTCTTCGGCTAACTGCGGAGCCGCGATGTTGGCGCTCAATGCCGCCGTGGCGGAGCAGCTCATGCTCTTCAAAGCCGAAGTGGATGCGCGTATCGAAAAAGGCGAAGCCAAAGAGCGGGTGCTCTTCGATGTGATAAAGAAATATATCGTTTCCTGCAAGGCGATTCGTTTTGACGGTAACGGTTACAGCGACGAATGGAAAACCGAAGCGGCGCACCGCGGTTTGGACTGCGAGACCTCCGTGCCTCTCATCATCGACCGTTATTTGGCGCCCGAATCCATCAAGATGTTCGGCGTGACCAACGTCCTCAACGAAGCGGAACTGCACAGCCGCAGTGAGGTCAAATGGGAGACGTACGTTAAGAAACTGCAGATCGAGAGCCGCGTCATGGGCGACTTGGTCATTAATCATGTGCTTCCTGCCGCCAAACGATACCAGACGATGTTACTCCAGAACGTACTTGCTGTCAAACAGGTCTTCTCTGCCGATGAGACTGCTTCGCTCAATGAGATGGACTATAACATTATCAAGCAGTTGGAACATCACTCCGGTGCTATCTATGCCGGTGTGGAAGCCATGACCGAAGCGCGTCACAAGGCGAATCGTCAGCTCGATGAGCGTTCCAAAGCCATCGCTTACCACGACACCGTCCTGCCCCTCATGGCGGATATCCGTGAGCACGCTGACGCCCTCGAACTCATCGTGGATGACGAACTATGGACCCTCCCCAAATACAGAGAATTGCTGTTTATTCACTAATTATCAATTATCAATTGTCAATTATCAATTATCATGTGTGGAATTGTAGGATATATCGGTAAACGCAAAGCGTACCCGATTTTGATAAAAGGTCTTCATCGTTTGGAATACCGCGGCTATGATAGTGCCGGTGTAGCGCTTATCAATGAGGACGGGCAACTGAATGTGTATAAAGCTAAAGGCAAAGTGGCGGAGCTGGAAGCGTTTTGTGCGGAGAAAGATACGCGCGGGAATATAGGTATCGCGCACACGCGTTGGGCGACGCACGGCGAACCGAACACCGTTAACGCGCACCCTCATTACTCCGAGTCGGAGCGGCTGGCGATCATCCATAACGGGATCATCGAGAACTACGCCGTGCTCAAGGCAGGTTTGCAGCAGGAAGGTTATACCTTCAAATCCGAAACGGATACCGAGGTGCTCGTTCAACTCATTGAATATACACAACTTAACCGCCACGTTGATCTCAAAACGGCTGTACAATTAGCCCTCCAGCAGGTCATCGGCGCGTACGCTATTGCAGTCCTCGACAAAGATCATCCGGACACCCTCATCGCAGCCCGCAAGGGTTCGCCGTTGGTTGTAGGAATAGGAGAGGGAGAGTACTTCTTAGCCTCCGACGCTACGCCGATTGTCGAATATACTGACCAAGTCATCTATATCGAAGATGAAGAAATAGTGTATATTTCTATGAATCCGAACTCCCCTCCTTTCAGGGAGGGGCAGGGGGTAGGCTCATTAGATATCACCACTATCAATAATGTCGCCAAGACTCCTGAGATCAAGCGGTTGGAGTTGTCTCTGAGTCAGTTAGAGAAAGGCGGTTACCCGCATTTCATGCTCAAGGAGATCTTCGAGCAACCCCGCACGCTGACGGACTCCATGCGCGGACGTGTGAACGTGCGGCAAGACAACATTGCGCTCTCGGGATTCATTGATAACAAAGAGCGCTTCCTTAATGCTAAGCGTATCATCATCACCGCCTGTGGCACGAGTTGGCATGCCGGACTCATTGCGATGTATGCCATCGAAGAGTTCGCGCAGATACCCGTCGAAGTGGAGTATTCCTCCGAATTCCGTTACCGCAAGCCCGTGATCAACAAGGACGATGTGGTCATCGCTATCTCGCAATCCGGTGAAACGGCGGACACGCTCGCAGCAATTCAACTGGCTAAGTCCAAAGGTGCGTTCATCTTCTCCATCTGTAATGTCGTTGGAGCTTCTATCCCGCGTGTTTCGGACAGCGGTTGTTATACCCACGTCGGACCCGAGATAGGCGTCGCTTCTACCAAAGCCTTCACCGCACAAGTGGTAGCCCTCACGATGTTGGCTCTCTGTATCGGCCGCGAGAAAGGTACTTTGAGCGAAGAGCACTATCTGAACATTGTGCGCGAATTGGGTCAGATCCCCGATAAGATCGAACGCGTGCTCGGTCAGAACAAACGCATTGCCGACTTCGCCAAGACCTTCACGTACGCGCAGAACTTCATATATCTCGGACGCGGGTATAACTTCCCCGTCGCAATGGAAGGAGCGCTCAAACTGAAGGAAATCTCCTATATCCACGCTGAAGGTTATCCTGCTGCGGAGATGAAACATGGTCCCATCGCCCTCATTTCTCAAGAGATGCCGGTGGTGGTTGTTGCGCCTCATTGCGGCACGTACGAAAAAGTGGTCTCGAATATCCAGGAGATCAAAGCACGCAAAGGACGTGTCATCGCCATCGTCACCGAAGGAGACAAACTTGTTTCCAAAATAGCGGATTATGTCATCGAAGTGCCAGAGACCGAAGAGTGTCTCACGCCGCTCCTCACCGTCATTCCGCTCCAACTTCTTGCGTACCACATCGCCGTCGTCAAGGGCTGTGATGTCGATCAACCCCGCAATTTAGCAAAATCAGTAACTGTTGAATAAATAATCCAATATCAAATGTCAAATTTAAAATCTAAAATTCGCGTAGCGATACTCGGTTATGGCAACATCGGCAAAGCAGCCGAAGAAGCCATCAAAGCCGCTCCGGATATGGAACTGGCAGGTGTTTTTCACCACAATGATTGTTTGAACTGCATCGATGCAGATGTCGTGTTGGTAGCAACCCCGACACGTGAAGTGCAGAAGTTCGCCACCGTCCTCGCGGCGCGTGGTATATGCACGGTGGATAGTTTCGATATCCACGGCCAGATATGGAACTTACGCAGTTCCTTGGATGCGGTCTGTCAAACCAATAAGTGTGTCTCGATCATCTCCGCAGGATGGGATCCGGGCTCGGATTCGATGATCCGTGCGCTCCTTCTGGCACTTGCTCCGAAAGGGATCACGTACACTAATTTCGGTCCAGGTCGTTCCATGGGGCACACCGTCGCTGCCAAAGCGATCAATGGCGTCAAGAACGCACTCTCCATGACGATTCCTTTGGGAACAGGAATCCATCGCCGCATGGTGTATATCGAACTCGAAGAAGGAGCCGATTTCAAGACCGTAGAGGCGGCTATCCTTGCTGATGATTATTTTGCACACGATGAGACTCACGTCATTGCCGTGGATTCAGTCGATGCACTCAATAACGTAGCGCACGGAGTGAACCTCGTCCGTTCGGGTGTCTCCGGAGAAACACATAATCAGCGTTTTGAGTTCAATATGACCATCAATAACCCTGCTCTCACAGGTCAGGTCATGGTCTCTTGTGCACGTGCCGCTTTCCGCATGAAAGAGCGCGGTGTCTATGGAGCAAAGACCATGATCGAATTGGCTCCGATAGATCTCCTTCCGGGGTCTACCGAAACCTTGGTTCGAGCTCTGGTGTAAACTTGGAGGATAACTCTTAACTGAAATCTGAAGTGATGTGCCCGGGGAGACGGCGGAGGTTGTATTGAGAAGCCATGGTTTCGCCGTAAGCCCCGGCACTGCGCATGACGAGGATGTCTCCTCGTTGGATAGCTGCTATATGATAGTTCTCAACAAAGACATCGGAGGATTCGCAAACGGGTCCTACGATGTCGTATAGTTGTTCTTCGTTATCCGGGTGAGTGATGTTCTCTACTCGGTGGAAAGCACCGTACATTGCAGGACGAATAAGGTCGTTCATGCCGGCATCCACGATAGCAAACTGCTTGTTTTCTCCCTTTTTGACATAGAGCACGCGGGTGATGAGATTGCCGCATTGCGCTACAATGGATCGTCCGAGTTCGCAATGGAAATGCTGGTCGGGACGTAACTGTAAGTGCTTACGCCAAGTATCGAAATAGGCTTTGAAATTCGGAATAGGGAAGTGGTTCGGGTGCTCATAGAGGATTCCGAGTCCTCCGCCGACATTGATATGAGTCACGGTGGGAGTAACGGAATTGCCTTCTTCATCCGTACAGGAGAGTGCCTCTACCACTTTTACGAGTTCATTGATACGGTGCGCCAATTGGACAAAAGGCGTCATATCTGTGATTTGTGAACCTATATGGAAATGCAACCCCAAAAACTCAATCGCCGGCAAACGATAGCAGAGTTGCACCGCTTCCGGCAGGAATCGCATCGGTATTCCGAATTTGTTCTCACTAAGCCCCGTAGTGATCTTATCATGTGTATGGGCATCAATATTGGGGTTTACGCGCAAACAAACCCGCGCTGTTTTACCCCTCTCGGAAGCCAAAAGTGAAATCACCTCCAGTTCTTCCATCGATTCCACATTGAAACAGAAGATCCCTTGCTCCAAGGCATATACTATCTCCTTATCCGATTTGGCTACTCCGGCAAAAACAATCTTATTCGCAGGAAATCCCGCTTCGATAGCCGCTTTCACTTCGCCGCCACTTACGCAGTCTGCGCCTATTCCGGCTTCGGAAATGGTTCGTAAAATCGTATCTGTGGCGCAGGCCTTGATCGCATAATGAACATGGTAACGCGGGTCTGATGTCTCCGCTTGTAATGTGGACAATGTGTCGCGCAAGACAGTCATGTCGTAAAAATAAAACGGGGTATCTGTTTGGCGGAATTGGTCTATAGGAAAAGTACCTGTGATCATGAAGGAATAGACTATTTTGCGATTTGTTTACGATTCAAAAAGGGCTTTGCTGAGAGCCTGGAGAGCTGTTGTTTTGTTATCCGAGTTGATGAGAAGGGATATATTATGTTCTGAGCCTCCGTAACTGATCATACGGATAGGAATGTCCCTAAGTGCCT
Source organism: uncultured Bacteroidales bacterium (assembly GCA_902800525.1). Taxonomy (GTDB): domain Bacteria; phylum Bacteroidota; class Bacteroidia; order Bacteroidales; family Paludibacteraceae; genus Colicola. Next base: position 152,957 of record CADCEV010000003.1, read on the forward strand.
GCACAACGATAGACTCAATACCGCGGTTATCCGCGCGTAGATCACCCACGACGGAGATGATGGTCATGTTATCCTCTACATAAACAGTGCCGAGTGTGCGCAGTTCGGCTACAATCGCATCCAATTGGCTATTATTATCGACAGACATTGACACAGCAACTTCGGAGGTAGTGATGAGGTCAATAGAAGTGCGGTATTTCTCGAAGACCGCAAAAACGCGGCTGAGGAAACCATATGCCATAAGCATTCGGTCTGATTGCACTCGTACCGCATAGATACCATCTTTCGCGGCTACTGCTTTAACCGGTAGTGGCGAAGTATGGTTGTCAATGAGGGTGCCGGGAGCCTCCGGTGCCATCGTGTTAAGCAGCCTTACAGGTACATTGTGCATCTTTGCCGGCAGAATACAAGTAGGGTGAAGGATCTTTGCTCCGAAATAAGCCAACTCTGCGGCTTCGTCGAAACTGATATGGCGTACCGGCTGTGTGCCCTCCACAAAACGGGGGTCATTATTGTGCATGCCATCAATATCGGTCCAAATCTGTATCTCTTGCGCCTCTAACAATGCACCTACAACCGATGCCGTATAGTCGCTTCCACCACGTTTGAGGTTATCCACTTTGCCTTCGGCATTACGGCAGATAAAACCCTGTGTGATGATATAACGGTGAGTGTTATATTGTGCTAATAAGGTTCGAAGGAGCTGTTCCGTAGCCTGCAAATCCGGTTCGCCTTCCGCATTGATACGCATAAAATCAAGCGCCGGCATGAGTACAACATCTTCTCCGATCTGCGCCATATAGGTAGCCATCATTGTGGTAGAGATCAGTTCTCCGAACGCGACCACCTCCTTGTCTGTTTGGCATGTATATGGGGCGAGACAATGTTTGCGCAGTGTGGCAAAAAGTGGTTGCAGGATATCGAATGTAATACCTAAATCGGCACACTCTTTGCGGTATTTCGTCTCCAGTTTGTCGAGCATGTCGGTAGCGCCCGAGGCATTGCCGAGACGGATATATTCGGTGGTTTGGATGAGATGGTTTGTCGTGCCCGACATAGCCGAGATAACGACGATCTTATGCTCGCCGTCTGCAATGAGCTTGGCTACGGATTGCATTCTGGCAGCAGAGCCGACGCTTGTGCCGCCGAATTTTTGAACTAACATGGAGATATTTATCAATTATTAATTATCACTTTTCAATTATCGTAAGGGCGCGGTGGAATTCGGGATCGTAGCGGAGGTTAAACGCCGCTTGACCTTTTTGGTAATAATAGCGCAGAACAATCTCGGATCCCAACATCCTTTTCACTTCCTCTTTATTACGCGCGATAGCTTTTCTGAAATCCGGGGTGAGGATAGGTTCCAGTTCGCGGAGTCTGGTAATGGTGGTGGAATCAATATCTTCGTGTTCTGCCATCTTGATCATGTCCGCAAAGAACTTGCTTGTTTCGGTTTCGTATTTGAAACCCCGTTCGTCAAGGAACCGGCAAAAATCCTCTATCTCTTCATCACTGAGGTCAAAGACTTCCGGAGCTGCTATCGATTCGTGGAGACGATGGTAGCGTGTCGCATAGTCGAAGAAATAGTGGTTTATATAGAGCGTATAGCAAATATCCACCTTCGCGGAGTCTTCTATGACAATATCCGGCAAAATGCCGCCGGCAGTGTCGCGTTTAAGTTCGTGTCCTTTTTGACGTTCGGAATAGTCAATCGCCTGTATGCATCGTCCGGAAGGCAGGTAATACTTGCTGGTGGTCACTTTGATATGACCTCCATAGACAATAGGTCGTACGTTCTGAACGAGTCCTTTACCGAAGGTGCGCTGCCCGATGAGAGTAGCGCGGTGCAAGTCCTGCAACGAACCGGAGACGATCTCAGAAGCCGAAGCGGAGTTCTTATCCACCAATACGATAAGCGGCAGATCTTTGTACCGCGGGGTGTTGCGGGTCTTGTAGGTCCGGTTCGATTGCGAGGTCTTGCCTTTGGTCTCCACGATCGTCTGATCGCGATCGACGAAGAGGTTCACAATCTGCAATGCCTCGTCAACGATACCTCCTCCGTTTCCGCGCAGATCCACGATCAGTTTGCGTGCCCCTTGGTTATAATAGAGGTCGTCAAGCGTGTTGGTGAAAGCAAGCGCCGAGCCTTCCGTGAACTCACTGAAAGCGATATATCCCACCGGTTCGGTCAACGAATCCGCCTTGATGACAGTTGCGTATGATACAGGCTCCAAGTGTATATCCTCGCGGACAATTGAAACCTTGAACGGCTTGTCCACACCTTCCCGCTCTATCTCTAAGACCACGGTTGTACCGGGTTCTCCCCGGAGGTTGTTGCTGACCTCGGAGACAGAGAGACCTTGGGTCGTTTTGCCGTCTATTGTGAGGATGCGGTCTCCGGCAAGAATACCCGCACGCTGTGCAGGTTTACCCTCGTAGGGGTTGATGGCATAAGTAGCCAATGAGTCTTTTGACACATTCTTTTTTCGTCCTTTGGCTTTATCTCTATTCGCTGGCAAAGGACGTTGCTGGATGATGGAGCCGATACCTCCGTATTTGCCGGTAGTGAGCATTCTCAGGTCGCGGTCTTTTTTCTTGGAATAATAGACGGTGTACGGGTCTATTTTCCGAAGCATGGCAGTGATGGCGGTCTCCGTCAGATCCTCGTAATTGAGAGTGTCCACATAATTGACATCCACCTGGCGCATGACATCATTGAAGATCGAAATCGCCTCATCCGCGCGGGTTGTTGCCTGACGCGTTTGGGCATAACCTTGCACGCTCACCGCAAGCAATATCGTGAATATATATTTGCGCATTTTGTCAAGGGGTATTAACGAAGTTTATTGGGAACAAAGGCGGAGACGTCTTTGCCGTATGAATACAGGTCGCGCACAAGGGTAGAGGAGATATGTGCATACTCGGGACGGGTGTAGAGGATGATGGTCTCTACGCCGGCGAGTTGTTTGTTCGCCTCCGCCATGTTGCGCTCGTATTCGAAATCACCGATACAGCGCATACCGCGGAGAATGAACTGCGCGTCTTGCTCTTTGGCGAAATCAACGGTGAGACAATCATATATAGCTACCGACACGCGGGGTTCGTCCGCAAAGATCTTACGGATCGCTTCTTCCCGTTCGCGGATAGGGAAAGTCTCTTTTTTAGTACTGTTTCGGCCAATGCCGATGATGATCTTATCGAAGATATTCAAACCTCGTTTGACGATATCGTAGTGGCCTACGGTGAAGGGATCAAAGGATCCCGGGAAAATTGCAATTTTCATAATTTCAAATTTTTAATTGGATTGGCATTTACGGTAATTAACTACCGGGTTATTGTACATTTCGTATAGTTTTTCGCGCAGGAAATCTTCATCCTTATTCGGAATATCGATCTTCGCAATGCGGCTCTCAATATATGCTTCAAAATCTGTGCCACGATCAAAAATCTCGTATCCTTGGTGGATATGCCGATCGATGATGTCGCATACATGTTGGAGTTGGTCGTGCGATGATAACTCTCTGTATTCCGGGTGTTCCGCGAGCATGGCGTCTATCTCTGGGTTGATAGAAGGTGTCAAGCGATATACAACGCGTCCTTTCCTCCCCTTAATACCTGTTTTCATAGAAAGGACATCATCGCGTTTGGTCTTTCGCCAGCGCGGGTTATCCCGTTTGAGTTGCGCTTCTGCGGCCTTTAAATAGTCGCAGGGGTCATACTCGTAAGAGATGCTGACAGGGCAGATATTGAGTGCTTTCACGTTCTCGTAGAAATCTCCTTCCGTGAGGGTGAGCATATGTAAAACGGAGGGTTGTGTCAGGTCATTGCTGTCTTTTGCGCGTCCTTCACGTTGGGCTAACCAGATGGATTTATGCCGTCCGCGCAGATAGCGGATATACGCGGATAACTTTTTGGCATTTTCCAATTGCGCGTGTGCGCCCACATTGCGTTTGACGGCAAAGCAGCGGTTATAGCGCATTAGGAATTCTATCCATTTCTTGGCGAACAGGTTATCGCCGACTCCCATGTAAGGACGTATGCAATAACGCATCCTCAATTGGAATGAAAGCCATGCTGCATCCATGACAATATCGCGGTGGTTCGTCATGAAAAACGCACCGTGCCGGATGTCTTTCTCTATCTGTTTACGATCCCCTGAATACTCTAATGTAAGGCTCGTAGTGGTTTTCTTTTTGAGATACCACAAATAAGGGAACATGATCAGACCATCGGTGATGGGCAGAAGTGCTGCTACATGGTAACAGGATATGTCGGAATAATTGGTCATTTCTGATAGGTCATTTGTTATTGGTCATTTTGTCAAGGGCGTCTTTGGATGCTTCGCGGTAAGCGACCATCAGTCCTCCGGTTCCAAGTAGCGTGCCTCCGAAATAGCGGACAACGACCACGAGGATGTTGTCGAGTGATCGTGCATCGATGGATCGCAGGATAGGTGCTCCGGCAGTGCCGTGCGGTTCTCCGTCGTCCTTTGTGCGCCAGAGATTCGGCCCCAAGCGGTATGCGTAGCACACATGACGCGCGTCGTGGTACTTCTTCTTGTACCACGCAATGCGGGATTTGGCTTCCTCCTCGGAGGTGATAGGTTCTGCAAAAGCCAGGAACTTACTGCCTCGGTCTTTATAGATGCCCTCAAATACCATGACGAGATACGATTTACAAATGGATTTTTTTCTTGATGTCCTTCGGAAGAGCCGCTTTATGAACGAGGATATCGTTGGTCTTGTACTGCATGAATGCCTCGGAGACGTACCAGATACCTTTGTAGTCGGATTTGAGAGTTCCCCAAGAGTTCTTGATCATGTAGTATTTCTTGCCGTTCTGGTCATGTGCGATGCCGAAGATCTGCATGCCGTGGTCGTCGGTGTTCTCCCAGTTATCGAACGCATCCTGGCGCATTTGCTGGGTAATTGTTTTCTCCGGCAGCGGTTTCTTGGTCAGTTCCTCTTTCTTCTTATCGGGCGTCATACCGACCCATTTCGCCATGTCCGAGCCTGTAATATCTGCTCCGTTGTCCTCATCGGGCACTACGCCGATACCTTTGCGTGTAAAACCGATCTCGCTGACATCGGCACCCCATACGAGTGTGTAGCCGTTGGCGAGGGCATGGTCGATGATTGCCATCATTTCCTCCATGGGCACGTTGTACATCTGATCCATGCGCCAGTTATCCGGCACTTCGAGCGCAAAACGCTCATAGAACGGATGATGGGTATAGGAAGTGAAGGATACATAGTCCTCCTCTTTGAGTCCGAGACTTTCCACGAACGACCGCGGGGTGTACGTTTTGCCTTCGTATGTAAAGGTCTCGGGACAGGAACCGAGATAGGTGTCATAGATGGCTTGCAGACCTTTTTTCCATACGGGGCTGAGTTTCTTCAGTCCTGTGAGTCCTTTGAGATAGCCGGAGGCTACATGGTCCAACTCGGAATGAACTGGCAGGGTGTCGTTCTTCGTCCAAGCATACTGAATTCCCGGCATCGCCTCTTGCGGAACAAGTCCGTAGTGGGACATACAGTAGATAACATCATATGCCGATCCGCCGGGCGCAAAATGAGGCTCGTTATAGAGCCGTACGCAGTATGTGGCGCGATCCATCATGGTCTTGCTGACCACGAACATCTCGCTGAAATCGATCTCTTTGCCTTTGGTTCGAAGCACTTCCGACTCGAGAAAACCGAGTGCCGAGAATGCCCAGCAGGTCGAACTGCGGTTTTGGTTTTTTACCGGTGTGATGGCTACGCTATCGATGGTGGTGAAACGGAATCCTTCGTCCAATGAGTCTTTCTTGACTTCCGTGCTGTCCGTTTGTGCAAAAGTAACTATTGCCGTTACGGCAAGAAAAATAGTGCTAACTAATCGTTTCATATATTGTAATTTTAGTCAGGAAACTCCATTAAATACGCTTTGATGAAAGCATCAATGTCTCCGTCCATGACGGCATTGACATTGGATGTCTGGTAATTGGTTCGATGGTCTTTGACGCGCCTGTCATCAAAGACATAGGAGCGGATTTGCGAACCCCATTCAATCTTTTTCTTTCCCGCCTCCACTTTCGCTTGTGCCTGACGGCGTTTCTCAAGCTCAAGTTCATAGAGTTGCGAACGAAGGTGCCGGAGTGCGTTCTCGCGGTTCTTTGGCTGATCGCGGGTTTCGGTGTTCTCAATGACAATCTCATCGGGCTGGTTCGTCAGCGGGTTGACAAACTTATAGTGGAGTCGCACGCCGGATTCCACTTTGTTGACGTTCTGTCCTCCTGCTCCGGAACTGCGGAAAGTGTCCCAACTGATGTTAGCTGGGTTGACTTCTACCTCGATCGTATCGTCAATCAACGGCACAACAAAGACCGACGCAAAAGAAGTCATACGCTTTCCCTGCGCGTTATAAGGGCTCACGCGCACGAGGCGGTGGACGCCGTTTTCGGATTTGAGGTAGCCGTAAGCCATGTCTCCTTCGATATTGAAGGTGACGGTCTTGATACCGGCTTCATCGCCTTCCTGCAAGTTCGCGATGGTCACCTTATAGTCATGTTTCTCGCAGTAACGCTGGTACATACGCATGAGCTGTTCGGCCCAATCCTGGGCTTCGGTTCCACCGGCTCCCGATACGATTTTGAGCACCGCCGGCATTTGGTCTTCCTCATGGGAGAGCATATTCTTCATTTCTAGGTCCTCTACCTCTTGAAGTGCGTGCGCATAAGCGGCATCTACCTCCTCTTCGGAAACCAACTCCTCTTTATAATAATCGAAGGCGAGCGCCAATTCTTCTACGGCGGCACGAACCCCTTCGTAGCCTTCGATCCATCGTTTGATTCCTTTTACTTTTCTCATCTGCGCCTCGGCAGCCTTTGCATCATCCCAAAATCCCGGAGCTTGAGTGTGCAACTCTTCCTCCTCCAGTTGGATGCGTTTTTCATCAATCTGGAGATACGATTTGAGCTTGTCTGCCCGCTGCTGTACGTCTTTCAATTGTTCTATCGTTATCATAAGCCTATAATTTGCCAATTTAAAATCGGGTACAAAGGTACAAAAAAAAGTTGAAAGTTGAAAATTGAATGCCGAAAGAAGTGAAAATTTTACTGAAAATACACTTTTTTTTATAAAAAACGCGCGCGTACTTGCATATGTCAAAAAAAAGTAGTAATTTTGTAGCCGAATAGTGTTTTGTTCGCAAAAGATGCTTAAAAAAGTGCAAAAAATTGGACTCGTTATGTTGCTGCTGTTGGCGGCGATAGGAGGGGAGGCAAAAGTATATACGCCCTCTTCCTTACCGAGTCCGAAAGAGAGCGGACAGGGCTGGTATGTGGCTAATCCGGACGCTATTATCGCGGATAGCGATGTCGTTTTTCTGAACCGCTGTGCAGCGGACTTGGAGGCGAAAACGAACGTGGAGATGTGTGTGGCGGCGGTGCAGTCTATCGGAGAAGCTGAATGTTTTGATTTTTGTTACGAGTTGTTCCAACGCTGGGGTATCGGCAAAAAAGGACAGAACACCGGCGTATTGGTCTTCTTTGCTATGGAGAGCCATGATGTGCGAATTATGACAGGTGTCGGCCTGGAAGGCGTGTTGCCGGATGCACGGTGCTCGCAGATCATCCATGACTATATGATCCCCGCTTTCCGGGCGGGAGATTTTGGAGGAGGCTTGTGTTTGGGCGCGCTCAGGATATACGAGGTTTGCACGGATAGTGAAGCGCCTGAGGAACTCCGGAATATGAAATCCGTTACCAATCGCGGCAAATATGCTGAGGAGGAAGATGACGCAGAGGAATGGATTGTCATTGTGGCTTTAGTCATTTTTATCGCTATCCTCATCTGGGCTTCGAAACATAAAGGCGGCGGAGGAATGAACAGCGGTAGAACGATAAGCGGCGGACCGGTTTTTATGGGCGGAAGCAGTTATGGCGGCGGATTTAGCGGCGGATCATGGGGAGGAGGCTCTACAATGGGCGGAGGTGCCGGTGGAAAATGGTAAACTAACTCTTTTAAAATAAAATAAACTTATGAGCAATTCGATGAGATGGGTTGTAGTACTGGGTGTACTGGCAATCATCGCCCTTTGGGGAGTAAATGTGTACAATGGTTTGGTGGAAGGCCAGGAAGATGTGGAGTCCGCGTGGTCGCAGGTGGAGAATCAATACCAGCGGCGGGCTGACTTGGTGCCGAACTTGGTTGCTACCGTAAAAGGGTATGCTTCCCATGAGCAGGAGACTCTGGAAGGGGTAATAGCAGCGCGTTCCAAAGCTACCCAGATTACAATCAACCCGGATGAGATAACACCGGAGCAATTAGCTGCTTATCAGGCGGCACAAGGTGAACTGAGTCAGGCTCTGGGAAGACTGTTAGCCGTTGCGGAGAGTTATCCGGATCTGAAAGCTAACGCCAACTTCCGCGACTTGCAAGCGCAGTTGGAGGGCACAGAGAACCGAATTGCGGTTGCACGTCAGAACTTCAACGATACGGCGAAAAACTACAATACCAAAGTAAGACGTTTTCCGTCAAATATCATAGCTTCCATGTTCGGCTTTGAGAAAAAACCGTATTTCGAAGCGGAGGAGGACGCAAAAAAAGCTCCCAAGGTGGAGTTCTAATCGCATATAAATGCCTAATGGTACTATAAATTATGGATAACACAAGAAAAGAAATTATTGACGAACTCAAGCAGTTGCTTGAGCAAGATGACGTGATGGCAATCAAGGAACAGGTAGATCACCTCAAAACCCGTTTCTATTCCGTTGAGGAAACAGCTGCCGATGAGAACGCAGAAGAGCCTGTTGCTGAAGAAACAGCCGCGGAGACCAATCCAGAAGAGGAAGAGTTTAAAGAACTGTTATCGCAATATAAAGCCAAACGTGCTACTATTGCAGCTGCAAAGAGCAAAGAACTGGAAGATAACTTGGCCCGCAAGGAAGCTATCCTCAATGAGATGAAGGAGATGGCTGAGGGCGAGGATGCAGATGGCGTGATGGCTAATTTGCAGAAAATGCGTGAGTTGCAGGCTACTTGGAAAACCATCGGAGATGTGCCGGCTCCTAAAACCCAGGAGATCCGCAAGGCATATCAGCAATATCAGGAGAAATTCTATGATTTGGTGAAAATCAATATTGAGTTGCGCGATTTGGATTTCAAGAAGAACTTGGAATTGAAGACTTTGCTTTGTGAAGCCGCAGAGCGGTTGCAAAACAACGAGAATATCGTGGAGGCAAGCCGTTCGCTGCAACAGTTGCATGATGAATGGGCTGAAATAGGCCCGGTTGCACGTGAATTGCGTGAGGATCTCTGGAACCGTTTCAAGGCGGCTTCTACCATCATCAATAAGAAACATCAGGCTTATTTTGACGAACTGCACGCAAAAGAGCAGGAGAATCTGGACCGCAAACGTGCGTTTGTGGAGCAACTCAAAGAGATCAATGCGCCTATCGTCAACGGCGAGCCGATGAATGCCAAACAATGGGACGAGGCTACGGCTAAAGTACAGGAGATCCAGAACGAATGGCGCAAAGTTGGCTTTGCTCCGAAAAAGTTCAATCAGTCTATTTACGAAGAATACCGCGCGGAATGTGACCGCTTCTTCCATACAAAGACCGAGTATTTCAAAGAGGTAAGAGAGACCTTCTCGACGAATTTGAAACATAAACGCAACTTGGTTTCTGCTGCGCAGGAGGTAACCGAGAGCCTGAAAGCCGGCGAAGAATGGAGCCGCGAGCAATGGGAAGAAGCAACTGCCAAGATCCAAGCGCTGCAAGCGGAATGGAAAACCGTTGGTGTGGTTGCACGTAAGTACTCCGATGATCTTTGGAAACAGTTCTCCGAAGCTTGTGATGAGTTCTTCAATGCCAAACGCGAAATGGTGAAAGGCGAGCGCGCGAAAGCCAGAGGTGAACGCGCATCACGTGCCGCTAAAGCCGCCGCAAGCCAAGGTGTTGACGGATTGATCAGAATGCGAGACCGACTCCAGCAGGAGATCAAAACGGCGGAGAATAATATTCTTTTCTTTACTGCCAAATCCAAAACTGCCAATAAGTTGGTGGACAGCATGCAGGCTAAAATCAATGAACTCAAGAAGCAGCTGGCGGATGTAAAGGAAAAAATCGAGAACGAAGAGTAATGGCTGAACTGATTGAATATAAGAATGTTGAGATTCATCAGGCCGACCAGATCGTGTTGCATGATGTGAATGTGACGGTGAATGGTGGCGAGATGATCTACCTGTTAGGCAAAGTAGGTAGCGGCAAGTCCTCGTTTATGAAGACTTTGTACGGCGCTTTGCCGATAGCTGACGGCGAGGCACGCGTATTGGAATACGATATGCGCAAGATACGCCGACGTCAGTTACCCTACCTGCGACGCCGTATGGGCATAATTTTTCAGGATTACAAATTGTTGACCGATCGATCGGTGGAAGAAAACCTGCTTTTCGTGCTTCGCGCTACCGGTTGGAAAGACAAGAAATTGATGCAGGCGCATGTACGTGAGGTGCTGGAGCAAGTAGGCATGGATACGAAAGCCTACAAGCGGCCTTATGAACTGTCCGGAGGAGAACAACAACGTGTGGTCATTGCCCGCGCGTTGTTGAATTCGCCGGAGTTGATCTTGGCTGACGAGCCGACAGGAAACTTGGACGCTGAAACGGGCAAAGAAATCATGGATCTGCTGTACGCCATTTCGCAAGCCGGTATAACCGTCCTGATGAGTACACACAACCTGCAGTGGCCGGAATTGTATCTCGGTAAAAAATGGTATTTTGAAGGAGGAGAGATTAAAGCATGACAATCAACGAGAAACAAGACGAAATCATCGAAGAGTTTGAGATGTTGGATGACTGGATGGATAGGTATCAGTTGATCTTAGATTTTGCTAAGGGTATTTCACCACTGTCTGAGGAGGATAAGACCGAGCAGAACTTGATAGACGGATGTCAGTCCAAAGTGTGGTTTACCTGCCGTCTCGAGGAGGGCAAAATCATTTATAACGGAGATTCGGACGCGCTGTTGGTTCGTGGTATCGTAGCATTGCTGATTGATGTCCTAAGCGGTCATACTCCTAAAGAGATAGTGGATGCGGATCTCTATTTTATTGATAAAATCGGTTTGCGTGAGCATCTTAGCCCGACGCGCACAAACGGCTTGGTGGCGATGCTCAAACAAATGAAACTCTATGCTTTAGCGCTCGCATGACATTACCGATTTACCTCATAGGATATATGGGATCCGGCAAAACGACTGCCGGAAGATTGTTAGCCTCCAAACTCGGATGGCATTTTGTGGATTTGGACGAGGCTTTCGCGCAGATCCACGGCTACACGACCGCAGAGTATATCCGCCGGTTCGGCATGGAGGATTTTCGCAAGAAAGAGAAATATGTCCTCGAGGACATAGCGGATCAGTCGCCGTATGAGAAAGTTATCTATGCTACAGGCGGAGGTTACCCTTGCTGGGAAGACAACATGGAGTGCTTGCGCGAATTAGGGACGAGTATCTATATCCGTTGGAAACCGGAGCATTTGGCAAAACGGCTCAGCCTGACTGATCTCAATGACCGTCCTGTGTTGCAAGGTAAGACGGAGGAAGAGTTGTTAGCGTTTATCACACCGCATTTAGAGGCGCGCGAACCGTTTTACTCGCAGGCGAACCACATACTTGACGTAGATATATGCGATGAAGACTCCGACGAACGTATCGCCGAAGAACTTTATGAGTTCCTGAAATAATTAAACCGTGCATATAGCACAAAGAAGTGGGCTAATATTCCCAAGTATCGTTATCCGACCACTCAATGTGGCCGGTTTTTTTGTCCATTGATGCTAATGGAAAGATAGAAGAGAAGGGTGGAGTAATTGCGCGAATCGGTATCCACTCCTTATTATATACACGCGCGCACGAGGAACACTGCGGCGTGCAAGAGGTCATAACTACGATGGCAGAATCGGAGGTCAGGAAAACCTCCATTGTTGTGCTGTCTGTCAACGCGACCTTTTCATAAGGTCCGTCTTGCTCTATAACCTGCGGATTGCCTCCTATCTGAAGGAGGTTGCTCAGCATCGCAAGTGATATAAGAAGAATAGATACCATAGGCGTTTTTAGTTGATCAGCGCTACGGCATAAGCCGCCATGCCTTCTTCGCGACCTACAAATCCGAGGTGCTCGGTGGTCGTGGCTTTGATATTGATTTGACTTGCCGCAACGTTCATCACTTCTGCCAAACATGCTTGCATAGCAGGGATGTGCGGGTTTAACTTGGGGGCTTGTGCGCAGACTGTGATATCGCAGTTGCCTAATTCATATCCGGCTTCGCGGAGCATTGCCATAACGCGGCGGAGCAAGATCTTGGAGTCTATCCCTTCGTATTCATTCCCTTTTGTGTCCGGGAAATGATAACCGATGTCGCGCATTCCTGCCGCGCCGAGGAGTGCATCGCAGAGAGCGTGAATGAGCACATCTGCGTCCGAGTGACCTAATAGTCCCCTGTCCGAAGGTACCTCAATTCCCCCTAACCACAAAGGGCGGTTAGGGGAGAATTGATGTACGTCATATCCAAAGCCGATTCGCATTATTTGTTGTTGTTCACTAAGTCTTTGATACCTGCGAGGTCGAAACCGAGTGTGAAACGCATTGTTTGGTCAAGCGGGTTGGTAGCTGCCAAACCTACGCAGTAAGACACATCCAGTGTGACGATAGAGAGGTGGAAACCGGCTCCGAAAGTGAGCACGTTGCGGTTACCTTTGTAGAAGTTCTCATAGCTGTAACCTGCGCGGGCAAAGAACTGCTTGTTGTAGCTATATTCGAGACCTACACCCCAACGAACCTCTTCAAACTCCTCCGAAGCTCCGCGAGGTGCGTCTCCGAATGATTGGAACCAACCTTTAGCGGGGTTGAGCTCTGAATAAGCTACTTGGTTCATCTGCCATGTAGCCTCGTTGGTCGGATCTACTGGTGTGCCGTCTGTTTTCCAAAGATCTTGGTTATCTGCGGTCTCTTTGGTGGTGAATTTAGAGCGGCGGGTAGGAACGAGCATTTTGTTTGCCTCCAGGTTGAAGGTTAACGAGTTGTATTTGTCAAACGGCAACTCATAGGAAGCACCGATGTTCATGGATGCCGGGATGAAGTTTGAACTACCATCGTCTGCATAGCTCATCTTGCCACCTAAGTTCTTCAACGTGAAACCGATTGCGAGGTTGCTCGGACCCATAGGCAGATCAAACGGTTGACGATAGTAAACAGCTACATCTGCTGCTGCTGTCATTGCCGGGTGCATCTCCGTTCCTGCTTTGTTTACGCCGTTGTTCAGGTCGGAATAGAGGAAACGTACGGCAACGGACATAGATACATACTCATGCAGTTTACGGAAATAACTGAGGTCAAGGGCCCATTCGTTCGGACGTACGTCTTGCAACTTGGTTCCGTTTAAGTCCATCAGCACTACATCACCCATAGAGAAATAGGTGAAGCTGGCACCGATACCGCCGGCTAATTCACCGAAATTGTAGAAACCTGCCAAATAAGCCAGATCAATGTCGCCTACCAACTTACGCAACCACGGCGTGTAGTTGGCGGTAAGACCTCCCTTGGAATACATGTAGGCATACTTAGCTGGGTTCCAATACTGTGAGTTAAAGTCAGCCTCCGTAGCCACACCTACATCAGCCATACCGGCAGCACGTGCATCCGGAGCGATGGAAAGGGACGGCATTGAAGTAATTACAGGGTTTGCCTCGCGGGTCGCCTGTGCAAAACCGTTGCTGCATAACGCGATTGCGAGCAGTGTTAAAAGAATTTTCTTGTTCATTTTAGTTTTGTTATTGTTATTTTGTTGTTATTCTAATGTTCGTTATGTCGCCATAACGGGGTAAAATATTCTTCAAGCGATTTGCTTCATAGGCAAAATATGGTTTTTAATTAGTATTTATTATTTAGTAATTATGATTTTTCCGGAGGAAGCACTATATTTGTTTCCCGATGATTTGAGGCGCACATTATATACATATACACCCGGGAGAAGATTGATATCCGCCAAGTTAACCGTCATTTGCTCCGAGTTGTTACGCGGATTCATGTAAACCATCTGTCCGCTGAGGTTGTAAATGTACAACTCTGCATTCAGCAGTTCATCCGGCTGGTCGTATTGTACCAATATATTGACGATACCGGTAGCTTGTACGGGGTTCGGATAGCTGGTAACGGAGTGAATCGTTGGATCAGCACCTGCTTGCACGATGAAATTCAAACTCTTGGTTGTGCTGTTATTTAAAAGATCCCATGCTCTGAAGGTCAGACTGTGTGCGCCGTCCGGCATTGCACCCATAAGGTAGCTTATTGTTCCTTTCTGATAACTGCTGTTCGCGGCAATGAAATACTCATTGAGTGTGTATATCTGCGCCGGATCATCATCCACAATCATCAGCAGGTCATGACCAATACCTGCGCCGGCGGTGTTGATACCATGTTCGTCGTACAGTTCTGCGAAGAACCGTGGGGTAGAGTTGGTCTTGAAGGTCATGGTGTCTTTGCACTCTTTGCAATTACAATCCGGGCAATTCAGGTAAATCTTCATCTCCGGTCCTACGGTGTCGGCATAGAATGAAGAGCCGGTTCCGCCTATCGTAAATTGCTCATAGTGACCTACCGCTTCTGCTAACTCCAGCGAGTCGGCAGTCGAGGCATAATATACGATTCGTCCGTTGCCGTAGTTGTAGCGGATGTCCTTGGGAACCATAAAAGTGAACCCGAACTTACCCTCTTTCACTTCTGCTGAGCCGGAGAAAATCGTATTGGGGTAGTCGTTGTATTGCAATTCGTTGGCATTCTCCGGCGCTGCATCGTTGTCGCGGGTCTTGATAACTTGCATCTTGTCATAGATGGTGATATCTACGGTACCATTGAAATCTTCCACCACGAAATTGTCCTCATCAATGATCTCGCCTTCAAAGTGCTGAACGCTCAGGGCGTTGAGGGTGTCTTTTTCTGTCGGCTTGGTATAAACCTGATATTGTGTGGGGTAATTCAGATGGATAGCCGGGTCGCCGAGCAGTACATAGGCCATTTTGTTGGCATCCGAGCCGAGTCTGTTTTTACCTCTTGCGCAAGCTTCACCGATGGTCATGTCGTACCGGAATGGAGTGGAGTGACTAAAGAGCGTATCGGTCACGCTACGGTTCAGTTCCGTGTTCGGCGAGGCATACACTGTGCGTGTCGCTGCAAAGACGCCGATTGCGCCTCCGTTCGGATTGAGAACGGCGGCCTCTGAGCAACAACGTTTACCGCCGTCGCACTCCGCAAAACTGCAGGTGGCAAAGAGCCAGAAGGCTTGGTTGCGGTTGGTCATCTTCTCAATATCGCGGATGTTCATTATGGACTCGTTGGTAATGGCGTTATAGCCGCCGTGACCTGAATAATCGAAGAAGAGCACGCCGTTCTTGAGCAGATTGTCCAAACGGTTCTTGGCCAAAGGATAACTCTCTCCGCTGGCGTTCACTTCCTGCGGATAAGCGTCAAGATAGATCTTGTTCACTACAAAATCAGGGTTCTTCAGTCGCATCAACTCCGCACTTTCTTCGGCGGTGATGGTGTGAGTGCCGTTTTCGCCGTCGTCTGCTAAATAGACGATTTGGTTTTTCCATCTGCCGGCGTTCTCGTTGCGTATGTACGCGATCAATTTATCTACTGTGGTTCGCGCCTCCTCTAAATTATAAACAGGAAGACGTCCTACACCTATATCCATGCGTCCTGCCGTATCGGATTCGCCTTCTGAGTCATCCAAAAAGCCGAAGTAGTCATCCGTGCAGTAGGCGTTCACTTCGTTCTCCGAGTTCTTGGCTTGATAGGTTAGCAGCAGGCTGACACCGGAATTGTCCAGTATTTTGCGGTTGTCAAAAGAGCCGTGACCCATTAACAAGAGCCATCTGGGCTTCTGTATAGCATTTCCATCTGCGCGGTCGTATAACATCTTCATCAGCCAGCGGTACGCGGTCGCGTCAGGTGTGCCGGAGGAGAACTCGTTATACACCTCTTGGTCGGTTACAACGGCCCAGGTGATCGCCTCTTTCTCCTCATGGGCTTTTGCCAAGCGTTTTGCCTCTTCTTCATATCCTTCCGGGCAGATAATAACGTAGTCGATATTCTTGAGCGCGTGTAAGTTTTGATTGGAAATAGTGTGTGTCTCTTTCTCATCTACGGTAACCCAATTCGTGCCTTCTGGGTTGACGGCTACGTATTCGTGAATGCCATCTACCTGAGTGCCGATCCATTGGGTCTCGCCGTTTGCGTATGTGCTCGGCATTTTGACGATATGTGTCTTGTCGGTTACATCCCAAATCTGGATGTTCTCCGTCGTATTGGTCAAATGGAAACGGACAGGAGCAGAGGTCTTGTAGTTCACATTTGTGCGGATAGGCATCCAACTCCCGGTCATCTTCAATTCGCTCGGAGTGGTTACTTCGATGAAATTCAACCAACCTAACGCGCTCGCCAAAGAGCATTGATACTCTAATTTCACCTTCTGTTGCCCTGCCGTGGACATCTGTTTGATATTCGTCAAACCGGTCTTCGCGCGGGTGTAGTTATCGGTGGCTGCTAAGATGTTGATGGTCTTTGTATTGCCGCCGTTCACGCTTGCGCTGAAATTGGATGCCACCGATGAATATGCCGCCAACTCCATATACACCGTACTCTGTTCGTCGGTCAAGGCATTGGGAGTGGAGAACGTGAACGTCCGCGGTTTGTTGATGCTGAACTGCTCGCCATAGAAGGTTCGTCCGCCGCCTGACACGCCTGAACGGTCAATCAGGTTAATCGAATCTTTGTCATGTACCTGATAATACGGGTATTTCGTGATTTCTGTCGGTGTGCCGGTAACAACCTCGCCTTCGGTAGGAGCCAGCATTGAACCGGTATTATCCGTGAGGAAATAGTATCCGTAATTTGAATACGTGTTCCGGGTATGCGTAAAACGCGATCCGGTGTAAGACCAACTGATCGGACCTTGCACCCAGAAAAGCACAAAGTCTGTTCCTACATACACCGGTACTTGCGGCAGATCGTCTATATTGGCTTTGCTGAAATCTTGTAATTTCTGTGCGCCGCCATAACCGAATACGCGCAACTCGCTCGGATTGAGACCGGCGCGCTCCAATTCGCTGAAACTCATGCGGCACACACCGGATTCGCTCACACGGATCTTTACCCACTTTCCGCTATTCAATACGGAATTATCCACATACGTGTGAATGCCGGCCATCATGGACAAGCTCATCGCCAATATGGCAACTAGGGAAACAATCTTTCTCATTTTATTTTGCAATATAGTTTTTCTTCTCCGTCGATCTCGACGCGGATAATTTCTTCTTTTTGCACCGCACGGGGCGCTTTGTTTGCTTGAATATAAATCAGGTCGCCTTGTCGGATTGTCATCACTTTGCTGGCTTGTGCAATCGCCTCCGAAGGGGAAATTACCAACGATTCCTTTGTCCATTGTACTTTGTCCCCTTGTACTTCTGTCCATTCTCCTATCGCCAGAGAATAGTCAAAGCAGGTTGCCGTCGTCCATGGTCTTCCTTCTTTTTGCAACTCGCGCAGAATGTCTATTGCTACAAAGTCTGCTCCGGGAGCTACTGCATCGTAATATCGCTCTGCAAACCGCGGGGCGATCTCTTTGCCCAAACGACTCACACGCAAGATAAAACAATCGGTCACTCCAAGTTCCTTCGTCCATTCAGGGATGAACATCGGCTTACGACCGTTGAGCAGACAACTATCACCTTTGAGTACCATTTCCGGCGCTCCGTTGCTATGTACAAAGCCTATTATTTTCATTTAGCGTGCAAAGTTACAACTTTTTTTTGACATATGCAAGTTTTTAAGTAAAAAGTATAACTTTTTCTTAACTTTTGTATTCTTTCTCTCCCCTTTGGGGGAGTTGGAGAGGGCTTTTTTATTTGGCTCGGATGAACAATTGAACCGGCGTGCCTTCAAAGTCCCACCATTCGCGCAATTTGTTCTCCAAGAACCGGCGATATGGCTCTTTCACGTATTGCGGCAGGTTCGCAAAAAACACAAACGTCGGGATCTGCGTGTTCGGCAACTGAGTACAATATTTGATCTTGATATATTTGCCTTTCCATGCGGGCGGCGGATAGTTCTCAATCAGCGGCAGGAACTTCTCGTTCAGTTGTGCGGTCGGCACTTTCTTGTTCTTGTTCTCATACACATGAATTGCCGTCTCCACTACCTTGAAAATACGTTGTTTGGTCAGCGCGCTTGTAAAGATAATCGGGAAATCTGTAAACGGCGCGATTCGCTCGCGAATGGCGGATTCGTACGCTTTAATATCCGCATTCGTCTTACTCTCAACAAGATCCCATTTGTTGATACATACCACGAGACCTTTCTTGTTTTTCTGTATGAGCGAGTAGATATTCAGATCCTGCGCTTCTATGCCACGCGTCGCATCAATCATCAGAATGCACACATCGCTGTTCTCTATCGCGCGGATAGAGCGTACAACGGAGTAGTACTCCAAATCTTCCGTCACTTTCGCTTTTTTGCGGATACCGGCGGTGTCTACCAGGTAAAAATCCTTGCCGAACTTATTATACCGCGTATAAATCGAGTCGCGTGTAGTACCCGGAATGTCTGTTACGATCGTTCTTTCCTCGCCGATAAACGCATTCAGGATAGAAGACTTACCGGCATTCGGTCTGCCTACTATCGCAAAACGTGGCAGTTCCTCCAATTCCTCGTCGGAGTTGTCCTCTTTCTTGAAACGGCTCACCACTTCGTCTAACAAATCGCCGGTTCCCAAACCGTTCTCTGCCGACAGAATAAACGGTTCGCCTAAACCTAATTTGTAGAATTCCGCAGCGCCGTATTGGTTTTCAAAGGTATCTACTTTGTTGACGCAGAGTACGGTTGGTTTCTTGGCTTGACGAAGCAGATGGGCCACTTCCGTATCGAATTGTGTCACGCCTTCGTTTACATCCACTACTAACAGCACAACGTCCGACTCGCGGATAGCCAAATTCACTTGGCGGTTGATCTCGCTCTCGAATGTGTCGTCGCTATTCACAACCCACCCTCCGGTGTCGATCACGCTGAACTCGCGACCACACCATTCCGCTTTGCCGTATTGGCGGTCACGCGTCGTACCTGCTGTATTATTCACTATCGCCCGACGAGTGCCCGTCAAGCGGTTAAACAGAGTCGATTTCCCTACATTGGGACGACCCACTATCGCTACAATATTTGCCATAGTTGTATTTTTTTTATGTTGTTTTACTTTTGTTTTCTTTTGCTTCTCTTTTTGTCAGACTTCCGCCATATATGCGTAAATCAGACTAACGAGACACTATCGAGAGAGAATCGAATCGGGGTTAAATCCTGGTAAAGACGGAGTCAACCCACACTCAATCCCTGCTTACTCGCATCCCCCGCAATTACCACATCCCTCTCCGCAATCACCACAGTTTTCGCCTTTCTTCTTGTGGCAACCGCCTCCGCAACAACCGTGACGAGGGTTGCGGATTGCCTCTAACTCACCCGGAGTGACATCGCGGATTGCGATGATTGTACCTTTGAAATGCAGATCTTCGCCGGCGTACGGGTGATTCAAATCAATAGTAACACTCTCGTCCGTGATCTCGCACACTTGTGCTTTGACCACTTGGCCGTCTGTTGTGTTCATCGGAACGATTGCACCCACATACACACGCTCAGAATCGAACTCGCCGTCGCCGTTGAAGAACATCTTCTTCGGCAAGGTCATCAGTCCTTCTTCCAAGTACTCACCGTAGGCGTCTTTGGCAGCTAACACGAAATCAAAGCTCTCGCCTTCTTCCTTGCCTGCCATAGCTGCCTCAAACGCCGGAAGCATCATTCCTTCGCCGTGACACCACACTAACGGAGCTTCCTCCGTCGCTTTTTCCATTAACTCTTCTTGACCACTTTCGCCGTTGATATACAACTCATACGTGGCACTTACTACTTTTTGATTTTCAATTTTCATATCATATAAACTTTAAACTTTCAACTCTCAACTTTATAACTTCTCTAAACTCTAAACTTTCAACACTCAACTAAAACCTACCACCAATTAACCCTCGAGTTGGTGTTGTTATTGCTGTTTGTATCATATTTGAGGTCGCTCAATATGGACGCATTCACACCGATATGGAAGGTATAGCTCTTGAACGGACCTAACGGGTTGATGCTGGCGCTCATGTTCCAGCAATGCAGGTCGCGGCTGATGTTGAACGTGCAACTTGTCACTTTCATATAATCGAAGTTATACGTCATTGATGCACTCACTTTCCATCCTTTTCCGAGACCGATATTGCCGTTCATGCTCAGCGAGTGTGTGAACTTCATGTCGTACTGCATCTTGTCGTAGTTGAACGTATTGGAGTTCGCGTACGCTAATGAATAACTGAACGACAAACTCCACGGTATTTCCGTCTTGACATAGCCGTCATCCACTTCCGCCTCTTTCTGATTCTTGTTTTTTGCATTCTTGATCGTACCGTCATCGTTATGCTCAATGCCGGTGGTGTCTTCGGGTTCGTTGTTATCATCCTTCACGCGTTTTCCGGCGGCTTTTTCTTTCCATTTCTTAATGGTCTGATTCGTGAACGTATAACTGAAACTCCATCTCAAACCGCTCCAGTGCGGGAAACGGCCGTTGTGCCAATACTGTTTGTTCGTCCGAACGGGGTTGCCGGCGGCGTTCAATTGGTACATATACGGATCAAGTGTGGTGTTCAAGTTCAAACTGTAGTTGTTCAGCTTCGGGAATTTCAAACGCAGGTTCACGTTGAAATTGCTCCAGTTCATACTATCCGCCGCGAAGTTATATCCGCCGCTCACATAGAACTTGTCAATAAGACTGATCACCTTGAACGGCTGTTTGCCCGTGGTATCGTCTTTATTCACCACCTTCATCTCTAAATTGTTTTCCAAACTGAAGTTCAGCGTCGCGGACAGACCTCTGCCGGCATTGCCGTATATACCGTTAGCAAAACGCGAATAGACATTGTGTTGCACAACGGGGTTGCCGGCTTCATCTACTTTTTGGATTTTGCGACCGGTGATACTATCTACTTCGCCGGTGAATACCGGCTGGTCATAACTGCCGTAATAGCCCCAGAAACTCTTCTCAAAATCCGGGTGATAACTGAAACTGATAGACGGGGTCATCACATGCCGGAATTTCTCCACTTTGCTGTTCGGGAATAGTTTCTTTAGAGGCGTATAGAATCCATATAACTTGGTACTCATCGATACGCCCATATCGAAATCAAAGACGTTGAAGAATCCGTTCGTCGTGTCCATCTCCACGGCTTGCATGTTGTCATTCCAGTTCTGGTCCACACGCTGGAAATACATTCGGTCGCGTATATTGATGTTTGGCGATATATTCAGGTATTTTAATACCGTAAAGTTGGCGGAAATCGGTAACGAGTGTTGCAAACCGGTCTTCCAGTCGCGCAGGAAATTGGATTTGAGGAAATAGCTCTCCTTGAGGCTGTTGGCGGCAATACGGCCGTTACCGGAATAACGGATACTGATCTTCTCATACCATTGTTCCTTGCCTGTCGGCTTGCCTTTCTTTTTGTAAATAGCTTGCCGTAACTGCTTGAACGGATAGATCGTACTCATCGAAACCGCTAATTCCGGCGCAGTAAGCGAGATTGTAGAGTCTTTCGTGCGTTGTGTCAAACTTGCACTCGCGCTGATACTCCATGGACTCTCCGGAAAACGCTGTGTGTAACTGATCGTACTGCTCTTCGTGTTCTCTGAATAGGCATTCGGGTTGTAATAACTGTTGATATTACTGCGGTTGTAACCGCTGGTCGAGAAGTTCACACTCGCCGAGAAAGTGGAGTAGGGGTTGAACTTCGAGTCCTGCGTATGGGTCCATTGTACGCTGAAGTTCTTGCTCTGCGTATAGTCCGGCATGCCTTTCTCACCCGTCACGTCATTTCGGTAATTGATACTGAGGTTGCCCGAGAAATGGTATCGCCAGATATATTTGCTTTGAGCCCGAATGGCCCATGTACCACGAGTGTAGATATCGCCCGTTACCTGCAAATCGCAGTAGTCGCTCAGCGCAAAATAATATCCTAACCCCGTCAGATATAAGCCGCGCGTGTAGTCGTCGCCGAACTGAGGCATGATCAAACCGCTTGAATAACTGTTCGTGAACGGGAAGAAACCGAACGGAATAGCAAGCGGAAGAGGCACATCGCCCACTACCATATACGCCGGGCCGGTAGCAATATACTCTCCGGGTTTCACTTTCGCCTTGGTTAATTTCAGATAAAAGTGCGGGTGATCATGGTTATCACAGGTGGTGTATTGACCGCCGCCCATCATCATTACATCGCCTTCTGCTTTTTTGGTCTTGTCGGCGATGATATATCCTTCTCCTTGTTGGGTCACTACGCGCCGGATATAACCCTTCTGTGTCTTGATATTATACGTGATCTCGTTTGTCTCGTACTCATCCTTACCTTCTTTGAATACCGGCTTGCCTCGCCATTCCTCTTCAATACTGTCCCATACGCCGCAAGCATAAATCTGACTCGAATCGATATTCATTCGGATATATTCAGACTCCAACTCCATGGTTTGGTACTTCAATTCGCCTTTTCCGTGCAGATACGCTGTTCCGTTACCCATCATTACCATCGAGTCGCTTGCCTGATAGTGTACCGGTCCGTTGATCTTACTCTTCGGTTGCGGCTTTGTGTCATTCGCAAATCTTGTGCTGTCGTTCAGGATCTTGGTGGAGTCATTCACGATCTTTGCGGTATCGTTTACAATCTTTGCGGTATCGTTTACAATCTTTGTACTGTCTGTCGCGGCGCTGTAATTTACAATCTTTGTACTGTCGTTCAGCGCACGATCTTCTGCCCGCAAAGCCGGAAGGCTAAGCAGGAGTATCATCCATAGGCAATATGTCTTTACACGCACGCGCACAATACCGCAAATTAAAAAAACGTGCAAATTTACAAAAAATAATTGATATATACAAATCTTTTGGCAAAAAAATCATCTTTTACTGAATTTTCGTGGGTATTTCGTGGGTATTTCGCGGGTTTTTCGCGGGTATTTCGGGATCTCACTTTAAAAATCAATTAAAATTTACTCAAAAAATTTGTGTATTTGCGAAAAAAGTTGTACCTTTGTGCCCCAAATGAACGATCTTATTAAAAATATCTTATGAAACGTTTCTTCTACTTTGTAGCAGTTTGTCTTTTTATGACAGCTTGCAAACCATCTTCTGAACTCAGTTCGCCCGATGGAACACTCACTGTTCGTTTTGAACATTATTGCTCGCAAGGGATTGCGTATTCTGTTTACCAGAACGGTGAAAACATCATTGAATCCTCTCCACTTGGATTGGTAACAGAGAATCTTACTCTGCAAAAAGGCTTTCATTTGAAGCATATTAAACATACGCACAGCAATTCCCAATGGGAAACGGTTTGGGGCGAGGAGCGTCTGATTACAGACCATCACAATGCGATGCTTGTGGAATTGGAGCATGAAACAGGATTGCGGATGAATATTGAGTTCCGGGCATTCAATGACGGCTTTGCGTTTCGCTATATTTTCCCGAAACAAGCGACCAAATCGCTTATCATTACCGATGAGTTAACTGCTTATCGTTTCACTAAGGATGCGGAAGCTTGGTCTATTCCTTGGCGCACCGAATATTACGAGGGTCTTTGGCATAAACGGACAATCAATAATTCTCAATCATCAAATGCCGAGTCTCAATTAACCACGGATACGCTCTGCTCGCCGGTTACAATCGAGTTCGCAGATGGTACATACGGCTTTGTACACGAAGCGGCGTTAACCGACTATCCCGCGCAGAATTTATATGTTCGCGAGGGCGCTCTGCGTACCTATTTGACCCCGTGGATGAACAAGCAGACAGCCAATAACCAAGAACCGAAAGCCTTTGTTAAAACGCCGTTCTCTACGCCTTGGCGCATGGTGATCTTGACCAAAACTCTGCCGGAATTGGTGGCAAGCCGGATCATGCTGAATTTGAACGAACCCTGCAAGATCGAAGACACCTCATGGATCAAACCGATGAAATTCATGGGTATCTGGTGGGGCATGCACGTAAAGACCATGACATGGGAGCAAGGACCTAAACACGGCGCAACAACCGAGAACATGGAGCGCTACATGCGTTTCGCGAAAGAACATGGTATTCAGGCGGTCTTGGCGGAAGGCTGGAACAAAGGCTGGGAAGACTGGAAACACTTCGACTTTACAACCCCATATGACGATTGGAATATGGATTATTTGAGCCGTTTGGCGAGCGAATTAGGAGTGCAGATAGTCGGTCATAACGAGACAGGAGGAAATGCCGCTGACTATGAAAAAGATCTCGACTCTATCTATCGCTACCATGCTTTGCATGGTATTCATGCAATTAAAACAGGTTATGTGGCTCCAATTATCCGCACTGTTGACGGCCTGCAATGGAATAAAGGTCAGTCCGGCGTACGTCATTACCGCAAAGTTATTGAGACCGCTGCGAAATATCAGATTATGATTGATAACCACGAGCCAGTTATGCCGACCGGTTTGCAACGTACGTATCCGAACTTGGTCACACAGGAAGGGGTTCGCGGACAGGAATGGAATGCGTGGTCTGCTGATGGGGGAAATCCATGCGAACACGTAACTGTTCTGCCTTTTACACGGATCATGGCGGGACCCGTTGACTTTACTCCGGGGGTGTTCCATTTCGAAAATCCCGGCAATGCGATAGATCCTACCGGCACAAGAGGGACGGCTGATTTGAACGCACCGCGTGTTCACGCTACATTAATGAACCAGCTCGGACTCTTCGTATGTTTTTATAGCCCGCTCCAAATGGCGTGTGACCTGCCCGAACATTATATGGAGCACCCGGACGCTTTCAGTTTTATTGAGCATGTGCCCTGTAATTGGGAGCGTTCTTTATTAGTGGACGGTAAAATAGGCGATTTCTGTATCTTCGCGCGTCAGGAAAGAGGTACGAATAACTGGTATCTCGGAGGTGTTACGGATGAAGAGCCGCGGGAAGTGAGCATTCCGCTATCCTTCCTCGATGAACAAAACGGAAATACGCAAACCGGACAATATAAAGCCGTTCTTTATTTGGATGCGGAAGATGCCGAATGGATGTCGCGCCCATACGCGTATAATATAAAGGAGATAGAACTCACTTCTGCCGATACGCTGCATATTAGAATGGCTTCCGGAGGCGGCTTTGCCGCGGAATTTATCTGCCGCTAAATACGGCTAATGAAAAAAAACGCTCATTGTGGGCGTTTTTTTAGACAAAAACTTGCGTATTTGAAAAAATATTTGTATCTTTGCAGCCGATTTTGTAAAGTTAAGTTTGCAAAAGACAGTAAAACCTTAAAATACTAACACATTATGGCTAAAGTTTATCAAGCATCTGAGATCAAGAACGTCGCTATGTTGGGCGGCTCGGGATCCGGTAAAACGACTCTCATGGAGTCCATGTTGTTTGAAAGCGGGGTGATTAAACGCCGCGGTTCGATTGAGCAGCAATCCACCGTGTGCGATTATTTCCCGGTAGAGAAAGAGTACGGCTACTCCGTTTTCTCCACAGTTTGTAACATTGAGTTCGAAGGCAAGAAACTGAACGTGATCGATTGCGCAGGTTCGGACGACTTCTGCGGCGGTACCGTAGCAGCACTGCAAATGTGCGGCTCGGCGCTCATCGTTCTTTCCGCTAACGGCGGCGTGGAAGTGGGTACGCAGAATAACTTCCGTCTCGTAGAGAAAGCACACAAACCGCTCGCATTCGTCATCAATAAATGCGACCACGAGAACGCAGACTTCGAGCGCACGTATGCGCAATTAAAGGAGAACTTTGGCAATAAGTGTACGCTGATCCAGTTCCCGGTTAATGCTGGAGCAGGTTTCAACGCAGCAATCGATGTTCTCAAAGGCAAGATGCTTGTTTGGAAAGCAGAGGGCGGTGCTCCTGAGTTCAAAGACATCCCGGCGGAATATGCTGACAAAGTAGAGGAAATGCGTCAGGCGCTCCAGGAGCAAGCTGCTGAGGCTGACGAGACGCTGTTGGATAAGTTCCTCGGAGAAGGTCTGACCGATGAGGAGATTATGCAGGGTCTGAAATCCGTCTATGCTGATGGTTCGATGTACCCGGTTATCTGCTGCTCGGGTCTCAAGGATATGGGTGTTCGTCGTCTGATGGACTTCCTGAACGGTATGGCTCCGAGCCCTGCACAGTTCAGTTATCCGACGGTTGACGGCAAGAAGATCAGTCCGGACGCTTCAGCTCCGACGAGTCTCTATGTCTTCAAGACTTCTGTAGAACCGCATATCGGTGAGGTCAACTATTTCCGCGTAATGCAAGGAACTGTTCGTAACGGCGACGACCTTCTGAACATGGAGCGCGGCTCGAAAGAGCGTATCTCACAGCTCTATCAGGTGGCCGGTTCGATCCGTACTGCCGTTGATGAACTGCAGGCAGGTGATATCGGTGCTACTGTGAAGCTCAAAGATACCCGTACGGGTAACACGCTGAATGCAAAAGAGTGTGACAACCAATACGCTCCGATCGTTTATCCGCAGCCTCGTTACCGCCGTGCTATCAAGCCGGTGACCGAGTCCGACGCTGAGAAACTGGCAGCTCTCCTGACCCGTATGCACGAGGAAGATCCGACTTGGGTAGTAGAGCAGTCCAAAGAGCTCCGTCAGATGATCGTTTCCGGTCAAGGTGAGTTCCACCTGCGTACCCTCAAATGGCGTCTGGAGAACAACGATAAGATGATGGTTGAGTTCCTCGAGCCGAAGATCCCGTATCGTGAGACGATCACGAAGGCAGCGCGTGCGGACTACCGTCATAAGAAACAATCCGGTGGAGCCGGTCAGTTCGGTGAGGTGCACCTGATCGTTGAGCCGTACGAGGAAGGTATGCCGGTTAAGGAGACCTATAAGTTTGGTAATCAGGAGTATAAGGTATCCGTTAAGGATCAGCAGGAGATCAACCTCGAATGGGGCGGTAAACTCATCATCATCAACTCCATCGTCGGCGGTGCTATCGACGCACGCTTCATTCCGGCTATCGTAAAAGGTATCATGGATCGTATGGAGCAAGGTCCGTTGACCGGTTCGTATGCACGCGACGTGCGCGTCATTATTTATGACGGTAAGATGCACCCGGTTGATTCGAACGAAATCTCCTTCCGTCTGGCAGGTCGTAACGCGTTCGCACAAGCCTTCAAAGAGGCGAACCCGAAAGTGCTCGAGCCGGTTTATGACCTCGAAGTGTTCGTTCCGTCGGAGATCATGGGCGATGTGATGTCCGATATCAACGGTCGTCGCGGTATGGTAATGGGTATGGAGACCGAGAAATCGTTCACCCGCCTCAAAGCACAAGTGCCTTTGAAAGAGCTCTCGAGCTACTCGACGACTCTCTCGTCGCTGACCGGTGGACGTGCTACGTTTACCATGGCGTTCAACTCGTACCAGCTCGTTCCGGCAGACGTTCAGGAGAAACTGCTCGCTGCTTACGCTGCTTCGCAGACCGACGAAGAATAATTATTCAAACAGCGGTAAAACACTGCATACAGAGAAAAAGCGCAATGAAAATGCGCTTTTTCTTATTTTTATTTGCATATGTGCGAAAAAAGTTGTAACTTTGCACGCTTTTTGGTATGTATAATTCAATTTTTTAATCAATATGCGTAAAATTTACTTGCTTTTATCAATGGTTCTAATGGCCGCCGGTATGGTAGCACAGGATAGTACCAAGGTGGTTGTACCGATAGTAGAAAAGCCGCTCTGGAAACAAAAACTGTATTACGGTTACAACTTCGACATCTATTATCACCATGACTCGCGTCAGTCCAAGAAAGAGAACGGCTGGTCAATCAGTATTACTCCGGAGTTAGGCTGGAGACTCAATGACCGCATGAACATAGGTTTGCGTTTTGGCGGTAGTTATGAAGATACTCGTACGGAGATCTCCGTAGAAAGTGAAACCGGAGGTGCGCCGACTATTCAGAATCTGCGTGTGCGCCAAGGCTCATGGGAAGTGACGCCTTATGGTCGTTACCTTCTCAAACGAATCATCAATAACAAGATCGGTATTTGGGTCGAGGGGCACCTGTATGCCGGCATGAAGTATCCGCGTGTGACCGACGGTGTTACCAAGGGAACGGATTATGACGGTTTGCGTCATACCATTAACTACGGTGCGCAGATTTCGCCGGTTATTACTTATCAGTTTAATGAAAAGAGCACTTTCCAACTCTTCTTCTCCATCATCAGCTTTGGTTATAGCGGTTCAACCTATAGTTATGTTGATCCTATTGACGGACATCGGTATAACGAATATACCAACGATGTGATTATCTTCTCAGGAAAACTTCGGAACTTGCTCTCTAATCAGTTCATACCGGGTCTGTACGGTATTAAGTTTGGTGTGCAAAAAAGTTTCTAATCTATGGATATTTCTATAATTGTTCCGCTTTATAACGAAGCGGAATCGCTGCCGAAACTCTACGAGTGGATAGCACGTGTAATGAAAGAAAACAAGTTCTCCTATGAGGTCATTTTTGTCAATGACGGCTCTAATGACAACTCATGGGAGGTAATTACCTCTCTTCAGGCGCATAACACGGATAAGAACGCGTCCGTTCGCGGTATTTGTTTCCGCCGCAACTATGGTAAATCCGCGGCACTATACTGCGGTTTCAAGGCGGCGCAAGGGGATGTGGTGATCACGATGGATGCGGATCTGCAAGACAGTCCGGACGAGATACCGGAACTCTATCGCATGATCACGGAGGACGGCTTTGATCTCGTTTCCGGCTGGAAACAGAAGCGTTATGACAATGCCCTGACCAAGAATCTGCCCTCCAAATTGTTCAACGCGACCGCGCGCAAAGTGACCGGCATTCAGCTCCATGACATGAACTGCGGGCTCAAAGCTTATCGCAAAGATGTGGTGAAGAATATTGAGGTGTTCTCGGAAATGCACCGCTATATTCCTTATCTGGCAAAGAACGCCGGCTTTACCAAAATCGGCGAGAAAGTGGTACAACACCGCAAGCGCGAGTTCGGTACTTCGAAATTCGGTATCAACCGTTTCGTGAATGGTTATCTCGACCTCATGACCTTGTGGTTCTTGAACAAGTTCGGCAAACAGCCGATGCACTTCTTCGGCTTGGTGGGATCGCTGATGTTCTTCATCGGTTTCATCGCCGTGTTAGTTGTGGGAGGTATGAAACTATATGCTCTCTCGCACGGCGTACAAGCGATGTTGGTGGGTGTGAACCCTTATTTCCACATCGCTATACTGATGATGATTTTAGGCTGTATGCTCTTCCTGGCAGGTTTCCTGGCAGAACTGGTGATACGCAATTCTCCTTCCCGCAATGATTATCTGATCAAAGAAGAGATATAAACTCAGACAGTATGCCTCAAAAGATTGAAGATCAAATAGCTACAATAGAGCGGGCATTGGGCGAGCGCATGATAGAACATGCGCTCGTCATTGTGCGTTCATGGCTCAATGAATTAGGGGAAAACAATCCTTACGAAGAGGCGTATTTCTCTATTCACAAGCGTAGCAAAGCGGTCTTTGACGCGTGGCTTAGTTCCAATAACGAGAACGTGGATGAGCGTCTCAATGAACTGACCGGAGAGATGTACCAAATGGTGGATTCTGTGTATGCAGATATCCGTCTCAAACGAGGTATTTCGCCCGAAATGCATGGTTTTAATGAGGATAATACTGCTTCTATTCTCAATTATTTCCATAATTGTGTGCGGTTGAGAGAGGAAGATGTAGAGTGGTTTCAGAAGCTGCTCCGTGACGAAAGTCGCGCCGGCACCGCTCTGACCGCTATTACTGCGATCGCGCAAAATATCCGTGAGAACTTTTCCATAGACGGCTTTTTGATGCTGATTGAAGGCATGAATGTGGAGAATGAGACCGTCGCGGATCAATGTGCCGCGCAGGTGATCACGCTGCTCATTCATTATGACGTGCGAATCGACTTTTTCCCGCAGATACAAGAAGCGTTTCTACAAGCGGCGTCCGAGATGAATGATGACGGCGAACAGCTGTTCGATCTCCTATGCCGATTGATTGAATCCTCTGATATGAAGAACTTTAAGGAGGCTATCCGCTCCGGCGAACTGACTACTTCCGCGTTGCCTAAAGAGTTGCAGAAACTGATTCAGCAAGCGGGTTTGGGAGATTCATTAGACACCTTGCTCCAATGGATGCCTAAAACGGAGACGGAATATATTGCGGGCTTGATAGAAATGTTGCCGCAGACTTGGGTTTATACGGCGTTGGTGGAAGGCGTTGCGGAGCGTGAAAAGAGTTTGGCACAAATCTGTCTGTCCTGCGGTTTCCGAGACGTGCTGTGGGATTTTCCGGATGTGGGAGAGAAAGTGTACCGCAAAGCTCTGCGCAAAGGTGCCAAACAGCCTATTGATTATATCAATTATGCACATTGTTTGTTGCTTAACGGTGACCGTGTTATGGCGTACGAATACTATCGCCAAGCACGCAAGTTATGTTCTTCACCTAAAACATTCTTCAATCTTTTCCGTCCGGATCGCCGTCCGCTAATTGATCACGGCGTGCCTATCGAACAGGTCTATATGATTGAAGACCAACTGTTGAATAATTGATAATTGTGAATTACAGATACGCTCCTAAGCCCACTGCAACGAATTCGACTTTCGTGAGGTGGGCTTTCATGATGCCTTGCACGAAGAGATGATGCGGGAAACGGTAACGGAGTGCTATTTGGGTATATAACCATCCGTCCGGGTAACCGGCAGAACCGGCTTTGATCAGGTCATAGGGATAGAAGATACCCTTGTTTGCCAAGTTGCCGTTTTGCCATAAGTCCGCGTGTGCGGAGGCATCGTCTTTGGAGACTTCGCGGTTCTTTACCGGGTCGTACAGATAGACGCCGAAATGGAAACCGGCTGTGAAATGTCCCATTACGAACTCAGGCTGTACACTGACGCCGACGCGCCAACAGTCCGCTTGTGTCGCACCGCTCAGATACGTCTTGCCGAATTGCGTCGGACGGTCATAATACGCTCCGTCGTACATCACATCAACACCGCCTCCCAAACGGAAAATACGGTGCGCGCGCCAATAAGCCGCTGCTTGAAACTCGGAACAGAAGAAAGTCTGCTTATCCTTGTAATAAACTTGTCTCGGTGCGCCGCTCACGGCGAACTCGATCTCACAATGGTGTTTGCGCAAGGTCTCCAAGCTATATTCCTTGGTGGTGTGGGGTGTTCCCTCTTTTCCTGTCGTTTCGGCGTCGTCCTCCGGCCGGTATTTGACATTCAGTTCTCCGCAGAAGATATTATAGCCCGAGTTAGGTTGCATGATACTTCCGTTGCTCATGTGGTACCAGCCCAGCGCCAAACCCACCGTCCATCCGCTGCGGATCGGGAAATTGAAATACATGGCTTCCGGGAAGTAGTAATTGAAGACTGAACCCACTGATTGATTGATGTTTGGCGCTTGAAGCACATTGTATAGTTGTTCCGGTGTAGCGGTATTGAAATAGGTCTTGGTAATGAACGAACAGCCTATACCCGGACGCACGCCCACTTCGAAATGTTCGGACTTATAGAAAGGCACGTCCACGAAGACGTATGGCGCTATAGCATGCCCCAACAGGTCTTTTTCGCCCGAGCGGGTCATGTCTAATTTCCAATAACTGAGTGCCACTCCGATCCGTGCATCGTTCCATTCACGAAGAGACTGCCAGTTCGGTTTGAAACTTACCGCAAACTCACCGCTCAAAGCAGGACCGACCCATTTGCCTTTCTGGTCTAACATGGCGTCCACTTTACCGTCCGGCATGATCAGACCGCTACGCAAAGACAAGCGGTATTCGGTGTCCAAAGCCGATACGGAAAGAGGAAAAAGAAGACAAAATAGTATTATTTTGTAGCTTAATTTTTGCATACTAAACGCACGATTTAATTTTTTCGGCTACAAAATTACGAAAATATTTTGATATATGCAAATTTTTTTGTACCTTTGCACGGAAATTTGTGAAAACTGTAAAATGATAGCACAAAGCGACATAAAAAACTTCTTCTTTTTGGGTATCGGAGGCATTGGAATGAGTGCCTTAGCCCGTTATTTTCACCATGAAGGTTATCCGGTCTCCGGCTATGACCGTACTCCCTCCGCGCTGACCAAGGAATTAGAGGATGAGGGTATCAAGGTATGCTTCAGAGACGCGCAAAATATGCTGAAAGGTATAGGATTATCCGCTAATCATACGCTGGTGATCAGAACACCGGCAGTTCCTGAGGATAGTGTGCTGTATAGTTATTTCCGCGCTGAGGGATATTCGATTATCAAACGCGCAGAGGTGTTGGGTTTGGTGACAAAGCAGAAAAAAGCACTTTGCGTAGCCGGAACTCATGGAAAGACCACTACTTCTACGATGCTGGCACATTTGTTGAATAAAGGACAAGGGGACGAGGTTCAATGTACAAAGGGAGTGAATGCGTTTTTGGGCGGAATAAGTATGAATTACGGGACGAATCTGCTGCTGGACAAGGAGAGTGAGTATGTCGTTGTGGAAGCGGATGAGTATGACCGTTCGTTCCATCATCTGAGACCTTATATATCGGTGGTGACGGCGGTGGATCCGGATCATTTGGATATATACGGCACGGCAGAAGCATACCGCGAGTCCTTTGCACACTATACAAGTCTGATCACGCACGCGCTGGTGATGAAACATGGAATTGCACTCCAACCGCGTCTTCAGCCGGGTGTGAAATGTTATACGTACGGAGTAGTGGAGAATCAGCAATCCGCAAACAGTTATCCTTCTTTTTATGCGGATCATATACGCATAGAGGACGGACAGATTTATTTTGATTTTCATACGCCGGACAGCGTGATAGCGGATATGCAATTAGGCGTGCCCGTGTGGGTGAACATTGAAAATGCGGTAGCAGCTTTAGCAGTAGCCTGGCTCGTACAAACGGACGAGGAACAGTTGAAAGAGAGGCTCGCTTCTTTCAAGGGCGTGCTTAGGCGTTTCAATATTCATGTCAATACCGCGAAAGTGGCATACATAGATGATTATGCGCATCATCCGCAAGAGATTGCCACGTCTATTGATTCGATACGCAAACTCTTTCCTGAGCGTCCATTGATCGGTGTATTCCAACCGCATCTCTATACGCGGACACGGGATTTTGCAGATGGTTTTGCCAGTGTTCTTTCTACGCTGGACGAGGTGGTATTACTGCCTATTTATCCGGCGCGTGAAGAGCCGATTGAGGGAGTGAACAGCGAGATGCTGATGGCGCTTATTACAAATCCGCACAAGACGATCGTGCAAAAGCCGGAGTTAACGGAGTTCTTGCAAAAGCGTGTGAATGAGGCGAATGAGCCGGTGGTGATTTTAACCGTCGGAGCAGGAGATATAGACAGGCTTGTGCCTGAAATAACGGAAAAACTGAAAGGATAAAATGTCTAAAACGCTGCACATAGTGGGAATCGTATCAGGTATCGTGATTGCGACAGCTTTTTTGTGCGCTGCGGTGTGGTGTGGCGAGACGATGTTGCCCAAAGATGCACCCTGCAAGGCGGTACACTATATTATCGCGGACAGCGAGGAGAGGATGTATGTCACGCCGGCTGAACTGAACAAGACCTTGCAGGACGTGGGACTTTTTCCGCTCGGACAGGCGGCGAATACGATCCAAGTGCAACAGATAGAATGGACGATCAAAAATCATCCTATGGTACGTACGGCGGAGTGTTATCTTACTCCGAGGAACGAGATGATGATCCGTTTGACGCAACGAGTGCCGCTCCTCAAAGTGCAAAACCCCGGTGACGCGTATTTCATAGATACGGACCGGAAAGTGATGGAAGCCCGTTCGGTAGTGAAAGACAGCGTGTTGCTTGTCGTTGGCGCAGTGGGAGTACAGAGCGCCCGAACGCAGTTTGCCCAGTTTGCACAGTGGTTGCAGAAAGATGCATATTGGAGGCAACGCGTGGATCATATTTATTTGCAAACACCTCAAATGGCTTATGTGTATCTGAAAGGCGGAAATAACCCAAGGATAGCCATAGGAACCATGAACGATTATGAGAACAAGTTGCGCAAAGCAAAGCAATTCTTGGATCAAGGCGCAGAACTGACACAAGGAAAACAATATAAGGAATTAGATGTACGATTCAAAGGACAGATAATAGGCAGATAAGATGGCAAGAAGACAAGTAAAAATAGCAGACACGCTTCCGTTGGTGGCGATTGATTTAGGAAGCGACAGTGTCCGCGCGATGGCCGCGCGGTGTATAGCGCCGGACTTATTTCAAGTTTTAGGCGTGGAAGAACGCTCCCAGAAAATGGGGAATACGTGTGTAGAGCAGGGTATAATTACTCAGTCGAGCAATGCCGGTTACGTCATAGCCGAAGTGCTCAAACTATTAGCAAACCGAATAGGAGAAGAAGATTTACCAACGGCTTTTGTAACAGTCGGCGGTCAATCTATGCAGATAGTGGCGGTTCATTCTCGTCGTGATCAAGTGCGTAAGAAAGAGATCAGTCAGGCTCTTCTGGACGAGATGGAACGGGAGTGCAAGGAGAAAATCGAGCTCCGCAACCCCGAAGTGGCGGTTTTGGGCTTGGTGCCGTCGTTCTTCAAGTTAGACGGCAAGGAGCAGGACGAGACGCCGACACCGGATCAAAGAGCCGCGTTGGTGGAAGCCAATTATATAGCTTTTTACGGACGCAAGGTGATCGATACGCAACTTCAGAAATCGTTTTCGCAGGCCGGACGGAGCATAGAGCGCGCATTTGTGCGTCCCGAGGCTCTGTTGTCCGCTTTCGCCACTTGCGATGGAAATTATATTTTAGATGATGGATGCGCTGTTCTGGATATGGGCGCGCAAACAACGACTTTGACCGTATATAAAAGCGGACAATATCTGCTGAACAAAGTAGTTCCGAAAGGCGGTTATAACATATCCCGCATGTTGGAGCAGCAAGGATTGAGTTACAAAACGGCGGAAGTGCTGAAATGCCAATATGGGTGTGCTTCGCCTGATTTAGTAACAAAGAACGTGCGCATGCGCGTACCCGCGAGTCCGGAGATAGGCGGAGATATAATTATTTCGTCGGTGGAGTTAGCCGGAGCAATAGAACTGAAATTGCAGGAAGTGTTAGCTCCGTTGTTTGAGGAACTGAAAAAAGTGGAAGGTCGAATAAAGACGCTGTATATCACCGGTGGCGCGTCTATGATGGAAGGAATGGAGAGTTATATTCAGAGCCAGACGAGTCTGCGTGTGCAATATGGCGCGCACAACTTGTTGCTCCACCGCGATACGGACGACAAATATCTCTCGCCGCAATATACATCGCTGGTAGGAACCATCCTTTTAGGTCAGGATTTCCGTTCGAGCCATAAGAACCAGCCCGTTCAGCGACCCAATTTCTTCGAGCGAATGAAGGAAACAACACTGGACATGTTTATTGACCAACAATAGGAATAATTGAAAATTGATAATTGAAAATTGATATGGAAGAAGATCTCATGACTTTACCTTTGGAAGGATTAACAGAGGATAGTATTATCAAAGTGATCGGTGTCGGCGGCGGCGGATGCAACGCTGTCAATTATATGCACCGTCAGGGTCTGAAAGACGTTTCGTTTTTAGTATGCAATACGGATCGTCAGGTGCTAATCAAATCATCTGTTCCGAGCAAGTTGCAGTTAGGTCCCGGTTTAGGTGCCGGCGGCGACCCGGAGACCGCACGCCAGTACGCCGAAGAGAGCAAGGAGCATATTCGAGAGGCGCTCAATGATGGCACACAGATGTTGTTTATTACTGCGGGTATGGGCGGTGGAACCGGAACAGGCGCTTCCGCCGTTGTAGCCGAGGTGGCGCAGGAAATGGGAATTCTGACGGTGGGAATTGTCACTATTCCGTTTGCGTTTGAGGGAAAGAAGAAAATAGAGAAAGCTATGACCGGTGTGGCACGTCTGGCAAAACATGTGGATGCGCTGCTGATCATCAATAACGAAAAGCTGAAACAGATCTATCCGGAGTTGAACCTGCTGAATGCGTTCTCCAAGTCGGATGACGTGGTTGCGAACGCCGCCCGCTCGATAGCGGAGATCATCACTGTGCCGGGGTATATAAACACCGACTTTGCCGATGTACGCAATACGCTGAAGAAGGGTGGTGTGGCGATTATGAACATCGGTCGCGCATCGGGCGAGAAACGTATCACCAATGCCATCAACGACGCGCTGAACTCGCCGCTCGTCAATACCAATGACGTACACGGCGCAGAACGTATTCTGTTGCAGTTCTATTGCTCAACCGAGCACGCAATCGTCATGGAAGAGATCGACCAGATCAATGATTTCGTGCAGGAAGTGGGCGATGATATAGAAGTACAATGGGGTGCATCGATTGATGAGAGTTTGGGCGAAGAGGTGCGTGTGACCGTTATAGCAACCGGTTATAAGGTAGATGGACTTCCTTCCGAGAACGAAGAGGAAGGAAAGAAAACCATCTCCGAAGCGATAGAGGACAATTATCCTCCTCAGCAGCCCAAACTGATGGAGGACGAGAAGCCGACACTCATTGATTTGAGCGAGACCCTTTTTTCTCAGTCACGCGAAGAGGTGAAACAGGAGCGCGAGCATGCCGCTTCCACTTCCGCCGACGAGGTGGTGATCACGGTAGAGGACGAGCCGGCTAAGGAGGAAGAGCCTAAACATGAGGAGCGCCGCAGTCCGTTCGGCTGGATCAGAAGGAAATAATAAAAGGTTCATATAAAACGAAAAAACTTACTATTTATGGATAAGGAAATGAATTTCTTCGACCTGTGTGTGGCCTGTGGTCACGCGATAGGTAATGTGTGCAAGTGGTTCTTCAATTTATTGGCAGAGATGTGCCGTTTGACGTACCGCTTATGGTGGGTTGTCGGTTTAGTGGTGATCATGGCGATAGCAGCCGCGCTGTATTATACGCGTGAGAGTAACCTCAAGTTCCGCTTCAATGCCGTAGCGATGCTCAATGGTTCCTCTATTCAGCAGTTTGAACAGGCTTACATACCGCTCAAATCGCCTCTGACTTTGCCGGAAGATGCAGCAATCACTCCGTTTGTCAAGAAGCAGGAAGTGACAGAGATCACCACTTTCCGTGTGATTGATTGCTTAAATGACGGGGTAGCTGATTACATTGATTTCAAAGGCAAATCGTCCCCGACGGATACTGTAAAAGTGCAGATGCAGGATCGTATCTGTCTTCAGTTCTGCGTTAAGCAACGTAATTTGGAACTCGTGCCGGAGATAGAGCGTGCCATTTTGGCGTACCTCAATGCCAATGATGCGTTGCAAAAGGCCTATGAGACTTATCTGCCCAATTTGCAAAGTGAAGCAGATTTTAACCATCGTCAGGCACTTAAATTGGACAGCCTAACGAGCAATTATTATTTCTATCATCCGTCCAGCGCTCAGCCGATGAATTATAACGGAAACGGAGTTAATTTCTACGGAGACCGCCGTGTACGTCTCTTCCTCCAAGAGATTTACGACCAACAGGAGCATATGGAAAAATTAGACCAGCGCTTGCAGTTAGCAACGGCTCCGATCACATTGGAGAATCATTTTTCGATCAATCCGTCTCCTGTCAACGGTCGCATCAAATATCTGGTTCTCTTCTTCCTGTTCGGTTGGATTGCAGGATGCGCTTTAGCTGCTATGATAGAGCAACGCAAAGCCATTATGGAATGGTTAAACAAGTAATAATTCGTTGAAATAAAAAACGCGTGAGGGTTAAGCCTTCACGCGTTTTATGATCCATCGGATAGAGTAGTACAGAACAACTGCTCCCAAGAGGATGAGTATTGCCACGGATATTTCGTGGCTGTATTCGTTAATGAGGTCCGCTTGTCCGTGTGCTACGTAGCCTAAAACAGCCAAGACGGTGTTCCAAAGCCCTGCGCCCAAGAAGGTATAGAACAAAAACCATCCGAAGTGCATCTTGCTTAGTCCGGCAGGAATGGAAATCAGCTGGCGGATACCGGGTATGAAACGTCCGACGAACGTGCTGACTTTGCCATGGTCGTTGAAATAGGCTTCCGCTTTTTCTACTTTCTCGCGGCTCAGGAGGCACATGTGTCCGAGCTTGCTATCCGCGAATTTATAGATGATCGCCCGTCCGAGCCAAAGCGAGAGCAGGTAGTTGATGATAGCGCCTATCATGGCTCCGATAGTACCGAAAAGCACAATGAGCGCCACGTTGACAATATAACTATCGCTCACATAAACCGCACTGTTGGGATCCTCGGCAACATACGCCGCCGGTGGAATAACCACTTCGCTGGGAAAGGGAATAAACGAACTCTCAATGGTCATGAGCGCAGTAATGGAACCGTAGTTCATGTGTGCGCTATACCAGTCCGTTACGACCGATACCCATGAGGTACCGGTCGCTAACAGAATGATCAGGAACGTGCGTTTCATTTTGCCAAGAGCTCGCGCACTTTGAGGTTAATCGTTTTTCCTTCGGCTTTTCCGGCAAGTTGCTTGGTAGCAACGCCCATCACTTTTCCCATGTCTTGGGGGCCGGTAGCACCCACTTGCGCAATGATGTCACGCAATGCAGCGGTCAACTCTTCCTCGCTCATCATAGCCGGAAGGTATTGCTCAATGATCTTGCATTGCGCCAATTCATCTTCCGCCAATTCAGGACGATTGGCATCGATGTACATCTGAGCAGATTCTTTGCGTTGTTTGACCATCTTTTGCAGGATCTGCAAGGCTTTGTCGTCATGGAGTTCGCCGTCACCGCCTTTGGCGGTTTTGGCCTCCAGGAACTCTTTCTTAATTCCGCGCAGCGCGTCAAGCGCTGTTTTATCTTTTGCGAGCATCGCTTTTTTGATGTCCTCGCTTACTTGATCAAATAAAGACATATAGATTTACGATTTGACGATTTACGATTAGATGAAGATTAACTGTACGATAATATAAACCGGCAGGAGGATGACCAAACTGAACTTAATCATATAGCCGAAGAAGGAAGGCATTTTAATACCGCTTTCTTCCGCGATTGCTTTGACCATGAAGTTAGGTCCGTTACCGATATAAGTCAGCGAACCGAACATGACCGCAGCAATGGAGATGGCTTTGAGCAGGAGCTCAGGAATACCGGCTACATAGCTCATTCCCTCGAACATGCCCGTTACAACACCGGCATCAGCAGCTGCCAAACTCTCCGGCAGACCCGTAGCTACGCCATGGAAAGCAACGGCAGTAGGTGTGTTATCCAAGAAGGCAGACAGGGCACCGGTAGCGTAGTAGAACTGCCATGGATGCGTGAAACCGAGATCCGCTGCGTGTGCTTTGAGATAAGCCAGGGCAGGGGTCATGGTGGTGAAGATACCCAAGAAAAGAACGGCTACCTCCACAATCGGAGTCCAACTGAATTTATTATCGTCATAGCGCACTTCCTTCTTCGTGGTGTAGAGCGAAAGCCATGTAAGCGAAAGCAATACTATCTCGCGCAGGTACTTGAGCCACAAGGGAGCGTCGTGGGCACCCATTGCTTTGATGGTTCCTTCATTGATGAAAGCAACGGCAAGTACCACACCCAAGAGATAGAGGAAGTTAATTGTGCCTTTCATTACCAGCGGGGTAGCCTCACGTGCATCGGCAGAAAGGGAAGTCCAGTGCTCTTTCTTGTAGTAATAGCTATCCAAAGCGTAGTAAATAGCAAGCAGGATAATTCCTGTTACGGCCCATTCGGGAGCCAAGTGCATAAACCAGGAGAAATGTGCTCCGCGGAGGAAGAGCATGAACAAAGGAGGATCGCCGAGCGGCGTTAACAATCCACCGCAGTTTGCCACCAAGGCAATGAAAAAGAGGATGGTGTGTACCTTGTGGTCACGCTGTTTGTTGGTCTCGATCAGCGGACGGATCAGCAACATGGCCGCGCCGGTAGTACCCATGATCGAGGCTAAAATCCAACCTAAACCAAGGAAACCGGTGTTGACCCACGGCTTGGCTTTCAGGTCACCCGAGAAATGAATGCCGCCCGTGATGACAAACAACGCTAACAGTAAAATAATAAAGGGTAC
Organism: uncultured Bacteroidales bacterium; assembly: GCA_902800525.1. GTDB lineage: Bacteria > Bacteroidota > Bacteroidia > Bacteroidales > Paludibacteraceae > Colicola. The sequence goes on from CADCEV010000003.1 coordinate 193,148, forward strand.
GTAGTCGAAAAAGATCTGATGCTCCAACTCGTGCATCATTCCTCCCATGATGAGGCACACCGCCACCGGTACACCCAAAAAGAGCGAAACAATGAGTTTGTTGGCATTCTTTTCCCACCAATGCTCCACCACCAGCGGACCGATGGCGATCATCAATAGCATGAGGCCGAACGGAATCAGCGACCATGCAGAATGTACAAATTGTTCCATAGCATTTGAATTAATGAAAATGAATATTATATTTCTTTGCTTAGTCTAACTTGAGGACGGCAAGGAAGGCCTTTTGCGGCACTTCGACGTTACCGATCTGCTTCATACGTTTCTTACCGCGTTTCTGTTTCTCGAGCAGCTTGCGCTTACGGCTGACGTCACCGCCGTAACATTTGGCAAGGACATCTTTGCGGACCTGCTTGACGGTCTCGCGGGCAATGATCTTAGCGCCGATGGCGGCCTGGATAGCTATGTCGAACTGCTGACGAGGTAACAACTCTTTGAGCTTCTCACACATGCGGCGACCAAAATCCACGGCATTGTCGCGGTGGGTGAGGGTAGAGAGGGCGTCCACCTGTTCGCCGTTGAGGAGAATATCCAGTTTGACGAGGTTAGACGGACGGAAACCGTTCATATGCCAATCGAAAGAGGCATAGCCCTTGGAGATGGATTTGAGTTTGTCGTAGAAATCGATGACAATTTCACCGAGCGGCATGTCGAAAAGGAGCTCCATTCGGTTGCCGGAGATATATTCTTGCTTGACGAGTTCACCACGTTTGCCGAGACAGAGTGTCATGATCGGACCGATGTAGTCGGCGGTGGTGATGACGGACGCGCGGATATACGGCTCCTCGATGCGGTCGATTTCCGTGAGGTCCGGCATGCCGGCAGGGTTATGTACTTCTACCATGCCGCCGTCTTTGGTATAGACGTTGTAACTAACGTTCGGAACGGTGGTGATGACGTCCATGTCGAACTCGCGGTCCAGACGCTCCTGGATGATCTCCATGTGCAAGAGCCCCAAGAATCCGCAACGGAAACCGAAGCCGAGTGCCATAGACGACTCGGGCTGAAAAGTGAGGGAGGCGTCGTTGAGTTGCAGTTTCTCCAACGAAGCGCGCAGATCCTCGTAGTCCTCACTCTCAATAGGATATACGCCCGCGAAGACCATCGGTTTGGCTTCCTCGAAACCTTCTATCGCTTTGTCGCAGGGTCTTGCTACGTGCGTGATCGTGTCGCCCACTTTCACTTCCGTGGAAGTTTTGATACCGGAGATGATGTAACCCACATTGCCGGCGGAGATCTCTTTGCGCGGGCTCATGTCCAGTTTGAGGATACCTATCTCGTCAGCGTCGTACTCTTTGCCGGTGTTGACAAACCGCACTTGGTCGCCGGTTTTCATTGTACCATTGACCACTTTGAAATAGGCGATTATGCCGCGGAAGGAGTTGAATACGGAGTCAAAGACAAGGCATTGGAGCGGTGCGTCCGGGTCTCCTTTGGGCGCAGGAATGCGCTCTATGATGGCATCCAGGATCTCGGGCACGCCTTCTCCGGTCTTGGCGGAGCAACGCAAGATCTCCTCGCGTTTGCACCCCAAGAGATCGACAATCTCGTCCTCTACGCGTTCGGGCATGGCGTTGTCCATGTCGCATTTGTTGAGAACCGGGATGATCTCGAGGTCGTGCTCAATCGCCATATAGAGATTAGAGATCGTCTGTGCCTGTACGCCCTGTGTGGCATCCACCACAAGCACGGCGCCCTCGCATGCAGCGATAGAACGCGAGACTTCATAACTGAAGTCCACGTGCCCCGGAGTGTCGATCAGGTTAAGGGTGTAGCCTTTGTGGTTCATCTGAATAGCGTGCGATTTGATGGTGATACCGCGCTCTTTCTCCAGATCCATGTCGTCCAATACCTGATTTTCCATCTGGCGGACATCGACCGTCTGTGTGATCTCTAACATACGATCCGCAAGGGTCGATTTGCCGTGATCGATGTGTGCAATAATGCAAAAATTACGTATTTTATCCATTGAGTCCTATTTATCCAAATTAAATTCGGTGCAAAGGTACAACTTTTTTCTGATATATGCAAGAAAAAAATAAAATTATGAATTAAAAATCAGATTTGGGAGCGTTTGAGTTGTTTGGCGAAGCGGAGGAAGAAGGCGATGCCGAAGAAGAGGGAAAGGGCGTCAAGGAGACCGAAAAGGGAGATGTAGGTGGGATCCATGTTAGTATGGTGTGCACAGAGACGGCAAAGATTAGCGATGAGAGGCAGAAGGGTGAAGAGCGAAATATAGATTTTCGCCGGGGTACAGTACTCTTTCCACAGCCACAGAAAAGAGATCATGAGGGCAATGTCAGCAATCCATCTCATGATAGTTGTTGCCGTTGTGCCGACCAGGAGATAGATGTTCGCATCCAATGCGCATTTGATGAGGCATGCCGCGAGGGCTATGCAAAGGACAGACAGCGGGAGATTTTTGGGATCGAAAGAGCGATAGATCAGCCAAAACCAAAGTGCCATCATCAGCCATGTGATAACACCGGTCACACCGTAATAATACTGAAGCGAATGTGCGGGCATGCTCCAATCCAGAATGCCGGCAAGCATAAAGAAGATCAAACCGCCGACAAAAAGACATAACTGCGTGAAACCCAAAGCTTTGGAATAAGAGTAAAGTGTTTTCATACTATCGTTGTTTTTTAAGAAGTTAAACATCTAAAGATGAAATAATCTTCAAAATCGTTGCAAAATTACGAAAATATTTTGATATATGCAAATTTTTTTATATCTTTGCAGAAAATTTGATACCAAACACAAAAAACAGTGAAAAATATTGTAGTTCGATTTTGTGGAGACTCGGGTGACGGCATGCAGTTGACGGGCAATATGTTTGCTCAGTTGGCGGCTGAAATGGGTCATGAGATCTCCACGTTGCCGGATTTTCCGGCAGAGATTCGTGCGCCGCAGGGAACATTAGGCGGCGTGAGTGCTTTCCAAGTGGAGCTGGGTAGTGAGGTCTATACCTCGGGTGACAAAGCAGATGTGGTCGTTGCGATGAACGCGGCGGCATTGAAAGTGTGCGCGTTAGGCTCGCATTTCAATCATTCGCAAGCGCAATTCGACGAAGAGTTTTCCTTATTCCACAAGCACGCAGTGGTGATTGTCGATACGGACAGTTTGGCGGACAAAGACCTGGAGAAAGCGCAGTATCACACGGACAATCCGTTTACGGAGTTAGGACTTCCGGAGAGCGTGCAGATCGTGCCGGTAGCGTTGACGACGCTGACGAAAGAGGCGTTGAAGGACAGCGGCATGGATAATAAGTCCGTGCTCAAATGCCGGAATATGTTTGCTTTGGGCTTGATTTACTGGCTGTTCGACGAGCCGATGGAGAAGGCTATTCACCTGTTGGAGGAGAAATTCAAGAAGAAACCGGCGTTGGTGGCTCCGAACACGAAAGTGATGGTGGATGGCTATAACTACGGTCAAAACCTGGCGCTCAATGTGCAGCAAGTTCGCCTTGAGGAAGTACAAGGGGACAAGGTACAAGGTATTTATACATCCATTGCGGGCAACAAGGCGACGGCGTGGGGTTTGATTGCAGCTGCCGAGAAAGCCGGCAAGAAGCTGTTCTTAGGTTCTTATCCTATCACTCCGGCGACGGATATTCTGCATGAGTTAGCGGCACGCAAAGACATGAACGTCATGGCGGTACAAGCCGAGGACGAGATAGCCGGTGTTTGTACCGCTATCGGCGCGGCTTTTGCCGGTGATTTAGCTTGTACTTCGACATCCGGTCCGGGTCTGAGTCTGAAGAGTGAGGCGATCGGTCTGGCGGTGATGGCAGAGTTGCCGTTGGTGGTGATTGATGTACAGCGCGGCGGACCGAGTACAGGTCTTCCGACCAAGACCGAACAGACGGACTTATTGCAGGCGCTCTACGGTCGTAACGGCGAGTGCCCGGCTGTGGTGATCGCCGCTTCGAGCAGCGCAAACTGCTTTGATTTTGCATACGAAGCATGCAAAATCGCTCTGGAAAACATGACACCCGTCATTTTATTGACAGATACCTATTTGGCAAACGGAACGGCGTTGTGGCGGATTCCTAAGTTAGCCGAGTTGCCGGCGATCACCCCGCAGAGTGTGCCGGAAGAGCTGAAAGGACATTATAACCCTGCGCTGCGTGACGAGCGCGGCGTGCGTTATTGGGCGTACCCGGGCATGGAAGGTTACGAGCACCGGAACATCGGTTTGGAGCGCGATGCAGCGAAAGGTACGATCTCCACGAACCCGGAAAATCACGAGCAGATGGTCCTGGCACGCAAAAAGAAAATCGAGCAGATAGCAGAGAGAATACCTAATCTGCAAATCATTAAATCTTCAAATCCTCAAATGAGCGGGACGCTCCTTGTAGGCTGGGGTAGTACGGAAGGTCATCTGCATGCTGCGGCGAATGAGTTAGGCTGCGATTTGGCGCATTTCAATTATATCTGCCCGCTGCCGAAGAATACCCGCGAAGTGCTGAGTCAATACAAGCGAATAATCGTTTGTGAATTGAATACGGGTCAGTTCGCAGCATACTTGCGCGCGCAATTCCCGGAACTGAAGATAGAACAATACAACGAAATTCAAGGACAACCGTTTGCTGTTGAACGAATCGTGAAATTCGTTCAGCAGAATTGATAATTGATAATTGAAAATTGATAATTATGGAAGCATCTCAATTTAAATCTGATCAATATGTACGTTTCTGCCCGGGCTGCGGCGATCATGCGATTTGTATGGCGTTGCAGAAAGCGATGGCGCAGATCGGAATAGCCCCGCATGAGGTGGCAGTTATCTCCGGTATCGGTTGTTCAAGCCGTATGCCGCACTATTTGAACACGTACGGTTTTAATACGATCCATGGTCGCGGCGGTGCGATTGCAACGGGTGTCAAGACCTCTCATCCCGAACTGACCGTTTGGCAAATGAGCGGTGACGGCGATTGTCTGGCTATCGGCGGAAACCATTTCATCCATGAGATCCGTCGTAATGTGGATCTCAATGTGTGCATGTTCAATAACCGCATTTACGGTCTGACCAAAGGCCAGTATTCGCCGACGAGTCCGAAGGGTTTTGTCAGCAAGTCGTCTCCTTTCGGCACGGTAGAGCGTCCGTTCGTTCCGGCACAATTGGTGTTGGGCGCAGGAGGCACGTTCTTCGCGCGCACGCTGGATGTAGATATGCCGACGACGGTGGATTGTCTTGTGGCGGCGCAGCAGCATAAAGGCTGTTCGATCGTGGAGTGTCTGGTGAACTGCGTGATTTTCAATAACGGAACGCACGCGTGGATAGCTGACCGCGAGCAGCGCGCGGAGCATAGTATCATCCTGAAACACGGTGAGAAGATGATTTTCGGCGCGAACAAAGATAAGGGTCTTGCGGTGGAGATTGATCCGCAGACTTTTGTGCCGAAGATTGTCGTTGTGCCGGCGGATGATCCGCGTGTGCTGACGCACGACGCCACACAAGCAGACCCGACGCTGCATCGTCTCCTGGCGCTTATGGGACAAGACAGGTATCTGGAGGCCAACTCCCAAGACCTTCCTGAAGGAAAGGGAGATCTGCCTGTCGCTTTAGGTGTGATCCGCAATGTGGAGGCCGAGACCTATAATGATGCTGTTAATAAGCAGATTGCTGAGGTACGCGAGAAAGCGAAAGCAAAGACGTTCGACGAACTGACCGCTACTTTGGAGCAGTGGACGATGTAATTAGTTGATAATTGATAATTTAAAAAAGTGTGCCAAGAGATTCGGCACACTTTTTTTATCGATATTTGCTTTCGGAACAGTCGCCGAGAATAGAGAGGTACGACTCATACCGGCTGATAGCTATTTCGCCATGTTCGACAGCTTCGATGACCGAGCAACCGGGTTCGTTGGTGTGCGTGCAGTTACCAAAACGACATTCGGCGGCTTGCTTGAAGATCTCCGGGAAGAAATGGCTCACCTCTTCGCGCTCAAAATCAATCGTTCCGAAACCTTTGATACCCGGGGTATCAATCACAGCCCCACCTGGCTGTGAATTTACGATTTGACGATTTACGATGTACGATTGATCTTCCAGAAAATACATCTCGCTGAAAGTGGTGGTGTGCATGCCTTTGTCGTGAGCATCGGAGATCTTGCCGGTACGCGTGAGCTCCTGACCAAAAAGGGCATTGAGCAGGGTCGATTTGCCGACACCGGAGTTGCCGGAGAGCAGGGTAGTCTTGCCTTGCAGCAAGGCGTTTATAGCACTTCGCGCGTTTGAGCCTTCGGCGTTGAGATCAAGAGCGCTGATGGAGAGGGTCTGATAACCGATGGATTCGTATAGTGCGCGGAGGTCATTCAGTTGAGCCTGCTCTTCGTCCGTGAGGAGGTCGATCTTATTAAATATAAGGATCGCGCGTACGCGATAAGCCTCACAGGTGGCTAAGAAACGATCAATGAAAGTCGTGCTCGTCACCGGGTGATTGACGGTGATGATGAGCGCTACCTGGTCAATGTTCGCCGCAAGAATATGGCTCTCTTTGCTGAGGTTTGTGGAGCGACGGATGATGTAGTTGCGACGAGGAACAATCTCCACAATCCAGTGAACAGATTCCCCGTCGGTTTGTGATTTGACTTCCACGTAGTCTCCGACGGCAACGGGATTAGTGGAACGGATACCACGAATGCGGAAGTTGCCTTTTATATGGCACTCCACACTCGTACCATCGTCCAAGCGAACGATGTAACTGCTACCCGTTGATTTGACGACTAAGCCTTTCAAGGCGTTAAACCGTTAAACTGTTAAACTGTTAAATTGTTAAACGGTCATGATCTCTTTTTCCTTAGCGGCGTAGAGGGCTTCGACTTTGGCAATGTATTTGTCGTGGGTCTTTTGCATGTCCTCTTCGGCGTCTTTCTCAACATCTTCGCTCAGTCCGTTCTTGACGAGTTTCTTGAACTCCTCAATGGCATCTCGGCGTGCGTTGCGGATAGACATCTTCGCATTCTCGGTCTCTGCTTTACATTGTTTGCAGAGTTCGCGACGGCGTTCCTCGGTGAGGGGCGGCAAGATCAGACGAATCGTCTCGCCGTTGTTGGAGGGAGCGAGTCCGATATTCGAGTTGATGATCGCGCGCTCTATCTCATTGATGAGCTTTTTCTCCCACGGCGTGATAGCAATCGTACGGGCGTCCGGCGTAGTGACCGTAGCGCACGAACTAAGCGGCGAGAGAGTGCCGTAATACTCGATCTTGATCGGATCGAGAATACGCGGGTTTGCTTTACCTGCACGAATGTGCTGAAGGGTGTCGTCCAAGTGAGCGACTGCGTTCTGCATTTGCTCTTCGGCAGCAGATTCAAATAATTCTAATTCGTCGTTCATACTAGAATTAAAAATTAAAAATTAAAAATTATGAATTGTCAAATATCCATTGTCAATTTTCAAATGTCACGGAGTGACCAGCGTGCCTATTTGTTCGCCGTTGATGACTTTTTCGAGGTTGCCGAGTTGGTCCATGTTAAAGACATAGATGGGCAGTCCGTTCTCTTTCGCCATCGCGGTAGCGGTGAGGTCCATGACCTTGAGACCACGGCTGATGACTTCGTCATAAGTGATCTCGGTGAATTTCGTGGCGGTCGGGTCTTTCTCGGGGTCAGCGGTGTAGATACCGTCCACGCGTGTACCTTTGAGCATGACGTCCGCTTTGATCTCCAATGCACGGAGTGACGAGCCGGTGTCGGTCGTGAAATAGGGAGCTCCTGTTCCTCCGGCGAGAATGACTACATTGCCTTTTTCGAGCAAGCGTTGTGCTTTGGCAGGGCTGTAGAAATCGCCGATCGGCTCCATGCGGATCGAAGTCAGTACACGCACCGGTTGTCCAATAGACTCCAATGCCGATGCCAATGCGAGGGCATTGATGACGGTGGCTAACATGCCCATTTGGTCGCCCTTCACGCGGTCAAAACCTTTCTGTGCGCCCGATAAGCCGCGGAAGATGTTTCCTCCGCCGATGACGATACCGATCTGCACGCCTTTCTGAGCGATGTTCTTCACTTGTTCGGCGTATTGCGCCAAACGTTGGGTATTGATACCCTGTTTGCTTTCTCCGGCCAAACTCTCACCGGATAGTTTTAGTAGTATTCGTTTATACATACCAAGAGGCATACATTGCGTAGTTGTTGGCAATTTTCTTGTTTATCTCTTCTGTTTGGGCGGGGGCGGCTTTTTTGATGAATTTAGCCGGAACACCTCCCCAAATCTCGTGCGGACCGATCTGCGTGCCTTTGAGCACCAATGCATTCGCCGCCACAATGGCTCCTTCGCCCACATGGGCGTCATCGAGCAGGGTAGCCCCCATACCGATCAGCGCGTAGTCATCAACGTCGGCGCCGTGGATCGTGACGTTATGTCCGACGGACACGTAGTCGCCTAATTTGATAGTCGATTTCTGATAGAGAGTGTGGAGTACTGCTCCGTCCTGAATGTTACAATGCTTGCCGATGACGATGGTATTCACATCGCCTCGGAGCACGGAATTAAACCATAGACTTGATCCTTCCCCCACCGTCACATCGCCGACGACGGTGGCGTTCTCCGCCATGAACACGTCGTCCGCGATATGCGGGGTAAGGATTTCTCCGTTTCTGTTTATGGTCTTTATTAGAGCCATAAATGTTAAATTGTTAAGCTGTTAAACTGTTAAATTGTTAGCGTGCAGCGATGATGGCGAGGAATTTCTCGGCTACGAGCGCAGCGCCACCGATCAGACCACCGTCGATATCCGGGCAAGCGAAGAGCTCTGCTGCGTTCTTCTCGTTGCAGCTGCCGCCGTAAAGGATCGTGGTGTCATCAGCAGCCTCTTTGCCGTATTTCTCAGCTACGAGGGAGCGGATGTATGCGTGGATCTCCTCAGCCTGAGCCGGTGTAGCGGTCAAACCGGTACCGATAGCCCAAACGGGTTCGTAAGCGAGGGTGATGTTTTTCCACTCCTCAGCGGAGAGACCGAATACCGATCCTTCGAGTTGTGCTTTTACCACTTCGTTCTGTTTGCCTGCTTCGCGCTCCTCTTTCACCTCTCCGATGCAGAAGATCACTTTCAGACCGTTCGCCAAAGCGAGGCGGGTTTTCTCTGCCAACATCTCATAGCTCTCAGCGTAGTACTGACGGCGCTCTGAGTGACCGAGGATAACGTACTCAGCGCCGGTGGATTTAACCATCTCAGCCGATACCTCACCGGTGTATGCACCTTTCTCGTGGTCTGCGCAGTTCTCAGCTGCTACTTTGATCGGCGAGCCTTTGAGAAGCTCAGCCACGGTAGCCAGATGGATGAACGGCGTACCGATCACAACGGCGCATGAGGGGTTCTTAACTGCTTCTTTCAATTCGGTAGCCAAAGCTACACCTTCCTGCAGGTTCTTGTTCATTTTCCAGTTACCTGCAACCATTTTTGTTCTCATAATGTTATATTTTATTTGATTTTTTGTCCTAAAACATTGTATTGCTCGTTATCGCGGATGATGATTAGTTGTCCGTCGCGCACGATTTTTCGGAACGGCGTGTTGATAACCGCATCCTCTATGCCTTCTTCTTCACTGCTGCACGAGGTGGTGTAGTTCGAGAACGAAACACCTGCGCCGCTCCATGTGAAAGTAATGGATTTGAGATACATAGCACCGTCGTTCGAACGAATGCCGACGTATTGGTATTCATCCAAAATGTCCACTTCGGTCTCACCGAATGTCAAAGAACCGATCTTGGTGCCTTTATTGTCATTGTAGAGGTCAGCCACTTCCGTATAAGCGGTGTTGCTACCGTAAATATCCAGCACGCGTGTAGTGTAGGTGTGTTCCTCCCATGAAACCTGCACTTTGAGGATCGTTCCTCCGGAAGCGGTAGTGATAATACCCGAGTTGCTGTTTCTGGAGCGGAGTTGGATAGCGTCATTGCCTCCTGCGCTGTTTCCTGCATAGACGGCGGAGGAGTTCAGGCTGAGGTTTTGCCAGATGTCGTATGTATTTCCTGTCACGCCTGTAGCTTCAGCGGTCAGTACATCCTCGGTGGTGACTACCTCTCCGCCGATACGTTTGGCGAAGACAGCGTAATAGGTGATGTCTTCGCTGGCTACTTTACTGCCGGCAAAGCGGAACAAGTCTGCGGGTTTTTGTCCGTCCGTCACCTGGCTTGCAGACCAGCCCACGAACACCATCTCCTCGTTGCAACTCTCGGGCTCGGAAGGAAGCACCAAAGCCTCTTCCATGGCGAACTCGGAGGTGGTGGTATTTCCATTGACCGACCAAGTGATCGTAACAGCCGGCATGTCGCCTTTATCGGGCACGATACCGATGATCACGTCCTGATCCTCGGAGAAATCATAACCGCCGCCACCGGCACCGCCGCTACCGGGTTTAAGACGTGATAATAGGAAATAGCCGTCGTTTTCGCCCGACCAGCCCCAGTTGAAGTGGAAATAGCCGGCATCGTCGTATCCGTCGCAGATAAAACTGTGACCGCCTTCTTCGCTGGCACCGCCGTATAGAATAGGACGTTTCTTATCCAACTCTTCTTTGATCATAGCGGTCCAATCATCGTCGTTCCATTTCTTGTAATACTCCGTTCTTCCGTAAGTATATCCATCGCGCACGTACGCGGTTAAACCTTCTTTCTTATAGCGGAAATAGTTCACAAAGGCATTTTGTGCGCAGCCGGGGTCTTCCCAATTGCCGTAGTTGACGGTATACGTACCGGATCCTCCGTCTGCTTCGTTGCCGTACATCATTTCGGTAGCCACGCCGCAGTGATACATCAGCGTAGCTACTGCCTTTTTCTGCTCCGCAGTAGCGGAACCGGTGTATCTGTCCAGCATGTTACTCCAGTCATAGATCGTTTGTCCGAAGTTAGCAGAAAGAATTTGGGTATAACGTGTAGAGTAGTTATAATCGCCGAAATCATCCACCGGGTTATTCGGATCGAGCGGCCGATAGGAGTGTGAGCCGGTACCGGTGACAGGCCATTCCCAGAATTTCATCACCTGCGCCATAGCGGTTGCCACACAGCCGACATAGGCTTTGTTTTTTCCGGTGCCCGGGCATAAGTCCCAATACGGACTATCCTGGTCCCATTGGGTTTTAATCAGCGGTCCTACTACCGCATCGCCTTTTGCACGACGCGGGCTCGTACGGAGTGCTTGCCATTGTGCTGCTGTTTCTTCGCTGGCAGGTACGCCGTCGGCTTCTATTTTCTGGATGAAATGATTGTATTTGCTCATCCATTTGCGTACATTTGCAGGCATGTTCTCCGTGCTGAAGTGCCCTGTTTCCGAGTATGCCAAAACGGGGCTGACCGCATCGTCAGCGGCGATGATAACCCATCCTTCGCCGTTCTCGTTCTGGTAGAGGTAATAGCGGTTCTCTTCGGCCGTCGCGGCTTGTTTGAGTACCATTCGTTTAGCCGGGGCTTTCTGCATCGAGGACGAGGAAGCCGCGTTCATAAAGTGGTCTGCCACCAGCGCTGCATCAGCCGGCGTGACCCGTTCTGCCATCAGTGTCATCGACGACACCAATAAGGCCGCAATAATCCAAAGTTTTTTCATTTGTGTGTTTTATTTTTGTTTTAAGTTATATTTATCAATAATCGTGCCGTTTTGTACCACAAAAGCGCCGGGGTTCGCGCGAACGACCGTTTTGAGTGTTACGGGGTCGATTGTGCAGAATGCCTGTTCCGCTGTTTCCTCGTCCATGCCCATTTCAGTAGCGAACGCATAAATATCGTCTTCGCCCGAGCCTGTCAGGAAATAGATCGATAAACCATCATTGGTCATTTGCTCGTACATCTTCACTGCTTTGGCGGCTTGCTTGCGGTCGGTCTTTTTGAGGTCGTACATTGCAATGAGCGTCACCGGCTCTTCGGATTCGAGAATGTCGTACGTAATATCGTCGAAGTTCATGGTCAGGATCTCAAAGTCATGGATCGGTGCTTCGTAACCTTTCTTGACGAGCACGGATTTCTGGTCCACGAATTTCCAATCGGGGTCGCCTTTGGGGTAGTTCTCCAAGGTGAACTCCTGCTGCACACCGTCTTTCTCGTAGATGAGGGTCGTCTCGTAAACATCCGGCTCGGCGTCTTCGGGAATTTCCATTAACTGAGGGATGTTATTGCCGATCTTGTACGGTCTGAAATCCATCAGCGGCAGGTGGTGATAGGTGTATTCCATCAGCCCGAAGCCGGCAAGGAACGTGACGACGGCAATGCTCAGTTCCGCTTGCCACACAAAAGTCTGCGGGATCGCTTTGCGGCAAATAAGCAGCACAACGACGAGAGACAGCAACACCACGTTTTTCCAGAAGGTCTGCCAGTTCGTCAGCACCAAGGCGTCGCCGAAACAGCCGCAGTCCGATACGGGATTAGTCAGCGCGATCCACAGCGTGAGGGGCGTCATCACCAGATAGAAAGCGAGGGAGAGCCAGCTTGTCCATTGCGTGCGTACATTAAAGAGCATGCACGCGCCCAAGACCAATTCCGTGGAAATGAGCGCAATCGCCGCCACTTCCGCCAAAGGCAGCAAGTCTGTGAAGAAACCGCCGAAGGCTTTGAGATAGTCTTCTATCTTATAGACGGTGCCTAACGGGTCGATGGCTTTGACGAAGCCTGAAAAGAGGAATGTGAGCGCCAATAACGTCCGCGCGCAACTTCCTATTATATGTTTTGATTTTTTCATGTCTATCTATAATTATCAATTCTTAGCCCACAAATGGCACGATTATTTGGCTAAGCCAAATTTTGTCAATTATCAATTATCATAGTGAATCAAATCAAAAATTGCGTAATTGATTATATCGAAATAGTTGCCTTCCACGCCCTCGGAAGAGATGGTTTTGCCGTCATGGGCGATGATGGTCTTGATGCGGATGATCTTCGCCAGAATCATATCTACGATCCCTTCTTTCGACATCTCGCGCCATGCCTCGCCGTAGTCGTGATTCTTGCGGAGCATCAGTTCTTTGGCTTCTTTGAGCACCTGGTCATACAGTTCGGTCGCCTCCTCGCTGCTCATGTCAATGGAATCGGCATAGCCCTTGCGGTCCTGGATAATCGCCATAATGCCGTAGTTGACCACGGCGCGGAGGTTGCCTTCTATATCGTCGCCCACGAGGCTCACGCCCGTCTCCTGACGTTGACGGATATTACAGATCTTGATGTATAACTGATCGGTAATGCCGTGCAGACGGAAGATCCGCCACGAGGGACCATAGTCCTTCATTTTGTCAATAAATATCGCGCGGCATTGAGCGGTTACTTGATCAAATTGTTTATTAGTATCAGCCATAACAGTTTAACAGCTTAACGTTTTAACGAGCTCCCCGAGCTCCATTAATTCTTGTTCTCCGGAGGTCATGTTTTTGAGCATCACCTTGTTCTGCGCCATTTCGTCACCGCCTACAATCGCCACGAACGGGATCTGTTTGGTGTCGGCATAACCCATCTGTTTCTTCATCTTCGCGGGTTCGGGATAAACTTCCACGGCAATGCCGTTGGCGCGCAGCTCTTTTGCCCATCGGAGCGCATAACGCAACTCGTCCTGTCCGAAAGCAGCGAAGAGCACCTGTGTCGAAGACTGTAATGCCGCAGGGAAAAGGTTCAGTTCGGTCAATACGTCGTAGATACGGTCTGCGCCGAAGGAGATACCCACACCGGATACGTTCGGCAGACCGAAAATACCCGTCAGGTTATCGTACCTTCCGCCGCCGGTGATAGAACCGATCTGTGCGTCCAGCGCCTTGACCTCGAAGATCGCGCCGGTGTAATAATTCAGTCCGCGGGCGAGACAAAGGTCTAAGTCAATGGATAATTGACAATTGACAATGGATAATTCGTCAAATATCTCTTCCATCTCGGCGACACCCTTCAAACCGATCTCGCTTCCTGCCAAATACTCACGCAGCGAGGCGAGTTTGGCTTTGGGATCATTCTCCCTCCCTTCAGGGAGGGTCGGGGTAGGCTTCAGTATCGGTTGCAACGCCTCTACCTGTTCATCGCTCAGACCGCGTTCTTTGAGTTCGGCATTCACTGCCTCTACACCGATCTTATCGAGTTTGTCAATTGCCACGGTGATATCTACGATCTTATCCGGCGCGCCGATCACTTCGGCTATACCGGCAAGGATCTTGCGGTTATTAATGTGCAGACATACGCGGATGCCCAAACGGCGATATACCTCCTCCACGATCTGGATAAGCTCCAATTCGCCGATCAGACTGTCCGAGCCGATTACATCCACGTCGCATTGATAGAACTCGCGGTAGCGGCCTTTCTGCGGTCTGTCTGCGCGCCATACAGGCTGTATCTGAAAGCGTTTGAAGGGGAAAGCAATCTCCTCGCGGTGTTGCACCACGTAGCGCGCAAACGGAACGGTCAGGTCGTAACGCAGACCTTTCTCCGGCGCCGATGCGGCTTTCTCACCGCTGTTCTGAATACGGAACAGCAGTTTGTCGCCTTCCTCTCCGTACTTACCCATCAGGGTGCCGATGTTCTCCATTGCCGGCGTTTCAATCTGCTGAAAACCATACAGACCGAACACGGAACGAATGGTGTCAAAAATATAATTACGGCGTGCCATTTCGAGTTGTCCGAAATCACGTGTGCCTTTTGGAATACTGGGTTTCTGTGCCATAATTTTTATTTACGATTTTACGATTTACGATTTAACGATTTATTGACGAGTTTTATTGATTTACGATTTACGCGGCGGACAATCGTCAATTATTCTCAATTGAACAATCAATCGTACCTCGTCAATCGTCAAATCGTCAATTATCAATTCTCAAATATTTGCCCAAATATTTGATTGGTTGCCCCGAGTTCGCTCAGAACATACGCTGCGGCTTTGGCGCCGATCTCGGTATGTTGCTCCAACGCGGTGTTGAGGGCGGTTTCTGTCTCTTTATAGTTGCGGATGCTGCGTGCGGCGCCGGCGGCGATCAGTCCTTTCGCCTCGCGGAAATGCCGGTAGTTAGGTCCGAAGATCACCGGCACGCCGTACACCGCCGCTTCGATCGTGTTATGAATACCGACTCCGAAACCGCCGCCGATATACGCCGTTTGCCCGAAGCGGTAGATGGAGGACAGCAGTCCCATGGTGTCTATCAGCAGGACGCGTGCATGACGGAGAGCGTTCTGCCGCGCAGCGGGAGACAGGGCGGCTAAGGTCGTGTAACGCAGCGCCTGACCTTGGAACAGATTGAAGATCAGATGCAAATGCTCCTCGTCTATCTCATGCGGCACAAGGATCAGTTTGGTCGTCTGGTTCCAGTCGTTCGCCATGTACTCAGCCAGCAGTGCCTCGTCTTTCGGCCATGTACTGCCGGCAACGATCACGCGCTCGCATCCCTCGGTGAACTGCGCTACCGGGATCAGCCGCGGGTCGTCTTCTTTGAGCCCGGACTTGACGTCCATCACGCGGTCAAAACGGGTATCTCCGGCTACGGAGACTTGTGTCACTCCATGACGTTTGAGCAGCTCCAACGACTCCTCGTCCTGCACGTAAATATGACTCAGACAACGGAGCACCGACAAATACCATTTGCCGTACCACCGGAAGAAAATCTGCCCGGGGCGGAAGATAGCGGAAATAGAGTAGGCGGGTACGCCCTGCTTTTTCAATTCGCGCAGGTATGCCGGCCAGAACTCATATTTGACGAAAATAGCCATCTTCGGCTGCAAAGCCTGAATGAACTGTCTGGCATTCTTGGGGGTCGGGAAAGGCAGATAGAGCACTCCGTCCGCCAGCGGGTAGTTCTTCCTCGCCTCATAGCCGGAAGGAGAGAAGAACGTCACAATGATCTTGACCCCCTCTTTGTTCGCTTTGAGCCGTTCGATAAGCGGACGGGCTTGCTCAAACTCACCCACAGAGGCGGCATGAATCCATATCGCATTCTTGGGCAACATGCGCCCGTGAACGCTCACGCTGCCGTTCTGATAAGTTATCCCTTTCTGACCCTCGATGATCTGACGAGCCTTCTTATGCCCGAACAGGGATGCAAGCCATATTATGAAAAAATAGATATACATAGTTTTCAAAAAGCGCGCAAAGTTACAAAAAAATCTCGACATACGCAAATTTATTTGCATATTTGCAAAAAAAATACTACCTTTGCACCCGATTTTGATAAAAATGATGAAAAAACCAGTTGTAATACTTGCTATTGAGTCCAGTTGTGACGATACTTCGTCCGCTGTGATCGTAGATGGAATATTGCGGAGTAACGTCATTGCTTCGCAAAAAGTGCATGAGGAATATGGCGGTGTAGTGCCGGAGTTGGCGAGCCGTGCGCACCAGCAGAACATCCTGCCGGTGGTGGACACGGCGCTCAAACGTGCCGGAGTGACGAAAGAGGATATTAGCGCGATCGCTTTTACACGCGGACCGGGGCTGTTAGGCTCGCTCTTGGTGGGTACGTCTTTTGCCAAGGGCTTGGCGCTCTCGCTGCGGGTACCGCTCATTGACGTGAACCACCTGCAGGGGCACGTTCTGGCGCATTTCGTGGAGGACGGTTCGGGCTTGAAGCATCCCTCTTTCCCCTTCCTGTGTTTGTTGGTCAGCGGCGGAAACAGCCAGATCGTCCTTGTGCGTGCGTATAATAATATGGAGATTATCGGTCAGACGATCGACGATGCAGCCGGCGAAGCGTTCGACAAGTGCGCGAAGGTGTTGGGCTTGCCGTACCCCGGTGGACCGTGGATCGACAAATTGGCAAAAGCGGGCGACCCGGACAAGTATCCTTTCGCCAAACCGAATATCAAGGACTATGACTATTCCTTCTCGGGGCTCAAGACCTCGTTCCTCTATACCCTCCGTGACCTGCTCAAAGCCAATGGGGTAGAGGCCATCGATGAGTTGGCGCAGAAGATCCCGAACCTGCGGGAAGACATGTGTGCTTCGCTGCAGGCAACGGTGGTGGACATACTGATGCGTAAACTCAAAAAGGCGGCGCAGGATCTGAAAATCACGCAGGTAGCGGTAGCCGGAGGTGTTTCTGCCAACAGTGCACTCAGACAGGCGTTTGTCGATTATGGCAAAAAATACCATTGGGAGGTGTTCATCCCGCCCTTCTCTTTCACTACCGACAATGCCGCCATGGTCTGCCAAGCCGGCTATTTCAAATACCTCGACAGCGATTTCTGCGCCATCGACGAAGTGCCGTTCGCAAAAACCACCATTTGAAAAACAATGAGCAAACTACAAAGAATAAAGGAACTATTGACGCCGTATAGCGACGTGATCATTTTTATGGTCACGTTGCTGGCTGCCAATTATTTCTGGAAATTCACGATGCTCGGAGACGAGAGCGGCGAACAAGTAACATGGTTCGGGCTTGATTTGACGGCTTTCTTTGAGGCGGTGACGGTTCATGTGACGACGATGGTCTATCGCTTCGTTTACCTTTTCCGCGATACGGCGTACAGGGTGAATGATGTCACGATTCGTTTCCTCTCGGGTTCGGGCACTTCCATTGTTTGGGGCTGTACGGGTATCAAGCAGAGTTTCATCTTCTTTTGGCTCATCCTCACCGTCCGACCTGTCAGAATTCAAATCTCCAATCTCAAATTTCAGATAGCGAAGCTGCTATACATTCCCGCGGGGTGGCTTTGTTGCTATCTCTTCAATATCCTGCGGATAGGACTCATTACGCTTTTCATGGAGTTTCATCCGTCGTGGTTTCCGCTCCTGCATGATTGGATTTTCAAGTACCTCTTTTATTTCATGCTTTTTTGTCTCTGGTGGTTCTTTGTTGAAAAGATAAGACTCGTTGCTTTAAAGCGCTGATGATTTTCCATGTCTTGGAAGCCTGTGTAGTGTCTCCGGTCAGCAGGTCGGGGATGTCTGCACCGATGGCTTGCTCCGGATAGACGATCATGTAACTATGGTCGCTGAAGAACCGGTCCACCATGGTGGGTACTTGTTCGAAGAGCGGGTTATACGAAGGGGTCGAAGGGCGGGCATTGAGCATAATGATCAAGTCGTCCGGCTGCATCTGTTTGGCGATCATCAGCACGTCTTCCCAATTCTCCATTTCCCGATAAGCCGCACGGAGGTATTTGCCTTTCCTTCGGCAGAAAGCCTGTACCACACGCTGCGTGTCCTCGTTGGTATAGAATACCACTTTCGCGCCTATCTGGCTGCTCAAACGCCGTACAAGACCGAAACAGGTAATGAAATCATGCTCTTTCTCGGCATAACGGGGAATAGCCACCAACAGCCTCGAAACGGTATTGATCGGCTGCGAGGGGTGGTAAATTAGCGCGGCCTTGTGCTGGTTGTGAATAGCACGTATCGCATCGCTCCATTCGCTCTCGGATGCAATCTCCGGCTTGTGCAGTTCCGCTAATTCGCTTAACTCATGCAACTCGTAATGGCGGTTTTCCGCCACACTCATCATGAGCCATTCGTTGTCCGTCTTCTCGCTCTCCATGCGCGCTTCTTCTTGCAATGCCAGCTGCTTGGCGGCGTACTCCGTAACGAACGAAGCCGAAGTGCAGAGTACCAGGATCATCACCACCGACGCATTCAGGATCTCCGCCGTGAAGATACCGGTCTGATAACCGATCGTCACGATAGCTAACGTACCGGCGGCGGTCGCGTGCGTCAGACCGAAAATCATCTGACGCTCCGTACGTTGCAAGCCGAAGTTCTTCTGCGCCAAGTACGCTGCGAGCCATTTGCCGGCTAATTTGGTAACGATCATCACTACGGCGATACTGATCGTCAGCCAACCCTCCCACAGCAACGATATATCAATCAGCAGACCTACACCGATCAGGAACAGCGGTACGAAGATCGTATTGCCCACAAAATTGATGCGCTGCATCACGGGGCTTAAGTTCGGCACTAAGCGATTCAGCGAAGCGCCGCAGATAAACGCACCTAAAATCCCCTCCAAACCGCTCCAATCGGCTAACAGCGCCGAACAGATAATCATGATCATTACAATCAGGAAACCGCTCGTGGCATCCGTCCAGCGTTTGAAGAACCGTTGGGCAAGCCATGGGAAAAGCCCGATAATCACGCTCAAGGTCACCGCCACCTTTCCGGCGGACGCCCAGAACGAGAGCTCCTGTCCGTCCGACACCCCGCGGAGGAGCGCTAATACCAACAGCGAAAGGGAAATCGAGATCATCGTGCCGCCGATGGCGATGTTCACGGCGTTGTTTTTCTGCACGCCGTAACGACCCACAATAGGGTAGGTCATCAGCGTGTGGCTGCCGTACATCGCGCCTAACAGCGCGCAGGTCTTCCATGAATAGCCGAATAGCAGGCTCGTGAAAAGACCTAAAAGAAACGGAAAAAGGAATGAATACAGACCGAAAACGATGGACTTGCTGCGCTGCTGGCGAAAATCATTTACATCCACCTCGATACCCGCCTGCGCCATGATATAGAGCATGCCTAATTTGCCCAGGGTCTGAATAGAACTGCCGTCACTGACCAGACCCAGACAACACGGACCGGCTATAATACCCGCAGCAATAAAACCCACAATACTCGGAATGCGGATCTTGCGGCAGATCATGGGCATGAATAAAATCGTTGCCAGGATCAGTGCTATTATGCCTAACGAATTGCTCATTCAATTCTCAATTATCAATTGTCAATTATTCTCAATTGAACAATAAATCGTTAAATCGTAAATCGTCCAATCGTCAATTATATAAATCTCCCCGTAATGCTCTTGGGGTTCTTGCGAATGTCTTCCACGGTGCCTTCGGCAACCAACTGTCCGCCTTCACGACCGCCTTCGGGACCCATGTCGATAATCCAGTCGCATGCCCGGATCACGTCCGTGTTGTGCTCGATGATCAGCACCGTGTTGCCTTTATCCACCAACTGCCGCAACACACCTAACAACACCCGTATGTCCTCGAAATGAAGACCGGTGGTCGGTTCGTCTAATATATACAAGGTCTTGCCCGTGGACGGTCGGGACAGCTCCGTCGCTAATTTGATACGCTGGCTCTCGCCGCCGGAGAGGCTGGTGGAGGACTGACCGAGTTTGATATAGCCCAAACCCACGTCCTGAATGGTCTTGATCTTACGCAGGATCTTGGGCTGCGGCTCAAAGAACTCCACGGCTTGGTTCACCGTCATATCTAATATGTCCGCAATGGACTTGCCTTTCCATCGTACCTCTAAGGTCTCGCGGTTATACCGTTGTCCGCCGCATACTTCGCACGGCACATACACATCGGGCATGAAATGCATCTGGATTGTCTTGTAGCCGTTACCCATACACTCTTCGCATCGTCCGCCTTTGGCGTTGAAAGAGAACCGCCCGGCTTTCCAGCCCCTGATCTTCGATTCGGGTAACTGCGCAAACAGGTCGCGTATATCGTTGAAGACGTTGGTGTACGTAGCGGGATTACTGCGCGGCGTACGGCCGATAGGTGACTGATCGACGTTGATCACTTTGTCAATATGCTCCACACCCTCAATACGTTTGTACGGCAACGGGGCTTGTTTGGAGCGGTAGAACTTCTGGCTCAGGATAGGGTAGAGGGTCTGATTGATCATACTGCTCTTGCCGCTTCCGCTCACGCCTGTCACGCATACCATCTGCCCCAAAGGAATACGCACCGTCACGTCCTTCAAGTTATTGCCCGTGCAGCCCGAGAGGGTGATGAACTGCTTTTTCGATATCTCGATATCTCGATCTGTCGATATCTCGATTTTCTGTTCCCCTTTCAGATATTTAGCGGTCAGCGTATCGGTCTTGAGCAGTTCTTCCGGCGTGCCGCTGAACAGCACCTTGCCGCCCAGACGACCGGCTTTCGGACCTATATCCACGATCCAATCCGCCTCACGCATCATCTGCTCGTCATGTTCCACCACAATGACCGAATTGCCCATGTCGCGCAACTCTTTGAGACTGTTGATCAGACGCTCGTTGTCGCGTTGGTGCAGACCGATACTCGGCTCGTCCAATATATACAGCACGTTCACCAAACGGCTGCCTATCTGTGTTGCCAGACGGATCCGCTGGCTCTCGCCGCCGCTCAGGCTCTCGCTGCTACGGCTGAGGCTCAGATAACTCAAACCCACCGACTGCATGAAACGAAGCCTTGCGCAGATCTCTTTCAGAATCGGCTCGGCGATGGCGCGTTGTTTGTCGTTTAACTGCGGACCGATGTTCGTCAGTTTGTCTAACAACTCCTCTATATCCATCTCCGCCATTTGGGAGATATTGTACTCGCCGATGCGGTAACTCAGCGACTCTTTGCTCAGACGCTTGCCCTGACATTCCGGGCAGACGATCCATTCCTCCTGCTTCTCCTCTTCCTCCTCGTTTGTTGCCAAATTCTGCAACTCTTCCCACCAGTTATCGCTCTGTATAGCCTCATCTACGGCGTCCGTCGCGCCTTGTACATTGTCCCCGCGTACCTTCCCGAGCCCTTTGCAGCAAGGACACCAGCCCGAGGGACTGTTGAACGAGAACGTATGCGGCGCCGGCTCCTGGTAACTCAGACCCGTCTCCGGGCACATGAGGTTGCGACTGAAGAACCGTACCTCCTCCGGCTTATCGTGCAGAGCGATCTCCATCACCCCGTTGCCCTGCGTCATCGCACGGTCAATAGACTGTCTCAACCGACGCAGGTCATTCTCATCTCCCTCCTTTGTGGAGAGGGTAAGGCTCTTGACTTTCAACCGATCTACCACTACCTCTATCGTGTGTACTTTGTATCGGTCCAGTTTCATGCCGGCTACGATCTCCTGCACCTCGCCATCGACGCGCACATGCACAAACCCTTTCTTGCGGATCGTCTCGAACAACTCTTTGTAATGACCCTTGCGCGCCTTGATCAGCGGAGCTAAAACCAATATCTTCTGCCCCGCATATTCGTTCACGATCAGGTCCACGATCTGTTCGTCCGTATAATGCACCATCGGCTTGCCGGACAGGTACGAATAGGCTATTCCTGCGCGGGCGTAAAGCAGTCGCAAAAAATCATACACCTCCGTTATAGTACCTACCGTCGAACGGGGATTCTTGCTGGTGGTCTTCTGGTCAATGGAGATCACGGGGCTTAAACCGGTTATCTTATCCACGTCCGGACGCTGCATCTGTCCGATGAACCCCCGGGCGTACGAAGAGAACGTCTCCATGTACCGCCGTTGACCCTCTGCAAAAATGGTGTCGAAAGCCAAGGAGGACTTACCCGAACCGCTCAAGCCGGTGATCACCGACAGCCGTTTACGGGGGATAGACACGTTGATATTTTTCAAATTATGTACCCGTGCTCCAATTACCTCTATATTGCCTTCCTGTTCCATCTTTTTTGTGCATTTCCTAAAACGGCTGCAAATTTACTACAAATTTTGCATACTTGCAAATATTTTTAGTGTTTTTTATTTCTTTGGGTCAAAAATTATCGAAAATTAAGGAAAATTATTTGTTCTTTTAGTCCAAAACACCCCCAAAAAATCCAAAAAGAAAAATTAGTTTAATTTGTTAAATTCGTGAACAAAAAGAAAAAATATTTGCGTATCTCAAAAAAAAGCAGTACCTTTGCACTCGAAACCACGTCTATCCCATTTTGGAATATTTGGCAACTATTGTCTAAATGCAACTGTTCATTTCAACTCCTTGACATATTGTATTCCCAACACCTCCGCTCAATATCTGATGCGGAGGTTTTTTATTCAACAAATAAACGTTTTATAATTATCTATGACAAAAAAAATTCTTTACGGAGAGTGTGGACATTGAAACACTCTCTGAGCGCATTGCGCAAGTAGTCTTCGAGCGTTTTATGAGCCGCTTGAACCAGTGTCTGTTCGCAATCTCGCCTGTGCCCTACACGGCGGAAAAGCCTTCCCAAACTTCCTCTTTGGAGAGTGTTCCCGACGTTGGATCGGAACACTACTTTTGTCGCATCACCAAAGCCGCGTACGATCAAGGTAAAGCCCAAATGGTAGAACTCGAACTCCGATCTGCGTGCGTCTCTGCACCCAAACTCATCAAGACTATCCGGTTCTACGAAGCACTCGGCTATCTCGACACCCAAAACCTCTCCTCTGTCACACTCTACGAACTGCTCAATGAGCACTTCGGACTACCGTTCAAAATACGGAATTTCGAAATTTATCGAAGTAAATGATCATTGCGTTTTATTGCGTTTTATTGCGCTTTTTTTGTGCCTGTATTGCGTAAATATTGCGCTTTATTGCGTTTCATTGCGTAAAGGAGTCCCTTTCTTGGGGCTCTTTTTTTTTATCCGTACCTTTGCATAGGATTTCGAAAAAGTCTCATCCCGTATGCGCCTTTCTTTCGTTCTCTGCTCCACGCATAAGCGCGGAGAAAAATTGAATTTTGAATTTTTAATTTTTAATTCCTATGGCAAGATCCGATTTATTCATTGACCCCAACCCGCGAGCCGGTCACTCCTTCACCCACGGCGGCATCCTCTTCCGCTATGTCGCTACCCATCGCGCAAACGCCGTCGCGTTCTATTGTAACACGGATGCTACTAAAGGTATTGCCGTCTATCCATCCGGCAGAGTAGGCAACGTGCAAAGACCGCATCCAAATTCTTATCCAAACTGCAAAATCAAGTACAACGCGAATCGCAAGCAGCGGTACTTATGTTTTAAAGATGCTTTTGGACAGGTTAAAAGCCTCTATGCCTCCCATGCCTCCTACATCGCCGAACACGGCGAACTCATCCCCGAGGGCATGACCACGGATCATAAGGACGGTATCACCACCCACAACGACCCCTCCAACCTCCGCCTCCTTTCCCTTTCGGAAAACATCCGGCAAGGAAGTATCCTCCGCGGTCTGCGCAACAAGGGTATCATCCCCTCCTATTTCCCCCTCTGGATGCGCGACAGGTACTGTCAGCGCATGTCCGCTTTCAATGCCACACACACCAAACGGCAACGCAGCAAACTCACCCGCGAGGATCTCCTTAATATGCTCATCGAAGACACCCCCTAACCCCCTCGCCTTCGTCCCCTGCGTCGCTTATCAAAGCGACGTTCCCTCGCCTTCGTCCCCTGCGTCGCTTATCAAAGCGACGTTCCCTCGCCCTCTTTGTCCCTTGCGTCGGGATCTGATCCCGACATCCCATATCGGCGTCCGTTAATATAAACCGGGCGATGCTATCGTCCGGCCCCAAAACCTTCGATGTAAACTTGTAAGGGGCATGTACTACTCATGTACTACTCATGTACTACTCATTACCTTATCAAAATTATAAATCGTTAGAAATATGGAACTTTTTTTATCGAAACAATGCGAGTCTCT
>CADCEV010000004.1 GCA_902800525.1 uncultured Bacteroidales bacterium
AATTGCACACCCCTAAAACTAAATTAGAAAACTAAATCCAAACCGCTTTTACGATTTAGAAACCAGCCATCAGGGCACAAAAAAAATGCAAGAATTTAGAATTTTCTTGCACTTTTTTCATCTCAAACCACCGTTCAAGCGATTTTCTCCCATTTTTCGACCAATTTCACATAGTCTGCATCGCTCTTTGTGAGTTCGTTTTTCTGCTGATTGACTGCCGGATTCTTTGGAACAGAAAGTTTCCCACCGGATTCCTCATAAGTCTCCTTAAAATACTTTACAAATGCCTTATCCTCTCGGGGCTTGCACCAACGCAACAGACACGCAATATACTTCGCCGGAAGCGTCTTGCGCGTATAATCCTCGGGCAGGTATGTATCGAACTTCCGTATTATTTCCCGCACACGACGTATATGACTGCGTTCATGCGCGTCGAACAGCCATACCTCCGGTGCTGTAAACTCACCTCGTTTCGCTTCCTCAATCATCTCTTTCGATGCTAACACCACCGTTGCTGATTCGGTTAAGTTATGAAATCCTCGCTCGGCAAACTGCTTCTCGTCTTTCGCCTCTTTCCGCATCTTGATTGCCGGATTATTCTCTGCCAAGAAGATAGTCGAATCAAGGCTGATGGCTTCCAACAACGCCTTTATCATCCCACGATGTTCATCCTTGAAGAAATGGTATCGCTCCAAACAAGCATCCGGATCTTTTCGAATCTGTTCTTCCTCTTCCAAGATGCCTTTGCACAGTTTTAGACTTTTGCTTAAATGCTCCATAAACCGCTTCATGGCATCAAACAACTCCCCCACCTCTGGCGTATAGGCATCCATGTCATTAAACATCGGTAGCGTATAATCCTGCCCGCCCATAGTCGAATGCGAGAACAGATCCATGGTCTGGTTCTCAGCATGTGCCGCTCGTCGTGCAGCTTTGTTCTGAGGCGCAAACTGCCGATATATCTCTACCATCTTGGACGTACCTGAATGCATCTTGCGCAGCAACGTCATTGCGCTGGAAAAATACTGATTGTTTCGTGTCGCAAACTTGTCATTGAACGTCTTGCCAAACTCCTCCAACACCAGATATTCCTCTTCCAGTTTATCGGTAATCTCATTCAGTTCATTACGCATGTGCACAATCTTTCCCTTGCCCAATGGCTTACCCATTATAGCAGCCAAAAAACGGTCTTGATTAAAACCGTCCACCAAACCTGCCACATATTGCAGGTTCTCCAGTGTCTCTATTTGGCTCCAATAATAAGGCATGTGGTATTTTAAACGGAAGGAGTAATGATTACGCGCCAAGAACCGTCCTTCGTGTTTCGCTCTGCATAGTTTTTCTCTGTCAGTTGCCCCACCAACTTACGTACGGCAGTCAGGCTGATACCTAACTCATCCCGCATATCCTCTTGCGTCAGTGCCGGTCGCGTCTGCATCATCCGAAGAATCTTCGCGTAGTTCGGTGTGCGGAACTCAATCATCTCTCCGTCATACCACCATACATTCTCATCCTTGTGCGTCACAAACAGGTAGTCATGGTATATCTCGTTGGCAACTATCCCTTGGAAATACTGCACAAACGGCGCAATATCATTGATAGTGGCATGCGCACCGTCACTCGGCACTTTGCCCACAATCAGATCTGCCTGATGCAACGCTTCTAAATAGTCCTGTTTCTTGCGGCTGCGAACCACAATCATCGGCAGTCCGTGGCGCGACAGGATGAAGTTCACCATCAGGCGTGCAATACGACCGTTACCGTCCTCAAACGGGTGAATACGGATGTATCGATAATGAAACAACGCCGCCAACTCAATCGGAGACAATCGACCGGCTTCCTCCTCGGAGTTGTACCAAGTAACGAGGTCTGCCATCAACGCAGCTGTCTCTTCCGGAGCTGCGTACTCAAAGCGGTCGCCATAACGAGTGATAACGCTATTCGGACGCGTTTTATATTGTCCCGCATGAATCGTGTAACTGGTCTGCACACCGTTGGGCAACTCGCGATAAACCGTATAATCCTCGCGCAAAAGCGTTTGATGCAACGTGCGGATGAAGTTCTGCGTCAACGGCATATCCTTTATCCTGGCCTCCTCAGTCATCATCTTCAATCCTACATTGCTGGCGGTCATCTCCTGCACATCACGAACTGTCGCTTCACCTACGACCTTTCCGAACAACAGCAATATCTCCGTCTGACCATAGGTCAGAGTGTTTCCCTCGATATGGTTGCTGTTGTAGTTGTAGTCGATAGTAAACCGACGACTCAGACGCTCTCGATCTTTCTCCGAAATCGGTTGGATGCCTTGCCAAGCTTGCAACGCCTTCTTTACGCTAACCTGTTTCATATATATTAGTTATTTTATACTTAAATGGTTATTGTTGTGTAACCTTTTAATTTATTTTCAAAATGCCAATTCATCAACACTTTATTCTGTAAGGTTACTTTCGTGTAACCCAAAACGGCTGCAAAATTACAAAAAATAATTGATATATGCAAATATTTTCCATTTATTTTGCATTTTGGGGTCTATTTTACTCTATCCCGCAAATTTTTTAGGCAAAATCTTGCACTGTCCCGCAAATTTTTTCTACTAAAATACGTGCTGACCCGCAAATCTTTCCCACGTCCCGGATGTCATCCGGTTTCGTCCGTTGATTAGGGATTTTATTCGTTTTCTTCTTATCTCGCTTCACTTGAACGATTATTTCGTCTTTTTGCTGCAATTTTATGCAGAATCATGCAAAATTTCCGCGAAAATCCACACATTTTATTGAAACAATGCAAATAAATTTGCATATGTGCGATTTTTTTCGTATCTTTGCACGCTGAATGCGTGCAGGCAACAAACAAGCAAATAAAAAAATTATGGCAGATATAGAGAAATCACATCATTCTCAAGATTTGGCACGCGTGCGTACCAAATCTTTTAAAACGTTATTGGACGATCGTTCCGAGAATCCGGAAAAGGGCATCTTCTATGATGGCCAGATCTTTGATATCACAATTTGTGACCGAAAAAATGCCATAAAATTTGGTGGTTTCAAAAAAAAGTAGTAATTTTGCACCCGAATTGGGTGCATAATATAACGATGTATAATACAACTATGGACGACAACAACTCTTTGGTGCAGATTTCGCAAGCAGTCGAAGTGATAAAAACTGCCATCTTGCAAAGTCAAGAGCGAACTATTCGGAATGCCAACGCAGATGTGCTGGCTTTAAATTATGCGGTAGGTGGTTTTATCTCGCAACAATCCAAATTGCACCAATGGGGAAGTGGTATAATACGAGCTATTAGCGATAAACTACAACGCGACATGCCAGGACTACGTGGTTTTGGCTATGAGAATCTCAAGAAAATGAGACAATTTTATGAGACATGGCTTCCATATATAGTTGGGTCGCCGTCGGCTACCCAATTGGAACCATCCGTAAATGGGTCGCCCACGGCTACCCAATTGCCGGTATTGAAAGCCAAATCCTTATCAAATACTTTCGATGTTGAAACTGCGCACGACTTTCTTTCTATCAGTTTTACGCACCATATGGAGATTATAAACAAGACTAATGCGCTTGAAGAAAGGTTGTTCTACATCAAGCAAACTGCGATATACAAGTGGGACAAATATCGTTTAAGGGATTTGCTGAAGCAAGATTTATACCACCATCAATCGTTAATGCCCAATAATTTCCTTGCTACCATGCCTAAGCGTGTTCAGGCGTTGAAAGCCATTGGAATGTTCAAAGATGAATATCTGTTGGACTACATCAATGTAGAAGAATTAGGAGCAAGAGATGAATCTGAAGTGGATGAAAAAGTTGTAGAAAATGCCATCGTGCAAAACGTCAAGAACTTTATTATGACGTTTGGAAAGGACTTCACCTTTGTCGGGAATCAATATCATATGGAAAAATTCGGGGAGAATCATTTCATTGATTTGCTGTTCTATAATCGCGAATTAACATGTCTAGTCGCTGTCGAATTGAAATTAGGAAAGTTCAAACCGATATACCTTGCACAACTACAGACGTACTTACAGGTGCTGGACGATGATGTTCGAAAACCAAACGAGAATCCTTCTATTGGAATCATCTTGTGTCAAGATGTTAACAAAGCATATGTTGAGTATGTTATTCAGCGATATGATAGCCCAATGGGAGTGGCAACATATAAGACTTCTACCGACATGCCAGAAAAACTTCGCAAATCATTACCCGACATGGAAGATTTGAAACGCCTGCTCTCAAGTAACGATTGATAACAACCTTCTTTTATTAACAAATTTGTATATGTGCGATTTTTTTTGTACCTTTGCACCCGAATTGGGTGCGTCAAACGAACCGGTCACAACTTGTGAGCAGTTATAAACTAAGACATTAAAGAGGAGGCAGAATCTTCAAGATCACAATTTGTGATGTTGAACGCGGATGGAGATGAGGTGAAGTCGCAATTTGCAACCTCAAGTGAGGATTTTTTAAGGTCACAAATTGTGACCATAGATACTGAGGAGGACTTTTCAAGGTCGCATTTTGCGACCTTGAAAGTCAAACAAGGTCAACTTTGATATCACAAATTCACACAAAAAAATATCTTCTTTGAACGATTTGCACCGAAAATTTGTATATGTCAAAAAAAAGTAGTATCTTCGGTCCTCCCTACTATAAATAGCAGGGTCCCCCCGAAAGTACAGTCGCAATTACATAATATATATGAAAAACAACATTTATCTATTTCTTCTCGCCGCAATGGCGATGATGGTATTACCGCAGCGTGTTTCTGCGGACACGTATGTGGACAGGTCGTACAACTACTCGGTTATGCTGAGCGGTTCGAACAAGTTTGCCATCCAATGTCCGGTTTATGATCTGGACGGTGCCGATTGCTGGGTGACGGACGGAAACCTCAAGATCACGCTTCAAGACTCCACCATTTCTGTCGAAGAGATCACCCGGACGGTTCTCCATTGGGGGCGCTCCGGGTCTGTCAGCGGCGATCCCGATGACATGTACATCAAGTTCAAAACCGAAGTGGACGGTAATATTGAAGTGACGCAAGGCAACTCCACAAAGTACTTCACCTTGACCAAGGGCGATGGCGAGGTGGAGAAGTCCGTGTATGTAAACAATGATAAGAAGACATTCAGTATCTCCGCCGTTTGGACCGTACCCTATACATGGCTCGGAAAGAAAGTAAAGTTCACATGGGACGTGGAGCGTTACGGCACTGCCCGCTCCAGAGAAAAGGTGTCGGGGCTGAAGGACGTTACCTACACCATCCCTAAAGCAGAGGATATTGTCTCTCCCCAAGTGACACCGGGTACTATCTCCTATAGCCAACCGGGTAAACTGGAGTTGCCGTGGTTTATGTCGTCCACCAAGATTACCAACGCGAAATATGAATATACTGATGGCAACGGGCAAAAGCAAACCGTTACGATGAGCCCCAATACCAATAGCGGTATTATTTATCTTGATGCCTGTGTGCCGCATAATCAGTTTGCTATCGTTATGGACTATTTGACGAGCGACAAGGAATATGAGATAACAGGTGTAGCCTCCACGCGTACTGACCTCAACATGATTCACGGACCGGTAGGTTTCTCGGCGTCTCCACGAGGGGATAACAAGGCACGAGTGGATTTGAAGTGGAAGACCAACCATCGCAATGCTCCTGATTTCATGCCCACCGATTTCTTTGAGATCCAACGGTCGCTAACCGGCAAAGAGGAGGATTTCGTGAATATCGGAACAATCATCTATAACTCCCAAGACTCGGTGTACACCTTCACCGACACGCTCCTGCTGAGTGCTATCAGCAAAGGGCAACTCACAGCCGATGGCCGATTGGAGAACCTGACCTACCGTGTGCGCCGCACCATGACTTCTCCATGGGGGTGGGGGACCGACAACACAGCCGCAGCAGCCACTTCATGCAGCCTGGATTTCCTGCACCTGCTGCGCATCGCCGACTATACGGCGCAATGGGAGGACTCTACCGCATACAGAGCACGCGTGAGCTGGACCTATGCCGATGAGTATCATGCCGTATGGGATGAGCGCGCGCAGATGCTGATGCGTGTCACACAGACCAACCGCGCCGGAGAAGTGACGGCAACGGATGAGTACATCCTCACTCAGGCGGAACGCAACCAGCGCTATAAGATTGTCAGTCTGCAGAACCCCTGCGTTAACTATAAGGTGGAACTGCTTGTCAACAAGGGAACCTCTCCTCTGCCGCTTGCGGAGGAGATTGATTCCTTGATCTTCCCCATCCGTACAGAGGCAGACTGGAACGCGTTTTGCGACTCCGTAGAAGCGGCAGGCGGAAACAAACCCGTTCATGCACGGCTCTACAACGACATTGCTGTATCAAGAATGGCAGGTCTTAGTTCCGATAAACCGTATAGCGGTATTTTCGACGGCAGCGGGCACACCATCACCGTCTCTATCAACAACGCTACGCAATATACGAGCCTCTTTTCTCACGTCAAAGACGCAACGTTCCGCAATCTGCATGTGGCTGGAAACGTAGAAAGCAGTGCAATGTACGCATCCGGCTTGGTAGGAATAGTGGATGACGGTAAAATTATGTTTGAGAACTGCCGTGTGTCCGCCACCATCACCAACACGATTAACGGCGATGCCAGCACCGGCGGTTTTATAGGAGCGGTGTATCTCTCCAGTGCTCAAGTCACGTTCCGCAACTGCGTTTTCAACGGTAGTTTCAAGGGAGCTAACTGCCACTCCAATGGCGGCTTCGTAGGGTGGAGCAACAGCATCCTGCATATTGAGAACTGTCTGTTTGATCCGGTTCATATAGGTACGAAGTTCGATCACTGCGAGACTTGGACACGCGGGGTAACACCTACCGTCATCTACAGTTATGCCACAGTCGAATACGATGGCAGCACTATTCTCATCAGTTCGGCTGATGATTGGCTCAAATTTGCACAGATAGTGGAAGAAGAAGCAGGTAATAAGGACGTGAATGCCATGCTGACCGCCGACATCTCCACAACGGCTACAGTTGGTTGGAATGAATCTGCACCCTATCGCGGAACATTCGATGGCCGTGGGCATACACTTAATATTACGTATAACATGATCAGTAACCCATCATATAAAGATGCTCAATATCTTGCACCGTTTCGCTATACATCGGATTGTACAATCAAAAACCTGCGAGTGACTGGAAGTGTGTATTCTGAAGAATCAACTGCCGGGCTTATCGGAAGCGTGGTGGGGTCGCCTACTATTAACATTGATAATGTGCGCGTTTCTGGCGAGTTTCGCAAAATTAGAATACTGTCCGCAGGTTTTATAGGAGATGCCAAAGGAGCCAAAGTGAATATAGAGGACTGCCTTTCCGACGGAGATATTAACAGGGAGATGCCTGACGCTAAATTCGCAGCTTTTATAGGATGGGGCGGCGAAGGACGTTGGACTTTCCATCGCGTATATGAGAATTGTTGGTTTCCTAATGTAAATAATTATTATGGGTTCTGCTACGACAGTTTCGATGAGAAATGGTGGGGTTATAACAGCTATAGCACGAACTGCCGCTCTGCCCATGACTTTCCCGAGATGTATAATGATTGGTTCCGAAACCAAACCAATCAGGATAGTATCGTGATATGGAATAACAGGGAACAAGCCGACTCTTGGACATTAGAAAACGGCAAAGCCGTGCCGGTAATGGAAACAACCCACACGGGAAACTTAACTCAGGCACAACTGCTCGAGAAACTCGGTAACAGATGGAAGATAGAAAACGGGAAATTAGTACCCACGGCTTACACTTCCTATGACCCGGCAACCGCCGTTCAACCCTCTCTACCTACTTTCTATCACGAGAGTAGCGGCAAACTGGATCCGGAACTGCTCCCGGAGACGCGTCAAAGCAGCGTGGTGCTCAGTTGGAACACCGACGGTAAACCGATTGACTACTTCACCGTCTATCGTCGTATAAAGGACGGCCCCGACACCACATGGACAGAGATCGCCACCAATATCGAGGTGCTGAGTTATGAGGACAAAGAGGTCTCACCCATCCGGACATATGAATACAAGGTCAGCGGCACAATTGACTGCGAGGGCAAACGATTCCAATGGACCAAGGTTGAACCCGGCGAATGCAAGCACACCGGTCTCGTAGAGGGATATGTACGTTTCAACGACGGCACCGGTATACCGGGAATAGAGGTCAAAATCGTGCCCCAGGACCCGCAATACGGTTCCGGCGTATCTGTCTTCACCGACGCACAGGGACACTACAAAGCGGAAGACTTGTCCTACTTCGGGCAGAGCGAGATTACCTATAATGTCACGCCCGTAGGCGAAGGCGTAGTGGAGTTCCGTCCTACGGGCTTCGCCGCTACCTTCGACAGCATATCCAACCACCGCACTCCTAACGACTTCATCAACGTCAAAGGTCTGAGATTCAGTGCCAACGTCATGTATGAGGGCACGTCTATACCTGTCAAAGGCGCACACTTCCGCGTGAACGGGCATGATGTGTATAACGCCCAGAACAAACTGATTACGACCGACTTTACGGGCTACGCTGAGTTCAACGTACTCTCCAACTACAAGAATAAGATCCAAGTGGTGATGGACGGCCATAACTTCGTCAACAACGGTTACTACAAGAGTGCCGATGGTGTCTATATGTCCGATAATGCGACCGACATCTTTTTCTACGACTCTACCCTTGTGTGCCTGACAGGCCGCGTAGTAGGCGGCGACGACCAAGGATCTCTGCCGCTGGGTAACAACCTCTCGCGCAACAACCTCGGCGAGAACCTGACAATGGTGCTCACTCTGGAGGGCGACAACACCTCATGGCTCGTCTATGACAACACCGATCCGCTCATCACACAGCGCAATGTAACCTTCCCCCATCCCGCAGGCAACGGGCATCAGACAACAGCAGAGGTATTCCGCAAACGCATGGTGGTCAAGCCGGACTCTGCAACGGGAGAGTACCGGCTGATGCTGCCGCCGGTACGATGGAAAGTGACGCAGGTCTATTGCAAGGGCTACCCTACCTTGTTCCAAGACGGCATGGCGAACGAAATAATTGACCTCACCTCCGCCCTCAAGGAGGACACCATCCGATACAGCGGCACCTATACCGACATTGACGGTTATCCTATTGACAACCCCGTTGCGGTTCACAACGCCGTCTATAATCGTATCTATCACGCCCCTATTGAGATTCAGTACAAGCAGATAGGTTACGACACCATCAGTTACTTCGGAGACAAGTCCTATTTAGCCCAGACCGTCGGCGGCAGAATGGACACCGTGCCCTTGGTATATTCCCAAGCCGGCAGCATCGCCTACACGTTCGGCTACCCCGTCTTCAGTCTCGAACGCCAATACCCGATAGAGTTATCCGTCGTAGAACGCTATCCATGGAATGGCGGTACCGACAGCAAAAATGTAGAAATTGTGCATATAGGCAGAGGCGAGGTAACGATTCACAACGGTTTTAAGAACGGCATTAGCACCGATGTCGTAGAACTGGACAGCATGGGTATGGGCGTTTACTACCTGCAAGGCGAGCAGACCACGCGCCTACTCACCGACAAGGACGCCCTGCGTACAGTCAGCCTTACGCTGAAACAGGACGGCACTACTTATGAGGCTACACCGTTGAAGGGATACCTGCTCAACATATTCGCCACCTCAAACACCAAGGATGTGCTCGCCGATAGCATACCGCTACTGATTGACATCCTACGTGACCCTCCCGGAACCAACAGTACCGCCACGCTGTCCAAAGGCTCCAAACTCAAATACTCCTACACACTCGACATGTCATTAAAAACAGGCTTGTCGTTTAGTTGGGCTAAGGGGACAAAAGTGGATGGTTATCAAGGTCAACATGCGGCGCCCGGCACTACACACGCAGGCTTAATAACTCATACCGACAATCACAATATAATGAACCTTGACATCGTGTTTGATATGGCAGGCAAAAAGGGCTACACCTACACCGTGAATGTAAACGAGGACATCACCACCAGCAGTTCAGCGACCATGGTGGGTGCCGACGCCGATATTTATATCGGCATGGTGCAGAACATGTATGTCACCCCGCTATCTACCATCCGAGCCATTCCTGACAGCCTCTACCAAATCATGGCAGGACGCCTGGGCGGAGGCTCAATTGATCCTGCTGTCAACAAATACGGCTCTCTCGTACATATCGCCACTGGAACAGCGCCGCAAGCCAATGACACAACCAAGAAGACGTACCACTTGGTGCGCGATGAGTCGGTAGGATACGGCGCGACCGTTACATCCCAGTTCACCCACTCGCAGAAATATATTCTGGATCAGCTTATCCCCAACCAGATCAAACAACTGCGTGCGCTGATGTTCATCGGCAGTGCAGTCGAGGCACAGGCGCAAGCCGATGCAACCGGCAAACCTGTTTACCGCTCATTAGTCGGCATTGACCACAAGAACTTCGCTATAGCCAATACACGCAACGACTCTGCCTTCTACTACAAATACACTGAGAATGTGCAGGATGATCCCGACATGAACTATGTCATTCACTTGCCGAAGGCATGCAAGACTACCCCACCGGATGAAGTAGCACTACGCTGTCAGATTATCTTTGCGTGGCTGAAGATGATAGCCAATAACGAAGCTGAGAAACTGAACGCCACTGACAAGGTAGCCAACTACGATGTGGACGGCGGCTCCAAACTGACTTACAGCGAGACCTTTGAGAGCGAATACACTGTCTCCGAATACATGCATTTCCCATTTGCAAAGACCGGTGACTTTTATGACGACGGATCAACTTACGCTGCAGAGGCTCTTACCCTTGCCACTCCGACAATAAAGTCTTTATTAAAGCTCTACGGAGGAATAGGAGGAAAAAGTGGAGAAGTAACGGGAGGAGCATATGGAAACTATGATGACAATCATCGGCTTATGAGTGTGGAGTTAACTTTTGCAGGTACGCTAAACAAGTTCAACCTTACGCCTATATTCGACTATAGTTGCAAGGACTTTGCCGGCAGTACACAGACATACAGCCGCAAGGAAAGTTTCAATATCTCGATGGACAACAAGAGCCACCTCAATTTTGACCTCTACCGCGCTGTATCCGGCGATACCACTATGGCAGCAAACG
The DNA here is from genome assembly GCA_902800525.1 of uncultured Bacteroidales bacterium. Lineage (GTDB taxonomy): Bacteria > Bacteroidota > Bacteroidia > Bacteroidales > Paludibacteraceae > Colicola. Next base: position 11,162 of record CADCEV010000004.1, read on the forward strand.
GGCTCTCACATGTGTTCACCAATGCCAACTACGAGAATAGCTCGAAGTTTGTGTTAGAGCACATCGCCAAAGGACAGAATATCAATGGCATCCGATACCCGAAAGGTTTCGTTTATCGCACCCGTGGCGGTGCCACCTGCAACACATGGGAAGACCAGCGTACCACCCTTGTCTATCATCCCGGCACCATACTCGACGAACGCACGAAGAAGATATGCAACCCCAAGATTACGCTTGACAAACAGAGCGTAAGCGGTATTGCTATCACCGAACCGGCACGTTTCACCGCCTACCTCACCAACGACAGCGAATACCCGGAGGCGGCATCCGGTACGGTAGCACTCTTCTGCATCTATCTGGAGGAAACAAAGAACCCCTACGGCGCAAAAATTTATATGGACGGTTCACCACTCAACAGCGCCGGTATCAACATCATGATCAAACCTGGACAAGTGATACAGAAAACGATAGAAGTCTATGCCGGTGCAGAGTTTGACTACGAAGATCTGAGGATAGGCGTTACTTCCCCCTCCGACTGGGTAAAAACAGCGTGCGAGGTTTCCTTCGATGTGCATTACCTGCACGAAGCCGGACCGGTACGCATTGCTTCGCCTGCCGACAAATGGGTGATGAACACCTCTGCCGGAAGGGATGACAAACGCGGATGGTTCATACCTATTACCATCGATGGCTTCAATAAACACCAGCATAACTTCGACCATATCGAGTTCCAATACAAAGAGTCGAAACGCGGAGAGGACGCATGGACCAACCAATGCTCTTTCTACGCCGACAGCACGCTAATGGCGAAGGCATCAGGCGAGAAGAAACTCATCCCCGAGAACGGCAATATCACCGATCAGTTCTACGGCGAAGGACCGGTTACAGAGAAAGGCTACGACCTGCGTGCCGTGCTCTTCTGCCGCAACGGCAACACGTTCCTTACTTCCACCTCGCCCGTGCTGAGCGGCGTGAAGGATACACGCCTGCCACAGCTCTTCGGCGCACCCGAACCCGCAAACGGTATCATCGGTATAGGCGACAATATTATCTTCAACTTCTCTGAGGACATCGAGTACAACTACCTCTCGCATATTACCAATTTTGAGGTGAAGGGCGAGGTGAACAACGCCAATGTAGCGGAGGCGGTCAGTGTCCTGTTCAGCGGCAACTCCTCCGTAGAGACCGAGGCAAGACGCAACCTCTCCAACAAGGACTTTACCATCGATATGATGATCTATCCCGAAGCGACAGGTGCGGATATGCCCCTCTTCTCGCACGGCACCAACGGCAGCAAACTGCAACTATGGCTCACCTCCGATTCCATTCTGCGCGCTGTCATAGGCGACTCCGTCTATACGGCGCGCAAGGCAATCAAGACCGGCGGATTCACGCAGATTGCTTTGGCAATGCAGCGTCCTGCCGGCGACAGGAAAGGCCTGCTTACTTTCTATAACGGCGGCGTGATACTCGATACCTTCCGCATCTCGGAGTCCTATAATGGTGTCGGGCCGCTTATCTTCGGCCGCACCAATGAGACCAACCGCGCAAGGAGCACCTACTATCGCGGTCGCATGATGGAGGCACGGTTGTGGTACCGTGCCCTGACCGGCGGAGAGGTGGGGACCACCTACGGCGGCAGACGCCTCTCCGGCTATGAGATGGGACTCGTAGATTACTACCCGATGAACGAGGGCACCGGTACGTATGCCCTTGATCATGCCCAGGGAGCCAACGCACGCCTTATCAATGCAGGATGGGCTATGCCGCGCGGATGGTCGCTCCGTACCGACGGACATGCCGTCCGACTGAACGAGAACGCGCTCAACCGTACCGCCGAACAGGACTACACACTCATGTTCTGGTTCAAGACCGATGAACAGGGACGAGGCGTACTATTAGGTAACACGGGTATGACGGGTGCAGAAAACAAGAACCACTTCTGTATCGGCTTCGACGGAGCGGAACTTGTCTATCGCTCGGCCGGACAAGAGTACAAACTCGGCTCCGGTTACTCCGACAACGCATGGCACCACTACGCCATGACGGTTAACCGCGCGCACAATATAGCCAATATCTATATCGACCGCGCACTGAAAGCCTCCTTCTCGCCCGACGTGCTCGGCGGTATCAGCGGAGGAATACAGGCTATCAGCGCAGACATAAACGGCTTTACCGGTAATTTGGACGAACTGTGTTTCTTCGCCCAGGCGCTGCCCTTCTCGCTCATCGAACGCTATACTACCAAGAGCCCTGCAGGCGACGAAGCAGGACTGATGACCTACCTCAGTTTTGACCGGCAGGAAAGGCAGAAGGACAACGATATCGAATTGGTGGCATACCCCTATAGCCGCAGGATTTATTTGGACAACAACTACCAAGTGGTGTACCAATTAGACCCCACTACAAAGGAGCCGACCACTACGCCCAAGCGCGATTACCTCTTTGTTGACACCATTACCACCATCTTGCCGCTTATCGTCAATTCCACGGCTGCGCCTGTCGCGCCGGCGGAGGAACTGAAGAATATCTCGTTCAGCTTCGCAGGCAAGGATAATCAGGTGCTGGTGAACATCAACGAACTGGCGTCCCGCATCAACCGCCGCAATATATACGTTACCCTGCGTGATGTAGAGGATAAGAACGGCAACGCGATGGCTTCGCCTGCTACAGCCGTCTATTTCGTCAACAACAGCACGCTGAGATGGACTGAGAAACGGGTGGATAGGACCACTTTCTACGGGAATGAGGAGCAGGTATATTTCGAATTAGAGAATATCAGCGCTACAAGCCATACATTCACCATAGAGAACTGTCCGAAATGGCTCACGTTAGACACCTACACCGATGTCATTACGGCGCAAAACAAGATCACGATAACGGGTACAATAAACAAAGGTCTGAACGTAGGAACCTACGACGAGGTACTTTACCTGACGGACGAGAACGGCGTTTCCGAACCACTATATTTCACGCTTACCGTAGAGGGAGAACAGCCGGAATGGACAAATAATATTGATCATGAATTGCTACAGAACTCAATGAATATCATCGGGCATGTGTTTGTACGCGGCGAGATAGATATTGACAACCGCGACATCGTAGGTGCTTTCGACAGACAGGGCAAGTGCCACGGCTTTGCCAATATCCACTACTCGGCGCAGACCGGCGAGAGCAATCTCTACCTTACGGTCTATGACAACCGCGTTTCCGGCAACGACCTCTATTTCAAACTCTGGCAGTACTCCACGGGACGCGAGATGATGCTCACCATGCCTACTGATGACAACCCCGTACGTGATGCTATTCCCTTCCAGAGTGGCGCCGTTATGGGCACGGATGTACCTGTAAGATTCGAGGCGGATAACAAGTATGTACAAACCTTCCACCTCAAAGAAGGATGGAACTGGATATCCTTCAACGTCACCAACGCCGAGCGGCTCAACCTCAACACGCTGCTGGACGGGCTGCCATGGAAAGAGGGCGATGTGCTTACCGACATGAACAGCACCGCCACATTCATCTACCGCAACGGTCATTGGCTTGCTTCTACCGGCAAGAATTATGCAATCAGCCCGAAGAGCGCCTATGCCGTCAAGGTAAGCGAGAAAACCTCGTTCCCCATTGCCGGTAATATCATCAGGCAGATGGATTTACGTACTATCTCCGTCAAGAGCGGTTGGAACGGCATCGGCTACACCCCGATGTACAACCTGCCTGTCGAAACGGCACTCTCCGACTATTTCGATAAGGCGCAGCCCGGTGATGTCATCAAGAGTCACAACGAGTTCGCCTACTTCACCAAGGTGGCCGGCGTAGGGCGGTGGAAAGGCAGCCTGGAGTACATGAAGCCGGGAGAAGGCTACATGCTGCTGCGCAAAGCCGATAACGACACTAAATTCGTCTATCCGTTCTATGAGCCAAACAGCACCTTCATTGACGAGTGGTCGTACTCTACCGTTCGCTCTTCGGCTCCCGCGCGCTGGAGCACGATGAGTGTTTCCGCGATTGTGGAGGGTGTCAGCCTGCAAGAAGGCGACCGCCTTGTAGCTCTCGCTTACAGCGAACGCATAGGCGAAACCGTCGCCAAAGACAGCGTCTACTATCTGACCGTCAGCAATGATGTGCAATCCGGTATCCGGTTCGCTATCGAACGGGACGGTGTGCTTATCGCCACTACCGATGAGCAGATGACCTACCGGGCCAATGCCGTCATCGGCTCGCCTGACCAACCTGTCGTCATCTCTTTCCGCGCCAAAGGAATAGAGGATGGCAACAGTACAGAGGCAGACTGCGGTTGCGGCAGCAAGGGATGGTTCACTGTGCTGGGCGTTCAGCTGCCCAATGAACCTACCGAACCGGGGGTTTACATCCATAACTGCAAAAAATTGGTAGTAAAATAATTCGATAACTCAATATATCGTTATAACGAAAAAAAGAAAATCTATGAAAAAGAGTATTATATTTCTGACGCTCGTCACCCTCTGTCTGGCGGCGTGCAAAAAAGGCGACAAGAATGCGGAGTATTACTCTGTTACCGAACCCGAAGGCGTTAGTACCGCCGCCCCGTTGTGGCAAGTGGATTATTCCGGTAATGAAGCCCGTCCTGACTGGCAGGAACCCGACCCGACAAAGTATGAGAACTGGATGATTATGTACATTGAGTTGGAGGACATTCTCATGCCTACTGCCAACCCGAACGACCTTCTGGCGGTCTTTGTCGAGGACGAACTGCGCGGAATGGCAACGCCGGCGGTTACAGTCGGAGAAGAAAATAGTAATGACAAGGGAATCTTTATTCTCAAATCATACCACAACGAGCCGGAAAACACCTTTCTTTCCTTCACGCTGCGCTATTACAGCGCAACGCTTCACCAGCTCTTTAGTTATGAATCGGCTGAATACCTCGAATTAGGGAAGGTGTATGGTATGGGGACACATTCCGTCTTTCCTTTTACCCAAGGACCGGCTTCTTACCCCATACTGACGAATTTCTGCGTCACATGCCTTCCCTTAGAGGGCTCCGATGTCAAGCCCGCCAAGGGGGATATCCTCGCTGCGTTTGTAGGAGACGAGTGCCGGGGCACATACGTCTTCGACGATGACCTGTGGTTCTCGCCCGTTCGCTTCAACGTCCACGCACGAAAGGAAGGGGAAACAGTAACCCTCAAATATTACCACGCCGGTACGGGGCGAATCTTCACCTTCGTCCCAACCGCCACCACATCCGAAGAGGGACAGTCATTAACCGTTAGAATGTAAACTATCCGTATGAAAAAGTTATTATCTGCACTTTGTACTTTGGTCCTGACCACTTGGCCACTTTCTTCAGCTTTGGCTGCCGCCAACGGGGCGCTTACAGGACACTTCACTATCAATGAAAAGGGCGATTATGTTGTCTTCTCGAAAGGCAACCTGCAATACCAAGCAAGCACAGAGACATGGCAGTTCGCAGCAGAGCAATATACCGTGCTTGAAGATACCGCAGGCAATGAGACCGCCACTGGTCGTGACACGCAGGAAAAATGGATTGACCTCTTCGGTTGGGGAACAGGCGATGCCCCATATAAAGCATCTGCCTCCGATGGCGATTATGCCGTCTTCACCGACTGGGGTACAAACGCTATCAGCAACGGCGGCAGCACCGCCGGCATATGGCGTACCCTCACATTCGACGAATGGACGTACCTGCTTACGCAACGCACGAATTCATCCGGCTTGCGCGGTCAGGCTTCGGTCAACGGCGTGATGGGATACCTCCTGTTGCCCGATGGCTTTGTATTGCCCGACGGATGTGGTTTCTTCCCCAACCCGGGGAACTGGGCGGCGAATACCTACACATTAGAACAATGGTCCGCCATGCAGACTGCCGGCGCGGTATTCCTGCCCTGCGGCGGTTTCCGTGACGGGAATGAGGTTAACATGGAGGACACGGGAAGTCCTATCGGCAGTTATTGGTCTGCTACGGCAGACGGCTCATCCGAAGCATATGGTTTTTATGTGAGTGCGGACGGCGCAGAAATGACGACCAACAGCCTGTACTACGGACGCTCGGTGCGTCTGGTATGTGTTCAATCCGTACCTACAAGCATAGGTGATATACAAAGCAGCAATATACCTTGTATAAAGGTACTGCATAACGGAAAAATACTAATTAATCAAAACGGCGAGATGTATGATGTGACGGGCAAGAGAGTGTCTGAGAAATAAATCATAGCTTTCGGGCTAATTGTATCGCAAGAGGCGGTTCACGATCATCGTGAGCCGTCTCTTTTTTTGTGCCCTTTTGTGCGTGCAAGGGTTCCACCACGCCGCCGCTCAGGAGAACGCCCAGTGGCGATTTATGTTCGTAAATTATCGCAACAATACTATTTAGACATAAAAAAAAGCACCTCAAACGAGATGCTCAAATATCAGGAAAAGGCTTTATCGGACTTGCGCGCCTTGGAGGTTGTAGAGCCGGTTGCCGCGGAGGATATAGAGAACGCCGTCCACAAGAACCTTTGAACATGGCACCTTGTCGCTTTGCACATCCTCCATGCCATCCGGGAGCTGTCCCGAGCCGGAGGACCGGAACACCGCCATAATAGCCACGCTTCCGGTCACGGTGTAGTACAAGGGGTTATCAATGGCATTCATATCGGATCCGGAGAAGACGCATTCGGTAAAATCACAGTAATTGCCTTCTTTCCAGCCGGCGAACTCATAGCCCTCTTTCGGGGTGGCGAGGATAGATACCTCTGCGTACGGAGGAACGGTGTAAGTACCGTCACCATTGTCGATAATATCACTGCCGAAATGGTTCGTAAGGGCTACCGACCCCATCGCCGAATCGTTCACAACGAGTTGCAGGGTGTAAGCGGTGACAGGAGACGGCTCGGGTACTGAATCGGAACCGATGGTGAAAATGATATCGGATACCGCAAGCACTGAACCGGCATTGCCGAAATGCACACTTTTCGCATTGCCCGTCCATGTCCATGTAGCATCGTCCCATCCTTCGCCATAGGATCCATATGCGAACACGGCGGTACATTCAATCTTTTTGATAAAACCTGATTCCGTCGAGAACGTGAATGCCCCATTACTATTATTGGCATTAAAAACCACATCACAATGCCCCACTACCGGCTGTATGTACTGATCTCCTTGGTTGACGGTAACGGTGATCCCTTTGATGGTTACGGATTCTCCCGGGTAGTAATATTCCTTGGTGAAGGTATTGAGTTCGTCGCATCCCCATGTGATAACTTGCTCCCCGGCGGGTTCGGATGCGGGTGCATCAATTGCCACAGATACGATACGATAGCCTCCGGCAAACTCTTTTATTTCCACATCGCCGCCTTGGGAGACATACACCAAATCTCTCCAGACATACCCTTGTCCGTCACCACCTCCGCTGTTCTTGGCCGGCAGCAGGTGCTCCTGCGAAAGAAGTACGGCGTTTTTCGGATAGACTTCTTCCGGGTCTTCAAAATCAGCATCAGTAGTACCTTTCGCGGCAGCGGTCAGGGTGATCGTATCGCCGGCGTTCGTGTTCTTGACCATCAGAATACCGTTTTTGGCGCCGAACTCAAAACATTTGCCCGGATAAACGATGAAAGCTTTCGTTTTGTCCGATTTATTCGAGTTTAAAAATACAATGTCCGGCACGTTAGTCACAAAACTTTCGCTGGCGACACCGCCTTTGATGTCGTACACATACTTACCTATAGCCGGGTCGGTTTCGGTCGTATTCAAAGTCGCCGCATTGTTGGTCCACTCGCCAATAGTTGTACCGGTTGTTTTCAGGTCAATCACTTTGGCATGTACTGTCATAACTGCAATAACTATTGCAGAAAAGAGGAAAATTTTTCTCATAACTTTATAATATATTTAAGTCAAAAATTACCAAAAATGTTCCAAAAATTATTTATTGTTCACGAATTTAACAAATGGTTGTTTAAGGCACTTGGGGACCGTATTGGGGCTCGCCGGGTTCGATACGGGTGAAAGTCTGGCAGAAAGCAGACAGGGCGAAACAGCATACCGCACAGAGCACCATCATCCGGCGATGCAGAGTGAAGAATTTTGGGGTCATATCGGAGTCTTGTTTGAATGATTGGAAACCGGACGGGAAACCAATCCCGTCCGGCTGAAAAAGGGCTTATTGAACTTCTGTACCGAGGAGGTTGTAAGCCTTACCATCGCGTATGATGAGAAGTTGACCGTTATAGAGCACTTTATGCCACTCCGAGTTGGTCTTCTCAGAGTCGATAGAAGGAATACCTTGAACCGGCTCAAACGGATACTCGAATACATCGTCTATGAAGCTCTGGTACTCCTTGTCGGCAATGGTGATAGTACCGCAAGCAGAGGTACGTCCTCCGGCACCGAGGCTGTAGGGAGCCAGCTCGTGGGTATTCGGATCTTCGGTACCCTTGTAAGCGATAACGGATTTAACGTCTCTGCATATTGTTATGTCTCCGCAGTTAGCGCCAGCCGCTCCACCGATACCAGCAGAGAGCATGCCGCCCTTCGCTTCAATGGAGCCGCCTTCAATCATGATGTTACCGCAGTGGCGTCCGTCAAATCCGGCACCGATACCAGCCGCCCATCCGCCGCTCTCGGCGTAGAGGTAACCTTCGTCACCGGTGATCGTCAGGGTCTTGCCTTCCGGCACATAGATACCCGGCATGTAAAGTTGGAAGCCTTGTACGCTGTTCTCACCTTCCAACACGATGGTAGCATTACCCTCGCAGGTGATACCTGCCCACTTGTTCTCCCATGTATCTTCGGTATTGATATGTGCATCACGCAATACTACCGTAGCACCGTCTGCGATGGTTACCTTGTACGGCTGTACAGAACTCTCCAACGTACCATAAATCTCGGTACCGTCTTTAGCTATTACATCTTTATCCAGGATAGAGAGGTTACCATCCCATGGTTCATATAAGAAGTCCGGATCAACAATACCGTTTCCGTACTCTTTTGTACCTACGGTTACGCCGTTACACATACTATGCAGGTTTTCAGTATCGCTGCTCATCGCAGCACCAACGCTGAACGGAGCATCCATACCGGCAGTTGAATGAACTCGTTTAACGGTCTTGGCGATATTGATTTCATCGCAAGAACCTCCACAACCGGCACCAATACCCGGACAGCCGGGACCACCAACGGCCTCTACGATACCTCCGAGGATGGTAATCTTACCGCAATCGCCGGCTTCACCGCCACCGATACCCGGGTGGTTCAAACCGCCTACGGCAGTGACGTGACCGCTCTCAATAACGATTTCACCGCAGTTAAGTTTTTTCACAAGAGTTACCGGATCCCATGTATAAGCACCACCGATACCCGCTGCTTGTTTCGGCGTGTAATCAGCCGATTTGGACTCATAGCGGCCGTTCACCTTGCGGATCTGGCTTTCTCTTATAACTTCACCTTGACAGGTAGCATTCAGTTGATCCTCATCGCTGTAGCCGCGTAAGATAACACGACGTCCTTCCGGCACATAAATACCCGGTAAGAAGGAATTGAAGGATTCAATATCGTTCACGCCACGGAAATAAACAATAGCGTTACCCTCGAAGAAAATACCCGGATCAATGTATAAAGAGCGATCATCACCTCCCTGTCCGATCTTGGCATCCTCCAGATAGATAGTGGCATCCGGAGCGACCGTAATACGATATGGCACTTCACCGCTCAATGTCTCGCCGTTTAATATACGGCGTTTGGGAATACGGTCGCCTTGCGGATAGAAGAACTCTGTTGCACGGATCGGTTCCCTGTCAAGCTCAGCAAATTCGTTTCCTAACCGAATGCCCTTGAAGATTCCGGCGATTGTACTTTCCTCACCGCGTATCGAAAAATCATAGGCACAGGTACCTACACTATGATTGGAATACGCTCCGGCATAACAACGCGTATTTGCCTGATCGGATAATATAATCTCACCGCATTCGCCACCCATAGCAGAAGTGCCGATAGCAGCAGCGAAGGAACCTCCGGTAGCATCGACAATACCGCTCTTAATATAGATATTACCTATCGTACTGTTAGGACCGGCACCAATAGCCGGGCACAAATCACCGCCTACAACCGTTACCGCCCTAGTATTCTCACTGTTTCCACAGTCAATAACGATTCTGCCGGTAGTATGCGATCCGGAACGAGTACCGATAGCCGGCGCTTTGCCGTTACTTTTCACTTCCAAGCCTCCCCAGTTATCTTCAGCATCCATGATATAGAGGTTGCCATCAACCACTTCGATACCCGGGTATTCCTCATGGAAACCTGTGATCACATCACGGTTTAGACCGATTAGTTCGAGCGTGTTATTTCCCATACAGGTCAAACCGGCATACGGATATTTCTCATCATTCTTACCGTTAATCGTTACACCATCCAGTTTGACAGAGGCGCCTCTTAACAGAGTCAGATGGAAATCACTCAAGTCGCCGCTTAAAGTTTCTCCGCCCATCAATTCCAGCGAGGTTACTTGGGTCGGATCATAAACGAATGTATCGTCCGTAATTCCCTTTAAAATCAAAGCACCGATGGTAATTTTTGCGTTTCGGTTATTGGCATTACCGATACTGTTCAATACGTCTCCGCTTCCTTTTACCGCTTTGATGCTGATTACGTTACGGTCTATAGACACACCAGCATTTACAACAGATGTAGATTCGGAGCCGGAACCGATACCGGGAGCACCGGCACCACCATAAGCTTCTATCGAGCACGCATTAAAACCAACGCCACCGAAGGACATATTGTAACAACCGCCGATACCTGCCGATCCTTGACCACCATAAGCTATTATATCGCAACCCTTGATGAAGACTCGTCCACCGTTTTCGCTACGGCTTGCACCGATACCCGGAGCCTTACCGTTACTGCTGACAACGAGCGAACCAGGACCATAAATATAGCTATTGAAAGATCCTGCATCAGCGATAAAGATACCCGGATAATTCTCATGGAAACCGCGGATCGTATTTTCGCCCTCCACCGTAATCTCCACTTGCTCTCCACAAGTAAGACCTGCCCACGGATAACTGCTGCTATTGACACCGTTAATGGTCACATCCTTCAAAGTGATCTTGGCACCGCCTCTAACCGTCAGTTTGACGTTTTTCTTCAGTGTTCCTGTCACGATGGTTCCGGTCGTAATTTCGTAATCAGACTGGATGTTATCCAAAACCAGCTTGTTTCCTGTCTTCGGCGAAGGATAGATGAACGGACTTTCGCTCACTCCGTCCGAATAGGTTGTTGTACCGATAACGATCCTACCATGGGCGGTTTTCTGAACCGCACTTCCGATCGTGTAGGTAGCGTATGCACCTTTTACCGCGTGGATATAGGTGGCAGTTTCTGCTACATTGATACTTCCGCATGTCGATTCACCGCCGCCGCATCCGATAGCCGCACAATAGCTACCGCCCTCGGCATAGATATTACCGCTTTGAATATCGATATTACCACAACTCATTTGCGTACTACCACCGATACCGCATCCGCTACCGTTACTGCTGGCGTGGAGCGTTCCGTCCGCTGAGTTTTTCTTAATGGTCAGTGTAAAGTTCTCCGGCACGAAGATACCCGGGAAGTACTTGTCAAAGCCTTTGACCGTATTGTCTCCGTTCAACACAATTTGTGCATTACCCATACAGGTTAATCCTGCAAAGGCATACTTGGAGTCGTTTGTACCCTCTATCTTCACGCTGTTAAGCGTTACTTGTGCATCCGGAGCAATACTCAGCATGTAGTTGCCCTGGAGCGTACCGTAAACCATATCGCCGTTGATGAACACAAAGTCATGCGTAATCGTATCGAGTTTGACATTTCCGGCAACCCGACGCATAATCGTACCTGTTACATCTTCTTCAGGAGTGACTTCCCCGGAAACTACTTCTTCGGAAGCCGGGTTCTCCGGTTCCTCATCGGTAGCACCTTCCGGATAAACAAATCGTGAACCGGAAATACCATCAACGACCTGATCAGCAATGGTAACTTTGCCGATAATAGAAGTGGTAACCCCTTCAAAAGCGGCTCTACCGATACAATACGGAGCTGTCAGGCCATTTGCAAATCCACCACTGGTTACCGACAGATATTTCACCGTTTTCAGAATCGTGATATCTCCGGTTGTATTTCTCAAACCGGCACCGATACCCGGAGCGAGCGTACCGCCATGGGCATACACCTTACCGCCGGAAATTTCAATATTTCCACACGTAGTAGAGCGATAAGCGGCACCGATACCCGCGGAGCGGTTGGCACCAAAAGCTACTACTTCACCGCCGGTGATAATAATCTTGTCGTAAGCACCTTCGTACGCGCCACCGATAGCCGCACCATAGGCGTCATCGTCGCCATCCGTATAAGCGAGGATATGACCGCCTTCAATCTTGATAGTACCGCAATCTTTGAGCACAGCGGCACCGATAGCCGCAGCATTACCCAAAGAAACCGCCTCCAACTCACCGTCACCGGCTATGGTTAATGTCTTGCCTTTCGGGACGTATATAGCCGGATAATCACCGTAATAACCGGTTACTTTGTTTTTACCTTTCAGTATAATTCTTGCATTACCCAAACAGGTAATTCCGGCAAACGAATAGCCTTTCTCATTAACACCGACAATCTTGGCGTCCTGCAGGGTGATCGTAGCATTATCCGCCACGAAGATATTGGCGAAATCACCGCTACTGGTCAGAATATCATTGTTCTGCGCCGTAAAATCGCCCTCAATATCCCATAGGTTGATATAGTGGTCATTCGGGAAGACGAACGGACTACGATCTATACCGGCGGAATAGAATTCACCGTTTTTGTAGATTGTGCAACCGGTAGCGCCTTTACCATGCCCTACGCTGAAGGGCGATTTGTCGCCTTTGTATGCTTTGAGACCGGTCATCTCGGTAGAGAGGTACACATTACCGCATTTACCCAGCGCGCCGGTACCAACACCAGCCGCCTGCTCGCCACCGATAGCTACAACCGAACCGGAAGTAAGGTAGATATTCCCGCAACGGCTACCGTCATGACCGGTACCGATTCCGGCACCATATTTACCGCCCTCTGCCTTTACATTGGCCCCTTTGACGATAATATCGCCACAATCAGCCATCTTGGCGCCACCGATACCTGCACCGGCATTATTACTAAGGGCTGTAATATTACCGCCATAGAGGAAGATATTTCCGGCATCTATATCCCATCCTGCACCGATAGCGGCAGCGTTATTGGCATGCACATCCAAACTTCCGTTACCCGTGATTACCAAAGTGCTATTTTTCGGAACAAAAATAGCAGGATAGTCTCCACCGCATGCAGTAATCCTGTTTTTTCCTTCCAGCTTGATAGTAGCATCGCCAAGACAGGTGACACCTGCCCATTTGACATCGCTGAAATTACCATTGATAGATACATCTTTGAAAGTCACTTCTGCATTATCGGCAATCGTGATTTTGTACATGTTCGGATCCGAGAGTGTACCCGTCACCGTCTTGTTGTTCGTGATTTGGAGATTGGCGGTGATCGTAGATAAATCAATCACATCCGACTCCGGGTAGATATACGGATTACCATCCAGACAGTCTCCCAGATAATCTCCGTCCAGGAAAATACCCTTGCAAGAAGATTGCCCGGTCTCACTCGAGCGCATCCCATAACCGATAGCGCAAGGAGCATCTTTGCCTTTTTCAGCGCGGATCTTCACCCTGGAATCAATCCATATTTGCCCGCACGTAGATCTCCAGGCACCACCGATAGCCGGAGATTTATATCCTCCTTTGGCATCGATTTTACCACCGGAAAGACGGATATCTCCGGCATAACTGGAATCATATCCGGAGCCGATAGCCGTAGCGCGCTCGCCGGCTTCAGCAATGACAGTACCGGAAATAATTTGGACAAATCCGCAACTGGTCATGTAACCACCACCGATAGCGGCAGCGTACTGACCACCGGTGGCTATAACAGTACCGCTACAATTGATTATCACATTTCCACCTTTCGTTAGATATCTGGCTCCGATACCTGCTCCGTATCGTCCGCCTTCTACATCCAATATACCGGATCCCCTGATGGTCAAAGTATTATTCTCCGTAACGGATATACCGCAACGGTTGTAGGTTTTGCACCAAAGCACGTTCTCACCCTCTATCGTAATCTCTGCATTTCCTAAACATACGAGTGCGGAGAAAGGAGTACGATCAACAGCCTTTACCTCTATATCGGCATCGCGCAAAGTAATTTTCGCGTTGTTCTCAATAGAAATCATGATATTCTCATTAGCGAGTTCGCCGTGGAGCACATCTTGATCTTGCGCGATATAGTCTTCCGTCAATTTGGAGAGATCGATGTCATGAATATTCGGATAGTTGAAATAAGCGCGTCCTACACCGTCGGGATACGTTTTTCCGCCGATGGTGATTGTACCTGCATTGGACGATTTACCTCCGTATCCCCAACCGATCGAGCAAAGAGATTCATCCCCCTTGACCGCCGTTACATCTACCCCGGTGCTGATACTGATTACACCACATGTACCTAAGCAAGCGGCACCGATACCCGGAGAACGGAAACCACCCTGAGCGTAAACCGTAGTGGATGTTCCCGCCATTTTCGTGATATTGACATAGGCGGCTTTGCTGCTGTCGAAACCGGAACCGATACCGGTACCACGATTACCACCGTAGGCCTTAATGTTACCGCCGTAGATATCAATGGTGCCGCAGTTAGCGAGATAACTGCCGCCGATACCCGCGCCATACATACCTCCGTGTGCCTCAATAGTACCGCCTTCAATTTGAATATTGCCGGCATCTACATCCTTGTACGCACCGATACCGGCACCGTACAGACCACCTTGCACATACAATTTGTCAGCATTCGTACCCTTAATGGTCAGTTTCTTTGAATTAGGCACATAAATACCTGAATAACTGTTACCACCATTGATGATTTGGTTTTCTCCCTTGATGGTAATTTCCGCGTCGCCAAGACAGTTCACAGCCGGAGCCGCTTTGCCTTTCGTTACGCTACCTTTCGGATTGAATACGAGAACAGCATCCTCAAAAGTTACCTTGGCACCTGCTTTAATCGTTACGTTGATCGCGACCCCCGATTGCAATGTACCCGTAAGCACATCGCCGTCCGACATGGTGATGTCCGCCGTAGCTTTTGTCAGAGTCCATCTCGTCGCTTCCGCATTAGCCAGCGTCATCAACACCGCTAATGTAAAGATTAGAAATCGTTTCATGGTTGTTAATAATTGGGGTTAATAATATTTATATATTGTTTGTTCGCGTGTACACGAGACAAATATCCGTCATTTTTGGCGAACGACCTTACCTTGTACGTCGTACATCGTCCCATTGTACATGATATAGAGTTGTCCGTTCTTGACAACCTTTGTATTTTGCACCTTGTCCCATTGTACTTGCTCAATGCCATCCGTAATCTTGACGGTGAAATAGCCGGGCTTACTGCTAGCAGGATCGTCCGGACGGGCGTAGGTCTTGTCCTTGGGATTCGCATCATTATACGTTGTGCCCTTCCCACCGACGAGAGCCGTACAGCCGTTGAACATATTATCTGACGAACTTGGATTCCATGCGTCATTGCAATAAATAGTCTTCAGCGAAGAACAGTCTTTGAACATAGAGTACATATCCGTCACGTTGGCGGTGTTGAAACTGCTTACGTCCAGCGAGGTCAGCAAAGAACAGCCTTTGAACATACTGGACATATTCGTTACGTTGGCGGTACTGAAATTGCTGAGATCCAGCGAGGTCAGCGAAGAACAGCCAGAGAACATATTGGTCATATTCGTCATGTTGGCGGTATTGAAACGGCTGAGATCCAGCGAGGTCAGCGAAGAACAGCCATAGAACATACCGTTCATTCCCGTTACGGAAGACGTTTCGAAACTGCTGAGGTCCAACTCGGTCAGCGAAGAACAGGATTGGAACATATAGCTCATATTCGTCACCTCGGAGGTGTTGAGGTTTGCCAAACCCTCTATAGTAGTCAGGTTGGTCAACTTATAGAACCACCACTTAGTACCTGTCGGGAGGGCATCCACCATAGAAGGACTAATCACTGCCTTTGTAATCAAGTTGCGAGTTGCTTCGTCCATATTCACTCCCCCTTCGGGAGTCCATTTATCCAGCAAGTCGGAACGGGAAGCTTTCAGGTCATCGAAATAGATGGTCATCGTGGACCCGCTCAATGCCGCGTAGATCTCTTTCGGTCCTGCGCCCTTGGCTGTGAAGTAACCCGGCTGACCGCCTAATCCGTCCGGACGGGCGTAGGTCTTGTCCTTTGGGAAACTCGTATCATAGGTAGTTCCGTTACCACCCACCAGAGCAAAACAACCACCAAACATGGCATCCGAGCTCTCCAGAGAGGTAAGCTCGTTGAAATCCGTATTGCAATAGATGGTCTCCAAGGCATGGTTATACTGGAACATATGATCCACACGGGTTACCTTGCTAAAATCAAAATTGGAGATATCCAGCGTCTTGAGCACCGCACAACTGCTAAACATCGATGCCATATTGGTCACATTCCCTGTATTAAAACTGCTGATATCCAAAGTCTCCAACGCATCACACCGGGTGAACATACCCGCCATATCCGTCACGTTCTCCGTATTGAAATTACTGAGATCCAAATCGGTCAGGCTAGAGCAATGACCAAACATACGCTCCATCTTGGTTGCAGCGGAGGTTTCCAAGGAGCTTAGATCCAGGGAAGTCAAAGCCGCGCAGGCGTAGAACATACCAGAAAAGATTTTTACCTTGGAAGTATTGAAATGACTAAGGTCAATCGACTGCAAAGACTCGCAGCCGTAGAACATTTCCTCCAAAGTAACGGCTTCGTCCGTTTGCAGGTTCTCCAAGCCCCTGATCTCTTTCAGATTCACCAGACGCAGAGAATCCGTAATGTTGATATGCCCGCCGTAGAACATCTCACGCAGGTTCGTAGGATGCACATTGAGCATAGAGGCGTCGATAACTACGATATCAATCTCCTTTGCATATCCTTCGAAACGGATGTCCCCTGTACCCGGATTATACCGCTCATAGTTGCTACCGGACGGTTTCACGCCGTAATAATAGGTCAACGTGCGGGTTGACTGGCTAAAACTCGTGTACATGACATTCTCTGCCTGAACATAAGCGACGGAGCAGATCAAAAAAAGTAAAATAGTAAAGTTTTTCATAAGATTAAATATTTTAAAATTACAGGAATAATTGAGAGCAATAAATAACAACAAGCGGCGCATGACACACGAGTCACGCACCGCTTGAAGCGTTACAAAATTCAACATCACCGCCTAATACGACATTTACGTAATGGGGGGGGTAATTTTGAACATTCGATTTTTCATTTTATATTTTGTGCTAAAATTTTTGCAAAGATAATGTATTTTTACGACATGTGCAAATTTTTTCATAAAAATATACTATTTCTTCTTATTTTTTTTACGTTTTAAGAAAAAAACAATCATTTATTGTTCCTTCTTTCTGCAAAATTTGCATTGTTAACATTTCAACACCTTTTTGGTACGACTTTTTTCCAAGTTCAGCACCTTTTTCCAACGACTTTTGGGTAATTGACAAAAAATCAGGCGCCCTCATTCAGGGCATTGACGAGCATGCCGCAAGCGGCAAGGATGTCTTCGCCGCGGGAACGGCGGATGGTGGTGGTCAGACCGTTAGAGGAGAGGTATTCCTGGAACCATGCCATCTGCTTCTCGTCCGAAGCCGGGAAACGGCGGCTCTCGATATTGGTTTTAGCCACCTCCTCCACCCCTTCGTGGAACCGGATGAGGTTAATACGGCAATTGAGCCCCTTGAGGAGCCGGAGCAACTCTTTGGCATGACGCGGGGTATCGTTCTTTCCCGCCCAGCAGATATACTCAAAACTGATGCGGCGCTGGTGAGACCAGTCGTATTGTTTGAGGAGGGAAACGACGTCCGAGATGGACATCAACTTCTCCGCCGGCATGATTTGCGCGCGCTCTACGGCAAAGGGATTATGCATGGAGACGGCGAGGTGGCACTCGCTTTCGTCCAAGAACCGTTTCATGGCAGGTATACCGACGGTGGAGACGGTGATGCGTTTGGGCGACCAGGCACAGGCATAAGGCGCGGTCATGATCTCCAGCGAACGGAGAACCTGGTCTATATTGTCCATGGGTTCCCCCTCGCCCATATAGACGAGATTGGAGAGAGAGAGGGGAGATACTAAAGCGTCTATTTCGAAGATTTGGTTAAGGATCTCGGAAGCGGGCAGATGGCCGTGAAAGCCGAGTGTGCCGGTCATGCAGAAACGACACCCCATCTTACACCCGGCTTGAGTAGAGACACAGAGCGTAGCACGGTCGTCCTCGGGGATATAAACCGTTTCGATAAAACTCACCCCCTCCTGCCCCCTCTCAGAGGGGGAGAAAGGGTTAGCGGGTGAGACAGCAAAGAGGTACTTGCGGGTGCCATCGGTGCTGACAGCTTCGCGCACGGGCGCGTGTCTTCCTATTATATAGTTCGCTTTGAGCGCTTCGCGACCTTTGAGGGAGATATTGGTCATCTCGTCAAAGGTGCGGACACGGCGCACATAGAGCCATTCCGCCAACTGCTTGCCGGCAAACTTCGGCAAACCGATGCTAACCGCCACCTCTTGCAACTCGGGCAATGTTTTTCCTAATAAAACTTCCATATTTGTGTGTTTTTTGACCGCTTCGCAAAAACTTACTCAATTCAACATCGTGACATCCACGTGCGGATAAGCGAAGGTAAAGCCTTGCGGCGGGAGTTCGGTATAGAACCGCTCCTGAAGGGCAAAGAACACATCCCAATAATCGCTTGAACGAACCCACGCGCGCACCACAAAGGTGATATCGTTCGAATTAAGGCTCTTGAGTCCAACGAACGGCTCGGGAATCGAATCCATGCGGTAATTGACCACCGAGAGTTGGAAGGAGGAGACATTCAATTCCTTGTAGATCTCATCCATATTCGTATCTGCTTGTAACACCCGTTTATCCGAATCCACGATCGCCCGGATAGCCGCCTTACAAGCCTTGGCATCCACGCCATACGACACACTCACCTCCCAATCCACACGCCTTAACGGCCGTGCGGTATAGTTAATAATACTCCCGTTGGAGAGCGAGCCGTTGGGCAAAATAATGACCTTGTTATCCGTCGTCAGGATCTTCGTAGCGGTTATATTGACCTCGATAACCTTACCCATAGAGCCCTGTGCCTCGATGAAATCATCCGCCTTGAAGGGCTTGAAGGCAAGAATCATGATACCTCCGGCGAAGTTCTGTACCGTTCCCGAAAGCGCCATACCGATAGCCATACCTCCGGCGGCCAAGAGTGCCGCCAGCGAAGTTGTATTCACGCCCAGCGCCCCCACCGTGAGGATAATCAGGAGGACCGTTAACGAAATGGAGATGAAAGACGAAACGAACGAAGCAATGGTCGGTTCGGTATTCCGGCGTTCAAACGTGCGCTTGAGAATACGTTGCACCCATCGGATGAAGATTATACCGACCGTGAAAATTGCGAACGCTGCCAGGACTTGGAGTCCGAACTGAATCATCGACTCAAGCACCTGTTGCCAAAACGTCTCCGGGTCATTCTGGGCGGTTTGAAGCATCATTTCTAACCCTCTGCGGATCGAATCCTGTGCGGCTTGTATCTCCTCGGGCGAAGGAGCAGTAGCCTGTAATAGAATAGAAGAGAGCGTATTCATACTTATCGGAGTCTATCGGCCGCGCGCACAAGCGCCTCGTCTTTGAGAATACGGCGCGTTGCCATGAGGGTTAATACCAGGCATACCAAGGGTATCGACGCCCAAGGGAGGACATGCCAATCCACCCCTAAAGCCAGTTTCGCTTGCCATACATAGATAGCGAGCACACCGTAATAGCCCAGACAGAGCATCGCGGTGAAGATATTAAGCCGTGCTTGGACAAGGCGCTTCTTATACAGGAAGATATCCACGAGCGCAAGAACGGGAATAAGCACCGTGGTGAGCAACAAGCCCCATATTCCGGGCAGGGGAGCACCGCCCAAAGCACTCAGTTCATACACTTGCAGTTCCGCCGCTTCCTCGGTAGAAACGAACTGCAATACAGGTTGGAAACACAACGTGATTCCCAAAATCACGACGGCTAACAAATACAATGTTTGAATTCTCTGTATCATAAGTTACAATTCACAATTTACAATGCACAATGCACAATTTATTTCATGGCCTCTTCGAGAGAAGCACATTTATCTCCGTGGGCGTTGATCCATCCTACTTGGCGGGCAGGGTTGCCGACCATAAGGGCATAGGGCGGTACATCTTTGGTGACGACCGAACCCGCCCCGATAAGGCAATACTCGCCGAGGGTGTGTCCGCAGACGATGGTGGCGTTCGCGCCGACCGATGCACCGCGTTTGATAACCGTCTCGCGGTATTCATCCTTGCGACTGACCGCTGCACGGGGGTTAATGACATTGGTAAAGACCATCGAAGGTCCGAGGAACACATCGTCCTCGCAACGCACACCGGTATAGACGGAGACGTTATTCTGTATCTTACAGTTACGCCCGAGCACTACATCCGGCGAGATCACCACGTTCTGACCGATATTACAGTCCTCTCCGATGATGCAGCCTTTCATAATATGGCTGAAATGCCATATTTTCGTTCCTTTGCCGATTTGGCATCCTTCGTCCACATAAGAGGATTCGTGTACAAAATACGTTTCGTTATTATCCATAATGAGTTGGTGTTTTATTGATGTCAATAATTATCAACAATTAAAGACCATTTCCTTTTAGAAGAAATATTTCAAAATATCGTTGCCGTTGGCGAAGACGAGGAGGGCGATGAGGATCCAGAAACCGACGTTATTGGCTTTCTCAAGGAACTTGTCGGAGGGTTTGCGTCCGGAGATCATCTCCACGAGAAGGAAAAGGATATAACCTCCGTCCAGAGCCGGGATCGGCAGGAAATTCATGAACGCCAGGATGATGCTCAGGAAAGCGGTCATATGCCAGAAGGCGTACCAGCTCCAGAAAGCAGGGAACATCGATCCGATCGCGCCAAAGCCGCCGAGGGACTGTGCGCCCTCTTTGGTGAAGACGAGGCGGAACTGCTTTACGTACATCGCCAATATATCCCATCCGCTACGAATACCGGCAGGGATAGCTTGGAAGAACGAATAGTCTGTATGCTCGATTTCGAAATACGCCAGCTGGTTCTTGGGACCGGCTCCTATCTTACCCTGGTCACCGATGAACAGCCGTGCCGTCTGTAGTTCTCCATCGCGGTAATAGTCCATCGTGATCGAGTCGCAAGGGTGTTTTTGCAGTTCCATCGGCACCATCACGGCACAAGGCGTCGGGACACCGTCAACAGCGACGATGCTGTCTCCTTTCCGGATGCCGGCAAGGTATGCGGCATTGCCTGGAAGAACCGTATCTACCACAAACGGAATCCACTCTGCAACGAGCACATAGCGCTGTTTCTGATAGGACTGATCGGCACGTGCTTTCTCGCGTTCCGCTTTGTCATGCGCATTCTGGAGCGCGAGATAACGGGTGCCCAGATCCTCCGATAGGGTGAGTGTGACGGTGTCCGTACCGCGGAGCACTGTGACCTCACGTTTGCCCTCAATGATCATCGCTTGAACCGCATCGGAGAGGGTCTCCGGCTCTTCGCCGTTGATCGTCAGAATACGGTCCTGCTGTTCAAATCCTTCGCCTTGCAGAATCTCGGAGTAATAGAGTCCGCGATCGACATTACGCAGCGGCAGTGTGTCCGTGCCCCAATGCCAGATGAGCATGGTGAAGATCACGATTGCACCGAGGAAATTGACGAGAATACCGCCCATGATAATGAGCAGTCGCTGCCATGCCGGTTTGGAGCGGAACTCCCACGATTGCGGTTCCGCCGCCAGGTCTTCCGATGAATGCGTCTCATCCACCATACCGGCGATCGCACAATATCCGCCGAAAGGCAACCACCCTATACCCCATTCGGTGTTTTCGGGGTGTTTGTCCCATTCTTCGTCATCGTTTTTGGCAAAGAACTTGACATGCCATTTGCCGTCAAACTTCTTCAGACGCAAAAGGCTGAACTTGGGGTTAAAGAACATATAGAATTTCTCCACGCGCACTCCGAAAATGCGTGCGAAGGTGAAGTGTCCCAACTCGTGAATCATCACCAGAAAGGACAAGGCTAATACCAATTGAATTGCTTGTATCACAAGAATTAGAAATTAAAAATTACGAATTAAAAATTATTTTGGGCAAGTCGGCGTGCTTCGGTGTCGGTCGCTACATAGTCCTCGTAGGAGGGTTTGGGGATGAACGCGGCTTGGTTCATTGTCTTTTCGATAATGTCGGACATCTGCAGGAACCCGCATCGTCCCTCGCGGAAAGCGAGGTTCGCTACCTCATTGGCGGCATTGAGGACGCACGGCATGTTTCCTCCCCGTCGCATCGCTTCGTAGGCGAGTGCTAAATTCGGAAAGCGCGCCAAGTCGGGCTCCTCAAACGTGAGTGCGCCTAAGGAGAAGAGGTCCGCACGAGGGAAATCGCTTTTCAGTCGTTCGGGGAACGAGAGAGCGTATTGTATAGGCAACCTCATATCCGGTGCGCCAAGTTGGGCTTTGATAGCTCCATCGGTGAACTGCACCGCCGAATGAACGATTGATTGCGGATGCACAAGCACCTGTATCTTCTCCACCGGCACGCCGAAGAGCCATTTGGCCTCGATGACCTCAAAGCCTTTATTCATCATCGACGCGGAGTCGATAGTGATCTTGGCGCCCATGTCCCAATTCGGATGTTTGAGCGCATCGGCGGCCGTGACCGTCCGCATCTGATCCAGACTGAAAGTACGGAAGGGTCCTCCCGAAGCCGTGAGCAGGATCTTCTCGATCTCGCTTTGGTCTTCGCCCACGAGGGATTGGAAGATCGCGCTGTGTTCGCTGTCCACCGGCAGAATAGGCGTATGGTGCTGTATCGCCAAGTCGCAGATGATCTCTCCCGCGACGACCAGCGTCTCTTTGTTCGCCAAGGCAATCGTCTTACCGGCTTTGATCGCTTCGATGGTAGGTTTGAGTCCGGCATATCCGACCATCGCCGCCACCACGACGTTGATACTCGGCATCGTCACCACCTCGGCGATAGAGTCCGAGCCTGCCCAGATCTTACCCTCAAAGCGGATCGCTTCCAACTGCGCTTTGAGTTCCTCATAGCAACGCTCGTCGGCGATGCAGACCACTTCGGGATGAAACTCCCTTGCCTGCTCCACCAACTTATCTATACTGCGGTTCGCGCAGAGGGCGTACACGCCGTACCGGTCGGGGTACGCACGCACCACGTCCAAGGTCTGCGTACCGATCGAGCCCGTGGAGCCCAATATACATAATTGTTTTTGCGTTTCGACTTTCATCTTTGTTACCACACTATTACTTCGTTGGGGTTAACGAACCTGCCTGCATCCCACAACTGGATTCCGAGGTCGTGTTCGCCGTCCATGAGACCTATTGTTTCTCCTTTCTCCACCTGCGTACCTTCCGTTTTGAGCACACGTGCAATGTTGCTGTACACGGCGACGAAAGCGCTATTCTGCAAGGTAAGGGAATAGGTGTTATCGGCCGTTCTGGTGACCGCCACTACGGTGCCTCGTGAGACGGCAAGCACATTCTCGTTCTTCGCCGTGCGGATTGCCGTGATGTATTGATGGGCGGAAGGATCCGCTTCCTGCACCACAACGCCTCGTACGGGGCGGTACAACTGTCTCACATCGCGGTCGGCTATGTTATCGAAGAGCAACAAACGCTCGTGCTCTTTCTGCTCATATTGCGCCAGAAAAGCATCCGTGTTCTCGTTATGCTGCTCCAGAATACGCGCGCGTTCCACGACTTGCATGGAATCCAGACTCTGCACACTGTCCGTCTCGATCGTACCGGCTGTCAGCTGTTTGATCACATCCAGATACTGCCGCTGGATCGTCAGGTCGGCTTGCAGACTGTCCACACGCGCGGACTCGTCGATAAGCTGCTGACGGAGACTCGCACTATACCCCGGAAGTACATTACGTAGCGGGGTATAGACGATCAGCGCCGAGAGCAGGAGTATCAATGCCACTATCGAAACGGTGATGAAACTGATGGCACCCAACAGACTGACGCGGAAGTGAAACACCTCGCGTAGCGTCAGGTCATCCAGCATCGCCAACCTGTATTTACGTCTTTTGTTGTTCAATTGTCAATTATCAATTTTTAATTATCAATTCAGAATTGTGCAACCCTCACAGGGTTTGAGTTGTTTGAAGAAATCATTGCCCTTGTCGTCCACAAGGATGAATGCCGGGAAGTTCTCCACTTCAATCTTCCAGATAGCCTCCATGCCAAGTTCGGGATATTCGACGCACTCGATGGATTTGATGTTGTTCTGGGCGAGGATAGCCGCAGGTCCTCCGATGGAGCCGAGGTAGAAGCCGCCGTGTTTCTGACAAGCGTTGGTGACGTCGATGGAGCGGTTACCTTTGGCGAGCATGATGAGCGAACCACCATGATCTTGGAACTCATCCACGTACGGGTCCATACGTCCGGCTGTAGTCGGACCCATCGAACCGCACGCCATACCCGCCGGGGTCTTTGCCGGTCCGGCATAGTAGATCGGGTGATTCTTGAGATACTCCGGCATCGGTTCACCGGCATCGAGACGCGCTTTGATTTTCGCATGTGCAATGTCGCGACCTACAATGATCGTTCCGTTGAGGCTCAGACGCGTACCGATCGGATAATGGGTCAAGATCGCGCATACGTCCTTCATCGGCTGATTGAGGTCGATACGTACAGCATCGCCTTCGCCCGCCTGACGGAGTTCTTCAGGAATGAGGGAAGCAGGGTTGTTATCCAGTTTCTCGATCCAGATACCGTCTTTATTGATCTTACATTTGATGTTTCGGTCGGCAGAGCAGGAAACGCCGAGTCCGATCGGGCAGGAAGCGCCGTGACGCGGCAGACGAACGACCCGCACGTCATGCGCCATGTATTTGCCTCCGAACTGTGCGCCGAGACCGATCTTGTATGCCTCTTGCAGAAGTTGCTTCTCCAACTCGATGTCGCGGAAAGCGCGGCCTGTCTCATCGCCGGTGGTCGGCAGCGAGTCGTAATAATGGGTAGAAGCCAGTTTGACGGTCAGCAGGTTCTTCTCCGCACTTGTACCGCCGATGACGATCGCGATGTGATACGGAGGACAAGCGGCCGTACCGAGGGATTTCATTTTCTCCACAAGGAACGGGATCAGCGTACCCGGGTTCTGGATGCGCGCCTTGGTCTCCTGATAGAGATAGGTCTTGTTCGCCGAACCGCCGCCTTTGGTCACGCAAAGGAAACGGTACTCGTTGCCCTCGGTAGCCTCCAGATCAATCTGCGCCGGGAGGTTGCATTTGGTGTTCACCTCATCGTACATGTTCAGCGGTGCGTTCTGCGAGTAACGCAGGTTGCACTCGGTATAGGTATTGAAAACGCCCTTGCTCAGTGCCTCTTCGTCGCAGAAGCCGGTCCATACTTCCTGGCCTTTCTCGCCGTGGATGATTGCCGTGCCGGTGTCCTGACAGAGGGGCAGTTGTCCCTTGCAAGCCACCTCCGCATTGCGAAGGAAGGTGAGTGCCACGTATTTATCGTTGGCGGAAGCCTCGGGGTCACGCAGGATCTTTGCTACCTGCTCGTTATGCGAGCGGCGCAACATGAAACTAACGTCATGGAAAGCCTGTTGCGCCATGAGGGTCAATGCCTCCGGCTGTACTTTCAAAATCTCATGTCCTTCAAACTCGCTGACGGAAACATAGTCCTTGGTCAGCAGATAATACTCCGTTTCATCTTTACCGAGTTGAAACATCGGTGCGTACTTAAAATTAGCCATTTTATTTGTGTTTTTTATATCGTTCTTATGCTCGTCTGCGCGTACAGGCGCAAATTCGCTGCAAAATTACGAAAAAAAAATGATATATGCAAAGATTTTTGTTTTTTTTTCTTAAATCCTTGCGTATATCAAAAAAAAGCAGTAATTTTGCCGCTGTTTTACACCCCGAGACACCCCCCTTCCCCCTCTCAAAGGGGGAGAAGGGATTTGCATTAATAATCAAAAAAAACGTTAATGATGAAAAAAGTTACCATTTTGATGTTCATTGCCGTGATGGCATTGTCATGCCGGCAAGAGGCGTCCAAAGCGCCGGAGTATGACAGTAGTGATTTTGTGAACGTGACCGACGTCATTCCGGACGCTATTCTGGAGATCCGCTATTACAGCACCTATAATTTTGTAGGTACGCGCATCGACGGCTATGAGCAACCGGTAGCGCTGATGACCCGTCAGGCGGCGGACTCGCTGAAAGCCGTCAATGACGAGCTCAAAGCCAACGGATACCGTATCAAGATATGGGACACCTATCGCCCCCAAACGGCTGTGAATCATTTCATTCGTTGGGCTGAGGACATAGCCGATACCACGATGAAAAAGGTGTTCTACCCGATGGTGGACAAGTCCTTGCTTTTCGAGCAGGGATATATCTACGCCCGTTCAAGTCACTCACGGGGTTCGACGGTGGATCTGACCCTCATTGATACAGCAACGGGCAAGGAGCTCGACATGGGCTCGCCGTTCGATTGGTTCGGTGAGGAGAGCCACCCGGACTATCCTTGCCGGCTGTACCGTCAGTCGGACAACCGGTTGGTGCTGCGAAACGCGATGCTACGACACGGATTCGAGCCTATCGACTCCGAATGGTGGCATTTCACGCTTCGCAACGAACCTTATCCGGATACGTATTTTGATTTTCCTGTCAGACAGCTCTAAGCCCTTGTTTTACAGGGCTTTGAGAGCTGCTAACACATACTGGTAGAACTTCTGCACGGTAGCGATATTGACGCGCTCGTCGGGGCTATGCGGATGCTCGATCGTAGGACCGAAGGAGATCATCTCCATACCTTCGTACTTGGCACCGATGATACCGCATTCCAATCCGGCATGGATAATCACCACGCGCGGTTCGGAGCCGAACTCTTTGAGGTAAGTCTCTTTCATCGTAGCGAGCAGTTGGCTCTTGAGGTTCGGTTTCCATCCGGGATAAGCACCGCTGAACTTCACCTCTGCACCTGCTAAAGAGAAAGCGGATTGGATGATAGAAGCCAGTTCCTCCTTGCGGCTCTCAACGCTCGAACGGGTCAGACAGCATACTTCCACTATTTTCTCGTCATTCTCGCCCTCGCGGGTAGCGATCATCGCGAGGTTATTGGATGTCTCTACGATGTCTCTTGCTTCGGGCAGGACGCGATACACGCCGTGCGGGCAGAGGGTGACGGCGTGGATGAGGAAATCCTGCACGTCTTCCGGCATCTCGGTCTTTGGGCAATCCACCTCTTTCGCGGTGAACGATAAGCCATCGTCCACACCTTCGTATTCACGGAGGAAGAGATCCTCGTAACGATCCACGAGGTCTTGAACGTCCTGATAACTCTCTTCAGGAATAGTGATCACCGCCGCCGCCTCACGCGGGATAGCATTGCGTAGCGACCCGCCTTCCACATATGCCAGACGCGCCTCGAAATTCGCCACCGCGTCTTTGAGGAAACGGAAGAGCAGTTTGATGGCATTGGCGCGCTGGAGATGGATGTCGCATCCGGAGTGACCGCCTTTGCATCCTTTGACCTCTACACGCAGAGCGATGTCGCCTTTGACGGTCTCGACCTCGGGGTACGCAAACTGCGCGGTCACGTCTATTCCTCCGGCGCAACCTACATACAGTTCGCCTTCGGTCTCCGAATCCAAGTTCAGCAGGTATTTGCCTTTGAGCCATCCGGGTTTGAGGTCGTTGGCGCCGTACATACCGGTCTCTTCATCGATGGTGAAGAATGCCTCCAAAGGCGGATGAACAGCGTTCTTGTCGGCTAAGATAGCCATGGCGGTAGCCACACCGATACCATTATCGGCACCCAAGGTCGTACCGTCCGCCGTTACCCATTCGCCGTTATCCTCCACATACGCCTGAATAGCGTCTTTCTCAAAATCGAACACTTTGTCGCTGTTCTTTTGGGGCACCATGTCCATGTGTCCTTGCAGGATCACACCCGGATGGTCTTCCATACCTGCGGAAGCCGGCTTGCGGATCAGCACATTGCCGATCTCGTCCTGCAAGGTCTCCAGACCAAGGCTCTTACCGTAATTCACTAAGAAATCAGCGATTTCTTTCCGTTTACCGCTCGGTCGCGGCACTTGTGTCAGGCTGTAGAAACTCTCCCACAAACCTTTTGGTTCTAAATTTTTCATAATTATCAAGATTTTCGCTTGTCAAATAATTGTGAATTGTAAATTGTGAATTGTGAATTGTGCATTGTGCATTGTCAATTATCAATTGTCACTTCTCCGCAGAGGTCGGTCATGAGCAGTTTTTTGACCGTTTCCACATCCTCGCCGTATTCGCCTAAAAGGTACATCATCTTCGTCAGCAGTGCCTCGGTGGTGATGTCGTACCCGGAGAGGACTCCGGCTTTCATCAGATTGAGCGACACGGCATACAGCCCCATTTCCACCGAACCGGTGCTACACTGCGTTTTATTGACGATGATGATCCCGCGGTCCACGGCGGCTTTCAGTTCGCGGTAGAGCCATCTGTCCGTCGGGGCATTGCCCGCGCCGAATGTCTCCAGCACCACGGCTCTCAGTCCTTTGGTATGCAACAAAGCATGCACCACGGGTTGCCCGATACCGGGGAACAGTTTGAGCACCGCCACATTGGGGTCGTACTTGGTATGCAGTTTCAAACGCGCGCGCGAGTCATTATAATGTACTAAATGCGGCTGATAGGTGATATGCACCCCTGCTTTCGCAAGTGCGGGATAGTTATAACTGTTGAACGCCGAGAAATGCTCCGCATTGCGTTTTGTGGTGCGGTTTGCGCGGAAAAGACTGTCCTCGAAATAAACCGTCACCTCCGGCACGATGGCGTCACCGTCCTCGTCCTGGGCGGCGGCTATCTCGATTGCCGTCAGCAGGTTCTCTTTCGCATCGCTGCGGGGCACACCGACCGGTAGTTGCGAGCCGGTGAAGATAACAGGTTTGTTCAGATCCTCCAGCATAAAACTGAGTGCCGAACCCGAATAGCTCATCGTGTCCGTGCCGTGGAGGATCACAAAGCCGTCATACTCGTCGTAATGGTCATATACCATCTGCGCCATCTGCGCCCATTTGTCGGGACCTATATCCGACGAATCGAAGAGCGGACGGAAAGCCTCTATATCCACGTGTATATCGCCCTGAAAAAGCTCCGGCATATAGGCTTTGAAGGTCTCTATATCTGCCGGCACCAAGGCTTTGGTTGCCTTATCGCGCACCATGGTGATCGTACCACCGGTGGAGATCAGGAGCACTTTATTCAATGTCTTTCCCATAGAAATATGCGTTTTAATTCACTCAAAATGCTTTTGAGGGTGCAAAGTTACAAAAAAATTTGCATATGTGCAAAAAATTCACTAATTTTGTGCCGTTTTTTTGAAAAAATTGTAAATTGTGAATTGTAAATTGTTAATAGTTGACAGCGATATCACCCTCTCCACCGTATTAGCGGATTATCTGGAGAGCCGTGGCTACCAAACGCGCCGGGTATCGGATGCCAAAGCGGGTATAGCTGCTTTGGCGGAAGGAGTGTGGGATCTGGTGCTGACGGAGATACAGGGTATCGGCATGAACGGCTTTGATTTGATCAAAGAGATCCACCATCGTTTCCCTACCCTGCCCCTGATCGTTCTGACGAACCGCAGTGACCGCGAGAGCCAGATCCGGGCGTTCCAATTAGGGTGCGACGACTACCAGACCAAACCGTTCTCAATGGATATTCTGATCTGTCGCATAGAGGCTATCCTGCGCCGTATACGTGCTTTTCAGGAGAACCGCCAGCGAGTGTTTACCCTCAACGGATGCACCTTCGATGCTACGCATCAGACCTTCAACGGGGAGCATATGTCTTCGCGCCAAAGTGACCTGCTGCTCATGCTTTGCCGTAACGAGGGTGAGATGGTGGACAAGCACCGTATTCTCTCGGCGCTCTGGAAGGAGGACAATGCCTTCACCGCCCGCTCATTAGGCGTTTATATCCATCATCTTCGCGCGCTTCTCAAACCGGCGGCATATGACATCATCGCCGTGCGATACAAAGGCTATAAATTGGTAAACAACAACAATTGACAATGCACAATGCACAATGCACAATTATTTTTTCTTTTTTGATAATTTTCGATAATTCTTAGCCATACTGGCACGATCTGCTTCGCTGTATGGTTGACCCAAAGAAAAATTAGTTTAATTTGTTAAATTCGTGAACAAAAATTAAAAAATATTTGCATATGTGCAAAATTTGTCGTATCTTTGTACCCGATTTTCGCGTGAAAAGAAATTAAGTATTTACAGAACAGCATGAAACGGATAGCACCATCGGTATTATCGGCAGATTTCGGAGATCTGCGTGAGGACTTGGAAATGATTAACCGCAGCGATGCGGATTGGTTGCATATAGACGTAATGGACGGTGTGTTTGTACCGAATATATCGTTCGGTTTTCCGCTGATGGTGCCGTTTAAGAAATACTGCACAAAGCCCTTGGACGTCCATCTGATGATTGTTCATCCGGAGAAATACGTGGAGCGTTTCTGCGATGCAGGCGCTTATTCCGTGGGCTTTCATCTGGAGGCGGTAGAGGATCCGTTGCCGATTTTGGAGCTGATCAAAGCGAAAGGTGTCCGTACTTGTCTGACCATCAATCCCGATATAGACGTAAAGCGTTTAGTGCCGTATCTCGATAAAGTGGACATGGTGTTGCTGATGAGTGTTTTTGCAGGTTTCGGCGGACAGAAGTTCATCCCCGAGACGATGGATAAGATCCGTTTTATCCGGGAGGAGATCGACCGCCGGGGGTTAAAGACGCTGATTGAGATAGACGGCGGTGTGAACACCGGGAATGCCGCATCGCTCTTTGAAGCCGGCGCAGATGTGCTCGTTGCAGGAAGTGCGGTATTCGGGGCAAAAGACCCGGAAGAGGCTATCCGTGTTATGAAAAAAGAATAATACAAAAAGCTATGCTAAAACGGTTCAGAAACCTGTTCGTCTGTTTGTTGCTGCTCCTGTCCCCGTGGGCCGGAGCGGTTCAGTTGACGAGTAGCGATCCGTACTGGTTAGGTGCGAGTACGTCCGGAAACACCACGGAAGGGAATGATTTCTGGCTGACGTTCATGAACAACGCCATGTTCTCTCCTGCGGTGTCCACCAATATTACGTTCGAGTTGAAAGTAGCCGTTTCCGCCCGGCAACAGACCCATATTATTTTTGAGATCAACGGTGTAGTAGTACACGACAAAAACGTCAATGCCAATGAGACGTATATCTATGATATGAGTGCTCTGTACGAGCAGATATATCTGTTAGACAGCGAAGTAAGCAACAAATACAAGGGCGTACACGTTTATACCGACGAGAAAAACAAGCCCTTCAGTTGCTTCAACTACAGCCGTGTGGGAGAAGCCGGAGAATCATCCCGTGACGCGACGCTGATCCTTCCGACCAAATTCATGGGAAAGGAGTACTATGTGCAGACGTATTATGAAGATACCTATTCGTCGGAGTTTGCCATCGTAGCCACAGAGGACAATACCAAAGTAACTATTATTCCGAACTATGATACGTACGCCGGCCATGTCAAAGGAAATGATTTTGAAATAGAGTTGCTCAAGAAAGGCGATGCATACTTGGTAGCCTCCGCCATACACAAAGAAAACGTGGTGAATGTAGATTTATCGGGAAGTAAAATCTGCGCCAACAAACCGGTGGCTGTATTCAACGGCAACCAACAGACCAGTATTCCTTTCCACGAGTCCAACTCCAAGGACTATTTGAGCGAGCAGATCATCCCTATCACCCAATGGGGCACTGAGTTCTACCTGGCTTTATTAGGAAACACCAAAGAGAACTACACTATTCTGACCGCCGCCTATGACGATACCCATATTGCGGTACAATGTATGTTGCAAGACGGAACGGTAGTGGTGGAACCTGTTGATTTGGAGCAAGGTCAGAGTTCTCAGCCTTTGCCTTTCGGCGACATCAAGGAGATGGTTATTAAGAGTAATCGTCCTATCATGTGTTACTCTTACACGACGAGTGGTGGTCAAAACGAAGAACGGTCCGGTAGTATTTTCAATCCGGTATATATCAAATATGGCGATCCGGCTAACGCTTTGATGCCTTCTTGGGCGCATCGGGCGAAGAGCATGAATTTCTTCACCCACGATCTGGATCCGTATGTAGCCCCCGGCAAGCCGGAACCGCCCAAGAAATACTTTGTATATATCGTAACAAAAACGGCAGACAAAGGAAAAATCACCATTGATGGAACGGGAGATTATAGTGCTCAGTTTCATCCCTTTATGAACGACCCGTTGGCAGAGATGTCTTACGCATCGATAGAGGTGACGAACAACACATCGCACTATCATACGATCGAGACCACCGGAGATGGTTTTGTGGGAATGGTCTATGCGCTTTCGGATGCACAGGGCTATTTATACACGCTTGGTTATTCGCCGGAGCCGTTCCGCGATTCGCTGTTTGTAGCCAACACGGAGAATGTGATGGATCCCAAGACGTATGACGTTCAGCCCCGTTTGGATCAGGGCTGGTATCAGCGTCAATGGGACGAATGGATGAGCGGTCACGAGCGTTTAGACACCGCACAGGTATGCGACGGAGAGACCGTGAAATGGCTGTTACAATCGCCTGTATCGAAACAGACCGACCCGGTAGATTGGTATATCTACGACGTGACCAAAACGAAGAAAACGATATACAAGACGTATGACAAGTTAGTCGCCTCAAAAACCGGTGCGAGCAAAGACGAGACGGTCGATTCGAAAGATTCATTCCGATGGGAGTATAAGTTCGAGATGCCGGATGAGTCGGATATGGCGCCCGAAGACCGTACGCCGTATCTGGAATATGAGATTCAAGCGATCATGCACCACAAGCATGTGATTTGCAATCTGCCGGACGATCTGGACACGGTCCGCACGACCGTACGCGTGACACGCATCTATCACGACACAATATACAAGGTGATCTGTATGGGCGACACGCTCCGTTTCTTCAGCGACAGTCTGCCTCACCAAGGTGCACAAGGGGATCCGAAAGTGTTAGTGGATCTGCCGCAAGACCGCACCAACAAAAAGAGCGAGACCCTGTTCATCGGCGACAAGACAGCGGGCGACAACATGACTGATTTCCAATGGAAAGCGCGTCAGGGAGAGAACATCTTCCGTCGCGAGTACCAAACGATATACGGTTGCGATTCGACCTGCACGCTTATCCTGTTTGTATGCGACACATTCCGGACAATTGACACGGTGCATCTATGCAAGAACGAGGCGGTGACCTATCTGTCGAGCGAGCCGAGTTATCAAAAGACCTACAAGGGTATCGAATACGAAGGAAGCGGTTATCTGGTGACGCAAGACACGGTGGATGAGATCGTGACCAAGACCAAGTTCTGCGAATGCCAAATGGGCGAGAACAAAGGCAAATACCCCGCCTTCCAAGGATGCGACTCGATTTTCGAGGTGCATATTTTCCTACACGATATATACCGCGACACCATTACGGACACAATGTGTTACAACCGCAAGCCGGATTCGGTGTATATATGGCCGATACAAGAAGGTACTCAGGAGATGCACATCACCAAGAGTCACCCGAACATGCAATACGACGGAAGTATGCGCGCCTGGTGGGGTTATTTCTCCGACACGTTGCGCACGAAGACCTGTCCTAAATGCAACGAGGGGAGAGGTTGCGATTCGATTCAAGTGCTCAAACTGATTATCCCGGAGCCGTTCTACGATGTAAAAGAGGACAGCATCTGCGCATGGACGTACGACTACGCCACACGGAGCAAGGTGTACAACAAATATTATTGGTCGGGTCACCGGAACAACAATGCCAGCGGCGACTACCTGCCCTCCAGCGGCGTGTATTACGACTCGTGCACGACACAATACGGATGCGACTCCATTTACGAGTTACATCTGCGCTATGACGAGCCCCAATTGCAAGTGGACCGCTATTTCATCGCCACCAACCAGACCTATACATGGCACGGCAAGACGTACGGTCCGTTCTTAGATCCGGATTTCAAGGACATGGCCGCCGACACCACACTCTATTTCTACGACGAAAACGCCACAGTTGACCGACACGGTTGCGACAGTATATGGCGTCTGGATCTGACGATATCGGACACGTACCTGTTCAAGACATACAAATCGTTTTGCGACATTGATTCCATACACTGGCGGAACAAAGCGGTGGTGGGTTCCCGATGGTCAGGGACAGGCGCATTCGACATCCGTCTGAAAGACCAGCTGACCACCACCATTGACGACAGTCTGCTCACAATCGCCTTGCCCCAACGCGACTCCATTTACCGTTTGGTGATCACACAATACCCGACTTATGACACGATCCTGCCGACGGTGAAACTATGTCAGGACCAGAGCACGTACGATTGGAAACGGGAAGACGACGGGTCGCTGATCCGGCATATTACATTCCCCGTCAAGAGTGGTTATCCGTTCGATACCGTATTTGTGGACACCCTGCCGACCAAGACGCCGATGGCGTGCGACAGTATTCTGCATCTTCCGGTCCGTATCTATCCGACGTATGACCGGACGACGACCGTGGTGATCTGCGAGACCGAATTGCCCTATACGTGGGAGTTGCGCGATGGTGCCACACACGACCGGCAGATAGACATACCCGCCGCCGACCGGGGTACACTATGGCACCACACCGACCAATATACCCTGACGACCATCGACGGTTGCGACTCGGTGGTGCATCTGGATCTGACGGTGAAGCCGGTGCTACGCAAGACGCTGACGATCACCTGCTGTGCGGAGATGACACCCTATCCCTATGGTGTACATGGCCAACAGGCTTCTATCACCGGTCAATACAACGACACCACCACCAGCGTACAATACGGATGCGACTCCATCACCACGTATGATATCACGGTGCTGGACAAAATTGTGGTGGATGTATATAAAACGATCTGCGACGACGAGATCCCTTACACGTACGAGGAGAACGACACCGTGCCGGCATGGAAAGAACTGACCGCAACCGGCGATTACTTATATGTCTTCCGTCAGCCCGGTAAATGCGATAGTACCGTTGTACTCCACCTGACGGTTAACCCCGTTCACCGTGAGACGATTGAACGCCGCACCTGTCAAAGCAATACGCCGTATCGCTATGAGAATCTGAATAACGGCGCAGGAGGTGATCTGCCGGCACAATACCTGTATCAGTCGCTCACTCGCGTTGATACGATCCAGACCGTGCTTGGTTGCGACTCTATCGTTACCTTGCATTTCTTCGTCGATTCGGTGTATAACTACACCCGTGGAGACACCGTTTGTCAAGATCCCGGCAAGACATGGGATTGGTATGAGAACGGAGTGCTCCAGAAAACCATCACCTTGGACAAAGGGGACACGACGTGGATTCTCGGAACAAACTACCCCACTATCCACGGTTGCGACTCCATGTACGGGATCTCCGTTTATGTAGCACCTATTTATCATATATGGGACACGATTTCCCTCTGCGGAAACGACTCGGCTCATTGGCAGGGAATGCTGTTCACCGGCTATGAGTATGCCAACTATGGCAAGACGTATGTAGCGACCGAGTTCGACAGCGTGAAGACGGATCTTGCGGCGAAAGAGTATGACTATTCTGTTCCGCGGGAGACGATGTTGGGTTGTGACTCCGTGCATCACCTGCATCTGACGGTGCGACCGATAGGACGTGAGACGATTGAACGCCGCACCTGTCAAAGCAATACGCCGTATCGCTATGAGAATCTGAACAACGGTGCAGGAGGTAATCTGCCGGCACAATACCTGTATCAGTCGCTTACCCGCAATGATACGATCTCTACCGTGCTCGGATGCGACTCTATCGGAGACACCGTTTGTCAAGCACCCGGCAAGACATGGGATTGGTATGAGAACGGGGTGTTGCAGAAAACTATCACGTTGGACAAAGGGGACACGACGTGGATTCTCGGAACAAACTACCCCACTATCCACGGATGCGACTCCATGTACGGGATCTCCGTTTATGTAGCACCTATTTACCATATTTGGGACACGATTTCTCTCTGCGGCAATGACTCGGCTCATTGGCAGGGAATGCTGTTCACCGGCTATGAGTATGCCAACTATGGTAAGACGTATGTAGCAACCGATTTCGACAGCGTGAAGACGAATCTTGCGGCGAAGGAGTACGACTATTCTGTGCCGCGGGAGACGATGTTAGGATGCGACTCCGTACATCACTTGCATCTGATGGTGCGACCGATAGGACGTGAGACGATTGAACGCCGCACCTGTCAAAGCAATACGCCGTATCGCTACGAGCATTTGAACAACGGTGCAGGAGGTAATCTGCCGGCACAATACCTGTATCAGTCGCTTACCCGCAATGATACGATCTCTACCGTGCTCGGATGCGACTCTATCGCCCCGGCAAGACATGGAACTGGTATGAGAACGGAGTGCTCCAGAAAACCATCACCTTGGACAAAGGTGACACGACGTGGATTCTCGGGACAAACTACCCCACTATCCACGGATGCGACTCAACGTACGGTATTGCCGTTTATGTAGCACCTATTTACCATATATGGGACACGATTTCTTCATTGGCAGGGCATGCTGTTCACCGGCTATGAATATGCCAACTATGGCAAGACGTATGTAGAAACCGATTTCGACAGCGTGAAGACGGATCTTGCGGCGAAGGAGTACGACTATTCTGTTCCGCGGGAGACGATGTTAGGTTGCGACTCCGTGCATCACTTGCATCTGACGGTGCGACCGATAGGACGTGAGGAGATCGAACGCCGCACCTGTCAAAGCAATACGCCGTATCACTACGAGCATTTGAACAACGGCGCAGGAGGTGATCTGCCGGCACAATACCTGTATCAGTCGCTCACTCGCGTTGATACGATCCAGACCGTGCTCGGGTGCGACTCTATCGTTACCTTGCATTTCTTCGTCGATTCGGTATATAACTACCAGCAAGTGATAGCCGTTTGCCAAGACACGATCAATAATCAGTGGGAATGGATCGACGACGAAGGACACAGTCACGGATTTATCAACATCTCCGATTCGGGTAACTACTCCTTCGACGAGCCTTATACCACTATTCACGGTTGCGATAGTCTGTACGGGCTGAAATTGCGTGTCAAACCGATCTACCGTTTCGATTCGACGTACGTCATTTGCGAGAACGAACGTCTGATATGGCAAGGTCGCCAATACACCGGCGACAGTGTGCATGACATCACGGTGAACGACTCTATTTTCCTCCGCCCGGGCTTGAGTTATGACACCGCCCGGTACACGACCTGGGAGGGATGCGACTCGATCTACTATGTAACGATACGGGTTAATCCGGTATTCGACACCACGACCTATTTCCACACTTGCGCCAACGAGCCGTTCATTTGGCATCACGAGGATCATCACGGCGAGTACCATAAGGATATATGGTCACCATTGCCATACGACACCGTGTACCTTACGAGCGTAGAAGCCGCAGCGGATGCTACCGAAGTACCGCATCTGAAGTACCTGAAAGAGACCCGGACCGTATATCGCGACACGATGCTACAGACGGTGCACGATTGCGACAGTCTCAGCCGCATGGTACTCAGCGTTCATCCGACGTATTTCTTCATAACCGACAGCACGATCTGTTCGACAGAACATCTGCAATACCGCGGGAAAATCTTCCCCTCCAAAGAATCGAAGGACACGGTTTATACAGAGGTGCTCCAAACGGCAGACGGATGCGATTCGATTTACCAGTTGCGGCTACATATCAAGCCGTCCTATCTCTACACCCGTGTCCGCGACATATGCGACAACGAGACCCTTATCTTCCCCGAAGACCAGCGGGTAGTGTGGGCACCCGGAGACCCGATACCCGAACCGAGGGACTATATCGATTTCACATATCAGACCTCGGAAGGTTGCGACTCGACCTATCGCTATTTCGTGTCCGTGCATTCCACGTATTTTGACGAACGGGAAGTGACCCTGTGCAGCGGTGACAGTGTAGCCGTACAAGGCGAGCACTATGTCGGTATCGATACCATTTACGATGTGAATACCTTCATGATGCCGTTTGACAGCGTGTTCATCGACACGTTGAGTTCGGTCTTCGGTTGCGATTCGATTTTCGTACTGCACGCCCACATCCTGCCACAATATTACCATTTGGATACAGACACCATGTGCGCGAACGATATTATAGTATGGCGTGCGCACACGTATGAGGATATGCGTCCCGGCGACTATGTTACTTTCGACAGTCTGAAGACGGCGGAAGGTTGCGACTCCGTATATGAGTTCCGGTTGCATGTGAGCGCTATCTATTATTTCGAGGAGCACATCACCAAGTGCGCCGACGAAGACCTGACATGGCGTTCTTTCAACCTCGATCATGTCCCTGCCGGAGAGCACTTGATAACAGACAGTCTGCTCACTACGACTTTCCGTTGCGACTCCGTTTATCACCTCTACCTCACCGTCAAAGACACGACGAACGAGATACTGGATGAAGTTGTCTGCCGAACAGAAGCGTACAATCTGCACGGTGTGCTCTATTACGAACCGGGCGATTACAAAGACACCATCATCAATGACGAGGGTTGCCATCATTTCAGTTACTTGCATCTGAGCGTCATCGAGCCGACTGTTCCGACAGCATGGACTGATTCGATTTGCGCCGATGATCAGGCATATGAGTTATACTACACCTATACCGGCGAATACGATCCTATCGCTTATTCGGTTTATTACGACGAGCAAGGACATGCCAACGGTTTTACCGATTTGATAGATATACCTCTCACGACGCCGGAAGAGTTGCATGTACTGACGCTGCCGATGCCTCTCCGCAATGAAGACAAGACCCAATATCCCCGTCCGGACTACTATCCGATTCACCTGGTATTGGATAACGGTGTATGCGTTAATCCGGATCTGTGCGACACAGACACCTCCGTCGTGCTCTCCTATCCGTCCTGGATCACAGAGCAGCATTTCGGGGATGTGATCGCCTTGTATAACGAGAAATACAACGGCGGCTATCATTGGGATGAGTTCCAATGGTATCACGGCGACGAGTTGCTCGTGGGTGAGACGCATGAGTATCTCTACGTGCCGACCGGTCTGATTGTAGGAGACCAGTATTACGTCCGTCTGACGCGTAACGGAGAGACTCAGGATTTCCAGACCTGTCCTATCACCATTGTCGGCGACCCCGTGCCCAATGATTTTTCGCCGAAGATGGGCTATCTGTCCGTCGTGCCGACCTGTATCGTCATCGGACATCCGTATGCAAACATACTCTCCCGCAAGGACGGTACATACCGCATAAGAAGCGTAGAAGGAAGGCTTATAGAGGAAGGCACCTTCCACGCCGATGTGACGGAGGTCAAACTGCCCGCTATCAACGGGATGTATATCTTCGAACTATGGTCACCGGAGACCACAGAAGAACCCTATCGTTCCATTAAAGTAATTGTAAAAGAGACATGCGAAGGCTGCAATATACCATTTTGATACTCAGCTTTCTGTGCCCGCAACTACTTTGGGCACAGAGACGCTTCATGGCCGCCGAGCAATGGGAATATCGTTTGGACCGGCTCGGTGAATTCACCTACAGGAATGTGGAGAACAAGGTGGATATCTTTTGGGGTCTGCATAAGTCACAATATGTGGGTTCTCACCACTTGTTCGGTTTTTCCGCAGAAGGGAGTTACTCCTCTTTCGTCACCCCGATGCCCTCCGGCTCTTTTAATCCGGGAGGAGGTGCCGGCGGTTTCCATTTTCTATACGAATACCAGTATAGCGGCATCCTTTTCCAACTCGGCATAGGCGCCACTTATCAACGCGTCAACACCCGGGTAGCAGACACGACGATCTATCATTACGACATGCACGACACATGGTCGGGCGTTAATGATGTACCGTTCACGCTCCGCCATGATTTCTACGACCGGCGCGATATGGCGCAACAGATCCATGCACAACTGCCTCTCTATGCCGGTCATTATATCATCGGTTCATATGGTGTGGGGTATTGGCTCGCCGGAGTCAAATTCAACTATACCTTCTGGGGAAACACGCGGCAGACACTGACCGGAACGACCTTGGGTCTGTATGAAAAATACCTCGGCATATGGCATGAGATGGATAACCACGGTTTCCGCAAAGACGTACCTATCGAGCGAACGGGCAAAAAGTTGGAACTCAAAATGGATGTCTTGGCACATGGCGAGATCGGCTATGAATACACCACTTATCATGGTCCGCATAACTACCGCCGCACGGCAATGAGCAGTTCGGACATACGTTTCCGTTTCGCCGCGTTTGCCGAATTCGGCATCCTCAACATATGCCCGCAAACGAACAATGTGCTTTACGATACCCCGATGGAGTCTATTTATGATTTTCCCACCTATCGTATGGACCATATTTTCTCCACGCCGGACGTGAAAGCGTTCTGGATCCGCAATATGTATGCCGGAATCCGTCTCACCGTGCTGTTTGGTCTGCCGGGAGACGAACATTGTATTCTTTGTAACCCATCGAGACATTAAAACCCCCAATACTTCCATGAACAGATATACCCTATCCGAACTATGCGCCTTGATCGGCGAAGCGTTGGACGACTGTTTAGCGCCGAGTTATTGGGTGCAAGCGGAGGTGAGCAGTTACAGCGAGAAAGGCGGACATGCGTACCTGGAGTTGATCGACAGCCCCAAATCAACAGCGGGCGGCTCCAAGCCCATCAGCGCGAAGATGCGTGCTACCTGCTGGGCGGGCACGAAAGAGCTGCTGATGGCGTATTTTGAAGCCGAGACAGGTCAACGGTTGCAAGCAGGGATGACGGTGTTGGTAGAAGTGGAAGTACAATGGCATGCCGTCTATGGGTTGAGTCTGTCTATTGTCAACATTGATCCGTCCTATACGATCGGCGACATGGCACGTCAACGCCAGCAGACCATCGCACAACTCCAGGCGGACGGCTTGTTGGAGGCGCAGCAACTGCTGCCGCTCCCTACTCTCATCCGCCGCATCGCCGTGATCTCTTCCGCATCCGCCGCCGGTTATGAAGACTTCAAGCATCAGCTGGACAACAGCGGTTACCGCTTTGAGACCCGGCTCTTCGGCGCGGTCATGCAAGGCGAAGGTGCCGAACGCTCTATCCTCGCCGCCTTAGAGGAAATCTCCGACAGCCAAACCACTTCCAACAACGGCTTTGACGCCGTGGTGATCATCCGTGGCGGCGGAGCCAGTACCGACCTCAGTTGTTTCGACAGCTACACGCTCTGTGCCGTATGTGCTCAGTTTGAGTTACCTGTATTAAGCGGTATCGGGCACACGCGTGATGTGAGCGTATTGGACATGGTGGCGCATGAGTCGCTCAAGACGCCTACCGCCGTGGCGGAATGGTTAATTCACCGGATGGATGTACAGCAAAACCGCATCAACGATCTCCTGACACGGCTGCAACGTACGGCGGAACGGCAGATCCTGATCCGACGCCACCGGGTAGAGTTATTGGAACAACGGCTTGCCGCTTGCAACCCCGAACAAATCTACCGCAAGGGCTACAGTCTGCTCACCAAAAACGGCAAAGTGATCCGTTCGACAGGGGAACTGAAAGCCGGCGAGATCGTCACAACGCATCTTGCGGACGGAACGATACAAAGTGCCGTTCTCTAAAAAAAACAGCACGTAAAGATAGCAAAAACGATAAATTTTGCAAAAAAAAGCAAATTTATTTGGTCAATTCAAAAAAAAGTTGTAATTTTGCACGATTTTTTTGCGGACAGGCTTGACTAAGTTCTCGTCAGAGCACGAGACGCCGCACCGCCCTAACACATTAAAACAATCGTCAATGTACGCAATTGTAGAAATGAAAGGCCAGCAGTTTAAAGTAGAGGCTGGCAAGAAACTGTTCATCAACCGCATGAACGAGCTCGAGAAAGGCGCAACCGTTGAATTTGAGAACGTATTGCTCCTGGACAACGAGGGTAAAGTAAAAGTAGGCGCTCCTTACGTTAAGGGCGCTAAA
Organism: uncultured Bacteroidales bacterium; assembly: GCA_902800525.1. Lineage (GTDB taxonomy): Bacteria > Bacteroidota > Bacteroidia > Bacteroidales > Paludibacteraceae > Colicola. The sequence continues at coordinate 53,461 of CADCEV010000004.1, forward strand.
GTGGTTTGCGAAGTACTCGACAACGAGTGCCGCGGCGAGAAAGTGTTGGTATTCCACAAGAAACGCCGTAAAGGTTTCCGCAAACTCAATGGTCACCGTCAGGATCTGACCAACGTAGTAGTTAAAGAAATTGTTATTGCTTAAAGAAAGGACAACAGAGTATGGCACACAAGAAAGGTGTCGGTAGTTCAAAGAACGGCCGTGAATCAGAAAGCAAACGTCTTGGCGTGAAGATCTTTGGTGGTCAATTCGCAAAGGCAGGTAACATTATCGTACGTCAACGTGGTACAGTTCATAACCCGGGTGAAAACATGGGTATGGGCAGCGACCACACCTTGTTCGCACTCTGCGATGGTATCGTAACCTTCCGCAAGAAACGCGACAACAAATCGTACGTCTCTATCCAGCCGGTGGCAGCTGAAGCTTAATCGGCGAGAGAGAAACCAGTATCTCCCATCGAAGCTTCGGCTCTGATGGGAGATTTTTATGTTGTTAATCCATCCGCCAATATTGGCGGATAAATACGATATACATATGTTAACATTAAAACAGATTTATGACGATAAAGCCCGTGTAATTGCGGGCTTGGAGAAGAAGCATTTTGCCGGAGCGGCAGAGGCGATAGAGGAAGTGCTGCGTTTGGACGCGGAGCGCAAGGCCGCACAGCAGCAGAAAGACGCGGCATCGGCTGAGATGAACAAGATCAGCAAATCCATCGGTATGCTTATGGCACAAGGTAAACGCGGCGAAGCGGAAGAGGCCAAAGCGCAAACAGGTGCCCTCAAAGCACAGATCGCCGAGTTTGACGTCAAAATGTCCGAGGCGGAAGAGGCACAGACCAAGATCCTGCTCACTATCCCGAACATCCCGTACGACATCGTGCCGGAAGGAGCGTCGGCGGAGGACAACTTAGCCGTTACAATCGGTAACTGGCCTAATCAGCCGATGATTGATGCGATCGCCAAGGACGGTTCGGTCGCCCTGCGTAATTGGGATGCCGAAACGGATGAGAAGATAGCAGAGGAGAAATTGTCAATTCTCAATTCTCAATTATCAACTAAACTGCCCCACTGGGAACTCGCCAAGAAATACAACCTCATCGATTTCGACCTCGGTGTGAAGATCTCGGGCGCAGGTTTCCCGGTCTATATTGGTCAAGGTGCCCGTTTGCAGCGCGCGCTGATCAATTTCTTTCTGGCGGAAGCCAACAAAGCCGGCTATACGGAGATCATGCCGCCGACGGTTGTAAACGCCGCTTCGGGCTACGGAACAGGTCAGTTGCCGGACAAAGAGGGACAGATGTACCACTGCGAGGTGGATGACCTCTATCTCATCCCTACCGCAGAAGTGCCGGTAACAAACCTCTACCGCGATGTGATCATCGACGAGAAAGAGTTGCCGATCAAGAACTGCGCTTACACGGAGTGTTTCCGTCGCGAGGCAGGCAGTTACGGCAAGGATGTACGCGGTTTGAACCGTCTGCATGAGTTCTCGAAGATCGAGATCGTCCGCATCGACACGCCGGAGCATTCCGATGCTTCGCATAAGGAGATGCTGGCACACGTGGAGGGTCTGCTCCAGAAACTCGAACTACCGTATCGTATTCTGCGTCTGAGCGGCGGAGATATGAGTTTCACCGCCGCCTTGTGCTACGATTTCGAGGTCTATTCCGAGGCGCAACACCGCTGGCTTGAAGTGTCGAGTACCTCTAATTTCGACACCTATCAGGCAAACCGTCTGAAATGCCGTTACCGCCGTGCGGAGGACAAGAAAGTGACGCTTTGCCACACCCTGAACGGTTCGGCACTCGCTCTTCCGCGTATCGTGGCGGCTCTCCTCGAGAACAACCAAACGCCGGAAGGAATTCGCATCCCGAAAGCACTGCAACCGTTCTTCGGAGACGAATTTATCAGATAAAGTTAGCAATTTTTATTAAAAATGCAAAAAATTCCCCCATATGCTTGCATATGTGGGATTTTTTTTGTAATTTTGCGCCGCAAAATATAAAATCACAACAAACATGAAAGTTTTAATCTTGTCCGCCAACACCGGTGAAGGCCACAATTCCAGTGGCAAAGCGTTGCTGCAAGCTATGCAAGCACGCGGTATTGACGCTGTAATGAAAGACACACTCTCTATCTCGAAGCCCAATGGAGCTTCTGCTAATTCACAAGGCGTTTCCAAAGCGTACGTCAACAGTACGAAAGGGTTCAATATTTTCTCGAAGATCTATGCGCTCGCGATGTGGGTTTCTCGCAACTTGAACGGGCACAAGCACTCGCCTATTTATTGGGTAAACAAGCTCTACTGGCGTCGCTTATGGCACTATATTGAGGACAACCATTTCGATGCAGTAGTATCCGTACATATTTTTGCGTTGGAGAAACTGACGGCGCTTCGCCGCGAAGGAGTGCTCCCTATTCCGGCTATCTTCGTCATGACCGATTACACGATCCACCCCTTCCTGAACGATGGTGAATTGGACCGCTACGTCATTCCCCATAAGGACCTGATTCCGTTGTGGGTACGCAATGGTATCAAACGCGAGGAGTTGGTGCCGATCGGTATTCCTGTGAACGAAGAGCTGTTCACGAGCCGTAAACCGATGGCTGAAGCCCGCAAAGAGGTGGCAGATGCCTTGGGTTTTGAACTGTTAGAGAGCGATGCACCGGAGAAAAACAGCCGCTGGTATCTGATGATGAGCGGTAGTATGGGATTCGGAAACATGTCGGTGCAACTCAAAGAATTCATCGCTCACATGCGTCCTAACAGCCGCGTGATATGCGTCTGTGGCCGCAATGAAGACAACCGCAAAGCCATCGAGCGCGAGTTTGCGCATGACAGCAGAATATGCCCGGTCGGCTTCACCGACAAGATTGCCCTTCTGATGGATGCCTGTGATGTAGTGCTCTCCAAACCCGGCGGTATCACTACCACCGAGTCGATTCTCAAGAATATCCCGCTGGTACACACGGCGCCGATCCCCGGTATCGAGGACGAGAATGCCAAGTTCTGCCACGAACGCAATATGTCCTTCTATTCGGAGAGTTTGGAGGAACAAGCCAATGCCGCAATCCGTCTGGCGAACAACAAGGAATGCCGCGAGGCGATGCAAAAGAGCCAGCGCGAGAACTCTGATCCCAAGACCTGCGAGCACATCATCGAGTTATTAGAGCAGTTGGTCAAAGAGTACGAGGCCAAGAAATAAATGAAAAAACTGATGGTCATAGCCTTTTGTCTCATAGCGTGCATCAACATGTTCGCGCAAGAGACCGACACCACCGCCAAGGAGGTGTCTTCTGCTGTGACCGTAACCCGTGTCTATCCCTGGATGTACGCCACCGCGAATCTGCGTCCGGGCATGCCGGCGCCAACGATCCAATGGATGAGCCGTTACAAAACCGACCGGGGAATCTTCGGCGGCACTGCCGGTAACACACGTATCTACTGCGACATTACTATGCCGACCCTTACGAGCGAGTGTCTGGTGGATGTGGGAGCCGCCATGTCCCGTATGGGAGGTTTGATCGGATCGTGTACACGGTGGTTCACCATGTTCGACCCTAACGCCTGTCCTACCGACGAACTGTTCGGATCTGCTAAAGCCAATACGGCAATTATGCTGACGATGAGAACGTATTTTTAAGATATGAAAAACTGTTGGAAAAACATTGTAATGATGAGTCTGCTCTGCATCGGCATCTTGCAGAGCCGTGCTGAGGAGTTTCCTCCATCAGTGGAAGTGCACGACGACGGATCCGTTACTTTCCGTTACTGCGGCGAAGCAAAAAAGGTGAAACTGCAAGCCGATTTTCTCTATGTGGGCGAGAAAAGCAGCGACTACACCGATCACACCAAACGGCTGAAGATGGAGAAAGACAGCACAGGCTGTTTTACCATCACCACCAAACCCATTGACCCGGAGACCTATACCTATTGTTTCCGCATAGACGGTCACCGTCGTCCCGATCCTTGCAACACCGATTCGGCGTGGCAGAAATTGCATGTATGGTCTGTCTTTACCGTGGGAGGAACACCCAAAACCGACCTCTATCTGCAACCCAAACGGCAGGGACATGTGGATCAGAAACTATGGTATAGTTCGGGCGAAAAGAAAGAGCGCCGTGTGGATATTTACGTGCCGGCGGATTATAATCCGGCCGGTCAACCGATGGATGCGCTCTACCTGTTGCACGGCATCAACGGTTATGAAGGTTCCTGGATCGAACGAGGCAGAGCTATTCAGATCTTGGAGAACATGGTGGCACAAGGACGGTGCAAACCGATGCTCATCGTCATGCCCGATATCAATTTCGGCGCACATGCCGACGAACCCAGCTTGCACACCATGTGGAGCAGCGTCATTCATTACCCGCGCCAACGCCGGGCACGCTATGTCGAAGATGCGCTCATCGAACTGGTACAACATATTGACACCACTTATAATGTCACCGGACGCAATGCGTTCGCCGGCTTGAGCGACGGAGCTCGTGTGGCAATGAATATGGCGCAATGGTTGCCGACTGAGGTATATGCAGTGGGGCTCTTCACGCCTATTGTTCCCAAAAGCCAGACGCCCAAAGACTCCACCGCCATGCACTGTCAACTGAACGGATGTACCTATTATTCGCTTACCGTGGGAAAGACCGATTTGTTCTATAAACGCGGTCTCAAGATCCACCAGCGTCTTCTGGAAGCCGACATACACCATAGTTACACCGAGATCGACTGCGGGCACTATTGGCGCACTTGGCGTGAATGTCTCATCAATTTTCTGGACGAAATAGCAGATTTACAACAATGACACAAGTTTTACCCTATATACTGATAGTGGCGGTGATCATCTTCGGATTCTGGATGATCCAGCACTCGCAGTTCCGCAACGAAGAGAAAAAACGGCAGTTCGAACTCAAACGCGAATCACAGAAGTCTATCTCCCCTATCCGTTTGCGGGCGTATGAGCGTCTGGCGTTGCTCTTGGAGCGCACGAAACCGGAGCACATGCTCATGGAACTGCGTGCCAAAGAGCCGGACGCGCTGAGTACGTGGTCGGTAGCGCAAGTACAGCAATACCTGTTACAAACCGTTCGTGCCGAATACGAACATAACCAAAGCCAGCAGATCTATGTCTCCGACGAGGTGTGGGATTTGGTTATCAACGCTCGCGACCAGATGGCGGCGTTTATCATCACCATGGGCACTCAACTGCCCAGAAATGCAACCGCACAGATCTACGCCACTACCCTTATGACCGCTTATGCCTCCAACGGAGAGACACCCGGCGACAAAGCTTTGGACGCACTCAAAGCCGAAGCCAAAGAGATCATGTAAAAACATCCGCTATGCCCCGTTGGGGAAATTCCGATGAAGATGAAACGTATCATCATATTAGCCGCTTGCATCTCCCTCTCCCTTGTCGGACGAGCCGGAGAGGTTTTTATACATGATACGGTAAGCATCTACAACGGTACAATCCTCAAACTCGACATCGCCTCGCCTGTCATCACACCGGCAGTGTATAAATGGAAGATGCAACACTATGAGATAGGGGCTAACGTGCGGCTTAAAGACCGTTTCCACCCCACCGCCGAATTAGGTTATGCCGGCGGTCAGACCAACAGCGGAGACAGCGTTTCATACAAAGGCGATGGAGGATTTATCCGTCTCGGCGTGGATATCAACCCCTTGAAGAAACATCCCGAAAGCCCGCACGCATTGTTGGTGGGAGTGCGGATCGGTACCGCTGTGCAAGGCTACAAACATCAACTCAGAACAAGTGCAAAACCATATTCCGTAGCCGCAGACTGCTGGGGCGAAGTGGTATTCGGATGTCAGGTGCACGTAATCGCAGGTTTTTACATGGGGTGGATGGGGCGACTGAAATTCCTCTTCACGCGCGAACTGGAAGGTACACCGGCGCAACAGATGAATGCCATCTATATCCCCGGCTACGGCAACAGAGGAAACATGAGTTGGGGTATCAACTACCACCTCGGGTACAAATTCTAAAATTGAAAATCGAATAAATATATATCATTATGAACACAACACAAGTTATGAATCGTGCAGCGGACAACATCCGTATTTTAGCCGCAGCAGCAGTAGAGAAAGCAAAAAGTGGTCACCCCGGAGGAGCTATGGGAGGAGCGGACTTCATCAACGTCATCTTCAGCGAGTTCCTCGAATACGATCCGGACAATGCCGCGTGGGAAGCGCGTGACCGCTTCTTCCTCGACCCGGGACACATGGCTCCTATGCTCTACGGACAGCTCTGTCTGGCAGGTAAGTTCACCTTGGAGGATCTGAAGAATCTTCGTCAATGGGGTTCGGTAACGCCCGGTCACCCGGAGCGCGAAATCGAGCGAATGATCGAGAACACCTCCGGTCCGCTCGGTCAGGGTCACACCTTCGCTGTCGGAGCAGCTATCGCTGCCAAATGGTTCAATACCCGTTACGGCGAGATCCACAACCCGACCATCTATGCCTTCATCTCCGATGGTGGCGTGCAGGAGGAGATCTCGCAAGGCGCAGGACGTCTTGCAGGACACCTCGGACTTGATAACCTCGTCATGTTCTATGATAGTAACACCATTCAGCTCTCCACGGGTTGCGGCGAAGTGACATCCGAAGATGTAGCCGCCAAATACAAAGCGTGGGGGTGGTATGTACAAGAAATCCCCGGTAACGACCCGGACGCTATCCGTGAAGCCCTCATCAAAGCAAAAGCACACCAAGGTGAGCCGTCGCTCATCATCGGTCATACGACGATGGGTAAGGGCTGCGTAACGGCGGAAGGTGCTAATTGGGAGGGCAAATGTTCGACCCACGGAGCGCCGCTTTCCAAAGCCGGAGCATCCTTCGAGAAGACCATCGAACACCTTGGAGGCAACCCCGAAGACCCGTTCCAAATCTTCCCGGAAGTGAAGAAACTGTACGACGACCGCGCTGCCGAACTGCGTGAAATCTGCAACCAGAAATACGAAGCATACTACGAGTGGAAACAAGCGAACCCGCTCGCTGCCAACGAATACGAGACCTTCATGTCCGGCGAAACGCCGTGCATCGACTGGTCTCTCATCCAGCAAAAAGCCGGAGCAGCTACCCGTAACGCAAGCGGCGTGGTACTCTCTTTCCTGGCAGAGAACGTGGGCAACATGATTGTTTCTTCCGCCGACCTCTCGAACTCCGATAAGACCGACGGATTCCTTAAGAAAACGCACGCCCTCAAGAAAGGCGATTTCTCAGGACAATTCCTCCAAGCTGGCGTCTCCGAGCTCACCATGGCGTGCGTCATGATAGGAATGGCGCTCCACGGCGGTATCATCCCTGCCTGCGGTACGTTCTTTGTATTCAGCGATTACATGAAACCTGCCGTTCGAATGGCGGCTCTCATGGAGCTTCCTGTTAAGTTCATCTGGAGCCACGACGCTTTCCGTGTCGGCGAAGATGGTCCGACTCACGAGCCGGTAGAGCAAGAAGCACAAATCCGCCTCATGGAGAAACTCCATAACCACAGCGGCAAACCCTCTATGCTCGTTCTGCGTCCGGCGGACGCCGAAGAAACAACCCTCGCTTGGCGTGCGGCGATTGAGAACACCGAGACGCCGACCGCGCTCATTCTCAGCCGTCAGGACATTGCTCCGGTGCCTAATGTGAACCTCGAAGGTTTCCGCAAAGGAGCGTATATCGTGAGCCAAGACGAGAATCCGCAAGTCGTTCTTCTCGCTTCGGGTTCTGAGGTTTCTACCTTGCTCGCCGGAGCAGAACTGCTCCGTGCAGAAGGTATCCGCCTCCAAATAGTAAGCGTTCCGTCCGAAGGTCTCTTCCGCCAACAGCCGCAAGAGTACCAAGATGCAGTTCTTCCGAAAGGCATTAAGCGTTTCGGTATGACCGCAGGCTTACCTTGCACTTTAGAATCCCTCGTCGGCGAAAACGGTGCTATCTGGGGTCTCAACTCCTTCGGCTTCTCTGCTCCGTACAAAGTCCTCGACGAGAAACTCGGCTTCACCGCCCAGAACGTCTATGACCAAGTAAAGAAATTACTATAAATTATGCGTAGAGAAATAGTATTCATCGCCATTTTGTGTTGCCTTTTGGCTTTTAGCCAAGCGCTCTTTGCTTTTGGCAAAATTCATCTTGGAGATCTCTATTATCTGCTGGACGAGCACACACATACAGCTGAAGTCACAGCATCTATAGACCAGCACGGGATAGCAGGCAATTATCCGGACTTGGACTCGGTTGTCATTCCGGATACGGTTACCTATTTACGAGTCAAATATGCCGTGAAATCAATTGGCGAATATGCTTTCGACCATAGTGATCTCACTACGATTGTTATCCCAGACCATATTCAGTCTATTGGCGAATCTGCGTTCAGAAGTTGCAAAAATCTTACTTCCGTCACGCTGCAGGAAGGAATAGACAAACTCTTTCGGGTCTTCTTCGGGTGTACATCATTGTGCCGGATAACCATTCCGAAAAGTGTTGTTTCTGTGAATGCGCTTTTTGGCAATTGTACCAATTTGGATTCAGTTGTTCTTCCACCAAACATTACTCTTTTAGGCTCTACGTTTGCCAATTGTATCAGTTTACAAAATGTCACTTTGCCCGACTCGCTCCAGATAATCCGCAGACTCACTTTTTTAAATTGTCAAAGTCTGCGCTCTATCACTATTCCCGAGAAGGTATCAGAGGTTAACACGCAAGCATTCAAAGATTGTCCGGCTTTGGACACCATTCGTGTCTTGGCTGTCGAACCTCCGACAGCCACATCGGAATCTTTCACAGGAATGGATAAGTCCTCTTGCGTACTTTTGGTCCCGGCTTCTTCCATTGATTTGTACCGCGAAGCCGAGTGTTGGAAGGATTTTAATGTACAGCCGCTTGATTCCCCAACGGGCATAGGAGCATCCACTGTACTGCCTAAATCCGGCAAAATCCTCCATAACGGACAAGTTTATATCGTACGAGGCGACAACACCTATACGCTGCAAGGACAAGAGCTTAAGTAAAGGATAAGGGAACGATGTTCTGAATACAAAGAAAACAAGTGGCAGAAATGTCACTTGTTTTTTTCAAAAATCTTAATACGTTCGTACATTTTTCGGGGCAAAAAAGGGCGATTTTTGAGTCGGTTGTCGCTCGCTTGTCTCTCGCTTGTGTCCCGTACGTCGCTCGTGTTTGCCTAAATCTTAATAATCGGCAATTAAAGTACCAAGTGACAAAGTACAAAATACTAATTTTAACGCCTAAATTAAGTAATTTTATAATTAGTAACAATTTTATTACTAATTTATTTGTTAGTTTCATTTTTTTTTCGTACCTTTGCACTCGCAAAGGTCAATGAGAAAATAATCCAATGACCAAATCGTAAATAAACCGTACATCGTAAATTTGTAAATTGTAAATTTAACTATATGGAATACAACTTTAGTGACATTGAGAAAAAGTGGCAAAAAGCGTGGGAGGAGAACGGGGTTTATACCGTTTCCAATGAATCCGACAAGCCGCACTACTATGTGTTGGACATGTTCCCTTATCCTTCGGGAGCGGGATTGCATGTCGGTCACCCATTAGGCTACATCGCCAGCGATATTTACAGCCGTTACAAACGTCTGAAGGGCTTTAACGTGTTGCACCCGATGGGTTTTGACTCCTATGGTCTGCCGGCGGAGCAATACGCTATTCAGACCGGACAACACCCGGAGAAAACGACGTTCGAGAACATCGACCGCTATATTTCGCAGCTCAAGAAAATTGGTTTCTGCTACGACTGGAACCGCGAGGTGCGTACGTGCGATCCGAAGTTCTACAAATGGACCCAATGGGCGTTCGTGCAGATGTTCAACAGCTATTTCGACCCGAAGACGCAGAAAGCACAGCCGATTAGCAAGTTGATCGCGGAGTTCGAGGCGAATGACCCGAAATGGGTAACCATGAGCGAGAAAGAGCAGCAGGAGAAACTGATGAACTATCGCATCGCTTATCTGGCAGATACAAAAGTGAACTGGTGTCCGAAACTCGGAACGGTGCTCGCCAATGATGAGGTGAGCGAGGGTTTGAGCGTCCGCGGCGGTTATCCGGTAGAGCAACGTGTGATGAGGCAGTGGTGTCTGCGCGTGAGCGCTTATGCCGGACGCTTGTTGGAGGGTTTGGACCGCATCGACTGGACCGAATCCCTCAAAGAGACCCAGCGTAACTGGATCGGTCGTTCTGAAGGAGCTGAGATGCAGTTCAACGTGAAAGGTCAAGACGCACCATTTACCATCTTTACCACCCGTGCGGATACGGTGTTTGGGGTGACGTTTATGGTTCTTGCGCCGGAAAGCGAGTATGTCAGCCGCGTCGTAACGCCGGAGCAGAAAGCGGAAGTGGATGCTTATCTGGCACGCTGCAAGAACCGCACGGAGCGTGAGCGTATTGCGGATAGAAAAGTAACGGGTGTGTTTACAGGAAGCTATGCCATTAACCCGCTGACACAAGGCGAGATACCTATTTATATTTCCGATTACGTGCTTGCGGGCTACGGAACAGGCGCTATCATGGCGGTTCCGGCACATGACAGCCGCGACTACGCGTTTGCCAAACATTTCAACCTGCCGATTATTCCGCTGATTGAAGGAGTGGATGTTTCTGAGGAGTCGTTCGACGCGAAAGAAGGCAAGATGATCAACTCCGGTTTCCTCAACGGCATGGAGGTCAAGGACGCTATTCAGGCGATGAAGGAGTATATCACGAACACCGGTATCGGTCGCGTGAAAGTCAATTATCGTCTGCGTGACGCTATTTTCAGCCGTCAGCGTTATTGGGGTGAACCCTTCCCGGTGTATTACAAGGACGGCATGCCTTATACCTTGCCGGAAGACAAGTTGCCGCTGGAGTTGCCGGAAGTGAAAGACTTCAAGCCGACCGCCGATGGTCGTCCGCCGTTGGGCAATGCAGAGAACTGGGAGTATGAAGGCAATCCGCTTGAATTGTGTACCATGCCGGGCTTTGCCGGTTCGTCGGCTTATTATCTCCGTTACATGGATCCGCATAATGAGGACGCACTTGTGGGCAAACAGGCGAACGACTACTGGCGTCAGGTGGATCTGTATCTGGGCGGTTCAGAGCACGCAACGGGACACTTGATTTACAGCCGTTTCTGGAATAAGTTCCTCTATGATCTCGGCTATGTGTGCGAGGATGAGCCGTTCAAGAAGTTGATCAATCAGGGCATGATTCAAGGCCGCTCGAACTTCGTCTATCGTTACATAGGCGAGGGTGCGACGGGTAACCTGTATATCAGTTACAACCTCATCGAGAACCCCGAGTACAAGGACAAAGTGCAACCGATTCACGTGAATGTGAATATCGTCAACAACGACGTGCTGGACATCAATGCTTTCCGCGCATGGATGCCGGAGTTCAAGAACGCCGAGTTCGTCTTTGCGGATGGTACGTCGTCCGAGTTAACGGGCTACACCGCCGGCGCGAAACAGTATATATGCGGCTGGGCGGTAGAGAAGATGTCTAAGTCGATGTTCAACGTCGTCAACCCCGATGATGTTATCGCGAAGTTCGGAGCAGATACCTTGCGTCTGTATGAGATGTTCCTCGGCCCGCTGGAGATGTCCAAACCGTGGGACACGAACGGCATCGATGGTGTGCATCGTTTCCTCCGCCGCTTGTGGAACATGTACGAGAACATCGTGGAGGAAGAACCGACGAAAGAAGAACTCAAGAGCCTGCACAAGCTCATTAAGAAGATCACGTGGGACATTGAGAACTTCTCGTTCAATACCTCTATCCCTGCGTTCATGATCGCGCAGAACGAACTCTCCGCACTCAAGTGCAACAAACGTGCAATCCTTGAACCGATTGCTATCCTTCTTGCGCCGTACGCTCCGCACATCGCCGAGGAGGCATGGCATCGTTGTGGCAATGAGAGTTTTGTGGTGAATGCCGAATGGCCGGAGTGCAACGAAGCGTACCTCGTTGAGGACAGCCAGAAGTACCCGGTTCAGTTCAACGGCAAAGTGCGTTTCACCTTCGAGTGCCCGAAAGACACGCCGAAAGAGGAAGTCGAGAAACTTGTCCTCGCGCACGAAGACACCGCGAAGTACCTCGCCGGCAACGCGATCAAAAAAATCATCGTCGTTCCCGGTAGGATTGTCAACATTGTGATGTAACCACCACACTATGGCAAAGAAGAAGGACATAGAAAAAGTCGAGTCCGCTCCATTGCAACCTTTGGAGAATATTGAAAACCTCATCCAAGTCATTCGCGGCAAGCAAGTAATTCTTGACCGCGACTTGGCGAGGTTGTATGGTGTGGAAACTAAGCGTCTCAATCAACAAGTACAGCGTAATATAGAGCGTTTCCCTGCGGACTTTATGTTCCAACTATCCAAAGAGGAGGCAGAACTTTCAAGGTCACAATTTGCGACCTTGAACGATGAGGAGGAAAACTTGAAGTCGCAATTTGCGACATCAAGTGAAGATTCTTCAAGGTCACAAATTGCAACCTTGAACGCAAGAGGTAGTAATATAAAATATTTACCTTACGCCTTCACGGAAAACGGTATTGCGATGTTGAGTAGCGTACTTCGTTCCCCGATAGCGATTGCCACTAATATCCAGATCATGCGTGCGTTCACGGCGATGAGGCGCTTCATTGCGGCTAACGCACAAGTGTTTCAACGGCTGGAAGTTATTGAGCACACACAACTAAGTTTAGCCGCCCACAAGGAGGAGGCGGATAAGAAGTTTGAAGAAATCTTCCGCCGTTTGGATGATGGCAGTGTCACGCCGAAACAAGGGATTTTTTATGACGGTCAGATTTTCGATGCCTATGTATTTATTACGGAACGCGTGCGCGAGGCGAAAAGACGTATTGTACTGATAGACAATTACATAGACGAAAGTGTCTTTACCATATTGGATAAGCATGCAAAAGGAGTGAAAGCTAAGATTTACACCAAGAACTTCACGCGGCAGTTGTCTCTTGATTTAGAGAAGCACAATGCCCAATATGCCCCGATAGAGGTGGAGCCTTTCGATCGCTCGCATGACCGTTTCCTCTGCATTGACGATACCGTTTATCATATCGGAGCGAGCCTCAAAGACCTCGGCAAGAAATGGTTTGCCTTCGCCAAAATGGAATTAACAACCGATGAATTATTAACTAAGATATAAATCCACACGCGTAGTGACGCGCGATAACATATTGATTAAAAGAAGCGTTTGCTTTACTCTTTAAGAGAAAAACAAATCTTTTTGTGTGAATGAGAGAATCTATAAATAGCGGGCAGCCATGATGGTTGCCCGATATTCTTAATAATCGTCGCTTTTTGTGCTTACCTGACGCGTACGGATCTGATACGGGAAAGATACGGAACGATAGACCGACGAGATACCGACGAGATACCGTGATTAAATCTTAATAACTGAACACTTAATAAACGTACATTTCTACTCTGCCAAATTGACAGCATAATAGCGGACGCGGCCTTGAGGTGTACAGCCGGTAATGAAGAGGACGCGGTCACGCTCGGAAGCGGAATTGGCACGACGGACGATTTCGTTGAGATCCTCTTCTGTGCGGACAGAATGGTTATTGACCTTGAGGATGATGAAGTCCGCCGGTACGCCGGCACTCTTCAGTTTACCCGCTTTGAGGGACTTGATCTGCAGACCGTAGTTGATACCCAAACGTTCTTTCTGTGCATCGGTCAGTTCGGAGAAAGTAGCACCCAAGACGGACGCTTTATCCTCTGCGGAGATGACACCTGTGCCGCCTTCGCGGTTGGTCAGCGTGGCTTGGACGGTAATAGTTTTGCCTTCGCGAAGAAGTGTGACAGAAACCACATCTCCCGGACGATGACGACCGATATGTTCCTGCAGGTCGGTGCCTGTCTTGACGGCTGCGTCGTCAATGCGTGTGATCACATCGCCGCTCTGAATGCCGGCTTTCTCCGCCGCCCCTTCCGGCACTACACGCTCCACGTACGCGCCTTGTAACGTGCTGAGTTTCTTCTCTTTCTGCAGTTCGGACGTAATCTCGCGCATCTGTACGCCGAGGATAGCGCGCTGCACAATACCGTACTGGCGGATGTCGCTAACCACTTTCTGCACAATGCTCGTCGGAACAGCAAAACTATAGCCCGAATACGAACCTGTCCGTGAGGCGATAGCGGTGTTGATACCCACCAGTTCGCCGCGTGTATTGACCAATGCACCGCCGGAGTTGCCGGGGTTGACTGCCGCGTCGGTCTGGATGAACGACTCAATTTTCATCTCCGCATTGAGGATATTGATGTTACGCGCTTTGGCGGACACGATACCTGCTGTGACGGTCGAAGTCAGGTTAAACGGATTGCCGACAGCGAGTACCCATTCGCCGACCCGCAGGTCGTCCGAGTTGCCCATGAGGATCACCGGCAGGTTGGTCTCGTCAATCTTCAGAAGCGCGATGTCCGTGTTCGGGTCGGTACCCACCAGCGTCGCCGTGTATTCGCGTTTGTCGTTGAGCACAACTTGAATCTGGTCCGCGCGGTCAATGACGTGATTATTGGTAACAATATATCCGTCCTTGGAGATGATCACACCTGAACCGGAAGCCTGTTGTGTCGGCATTTCGCGTTGCTGACCCGGACGACCGAAGAAGAACTCAAAGATATCCATCTGCTGCGACGATACCTGATTGCGGTACGTCGTCTTGACGTGTACCACGGCATTGACGGATAATTCCGCCGCTTGCGTAAAATCCGTCTCTCCTGCCTGTGGCAAAGAAGCGAAGCGGCTATAAGCGACCGGGATTCCGAGGGAATCATTTGAGGATTTGAGAATTTGAAGATTTGAAGATTGCAGATTGCCGTATTTCAGCACGGTGAGCGTTGTTCCGGCACTAACGGCTGCTATGAGCAGCACGACGCCTAAAAATCTAAATAACTTTTTCATAGTTCCGTAAATTTAAATATGCAAAAAGTGTACTACAAACTTCGTGCCAAAGAAAAAATAGCACTTTCTGAATACTTTTTTGCGCAGTTTCTTGCATATTCGAAAAAAAAGTAGTAACTTTGCAAGCAAATTAGTTGAAGAAGAGGAAATGAGCGCATAAAAACAAAAAAGAGAGCCGAAACTCTCTTCCTTGTGAACCAGCTGGGGCTCGAACCCAGGACCCCATCCTTAAAAGGGATGTGCTCTACCTGCTGAGCTACTGATTCCCGGCTTTTTTTTCAAAAGCGGGTGCAAAGGTACTACATTTTTTTGACATACGCAAATTTTTTTGAATATTTTTTTAAAAAAAAGAACTTTTCGGGCATTTTTACCCAAAATTTATGGAAATTAGACTAAAATATACGCGTCGTAAGACATCTAACGTACAAGTCGGCAACATCTTCATCGGCTCCGACTACCCCATCCGAATTCAGACGATGGCGAACACTTCCACGAACGATATTGACGCTTCTGTCGATCAAGCGCGACGTTGCATCGAGGCAGGAACAGAACTGCTGCGGTTCACCACACAGGGACTTCGCGAAGTGGAATCGCTCAAAGAGATCCACGCACAAGTGCTGACAGCTGTTCCGCTGGTGGCGGACGTGCATTTCAATTCCGAAGTGGCGGATGCCGCAGCGGAAGTGGTAGAGGCGGTTCGTATCAACCCGGGAAACTACAGCAAAGACGCCTCCAAACTGAAGGAGCGTTTCATACACCTATTAGATATATGTCGCGCGCACGAGACCGCAATCCGCATCGGCGTCAACCATGGTTCGCTATCCGAACGGATGATGGACAAATACGGCGACACGCCGGAAGGCATGGTGGCATCCGTCATGGAGTTTCTGCATATTGCCGTGGAGCAGGATTTTAAGAATATCGTCATTTCCGTCAAGGCTTCCAACACACGCGTCATGGTCGAGACCGTGCGTCTCTTGGTCAAAACGATGAACAAAGAGCACATGGCTTTCCCGCTCCACCTCGGTGTAACGGAAGCCGGAGAAGGCGAAGACGGACGTATCAAATCGGCGGTCGGAATAGGTGCTTTGTTGGCGGACGGCATCGGTGACACGATCCGTGTAAGCCTCAGCGAAGCACCTGAGAATGAGATACCTGTAGCGCAAGAGTTGGTGGATTATTTCGTGGACGAAGACTCCGTGCGCTACGATGGATCGGTGACCGCAGAAGTTTGGGATAACATCGGCGGTTTGGTGGAAGTGCGCTATTCGTCGCTGGAGAATAACTGGGAGACTTTCTGTTTGCAAGCCGCAGCGGAATGCGGACGCTTGCTTTGGGAGTTCAAAGCTTCCGAACTAACGCTCATCAACCCGAATTTCTCGGAGAACAAACTGAATTTCCTGAGCAAGGACATCCTGCAAGCCGCGCGCGTGCGTATTTATAAAACGGAGTATATCTCCTGTCCGGGTTGCGGACGGACGATGTTCAACTTGGAGGAGACGATCCACAAAGTGAAAGCCGCCACCGCTCATCTCACAGGTCTCAAGATCGCCGTCATGGGCTGTATAGTGAACGGTCCCGGTGAGATGGCGGATGCTGATTACGGCTATGTGGGAGCCGGTCGTGACCGCATTTCCCTCTATCGCGGCAAAGAGTGCGTCCTCAAAAACATCCCGCAGGAAGAAGCCGTCACCCAACTCCTCGCCCTCATCGAAAGCGACCAAAACGGCAAATAGGATCAATCTGTCTGCCGAATTTTGAATTCCAATTAGGCGCAAAGGCTCAAACCTTTGCGCCTTTTACTTTTTCTTTGTCCTATTATCGCAAAAAATGCAGATTTATTTGCATATCTCAGAAAAAGTTGTACCTTTGCAGCGAATTTTACGTGACGTAAATTCCGTCACGGGAATCACGACATACATAAAACCATCATAATCAATGTTTTATGACGACAAATACCCCCATACCCCAAAATATAGCTTGTTATATCTTGGCTACTAATGTGAGACCGTTCTTGCCACCGATGGCATAGCCTTCGTAGTCGGCATCTCTCGTTTGCAAATGATCCACTATCAACGCTTGATCTTGCGCTATCGTGCGGCATGAGAACGTGTCGCCGGCATGCAGTTTGCTGTTGACTGCTTCCTCCACGCGCCATCGGTAGTCGCCCAAATAGCTCAACACACAAACGCGGTTCGGAAGCCATGCAATACGCACGCGGTCGCCTTTCTGGCACTCGTCGGCATGAATAGCGGCGGTATGAATGAAGTCCGATTCTTCATTCGCTTTTGCGTATTGTTCCAACACACGCACCGTGCTCTGCCGAACGGAAGGATAGCCTTTCTTGTAACCCCAAATACGGCAGAGGGTGTCCGGGCTGAGTCGTTCTCCGGTTGCACGCAATATAGATATACTCAGTTCTCCAAAGTCCGCTGGAGTTGCCGGAACATGTCCGAAACGCACTTCAACTGCCCTCTTCAACTGGCTGATAGCGATGCTATTCGTTTGAAAAGAAGTCTCCATAATCTGAAAATTTGCGCAAAATTATAAAATTATTTGCATATACGCAAATTTTTTTGTACTTTTGCACCGTCAATGGATACAAATTCGTTCACATCGGGTCCTATTCGTCCGCTTAGTTCGCAAGAATTAGGTGCAAATCGCCTCACGGATTATGAGTTGTTGTCCGATTCCGGGCACAACTTGGTGTACCGTGCGCAAATGGGCGGTAAATGGGTTGTTCTGAAGGCAGCCAAACCCATCGAAGGCGAACATACTCGCAACCAACTCCTGTTGGAGCGTGAGTTTGAGATCATGCATCGTCTGGATTCGATTTATGTGGTTCAGACGATAGCCATGGTGGATGATCCGCAGTTAGGGCGAGCTATCCTCATGGAATACATCCATGGTCGCCCATTGGATAAATTCATAGCAGAAAACCCCTCCTCTACTGAGCGTCGCCGCGTAGCGGACGAACTGATGGAGGCATTGATTTTCCTGCATGACCGCCAAATCGTCCACGGCGACCTGAAGCCAAGCAACATCCTCATTACTGACTCCGGCAATCATGTCCGGCTGATTGATTTCGGCTTTGCGGACAACGAGGCTTATATCGCCAAGAATATCGGTACGTCTCCGTCTATCAGTACAGAAGAACAACTGCCGACAGATGTCTTGCTTCCCGAGAGGGACATCTATGCTTTGGGCAAGATGTTGGCACTTCTTTTTCCGCATTCGGCTAAACCGATTATCAGTCGTTGTCTTACTTCCGATAGAAGCCGCTACACTTCTGTCCGCCAAGTCCGTGCTGCTCTTCACCGCTATTGGCGGATGATGTGGCTATTACCGGTGATGATGGCTGTATTGCTTGCTATAGTTGCCTTTCTGTGGTTGTCGCCTTCCGATGAGCCGTCACCGCAACAGATGACCGAACAGCATTCAGTCGATTCTACATGGCTAAACCTGAAATACGAAATCGACAAGCAATATACATCTCTCTATATCACTTATGCCGATTCACTGTCACACATGCCGGAAAAGACGATGAATGCCGCTATTTACAAACTTTCCGGCTATGCAAATGAATTATTGAAGGAGCATAAACATTTAACAGACGCTTATCCTCAATATGAAGATTCGTTGCAAGAACTCTATCTTTCGCATTTAGTTCGTGACCACAATCGCTTGCGGAGTATCTGCGAAGATTATCCGATGATCTACTCAAACGCAAATAAAACGGAGTAAATTCGAAATTTAGGGCTAATTAGGGCGTAATGGGTCAAACCTTTGCGCCTTTCGCTTTTTTATTGTACCTTTGCATTGTTTTTCGCATAGTCGAACAAGCGAGTAGTACACCTTATGTGCAAAAAAAGTGGCGTTCAAGAAAAAAAATAACAATTTATTTGCGTATGTCAAATATTTGTTGTAATTTTGCAGCATCTTTTCAGCGGAAAAGAAAGCATTCACCATCTGTGGTGAGACGCTTACATATTTTTAAAGCTAATAATACCAATTGGATTCACAGAAATCTCGCAAGTTTCCAGAATCGTAATAATTGGCACTTGTTAGTGCACATACTGTGTACTACTTTTGCTGTATTTACGATTCGGGCAATGCGAGAGCCTCTGTGATGATACAACAGAAGTAGTACTTTTTTTGTATGACATTTGGTACAATACGATATGTAAATACAGAATGCTAAATTAGATAAATATAGAACAATCTATAAAACATGAAAACTACAATATCTCAAATAGACTATATCATTGATAGTTTTGAGCGTCGGGTTTCTAATCTTACTGACAAGCGCGAATTTGAGTTCGCTAAGAAAGACTTGCAGGAGGAGTTGCAGAAATTGCAATTGGAAGATCCTATATATATTCCTTATTCTGTTGGGAATGATATAAAGGATATCCTGAAAAGTATCAGTACTGCCGCCGAGGAGCATCAGGCTTTGCAGATGATTTATGCCGGAGGGGGCGGATGCAAATTGATACAAGATGTTTGTATTGATTATCCGATGTTCACGGAGGTACATGGTTCTCATGTGTTAATCAAGCCGTTCGATAGCAACAATTTTGTGGAGACAGATGCTGCAGAGCGTACGCTCAATCAGTATCTGCTGTTTGTGCTGTTATCTTTTCCGAGAGGAAGTGTACGTGTCAATTTCATTGATCCGGATTTTATCGGTCTGGGAGATGTATTCATGAAACATCTTGGTAATCAAGAGGATGCGCCGATCTGTAGATTGTTACAAGATAGAAATGCAATTGAGCATTTCCTTTCTCAAGAGATGACACGCCGTATGTTCGACATAAATCGTCTGGGTGACCGATTCTATGCGGACAATCCGAGATATGAGTTGGTCGTGATGTTTAATAACCCTTCCGGTTACCAACCATATAGCAACGAGCTCAATACTTTGCTCAATCGAGGTAGTCAGTTTGGACTTCAGTTTGTTGTGTTGAGCGATGTTAATGCACCGATTAATCCGAATGCCTTTGACTTACTTTCACAACGGTCATTATTTACGGAACTTGATAATAATCAGGAATTGCCCGACCAACAGCCTTCTGTTCATTATACTATTGACCTCTTTTCACAAGAAGATGTCTTTGAGCAATGTATGCAATATTTACTGAATGGGATTAGCGATGGTAATGAAGGTGCCCGGTTTGAGGGCTTTTCTCCTCTTCCGCCAATTGAAGAGAGTACGATTCCTGAGCAATATTTTGGCGAGTTAGAGAGTATAGTTGGTAAAAATGTAACATTGCCGATTCTTACATATACCACATATGACTCTATAATGCGAGATAAATTTAAGATTCGTAACAATAGATTATATTGGCAAGTTGAGGGAAACAAGAAAAAGAATATCGTCATCAATTATTCCGATCAATCGGAAGATCACGCTATTGATTTGCTCAACCATTTGGTTATGAATATTCTACTTTCTCTGCCTGTGACGAAGGTGCATTGTAATCTGATTAATTGCAGTAAAGACCCATGGGCACGGTTCTTAGCAAAAAATATTGATAGCCGAATTGTTGATGTCATATATGAATCCGGTAGAGTGCCTATGCTCTACTCTAAACTATCCAAGTTAATGGAGGATGACAGCAATAATCTTGGTTGCAGTTTAGAGCGAAAGAATATGGAGGACGGCACTATCTATCGTCCATATGAAATAGTTGTTTTGAATGCTAATGACGCGAATAATAGAGGCGAGTTAACAAGTTTGTTCAAAAATGGAGCCAATAGTGGTATCTATTTTATTGTGATGAACAATAAGGACGAGCAACCGCCATACGCACAAAACGACAGCATATTGAATCTGACATCTGTTATACAAACCATTGATGCTGACGATGATTTCTTTATGGGTGTACCGATGGATATCGTGCAGAAAGCAAATATCTTCACTCGCGATAGAGAGTGGATGCCGGCTGCTACGAAGTACATCAATGATCGTTCGGTAGTGAAAGTATTCCATGATTGGGATGCGATTATTAATGCTCCTTATCCTGAAAATTCACCTGAACTATCGGCAATCATTGGATATGAACAAGGTACCGGTGTGCCGGTTAAATACAAGATGGATATCGCGGGTTCGCACTACCATTCCTTTGTTATTGGAGGAACGGGTTCCGGAAAAACCTCTTTTTTGCATAATATTGTTCTCAGTTTTGCTTTAAAAT
This sequence comes from uncultured Bacteroidales bacterium, assembly GCA_902800525.1. GTDB lineage: Bacteria > Bacteroidota > Bacteroidia > Bacteroidales > Paludibacteraceae > Colicola. Next base: position 74,601 of record CADCEV010000004.1, read on the forward strand.
ACAAGCCGGAAGATTTAGAGTTATATTTAATCGACCTCAAAGGTCCGGAGTTCGGACGATACAAGCAACTGCAACAAGCCGGTGCAGTTTTAGTTGATAAATCAGACGATCTAATTACATATGAAGTTATCGGAAGTCTGGTAAAAAAAATGCTCACTCGCAAAGAGATGTTTACTGATTGTGGAGGCGATTTGGCAAAGTACAATAAGATACACCCGAACAATCCATTACCGCAAATATTGCTCATTGTTGATGAGTGTCAAAACCTCTTCAAGACCAATTCTGAAAATCCGGAATTAGCTCGTAAGATTGTCGATGCGATTACGATAATTGCTACCGAAGGACGTGCCTTTGGTATTCACCTTTTGATGGCAACGCAGTCATTAAACAACTGCCCATTATTGGATCAAGGTGTGCTAAATCAATTCCAAGATTTTTGGATTTTGCCTTGTGTCGATACGGATGCAAAAATGCTTGTAAAGGCAGAGCACAAAGAGATTGTCGGACAAGAAGCAAACAGGATGGAGCGAGAGAAAACGACTAATCGTGGACAATGTTTCTTACAGGGGACAGATGGTTACCATCGATTCAAATATAATTTTATTAGTGATGATAAAAAGAGCATTGAAGATAAGAGTGTTGTTGAGCAATTTATAGAACGGAGTATTGATAAAGCTTCAGGACATAACTCCAATGGTCAGGTATTCTTTAGTGGACGTCAGAACTATTCTCTATATGCTAATGCAGAACGACTAGTTAGCCAAAACCAACGCTATTTGGTGGCTTCTGCCGGACAAAATATCTCGTTTGACCAAGCGCCTAACTTAATTCATCTCATTCCCGAGCAAGGACAGAACATCCTTACGATGGGATATAATGACAAGCAGTTCGTTACTCGTGCAAGCATAGATATCCTGCTATCGCTTATCCTGTCCAGTAGAAAGAACGAGTTAGGTTATCGTTTCTTAGTGATCAATAGTTTAGGGATAGAAGGTGCAGAGTATAATAACCTTCTCAAACGCATGGCAGATAATGGTTATATTGATTTATTAGAGCCTAAGCAAAGCGGTTCTCGGCTCAAATCATTATGTGCCGAGATCGGTAGCGATAGCGTTACACCTACGATATTAACTATTTTAGGTCAAGAAAAATTTAACTTGTTGAAAAATAATGCGGATTTACCTTCTGATACAGAAGAGTCATCTTCTTCCGAATCCGATATTTTTACTTTACCCGACGAAAATGATATTCAAGGCACACTATCAATAATGGCTAATTTGAATTTTGGAGTTGCCGCACCCCAAGATGAAATGCCATCAGATGTCAAAACATACCGAGACGCACTGAGATATATTTTGCAGAAAGGTCCTGAGCATGGAGTTCATACCATACTGCAAGTTAACAAAGCATCCGAGATAGCGCTGTCTAATAGTAATGGCTATTCCCTTGACAATCTTGAACTATACAAATTATTTGGACATATTGTTTTCTTGCAAGTGGATAAAGATACGGAATCGTTCTTCAGCCTCTATGAACTTCAACTACATGAGATACAAGAGGCGGAGAACAGACTTCGCGCTTACTACTATAATCCTAACGGAGGAAGTTCCCAGTTAATTTCACCATACATGCTTCCGACCAAAAAGATTCAGAAAGGAAATACTAATGAGTATGAATCAGCATTGGACGTAGAAGCAACATTTAATGAATTAGTAAGAAACTATTAAAAATCATAATTATGGCACAAGATCTTCATATCGGACAAATTCCCGAATTACGTCAGTTTGGCAAAAATCTAAGTCAGGCTAGTGGTGCATTATCCACCTTATTTAACCAATTAGGCCAACAAATGAATCGCGCTTGCAGCACATGGCAGGATAAGCAAGCGCAAACATTCATGGATCAATTTACGCAAGAGCGCAAAGAAGTGGATAAGATGGCGCAAATCATGATGGAGTTTTCGCAGTATATAGAAGGATACTGCAAACGTGCAGACGAACTCCAAAACTACCACATGTAAGCTATGGCAGATGATGTACATGTAACCCATTTGGACGTTGTTAAGCAATACAATGTCAAACTGAACCATTTCCGTGGGGCAGCGATGGCTTGTGGCGCATTGATAGATAAGCAAATTCGGAAAATCCAATCTGAATTGGAGCACAATAAATCAGATGCTCAATCGGTTCAACGTCAGGCGGTTAGTAAACGCGACAACATCGTTCAGCGCTACAAACCTATTCGCAACGAATCATTCCCTGGTAGCGAATGTGCAGGGAACACGGATAGCGAAATTCAGAATAAATACCAAGCGCTAGAAGCTGCCGTAGAAGACTATAATCGGTCTTTAGCGCAGATTCGGGACAAAATGGCGGAAATAGGTCAATTGACAAAAACATTCTGTACTACTTTGGATTCGGAGGTGATAGGCTGTAATCAGAAACTAAAAGGAATGATTGCTATCATGGATAGCATGACTAATATGCACATGTAGGAATATGTTTTTTAGTGGAATACAAGATTTTGAGTCTAACTTCAAGACGTTTGACCGTTTGAATACGATTGTCTTTAATGTCTGGCGAGACAAGAGCGCATGGGCGTATCGTGATGGAGATATTGCACGCATCACAAATGAGTACCGCCAATACATATCGCGTGCGCGCTCATTGGCGCAGGAAGCAGAGCGTCTTAATAAAGAGTTGGACAATAAGATGAGTCAGATTCGGCAACTAAATAATGAGATAGCCAACCTTGCCGCAAATCCTGCTATCAATGGTTGTGCTATATGGGAGGCGCAAGGCTATAAAATAGTCCCAGGGCGCGAGGAAGAAGGTATACCTCCGACAGAGGTTCCATCTGGCTCAACACGCTTTGTGGCAAAAGGTGATTCAGAGTCAAATAAGTCAATGGCCTCACAATACTTAGGCGGGTGTGATAAAGTGACTGTCCGTCTGGATAGAAGGTTGTAATATTAACATAATTCACAATAATACTATGGCATTTAATTTTAATAAAGTTCAGCCGGTTGAGCCAAAACCGGCGGAGAAAAAGTTAGAACCGGTAGATGAACTGAAACAGTTTATCAATACGTTTCTCGATGATGGTAAATACGATGAGGCAGAGGCGGAACAGATTCTGCAAAAGGCTTCTGAACTGAACATTAGTGAGGATGAGGCAATCGATTTGATGGAAGCAGCTCTTAATCAACTCAAGAGCCAACCTGCTGCTGCGAGTGCATCATCTGTAGATTCTATCTACCCGGATGATTTGCTTGACGTCATCAAAGAAGGAGAAATAAGAAATATCAAATCTGTCTTCCGCACATGGCAGAATGCTATTTCTGCTATAAAAACGGATAATGACCAATATGATCTTATCCAATGCCTGTATTACATGACCTTTGCTGCACTCAATCCGGATGGTATCATTGCAGAACAAGAAAGCCGTAAAGCAAAACTGGTTAGTAACTATTGGCGCATATATTGGACATATATAGCTTACATGAAAAATGGAAGGGACGCATTCGCCGAAGACTTGCTTGCTAAACTGCAAACATTCTCTGATTATGACGAAGATAACATATCTATACTTGAGACGATAGCAGAATTAAATCAATCCGGTGCGCAAGCAGCCCTAAAATTCTACAATAGCAGAAAAGCCGATGATAGATACAGTAACGAACTACAGGTTCTGGCTAAGGCCCTAAAGGTTGAATTGGGCCTGATTAAGCCGACTGCTTCCAACTTACAAGAATGCTCCTTTGTTACAGACAATCTGATTTGGTGGGAAGATGAAGAAGCGCGCACAGAGCGTAAAGCCCGGCAAGAATTAGAACGTCAGCGTATGGAGCGTGAAATAAAAGAACGTATTCGCCAAGAACAAGAAGCAGAGAAAAAGCGTATTGAAGAAGAGCAAGACAAATTACGAAACCAGGTTACATACACCATAAAGATTCTGTCGGTAGACAATCAGTTAAACGCCATGTTTGCCCTCAAAAAATCGCTTAATTGGGATGCTGCAGAGGTACGTGAAAATTTAGCTATGTTGCCATTCAAGGTTCTTGAAACGGATATGATCTCTAAAGCCAAAGATCTATATGAGCAATTGAACGGTAAAGGTTTAAAACTACAAATATCTGCCGTGAATGCGCTTGGAGAATTAGTGAAGCCAATTTTCTCGGATGCTTCCAAAGATAATGAGAAAACGGAACGCATTCAATCTGGAAAAGGAACCCCAAATGTAGAATGTGAATTCATCGATTTGGGATTAAGCGTATTATGGGCAACCTGTAATTTAGGTGCTAAAAAACCGGAAAAATTCGGAAATTATTATGCATGGGGAGAGGTAATGACAAAAAAGAAATTTTCAATATTTAATTATACTGCCGTTAATTACACTAAAGGAGAACTTGATGCTGCTCATGACCCCGCAACAAAGTTGCTTGGAAATGGAATTAAAACGCCTACAAAAGATGACTTTGATGAATTAATCGTTAAGTGTAAAATTATTAAAAATACCCTCAATGGAATCGAAGGAGCCAAAGTAATTGGACCAAATGGAAATTCAATTTTTGTTCCAGGCGCAGGATATTATGATAGTGAATACGAAAATGAAGACGAATATTTTTCAAAAGAACATAGTTATTGGTCTTCTACTCAAGATGATATGTCCGGTAAAGATTATGCGACATCATTTGAGATATGTTCTGATGATGATCTGATTAGCCGCAATTGTAAGTCCGATGGCCTTCCGATAAGACCTGTAAAAATTAAATGACATAATATATGTACATTATAAATCCTTAAAAATATTGTAATTATTATGATACCTAAAGAATTAAAAGCCCTGATTGATGAACACTGCATGGGCATTAAGGATGCCGGAAAAATTTCACCGGAAGTAATGGATCTCATCATGAGCAAAGCAGAACAGAAGAATGCAGATTTCGAAGAAGTTCAAAAATACATGGAAGAGGTCATTAGTGGTCCGACAAAAGCGGAACGCGAAGCGATGGCTAAAGCAGAAGCTGAACGCAAAGCTAAAGCTGAAGCCGAACGCGCCGAGAAAGAGCGCCTTGCTGCTATAGAACGTGCAAAACGCGAAAAAAGAGAAGCTGCTGAGCGCGCAGAAAGAGAACGCCTTGCTGCAATTGAGCGTGCAGAGAAAGAGAAAAAAGAAGCAGCTGAGCGAGCAGAACGCGAAAAGAAAGAGGCAATATTTAAAGAGCTACAAAAAAAATACCCGACTGCTAAGCTAAAAATGTATAATGATGCTCTTAGTGAAGCTCTAAAAGTACCTGTTCCTAGTCAAGTTTTTCAAAAACCTATTGATAAATGGGAAGATGAATTCAAAGCAAGCGCAAAACGACAAACAATTATAAAGATTAAGAACATTGCATATTGGGTAGTATTTTCCATTCTTTTGATTTTCACATCAGTATGGGTTTACCAATTCGCAGAAAGTACATGGGATAAAGTACTCTCCACAATACTTATTCTAATGGGCTTTGGTGTCAATTTGTATTATCGTTTAAAAGATAAATATGAAGATAGCGACGTAGACTGCTTTCCTATTTTGAGTGCAGGTTTACTATGGCAACATTTTTTTATTGATGGGTTCTGGATGACTCTTTTAAGTGTCATTATTATTATCATTTTATGTATAATAGCATTAAATCGAGACTATAAGGTAAGACGCACAATGACATGGATTATTGTAGCACTTTTTTATCTGTCACTTCTCGCATATCCTTTTTTAGTTTTATAATATCCCTAAATGCGCATTATGGAACAACAAAAAATTATGGAACAACAAACACCAATCACTCTTGATGATAGAATCAAGCAAGACCTCACTGAACTTTATCGTATTTTGCATAAGTCGGCTCAACTGAAAGGCATCAAAGAAGAAGTCCCCGGCATATCCGCAGCGGTTAAGTTATCTGAAAAATTATATAGCGGAGATAACAAACATAAGGATAAGGATAAGGATGATGCTTATACATTATCCACGCTTGGATTACCCGGCTATTTTACTGGAAACCGTGATGCTAAAACCGTCATGGTAATGCTCAATCCCGGAATCAGCGCAATGGAAAACGATAATCCACTTAGAACGATGAAATCAATAAAAGACTTAGGAATTGATTTTGACAAAGGAGAGGATAAATTTATCGATTCTTATAAGGAGAAATATTCTAAGTTCGGAGAACATGAATCTTACAAAGTTGATGCCTTTGATTTGAAACAAGCTGTTTTTTTGAGCCAATGGGAAAATACAGGAATCGACCCCACAGATGGTTTCCCCAAAAAACTAATAGATAACAGTGGTAAGCACAATAATGCTGCTGTTAAAGCTGAAATTAAATCTTTAAAGGAAAAAGCCACAAGAAAAGTATTGACCCAAAAACTGCAATTAGAACTAATTCCTTATGCCTCGCGCAAATTTGACACTGATAATGCAAATCTCGAGGTTTTGATGCCTTATTTGGAAACTCTATTGCATGAGATAAATCCAAAAACTCAAACGAATGTTATCTTCTGCTCTGATTTCTTCGAGAGACTATTTAACTATGCCAATGGGAGGAATGAAATACAAATTGAATTCATCAAGAGGAAAGAACCGATAGAATTAAAAGAAAAAGGAGAAGACAAAAGTAAAAAAGCTTTCTGTTCTGTTGTCAAAATCTCGTGTAAAGTTGGTAACAAAAAGAAAACATTTAAAGCAATTATAGCCCATACTTTCTCAAATCAATCACTAACTAATGCCTATGAAAAGATGAAAGAATACGGTAGTAAGTGCTATGATATTTTGAATGAATAAAAATAATTCATAAAATATCCTTAGTATAATAGAATCATGAAACTATTATTAAATCGTCTGCAGTTTGTTAGAAAGGCATTTGCTACCACGAAATATGAAATGCTGATTTCGTTAGGTATCATCTTGGTGCTTACCGCCATTCTGTCTATCATCTTCTACATTGTAGAGAGCATTGCGCAACCTGATGTGTATCGCAATTATTGGGATGCACTCGTATGGGCGTACACACGCTATATGGAAGGAGGAGACGGTGTGTTTGAAGGCGGTCCAATAACGGTTACCGGCAAGGTTATTGCTTCGCTGCTTGGTTTGATAGGAATTGCGTTGGTAGCTATCCCTGCCGGTTTGGTTGGTTCGGGATTCATGGATGCTATTGCGGAGGAAAAACGAGAAGAAGAACTGAAGCAATTGCATATCCGTATGTTAAAGCAGTTCCCGCGTTTCAATTCAGCAGCTTTTAATGAGTATTGCCGCAATCTGCCGGATGGTTGTCCTGAAGAATACAAAAGCAGTCGGTTTACAACCCGTGCAGAACTCCTTTCGCGCTTTCAAACGCGCTTAGGCATTGATTTTAAGGACATCGCAGATGTCTGCAATCGGTACTCTGAATTGCGTTTACGCGATATGGCGGATGAAGTTAGCGATGAAGAGAATCCTGTCTCAAACTTTGTGGTGGAATTGATACCGGTTAATACGCGATACGGCTGTTTTGTTAACCGAGAATCGGATGTCACCATCATGGTAACCAGCGGCTTTGACGAGATGGGCACTTCGTGGTTTGGGTATCATATGGCATTATTAGGGGGATTCAACTTCCTATGCAAGAATCAGGAAGTCGATCCCGATGAACGCGATTCGTATTACTTCATAAGTGATAATGCGACAGAGGAGCAACAACAGATGCGAAACCTCTTCTTTCGCGATTTACAGTCAGTGAGCGGAAAAGGAAAGTGGGTTATCAATATTCAATCGGCAGTCCGTAGTTCGCGTAACAAGATTGATTTCAATTTTATCTATGACAATCGCGCTCGCAATAATCCTTCAGTAGAGAGAATCACAGATGTAGAGCGGCTGATGGCCTTGGTTAATGAGGCATTTAGCAAAGCGCCCTTTGATGACGCACCGCATATCGCGCAACAATCGGAATTGTATGTGTTGACGAAGAATAACATTGCCTATAAACTCCGTGAAATGCAAGAAGGAACGAATGTACTTCATATCCGCGTGGCAAGTAATCTAATCAATATGGATTTACGCCGTTCAGTGGCTATGTATATCCTTTCCGATTGTATTCGCCGTTCTTTCGCTCCTCAACAAAAACTGCGCGAAGAAGACATACAGGAATTGCGTTCGAAAGGCTACGGATATAGCTTAAATGCATAAAAAATATATCTTGTTTTGAATTTTGTACATTTTGTGATTATTATAAAATATGGAAAATTTACAAAAACCGCTTCTGTTTATAGACATGGATAATGTGCTGGTGGATTTCAAGTCAGGATTAGCAAAAGTGCCCGAAGAAATCAAGCATCAGTACGAGCAAGATGAAAAGGGCAAACCGCATTACGATGACATCCCCGGCATCTTTGCACTGATGGAGCCGATGCCCGGAGCGATTGAAGCTGTACGCACATTGAGTGAGAAATACGACCTCTACATTCTCAGTACGGCTCCGTGGATGAATCCGTCCGCATGGTCGGACAAGGTGAAATGGGTGCAACATTACTTCGATTCGGCACGCAAAGAGGGAGTTTTCTACAAGCGACTGATTCTTTGTCATCATAAAGATATGCTCATCCGTCCGGAGGCATATCTCATTGATGACCGCCCAAATCACGGAGCAGAGCAGTTCGGAGACCATTGGATTCAAATGGACACCGAACGTTTTCCCGATTGGGAGAGTGTGGTCAAGTATTTGATGTGAGAACATAGCATTATTAATGAGAAACAATAACCTCAATATTGCCAAGCGAATCAAGAATGACGAGTTTTACACTCGATTGGAGGATATAGAAATGGAATTAAAATTCTATAGCCGTCACTTTGCCAATAAAATAGTGTTATGCAATTGCGATAATCCTTATGAGAGCAATTTTTATAGATATTTTGTCCAACACTTTAATCAACTAAGATTAAAGAAATTAATTACTACTTGTTATAGCGATTCGAATACATGCGCTTATAAACTCCAAATACAAGAAGTTCGAATCAATAAAGACGGGTTAAATGACATAACAGATATTCATGAGTTAATCAAGAACGACAAAAACACATTATCCATTCTCAACGGAGATGGTTCTTTTGATAGTCCCGAGTGCTTTGAACTATTACAGGAGGCTGACATTGTGGTCACTAATCCTCCTTTCTCGTTGTTGAGAAAATATGTGGCTATGTTGATGAAATCTCAGAAATTATTCTTGATTATTGCCAGTCAGAATCTTATTACATACAAAGAGGTTTTTCCGTATATTAGAACCAATCAAATGTGGATCGGATACAACAAGGTTCATTCCTTTGTTCAACCACCCTCTAATTCATTGAAAATATTTGGTAATATCTGTTGGTTTACCAATATGGATATTCAGAAAAGGCATGAGAATTTAGTATTAACCAATAAGTACAATTCGGAAGATTACCCCAAGTATGATAATTATGACGCAATTAGTGTAAAGGCTACGAATCGTATCCCGATGGATTACATGGAAATAATGGGAGTACCGATTACATTCCTGGAAAAATATAATCCTGACCAGTTTGAGATAGTAGGAAATGAGTATGAACTCAACATTCCTTCCGGGCGTACCTACCTTAATGGTAAAAGACAATATTCGCGAATTTTCATTCGCAGAATATAATAACAATAATTAAAAACCTCGCGATGTATAGGCAATCGTAAGAAACAATGAAACTGACTTTATTTCCGGAATCAAGCTATCGCTTATCCTTATTCCCAATTATTGGTGAAGAATCGAACGCCCTTATTGACGACGAAGGCTTCGATACCGATGTTTTATCTGAGTTGGAAGAAAAATACATAGAGCAAACGGAAAGACAATACGACATCATTTTTGATTTCTATGCTTCCGGTGACGGTATGTATTATTCCATTGATGATGGTGATCAGGACGAATTGGAAGACAATGCCATCATTATTGATCGGAGCAAATACGATTTAGAAGTAAACGAAGAAGAACCCGGTGAAGATTTCCTGCTTGTTGAGAATATGCAAATGGCGGATAACTGCGACATGAGTGATCCTGTTGAGATGTACAAGGATATCCAGATACGTCACAACGAGACAACCGATGATCATTTGAATATTGTCGTTGATGCAGTTCGCCGTAGGATGCAGCAGGTGGCGCAGCAATTAGTGGATGAAGGTTTGGCTGAAAACGTGGAATCGGTTCGTTTTGCATTACAATATGGTCCGATTTACGGATGTCAATATTGTTTTGATATCAACGCTGATGAATTTGATCCGGAAGCATTGCGCCCGATTGATTGTACGGACTGGAACGATTGTCACGTTTCCGATGTATTACAAGAGCATTGGCCGGATAGACTCGTTGGCAGTTTAATCTACAATGGTATATTCTATGCCGGCGAGTGTGAAGGTGTTGATAGCTTTGAATGGAATTGCGATTTAGTAGATAGTGACTTGAACAGTTTGCTGTGATGACAGGAATCGTCGCAGGATGCAAAGAGTAGGATAACTATATGCGTTGGTTAGAGCCATTTGAAAATCTGGAGAATTTTGAGGCGTACTTTGGTGACGAACTCAAGGACGCTCCAAAAGGAGAGGTGGTCATCCGTCTTATCGAAGGCGGCAATGAATACATGATAGTCGGCGATACAAAGTGCGGCTACACGCCGGGCATCAAAGTCGGCTATCATGTATGGATTCAATCTCCGAAAGGCAGCTACATGACCTCCGAAGTCCAATCCATAGATTTCGCCGCAGAAACTTTCACTTGCGTGCAAAGTACTTACCATTTTCATTTTGTTAAAAAGTAGAAACTTTTGAATAAATTATTAATTCTAAAACCTCACGATGTATAGGGTATCGTTCTAATACTATGGATATTAAAGATCTAAAAGACGGAATTATTTACGTCTCATTTACAAGTCGTGATGACACAAAGAATGCGTATTTGTATATCCTGCATGACCGTAATTTGTATTGGGTTGATGAACAATATGAAATTGTTGCTCCTAAGTCGCAGGAATTCTATGATGATTATGTTAACGATCTTGGCAACTATGACAAGTGGGATGATAGTCTAGACTCCTACAATTCGATAGACGAATTCCTGGAGGATGTCGGAAACTCAAAGAAAGAGTGTGTGGAAGGAGATTGTGAATGTGATGGTGACTGGAGCTACTTGTCGGAGAATGGTGAGTATGTAGTCACTTTGTTCGTTGGCGATGAGAAGGTAATGGAGAAAATTGTGTCATAAAATCGCAGAAAAAAATGAGGTCTTGGTTGAATTTTCAGAAATTTTTACTATATTATAGTGTACGCACGACAATATAATACAGTAAAAGATATGAAAACCCAAGACAAGACGCAGGATTTGAGCAGATGCTCACAAATCAAGTTGATTGATTCTATTCTGAATGAGATGCGCGAAAAGGAGATGTGCGAAGAGAGTATCGAAGCCGCTAAACCCTATATCCGCGCTTTCGCAGAACGTGTCAATATGTCCGAAGAAGCGGCGATGATCTTCGCCGCATTCTTCGATTGCTTTACATACTCCCGGATTCGATATAAAGACATTGCCGGCTTCTACGAATGCAACCAAGTGACGATTCTGACCTATTGGCCCGCCATCAGCGAATTGGTGAAAAGGCAGTACTTGAACGAGTTCAAAGATTCCGACGGCGAACAGTATTACAACATCCCGAACGAGGTGATTGAGGCTGTCCGCGAGAACAAAACCTATACGCCCAAGAACTACTCCAATATTTCGCTTGAGCAATGGTTAGGAGAGTTGTGTATTCTGATGAACAAGAAGGATCACAGTCGGATTTCTTACGATAAGTTTGAGGAATGTCTGCTGCAGCTGATTAACGGCAATCCACACCTTGTGATAGCTCGTGAGTTGGCGACAATCAAAGACAAGACGGATCTGATTATCTTTGCCGCCATGACAAATCTGTATATCCAGAACCATGACGAGCATATCATGCGAAGCGATTTGGAGGATCTCTTTGAGCACGCATGGGAAATGCGCAATCAAGCGCAACTGCTGGAATGCGGCAGCCATCCATTGCAGGAAGCCGGTTTGGTAGAACACAGCATCAGCGACGGACAGGCGGAGAAAAACGCGTGGATGTTGACTAAAAGTGCCAAAGAGCGGTTTCTGCAGGGTATAGAAACCATCGCTTCTTCGGACGAAGACAGGTATGTCAAGACACCGGACACGATTGTGCCGAAACAGTTGTTCTTCAATCCCTCTGTCACTCGGCAAATAGCACAACTGGAGTCCTTGCTGCAGGCGGATCAGTTCACGAAAGTGCAAGACAATCTGACCAAATATGGTATGCGGCGGGGATTTGCATGCATCTTCTACGGCGCACCGGGAACAGGCAAAACGGAGACGGTGCTTCAGTTGGCGCACAGAACCGGACGCGGCATCATGACCGTCGATGTGCCTAATCTCCGCAGCAAATGGGTTGGCGATACGGAAAAGAACACTAAAGCCATCTTCGAGCGCTACCGCAATTATTGCAAACGGGCAGATTTGGCGCCGATCTTGCTGTTCAACGAAGCAGATGCCATCCTTTGCAAACGGAAAGAGGGTGCAGAAAACAGCGTCGATAAAATGGAGAATGCGATGCAGAACATCATTTTGCAGGAGTTGGAAACACTGGACGGAATACTAATCGCAACGACCAATCTCACCGGTAACTTAGACACGGCTTTTGAGCGTCGGTTCCTCTACAAGATAGAGTTTCCTAAGCCCACGCCAGAGGAAAGCAAACATATCTGGCATACCATGTTGCCGGAGATCTCCGAATCGCAGGCTTTCGAACTCGCGAAACAATATGCCTTCAGCGGCGGACAGATAGAGAACATCGCCCGAAAGCAGATTGTGAATGCCGTCTTAACCGGAAACGAATCCATCGAAATGGAGTCTATCCGTGAAGCATGCAAAACAGAACTTTTTAAAGCCAGCAACACACGCAGAATTGGATTCTGCTAAACAATTATGAAACAGCATTACACCCAAGCCGAAAAAGAGGTATATAAAGCTGAGCAAGAGCTCATTAAAGCCGCGCATGAACGGTTTGATACCTTCATGTCCGAGCATGGATGGACGAAGTACCATCTCTTCATGCGCGGTTCGAAATGGACGAAAGATGCCGACACTATCATCCATGATAGAGACGGCTGGCACCTGAACGGACAAAACATAACCGAGAAAGAATTTTACCAATACATCCAATATCCCGAATCATGACAGACGAAGAATTTACCAAAGAGCAGATGGACGAACAGCGCAAAGAGGTATCCCGATTGCGGAGTGAGCTGAAAGCCTTCAATAAAGCGCGTGCAGCCATGTCCAAAGAAGACAAAGAGCGCACCCGTCAGCAAGCCAAAGACTTGCAAGACCAATATGACCATGCGTTAGGGAGGTTATATACCATGCGGAATTATTTCCTCTGGAACCATGGTGTTGACCGCGAGTACATCTCCGCATATACTGACGATTGACCCCTACTCTTCTCTGTGCATGTCCAAATTTGCCCTCTATAAAAATTTGCATTGAGATTCTTGAGACACTTGAGACACTTTTATCTAATTTGCTCATTTTTAGATGAATCGTTACTCATGGAGATCCCAACTGCCTCAACTGTCTCACATCATTTTTTGTATTGACCGTTTTGACCGTATTGACCGTTTCTTCCTAATTTGGTCAAAACGGTCAATACGGTCAATGTGGTCATGTTTTTTTTATCGCTCATTACCAAACATTAAAATTTGCACTGGCATAAATGGCATAAGTGGCATAAATTTCCCGATTTTATGCCGTTTCTGCCACTTCTGCCACATCATTTTTTAATGAATCAGCTAAAATTGGCTGATAAATCGTTAGTTCTTCTTATATATTCTTAGTCATTCGTTAACCATTCTCGGACCTATTACGTACCCTGAACGGACCCGGAAACCGATTCAAACGGATCTCCGAAACGACTCAAACTGTACGTACACGTCCGTAATGGTCGCGAGATGGTCACGGAAATGAAAGCTAAATAATCGCTAAACACACACTCAATACCTGCTAAAATGACGAAAAAAAGCAACAAAAAAGCCGCGACTCTTGCATATGTCAAAAAAAAGCAGTAATTTTGCAGGCAAAATTGGTTTGAAGGAGATGCAACACCCCAATTTATATATCATCGCAGGACCTAATGGAGCCGGCAAAACAACGGCATCATTCAGTCTATTGCCGGACGTGTTGCATTGCCTCAATTTTGTGAATGCAGACAAGAAATGTGGAACCAATTAAAGCAAAATATATGAGCGAACGTGAATTTGATGTGGAGAAGTGAAATACGTGGATCCGTTCACGGTTGCTATTTAAAGGCTTGAAAGCCGTTAAATTGTTAAATTGTTAAATTGTTAAGCTGTTAAATTGTTAAATCGTTAAAACACTAAAATATACAATTATGCAAAAAAGTCCATTACAAATTGCGCGTCAGGCTTATAAGCCGAAGATGCCGGTAGCTTTGCAAGGAGCCGTTCGTCTTGTTGAAGGCGAGAAAACTCAATCCGTAGCAGACCAAGAGGAGATTCAGAAACTCTTCCCGAACACATACGGTCTGCCGCTTATTACCATGGAACCCACCACGGGCGAGAACAAATGTGCTGAGCCGTTCAATGTCGGTGTGATCCTCTCCGGCGGTCAGGCTCCCGGCGGTCACAACGTCATCAGCGGTCTCTATGACGGTCTGAAAGCACTCAATCCGGAGAACAAACTGTACGGATTCCTCGGCGGTCCTTCCGGTCTGATCGACGGCAAATATCAGGAGTTGACAGGTGCTATCATCGACGAGTACCGCAACACCGGCGGTTTCGATATCATCGGTTCGGGTCGTACCAAACTGGAGGAGACCTGGCAGTTTGACAATGGTATCGAGATCTGCAACAAACTGGGAATCAAGGCAGTAGTGATCATCGGTGGTGACGACTCGAACACCAACGCTTGCGTGCTCGCTGAGTACTATCTGCAGAAGAAATGCGGCATTCAGGTCATCGGTTGCCCGAAGACCATCGACGGCGACCTCAAGAACGAGATGATCGAGACTTCTTTCGGTTTCGACACTGCTTGCAAGGTCTATTCCGAGCTCATCGGTAACATCCAGCGCGATGCTAACTCCGCTAAGAAATACTGGCACTTCATCCGCCTCATGGGCCGTTCCGCAAGCCATATTGCCCTCGAGTGCGCGCTCCAAAGTCAGCCGAATATCTGCCTCATCTCCGAGGAAGTAGAGGCGAAGAAAATGACGCTGAACGAGATCGTTGAGGGTATCGTCAAGGTGATCGTAGCCCGTGCGAACGCAGGTCTGAACTTCGGAACAGTGCTGATTCCGGAAGGTCTGATCGAGTTCATTCCGGCTATGCGTGTCCTCATTCAGGAGCTCAACGACATGCTGGCCAACAACGAGGAGTTCACTTCGCTCGACGGCGACGACGCTAAACGCGAATACGTGAAGTCCATGCTGACACCGGCTTCCTGCGACCTCTTCCGCTCGCTGCCGAAGGGTATCGCCAAACAGCTCACGCTCGACCGTGACCCCCACGGAAACGTCATGGTATCGCAGATCGAGACCGAGAAACTGCTCATCGAAATGGTACAGAAACGTCTCGCTGTCCTCAAAGCAAACGGCGAGTACAAAGGTAAGTTCTCTGCTCTTAACCACTTCTTCGGCTACGAAGGCCGTTGCGCTATCCCGTCGAACTTCGATGCAGACTACTGCTACTCGATCGGCGTGAACGCTACGCACCTCATCGCAGCAGGCAAGACCGGATACATGTCGCTCGTTCGCAACCTCACCAAGCCTGCTGCTGAGTGGATCGCAGGTGGTGTGCCTATCACGATGATGATGAACATGGAGAAACGTAACGGTAAGATGAAACCGGTTATCCAGAAGGCTCTCGTGGACCTCAACGGCAAACCGTTCCAGTATCTCCAGGCTCATCGCGAGGCGTGGGCTGATCCCGAGACCAGTTACATCTATCCGGGTCCGATCCAGTACTACGGTCCGACCGAGGTCTGCGATCAACCGACACGCACTTTGTTGCTCGAAAGAGGCAAATAAGAATGTACAAAGGAACAATGTACAAAGTACAAAGGGGCATTGTTTTGCTCCTTTGTATGGTATGCAGTTTTTCCCTGTCCGCACAAGATTTCTCTGCGGACAGGGAATTATTCGCTGCTTACCAACGGGAAGACATGACGGTTTGGCAGGCATATATCGATGCAGTTGCTACGGATTCGCCTGTGAACACACATCTTTTGGTGTACGAATACGGCTTCTGCGGCTACATCGTAGCAGAGGCGAAAAAAGAAGGGAAAGAGGCATTGATGCCGGAAGCCAAACGGTATGTAAAACAGTTCAAAGAGCACGTGGAAGCGCTGAAAACGCAGTTACCGGCAGGTCATTACGAGATGTACAAATCGGCGGTGTATGTGTTCGAGTTGCGGCTTCACGAGTCTCTTCATCCGCTCAAAGCGATGGATTTGGCGAAGAAAGCGACGCAGTTAGCGCCGGAAGATCCGATGACGCTGACCTATTACGGCACTTCCCTGTTCTACGCGCCCAAAGCGTTTGGCAACAAGAAAGAGGCTTACAAATGGTTTGAGAAAGCCTCTGTCTATTTTGCAGACCCTAAATGGGAATATTGCTGGCTTAGAGAAGCCAATGAGATGTATAAAAATAGCTGTTTGAAATATTTTAAGCGATAAAAATTTGCATATATCAAAAAAAAGTTGTACCTTTGCAGCGAATTAGGAAACACGTGATCGTTTCCAATATTGTTTCACCTTAAAATAATAAACATTATGAAAAAATTTTTCTCCATTTTAGTGACGTTAGTGCTTACATCCGCACTCGCGCACGCCGCCTTTGATTTCAGTTATACCTATTTGGGAATAACTTTGGGCTATTCGTTCGTAGAAGGAACCACTAATGAAGTAATGGTCTCTCCTGAACTGAGTTCTTACACAAGCGGGTCAAGCAACGCTACCGGCACGTTTTATAGCACAGTTAATGCCAAAAATGGTGCGAGTTTTCCTGCGAACAAAAATGTTGTTATTCCGGACACAGTGGAATACAACGGTGAAAAATTTGCGGTAACGGGTATTGGTGCAAATGCTTTTTTTGCAACCAGTTATAGCACTTCAAGTGGCGGTTCTGGTTCTTCTTCTAAAAAAATGATTAAATCAATTATTATCCCACGAACAGTTAAGCGTATTGAGGAAAGAGCTTTCTACGGCGCATTCCAGGCGGATAATTATTCTTCTACTACAGTACACTATGTAACCATACCCGAGAACGTAGAATATATCGGTGCACAGGCCTTTGCAGGAAACAATCTTAATATCACATGGCTTGCGAAAGCATGCACGATAGATCCCACTGCTTTTGAGTCTAACGTCATAAAAGATCTGACTTTTGGCACCATGGTCGAAGAAGTTCCTGCCTATTTATGCGCAAACAACACGAATATAACGGAAATCACCTTACCATATAACGTGCGCAAAATAGGTGATTATGCATTCTATTTCTGCTCCAAACTGCGTCGTATCGGTATGGGAGAGAGTTTGCAGGAAATCGGAGCGTACGCCTTCCAGGAATGTATCGCACTCAATGAGATTGTCTGTGCGGCAACTGTTCCTCCGGTAGCCGCTCCTCATGCCTTTGAGAATGTGCCCATTAATGCTACCATGGAAGTACCTTGCGGCAGTGTGAATGCCTATGCGACAGCAGATGAATGGAAATATTTCTGGTACTTCACCGAGACGATTCTTTACAAGGCTACCGTATTGGTAGAGGATGATCAGCAAGGATCTGCGTCTGTTGAATATGATTGTGCTCAAGCCACTTTCCGGGCAGCTCCGAACGAAGGTTTCAAGTTTAAGGAATGGAGTAACGGACGGACGGACAATCCGCTTACCATGGCCATGACAGGCAACATCGAACTGACCGCTACGTTTGAGGCCGTTCAATCCCCCATGGGAACAGAAGAAACACTCATTCAGGATTCACCGGTTAAGTTCCTCCAAAACGGTCAACTCCTCATCGAGAAAAACGGAGTTCTTTACAACGCACAAGGAGCTGTTGTGAAGTAAGAAGGTCGTAAATAAGAAAAAAAGCGCATTTCGGTGCGCTTTTTTCGTATTTTTATTTGCATATATGCAAAAAAAGTTGTACCTTTGCAACCTATTTTGTAAACAAATGAGAGTGTTATGAAAAAAATTGTAGTTTTTCTGTGTGTTTTAGCATGCACAATGAGCCTTTTTGCTCAGGAAAATACGGCTGTTACGTCCGCTCCGTCCGGGATTATCACCAAAGTGGATGACAACTACATTTTGGGTGACAAGACGATGAGCAAAGAGGAGTATCTGACGTTTATTCAGCAGAACTGCACGGAGGCGTGGGAAAGTTACCAAAAAGGTAACAAGTTATGGAATACCGGTTGGGGTCTTTTGGGAGCCGGAATCGGTACATTCGTAGTCGGAACGGCGGTATATGGTGTGGGCGTATATAACTACACCATCGGAAATAAGACACCGGCACTAATAGGCAGCGGCGCTGCGGTCATGGCTGTCGGATCCGGTCTGATGGCAGGTTCTATTCCATGCTTGATCGTCGGAGGAATAAAACGCAATAATTCACACGAGGTTTATAACGAAATAAAACGGCAAAACGGCATGGCTGTAACGTTCGGTATTCAACCGGCGGCAAATGGTTTGGCTATGGTCATGCAATTCTAAAGAATGAGAATCACTATCAATTTAGTTCGCGACATCCTCTATGGCGGGCAAGCCCTGCTCATAGATGATGCAACGGAGCAGGGCATCGCCAAGAGCTATGCCTTCTTGGAGCAGTTTGCAAGCGATAAGATCATCTACGGCATCAACACGGGCTTTGGTCCGATGGCTCAGTGGCGCGTGGAGGATGCACATTTGCGCGAGTTGCAATACAACATCATCCGCTCTCATGCTACGGGCATGGGCGAAGCGCTTGATGATTTTTTTGTACGCGCGGGCATGATCGCACGTGTGGGCTCGTTCGCGCAAGCGAAGAGCGGCGTGCATCCGAAGCTGGTGAAGCTGCTGACGGAGTTCATCAACCGCGGTATCTATCCGTATATCCCAAAACACGGCAGTGTGGGCGCGTCCGGCGATTTAGTGCAGTTGGCCCATATCGCGCTATGCCTCATCGGCGAGGGCAAAGTACACTACCGGGGTGAATGGAGACCGACGAAAGAGGTAATGGACGAGTGCGGGCTGAAACCGATGGAGATCCATATCCGCGAGGGATTGAGTTGCACGAACGGGACCAGCGTCATGACCGGAATCAGCGCGGTAAACCAGTTGCACGCGGAGAACCTGTTGCATTGGGCGACGATCGCTGCCGTTTGGATGAACGAGATAGCCGGCAGTTACGACGATCTGATGGCGGCGCCCCTCAACGAGAGCCGCAAGCACACCGGACAAATCCATATCGCCGAACAGATGCGCAAGTTGAGCGAAGGATCGAAGAGATTGCTGAAACGAGAAAACACCCTGTACGTACAAGGGGAAAAGGCGCAGAGTACAAAGGTGTTCAAGGACAAAGTGCAAGCGTATTATTCGCTGCGTTGTGCGCCGCAGATTTTAGGACCGATATACGACACCTTGGCATACAGCCGGCTCGTCATTGAGGACGAACTGAATGCCGCGAGTGATAATCCCATTGTGGATCCCGAGACGCAGAACGTCTATCACGGCGGTAATTTCCACGGCGACTACATCTCGCTGGAGGCTGACAAGATGAAAATAGCACTGGTTCGTCTGGCAATGGTGAGCGAGCGGCAACTCAATTACCTCTGCCACGACCGCATCAACGGCATCCTTCCGCCGTTCCTGAACAGAGGTACGTTAGGTCTGAACTATGGTATTCAGGCATGTCAGTTCACGGCAACCAGCACGACCGCGGAATGCCAGACACTCGCTATGCCGAACTATGTTCACTCGATCCCGAATAACAATGATAATCAGGACATTGTGTCCATGGGCACCAACAGCGCAGAGTTATGCGCACAGGTGATAGACAACTGCTACCAGGTCCTGTCGGTTCTCTATTTGGCGATGGCGCAAGCCGTGGATTGTTTGGGTATCGCCGATCAGTTAGCGCCGGCTACCAAAGCGCAGTATGAGGCTATTCGTGCGCTGACGCCGACGATCATCGAAGACACGCCGTTTTATGAGGATCTCGCGAAGATAGACGATTTCCTAAAAGGAAACGTTAAAACGTTAAATTGTTAAGCTGTTAAATTGTTAATGAAATACGCTTTAGTTACAGGAGCAAGCCGCGGAATAGGCCGCGCGATAGCGGAACGGTTAGCCAAAGACGGCTACGCGGTGTTGATCAACTATCATAGCAATACGGAAGCTGCCGAAGCCACGAAAGCCGCTATCGAAGCAAACGGAGGTCAGGCGGAGTTACTGCCTTTCGACGTCTCGGACGGCAAAGCCATCGAGGCGGCTTTGACCACATGGGATGCGGCGCATGAAGGCGAACATATTTCCGTGCTGGTCAACAATGCCGGTGTTCGTCGCGACGGACTGATGGTCTTTATGAGCGAAGAGGATTGGCATGAGGTGATGCGGACGACGACCGAAGGGTTCTATCACACCACCAAGCATGTGTTGCCGGCTATGGTACGCGCGCGGCACGGAAGGATCGTGAACATCAGTTCCATCTCCGGCGTAAGCGGATTGCCCGGACAGGTCAATTATTCTGCCGCAAAAGCAGCACTTATCGGAGCTACCAAAGCGCTGAGCAAAGAAGTAGCCGCCCGCAAAGTGACGGTCAATGCCGTTGCTCCGGGATTCATTGCAACCGACATGACCGCAGATTTGGACGAAGCGGAACTGAAAAAGACCATTCCCGCAGGACGTTTCGGCAAACCGGAAGAAGTGGCGGCGTTGGTCTCTTTCCTCTGCTCCGACGAAGCGGCATATATCACCGGACAAGTGATCGAAATAGCAGGAGGAATAGGATGAAACGAGTAGTTGTAACAGGCATAGGCATTTGGTCGTGCATCGGCCGCAACAAAGCGGAAGTGGAAGCTTCGTTGCGCGCGGGAAAAAGCGGCATCGGCATCGATGCAGCGCGTACGGTGTACGGATTTCGTAGTCCGCTAACCGGCATCGTGGAGACGCCGGATTTGAAGGAATACCTGCATCGCCGCTTGCGTGTGGGTATGTCGCAGGAAGCGATGTACGCGTTTATGGCAGCGCGCGAGGCGTTCGAACAAGCGCAGATAGACGAGAATTACTTGCAAACCAACGAAGTGGGAATCCTCTTCGGCAATGACAGTACGGCTAAACCGACCGTGGAGATGCACGAAACGATGATGGAGAAACATGACACGGCGCTTTTAGGAAGCGGGCTCATTTTTCAGTCCATGAACTCCACGGTGAACATGAACCTCAGTACGATCTTCCATCTCCGCGGCATCAATTTTTCGGTCAGCGCAGCTTGCGCCAGCGGAAGTCACGCGATTGGTTTAGGGGCGATGTTCATTCGTCAGGGCTTGCAAGACATGGTCTTAGTCGGCGGAGCGCAGGAGGTGAACCCGTACTCCATGGCGGCTTTTGATGCACTCGGCACCTTCTCGGCGCGTGTGGATGAGCCCGCCAAAGCAAGCCGGCCGTTTGACGCCGCCCGAGACGGCTTAGTACCCAGCGGCGGAGCAGCGGCGCTGGTGTTAGAAGAATACGATCACGCCATCGCCCGCGGAGCAACGATCCTCGCGGAAGTATGCGGATACGGGTTCTCAAGCAACGGAGGCGGGATCTCGCAGCCCAGCAGCGAGGGATCATTCATCGCCATGCAACGCGCACTCGAAGATGCCGGTATGACCGCGGATAACATTGATTACGTCAACGCACATGCCACTTCTACCCCGCAAGGCGACGAGGAAGAAGCGATCGCTTTGACGCGGATCTTCGGCGGCACGGACACCTGGATCAGCAGCACGAAATCCATGACCGGACATGAGTGCTGGATGTCAGGCGCCAGCGAGGCAGTATATAGCATTCTGATGATGCAGGGCGGCTTCGTTGCGCCGAACATCAACCTCGAGCAGACTGACCCGAGTGCGGCTACCTTACGGCTCGCACGGCAAACCATCGAAACGCCGGTTCAAACGGTCCTGAGCAACAGTTTCGGCTTCGGAGGTACGAACAGCGCTATCGTTTTACGCAAAACAAAGTAAATTATGAGCGGATTATTAGCAGGTAAGAAAGGTTTGATCTTCGGCGCTCTAGACGAGCGTTCGCTGGCATGGCATGTAGCCGGACGCTGCATGGAAGAAGGCGCGCAGATCGTTCTGACCAACACCGAAACGGCGATCCAGTTAGGCGATATCCGCACGTTAGCCGCAGCGCGACATATACCCTTGATCCCTTGCGACGCCACGAATACCGAAGAGATTGCCGACCTGCTGGACAAGACGCAGGAACTCCTTGGCGGCAAAATAGATTTCGTACTGCACGCGGTCGCGCAAAGCATGAACTTGCGCAGACACAAGCCGTACGAGGAAGCCAATTACACCTATTTCCAAAAGACCCTGGATATCTCCGCACTCAGTCTGCATAAGATATTGGCCACCGCGCGCCAAAAGGACGCGATCGCCGCAGGAGGAAGTGTGGTGGCACTCTCGTACATGGCCTCCGAGCGGTTCATACACGGCTATAACGACATGGCGGACGCGAAAGCGTTGCTGGAGAGCATCGCGCGGCAAATGGGCGCTATCTACGGTCGCGAAAAAGGAGTACGGGTGAACATCGTCAGCCCTTCCGCTATCCCCACCAAAGCCGGGAGCGGATGGTCGGAGTTGGAGCAGTTCTACCGCTATACGGAGAGCCTTTCGCCGCTGGGAAATGCCGACCAGGAGGATTGTGCAGGGACATGCGTGGCTTTGTTCAGCGACCTCATGAAACGCGTGACGATGCAGACAATATACTGCGACGGCGGTTTCAGCAAAACCATGCTGACACCCGAGTTTATGGATGAATTTAGAAAAGAACAAACAATATGAAGAAAGAAGAAATTATCGAAAAAGTGAATAACCTTTTGGTGGAGGAGTTTGAGATAGAAGCCGATACGCTCACCCCCGAAGCATCGCTCAAAAAAGATCTGGAGATCGATTCGCTGGATTTTGTGGACATTGTGGTGTTGGTGGAGCGCGAGTTCGGTTTCAAACCCAAAGCCGAAGAGCTGAAGAACGTGAAGACGCTGCAGGAGTTGTACGATTTTATTGAGGCAAAAAGCTGATGGCAACGCAGTGGACAGGACAGACAGGCGGAACTCATTGGATGCAATGTGCGTTAGTGGGTATCATCCGCCATACGGATATCCGCATCGTCTATGGATGTATGCATCTGTGGTTGGTGTGGTATATGATCGTCCGTCCTGTTCCCCGCAAAGGCATCTACCGCTACCACCGCCGCCGCGGACGCAACAGACTGCAAGCCGCAATGGACGCGTATCGCTCGTTTTACCATTTCGGACAAGCTATCATCGACCGTTTTGCGGTGTATGCCGGTTGCCCGTTCGAGGTCAAAGTAGAGAATAAAGAACGCTATTACAGCCGCGTTGCCTCCCAAGAGGGATTGATCATGCTCTTTACGCATGTGGGCAACACCGAGATGGCAGGCTATTTCATGGCAACGCCGGACAAACCGATGCACATTCTCTTTTACGGAGGCGAATCGCCGGTGGTGACCGCCAACAGAGCCAAGACATTAGCGCAGAACAACATAGACATGATCCTTGTGCAACCCAATGACATGAGTCATGTGTACCGCATCCACGAGGCTTTGCAACACGGAGATGTGCTGACCATGGCGGCAGATCGACGCATGGAAGAGAACGGCAGTACGATCGCTTGCACGTTCATGGGCGGAAAGGCACTACTACCGGCGGGACCGTTTCAGATCTGCGTGACCATGCAACGGCCTGTACTGATGGTTTTTGCCTTCAAAGAGGGACCGCGGACGTATCATATTTACACGGAAGAGTTAACTCTCAACACCGCCCTTTCCAAGAAAGAACAAGCGCAGGATCTGGCAAACCAGTTTGCCGGACGAATGGAGAAAATGACCCTGGCTCATCCCTATCAATGGTTTAACATGTATGATTTCTGGAGTTGAAAAGAACATAGAATCATGTATCCCCCAACGGGCTCCGTTTGTGTTCATTGACACGATCGAGTGCGTCGGAGAAAAGGTAGCGCGGACGCGTTTTACCATTCCCGCAACGTGCCCGTTGGTGACAGATGACATACTGCCGCTCTCCGGTCTGATGGAGAATGCCGCGCAGACTTGTGCCACGCGCGCAGGAGACACCATCGGCTACATCGGAGCGGTCAAACAAATGGAAGTGACACGTTTCCCGCATGTAGGAGAAACACTCACCACCGAAGCCCTTGTGATCCAGGAAGTGATGAATATATCCCTCATGGAGTGTACAACACGGATTGGCAGCGACATCATCGCCACCACAACCCTCAAAATAGCTACCATCGAATGATCTACTGCGCAGGACATAGTATTATCTCGCCTTTAGGCGAAGGCACGCAGGCGAATATCGAAGCCGTGCAAGCCGGACGCAGCGGGCTGAAAAAATACACCGACCGCTTTGCGGACGTGGAGCCGTTCTGTGCATCGCTCTTTGACACCCCGCAGGACTTTGTTCCTCTTTGCATCCGCAGCATCGAATTAGCACTAAATGAGCAAATAATCAAATGCGAAAATGCCCAAACAATCTTCATTCTCTCCACCACCAAAGGTGACCAATTGGATCTTTGGAGTCCGGCGCAACAGATAGCGGCACATTTCCATAACCCAAATCCGCCGATAGTGGTCAGCAATGCCTGCACGTCCGGCGTTTGCGCGCAAATAACCGCTATGCGATTATTGGAAAGTGGGTTATACCGGCATGCCGTGGTAGTGGGGTGCGACTTGCAGAGCCGGTTCATCGTCAGCGGTTTTCAGGCGTTTAAAGCCCTCTCGCCCGAACCCTGCACGCCGTTTGACCCGAACCGCAAAGGGCTTAATCTCGGCGAAGCCGCAGCGACGATCATCTATACCACAGAGCCGACAGATAGCTGGCGGTTAGTGGCAGGAAGCATACACAACGACGCAAACCACATCTCTGCGCCAAGCCGCACGGGCGAGGGCGCGTTCCTTTGTCTCAAAGATGTACTGAACGGCGTGCAACCGTCCGAAATAACGCGGATCGGCGTACACGGAACAGGCACGCTCTACAACGATGACATGGAGCGAATCGCGCTGCAAAGAGCCGGATTAGCCGATGTGCCGATGAGCGTGCTCAAACCCCATTTCGGACACACCATGGGCGCCGCAGGGGTACTCGAAACGATCCTCTGCGCAGAAATGGCTTCCAATTCACAATGCACAATGCACAATTCACAAATAATAAAAATGCTCTCCGGCTTCGGAGGCGTCAACGCTGCAATACGAATAGAAAAGTGAGAATTGAACGCGAAATAGAAATCACTCCGACATCGGTCATCCTGGACGGAAAACCGATAGCCACTACTGAAACAGGCGACAAAATGCTTGTGGAACTCTATCGCCGTTTTGCAGGCGATTACCCGAAGTTCTTCAAGATGGATACCCTCTGCCGCCTCGGTTTCATCGCCGCAGAAATACTTCTAAAGGGCCAAACAAGCCAATGCGAAAAGGAGCAAATGAGCATCATCCTCGCGAACCGGAGTGCCAGCATCAAAAACGACACCGATTATTTGGCTACCATTTCGGAAGGCAATTACTACCCGAGCCCTTCACTTTTCGTCTATACCCTGCCGAACATCGTTACCGGCGAAATAGCTATCCGCCACCACATACAAGGCGAAACATCGTTTTATATCTTGGAGAGCCCGGAGCAGTTAGAACCGATTATCAAATCCTATTTTTCTTCCCCCCTTAAGGGGGGACCGAGAGGGGCTCTTACCGGCTGGTGTGAGTGCAGCAAACCCAATGATTTTTACGCAAAAATGCAAATTATATATGGAACAACTGATTGAACAACTGAAATCGCAAATTATTGAGGCGCTCAATTTTGAGGACTTGACGCCTGCTGATATCGAAACAGACGCACCGCTCTTCGGAGAAGGTTTGGGCTTGGATTCGATCGATGCCCTTGAACTGATCATGCTCATGGACCGCGAATACGGGATCAAGTTAGCCGACCCCAAACAAGGCAAACAGATCTTCCGATCCGTGCGGACCATGGCGGAATATATTCAGGAACACCGAACCAAATAACCGTCCATGCGTATCGCTATCACCGGCATAGGAATAGTAAGTGCTATCGGCAATAACTGCGCGGAAACACTGCAATCGCTTCTTGAGCAACGCTCAGGGATCGGTCCGATGCGCTATTTGCACAGCGTGCATACCGAATACCCTGTGGGGGAAGTCCAACTCAGCAATGACGAACTGCGTCAGCGTTTAAATCTCGGCGACGAACCCCTGCCGCGCACTTCGTTGCTCGGTATCATGGCGGCACGCGAAGCCATCGCTATGGCGCAAGCCCCGTGTGACACCCTCATCTCCGGCACTACCGTCGGAGGCATGGATCTGACCGAGCAGCATTGGCAGGACTACAAACAAGGCAAATCCGTTGCCACCATTCCCCTTCACGAAGCCGGTGCATCTACGCGTGCCATCATGCGTCATCTTCACTCCCCTTTAGGGGAGTTGGAGGGGTCTTGTTACACCCCTTCCACCGCCTGTTCCTCGGCGCTCAATGCCATTATGCTGGGTTGTGACATGCTCCGCACAGGGCAAGCCAAACGCGCTATCGTCGGCGGAGCGGAGAGCCTGAGCCGCTTCCATTTCAACGGTTTCAGAACGCTGATGATCATGGATCAACAGCCTTGCCGACCCTTTGATGCGAACCGGAACGGCTTGAACCTCGGTGAAGGAGCCGGCTATCTCGTTATTGAGAGCGAAAACGATGCACTCGCGCGCGGGGCAAAGATATTAGGGTACATCGGCGGCTATGCCAACGCCTGCGATGCCTTCCATCAGACCGCTTCGTCACCCGAAGGGGAAGGAGCGTACCTCGCAATGAAAGGTGCATTGGACATGGCGGGACTGCTGCCTTCCGACATTGATTATATCAACGCACACGGAACAGCAACGCCGAATAATGATGTTTCGGAATCCGCGTCTGTTACGCGTCTCTTAGGCGTATGTAAGCTACCCGCTGTCAGTAGTACCAAAGCCTTCACAGGACATACCACTTCTGCCAGCGGAGGGATCGAGGCGGCGATCTGCGTTTTGGCGATGAACAATAGTTTCATTCCCGCTAACTTACATTGGACGCAATCCGCAGAAGGACTCATTACCCCCGTCACTCAAACCCTGCATCAGCCTGTTCATCACATCCTGTGCAACGCCTTCGGTTTCGGTGGCAACGATTCCTCCTTGCTCCTTTCCGATCATCCCATTGACCTTACAGAAGCTACCCTATCCTCTCTCTCCCCTTTGAGGGGGAAGTCGGAAGGGGGTTGTGAAGTCTCGGCGGCTTATTTACGCCGTCTTTCCCCGCAGATGCGCCAGTTGGTCGGTGTAGCAAAGCAAGCCTTACAGGACGCCGGCATCGAACGACCGGACGCTATCGTCTGCGCTACCCGATGGGGCTGTATGCAGCAATCGATACGGTTCTTGCAGGACATGATCGCCACCAACGAACAGGAACTCAAACCCACACCCTTCATCCAATCGACCCACAACACCATTGCCTCGCTCATGGCGATCTTGACCCATAACCACGGCTATAACGCCACTTATTCGCAGGGCAAGCAATCACTCGCGTGCGCGCTGATGGATATCCGCTGCCAGATGGCGTTAGGACGTATTCGCTCCGCCTTGGTCTTGGAGTTCGACGAACAAGTAGAGACATGGGATGAGGTATTGTCGCTCATCGGCGAACAGACCTGCAACATCGCCCGCGCACACGTGTATATTAAAAATGAGTAATATGAAACTGATCCTCTTGGCTATCTTGCAAAGTCTCTTCCTCTGCGGAGGACAGATTCTGATGAAACTGGCGCTCAACGCCTTCGACCGTGCTTCATGGACATGGTCCTTCTTCGTCAGCCAACTGACCAACTGGTGGTGGCCGGCGTGCGGACTGTCCTTCACCGCCGCGGGACTGCTGTGGATGTATATCCTCAAACACTGGTCTTTCTCCCTGGCATACCCCCTCAGCAGTCTCGCGTACGTCTTCGGAATGATAGCCGCCATGTTCATCTTCCACGAACAGGTCGCATGGACGCAATGGATCGGTATCTTACTGATCATGGGAGGATGCTATCTGGTGGTAAATTAAAAATTAAAAATTACGAATGATGTTTGCTTTTATCATTGCAGCCATAGTAAGTATCCAAGCGGATTTTGTGCAGACCAAGCACTCTACCCTCTTCAGCGAACCGCAGGTCTCTACGGGCAAGATGACGTATCGTGCCCCGAGTTACCTGCAATGGGCGTACGAGACCCCGAACAAGGTGATTTGGGAGATGGACGGCGAAAACACCAACGTCAACCCACAGGTGCAAAAACTGCTCCGGATGATCATGGCATCCATCGCCTCGGACGGACAGATCGACGCCAAAATGGAGCGCGAAAGCAAGAAACTCTTTCAGTCCGTCAATATCCTTATGGACGAAAAAAACAATGTAGCCCGGCAGGTCGAGCTCATCGAGAAAAACGGAGACACTACCATCATCGAATTTAAGAATGTCATTGCGAAATAGTTTATATTATATACTCGCCGGCAACGATTCGGAATACACGATCCGTTTTGATGCTTCACATCCGGTTTTTGCGGGTCATTTCCCGGGGCACCCTGTTGTGCCCGGAGCATGCCTCGTGCAGATAGCGGAAGAGTTACTTTCTACCCGCTTATCTCAAAAAGTCCGTTTCACCTCCGTCCGCAACCTCAAATTCCGTCAGCCCGTCACCCCCGACCAGCAAGTAACAATCACTTTCTCCCCCTCTATGAGGGGGAACGGGGGGTGTTCTTTCAACTTTCAACTATCCATACCTTCAGATCGTGCCCTTGGGCAGAGAACTATCAACTTAATCAGTGCTTCATTCACCGCTACATATATGTGCCTTGATTCCGACCTTTAATAACGCCGGAACGATAGAGGACGTCATTCGCCGCGTGCATCAGCAGGTGCGCGACATCATCGTCGTGGATGACGGTTGTACGGATAACACGAAAGAGCTGTTATCCGCTATAGAGGTTCCCGTTACGGTGGTCACGCATTCCCGCAACCAAGGCAAAGGCCGCGCACTCGCCTCGGGTTTTCGCAAAGCCCTGGAGATGGGTTTTGATTATGCCCTGACCATCGACGCCGACGGACAACATTACCCCGAAGATATCCCCCTGCTCATCCGCGCGCTGGAGATTCATCCGGACGCACTCATCGTCGGTAGCCGTCAGTTCACGGACAATAATATGGACCAAAAGAGCAAGTTCGCAAACCGTTTCTCTAATTTCTGGTTTCGGCTGCAAACAACCGTGGATCTGCCGGACACACAGACAGGAATGCGCATCTATCCCTTGCATCGCCTCTATGGTCTGAATATCCTCACCAGCCGCTATGAAGCGGAACTGGAACTACTCGTCTTCGCGGCATGGCATAACGTGCCGCTGATCCCTGTTCCCATACGCGTCTATTACCCGCCCAAAGAGGAACGGGTCAGCCATTTCCGCCCGGCATATGACTTCACGCGCATCTCGATTCTCAACACCTTCCTTTGCATCGGAGCACTGCTT
Organism: uncultured Bacteroidales bacterium; assembly: GCA_902800525.1. GTDB lineage: Bacteria > Bacteroidota > Bacteroidia > Bacteroidales > Paludibacteraceae > Colicola. The sequence continues at coordinate 104,529 of CADCEV010000004.1, forward strand.
TTCGGTTATATCAACATGTATTGGCGGACGGTGGTTTGCTTCGGATATTTCGGAATAACGATGTTCTTCGGGGTCATTCCCTGGACGCTCCTGTTCTTCCTTTTCCGCCCGAACACACCCGCAACCCGCGCGCGCTATCATCGCGCGATCCGGCGTATTGCGCAACATTACAGCCGTTGGATCATCGGCTTGCGTCTGAAAGTGGATAATCCGCAAAACATACAAATCGGTGCTCATCCCTCTATCGTGGTGGCGAACCATCAGTCCCTTATTGATGTCCTGCTCCTAATGGCGCAAACGGACAAAATAGTGATCCTCGTCAAAGATTATATCTGGCGAAATCCGCTTTTCCACAGCGTTGCCAAATACATGGATTGTTTCCCGCTCTCCTTGCCCGATGATGCCAAAGAGATGCTGATGCGCCGTGTCTCGGAAGAGGGCTACTCTATCCTCCTCTTCCCCGAAGGCACACGTACCACCACCGGCGAGATAGGACGCTTCCACCGAGGCGCGTTCTACTTTGCGGAACTCTTCCAACTGCCCGTTCAACCGGTGCTTCTGGAAGGGCTGTGCGATTATATGACGCGCCGGCAGTTCGCTATCAAACCGGCGGATGTCACCCTGCGCATCCTGCCCGAAATACCGTATAACGATACTTCCTTCGGTGCGAACTACAAACGCCGCACGAAATCCCTTGAACTCCACTATCACGCGTTGTTGCATGCCTATCGTCCCTCGGTGGGCGTCTTGGGAGCCGGTGTCGGCGGTTTGTTCACCGGCGCGCTGCTCGCGCAGAGAGGTTTCCAAGTAACCCTCTTCGAACAACTACCTGTCTTTGGCGGAGGACTTTATTCATACGAACGAAACGGAGAAACATGGTCCACCGGCATGCACATCCTCACAGGCCTGCAACCCGACGGCCCATTAACCGGCATCCTGACCGAATTGGACCTGAAAGCCTCTCATATAAGTACTAACATAGATTGCAGTAACTCTCTTTCAGTACTCTTAGGCGAAGAAGAAGCGCAAAAAGCCAAGGAAGGAGTATTCCGTTTTGTGGGCGGAAGTCAGCACTTAGCGAATGATCTGGCGCTCTTCATCACACGTCACGGCGGACGAATACTCCTCTCGCAATGCGTACACTCCGTTCAAGCCCGAGAAAACGGCTTCCGCATCAACGACACCTTCTGTTTCGATAAAATCGTCAGTTCCCTTCACCCGAAGCAGTTATTGAAAATAACCGACCTGCCGTTGTTCCGAACCATCACGCGAAACAGGATTCTCAACACCCAGGAGACAGCAGGTTCTTTCAAGACCTATATCCGTCTCAAACCGGAATCCTTGCCTTATGACCCCGTGACCCATTTCCTGCCCGAACATCATCTCTTAGTGCTGACGCCTTGCTCCGAACCCGGGCAGGTCTATGCATGCACAATAGAAACCGTCATGCCGATGGAGTATGCGGAATTAGCGCCGTGGCACAAAGACCGGAAAGCCCGTTACGCAGAATACGAGGCATTCAAGCAGCAAAAAGCGGAACAGGTACTCACCCTTTTGGAATCCGTCTATCCCGATATACGAAGCAAAGTGCTGGATTATTTCACATCCACGTCTCTCACGTACCGCGACGATTACCTCTCGCCCGAAGGCGCTATGTACGGCATGAGCCAAGGCGTCGGTTCGGTGCGTACACGCGTGCCGGGCTTCTACCTCACGGGACAAAACATCTTCTTACACGGTCTATGCGGAACTGCCATGACCGCACAACAAACGACACAAGCCATATGCGAAGATTGCTGCGAATAATAGCCCTGTTCGTATTGACCATACATGGTCAATGCCTTTGTGCGAAAACAGATCGCCTGACCGCTTATCTGGCGGACAGCGCAGCGAACACCGGCATCGCCGTGGTCGTTTGTCCCGGAGGCAGTTATTCATGGCATGACATGGAATACGAGGGCAAACAAGTAGCTCAATGGTTGCAAGCGAACGGCATCAATGCTTTTGTCCTCAAATACCGTGTGGCGAATATCAGCGCGTACGTGGTCGGCTATCGGGTCATCGGCTTAGGCAACAAGTACCCGGACATGCTAACCGACGTGGAGGATGCGCTCACATACATCCACCGCCATGCCGATTCGCTGCAAATAGACCCTGACCGCATCGGCGTAATGGGTTTCTCCGCCGGAGGACACCTCACGATGATGAGTTTTACCCACAACAGGACCGCCGTCAAACCGGCTTTCCTTTGCCCTATTTATCCCGTGGTGACGATGAGCGACAAACGCTATACACACCCTCGCTCACGTCGGGGGGCTTTGGGCGTTTGGCGGCAATGGAACAAAGCGATGCAGGATTCGCTCTCTATTGAGAAACATATTCCTGCCGATTGTCCGCCGGTCTTCTTGGTGAACTGTGTGGACGACCCGATTGTCAAATACCGGAACTCCGAGTTGCTCGATTCGGCACTCACGGCGAATAATATACCCCATACATACCTCCAATATCGCACTGGCGGGCATGGTTTCGGAGCGTCGGAAAACAAAGGAACGGAGGAAAGTCAACAATGGAAAAAAGAATGCATACAATGGATATTGAGTTTGAATCAGTAGCGGTCATCCGCGCGAAACAGGAGGAGCTTCTGCGCACGCAGATAGCCTATTTGGCGGCGCACTCGCCCTATTACCAACGGCTCTTTGCAACGTACCAAATAGACCCGTCTTCTATTCGCACATTAGAAGACCTGCAACGCCTTCCCTTTACCGAGAAAGCGGACTTGCAGCAGTACAACAATGATTTCCTCTGCGTGCCGCGCGAAGAGATCATTGATTATATCACCACTTCGGGCACACTCGGTGACCCGGTGCTCTTTGGTTGCACGGAGAAAGACCTGCAGCGGCTTGCCTATAACGAGCATAAGTCCTTCGCGTGCGCGGGTTTGAAGAAAGGCGACATCCTCCAGCTCATGACCACTATGGACAAACGTTTCATGGCAGGTTTGGCGTACTGGATGGGCATTCGCCGTATGGGTGCCAGCATCATCCGCGTCGGCAACGGTATTCCCGAACTGCAATGGGACACAATCGAACGACTGCATCCCACGGCGATCATGTGCGTGCCTTCGTTCATTCTCAAACTGATCGACTACGCCGAGCAGCATAACATCGACTACCGGCATTCGTCGATCCGTAAGATCATCGGCATCGGAGAAGGCCTGCGCGACCAGACTTTTGCGCTTAACCTCCTCGGGCAACGTATTCATGACAAATGGCCGGAAGTGGAACTGTACGCCACCTATTCCTCCACAGAGATGTCCGCCACCTTCTCGGAATGCGAACATGCCTGCGGCGGACACGTACACCCCGAACTGATCATCGTGGAGATCATCGGCGAAGATAACCAGCCTGTTCCGGACGGACAGCCGGGCGAGGTGGTGATCACTACTTTAGGCGTCGAAGGAATGCCGTTACTGCGTTTCCGCACAGGCGACATCGCCGCCAAAGTGGTAGAGCCTTGCGCTTGCGGGCGAAACAGTTACCGTCTTACGCCGTTGATCGGACGCAAACATAACATGATCAAACTGAAAGGTACCACCATCTATCCGCCGGCAATCAACGATGTGTTGGACAACACGCCGTTCGTCAGCAATTATGTGGTGGTAGTTCGTCCTTCCGACGCCGGAACAGATGAGGTCATCGTGCGCGTCAGCCTGAGCAATAACAACATCCTGCCCGAAGAAGCGATCAAGACCCTCAAAGACCATTTCCGTTCGCGTCTTCGTGTCGCACCTATTGTGGAGATCCTGCCGGCGGATGTGATCCAACAAATAACCTTCCCTCCCAAGAGCCGCAAACCCGTTAAATTCATCGATGAACGATAAGTTACTGCACATATACGATTTCCTGGGTACCCATCGCCGCTGGCTGTGGTCGGGTTTGACGATGGTACTTATTCCGTTGATCGTGTTAGCCTTGACGCTGCGGTACAACGAAGACATCATGGATTTTCTGCCGCTGGAGGACGAAGACCGGGAAGCCCTTGCGGAGTTCCAATCCAAACAGTCCGCCGCACAGATCGTTCTCATCGTAGAAGGCGGCGACGAATCCCTCCGCGAAGAAATAATAGAGGAATTAAAAATTAAAAATTACGAATTAAAAATTTCAACGGATCCATCGGATCAGTTGACCTCTTTATACGCGCAATTACCTTATTATATAGCCGATGAGAAGTACGATGCGTTCGATTCGCTCTTTACGTCCGAAGCAATCCGTGCCGCCTTGGAGCGTGACAAACATATTCTCTCCACACCGGGAACAAGTTTCTTATCAACCGCTATTCAGTCCGACCCTTTGGGTCTGATGGATCTGTCCGCGTTCCAAGCCCACCAAGCCCCTAACCGCTCATACGCGTTTATCACCTCGCCGTACGGCAGTACGGAAACGAAGCAAAACGCCGCCTTGATAGACACCCTCAACACCCATCTAACCCACATACTATCTTCCCTCTCCCCCTCTGAGAGGGGGGCGGGGGGTGTCTGCCGCCTCATCGGTGCCCCGGTGATAGCCGTGGAGAACGCCCGGCGGATCAAATTGGATTCGCTGATCTGTATTGCGCTCTCGCTGGTACTCATCGTAGCGTTGTTGGCGTACGCTTTTCCGCGGAGACGCGACCTGTGGCTTATTCTGCTCTCCGTCTCCTTCGGCTGGCTATTCGGCATGGCGGTATTGCGCCTTTTCACGCCAACGGTCAGCGCCATGGTCTTAGGCATCGGTAGCGTCCTTATCGGTATTGCAGTCAATTATCCGCTGCATCTGCTGGTACACCAGCGTTATACGACCACCGTCCGGCAGACCCTTCAGGAAGTGCTCTCTCCACTCGTTGTGGGAAACATCACCACGGTCGGAGCTTTTCTTGCCCTGCTTCCGCTCAAAGCCTCAGCGATGCAGGATTTAGGTATCTTTGCCGCCTCCATGCTCATCGGTACGATCCTCTTCTGCATCTTCGTTTTACCGCATCTCATGTCCGCGCACCCTACCCCGCTCCGCGAGATCAAACTGCCGATGGAGAAATTAAAAATTAAAAATTACGAATTAAGAATCTCCAATTTCAAATTCCAAGTAGCCACTATTGTTGTAACAATAGGCTTCGCTCTCTACCTCTTATCTCCATATATCCTCTCCCCCTCTGAGAGGGGGGCGGGGGGTGTTTCACTTTTTAATCCGAACCCCTCGTGCATCAATTACATGACGCCCCAACAGCGTGCGGACATAGCGTTCTTCGATTCGATAGCGAACCCTATGCGGCAGGTGTCCGAACATGCCGAGAGAGCTGAACAATGGACGTCGTATTGGCGCACCCACGACCCCGAAGCGGTCATTGCGACCATCGAGAACGAAGCCGCACAAGTGGGATTCAGGAAGGACGTCTTTGCACCTTTCTATGAACTCATACGGAATTGGAAACCCGCTAAGAGTTTTGATTTCAGCCGTTTGACGCAAGGCCTCAGCGATAACTTCGATTATATAGGTATCGCCTGTTCGCTCATCGTCTTTCTGTTCCTTTGGCTCAGTTTCCGCAGCCTGCCGGTAGCCCTCATCGCTTTTGTGCCGATGGTACTCAGTTGGATCTGGATCATTGCGATCATGCGCCTCTTCGGTCTGCAATTCAACATCGTCAACATCATCTTGGCGACCTTCATCTTCGGACAGGGCGACGACTACACTATCTTCATGGTGGAAGGTCTGCTCCACGAACGCCGGACAGGTCAAACGATCCTGCCGCAATTCCGGCAATCAATCATCCTCTCCGCGCTGATCATGCTCATCGGCATCGGTATATTGGTCTTTGCCGTTCATCCGGCAATGCACTCCCTCGGCGTCGTGACGCTCATCGGCATGACGGTCGTTCTCCTCATGGCGGTCACCGTTCCGCCTTTCCTTTTCCGCTTCCTGCCGACCAAGCCCGATGAACCTGCGTCTTAAAATAGCACTCCTGCTCGAAAGCCTGCGGCGCCGGAACATGAAGAAACTGCATCCGCTGCGCCAGCTCTTCTGGGAATCTACCTTGCGGTGCAATGTCCATTGCCTGCATTGCGGCAGTGACTGTGTGGCTTCGGTCGAGACACCGGACATGCCGGCGGAAGATTTTCTCAACGTGATCGACACCGAGATCACGCCGCATGTGGATCCGCATCAGGTGCTCATCATCATCTCCGGCGGCGAACCCCTCATGCGCAAGGATCTGGCGGATATAGGTCATGCGCTCAAGCAGCGCGGCTATCCGTGGGGAATGGTCACCAACGGGCTGGCACTCACGGAGACACGTTTCCGTGAACTGGTAACCGCCGGCTTGCGGTCTATCACCGTCTCCTGCGACGGGCTGGAGAAAGACCACATCTGGCTCCGCCAACACCCCCTGGCTTTTGAAGGGGCTACGCGGGCGATACGACTGATTGCGGATTATAATACCAATCACCCCTTTCCCCTCACATGGGACGTCGTCACCTGCGCTAACCGCCGTAACATCGGTCATTTGCCGCAGATACGGGAAATGCTGTGGTCGCTCGGCGTGCGCGATTGGAGGGTCTTCGGCATTGACCCCATGGGACGCGCAGCCACCAACGAGGAACTGCTGCTGACGGATGATCAGTTCCTATATCTGATGAAATATATAGCCTCCGAACGCGAAGCGGGACACCATGTCTCCTATTCCTGCGAGGGCTATCTGGGGGACTATGAAGGCCGTGTGCGCGATCATCTATACCTCTGCGCTGCGGGGATCTCCGTGGCTTCCATACTGATTGACGGCTCTATCTCTGCCTGCACGTCCATCCGCGGCAAGTATTATCAGGGCAATATCTATAAAGACGCGTTCTGGTCTGTCTGGGAGAATGGTTTTCAGTTGTATCGTGACCGCTCCTGGATGCGTAAAAAAGCGCCCTGCAACAACTGCAAGGCTTGGACTTTCTGCGAGGGAAACGGCATGCACCTCCGCCGCGAAGACGGCTCCCTCATGCTCTGCCATCTCCACCGGTTAGGGCAAAAAACCTAACCCTCAGCATATTTTTCACAAATTAAGTTTTTTCTTTTCTCTTTCAGTTCTAAAAGTGCTTAAATCGGCATATTTCTGCAAATAAATTTGCATAATCCAAAAAAAAGTTGTACCTTTGCGCTCCAAACGCAAAGATCATTATGAAAGTATTACTCATCAACGGTTCGCCGCGCAAGAACGGCAACACTTATACGGCCCTCAGCGAGATTGCAGCTACCCTGCAAACGGAAGGTATTGAAAGCGAGATCGTGTGGATCGGGAACAAGCCCGTTCACGGCTGTATTGCCTGTGGGACATGCAAGACCAAGGGCAACGGACGCTGTGTCTTTGACGACGATGTATGCAATGCCATTTCCGCCAAGTTCGCCGAATCGGACGGCTTTGTGTTCGGCTCACCGGTGTATTACGGTCAGCCCAACGGCGCGCTGTTGGCTATCATGCAGCGGGCGTTCTTCTCGAACGGCGCTAACCTGCAAAACAAACCCGCCGCCGTCGTTACCATCTGCCGTCGGGGCGGTGCAACCGCCGCTTTCGAAGCCCTGCAGATGCCGTTGCAGATGATGAACATGCCTGTGGCTACTTCCCAGTACTGGAACATTGCCTATGGCCGTGAGGAAGGTCAGGTATCGCAGGATACAGAGGGCATGCAGACCATGCGCACACTGGCGCATAACCTCGCGTGGATGATACGCGGTCTGCGCGGAGAGAACGCACCTGCCGTTCCTAACCGCGAGGCTTGGCAACCGATGCATTTTATACGTTAACTTATACAATATATCTTATGAGGAAAATTTATCTTTTACTGCTCGTTTGCAGTTTGATTCCCTTGCTCGCCAATGCGGAGACGAAAGAGACACGAAGCGCACAGAAACATGAGGTGCGTCTCGGTTATGGCGACCCGATGTTTGAGACGATGCGATGGAAAGATGAGCCCAACAAATTGGGAGTGCCGATGAATGTGCGCCAGCACTACCGCTACACGGGACACATTTACGCAGAGTACATGTACCGCGTGAACTGGTGGTTCGGTGTAGGCGGACAAGTGGATTTCGGAGCGACGATGTTCGATTACAACTCGTATCAGTTGGATGCGCAGGGCAAGCAGTTCCTGGCGTCGAGTGACCCGCGTTTCTTCTATGACCTGTGTATCATGCCTTCTGTTCGTTTCACCTATTACCACCACGAATGGGTCAACCTCTATTCGGGCGTGCAACTCGGCGTCGGCATTCATGGCGACTACCGCGGACGCAGCGAATTAGGCGGAGCGTTAGGAATCACCGCACTCGGTCTCTCCGTCGGACGAGACCACTGGTTCGGTACCGCAGAAATAGGCGGACTGAGCAACCTCCAATCCCTCACCGCCATTTACCTCATTTGGACGAAATGGTTTAATGTTTCCGTGGGATACCGGTTTTAATCGATAATTGTGAATTGTGAATTGTAAATTGTGAATTGTAAATTATGAGACACAATATATTTTTAATCAGCATATTGGCTTTAGTACTTGCTTCTTGTCAAGCGGACAAGAAAGACTACACGTCGTTTGTGAAAGACGCTGCCGGCTACCACGTGATCAGCGACGGAGACGTGGATCTGGACAATCAATACCCCGTTTGGGCGGACCAGTTAGGCAATGTGCCTTCTGACGTGGACCCGTGCGACCCCGAGGGATATAACCAAGTGGAAGGCAAATCGACCTTCATGCAGATGTTCTCGCCGCTGATGAACATGATCACGTATTCATCGGTGCATCAGATCGTGGGCACCTATCAGTCCGAATACAAAGGGCAGCCGATCATGCTCTCTGGTAACATGTACGTCCCGAAATCCAAGAAATGCAAAGGTCTGATCATGGCATGCCACTATACGTACGCTGCGTTGAGCGAATCGCCCTCACAAGGTCCGACCCTCTCTGCTCTCCTTGCCACCAAGGGCTATGCGGTCGTGGACGCTGATTATGTGGGATTTGGCGTCACCTATCAAATGGTTCACCCGTATCTGGACAAGAAAGCAACTGGACGGGCAGTAGCCGATTTCGGACGCCTTGCTCGACCTTTCCTGGAGGCGAACGGCTATACGTTTGAGACCAACGATATCTATATCTTCGGCTATTCGCAAGGCGGTCATGCCGCGGTGGCTACCCAGGAGTTCATCGAGTCGCACCCGGATTATTACAAAGATCTGCCGCTGACCAAAGTCTATTGCGGCGGTGGTCCGTATGACCCCAAAGTGACCTATGATGTTGCCAAGAAAACCGACGTCATCGGCTTCCCGGCGGTCGTTCCGATGTTCCTGCAAGGAACGATCTATGCCAACGACCTCAACGACAAGAGCCTTGCGCTGCCTATTAAGGAGGACGATTTCCTCTCTGATGAGATGCTCAAAGACGACCGTTACAAGACATGGCTCAACAGCAAAGCCTATACCATGGATCAGGTCAACCTGCTCATGAAAGGGATCGGTTGCGGTAAGTTCTCCACCATCCTCCGTCCGGAAGCTATGGGAGGAGAGGAGTACGCGCCGAACAAAGTGCTTTTCGCCAAACTCGCGGAGAACGCTACCACCAACTATTGTCCCAAAACACCGATGTACATTTTTCACTCCAAGGGCGATGATGTGGTGACTTTTGAAAATGCAGAGATGTTGCAAAAAGCATTCCGGGATCTCGGAGCGGACGAAAGCAAGATCGAATACGACTTCGGCGAATACGGCACTCACCGTACAGGTCTGCTCAAATTCCACATCAAAGTACTGAAAATGTTAAAATAAAACAATACTTCTACCCTTATGACAGTATTAGAACGTTTAGGCGCATTGCGCGCTCAAATGAAAGCGCAAGGTTTGGCGGCGTATGTCGTGCCGGGAAATGACCCGCACGCGAGTGAATATATGGCATCCCACTGGTGCGAAATGCAGTGGATCAGCGGTTTCAACGGCGAGTCCGGGACGATGGTGGTGACGATGGACAGAGCGCTCCTCTGGACCGACAGCCGCTATTACCTCCAAGCCGGTATCGAACTCAAAGACACTACGATCGAGTTGATGCGCGAAAGCGATATTGACTGCCCGAAAATAACCGAGTGGCTCTGCGAGAATGTACAAGGGGCAAAGATAGGCATCAACCCCGAGATGTTCAGCGTCAACGATTTTGCGGAATGGAAAGAGCAGTTCGCAGACGCCGGCATTGAGATCCGGAGCGTCGATCTCATCAAACCCATCTGGACGGAAGGCAGACCCGCTATTCCGAGCGACAAACTCTATCCTTACAGCGAAGATTTTGCAGGTGAGAGTGTGGAGAGCAAGTTAGCCCGGATGCGCGAAATCGTAAATCGTAAATCGTCCAATCGTCAATGGGCACTGATCATCAGCGCGTTGGACGAGATTGCATGGCTGCTTAACATCCGCGGAAACGATGTGGAATATAACCCCGTTGTGATCAGTTATGTGGTGCTCGAAGCGGACAAATGCACCCTCTTTGTGGATGCTGCCAAAGTCGATACGGTAGCGCAGAACTACCTGGATTTCAACAATATAGACGTTCAGCCGTACGAAGCGGTATTCGATTATATCCGCAGCCTCAGCGGCGCCGTCCTCTACGACGGAGCACGCGTCAATGAGGCGCTCTTTGAGGCTATTCCCGAGGGATGCAAGAAGATAAACGCCAAATCGCCGATCCTCATTGACAAGGCAAAGAAAAACGCCGTGGAGTTGGAAGGCGAACGGATCGCTATGCGTCAGGACGCAGCGGCACTCACACGTTTCTTCAAATGGCTCGAAGAAGAGGCGTTTGCAAACGGTCAGACACAGACCGAATGGACTCTCATGGAGAAACTGCATGAGTTCCGGGCAAAAGGAGAGAACTTCGTCGAAGAATCATTCGGCACGATCGCCGGCTACCAAGGCAACGGAGCCATCGTCCACTATGCCGCAACGAAAGACAACTGCGCCGAAGTGAAGCCGGAAGGCATGTTGCTGCTCGACAGCGGCGGACAATACCTCGACGGTACGACCGACATCACCCGTACGGTTTGGCTCGGAGGACGTATTCCCCAGCAGGCGAAAGATGACTACACGTACGTGCTCAAAGGACATATTGCCCTCCAGCGCGCTCGTTTCCCGCGCGGCACAAGAGGTAACCAACTCGATGCACTTGCCAAACAGTATATGTGGGAGGTAGGGATCACCTTCGGTCACGGAACGGGTCACGGCGTCGGACATTTCCTCGGCTGTCACGAAGGACCGCAGAACGTGCGCACCGACAATAACCCCACCGCGCTGGAGGTCGGACACATCATCTCCGATGAACCGGGTATCTATCGTACCGGCAAATGGGGCATCCGCACGGAGAACCTCATCACCGTCATTCCTGCCAAACAGACCAAAGTGACCACCACCGAAGATGAATGGCTGACCTTCGAGACCCTGACCCTCTGTTTCTACGACACGAACCTCATCGAGATGAGTCTCATGACCGAGGACGAGATCGATTGGCTCAACGCTTACCACGTGCGCGTCTATAAAGAAGTAGCCCCGCTGCTCAATGCAGACGAGGCGAAATACTTGGCACGTAAGTGCGCGGCATTGGAGCTCTAAAAAGCCAAAACTAAAAACCCCTTCCCGAAAAGGAAGGGGCTTTTTTATGGGTATTAGAGCAACTCTACGCTTCGGTTCACGAACTTCGCGAGGGCTTCGCCTTTCAGTTGACCGGAAGCCAAGAGCGCGATGTCGATGAGTTGTTTCAGACGCTCGTCTTCGCCCTCCAGCTTATAAACCGTCTTGATAACTGTTTCTTGAGGTTTCTCTTCCTCCCCTCCCTTGAGGGAGGGGTCGGGGGTAGGCTTTTCCTCCACTTGCTCGCTGGTCTCTTTATTAACCAACTCCTGAATAAGCGGGTGAGCGGTATTGATGACGAGGTTGTAGCTATCCGGCATTTGTCCGTAGAACGACATGCCTTGTTGGTGCGCGGACATCTCCTTCATACGGCGCATGAACTCATTCTGCGTCAGGAAGACAGGCAGCGCGTCCGCCGATGTAGCCTCACAGGAAACATAGTATTTCAACTTCTCCGCCTCAGGAAGCAGGCCTTCAAACGCCTTACGCAAACCCTCTTTCTGCTCATCGGTATACGTATCTTTCGCCGCATCCTCTTTCTTGATGAGGTTCTCAATCGTATCACTGTCAATACGCACGAAGCGCAGTTTCTCATTTTTTTGCTCCGCCTGCGACATGCAGTGTACATCCAACTCGCCGTCCATGAGCAGCACATCGTACCCTTTCTTCTTCGCACGCTCGATATACGTATAGTGCGCATCCGGGTCATTCGTATAGAGCACGACCATGTTTCCGTCCTTATCTACCTGATTCTCACGGATTTGATCCTTGTACTCCTCCAAGGTAGCGTACTTGCCGTCCAAGTTCTTCAACAGCGCAAAGTCTTTCGCTTTCTCGTAGAACTTCTCATCGGTCAGCATACCGAACTGGATAAACATCTTGATATCGTCCCATTTCTTGGCAAACTCATCCTTGTCGGCTTTGTACAACTCAGCTAACTTATCCGCCACTTTCTTGGTGATATAACCGCTGATTTTCTTGACGTTATTGTCGCTCTGCAAGTACGAACGGCTCACATTCAGCGGAATATCCGGGCTGTCAATCACGCCGTGCAAGAGCGTCAGGTACTCCGGCACAATATTCTCCACCTCGTCCGTCACATAGACCTGGTTGCAATAGAGCTGGATCTTGTTGCGGTGTACATCGAGGTTCGTCTTGATCTTCGGGAAATACAGAATACCGGTCAAATTGAACGGATAATCCACATTGAGGTGGATATGGAACAACGGCTCTTCCATCTGCGTCGGATAGAGTTCGTGGTAGAACTTGTCATAATCTTCATCCTTCAGTTCCGACGGTTTGCGCGTCCACGCGGGGTTAATATCATTGATGATGTTCTCCTCATCGAGCTCCACTTGCTTGCCGTCTTTCCATTCTTTCTTCTTGCCGAAAGCAATCTCTACCGGCAGGAACTTGCAGTATTTCTTGAGCAGCCCCTCAATGGTAGCGTCCTCCAAGTACTGGCTGAACTCATCGTCGATATGCAGTACAATATCTGTTCCGCGCTCGGCTTTGATCGTATCTTCCATCGTGTATTCGGGGTCGCCCTCGCATGACCAGTGAACGGCTTTCGCGTCCTCTTTGTACGACTGCGAGAAAATCTCCACTTTCTTCGACACCATGAATGCCGAATAGAAACCAAGACCGAAATGACCGATGATAGCTTCCGTTTTGTCTTTGTACTTGTTAACGAACTCCTCGGCGCCGGAGAAAGCAATCTGGTTAATAAACTTATCCACTTCCTCTGCGGTCATGCCGATACCGTGATCCGAGACCGTCAGCGTCTTCTTCTCCTTATTTATACATACGCGCACGCGTGTGTCGCCCAAATCGCCTTTCACTTCGCCCACTGACGACAGCGTCTTCAGTTTCGTCGTGGCATCCACGGCATTCGAGATCAACTCGCGAAGGAAGATCTCATGATCCGAATACAAAAATTTCTTGATGACGGGGAATATATTATCACTTGTTACCCCAATATTACCTTTTGCCATATATTTAATATTTTATAATTTTCAATTCTCAATTTTCAATTTTCAATTTTCAATTCTCAAAACGTGTGCCTTTGGCAAAATATCTGCCAAAATGGCAGAATTATTTGCATATGTCAAAAAATTGTTGTACCTTTGCAGCCGTTTTGCGGCTGAAAGAAGCCGATGATATTTATGAATGAGTTTTTAGAAAAAGAAGAAGGCATACTGAAAATGCTCAAAACCGTCTTTGACCCGGAGATCCCGGTCAACGTGTACGATTTGGGCTTGATTTACGGCATTGAGGTAAAAGAGGACGGCGTTTGTGAGATCACCATGACGCTCACGGCTCCTTCCTGCCCTGCCGGAGATTTCTTAGTGGAGGACATCCGCCAGAAAGTGGGGTCTGTTGAAGGCATCAAAGATGTCAACGTCAACATCGTCTTTGAACCCGAATGGAACAAAGACATGATGTCGGAAGAAGCCAAACTCGAACTCGGCTTCCTCTAAACTACGAAAACTACGCAAACTACGAAAACTACGAAAACTACGTAAACTACGTAAACTACGCAAACTACGCAAACTACGCAAACTACGTAAACTACGCAAACTACGTAAACTACGCAAACTACGCAAACTACGTAAACTACAAAAAAATGATATATTTTTTAAGCGATGCCCATTTAGGCAGTTTGGCAATCGAAAACCCCTGGCTGCATCAGAAGAAACTCATCAGCCTCTTGGAGGAGATGAGCCAAGATGCCGCGTCGATCTACATGTTAGGAGACATGTTCGATTTCTGGATGGAGTACTTCATGCGCGATTCCAAAAAGAAAATCTTTCTTCCCTTCTGCAAGGAGATCCGCAAACTGACCTCCAAAGGCATCCATGTACATATCTTCACGGGAAACCATGACTTGTGGACCTTCGGCGGTTTGGCTGAGTTAACCGGCGCGGATATCCATTTTGCGCCGTGTACCATCACCCGTTACGGCAAAACGCTTTATCTGGCGCACGGCGACGGACTGTTGCCCTCCAATTGGGAAACACTCTACCCCAAGGAGATCCGCAAGAAGATCAAAAACTTCATGCGTCTGCGCGAAATCTTCAAAAACCCCTTCTTGCAGTTCTGTTTCCGATGCCTGCCGCCGAGCTGGGGTAACAAAATCGGCTACACATGGGCGAAAAACAGCCGGCTCAAAGAGCTTGCTAAACCCTGTCCCTACAAAGGCGAGGACAAAGAGGAACTGGTGCTCTTTGCCAAAGACCAGGAGCAGCAAGGCAACCACCGTGATTATTATATCTTCGGCCACCGCCATATTGAATTGGATCTGCAAATCGCTTCGGGTAGCCGCGTAGTGATCTTGGGCGACTGTTTCAAACTGTGGACGTATGCCAAATTGGACAACAAGGGACATTTAACACTTTGTAACTATGAGTAGCAGAGAAGAAAAATTAGCCGCCTTCGGGCGATTATTGGATATCATGGACGACCTGCGGGAGAAATGTCCATGGGACCGCAAGCAGACCTTCGACAGTCTGCGGCAAAACACCATCGAGGAGACATACGAGTTAGCAACCGCTATCTCGCGCCATGACATGAACGAAATCAGCAAAGAGTTAGGCGATGTCCTCCTGCACGTCGTTTTCTATGCCAAGATGGGCTCCGAAACCGGAGACTTTGACATCGCCGATGTCTGCAACCGCCTGTGCGACAAACTCATCTTCCGTCACCCGCACGTCTATGGAGACGAAGCCGCCAAAAATGCCGAAGATGTTTCCAAACTCTGGGAACAGGTCAAACTCAAAGAGAAAGGCGGCAACAAAACCGTCTTAGGCGGCATTCCCGACTCCTTGCCGAGCCTCGTCAAGGCATATCGCATACAGGACAAAGCGGCTAACGTCGGCTTCGACTGGAAAAACAAAGAAGATGTCTGGGCAAAAGTGAAAGAAGAAATCGCCGAGTTCGAAGCCGAGCTCCGCAAAGAATCCGCCAATATTGACGGATCTCCCGAAAATGTATCCGCCAATATGGGCGGATCTCACATGACGGAAGAGTTCGGCGACCTGCTCTTCTCTTTGATCAACGCCGCACGCCTCTACAAAATCCGCCCGGACAACGCCCTCGAGCAAACAAACCTCAAATTCATCCGACGCTTCAACTACATCGAGGCAAAAGCCAAAGAGCAGGGACGCGAACTCAAAGACATGACCCTGGCCGAAATGGATGCACTATGGGAACGTGCCAAAACTGATATGGAAGCGGGTGATTAGCGGGTGATTAGCGGGTGATTAGTGGGTGATTACCGGGTCATTCGGCTTAGATCAAGCCTGAAACAATTGAAGTGCGGCATAAAAGACTCGAACTTTCACCCCTTTCGGGACCAGATCCTAAGTCTGGCGCGTCTACCAATTCCGCCAATGCCGCTCTTGTTTGGGCAAAGCCCGTGTTTGATTGTTTGGTTTGGGAAAATTAACCATTTCAAACCATTTCAAACCATTTCAAACTAACAAAACTTTGAAATCGGCTGCAAAGGTACAAAAAAAAATTGACATATGCAAGAAAATTTGCAAACTTTTTATCATATTTTACCAAATGGCGTCAAAATCGTGCATAGACAGACGCCTTCTCCCGTTGCATATGTGGGTGTAATGGTCGGAGCCGGCACGCGCGATGAACTGCCGGAAGAGAACGGTATGGCGCACTATATCGAGCATTGCGTCTTCAAAGGCACTGCACATCATTCCGCGCGGCAGATCATTCATGCCATAGAAGGTATCGGCGGAGAAATAAACGCTTATACCACCAAAGAAGAGACCACTTTCTATGCCGCTATCCTCTGCGAACACGTCCAACTGACGCTGCATCTCATCGCGGAGATGATCTTGCAACCCACTTTCAAAAAAGAAGAAACGGACAAAGAGCGGATGGTCATTCTCGACGAGATCGAGAGCTACAACGACAGCCCGTCCGAACTGATCTACGACGACTTTGAGAACCTCGTCTTTTCCGGTACAAGCCTCGAAATGCCTATCTTAGGCACGAAAAAGACCTTGCGTCATATTTCCTCCAAACCCGACTTCCCGCTCAACTGGATGAAAACCCACTATACCCCAGACCGCATGGTCGTTTTCTGCCAGGGAAACATCAAACCCGAGAAGATTTTCCGGTTAGCGGAAAAGGAGTTTTCCGGAGTGACATCCCGAAAGACCCGCGAAATACCCGCGAAATACCCGCGAAACACCCGCGAAAACGGGCTTGAAAATGAGCATGAGCGGTCTTTCAAGAAACACACCCATCAGGTACACGCCATGTTAGGAGGAAAAGCCTATCCTATCGGGCACGAAAACCAACTGACGATGTTTCTGCTCAATAATATCTTGGGCGGAGGAAGTCTGAACAGCCGCTTGAACCTCAGTCTGCGCGAATCAAAAGGCTTGGTTTATACCATCGAATCGACTTATACTCCTTTGAGCGACACGGGCTACTGGTGCGTCTATTGGGCGTGCGACCCGGAGGATTTTCCGCTTTGCCGCGAACTGGTGGAGAACGAATTGCACAAGTTCCGCACGCACCCCATGACGGAAAGCGGACTAAAGCACGCTATGGAGCAGCTTCGGGGACAATTGGCTATCTCCGCCCAAAATCAGGAAAACAGCGCTTTGGCGATGGCTAAGTCCGTTTTGTACCGAGGCGAAGCACCTTCTTGGCAGGAAGTAATGGCTCGAATTGAACAAACGACACCCGAACAGCTCTTAAAAGTTGCACAAGAAATATTTATACCCGAAAAAACTTTCATTTTGACATACAAATAATCCGTTTTTGTAACATTTATTTTAAAAAACACACAAATATATCACTTTTTTGCCAAAAAATTTGGTCATATGAAAAAAAAGTAGTACCTTTGTGCGATTTTTCCGTCTTTATACGCAGGCGTGAACATAATTAATAATATTTTTATATAATAAACAACGCAATGAAAAAGATTTTTACACTTTTGTTTTTGGCGATGCTGACAGTAGGTCTGTACGCTGAAAAACAAGTAAGCGGTGTGGTAGTCGATTCTAAGGGCGAGCCGGTTATCGGCGCGAGTATCCAGGCCGAAGGTACCACACAGGGTACGATCTCGGATTACGACGGTAAATTCGAGATGGACGTTCCGGAGTCTGTGAAGACACTGGTCGTAAGTTTCGTTGGTATGGCTACCCAACAGGTTGCTGCCGGAACGAACTTGAAAATTGTGATGACCGAGAATACTGAAGTGATTCAGGAAGTCGTAGTCACCGGTTTCGGTAACGTAAGTAAAGGTTCCTATGCCGGTTCTGCACAGGCAGTTAAGGCAGAGGACATCGAGAAAAAGAGCCCGTCCGAGATCTCCAAAGCGCTCGCTGGTGAGGTTGCCGGCGTGCAAGTTATTAACTCCAGTGGTCAGCCCGGTTCGAATGCTACTATCCGTATCCGCGGTGTGGGTTCGTTGAACGGTAGTTCTGCTCCGCTCTACGTAGTAGATGGTGTGACTTATGACGGTGACATCTCTTCTATCGACCCGGGCGATATTGCTTCCACTACGATCTTGAAAGACGCAACCGCCACCTCTCTTTATGGTGCGCGCGGTGCGAACGGTGTGATCGTCATCACTACCAAAAAAGGTACTTCGGGCGACGAAGGTCATATCGACGTGGATGTCAAATACGGTGCTAACATGCGTCTGTTGCCGCTCTATGACGTCATCACCTCGCCGGAGGAGTACGTTACCTTGGCATGGCAGAGCATCTACAACGCACAGCGTCAGGTAAACAACGTTACCAATCCCGTAACGGCTGTAAATAACACTAATAACCTGCTCTATAGCGGTAACGGTCTGCCCGAAGGATATAAACTCTGGGATGCTGCCGGTAAGTTCCTGATCAACCCGTACGATGCACAGGGTAATGTAAACCCGACTTTTGACATGTCCAACCCGCGTAAAGCCGGTTACGAGCAACTCGAGTCATGGAAAGACGCTATCTTCCGCGTAGGACAGAAAGTGGATGCCAATATCAAAATTCACGGCGGCTCTGAGAAAGTTAAATACTTCACTTCTTTCGGCTACCTGAAAGACGAAGGTTATTACCGTGCTTCGGACTTTAACCGTTTTACCGTTCGTTCGAATGTGGACTACGAGCCGAAGAAATGGCTGAAAGGTAACACCAATATCGCATATACCTATTACTCCATGAACAATCCGGATCAAAACGGAGACGGTGCGATGAACAATGGTTTTTACTATGTAAACGCTATTCCTTCCATCTATCCGGTTTATATGCGCAATGAGGACGGAACAATTCCTACCGATCCTCGTACCGGTTTACCCCGTTATGACTACGGTAACGAGTTGCAGCGTTCCTTCGGTATGGGTATCAACCCTGCCGGTTCGCTCCATTTCGATAAGGAAAACCAAGTTCAACACGAGGTGGATGCTAAAACATCGTTGGAATTCAAACTCTACAAGGGTCTGAAATTCACCATCAATGCCGGCTTGCACTATTTCAACAATATGTATTCCGACCTGACCAACAAGTATTATGGTGACGCAGAGGGTATCGGTCGTATTCGGCAACAGAGCGCCAACCTCTTCACCATCTCTGCACAACAGATGTTGGAATACAACGGTACGTTCGGAGATCACACCATGCGTGTAATGGCAGGTCACGAGAACTACCTCTATTTGTCGAACTATGTATATGGATACAAGTCGTACTTGGCAAGCGGTACTTCGCTGAATTTGAGCGATGGTATCAAGATGAACGCTACCGAGGGTAACAGTTCACGCTATGCAATGGATGCTTATTTTGCAACCGCTATGTACACCTACAAAGAGCGCTATACCATCACCGGTAACTATCGTGCCGATGGTAGCTCTCGTTACGCAAAAGGACACCGTTGGGGACACTTCGGCTCTGTCGGTGCAGCATGGACCTTCACCAACGAAGACTTCATCAACGATTCGGATGCCAAGGATTGGTTAAAAGATGGTAAACTGCGTTTGAGCTGGGGTGTACTCGGTAACCAGATCAACTCGCTCTATAGTTATACCAACATGTACTCTATTGAAAACTTGAATGATGAGGTGGTATATATGGAATCCAGCAAAGGTAACCGCGACATCACTTGGGAGCGTTCCAATATCGTGGACTTGGGTCTGGAACTCTCTATCGGCAAATATTTGGACATGGAGTTGGATTATTTCTATAAGTTGACAGACAACATGCTCTTCAACAGATCAGTAGCTCCGTCTGTAGGTTATAGTTCTGTTCCGACCAACGATGCTAAGATGGTGAACCAAGGTTTTGAGTTTGGTTTCAAAGTACACGCCGTAGATCTGCGTAACGTGAAATTGGACATCTCGCTCAACGGCGCACACTACAAGAACTACATGACCCAAATGCCGGTTGATTACACGGACGCTAATGGTGTAGAACACCGTATGTCCATGAACGGCGCTATGTCAGTAGGTCACTCTTATTATGACCACTACACACTCCGCTACTTGGGTGTTAACCCCTCTAACGGTGAGTCATTGTTTGAGGCTTACTACGATGAACGTGATGGTGAATACATGGATCCTACGGAGACGGGTTATAACTATATCAGGTCATTGCATCAATGGAAATTGGAGCACCCGAATCAAGAGCAGTATTTGCGTACCACATACACGAACGATGCATCCGCTGCTACTTCCCAATACGTCAACAAGAGTTACCTGCCTGATTTGAACGGTGGTTTCGGCTTTGACTTGGATGTGTATGGTGTAACGCTCTCTGCTTCTTGCCAATACCAGATCGGCGGTTACGGATTTGACAACACCTATATTATGTTGATGCAAAACACACAGGTAGGCGGTCATAACTGGCACATTGATGCACGAAATGCATGGACGGAGAACAACCCGGGTCACGGTACAATGAATACGGACGGAACGGTTAATGTGGCAAGTCTCAACCCGCTGGATATACCGCGTTTCTCAAACGGTGGTGGTACATATGATAATTATGCTACTACGGGTTCTACCCGATTCCTGATCAGCAACTCATACCTGAGTTTGAATAACGTTTCGGTAGGCTATAACTTCCCGAAGAAGATGATCGAGAAGATCAAACTGAACAAGTTGCACCTCTATGTTTCTGCAAACAATCTGGCGATTGCAACCGCTCGTCGTGGCTACAACCCGATGATGTCGTTCACCGGTTCTTCCGACACACACGCGTACAGCCCGCTGTCCACAATTATGGGTGGAGTTAAGTTCACATTCTAAACCACAACTATAGAAAGGAAACAAGATTATGAAGAAAATTCAATATTTATTGGTGCTAACTGCCGCAACTTTTATCGCAACGAGTTGCGCTGACAGTTATCTGAATCAGGAGCCCGGAGGTAGCAGCATCACGGAGGAACAATACTACCGTATGGACAATGCCGTAGAGGGTCTGGTTAAAGGTGTATATCCTCGCCTCTATAGCCATTTCAGCGATGATCACCAATCGTTCGGTCAACGCGCCATAGATATGTACGGCGACTTGTTGTGCGGCGATATGGCTATGAAAACGCAAAACTATGGTTGGTTTGCTGACCACGAATTGATGCAGACAAACAACTCACGTGGTCTCTTATGGGGATACTACTACGGCATTGTACGTAGTACCAACAAAGCCATCAACGCGGTGGAATCACTTGGTGCACCTGCGCTCGTGTTTGACAAAGATACGCTGAGCGAACAACAGTACAACTGCGGTTTCTACTACGCACAAGCACTCACTTTGCGAGGATGGGCGTATTCCAAATTGTGCAATTTCTTCGTTGCACAAGAGGAATTGGAAACGGATTTGGCTATTCCTATCTACACCGAGGCGGATACACGCGTGGATACCATCATCGGCGGACCTTTGGCTACGGTGGCGGACTTGCGTCTGCGCATCGAGACGGACTTGCTGGACGCTATCCAGTATTACGAGGCTTACAGCGATGCTCATCGTGGCAGCAAGATCGAGGTGAACGAAGATATCGCACGTATTGTCTTGGCTTATGCTTACCTTAATAAGGGAGACAATGCCAACGCACTGAAATATGCCGAGGAAGCAATCTTAAAAGGCAAACCGGTTATCCTGCAATACGTCGATGTACTATCCACAGGATTTAACGATGTTTCTAACGACAACTGGCTTTGGGGCCAGGACGTAACAGTGGAGACTACTACTGGTTTGGCTTCTTTCTTCGGCCAATGCGATATCTACTCTTATAGCTACGCATCCGCAGGCGATGTAAAAGGTATTGACAAAAACCTTTACGAAGCTATTCAGCCGTGGGACGTACGTAAATATTGGTGGAATAACTTCTCCCAGACGGATCCGAAAAAACGTTTCCAATTCGCTCCGGACGGAAAATTCTACTCGGCTAAGAGCACCAAGATCCAAGGTGACCGAGATTGGCTGAGCGACAATGTGTATATGCGTTGGGAGCTGGCTTACCTCATTGCAGCTGAAGCCGCTTGCCGCAATCACGATCTCACTACTGCACAGAATTATCTGTACGCTATCACGGATCAACGCGTGAAAGTAGGCGATGAAGCTGCTTATAACACTTGGAAAGGCACTTTGTCCTCTGAGGCAACGCTCTTGGCGGCTATCAAGCATAACTGGCGCGTTGAACTTTGGGGTGAGGGGTATGGTCTCCAGACCTTCCGCCGCTATGGAGAAGCAGTTTCTTTGGGTGAAAACCACTTGCGTTCCGAGAAGAATATTTCTCCTACCATGGCGCGTCGCTTCACCTTCGAGTTGCCTACAGGCGAGACCTATTACAACCCGACGCTCCGTACTTCTATTAATCCGCAAGAATTACATGTAAGATAATAAACGTACTATTCACTGTACGTTAACTGAAAGTTAACATTAAAAAAAAATTAACGTATGAAAAAGAATTTATTTTTGGCTATCGTAGCCTTCGCAACTGTCGCATTCGTTGGTTGCGAGAAAAAAACGGATCCGACTCCTACTCCGACACCGGGTGGTACCGCTAAAGTCGTTCTGGATCAACACGCAGTAGAAATTACCGTAGGCGATCAGGCTAAACTCCGCGCTGCTCTGGATCCTGCTAAAGAAAATCTGGCTGTTACCTTTACTTCTGACAACAAAGAAGTTGCTACCGTTACTGCTGCCGGTTTGGTTAGTGGTATTTCTGCCGGAACAGCAAACATTATTGCCAGTGCTGAGGGATACAAGTCTGACACTTGTGTAGTTACAGTTGTAGATGCTGCCGATTCTTTCGCATGGGGAGGTTTCTTTGCTTCACGTGACGAAGATTTTGTTATCCTGAACGACAAAGATACCGTTATTGAGTATGTAGATGATGGTACCGAGAAAGGTCGTCCGGTTAAATGTATCCTCGTTTCCGGTTCCGGTTTCGCATGGGATCAGAATATCTTCCTGGACAACACCTCTGAAACTGGTCTTGCAGGTCAAGGTTATATGACATTCATTGAGTCGGTTCCTGTTCTACAAATTCTTGACTCCATTGATAAGAATGGTCCTAACTTCTATTACTTTGGTGTAAGAAGCGTATCTTTTGTTGCTGCGGACAAGTTTAACCAGAACGATACTGCTTATGCTTACTGCGCATCTGCTGGTGCTTTGGGTGACGCTGAAAAGCAATATGGTTACTATGTGAGTGAGACTTCTGAAGAGAAGGGTACTATTGGTGCTGAAATTTGGTATATGGATGCATCTACCTTCAATGGTTATCCTACTGTTGGTTTGGTCGGAACAGGTATCATGCAGGGTAATAAAAGCGAGGTATATTATCGCATGAATATCGGATGGTTTGAGGACGAGAGCCTCTTCGGTTTGAAGGTGGTTAAAGGCGCTGATGACAAATACTCGGTTAAAGAGCCGGCTGAATGGGCTGCTATCAACTACAAGGAATATGCACTCCTGCCGAATGCTGCTGGCGCTCAGCGTCGCGTGCTCCAAGCTCCGGATGCAAACCCGAAGATGGACAACCTCTGCAAAAAAATGAAGCAGATGAGAGCTGATCGTATGTACAAGAAATAATCTTATACAAGCTCGTTTTAAATCAGGTTGCAGCACTTGCAACCTGATTTTTTTTGCTATTATATATCAAAATGATTGTTTATTGGCACAAATATAACTTTTTGCTTGCATATTTCAAAAAAAAAGTGTATCTTTGCACGCTAATTTGGGAAATTGTGCATTTAGTGACGAAAAATTATATTTTTATGAAAAAGATAATAGCTCTATTTAGTGTAGTGATGCTCAGCCTTAGCGCATGGGCTGTAATGGCAAGTCCGGAACCTTTTGAGTTCACCAAACCGGACGGGACAAAGGTTATGGCACGTATGTACGGTGACGAGTTTCACTCATACATCGAGTCGCTTGACGGAGAGTTGCTGCAAGGTCGTCGTGACGCGCAAGCACTTGCAGAGGGAGCACAACTCCGCTCTATCCGCCGCGCCACTAAAGGTGCCGGAGATCTCTCCTTTCCGAGATTCGGTTCACCCCGTAGCCTCGTTTTGCTCGTCGGCTTCAGCGACTTGGATTTCGAACAAACTTTACAGAATTTCCAGGACCTCTTGATGAAATCAGGCTATAACTATAATGGAGCCAACGGCTCTTGCCGGGATTATTATATTGCCTCCTCGGATAGCCTATTCAAACCGCAATTTGATTGCTACGGGCCTTACAAACTATCCCAAAAGATGGAATACTACGGAGCGAATATCGGTACCAGCAATAGTGCACATGCAAGCGAAATGGTAGCCGAGGCTTGCCAAAGGGCGCACGAAGAAGGAGTCAATTTCAAAGATTATGACACCAACAACGATGGTGTATTGGATAATGTCTTTGTCTTCTATGCCGGACATAACGAAGCGGAAGGAGGAGGAGAAAAAACTATCTGGCCGCACCAAAGCAATATCTCTTATTTGAATATCCGCTTGGACGACGTGCTTTTGGCTTCATATGCTTGTACCTCCGAATACAAAGGAAGTGCTGGAACCACGCGTTGCGGTGTCGGCACCTTCTGCCATGAGTTCGGACATGTCATCGGGCAACCGGATTTCTACGACACCAAATACAATTATTACTCCGTAGGTAACTGGGATGTCATGTGTCAGGGTAGCTACAATAACGGCGGTAACACACCTCCTACCTTCTCCGCGTACGAGCGTTTCTACGAGGGATGGCTCACGCCTAAACAACTGATGCTGCCGGGTCAATACACCTTGACTGACATACCTTTCAAAAAAGAAGCGTACCTCATTGCCGCCAACACCCATAACCTCTCCGGCGCGTCACCTAACCCTACCGAGTTCTTTATGCTCGACTATCGTAGCGGAGCTAACGGATGGGATGCGTATCTGCCCGGACAAGGTATGATTGTCTGGCATATCGACTATAGTGCCTCGGCATGGACCAACAATACGCCGAACAACGGTCCGACAATTATGCGTATGCACTTGGAAGAAGCGAATGGTGTAAGTTGGAAGAAACGTAACAACTATGATAACGGACGGGCTTCGGACGTGTACCCCGGTACGAATAATGTCACTTCATTCACGCCTGTTCTGCATAACGGCACACAATTGGATCAGCCTATCTTCAATATTACCGAAACTGGAGGAATGATCCATTTCACCTACGTGAGCGAAGGCGGTTCTTCTTTGAGAACCGATCAGGCGTTTTTAGCGCTCACCACTACTATGAACGATGCACGCAAGATAGAAGAATGGGAACCGCAGTCCTTCACTCTGTACGGAAGTGGTATTGATCCCAATAAAACTATTACTTTGACTACTAATAATAGTTTGTTCACGCTGTTTGCCGGAGATAAAGCACCGGCACGCAACAGTAGCAATTGGCGCCGGTCGGTTACAATAAAAGCAGAAGCGGATTCGACCTTGCAAAGAAACATATGGGTTAGTTTCGTGCCTACAAAACAAAATTGCGAGGTCACGCAGGCGGCGGTTAGCATTCAATCTGAGGCGGCAAGTTTGTCTGTTCCTTTGATGGGTTACTCTCCGCGTCCTGTGTATGTAAAGGTACCGGTCGTTTTGCCGGCTAAGGAAATCACTCCTTACTCCTTCAAAGCGCAATGGGAAAACCAAGATGACGCAGAGCAGTACTACCTCACCCTATATCAGGTTGAAGAAGGTACTACTACCTTCAAACAGAGTTTCGAGAACTTCAACGACCCGGATAAAATACGCGAAGAAGGATGGACCAGCAACACGATCAATACCACCACATCCGATAAGGCGGAAGGTCAACGTGCATTGTATTTCAAGAGCTACGGAGACCAGATAACGTCGGAAACCTACCCCTCGCCCGTTACCGAAATGTCCTTCTGGTACAATGCCTTTGCTTCTACCGCGGACACGATTGGTGTAATTGAGTTGGAGGCGTTCAACGATACCGCTTGGGTAATGGTGGATCAGATCCTGGTGGAAAAGCGCTCTAAGAAAATTACCGCGAAATATTCCTTCAAAGCAGAGCAAAACTTCCGCAGTTTCCGTATGACGTGGTTAGACAACAACGAGAAAGGTGTCGCTATCGATGTCTTTACGGCTACTACTTCGCAGAAAATCAATTACATCAAGAAAGGTAAAGACATTCGTTTGGAAGCCTTTGTGTATGGAGCAACCGTTTCATATACCTTTAATAACTTGGCGCCGGATAACACCTATTATTTCCAAGTACAGACCACGGATCTGGATAAGGGTTGCGAAGAGCACTTGACCGAATTGTCTGACGCGCTCAAAGTAACCACTATCAACGGCACGTCGAATGACGAAAAACATCTGTCACTGGGCTATGATACAATCAACTACAACCCAGCGCAGCATGCTATTTACCTCACCGAGGCGAAAGCCGGAGACTACCTCTATTTCTTCGACAACGCAGGTGGATTAGTGTACCAAATACCCGTTGTGGAGAATGTATTGATCTACCCCTTGGGCGTTGCACGCTTTGAGAAAGGCAAGATTTATATGGTACAGCAAGCCGTTAACGGCAAATTAGGACGCAAAAACAAATGGATTAAGTTTGTTTATTGAGAAGAATAAAACCTTAGTAATAATGTTTTTAAATATATTAAAATCCAAGATTCATCGCGTACAGGTGACGGAAGCCAATTTGGAGTATATTGGTTCTATCACGATTGATGAGGCATTGATGGAAGCCGCCGGGATCTATGCAGGCGAGCGGGTACAGGTGGTGGATAACACCAACGGCGCACGACTCGAAACATACGTCATCCCCGGAAAAAGAGGCAGCGGATGTATCTGCATCAACGGTGCAGCCGCGCATCTGGTCAAAGTGGGAGACACCGTCATCATCATGGCTTATGCCTTGATGACCCCGGAAGAGGCTAAAACCTTTAAACCAAGCATCGTATTCCCCGGAGAGGGCAATACGTTAAGCTGTTAAACTGTTAAAGTGTTAAGCTGTTAAATGGCATTTTTTGAGTTACATAGCGAGGCAAAGGGCGTTGGCGCAAGAGCCGGTGTGATACACACGGATCATGGCGACATCCAGACCCCTATCTTCATGCCCGTAGGTACAGTCGGTACGGTGAAAGGCGTGCAACGATGCGAACTGGAGGACGATATCAAGGCGCAGATCATTCTGGGTAACACCTATCACCTCTTCCTGCGTCCCGGCACGGAGATATTGCGCAAAGCGGGAGGTCTGCACCGGTTTGAGGGATGGAAACGGCCTATACTCACTGATAGCGGCGGGTTTCAGGTCTTCTCACTGACTGACATACGCAAAATGACCGAAGAGGGCGTGCGTTTCAGCAGCCATATCGACGGACGCAAGTTACTCTTCACCCCTGAGAGCGTGATGGATATAGAGCGCGAGATAGGAGCAGACATCATGATGGCTTTTGACGAATGCTGCCCCGGGACGGCGGATAAGAAATACGCCAAGGACTCCATGGACAGAACTCATCGCTGGTTAGACCGTTGCATCAGCCGCTTTGACAGCACGGAGGACCTATACGGCTATCAGCAGCACCTCTTCCCTATTGTGCAGGGATGTACCTATACGGACTTGCGCCAGGAGGCATGCAAACGGCTTAGGGACTTGGATCGCGACGGATATGCGATAGGTGGTCTCGCCGTAGGAGAACCCACGGAGATCATGTATGAGATGATCGAGGTCTGCAATGATATCCTGCCGCAAAACAAACCGCGTTACCTCATGGGTGTCGGTACGCCGTGGAATATATTGGAAGCCATTGACCGCGGCGTGGACATGTTCGATTGCGTCATGCCTACACGTAACGGACGAAACGGCATGATCTTCACTTGGAACGGCGTCATGAACCTGCGGAACAAGAAATGGGAGGACGATTTCACCGAATTGGATCCTACCGGCACCAGTTACGTCGATCATGCCTACACCAGAGCCTATGCACGCCATTTGATCCATGCTCAGGAGATGTTGGGTCTGGAGATCCTCTCGATCCATAACTTGGCGTTCTATCTCGATCTCGTCACACAGGCGCGTCAACACATCCTCTCCGGAGATTTCCACACCTGGAAAGAATCCGTCATGCCGAATATCATGAACCGGCTGTAATGAAGAAACTCGATTGGTATATTATCAGGAAATTTTTGGGTACGTTCTTCTTCTCGATCGTACTCATTTTGTCTATTGCCATCGTGTTTGACCTGACGGAGAAGATGGACGATTTCTTTGAAAACCAAGTGCCTCTCAAAGAGATTATCTTGGATTATTACGTGCCTTTCGTGCCGTATTACATGAACATGTTCAGCTCGCTCTTCATCTTCATCTCCGTCATTTTCTTCACCTCCAAACTGGCGGGCAACTCGGAGATCATCGCCATGCACGCTGCCGGCATGAGTTTTCACCGCCTGATGGTGCCTTATGCCGTTTCGGCGGGGCTGCTCTTCGCTTTGGGCATGTACTTGGGAGGTTGGATCATCCCCAAGAGCAGCGAACGAATGTTGCAGTTCACCGACAAATACATCGAGCATTTCACCACCGAGAACGCACGAAACATGCAATTGGAGGTTGAGCCCGGAAGAATCCTGCATATTGAGTCTTTCCAGCGCCGCTCGGGGATCGGATACAGGTGTTCGATCGAG
Organism: uncultured Bacteroidales bacterium; assembly: GCA_902800525.1. Taxonomy (GTDB): domain Bacteria; phylum Bacteroidota; class Bacteroidia; order Bacteroidales; family Paludibacteraceae; genus Colicola. The sequence goes on from CADCEV010000004.1 coordinate 133,324, forward strand.
CAGTTTGAGGGCAAGACCTTGGTGGAACGTATCACGGCGGATCGTATCTACTATGATTCGCTGGAATACTGGCACTTGGATAATTATACCCGCCGCCAGTTTGATGAGATGCGAGAGACCCTGGATCGAGGGAAGCGGTTAGATATCCAGCTTCCTATCATTCCCGATGAACTCTTTATCACCGCCCAGCAGGCTCAACAGATGACCACGCCCGAACTCAGACATTATATGGAACGCCAGCGCGCGCGTGGAAGCGGCAACGTCAAAGCCTTCGAAGTCGAATACCATAAACGTTGGGCTTCACCTCTGGGCGCGTTTATCATGACCCTCTTGGGAGTAACGATGAGTAGCCGCAAAGTGCGGGGAGGTATGGGTAAGAACTTGGGTATCGGCGTGGTGCTCACAGCCGCATACATCCTCTTCTCTACCGTAAGTACCACATTCTCAGTCAATAATGTAATGAGCCCCTTCATGGCGGCATGGCTCCCGAACTTCGTTTTCTTAGCGATCTCCATTCCCCTCTACATCAAAGCAAGCCGCTAATTGTGAAAATTTGGCTTGCCAAATAATCGTGCCCTTTAGGGCTAAGAATTGTGAATTGTAAATTGTGAATTGTGAATTAAAAAAAAGAGCCGTGTGGCTCTTTTTTGCTAACGCAGTTCTATTCTGCGGGTTACGGTGTCACCATTCACTTTGGCGAAGAGACGATAGGAACCGCGGTCGAGTTCGAACTCTGCAAAGTTGCCTTTCTCTTTCTGTAGCAGTTTGCCCTGCATTGAATAGATTCTCGCTTCCTCCATCTGCGTGGATGTTACCACTAAAGTGTTCTCGCGGAAGCGAACCGTGAAATTATCATTGGTGTTCTTGGCGGCATAGCTTAAGGTACCTCCTGCAACCAATGATACAACGGTCAACAGACTAAATAATACCTTTTTCATAATTTTGTAATTTTTAAGATCGATTATTGCGAATTGACGCATTCGTGTGCGGGATTTGAGTACTATTTTGAAATCCGCTGCAAAGGTACTGCTTTTTTGGGTACTGTGCAAATATTTGGGCACAAAAACGATAAATTTCTAATTTTTGAAGAGTCCGCTTTACAAAATATCAGTTTCTCGCATCTTTCGCTGACATTTTGTAAACTCCACTTATCAAAACAGCCGACTCACAGCAGTCGATCAGCCACTCTCGCGCCACTCATTGTGCATTGTGCATTGTGAATTGTGAATTAAACTTCTGTTGCGTATTGACACAAAGATAAGAAAAACACACAATATACTTATCAAAAAGTCATCAAATACCTCCATTTCTTTTCATTTTAACAAATAAATTCAACTAAAATTCGCTTTTTTCTACAAAAAATTTGCGTATGTCAGAAAAAAGTTGTACCTTTGCACCCAATTTGGTAATACAATACAGACTAAAGAAAGGTTTTTGGTCCAAAACTATCCAAAATGGCTCAAAAATTACAAAACAAATAAAAAAATCAAACTATTTAATTATTTAACGCGTATGAAAAAGATTTTTACTCTCCTGTGCGCAGCTGTGATAGCTGTTAGCACAATGAATGCAGAGGTGCTGCTGCAAGAAAGCTTTCCCACTGAGAATGATCCGATCTGGACTGGATCCAATGTAACAAGTGCTATTTCCGGAACTAATTGGGTGCCGGTAGGAGGCTCAAGCACAACATCTCTCAAGCTAAACACAACAGATGACCTGACCTATCCGGGTTACCGAAACACCAGTGATGGCAGTGGTTGTATCAATTATGGCACAAGTTTAAAGAAAATCGCCAAACCGCTTTCTGAAAATGTGAATTCCGGCTCGGTATATATGGCTGCGCTTATCAATGTAGAGTCTCTTGGAGGCACCGGAAGGGGTTATTTCATGGGATTAAACACCGGCTTAACAGCAAGTACAGCAGGTAACAATATGCTGAAAGTTTATGCCCACAAAACTACAAACGGCTATGAACTATCTATCATAAAAAAAGCAGAAAGTTCTGTATATCAACGTCAAACAAAGGAATTAAGCTATGGTGAGACCTATTTAGTAGTAGCTGAATACAAATTCATAGAAGGAGACAACAATGACTCGTGTTTCTTATATATCAACCCTACTAAAGGTGCGAAACCAGCTCCTACAGTTATGAATCTGCTGGATACTTTACAAAGCGGATCAACACAAAAGGGCTCAAATCAACAGGCAGATGCATCAAGTCTGGATGCTGCCTACCTAAACTGTAACACGGACGCCAAGATGACCATGAAACTTGACGAAATCAAGGTTGTTACTGATTGGTCTGAGTTGTGGGAAGATGGAGAACCTGTATTTACTCCTACTCTCAAAACATCCATCTCAAAATGGGCAGCTAACGGTTTTGTTGTGAATGAGCAACGCGACTTCAAGTTCACCGTAACCGGTACAAACCTGAAAGGCAATGTAACCATCACTTCCAACAACGAAGATGTAACATTTGACAAGTCCACACTCACCAAAGTAGAAGTGGAGGCAGAAAACGGTGCTGAAGTCACAGCTACCGTTAAGGCATCTGCCGTTGGAACTCAAAATGCGACTATTACCGTTGCAACCGAAGGCGGCAAATCAAAGACTATTTCAGCAGAATGGTCAGTATTCCAGAGTGTAAGCACACTTGCCGAACTCAAGGGACTTGCACCATACACGGCTGCCGTTTATGCAGGAGAATTGAACGTAGAGTACGCTTTTGCAGAAGGTTGGGATACATATATTGTCGCCAACGATGGAACGAACGGTGTTCTTCTAAGCGACTTAAGTGGCACCGCTAGTTCTGTTAAAGCCGGTGATAAAATCAATAAACTCATCACTGTTAATTTTGACGAAGATGGGTACTATAACAGTTTCGTCACTATTGGTTTACAACAGTTTGAGTTTGTCAGCCAAAGCGAGTCTGCTGTTTACAACTACAAAGAAGTTGCTGTAAAAGATTTGGCTTCCTACGCACAAAGTTATGGTCCAGGTCTCGTTAAAATCATTGGCGCTGATTTCAGCAAAGTAACCACCGATACCTTTAACTTGCCTGACTACGGTTTAAAAGCCAACTATACCATTATGCAGGGTGAAGACGAGGGACATATCCAACTCAAAGACTACAGCGATTTGTTCGGGACAGCGGTTCCTGCAACTGCTGACATCACCGGTCGTATCTATGACATCCGCGGATTTGTATTTGTGGACGGACAAGCTAACCTTACTAACCGCACAGAGCGCGAAAAAATACCTACCGGTATAGAGAATACTCAGTCATCTGCTGCTAACGTTCGCAAGGTCATCCGTAACGGAGAAATGCTTATATTAAAAGAGAACAAGACCTTCAATATACTTGGTACAGAAATCAAATAAACAAATCATATGAAACTTAAACAGACTTTCGTTCTGTTGCTAAGTGCGCTCCTCGTATGGGGAGCGCCTTTGGCAGCAGAAAATGTGAATTTACTCAAGAACGGCAGCTTTGATGAACATAGCTGTAATTTCCTCGGTTGCTCGTTTGATGAATGGACTACACCATTAGGGCAATGTACAGCCGAAGAGACCGACAAGATCGACGGCGATATATCGCTCTCGTTGGACGTCAAATCGAACTACACCATTGACAACTATGTCTCGCTGAGCGATGACCAGTACGAAGCCGGCACAGGTTTTAAGATCGTGATGTACTACAAAGTGACCGCTATCGCTGAAGGAAGTGCTGTCAAAAGCGACTGTTACTGGGAAGCCAAAGCCGGTGCTACCAATGTGGATGAGATCAAAGCGCACGATGCAGCGGTCTTGACACAAGTAATAGCCGACAGCATCACACCGACATGGGACTCGATTGTCATGGTAACTACCAAACCGGAAAAATCCTCTAACCTGCGTATCCGCGTCTATGTGCCCAAAAGCACGAAGATCTTGCTGGATGCCTTCCGTGTAGAACAAATGCCGAAAGAGGAGCCCAAAGATCCGGTAATCACCGTGCTACCCAAAACGCTGAACTCGGTTACCGCTAATCTTGGTGACACTGTGCAGTTTGCGCCCATTAAGATCAGTCAGGCAAATGTGCTCGGCACTACCACATTCGAGTTGACCTATACCGATGCAGACCAGTTCCATCTGTCACAAACCTCTTTGGCAGCTGATCAGAGCGAATGCGAACTGATCGTATCGTATATTCCTACCAAAGCCGGCACCCACAAAGCCGTACTCAACATTGACAACATCTCGCATCCTACCCTGTTTCAATCCATCACGCTCAACGCATCCTGTGTGGACACTACCGCCAAACCGGTTATTACCGTAACGCCGTCTGTTGTACCGACGTTTGAGACCACGGTAGGCAAACAGATCTCCGGCAAGATCACCGTCAAGAGCGAGAACTGCACGGATTTTCTCTATCTGAAAGTGGATCATGTGCAAGGGCAGGCATTCACCATTGTGGAGAGCATGTTAGCCAAGAACTTCGAATCGGAGGTGACCATTTATTTCACCCCGTTAGAGGAAGGCACCTATCAATCTACCATCACCATCAGCTCCGAGAACGCAACTCCTGTTGTGGTAACGCTCAACGGAAAAGCGAACACCAAGAGCGAAGAGACCGTTGATTGGAAAACCAAGTTCAGTTGGGATTTGTCGCACCCGGTAGCTTTGCTGAACGAAGATTTCGAAACTTCGAAGCATAACGAGACCTTGATTTTAGAGGGCTGGCAGAACGTAGCACCGTTAGACGCCCGTCCGTGGTGGGGCTACGACGAGAACAGAGCTACCCCGCCCCGCGGCAACAACAAATGCGCCAAAGCGACAGCTTATCAATACGGCAAAGACTCCACCGGTATATGGGAGATGTGGCTCGTCACACCGGTCTTGGACTACAAGAACGCACAAGGCAAAGTGTTCACATTTGACGTGATGGCTGAGTATCTGCCGGAGGAAGGAAGCAGCACGACCTTTGAGGTCTATTACGTCGATCCGACGAATCCGGACAGTGTGCTCTTCCAGAACTTGACAGGTTCCTTCTCTATTCCGACTACCGGCGATGAGAACGAGAAATGGTACACCTTCCATTTGAACCTCACGAATCAGGAGAACATAGCGGATGCCTTCTGCATTGCATTCCGCTATGCAGGTCCGAATGGTGGCGAGGGGGCTGTGACCTATTTCATTGACAATGTGTCATGGGGACGCGCTGACCTGCCGACCATCACGCCGAGCGTAACAATAATCATTGACTCGCTGGCAATAGTAGGCGAAGAGCGCGTAATAGGCTCATTCTCCGTGGCTACTTCCAACTTGACCGAGCCGGTACATATGGAGATCGCAGGCGCCAACTACAACCGCTTCAAACTCTCCGCAGAGAGTATTCCTGCCGAAGGCGGCGTAGTGGCTGTCGGTTTCAAAGGAGAGGAGGAAGGCGTGCATCAGGCTTATGTCCGTCTCTATTCCAAAGGTGCTGCGGATGTATTCATCCCGATGGCAGTTCTCTGCAAAGCCGCACAAGGCATCGAGAACATACAAGGCATCAACGCACAAAGCACCAAGTTCATCATCAATGGTCAGTTCATCATTGAGAAGAACGGCAAGCTCTTTAACGCGCTGGGACAACCGGTTCGTTAATCGAATAAATCATCAGTAATTCTTTATCGAGGGTGTGTCAAAACTATTGGCACGCCCTCTTTTCTTGGACTAATCCCTTCTCCATCTTCGTCCTCTGCGTCGCTTAATGAAGCGACGTTCCTCCCACCATATATCAGCCGGAGTTTTTTTGAAATATTTTGGATCGTTTTGGACGAACTAAAAGTAAACACCCTACATCCGAAATAAGCAACAGTATATGTTCTATTTTGCAGAATGATAGCATTTGTTGCATATTACTCACAAAGCAAAAACACCTGCACACATACACCTCCCAAAAAGACATAAAAAGTTCTATTTTTCTTTCGCTTTGTCAAATATACTTTACAAAAAGAATTTTCTTATGGTAAAAATTTGCATATGTCATAAAAAATATATACCTTTGCACTTTATTTGGAGAAATCTCACACAAAATGCGTTCTATTAATAGAAATATTAATACTTTCATTAGATGATAAAATAATACATTTATAAATTAATAAAAAAAGGTACAAAATGAAAACCAAACATCTATTATTTACGTCATTATTGATGACGGTATTTATCCTTACTTGCAGCAGTAAGGCATGGGCGCTTCAATATGATTGCGCTATTCAGAGTTTTAATGTCGTACAAGAGAATGACATTACAAAGAACGTGTTTACCATCACACTTTCTCAAAAAGGAAAAACTCATGCCTCTGGTGGCATATGGTACTCCACAACTGCCACACTTGTTTTGGAATCAAGTGATAGAACATTAGAGGGTCTGTATTCTACGCAGAGTTCTTCAACCGATAAAATTAACATGACATCATCTGAATTAATTTCCGGAAGTAATACCAGAACTCTGAGCACCACAAAAACTTCCAAGTTTAGTATTATTAGAACGGGTGATGGACAGTATAAGATTGATAATGATAATACCGTGCTCTATTTTGTTCAAAGTAACAATACAACCTCATATGAATACTTTTATAGCTTTGAAAGTTCAACAGGAACTTATCCAACTACGTCCAATACTACAACAGCGGATGAAATCACATTTAATTTTAATTTCACTCCCAAATATGCAACTGCACCTACCGGTGTGAATGCGAGTGCCGTTACGGGCAGTACGGCTACCGTTAGTTGGACGAGTAGTGAGAGTGCATGGCAGTACGTATGCCTGCCTTCTTCGACCTCCCTTACAGAGGCTCGCTGGACCAGCAACAAGGTTTCTACCAATTCTAAATCGGCAAATCTTACAGGTCTTACACCTGCAACAGATTATACATTCTATGTCATCTCGGACCGTGGTGCGGGCGGTACAAGTGTGATTGCTTCTACGGAATTCACCACCGGCTGTGATGCGATTTCTACTATTCCTTGGAACTACGGCTTTGAGGACGCTACAAGCGGACAGACTCCTACCTGCTGGGCACAAGTATTAAGCGGTGCAAGCGGATGGTTTAGAGCCATTTCCGGCAACTTATACAGACATACGGGCTCAAAAGCGGCTCGTCTTTATGGCGGTACTTCTACCAGCAAAAATATCGCTGTATTCCCCGAATTCGAAGACGATATCAATGATCTGTCTGTTTCTTTCTGGTATAAAGCAAAAGAATCTTATTATGATGAATACTATGAAGAGACCATTACATATGGCAACCCTATCTTTGGATATATCACCAATGTAGATAATATCAATTCTTTTCAGGCTGTACGTACATTAAATCAATCAAATGACTATGTTCATGTAGAAAACCTGACCGTTTCTGGAGCGCCTGCCGGAGCTCGTTTTGCAATCCAATATAAGGATGGTACAACAATGGAATATTTACATATCGATGACATTACCGTTTCGGAAAAGCCGGCGTGCGCAAAGCCAACGGGTGTAGCAGTAACCGCAGATTCAGAGACAGCAGAAGGCGCAACGATTACATGGAGTGCGGGCAGCGAGAGTGCATGGAAAATGCAAGTGTCGGAAGGCGATGCGGCAAGTTGGGGCGAGGAGATAGCTGTGGCTACTAACTCCAAAATGCTGACTGGCTTGAACGCCAACACCTTATATTACGTGCGCGTAAAAACGGTATGCGGCATTGGCAATGAAAGTGAATGGAGCGACAATGTGTCCTTCACTACCCTTTGCGGCACGATTAACGTAAGTGCGGCAAGTCCGTGGAGCATTGACTTTGAGGGTCTAAGCGAACTTATCGTTCCCGATTGCTGGGACAACTCCGCTTCCACAACCTCGTCTTCATGGGGTGAAGGATATATATGGGGTACATACAGCCGTTCCGGCAATACGATGCTACGCATGAACAACGCCTTTTTGGACGGCGGTACGGCACTCATCAACACGCCGGAGATCGCTATTCCGAATGACGGAAATACATATGAACTGGCCTTCGACTATTCCAACGTGGCGCTTGTGGGCAATAACCTGAGCGTAAAGATTTCCGCTAATGACGGTGCATTCGTTGAGAAAGGCGTATATTACCCCACCGGTAGTGCAGCTTCCTACCCCGGCGCGTTTAGCAATGCGGTAATCTCGCTTGCCGACTATAGCGGTAAGAATATCAAAGTACAATTCTTCACCAATCCGACAAGCGGTACATCCTCCGACGGCGGTGCCATGTTCGTAGATAACATCAGCGTACACAAAGTATCAAGTTGCGCTGCGCCGACGGCTCTGGCAGCAGGAAACCTGACCGCCAACAATGCGCACATCACTTGGACTGCCGGTGCAAGCGAAAGCGCTTGGCGTCTGCAATACCGCGCAGAAGACGGCGATTGGAGCGCAGTACAGGCTGTTAACACCACTCCGGCATTTGACATCGAGAGCCTCAGCGCCAACACCTTATATTACGTGCGCGTCAAGGCGTATTGCGATGCAGACGACCAGAGCAACTGGAGCGACATACTGTCCTTCACCACCCTTTGCGATGCTGCCTCCATGCCGTACAGCGAGGAATTCAGCAGCGCATCAGAACTGCCTTCCTGCTGGGAAGCAAGCACCACCTCTGTTAACGGATGGTCAGCTTATGAAAAGAGCGGCGCATATTCCATACAGTTGCGCACAGGTTCGAGCGGCGAGGCTACGTTACGTATGCCGGCTATCGCGCTGAGCGAAGACGCTATCCTGCGCTTTGAGTGGAAGAACGCTAACGGCGCGAATGTCAACCTGTACATCTCCACCAACGGCGGCGCAACAAAAACGATGATTCCGAACGACCTGTCGAGTGTTTACACCGATTGGACGACAAAAATCTTCGACCTCTCCGCATACACCGGACAAACCGCTTTGATCTACTTCGTTGCCAACTACACGGCGATGAACCAGTACGCTTATCTGGACGACGTGGAAGTAGTAGCCCGTCCGTGCGACATGATTCTTAATATTCAGGCTACGCCTATTACCGGCGGAGCAACCGTCTCCTGGAACGGTAACGTGAAGAAACTGCAATACAAAACCGGTTCGGATGCTTGGAGTTCGGTAACTATCTCTTCCGGCGACTACGCAGGACCGAAGAGCATCAGCGGACTGACTCCGGCAAGGACCTATCAGGTTCGTCTGTTACCGGCTTGCTCGGAAGAGGAAGAAGGCAACTGGACGACGCCTATATTCTTCGTGACGAGTTCTACCGAGAGCGTTCCTTACTACAATGATTTCGAGGCTGAGACAGCAGGCGAAGTACCGTTCAACTGGAGCCGTATCTCCTCGTCCGATTATCCGCAGATAAGCCACGATGCATATGCCTACAAAGAAGGCGGATCATTCGGCGACCAAGGCAACAGCATCAAGTTCTACGGCGTAAACGAGCAGATTATTGTTCTGCCGGAGTTCGATGCAACGCTCAGCGACCTGAAGATAGCCTTCCATTACCGCAACCGCGATTGCACCATGCAATTGGGTTTTGTAGCGGCAGACGGCACTACGTTCACGGCTATCGAGACTCTTCCTAATCAGACCGGTTATGGCGAGTATCCGTACGAGAAAGATCTGTACGGCATCAGCAGCTCCGCTTCCAAATTAGCTATCCGCTATTCCGCTACGACTGCTTCCGGTCAGGCATGGGTGGACAACGTAAGCGTGGATAACGCTACCTGCGGTCAGCCGACATCGCTCACCGTGAGCGATATCACCGCTACCGGCGCACATATCAGTTGGGCTGCTTCAGCAAGAGGCACAGAATCCAACTACCAGTATATCAAAAGAATATGGAATGAGTCCGATCCTGATTGGGCAAGCGCAGTACTTGTAGAGAGCAGCGTTACTGAACTGAATCTGACCGGACTGAGTGCCAATACATACTATGAGTTCTACCTGCGTTCGTACTGCGGCGTGAGCGATCAGAGTACGCCTGTCAAAATAGAATTCAAGACCGGCTTGGCAAACGAGGTGTTCGAAGACGTAGCTTCCGCTACCAACAACGAGACCCGTCTGACAGCACTGCTTGGACAAACCCTCAACATAACGATCAACCGTCCGCTGTTGCGCAATGGTGACTACAGCACGCTTTGTCTGCCGTTTGATTTGAGTGCTTCTCAAATAGCCGATCCGGAATGTCCGCTGCACGGATTTGTCATCAAGGAGTTTGAGAGTTCACGCAATGAGGCCGGAGGTATTTCTATCTATCTGACCCAGGTGACCTCCATCGAGGCCGGCAAACCATATTTCGTTCGCTACGCCGGTGTGCTTTCCGACGAGCAACTGAGCCCGCTGGATTTCCGGAACGTAACCATTAAGGCGGCTCAACCGGTTGAGGTAGAGGGTGACAACTGCAATTTGCACGGTATCTTCAACCCCTACAACCTGACCGCAGGCGATGAGAGCACGCTCTTCCTTTCCTCGAACAACACCCTCTATTGGCCTTCTGCTAATGGCGTTATGAAAGGTTTCCGCGCGTACGTCAAAGTGCCGACCGAAAGTCCGCTCCATAGCCCGATACGCCGCGGCGCTCCTATCCGCATCGTGGAGAAAGAGAATACTGCTACGGGCATTGGAGAAGTTCAGGGTAACAAACTGCAAAGTACAAAAGTTATCGAGAACGGACAACTCTATATCATGTACAATGGTACAAAGTACAATGTACAAGGACAAGTGGTTAAATAATTGGAAATTGTAGATTCATTATGAAAAAGAACTATATACAGCCCGCTATAGAGCTGGCGTCATTGGAAAGTATCAATATTATCTGCTCCAGCCCGGTAGCTGAATTAAACGGAGGCACCGAAGGAGCTGATCCCAACAGTACTGAAATATTCTAAAAAAACGGAGGATTTAACATGAAGAAACTATCTATTATCATGGCGCTTTGTGCGCTGAGTCTGGTAGCAAACGCAGCTACCTACAACTACCTGTGTGCCATTACGGAACTACAGGTGGACACATTAGCCAGCAAGACCAAGAACCAGTTTACGCTTTCTTGGACGCAGAAATGCAAGAACATTGCGGAATACAGTTCCAAACCGACCGGAACGTACACCACCACCGTCAAACTGGTTCTCAATTCCGATGACCGGACCTTGGAGGGTACTTATACCACCGAGGGAGCCAGTCCTACCAGTTCGTCCGCGAACGTGAATGACCAGACGATCAACCTCGTGACCTCTGAACTCTATTACGGCACCACACGCCGTCTGTTGCGTTCGGATTCTATTTCCACCTTCACCATCATCAAGATTGATGACACCCACTACGGTATCAGTATAGGTCGTCTGTGCTTCACCGCAGCAGCGTTGGCTGACCGCAACAAGCACACCTATAACTACAACTACTGCTATGCAGAAGAGGAGATTTTGGTGCAAGGTATTGAGCCCAAGCCGTATATCTTCGGCTATGACAGCGAGTACCACGCAGCGGTATATAACTACGACATGACGGTGAACAGCATCAACGTCTTCCGCGATGATACCGAATATGAAGCGATCCGTTATTTCATGACGCTGAACTGTTCCGGCAAGAACCGCGAGGACAACACCGAGCGCAATTATGAGTTGCAGATGGCGATCTACCCCACTGATCCGAGTATCGTAGGCACTTTCGCTACCCAGGGAGGCAATCTCCTTTGGGCGTCCAACAGTTATGTCAAAGACCTGAAAGCCAATAAACTGCGTTACCTCGCCAACGACTCGCTCAGCTCAATTCAGATCGTCTCTACCGGCGAAAACCAATACGCATTCTTCGGTGGTCTCCTCATCTGTACGGACATGGACATGAACTACATGGCGGTTTACAACAAGAAACGCGTAGAGGCGGTGCACTACTACCATTTCTCAGACAACAGCGGTGCGGGTATTCCGTTCAGCTATGACGAAAGCAAAACTTCCTTTGAGCTGACTCTCAGCAAAGTGGAAGTGGAGGCAAGTACCGAAAGCGGCGACGTGGTAAGCTACAGTCTGAACATCAGCGCATCGGAAGACAACATCGACTACCATGTGTCTGTAGATATCGAAGGCGCTAACTTGGCTGGCACCCACAACACGGATAACAGCCTTACCTTGTGGTCTTATGTAGAAAGAAGCAACCATGCATCTTATATCACTACCGGTTCGGCTGTATCAATCGTTGCAAAAGGGGCCGGTGTATATACCATCTCCGGCAGTCTGGTGTGCGAAAACGGGTTTAGCTATATTCTCAAAGCTTTTGATTTCTCGTATCAGACCGCTACCGGCATCCATAATGTACAAGGGGACGAGGTACAAAGTACCAAGATGATCGAGAATGGTGTTCTCTATCTGATAAACAATGGGGAGAAGTACAATATTCAAGGAGCAAAAGTAGTTAAATGAAACGTCTTTCGATGATTACACTGACAAGTCTGTTGGCCGTGACCTATGCCTCGGCGGCATTCAATCTGACCGCCTCCAAGGTGACGGTACAGGACTTGACGGTAGATAAATATAATTTCTTTGTCACCGTGGAAGCTGCCACTTCCACCGGTCAGTACGAGGTTTGCTTTGATGTATGGCCCGCGACACGTTCGGTTATCGGTTCTTTCTCTGCACAAGAGCAAACAATCGGGTATGTCAGTAGCGCCGTGCATAAAACCAAAGCAAACGGCAAAGCCGTAGATATGTGGTATAGTTGCTACGATGATTCGGAAATCACGCTCACTATCGCCCAAAAGAACGACAGTGTTTGTACCCTGTCCGGCTCCATTCAGGCATGGCGATCCGGCAGTAGTTACACCTATATCATCTCGGATTTCGATTTCACTTATACCGAAAAAGAGCCCGTGAACCCCGAGCCGGAGAAAGATCCTTACCGATTTGAACCGACCGAGGCTACCTCATTCGCTTTCACAGCCGATGTCATTCATTTCCGCGACCGGAACGAATATATCGAAGTCACGCTCAATGAGATGGCGAACGAGACCTACAACTGGATAGAGCTCCGCCTCCTCTCAGACACCATGGCAATGCCTGCCGGCATCTACCCTATTGACAGCACTTGGACTGCCGGTACACTGACAGCCTCAGCCGGCTTTTTGGGCGGTACAAAAGGCGATGACCCATGTTATGTGGCGATCCGCGGAAACAAAGACGAATGGGGTCAATACACGCCTTATTATCTGAAAAGCGGCGCGCTGCAGGTCAGCTATAATGAACTCGGGGACACCATCACCATTTCCGGGAAAGTCATTTCCCGTAACGGCAGCGAGATCAACGTCTTTGCCAAGAGTTACAACATGCTCTATGTCCCGGAAGAAACACCGCCGCAACCGGAGAAGGTGCAACTCGCTATCGACACCGTCTTCGTCACCTATCGAAGCGACTTGTCCGATTCCCTGGCGAACATATACCTCTATACCTTCCAATTCAGCCATCACGATGACTACCCGACGGTGATTGCGGACATAACCACCTCCAAACCGATGGAATTGGAAGAAGGAGCCTATACGCTGCAGAACGGCAAACTGAGCGGTGTGCAACTGGCTCAAAACCAGTACGATTTCGAAGCGAACATCTATACCGGCGCCGCATATACGTTTGTTACGGCGGAACTGAACTTGACGCAAGCCGGCGATAGTGCGTGGACATATGCCATGTACTTGCGCGACACTATCGGTAGCGAATACAGCTTTGAGTTCAGCCAGGCGCCGCATATATACCATTACCCGCAACCGAAAGTGGATCCCAAAGAGGTGCCATTTGCCGATGAATCCAAAGAGAAAGCTACCATCACCGTGAACTTGGACACGCTTGTCTGGAATGATGCAACGGTTGCCAAAGACGGTATTCTGGATATTTACGTCACCCAGATCAATGCCGACGTCAACGGCTTCCGGGCATACCTGCATTTGGGCTTCTACACCGATACCTCATACCCGCGAGAGGGAATCTATCCCGTTAATGGCAGCGAAGAAAACGGTACTTTCAGTGCATCCCTCGGACGTTTCGGCAGTGCTCTCATTCCTTGCTACCTCGCCTTGATGGACAATAACGGATGGGCACATGCCATCTGGTATATAACCGAAGGTTCTATCGCCCTGTCCTACAATGCACTCGGGCAACCCGTTCTGTCCGGTGATTGTACCTCCCATTACGGCTCAACGATCCACTTTACTTATGCCCCCTCCGCGCAAGGTGTGGAGAATGTACAAGGGAACAAAGGACAAGGTACAAAGTACATTGAGAACGGAGTGCTCTTTATAAAGTACAAAGAGACAAAGTACAATGTACAAGGAGCGAAAGTTAATTGATAATTGATATTGACAATTGATAATTAAAAAAATCGTCCTTCGGGGCGATTTTTTTATTTTTTTCTAAAAAAAATGCCCGAATATTTGCATATATGCGATTTTTGTTGTATCTTTGCACGTTATTTTGGATTAGTATGCGCACAAGCGCACGAAAAGACAATTATTTAAGGTATGCAAAATATACGAAACATAGCAATTATTGCGCACGTCGATCATGGAAAAACAACTTTGGTCGATAAGATGCTCTACACCGCGAACGTGGTGAAACAACAGCAATCAGAGTTCAGCGATCAGCCCAAAGAGTTGATTTTGGATAACAACGACTTGGAGCGCGAACGCGGTATAACCATTCTCGCAAAGAACGTAGCCATCGAGTACAAAGGCGTTAAAATCAACGTGATAGACACTCCGGGGCACGCGGATTTCGGCGGCGAAGTGGAGCGCGTACTGAACATGGCGGACGGCGTTCTGCTCTTGGTCGATGCCTTTGAAGGCCCAATGCCGCAGACACGGTTTGTACTGCAAAAAGCACTCGAATTGGGGCTGAAACCCATTGTGGTAATCAACAAAGTGGACAAACTCAACTGCCGGCCGGACGAAGTGCAGGAAGAGGTATTCGACCTCATGTGTAACCTCAACGCAACCGATGATCAGTTGGATTTCCAGACCTTGTACGGCTCTGCCAAGAACGGCTGGATGTCGCGCGACTGGAAGAAACCAACCACCGACCTGACAGACCTAATGGACGCTATCATCGAGTATATCCCCGCTCCCGAAGAGAACCCCGGTACGCCGCAAATGCTCGTCACATCGCTCGACTACAACTCCTATGTGGGTCGTATCGCCATCGGCCGTGTACACAGAGGTGAGTTCAAAGACGGACAGGCGGTGACGCTCGCAAAGAAAGATGGCACGATGGTCAAGACCAAGATCAAAGAACTGCACACGTTCTCCGGTATGGGCCACGTAAAAACCGACGTGGTCAAGAACGGCGACATCTGCGCAATGATCGGTATTGACGGCTTTGAGATCGGAGACACCGTTTGCGATGCCAACGAGCCGGAAGCTCTGAAACCGATCGCTATCGACGAGCCGACGATGAGCATGACCTTCTGCATCAACGACAGCCCGTTCTTCGGGCAGGACGGTAAGTTCGTGACCTCGCGCCACATTCAGGACCGTCTGAACAAGGAGTTGGAGAAAAACCTTGCTCTACGTGTGGAGAAAGGCGCGGAAGAGAGCAGTTGGCGTGTGTTCGGTCGTGGCGTCCTGCACTTGTCGGTACTTATCGAGACCATGCGTCGCGAGGGATATGAACTGCAAGTGGGTCAGCCGCAAGTGATCATCAAAGAGATCGATGGTGTCAAATGCGAGCCGGTGGAATCTCTGACCGTTAACACACCGGAAGAGTGCAGCGGTAAAATCATCGAGTTTGTATCGACCCACAAGGGCGAGATGACAAAGATGGAGATGATCAACGACCGGGTACACCTCGAGTTCACGATCCCGAGCCGCGGTATCATGGGTATGCGTACCTATGTGATGAACGTATCTGCCGGCGAAGCGATCATGGCGCACCGGTTCCTCGAGTATCAGCCGTGGAAAGGGGAGATCGTGAAACGCAACAACGGTTCGCTCATCGCCATGGAAGCAGGAACGGCGTACGCTTATGCGCTGGATAAACTGCAAGACCGCGGTAAGTTTTTTATCGACCCGCAGGAAGAGGTCTATGCCGGACAGGTCGTTGGAGAGAATGCCAAAGAAGGAGACATCGTCATCAACGTAACAAAGTCCAAGAAACTGACGAATATGCGTTCCAAATCGGCGGACGACAAAGCCGTTCTGCCACCTCCGGTTCGCATGAGCCTCGAGGAAGCATTGGAGTACATCAAAGAGGATGAGTACGTAGAGGTAACACCGCACGCAATGCGTATCCGCAAAATCATACTCGACGAACTCGAGCGCAAACGCGCTGGGAGAGCATAAATTCGGTCGTGATCACAAGATCACGTGACCACGAAATTACGAAAAACATTTAAAACAACAATAAAAAATGAAAATCAACCAAAGTGAATTGAAAGACCTGATGGCTGTAGTAACGCTGACAATTGAGCCGGCAGATTATCAGGACGAAGTAACCAAACAACTCAAACAAGTGCGCCAGAAAGCACAGATGCCGGGCTTCCGTCCGGGTATGGTACCTGCTGGGCTGGTTAAGAAAATGTACGGAAAAGGCGTATTGGCTGACGTATTGAACAAATTGGTAGGCGAGAACCTGCAGAAACACATCGAAGACAACAAACTGCAAATCTTGGGCGATCCGATGCCTAATGCGGAGCAAGGCAACGTGGATCTCGATCACGAGGACACCTTCACCTTTGCATTCGACATCGCAGTTGCTCCTGAGTTCGACGCAAAACTCAACGGCAAGAACAAACTGCCAATGTACACCATTGAAGCCACCGACGAGATGGTCAACAAACAGGTAGAGGCATATGCAAGCCGCTTCGGAGAGTACATCCCCGAGGACAAAGAGAAAGGTACGAAAGCAGAGGTGAAACCTTGTGCTATCGACGCTGAACTCTTCGCAAAGGTATATGGCGCAGATGCTCCGAAAGATGAGGAGGCATTCCGTGCTCGCGTAAAAGAGGACATCGTTCGCTCGCTGGCGGAAGAAGCCAAATACCGCTTCGGAATCGACGTTAAAGACGCCGTAATGAAGAAGATGGAGAATGTGGTATTCCCCGTGGATTTCCTCAAACGCTGGGTGCTCGCTACTAACGAGAAAATGACCCAAGAAGACTTGGACAAGGACTTCGACAAGATGTTGGACGAACTCAAATGGCAACTCGCTAAGGATCAGTTGATGAAAGAGTACAAGATCGACGTGCAGAAAGAGGAAGTGGAAGCTTTCGCAAAACGCATTGCTAAAATGCAGTTCATGCAGTACGGTCTGATGAACGTTGAAGACGACATGCTGGCTAACTACGCTCAAGAGATGCTCAAACAAGAGAACCAACTTCGCGGCATCGTGGAGCGCGTAGCGGAAGACAAAATCTTCGAGGCGATCAAAGGCGTAGCCAAGATCGAAGAGAAAAC
Source organism: uncultured Bacteroidales bacterium (assembly GCA_902800525.1). Lineage (GTDB taxonomy): Bacteria > Bacteroidota > Bacteroidia > Bacteroidales > Paludibacteraceae > Colicola. The sequence continues at coordinate 150,737 of CADCEV010000004.1, forward strand.
CATCAGCCAGGAAGATTTCGACAAACTGTTTAAGTAAACGTAGTTTTCGTAATTTACGTAGTTTTCGTAATTTACGGAATTTACAGAAACAACGGAAACAACGGAAACAACGGAAACAACGGAAACAACACTAATGACACGTATTCATTTCATAGCAATTGGTGGCGCGGCTATGCACAATTTGGCATTGGCCGTCGCCTCCAAAGCCGGGTACAAGGTAACGGGATCGGATGACGAGATCTTCGATCCCGCTTTGTCGCATTTACGAGAGGCTGGTCTGTTGCCCGACGAGTTAGGTTGGCATCCCGAGCGGATTACGCGCGACATAGACGCTATTATATTAGGAATGCACGCGCGCGAAGATAATCCGGAATTGGTCAAAGCACGAGAATTGGGGCTGAAAATCTACTCTTTCCCCGAATACCTCTACGAGCAGACCAAGGACAAAATCCGTATCGTAGTGGGCGGTTCACACGGTAAGACGACCACCACCTCCATGATCCTCTATGTGCTCCAACGTCTCGGCATTGAGGCGGACTACATGGTAGGCGCACAGATTGAAGGCTTTGAGAGAATGGTACGTCTCTCCGACACGGCGAAATACGCTGTTTTTGAGGGAGATGAGTACTTGACAAGCCCGCTGGATCTACGATCCAAGTTCCTCTGGTATCACCCGCACGTTGCTATTCTCACCGGTATTGCATGGGACCACATCAACGTATTCCCTACTTTCCCGGAATATGTGGACACTTTCCGTAAGTTTGTTCATTCCATTGAGCCCAACGGCTCGTTCATCTACTTCAAAGGCGATGAGAACCTCTGCCTCTTGGCTGAGGAAGTAAAGCAAAAGCAATCCTCCTCCCTTGAGGGGAGGTCGGGAGGGGTTTCCGTTATTCCTTACGACGCGTACGAAGGCGATGTCCCGATGCAGGTCTTCGGGCGTCATAACATGCAGAACATACAGGCAGCGATGCTCGCTTGTCATTGCATCGGCGTAGCACCGGATGATTTCTACCGCGAAATCAGTACGTTCACCGGAGCATCAAACCGTCTGGAGAAGATCTGCGAAACCGCGACATCCGTTGCATACAAGGATTTTGCGCACTCACCTTCAAAACTTAAAGCCACTATCAATGCCGTACGCGAACGCTATCCGGAAAAGAAACTCATCGCGTGCATGGAGTTGCACACTTTCTCCAGTTTGATGGCGGATTTCCTGCCGCAATACAAAGATTGTATGAAGGAGGCGGATATAGCGTACGTCTATTTCAACCCGAAAGTCATTGAGCACAAACGCCTCACGCCTATCACGGCAGAAGAGGTACGCGACGCGTTCGGCTCTGAGAACGTAGAGGTCTTTACCGAGTCCGAATCCCTGCAAGACCGCTTGAAGGAACTTGTCCCCTCCCTTGTGGGGAGGCTGGGAGGGGTTTCTCTTCTCATGATGTCGAGCGGCACATTCGACGGCATCGATGTAAAGTCCTTCGCCAAGCAGTTGCTGTGCACAGAATAACGAATTACTACTAAATATAGATATTGACATCTATTATTAATTAATTTACTTATTTACTAACAAAAAACTTACTAACATGAAGAAAATTACTTCCCTATGTTCAAGTTGGAAGTGCAACGATGATTAGTTAGAAAAGTAGATAAAATAGCAATGTAAAATAAAAAACGTGGGCTGTGATTTGCACAGTCCACGGAAAATAAGTAATTTTGCAGTTGCCATGTACAAACACTTAAATTCAGCGCAAAGGTACGCAATTTTTTCGTTACTCGCAAATAAAATTTCATTTTCTAAGATAGCGAAAACATTAAGTTTCCCGCAATCTTTCCATCCCCCAACATGTAAAGGAACGAATGGTGTGATCCAAGTAGAAGCCCTTAACTCAAACGGCAAAGCCGTGCGTTGCCGTCTTTCCGGCAATACGCAGGCTATCGAGACCGTACAATATCAAAACACGGACGCACAGAAAACGCTCCACGAAGGACAACTATTCATCGAAAAGAACAATAAAACCTATAACGCACAAGGTATAATTATTAAATAAAATGAAGCGGTTAACTTTTCTTTTCAGTGCGCTGATGATGTTCATCGGCGTGCAAGCAGCTAAAACGTACGACCTCATTGTGAGCGACTACGAAGCGGATTTCTTTGAGCAGAACAACGATGTCTATATGCTCATGCATACCGAGGGGGACGCCATTTCCCTCCGTCTGGACATCGTGGTAGAAGCGGGACAACATTTCTTCACGGACGGCAAGACATATACATGGGACAATATGATCCATACGTTTTGCTATGCCTATGTGAGGGATGAATACAAAGAATATCATTTCCAGAACGCTACTTTCACATGGCATTTGGACGAACTGGGCTTGGAGCATATAGCGGGCTCGGCTACGGACACGTTGGGAAACATCTATAATTTCCATTACGACGTGAAGCCCTTTATCCCTACGGGGGATACCCTGGACATTACGTTCACTAAGTCTTTGAAACTGGAGCACTCCGGGGAGTGGTATTTCTCCGGCACAGAAGGCGAATATTACGTCCTCTTCACCCTGCTCAAGGAGGGTAACTCGCCCGTTGGCCACTATACGTCGGAAAACATAGATTTGAACTATTCCTATATCGATCGCCCTGCCGGTGACACTCACCAGATATACACTTTCCACCACGCAGAAATTGACATCACCGAGGCGGCCAATGACACCTTCCTCATTGAAGCGCTCGTTGCTGCTATGGACACCAACGTCTATCGGCTCCATATGTTCTACGTAGAGCCAAAACCGGTAATAAAGGACACCATTATTGCCACTGACCTCTATATCAACACCGACTACCTGTACGGCATGATAGGGGCGTTCCAAGTCGAGGCTTCCTCTCCTACGCACTATGTCAAATTTGCCTTCTCTCCCAACACGGATGACCTGAATATATATGACACCTATACCATCTCTAACCTGTCTCCGAGTATGGGATATGTGACCAACTATCTCGATCCGGAAGAAGATGCTTACGAGGTGTATGAAGGAACGGTAACAATCTCGAAAACCGACTCAGGAGCGGTGTTAACCGGTACGATCTTATGCAACAACGGCATTCAATATACCCTCCATTTGTCCCATTTCGTGCCTCAAAAGACACGTGACGCAAGTATCACTATGGAAAACCTCGAACTGCAACCGAGCACGGGAGCATTCCGCATAAGCGGCTACAATGCCGATTACACACAGTATATCTCGTTGGTATTGAATAATACCGACATTGCCGGCTCGTACGACTACGTAAAAACAAGCCCCCTGTACTCATACGTCGTGACAGACATCACATGGAATAACGGAGAAGTGGCATCTTTCTCTTACTTTGAGGTCGTTGATGCGGATTTGCAGGTGGAATTGGATGCACAGGATAGTATTGTTACCGTCACCGGTACACTGCGTGCGCAACTTGAAAAGGACGTTCCTGAATTTACGGTTTCACTGAAGAGCAAAGCAAAGTCTTCGCAGGGAATCATTTTGCCGGCTTCCGAACAAGGTAAGGCTACCAAACGCATGGAGAACGGCATCATCATAATTGAGAAGAACGGTGTCAAATATAATATGCTGGGTAATGTAATTCAATAAATACCATGGATAAACAACAGAAAAGAGACTACTTGTACATGCGCATGGCGCGTACGTGGGCTGAGAACAGTTATTGCGTGCGCCGCAAAGTAGGCGCATTGTTAGTGAAGGATCAGATGATCATCTCCGACGGTTACAACGGTACGCCCTCGGGATTTGAGAACATCTGCGAGGACGAGAACAACGTCTCCAAACCATACGTGCTACACGCCGAAGCAAATGCGTTGACCAAAGTGGCACGTTCGAACAACAGTTCCGAAGGAGCTACACTCTATGTCACCGCCTCACCCTGTCTGGAGTGCTCGAAGTTGATTATCCAATCCGGCATCAAACGTGTGGTCTATGGGGAAGAATACCGGATCATGGACGGCGTGGAACTGCTCAAAAGAGCGAACATTGAAGTCGTCTTCCTCAATGACCAAGCGGCGCAATAAACATGAAAATGACAAAATGACAAAATAATAAAATGAAAAAGTATCTTCTTCCCACATTGACCGTAATAGGTGTGGCGTTAGGCATTTTTATCGGAATGGCTTTGAGTCAGAAAGCCAATGCGCAAAGACTTGTCTATCAGAACGGACAGTGGCATCTGGAACAAACCAAAGTGGACAGACTGCTCCAACTCATGGAGAATGCCTATGTCGATTCGCTGGACATAGACAGCATCACCGATGAGGCAATGACGGAGTTAGTGAAGAAACTGGATCCGCACTCCGCCTATATCCCAAAAGAGGATCTGGAGATGGTGAACTCCGAGTTAGCCGGTTCGTTCTCCGGCATCGGCGTGCAGTTCACTATCCAGCAGGACACAGTGCGTATCGTCGCTGTCATTGCTGGCGGACCAAGTGCCGGCGTGGGAATATTAGCCGGAGACAAAATCATCTCCGTCGATGACAGTGCGTTCGTGGGCAAAAAGATCAACAACGAGAAAGTGATGCGAACACTCCGTGGCGAAAAGGGCACAGAGGTGAAATTAGGCGTACGCCGCGCAGGAACAAGCGAAACGCTTTATTACACCATCATCCGTGGAGACATTCCTGTCACTTCCGTGGATGCCAAGTTCATCATTGAGCCCAATATCGGTTTCATCCGCGTCAACAAGTTCGGCGAAACCACCTATAAAGAGTTCATCTCCGCCTTGGCGGAACTGTATTCCAAAGGCGCAAGGAAATTCATCGTTGACCTCCGCGAGAACAGCGGCGGATACATGGAGCAGGCAATCCGCATGGCTAACGAGTTCCTGCAACGCGGCGACCTCATCGTCTATTCGGAAGGTCGAGCTTACCCCCGGTATGAAGCTACTGCCAATGGTGGCGGACGGTTCAAGGACGTGCCGTTGGTAGTACTCATTGATGATTTCTCCGCCTCGGCCAGCGAGATCTTCGCCGGCGCTATGCAGGACAACGACCGCGCTACCATCGTCGGACGCCGTTCCTTCGGTAAAGGCCTTGTGCAGCAACAGATGCCCTTTGATGACGGCAGTGCTATACGGCTCACCGTGGCGCGTTATTACACGCCTTCCGGTCGATGCATACAGAAACCTTACACCTTGGGCGACCAGGAAGACTACCAGCACGAGTTACTCGACCGCTTTGACCACGGCGAGTTCTATTCTGCCGACTCCGTGCATTTTGCAGACACCACAGCGTATTACACCAAATCCGGACGGATTGTTCGTGGCGGTGGAGGTATTATGCCCGATGTCTTTGTCGGACGAGACACCACGCTCAATACGCCTTGGTACAACCGTTGTGTCAACCATGCCTATACCTATCAGTTCGCGTACCAATATACAGACAAGCATCGCAAGGAACTAAGCCGTTTCAAGGATTGGAAGAGCTTGGAGAATTACCTCAACAGCCAAAACATCCTGCGTGAGTTTGTAGCGTTCGCCAAAGAGAAAGGCGTTGAACCCAACGAAGCGCAGATACAGAAATCCAAACCGCTTATAACGAGATTGCTCAACGCCTATATCGTGCGGAATATATTAGGCGATGATGGTTTCTTCCCCCTCTTTGAACGAGACGATGAAATAACCAAAAAAGCAATCGAAATATTATGAAACGCATCTCTCTTGTTTTGTGCACTATTTGGATGACAACCGCACTTTTTGCCGGAACAGTGAACTACACCGCCGACAACAACACCATCTTTGCTAACCCCGAACGCGGTTTTATCACCATGCTGACGGAACATCTATCCGAATCTGCTCCTTACGCTGTAGTAGGAGAAGAAAGTACCTTGGACCAAAAGAAGAAAAACGAGAAAATGTCCATTGTATTAGTGCATTATTACCTGACGAACTTCAAGACCACTGCCAAACTCCCCGATGCTGTATTGAATGGTTTCGACGCCGACATGCAGGTATTGCGGGACAAAGGAATGAAAGCCATCGTGCGCTTCTCATACGCAAAAGGCACATACGGATCGGGCAAAAGCGAATCCGCTGCCGATGCCTCACTCGACATTGTAAAGCAACATCTGGCGCAATATAAACCCCACTGGGACGCCAATGCAGACGTGATCTTCGTCTTTCAGGCAGGCATCGTCGGAGCTTGGGGGGAATGGTATTATTCCGATAATTTCGGTAACCAGACAAGCCACATGAACGATGCACGATGTGCACTGATTGATACGCTCTTAAAGACCGTTCCTTCGGATCGCGGCATCCAGATCCGCACGCCGCTTTTCAAGACCGAGTATTTGGAATACTTAGGGGTGAGCAAGTCCGCTCTGACTGCCTCCGAGGCGTATCAGAACACCGCCAAAGCGCGGCTGGGACACCATAACGATGCTTTCCTCTATCATGCCGATAACATGGGAACCTACCAAGACACAGCAAAGCAAAAACCGTACATCGCTCAGGAGACCCTCTATGTGCCCGTCGGTGGAGAAACCGACATCGAAGACCCGACTCAAGCGGCTGAAGAGGCTTCCTATGACGCTACTATCGCCGAGATGAGCAGAATGCACTGGACCTTTATCCAGAGCGGCTTCTCGGAGGTCGTGACGGACATGTGGCGCGCAAACGGCACTTTCGACGAACTCAACCGACGCATGGGCTATCGCTTCCAACTGGTCAAAGGTACATTTAGCGAACAAGTGGCACAAGGCAATAAAATATCTTTGAACCTGCAAATCCGAAACAATGGTTTTGCCCCCTTGTACAACGAACGCCATGCGTATCTCGTCCTCAAAAACGGTACAAAAACCTACTCGCTGCCTATTGCATCCGACCCGAGATCATGGTTGCCGAACGGCGTATTAACCACTGTCAATGAGCAAATTATGATACCTTCCACCGTTCCTGCTGGCACCTATCAGTTGTACCTCCACCTGCCCGATGCTTACCCCACGTTGGCGTCTGACCCGCGCTACGCGGTGCGCTTTGCCAACACAGGCGTCTGGGACGAAGAAACAGGCATGAACGCACTCAATGCTTCTCTCGAAGTAACCGCAAGAAGTGTGGATCCCGATCCCGAACCTTACACGCCGGGAGAACCGGTTCTCCTGCCGGCTACGCTCAATAAAGCCAACGTCAATGCCTATTCCGATAACATGACATGGTACAACAACGACTTTTTCGACTTCGGTCCCGAGGATGCCCAGAACTTGGACAGATGGGCGGAATGGAAAGTCGAACTCCGTTACCCTGGAAACTATATCGTTTCTGTCAACGGCTCATACCCCAATGGGCATCAGTGGCAACTGTCGCTGCTTGAAAGCGGAGCGGAAGTATATCCGCTTCCGGCTACTTGGGAGCAGGGCGAAGTGACCGAAACCGGCAATGCTTCATGGAACCTCACTTCCGTCAGCAAAGGGACATATACCCTCCGTGTACAAAACATCATGGATTGGAGTCGGCCGAAACTGAAGAGCATCACTCTCAACTACGATGGCGAAGTACCCACTGCAGTAGTTTATACCCCGGATACGAAACAAACAAAGAAAGTGCTCATCAATCAAACAATCTACATCCGCCAAGACGACAAATGCTACACGCCGGATGGTAAAGAGGTCAAATGATGCCGGAAAACATCTTGCATATTAGCAACCGGCAGGACTTTCGGGAGTGGTTGGAAGCAAACCACAATACCGCCTCGGAATGTTGGGTGACCGTCAAACGCGGCCGCCCGACGGACGAAGCGGCACTCTTCTATCTCGATGCCGTGGAGGAAGCGCTCTGTTTCGGCTGGATTGATAGTACCGGAAACTATATCGACGGAGTGGTGATGCAGCGGTTTTCGCCCCGCAGAAAGAATAGCCCGTGGACGGAATTAAATAAGGAACGCGCGAGACGCTTGGAGCGGCTTGGAATGATGACTCCTGCCGGACGACGCGTACTACCGCCGATGGGAGCACGTAGTTTTCGGGTTGATCCGGAACTGGAAGCCGCCCTCAAGAAAGCACGCGTATGGTCAGCTTTCCGCGCTTTCCCTCCGCTCTATCAACGTGTCCGCGCATACAACGTCACGTTCTACAAAACCCGGGACCCGATGACTTACCAAAAAGCACTCGATCACCTGATTGCAGAGACTAAAAAAGGAAATATGTTTGGCGAATGGAACGACTACGGTCGCTTGCTTTAATTGCCATACTGAACTCTTAACCGCGCATGTACTCCCCGGGAGTCATGCCGGTTTTATTTTTGAACATGCGCGTGAAATGATGTGGGTAATCGAAGCCGAGCATATACGCCGTTTCGCTGATGCTACGGCCGCTCATGAGGATGTTTTTCGCGATTCGGATGATGTAAGACTGAATATATTCCTTGGCGGAAGCGCCTGTCGCTTGTTTCACCAAGTCGCCGAAATAACCCGCTGAATACGCCATCTCCGAAGCGCAATAAGATACCGTCGGCAAGCCGTGCTCCGCTTGTTTGCCCTCATAATAATACTTGTCCAACAAGGCGTGAAAACGTTTCAGTACGTCCGGTTCGGTTGCCGTACTCCGCGCATTCTGCCGCCAATAAGCCCGCTGGCAGTATTCCAAAATCAGCCGCAGATACCCGACCACTATATTCCGCAACGCCGAACTGTCCTTATGGGCTTTCAGTTCCTCTCTCAAACTGCTCACCAGTGTCTCTATGGCATTCCATTCACCCGGCTCCAAAGGCAGCGAGTCCGTAAAGAAATACGAGAAGAAATTATACTCCGCGATATGCGCCTCCAAATCCGTCTTACTCATCAACTCCGATGACCACAACACCGCCCAGCCGTTCAAAAAGAGCGGATTGCCGTCATCTTCTTTTCCTCCTATTTGTCCCGGTGCAACAGCTATGACCGACCATTCGCTCACCTGCACAGGCCGCACGCCGTAAGACAAGTTCTGCGGAAACTCCCGCTGGATAAACAACCCATACACCCCGTAACTGTTCATACTCGTCCTGACTCCCCTCTCCAGTTCATCAAAATGAACCACACTAATCAGCGGGTGTAATACTTCCGCCTCCAAATGCCGCGCATACACATTCGGCTCACGTATATTCAGAACTTTTTTCATAACGGCTGTAATTTGGCTGCAAAGATACAAATTTTCCACGAAATATGCAAAAATGGCAGCCCAAAAATCATCTTTTTCTGCATTTTCTGCAAAAATGGTAGTTATTCGGCAAATTTATGTTATTCAATATCCGCTAAAAGCAGTAATTTTGCACTCGAAATTGAAAAAGGAGATATTATGAAACGTATTTTTACAATTTTTGCAGCTATGAGCTTGATTCTCAGCACGTCTTCCGCCAAAACGCTGGTGGTTTATTACAGTTATACCGGCAACTGCGAGAGTATAGTTACCGAACTGACGAACCAGATCTCTGCCGATGTTGTGGAGATCGAACCGGCGGAGAAAGGTCTTCGCTACGAAGCCAATAACTACGCGCTGGGCACGCAACTGCTCAATGCCATCAAAGCGAACCCGAACGATGCCGCTTCCTATCCGGCGATTGACCCGGTAAGTGTGTCCGTGGCGGATTATTCCACCGTCATCATCGTCACACCGCTGTGGTGGAGCCAGATGGCGGCAATCATGCAGAGCTACCTCTTTCAGGTCGGCTCACAACTGTCCGGCAAACAAGTGGGACTCATCGTCTCCTCTGCTTCCAGCAGTATCAGCGGCGTAGTGGCTGATTGTCACCGTCTTGTGCCCGATGCTGATTACCTATCCGAGAACCTCTGGATTAATAACTCCAACCGCTCGAACCTCTCCACGCTTATTGCCAATTGGGTAGAGACCAGCGGCTTGAACCAACCGGCAAGCACCGGCAAACAGATCAATGTAGTAATCGGCTCAAAGACCTTTACCGCCACACTCGCAGACTCCGAAACCGGCGAAGCCTTTGCCGCCCTATTACCCCTTTCCGTCACGATGAACGAACTGAACGGCAATGAGAAATACCATTACCTGTCCTCCTCTCTTCCCACCGCTGCATACCAGCCCGGCACAATCCATTCCGGCGATCTGATGCTCTACGGCAACAACTGCGTCGTTCTTTTCTATGAGACTTTCAACACCTCGTATTCCTATACCCGTATAGGCGCAATAGACAACCCTTCCGGCTTAGCTTCCGCTCTCGGTTCCGGCAATGTCTCCGTGCGTTTTGAATTCGGCACTACTACTGAAAACCTCATTCCAACCCTCTCCTCAAGAGAGGGAGTAAAGGTTCTTCGCGACGGCCAACTCTATATAAGATACAATGGAACCATGTACAATGTACAAGGTGGAAAAGTAAATGCCGAATGACAATCCGCTGAATGAGAAGAAAGAAAACTCCTGCCTGCTCTGTGGTGGAGCAGGCTGGTATTTCGATAGATCGAGTTATCGGGGGATTGATAGAGCCAAAGAGTTCTTATTTCTTTACTCCTTCGAAAGAATCTACTATCTTGATTTTTATATCTTCAAAGGAATCTACTATCTTCACTTTGACATCTTCAAAATGCTCAACTATTTTCACTTTGCCGCATGAGTTCTCAAAGGCATCCACAATTTTGATGTCAGCGTCTTCAAAGGCATCTACTATTTTGACTTTGATATCCTCAAACGAATCCACAATCTTTACCTTTCCGTATAGATTGTATGTCTTGCCGTCTTTGGTAATCGTGCAGTTTTCTTTGTCTATCTTCACTTCTGCAGACATTACTAAGCTAATAAAAGCAAAGCAAAATAATAAGAGAGTTCGTTTTACCATCTTATATACGAGGGATTATATTGTTCGAATTGCAGTTTTTTGTCATTAGAAGACACTATTTGGTATAAAGATCCTAACTGGCACTCACCCAAATGATCAACAAGCATTTTGCGCCTTATCAACTGAACGTGGAGAGTTAATTTTTTCTTTTTCGTCTTGTCATTACTTAACTGCATCCGTATTGAGTTAATCATATCATCCAAATTCCACTCTCCAGATAACTGTGTATCTGGAACAAAGTCCCATTGGTTGTTCTTAAACACAACTTGTACAACTGCAATTCTATCAAAATCTCTTCTTTCTATAATATTGATGTATGATGTACAAGGTACTCTTACTTTAGCCTCGATACTTGGAAATACAAGATATGCCGGTTTGTATTTCAGTTCGCAATTTTTAGATATATAATCACATAAATGCTTCGCTAAAGCATCATCAACCTCATTGCACTCCATACTTGCTCTTCCTTTTTTATCAACATGGACTAGTATTTTTGATTTGCAGGGAGATATTGATGCAACTGTACACTCGCTAAAGTATTGCTTTAAATGTTCAATACCCGATAAAGAATCAAATCCCAATTTTTCTGTATAATATGGATTTTGATCTAATTCCTCTATTTTAATTTCTTGAGCTTCTAACGCCCTCTCAGCTTCAAAACCTTCTTTGATAAGATCTTTATGAGACAAAGAGGGATGTTTCCTCTCGTATTCAAGTACCTTATAGTGGACATAACCAATTTCTTCCATCTGGTCTATTTCTGCATAGGTAAAGCCCATGTCAGCGAGTGAGTTAACTCGAATTTGTGCATTTCTAGAACCGTAATAATACTCGTATATATAGTTAAAGAAAGGTCTTGCTAATGCAGTGTCATTTTGCATCTTTGCATATAATTCTCTTCCCATTCGAGTTGTATAGCAATGTGCTGCTCCAGCAGCATAACTTGTAGCAACAGAATTATACCCCATATGATTATATCCCCATAAACCAAGTTTTTGAGCTACATACATTGGTAAAGGTTTTTCATGGGGGCGTTTAGGCTGATTTATAGGTTTGACAGGAACAAGAAATTTTGCCAGGCAGCCTTTCCTATCACTAAAATAGATATTATCTTCTTCAAGAGCTTTAATATCTTCTTCACTTAGTTCTGTTTCAGCATTACCACCCATGATTTCAACCAAGTTAACGCAATAACAGGGAAGAGAATCTAAAGATTCATTGGCAATTACCTCAAACGAAAAAAATGCAGCAAGATACAATAAAGAAATTCTTTTCATATTTATAGAGTTTTAAGTATAAAAAAGTGGACTAAACTTTTTAATCCACTCTTTCAGGCATCGCCAAACACCTTTGCAACGAATTACGAAGTATAGCCCACACGGATGTGGTCGCTAAACTTACTTCTCGTTGCGAAAATTGGCGATATTCGAAAGAGTGAGAATTAAGCTAAACGCTTTATTTATGTATGTTGTTTGTCTGTTGTTTTATGCCATAGGCGGTGGTTGGTTGATTTTTTTTATCGGTCAAGCTTGGCCGATACATTATTTATATAGGTTTACGTCTCGGAGAGGGACGATTATTTTATTCCGCAGAGCGGATACTTTGGGCAATGAATGCCTTGATTTCTTCTTCGGTCGGCAACTGGATGTGGTATTTCTGCACAAACAGATTCGGATCCAAGCCACCTGTTGCATACTTGACGACCGTTTCCCCGTAGTCGGCACACAAAAGCAAGCCTATGGGCGGATTGTCATCTGCGGTCATCACTTCGTGCTTGTAATAGTTCAAGTACATATTCAATTGTGAGGCGTACTCATGGTGGAACTTGTCAATCTTCAGTTCTACCAAGAAATGACACTTCAGCACGCGGTGATAGAAAACCAAATCTATCTTGTAATAATCGCCGTCAATCAGTATTCGTTTCTGGCGAGCTTCGAAACAAAAGCCATTCCCCAATTCCAGCAACATGGTCTGCATTTGATTCAAGATAGCGGTCTCAATATCCGTTTCGTCTATCTTCTCATGTGACTCCAAGTCCAAGAACTCCAGCGCAACAGGGTTATGCAGCACATCTTTCGGCGACAAGTTTTGAGCGGCTTGATTGACCAATTTGGAAAGTCCCGCTTTGTCTTTCGACAACCCGCTGCGCTCGTAATATAGCGTGGAGATTTGGCGATCCAATTCGTCGTACGTCCAACAGCCTTTGATGGTCTCTATTTCGTAGAAAGCGCGTTTTAGCGGGTCATCTATCTTCGAGATAGCTGTTAAATGCGATAAAGGAAGACGATAGAATAACTTATCAGCCGGAACTTGCCATGCTTGCAGTTCCAATTCGGCGGATGTCGTCCGCCGAATTATGATGTTTTCCGATTCGGCGGTTGCCGTCCGCCGAATTGCTTCGGGTAGCGTAAATTGGGAATTTTGCACTTGCGCGCCCACATAATTCAAGACTTCTCTCCCCAGTTGAGGATAGACCAGATACAAGCGGCGGAACTCACGGAAACGACGTTCCGTTAAACCTTTGGTATGCAAGCGTTCTTCCAAACGCTTGAGAAGTTTAGCACCGTATTGGGCTTTATCCTCGCCGTTTTGCTCAAACTCCACGATGTAGCAGCCCATAAGCCAGTTGCGTGCGGTCAAAGACAGATTGACTGCGTGAGCCGCTTGTTGTTGCAAAGCGGTTTGGATGGATTCGATATTTTGGGCTAATAATTCAAACGTCATGGTGTGATTTGATATATACAAATTTATTTGCAGAAATCGCGCAGGAATGCGGATTTTAGGGCGGTGAAGATGTCTTCGGAGGCGAGTTGGGCGAGGACGGCTTTGCGGTCGAGAGCGTGGGCGGAGGTGTAACGGACATAGCCAGCAAGCAAGGAAGAGGCGAAGGCGATGTCAGCGGAGGCATCGGAGGGAGAGTTGGCAGAGGTGTCGGCGGGAGCATTGGAGGGAGGTTGGGGTGAGGCTTCGTCTTTGGAGAGGCGGGTGTAGAGGAGGGAGGTGAGCATCTGCTGGTTGCGGAGATAGGGTTTGAGGCGTTTGTCGGTAGCGGAATGCGGGTTGTTGGCTCGACGGATGAGTGACAAGCGGTACGCCGTGGCTTGAGCGGCAAAGTCCGGGTCTTGGAGGAGCAGTTTGGCATAAAGCGAAGCGGCTCCCATCTTCTGACGGTGGAGCGTTTGGGCATCAGACCAGTGGTCGGGTTTGTTCTGGTAACAATAGGTGGACTCGTAGATGCCGAAGAGTTTGCGCTGGGAGATGTTCGACTTCTTGCCGAAGATCTTGCCGGAAGCGGATTGAATGGGGTCTTGATACGATACTTGGGACATAGTTGTTGGGGTTAAAAACGTTAAATTGTTAAGCTGTTAAATTGTTAATGTTTTGCGGATGAGGTGTCCCGTGGAGATAGTCCGCATATGCTGTGTTAATCTTGTGTTAATGCTGTGTTAATCCTGTGTTGGAATAACGTATTTCAAAAGCGAGTGCAAAGGTACAATAATTTTTTGAGATATGCAAATTTATTTGCGGAAATCATGCGAGAAAGTGCGTTTGTGAAGGAGATTCTGCAAAAATGGTAGATATTTGGCTAATTTATGTTTGTGTATCTCAAAAAAAAGTAGTAATTTTGCAGCGAAATTCAAATAATATATTCATTAACGCAAATAATTAAACATTAATAACTATGCAAAACTTTGATTATCAGACACCGACACGTCTTATCTTTGGTGAAGGCGTAGTAGAGAAACTGCAGAAAGTGATGAGCAGTTTCGGCAAGAAAATACTCCTGACTTACGGCGGAGGCAGTATAAAGAAAATACCGGCTTTCAGAGGTAAAGCAGGCAGCCTTTATCAGTATGTGCGGGAGACGCTGAAGGATTTTGAGGTGGTGGAGTTGAGCGGTATTCAGCCGAATCCGAAATATGATCCTTCGGTATTGGAAGGTGTGCGGTTGTGCAAGGAACATAAGGTGGATGTGATCCTTTCGGTCGGCGGCGGAAGTGTGCTGGATTGCTCGAAGGCGATTGCAGCAGGTGCTTGTTATGAGGGCGATCCGTGGGATCTCATTTCGTACAAAGTGAAAGCACAGGCTGCTCTGCCGATAGTGGATATTATCACGTTAGCGGCTACGGGAAGTGAGTACGACTGCGGCGGTGTGATTTCCAGAACGGAGACGAATGACAAAATCGGTTATTTGGATAGGCACTTGTTCCCTGCCGTTTCGTTCTTGGATCCGACTTATACGTTCTCGGTTAGTAAGAAACAGACCGCAGCGGGTATAGCCGACGCGATGAACCACACGATGGAGCAGTATTTCGTGGAGGACGCGACGCTGCTGAATGACGGTTTCTGCGAGTCGATGTTGCGAAGTCTTATGGCGAACGGCCGTAAGTGTATCGAGAACCCCGAGGATTACAAGGCGCGTGCAGAGATGATGTTGGCTTGTACGTATGGCTGCAACGGTATTTTGGCTTTGGGTAACAGCGAGAGCGGTTGGCCTTGCCACGGTATCGAGCACGCCCTGAGTGCGTATTACGACATTACGCACGGCGAAGGATTGGCGATTATCACTCCGCGTTGGATGAAGCATATATTGAACGAGCGCACTTTGCCGCGGTTTGTGAAATATGGCGTGAATGTGTTCGGTATTGACGCTTCGCAGGACGAGTGGACGATTGCGAACAAGGCGATTGAGGCGACATATGCGTTCTTTGAGTCGATCGGCATTCCGATGCACCTGCGCGAAGTGGGAATTGACGACAGTCGCCTCGACGAAATGGCACATCATATCGCTGTAAATGAGGGACTTGAGAATGCTTACGCGGCTCTGACCGAGAAGGACATCAAAGAGATTCTGGTGGCAAGTTTGTAAGATGAGAAAGTTCTTAATCTTTGCCTTTGCAGCGGTTATGTTTGTGGCGTGTAAAAATTCAAATGCGGAAATGAGTAAATGTGAGAATGAGATGCTGGTTCGTATCGCAGAGATAGAGGTGAATGAGGGATATTTGGATGCGTATCTCGCGGCGGCACATAACGTGGGCACGAAGTCCGTGGAGGCGGAGCCTGGTGTGATCTGTATCTTCCCGATGCAGGTTAAAGAATCGCCGAACACGATTCGCATTTTGGAGATTTACCGCGATGATGAGGCTTATCAGGCACATCTGCAAACGCCGCATTTCCTGGAATACAAACAAGGCACGCTACATATGGTCAAGTCGCTGCAACTCGTAGCAACCGAGCCGCTTGCACCGGAAGCCATGCCGCTGATTTTTAAGAAATATTAACATAACACATAATACATTATGAACGTATTGATTCTTCAGGCTTCGCCGAGAGCGAAGGGTAACACCGCTTGGATGGCGGAGGAGTACAAGAACGCAGCCGAGGCTGCAGGTCATAACGTGACGCTCGTTCGCCGGCTGTCTGGCGTGCGAATACTGCCACGGCAAGGGTAACGGCGCGTGCATCCAGAAAGATGACATGCAGGAACTCTATCCGCTGATGGCAGAGGCAGAAGCACTCGTTTTGGCTGCTCCGATTTATTATTTCACGCTCTGCGCGCAGATTCAGGCGCCTATTCAGCGAATGTACTGTGTCAACGCGCCGGCTAAAGTGAAGAAAATGGCGTTGCTCTGTTCGTCTTATTCGCCGGGTGTCTATGATGGCGCGAAGGCTGAGTTCCGCGACATCTGCAACTACTGGCACGCCGAGAACATGGGTGTTGTAACCGCCAAGATCGACGAGCAGAAAACCGAGGCTACGAAGCAAAAGATCGTTGAGTTGGTAGCGAAACTGTAAAAATTCATTGAAATCTGCATCCAAAGTGCAGATTTTTTTGCATATCTCAAAAAAAAGTTGTACCTTTGCAGCCGAAAGTTGCAAAGATGTCCGTTCAAAGGAATCATATGGCTAAAAAACAATCGCTCTCGAAGCAGTTGTATGATAGTGGTTACTTGTGGTCCTATAAGGCTGCGAGTAAAGACGCTCTGCTACCGGATGAAGAACTGATTTTGAATGGTTTGGCACATCTTGAGTTTGAAGACATGCCTATGCTTTTTGCGGCTTTCCCGTATCGGCAAATCAAGTCTGTTTGGCAGCGACGCATGTTGCCTTACCCCGATTACTATGGAACTCTCAACTTGCTTTTGGCAGCGCTCTTCTTCCACATTAAATCACCCAAGAAATATACCTCTAAATATGAACCTAAAAAACGAGTGCCGGCCTTGCATACCGGCTTTACGTACAACAACCTCAAAACGGTGAACGAACAGGATGCTTTGGGAATGAAACTTTTCACTATTACCGTCAGGAGTCTATATCGCGATTATTACGATATTTATTCGTTGCTGCAAGCAGGAGTTTCTTTTGAGGAAGGTTTGGATTATGCGTTGAAGTTTACTCGGCATCAGGTTCATTCGAAGGCAATCTTGTCAGCATTGATAACTCCCGCTCTGTATCCAAAGCCTCAGGATTTTGACATTATGCAGCCGAAATATAACATCTCGGCAGAAGAAATGGCGGATTACTTTATGCAAGTAATCGCTTCCCGAAAAAAGTGACACAATAATCATCGTCCCTCTCCGAGACGGTGCTTCCGGGCACTCCGGATAAGGAGAAAATCAAGCGCAAAGTGTTGCGCTAATAGCAATTTTTTAAAAAAAATCTGCAAAATATTTGCATATATGAAAAAAATATTGTAATTTTGCAGCCGAATTGAGAGGAATCTCTTTTCAAGACATATTAAATTTCGCGTTTGCGATTTATTTGACCCTTCGGAATGTAGGAAGTTTTGAATTAAGTCAATAAATAAGTCAGCAAGCGTCCATAGTGTATATGGGCGTGACTTATCGACTTAATGGGCATTTCCTACAGCCTCGAAGGGGATAGGGAACGCTCATTTTATTTTTGTTTCCCTGTAATAAAACGCAGACGGCTCTATAGAGAACCGTCACTCTCCAAACGGGGCAAGCACTGCAAAGCCGTAAGAGCAGTAAACTTAATTTTTTATCTAAAAACCGATGCTCTATGGGATATAAGTGAGCAAATAAAATTATGAAAAAGTTAATGGTAATGTTAATGGCATGTGCTTTCTCTATTGGCTTATTTGCAGATGACACTACATGTCGTGTTTATGGTAGTAAAAGCAACAATGTTGTAACTGTTCAAAATCCAGTAGTTTATTCTCATGATTCGCGTAATTGTAGAGTCTGGGTTGAACAAACTGTAAAAGAAGAGACTACAGTAGTAGTAAGGCTTTATGATGCGAATAATCAAATAGTCGCTACTGAGACTGTTACAATATGTGGTAATTGTTCCTCTGCTTTTGTTGATATTAAAGTCTCAGAGAAAAACACTAACTATTTTGCAAGAATTGCTAATGCTTCGTGTCAATTATAGTTGAACACATTCTTTTTTTTAGCCAGAGAAAATTGCTCTGGCTTTTTTTATGGGAACGAATCTTAATAATCGTACACTTTTAGGGGCGGAAATGAGGCTTTTTTAGGTCGCTTGTCTCTCGGTTGTCTCCCGTATCTGTCTCGTACGTGAGACATACGGGAAAGATACCCGACGATAGACCGACAGGATACCGACGAGATACCGTAACCAAAATCTTAAAAAGCGTACATTGAAAAGCATAACTTAATAGAGGCATCCAAGGGGTAATTTGAGTAAAAATTTTAATGGATTTGAGTAAAAATTTCTATACTTTTGAGTAAAAAATGTAATAAAATTGAGTAAAAATTTGCACATGTCAAAAAAAAGCAGTAATTTTGTGGCGTAAAACGAAAGAAGCTATGATTCAACGTCCTTATTATGAAAACATGCTCCGCGCAAGATTAGCGGAAGAGCGTCACTTTATTCAGGTGGTTTTAGGTCCGCGGCAAGTGGGCAAAACGACTCTCGTGCGACAAGTGCTGAGTACAATACAAATCCCGTATTCTTTCTATACTGCCGATACAGAACAAGATGGCACATGGATTAACGAAATATGGCAAAAAGAGCGGCTGGAGATGCAGTTCACCGGGCAGAAAGAACGCCTTTTAGTCATTGACGAAGTGCAGAAGATACACAACTGGAGTGAGTTTGTCAAGAAACAATGGGACGAGGACACGTGGAACGATACGAATATAAAATTGCTGCTTTTGGGTTCTTCCCGTCTGATGATCATGCATGGATTGACCGAGTCGCTTGCAGGGCGGTTTGAACTTATCAGAATGACCCACTGGACATTTGCCGAAATGCACGAAGCATTCAATTTCGACATGAGACAGTACATCTATTTCGGCGGTTATCCCGGAGCAGCAAGTCTCATTCAGGATGAGTATCGCTGGCGTAGATACGTGCGAGACTCCATTGCTGAACCCAGTATTACCAAAGATGTGCTGGAAACCAGCAACGTCTATAAACCGGCTCTGTTGCGACAGATTTTTGAACTTGGGTGCTCCTATTCTACAGAATTGCTGTCGCTCACTAAATTGCAAGGACAGCTGCAAGATGCCGGAAATGTAACCACGATTGCTGCATATTTACAACTGCTCAAAGAGGCAAATCTAATGGCAGGATTGTATAAATATGCAAATGATGATGCCCGCAAACATCAAAGTGTGCCTAAGTTTCAGGTATATAACAATGCGCTTTATAATGCTTATTCGCGTCATACATTCAGGCAAGTAGCCACAGATCCGAAGTTATGGGGACGTCAGGTTGAATCGGCTGTCGGAGCATACTTGCTTAGCCAAGCGGAGTTGAACGATATGAACGTGTGGTATTGGCGGCAGAAAGATGAAGAGGTGGATTTTGTACTTGAATGGAACAATGAAATTGTTGGCATAGAAGTCAAAAGCAACCATGAGAAGATGACAAGCGGCTTAGTTACATTTCGAAATCTTTTTCATCCCAAATTAGCGTTGATTGTTGGGCATGAGGGTATCACGATTGAGCAGTTCTTGACACTTGATTTGGAAAAGTTGTTCTCGTAAAATTACGTTTCTGCAAAAATGGTAGATATTTAGCTAATTTATGTTTGCGTATCTCAAAAAAAAGCAGTAACTTTGCAGCAAATTTTCAAATGATCAAATAGGGAAATGAAAAAACTATTTATTTTTTTGCTGGCAGCAGTTTTGTTTGCGGCTTGCATAAATACAAATGAGAAAATGAGTAAATGCGAAAATGAGAAATTGGAGCTCAGTTTTACAACGGAACAGGCGGCGTGGATGAGTGCCATCGCTTGCGATGAGGCAAAGGGAGACCTGGTGGCGCTGGAGTCGGCTATTCATAATGGATTAGAGGCGGAGTTGACGGTTAGCCAGATCAAAGAAGCACTCTCGCAACTCTATGCCTATACGGGTTTTCCGAGAAGTCTGAATTCGCTGGGTGTTTTGCAGCGTGTTATTGGAGATAGACAGGCGAAAGGCATGAAGGTTATTATGGGCGAGGATGCAAGTCCGCTTGGCGATGACTACGATGCACTTAAAGAAGGTACGCGCGTGCAGACGCAACTGGTCGGCAAGGCTTTTGAGTATGCGTTCGCGCCAGCGACGGATTATTACCTGAAAGCGCATTTGTTCGGAGATATTTTTGCTCGCGATAACTTGACGTACGCTGACCGTGAGTTAGTAACCGTTTCTGCGCTGAGTGGTCTCGAAGGCGTAGAACCGCAACTCAAAGCACACGTCGCCGGTGCACGCAATATGGGTGTGACCGAAGAACAGTTGCAAGGCATTGTGGTGGCCCTCGCGGCAAATGACCTTCTTAATGAGGCCGGACGCTTGGCAAAGAACTATGCAGAACTTTCAAACGGCGAAGCCAATAAACCTTCAAACGGCGCAAGCACTCAAACGTTAGTTTGGCCGCAAGGCAAATCGAATGATGCTTACGCGCAGTATTTTGTGGGACAGAGTTTCTTGCAACCGTATTTCGGCGGTGTGGCGAATGTGACGTTTGAGCCGCGTTGCCGCAATAACTGGCATGTTCACCACGGAGCGGTTCAAGTGCTGATTTGCGTGAGCGGAAAAGGTTGGTATCAGGAGTGGAACAAACCTGCTGTTGCGCTTACTTCCGGAACCGTGATTGCTATTCCGGAAGGCGTCAAACACTGGCATGGAGCCGCGGCGGACTCGTGGATGCAGCACTTGGCGATCCATACCCAAGAGCAACCGGGCGCGACTAACGAATGGCTTGAACCTGTTAGCGATGCGCAATATAACAAACTGACTGCGTTTTAATCCTTATAAAATTGGCAAATCTATAAGGAAAAACAGGCTGCAAATTAAGAAATAGCGGTCGTTACTAAAGAAAAAACACCTGGCGCTTGTGTACGTCAGGTGTTTTGTGTACCTTTGCAGTATAATTTAATAACTCTATCAAATAAGGTACACAATGTATAGATTAGGTATTGACATAGGCAGCACGACCATTAAGATGGCGTTGGTCGAAGTACAAGGTGACGATGTACAAAGTACAAAGGAAGTACGGATTCTCGCGACCGACTACCGGCGCCATAACGCAGAGCCGATGAAAGTCGGACAAGAGATGATTGAAGGAATCTTGAACAAATCTTCCTTCCCTTTAGGGGAGGATCGAGGAGAGGCTCTCTTTTCTATCGGCATCACCGGCTCTGTGGGAATGGGTTGTGCGCAGCGGCTTGGTATCGGTTTTCACCAAGAGGTGATTGCTGCCGCGGAGGTGGTGAAACAACTCTATCCCGATGTACATTGTTTGGTGGATATCGGTGGCGAGGACAGTAAGATGATCTTCTTCGAAGAGGGGTGCGTGCCGGAGATGCGCATGAACGGCAACTGCGCAGGAGGAACAGGTGCGTTTATCGACCAGACAGCCACGTTGCTGGGCGTGGAGACAAGCGAACTGAATGCGCTGGCATCCAAAGCCGAGCATATCTACCCTATTGCGTCCCGTTGCGGCGTGTTCAGTAAGACCGATATCCAGAACCTTATTTCCCGTTCGGTAAGCAAAGAAGACATTGCTGCTTCGATGCTTCATGCCGTTTCGATGCAAGTGGTGAGTGCGTTAGCGCGCGGAACAGAAGTACACCCGAAGATCTTCCTCTGCGGCGGTCCGTTCGCTTATATCCCTGAACTGCGCAAACACTTGTTGCAGGCACTTGAGATGACGGAGGAAGATTGCATTGTGCCCGAATACACGCAGTTTATTCCCGCTATCGGAACTGCACTTTTAAGTACAAAGGAACAAAGTACCAAGTACAATCTCGCGCAGGTGCGTTCCTTATTTACGAATGACCATTGTGGTGTTGCTCCGCTCTCCGGCACGCTGCCACCGCTCTTTGCCGACGAAGCCGATTACCAAAACTGGCTTTCCGACAAACAGAAGAAGTACGGAAATCTAACAGGCGAAGCCGGTCTAACAGCAACGCGGTCCAACAGTCCGCAGGATGGTCTAATAGGCATAGCCGGTCCTTTCTATCTCGGTGTCGATTCCGGTAGCACAACAACCAAACTTGTCCTGATTAACGAAAAAGGCGAACTGCTTTTCACGGATTACAGCTACAACAACGGCAATTCGTTGCAGGCTTTTCATTCTGCCTTACAACGAATGCGAGATGCACTCGGACAGAACATCGAGATAGCCGGCAGTTGTTCGACAGGTTACGGCGAGCAGTTGCTCAAGACCGCTTTCCGCTTGGACCACGGCATCGTGGAAACCATGGCACATTTCATGGCGGCGAAGCACTTGCAACCGAACGTCTCTTTTGTGCTCGACATCGGCGGACAGGACATGAAAGCCATCTTCGTGGAGAACGGTTCTATCCAAAGGATAGAGATCAACGAAGCCTGTTCGTCCGGTTGTGGCAGTTTTATCATGACTTTTGCGCGGCAGTTGGGCTACGAAGTGAGTGATTTTGCACACATGGCGACGCTGGCGCAACACCCGTACGACCTCGGTACACGCTGCACAGTATTCATGAACAGCAAGGTTAAACAAGCGATGCGCGAAGGAGCACAAGTGGACGACATCGCCGCCGGGTTCAGTTATTCAGTCATCAAAAACTGCCTGTACAAAGTCCTCAAACTGCAATCTTTTGACCAATTAGGCGAACATATCATGGTTCAAGGCGGCACATTCCGCAATCATTCGGTCGTTCGCGCTTTGGAGGTTCTCACCGGCAAAGAGGTCGGCTTTGGTCCGATCCCCGAACTCATGGGCGCCTATGGATGTGCCTTGTATGCGAAAGGAGGTCAACGATGAAACTGAACGAGTTACTGCAATCTGACCATTTCGAGGAGAAAGAAGAGATATGTCCGGGCTGTCAGAACCATTGCCAGGTGCGCGTCTATTCGTTTGCGAACGGGCGCCAGTACGTCTCCGGCAATAACTGCGAGCGCGTCTATTCCAACGAAGACACCACTGCCCACAAAGGCATCAATATGTTCGAAGAAAAATATAAATTACTCTTCGAAAAATCACAAATCACAAATGACCACGGCTCTGCCGATCGACAGAAATCACAAATAACCATCGGTCTTCCCCGCGGCCTCGGCATCTACGAGAACTACCCGTTCTGGCAGACACTTTTCGGTTGTTGCGGGATGCGTGTGCGTCTGAGCGGCATGAGTACGAACAGGCTTTTTGACAAAGGTGTGCGGACCATCGTGGCGGACAATATCTGCTACCCCGCCAAACTGATGCACGGGCATGTCATGGACCTCATCGAGAAACAAGTGGACCGCATTTTCTATCCGTGGGTGGTGTTTGAGCGCAAGGAGGACGAGCAATCCAAGAACAGTTTCAACTGCCCTGTCGTCAGCGGTTATTCGGATGTAATCAAGAGTGCCATCAATCCCGAGAAGAACTACGGCATTCCTTTGGACGCGCCGACCATCTCGTTCAAGGACGAGGAACTGTTACGGGCGTCATTAGTAGAATACCTCTCCACGCTCAATATCAACGAACCCACTGCACAAACGGCTATCACGCAAGCGATTACAGCGCAGCAGAACTATCTCGACGCATTGGAAAAACGCAATATGCAAGTCTTCAACGAGGCGCGCGCAGCAGGTCGCATGGTTATTCTCTTGTCAGCGCGACCTTACCATATCGACCCGCTTATTCAGCATAAGATAGCCGACGCGATTGCGGCGATGGGTATTGATGTGATCACGGAGAATGTGGCTGCGCACGAAGGTCAAGCCGTCTATGACGAACTGAACGCGATGGCACAATGGGCGTACCCGAATCGCATTTTCAAGGCTGCCCATTGGGTCGGGAACAGCCCGTACAACAATCTGCACATGGTCGAACTGACCTCTTTCGGTTGCGGTCCGGACGCGTTCATCTTGGACGAAGTGCGAGCAATCTTGTCCCGTTATAGCAAGAACCTCACCGTCCTCAAAATCGACGATGTGAACAACATCGGTTCGCTTCGTCTCCGCGTCCGTTCCCTCGTCGAAAGTGTCAAGAAATCAAACAGCGATAGCGATCAAACAGCAACGCGATCAAACAGTCCGCAGGACGGTCAAACAGCGCAGCGGTCTTTCACCACAAAACCATTTGAGGTGGAAGACAAAAGCCGCGTCATCTTAACCCCGTATTTCGCAGAGGGTTACAACGAGTTCCTGCCCACTATCTTTGCCTTGGCGGGTTACCGCATCGAGTCGCTTCCGATGGCGACGCAAGAGGACGCCGAAGAAGGACTGCACGTGGCGAACAACGACATCTGCTATCCGGCTACTATCGTGGTGGGTTCGATCATGCGGGCTTTGAAATCCGGCAAGTACGACCTCTCGAAGACCGCCGTGGCGATCACGCAGACAGGCGGGCAATGCCGTGCTTCGAACTACTACGCGCTCATCAAAAATGCCCTCGTGGCGGCAGGCATGAGTCAAGTGCCGGTAATAGCCGTTGCCATCGGTCCAAGCCTCAAAAACAGCCAGCCGGGCTTTGAAATCAATTGGTTACACCTCATCCGTCCGACGCTGGAAGCACTCTATTTCGCGGACGCGCTTGCCAAACTCTATTATCCTGCCGCGCCGCGCGAACGTATTCCCGGCGTGGCGCGCAAACTCTACGACCACTACCTCAACGCCGCACAACCGCTCTTGGCGAAGCGCGACTACCGGGCAATCCGCCGACTCATGCGGGATGCCGCGAGCGCGTTCACGGACATAACGGACACCACCAAACAAGTACCGGTGGTCGGCGTGGTCGGCGAGATCTACGTCAAGTACAACTCGTTCTCGAACCACGGCGTCGTCCGCTGGCTCATAGAGCACGGCGTGGAAGTTGTGCCGCCGGCGATCACGGGCTTCTTCTCCACCTCTATCCCTAACGCGTTCATCAACCGCGAGCAGCACATCCGCAAGGACGGTCTGAGCCCCTGGCAGGCAAAACTTGTCAACCGTCTTTTGCTCCACTACGCGCATGTCTATGACCGTCTCTGCAGCGACTTCCCGTTCTACCGCCCCTTTGCGGATATCATGGACATCTGGCACAAGAGCCGCCGTGTGATCAACTCCGCCGCAGACTTCGGCGAGGGATGGTTCCTGCCCGGCGAAATATGCGACTTGGCGGATCACGGCATTCATAAAGTGGTCTCGCTGCAACCTTTCGGCTGCATTGCGAACCACATCATCAGCAAAGGTATAGAGCGCCGTTACAAAGATCTCTACCCGCATCTGTCCTTGCTTTTCCTCGATTTCGATGCCGGCACATCGGATGCCAATATCACCAACCGTTTGCACTTTTTGCTGCAATAATTTGCACATGTCCGAAAAAAGTTGTACCTTTGTACCCAAAATAAATGTGAAAAATGAATAAATGTGAAAATGACTCGATGGAACTGCGGATTCGTGAGGTGGCGCAACAGCTGTTTTTCGAACAGGGCTATGCGGCTACATCGACCACGCAGATTGCCAAAGAGGTCGGCTGTACGCAGGCACTCGTACATTATTACCGCACGAAAGAGAACCTCTTCCGGCAGATTTTCTTGGAGCAAGTCTTGGCGGCTCTGAATGTCATCGGGCGCTCTTTGGCGAACGAAGAATCGTTTGACCGCTTCATTGAGCAAGCTATCTCTATGTATTTTGACTCGCTGTCAAGCAATCCGCGTTTGCCGTACTTTGTGTTGGAAGAGTTGGTTAACAACCCCGAGCGGCGCAAGTATATGCGGGAGAAATTCGTCAAGAATCCCACTTATGCGATGCTGTACATGCAGTTTGACGCACGTCTCAAGCAGGAGCAGCAAGCCGGGCATATTACCAAAATCGACCCCTTCGATCTGATGATCACTATCGCTTCGTTGACGGTCTTTACGTTCGCCTCTCTGCCGATGTTCCAGGACCTGCTCTCGCAAACCGACGACCAAGTGCGCGAGTACGTTGCTCACCGCAAAGCGGAAATTATCCGCATGGTCAAGAAAATCCTCAAACCATAGAAACAATCTCCCAAATATGCAAAAATGGTATATATTCGAGCGATTTGTGTTTGTGTATATGAATTTTTTGTAGTAATTTTGCACAAAATTTCAAATGAAAAAATGAGTAAATGTAAAATTCTATTCACCTTGCTTGCAGCCCTTACCTTTGCTGCGTGCACAAATTCAAATGACAAAATGAGTAAATGTGAAAATAACACATGGGACAAAGTGTTCCCGCTAAGTGAGAAAGTAAACCATAAAAAGGTATCCTTCCAAAACCAATACGGCTTCACGTTAGTGGCTGATCTTTACACGCCGAAGGCAAATGACAAATCTCAAATGTCAAATCACAAATACGCCGCTTTAGCGGTGTCGGGTCCTTTCGGCGCGACCAAAGAGCAGAGTTCGGGTCTGTACGCCATGAAAATGGCGGAACGCGGATTTGTTGCATTGGCTTTTGATCCTTCCTTCACAGGCGAGAGTTCGGGTGAACCGCGTCGTACTGCGTCACCTGATATCAATACCGAAGATTTCATGGCGGCGGTGGATTACCTTTCCAAACTGCCCGAAGTGGACGCAGAGCGCATCGGTATCATCGGTATATGCGGCTGGGGTGGTATTGCCCTCAATGCGGCGGCAGCGGATACGCGCATCAAAGCGACCGTCGCTTCGACGATGTACGACATGACGCGTGTCTCCGGCAACGACTACAACGATGCTTTCGATGATGAGCAGTGGCGTCACCGCAATCGTGAGAACCTCTCCCAACAGCGTCTCGCGGATCCTAATGCCATGGCAGGTGGTGTGCTGGACACCGTTCCTCCGCAGGCTCCTCGTTTTGTGCACGACTACTTCGATTACTACAAGACCCCGCGCGGCTACCATGCGCGTAGCGGTAACTCGAACGACGGTTGGCGTGTCATCGGCACGCAGGCTTATGCCAACAGCCGTTTCCTGTATTACATCAACGAGATCCGTTCGGCAGTTCTGATCATGCACGGCGAGAACGCGCACAGCCGTTATTTCGGCGAAGCGGCGTACCATTACATGGTGGACGGCAAGGCGGAAGGTTACAAGACCGTGGTCGCTCCGAACCCGTGTCCCGAGAATAAAGAGCTGCTCATCATTCCGGACGCTTCGCATTGCGACCTCTATGACGGCGGCTATACCGAACCGGCAGGCAAAGGCGAACCCAAGAATCTCATCCCATGGGATAAGTTAGCGGAGTTCTTCAATAAGAATCTAAAGTAAGCACATGGCTCAATTATAAGTTGTATTCTTTCTCTTTTGAAAAAGAGGAAGGGATCACGGTATCTCGTCGGTGTCTCGTCGGTCTCTCGTGATCTATCGTTCGTCCCGTATCTCTCCCGTAAGCGAGTCGTAAAAGACCGCTCACGGAAAAGGGGGGATAAGAACCCTCCGACCGAGGGGTGAGATTACGCTGTCCCGTGAGATGTGCTTCCTGCCTTCTCACAAAAAGAATTAGGGATGCCATTTTGGACATCCCTATTCATTTTTGCGGAGAAAGGGGGATTCGAACCCCCGGTACCCTTACGAGTACGACAGTTTAGCAAACTGTTGGTTTCAGCCACTCACCCATCTCTCCTTGTGCCCCCGGTTAGGGGCGTAACGATTATGCGTTTGCATCTGAAATTTGCTTTATTTTTCAAAAGCGGGTGCAAAGGTACAACAAATTTTTGAAATATACAAATATTTTTGCATTTTTTTTGCTTATTTCACAAAAAAGTTGTAATTTTGTGCCAAAATTTGAGTTTTATGCAAAAAAATACAGAAATTGAGCGTAAGTTTTTAGTACTTTCGGACGACTTTCAGACCGAGGCGACGAGCAGTATGGAAATCCGTCAGGGTTACCTATGCAAAGACCCGGACAAGACCATTCGCATACGCATACGCGACACGCAAGCGTTCCTTACTATTAAATCCGGCAAACTGCGTGCGGGTCTTGCCAAGTTTGAATGGGAAAAGGAGATAGCTCTTGCGGATGCAGAGGAGTTGATGAGCCTGTGTCTGCCGGGTGCGATTGAGAAAACGAGGTATATTATTCCTTGTGCCAACGGCAGGAAATGGGAAGTGGATGTGTTTCACGGCCGTTTGGAAGGACGCGTGTTAGCGGAGATTGAGTTAGGGAGCGAGGATGAGGCATTTGTGCGTCCGGAATGGCTTGGCGAGGAAGTGACCGGACTGCCGCAGTACTACAATGCGAACATGTAGTGTTATCGTTGGGAGTAAGAGTATGGCAATATTTTTTTTATTTTACATAAAATAAATTTGCATATGTCATAATTTTTTTGTAACTTTGCAGCGTTTTTTAATTTAGAGATAAAATGAAGCGAAATATTGCGATAATAGCCGGTGGCGACAGCAGTGAGCATGAGGTGTCATTGCGGTCAGCCGCCAGTTTGTATTCATTCATGGACAAAGAGCGTTATGACGTTACTATCGTTGTGCTGAAAGGCAAGGAATGGAAGACGGAAGACGGCTGTCCGATAGACAAGAACGATTTTTCTTTTACGCGCGAGGGCGTGAAACACAGTTTTGATTATGCGTACATCACCATCCACGGCACACCGGGCGAGAACGGTTTGTTGCAAGGCTATTTAGAGATGATGGGTATTCCTTATTCGTGCTGTAACGTATTAGCCGCCGCGCTGACTTTCAACAAGTTCACCTGCAACCACTATCTGGCTCCGTTCGGATTCAACATTGCTCCGTCTGTGCTGATTCGCAGAAAGGATTGGCAAAAGGACGGATTCAACCGGGAGAGTTTACGTGATGATATCGTCAATGGTTTAGGATTACCATGTTTTATCAAGAGTAATGTCGGCGGATCATCGTTCGGTTGCACCAAGGTGAAGCACGCCGAGGATGTTATTCCGGCGATAGAGCGTGCTTTTGAAGAGGGAAACGAAGTGATCTGCGAGGCGTATATGAAAGGCACCGAGGTAACCTGCGGCGTCTATAAGACGAGCCACAAAGCCGTTGCGCTGCCTATTACCGAGGTGGTGACGAAGAATGAGTTCTTCGATTATGACGCCAAGTACAAGGGTCAGGTGCATGAGATCACTCCGGCACGTATTCCGGATGCTATCCGCGACAAGATCCAATCCGAGACGCTTCGCATCTACGATGTGATCGGTGCTGCGGGTATCATCCGCGTGGACTGGATCATCACAGGTATGCGGAACACGGAAGACTATATCGATCCTGTAGAGGACATGAGCCAAGTGCAGATCAACCTGTTAGAGGTGAACACGACTCCGGGAATGACCGCGACGAGTTTCATTCCGCAGCAGGTACGCGCCGCCGGACTCGACATCAAAGATGTGCTGACGGAGATTATTGAAGACTAAGACCCCCCTCAATCCCCCTAGAGGGGGATGAAAAGAAGTAAATTAGGAAATCATGATAGATATCAATAAAGAAATAGCAGGATTGCAATGGGACAAAGAGCCGAAAGGTTTGTATGAGCCTATTGCTTACACCCTGTCTGCAGGCGGCAAACGTCTGCGTCCCCAGTTGGCACTGATAGCCGCGGAGATTGTGATGAACGGCGGATTGCTGAACGGCGATGCGTTGGAAAACACACTGCCGGCGGCATTGGCATTGGAGGTCTTCCATAACTTCACGTTGCTGCACGACGACATCATGGACAAAGCGCCTGTCCGCCGCGGCCGTCCGACAGTCCATGTACAATGGAACGACAACACGGCTATTCTCTCGGGCGACCAGATGTTGATAGAGGCGTACAAGTTGCTTTCCGACGTGCCGGCGGACAAGTTGCCACAAGTGCTGAAATGGTTCAACGAGATGGCAACAGGCATCTGCGAGGGACAGCAGTACGATGTTGATTTCGAGCACGCGAGCCAAGTGACCATTGAGGACTACATGATGATGATCGAGAAAAAGACCTCGCTGCTGTTAGCTTACGCGATGAAGATCGGCGGTTACATAGCCGGCGGTACTCCGGCGCAGTTGGAAGCGCTCTATCAGTACGGTCTGCACATCGGTCTGGCGTTCCAGATACAGGACGACATTCTGGATGTCTATGGTAATCCGGAGACGTTCGGCAAAACCATCGGCGGCGACATATGCAGCAACAAGAAGACGTACTTGCTTCTGAGCGCGATGGAGCATGCAGATCCGGAGAGCAAAGCGGAGTTGCTGCAGTGGCTCTTAGTGAGCGACCGG
This sequence comes from uncultured Bacteroidales bacterium, assembly GCA_902800525.1. GTDB lineage: Bacteria > Bacteroidota > Bacteroidia > Bacteroidales > Paludibacteraceae > Colicola. The sequence continues at coordinate 181,150 of CADCEV010000004.1, forward strand.
GATGCCGAGAAGATAGCCGCCGTCACCGCTATCTACACGCGTTTGGGCGTGCGCGAACTGAGCGAAAGCGTGATGGAAGAGCACACGGCGCAAGCCTTAGCCCAATTGGACAAACTGCCGCAGAACGGAGCCACGGAACGGCTTCGCGTATTAGCGGAACAACTGGTAACAAGAAAGAGTTAATAATTATAATCATGCCATACAGACGATTACCGAACACGGATGTAGCCCGCGTGCATGCCTTGAGGAATGCCATCGAACGCGCAAGCATGGCGGACTATACAGAGCAGGTACTGCCCTACAAAGTGTTGAGCGAAGCACAACGTTTTTTGGTGCCGTTTGAGAATGTAGTGATGCAATCGAAAGACAACTACCAATCAACCGTCAATGCCAACAAGCAGTACCGCCACGTAGTGCAGAATGCGAGGATGTATATCTCGCATTTCATACAAGTGCTGAACCTTTCCGTTATACGGGGAGAAATCAAGAAGGACCAGAAACTGCTATACGGACTGGATCCGCATCAGCACACGGTGCCGGATCTGTCCACGGAGGAAGCATTGTTGGAATGGGGTAAGAAGGTCATCGAGGGCGAGCAGAAACGGATGGCGAACGGCGGTTTTCCGATCTACAATCCGGCGATTAACAAGGTGAAAGTGTATTACGACATTTTCTGCGAGCACCAGAAGCAGCATGCCTTCCATGTGCAGAACAGCGAGCGCGTTCACGGCGATTTGGAGCCCATGCGCGCGCAGGCGGACGCTATCATTCTGAATATATGGAACTTGGTGGAGGATTACTACAAAGAGTTGCTGCCTTACGCCAAACTGATGAAATGTCAGATGTACGGTCTGATTTATTATTACCGCAAGGGCGAAAGAAAACTTTCGGCCGAAACCGACCGAAAGTTAAAAGAGATCCGCGACAGCCAGCCGACTATCCAATGGTCTGATTTGGAGTGACGATGCGATCCATCCTATAGTCACGCCAAGTATGCGGCAGGCTATGCGATTTGAGTTGGAACGCATATCCGACGCCGATCTTCACGGCATGCTTGTGCTGCGAGAGGAAACGGTCGTAATAGCCTCCTCCCCTGCCGATGCGATAGCGGTGGTAATCAAACAGGACACCCGGCACAAGGATCAGATCGATGCGACCATGATACGTATCCGTCTGAGGTTCCGGCACCCCGAAACGCCCTTTCATCATCATCTCCTCGCCATCATAAGGACGCACCTCCATCGAATGGCGATGAGTGACCGGGAAAAGAAACGTTTTTTGCTCCCTGTACTTGTTCACCAGGGGACGCAAATCCACCTCGTTGTGAATCGGGTAATAAACCATTACGGTCTTTGCATTAATGAAAGCAGACATCTGCTCGATCTGCGCAATAATACGCGCCGAATCAGCAGCGACCTGTTCCTCGGTTAACACACGTCGTTTCTGCTCAGCCAAACCACGCAACGCGCTCTTTTCCTTCTTGGCACGCGACCAAGGAAGCAGCGCAACAAAATCCTTAATTTGAGACTCAAACAACATAAATAATGATTATTAAAACCTTTGCGGCTGCAAAGGTACAAAAAAAAAACGAAATGCGCAAATTTTTTTACATAATAGTGTGTATTTTTCTGTTAGGAATGACTTCTTGCGAGCAATCAAGCAGAACAAGCACCCAAAAATCGTCGGTAGCAGAGCTTACCTCGTTCACTTTTGCGAAGAATGACACTATTCCGGGTTTGGCGAAAGCCGTGTTCACCATAGAGGAGCGAATCGACACCGGATTTGTATGGAACAAGGACTCGATGCTATACGGCACATCGCTGAAACGCGTAGTGCCGAAGTTCACCTTTGCCGCCACGCCCGGTGCCGCTTATCTCACGACGCCGGACACGGTGATGCTGCTGACCGGTTATGACACGTTGGATTTCAGCAAAGAGCCTATTTATCTCAATGTTCGATCGCAGGACACCAAGACGATCAAAGTCTATCAGATTCATCCGACCGTGCATCAGTCCGACCCGGATCTGTATGTATGGGACGTGCTGAACGAGGGCGTTTACCCCAATGACGACAGCGAGCAGAAAGTGATGCTGTTAGGCGGAAACTTCCTGATGATCAGTTCGAACGGTTATGAGATCGACCTGTACAGTTCGGCTAATGGCGAAGACTGGAGTCCGCTTAGTGCTCCGACAGGTCTGCCGATAGGCACCAAAGTGCGTCAGATGATCAGCGACGGCGAGACGCTCTATTACGGGCAGGACAGTTCGGTTTATACTTCCGACGATGCCATCACCTGGACGGAGCACAAGACGAATTATCCCGTGCGCACTATGCTGATGTACTGGAACGAAGAGATATGGCTGTTGACCGAGCAAAAGGAGCAGTACGAGATTGCCACCTTTGACGGCGACAGCGTGGAGTTACGCAACCTGCTGATTGATGGTGAGTTCCCGATCAGCGATTTTGCGACCGTCTCATTCTTCAACGCCAGCGGCAGAGAGCGGGCGATGATCATCGGCGGATTTGCGGAGAACGGCAAATCGCTCAACACGCGGTGGAACTTCGAATACTCGCATCACATCAAAGAGAACGGCGGTTACCGCATCCAGGAGTTCTCTATCGACCGGCCTAAATTCACCAGCCTCACCGGCATCTCCACCGTCTATTACAACAACCAGCTGTTGCTCTTCGGCGGTGTGGATTCAAGTATGAACTATTTCGGTCGGGACATCATGGTTTCCAACAACGAGGGTCTGACCTGGACAGCCGCCGACAGCACGAAGAACCAGCTGCCGGAAGCATACCAGGCACGGCAGAAACAGTCGGCTATCGCGGTGGATGACTATATATACCTCTTCGGCGGTCAGGACGCGCATATGACCTATAGCGACGTCTATCGGGGCAAACTGAACTCCATTAACTGGATCAAAAAATAAACAACTAAAATATTAACATTATGACAATCAAAGATTTCAATTTCGCCGGCAAGAAGGCGATCGTACGTGTGGACTTCAATGTGCCACTGGATGAGAATGGTAAGATCACAGACGACACCCGTATTCGTGGTGCGCTGCCGACCCTGAAACACATTTTGGAGAACGGCGGTGCGCTCATCATCATGAGCCATATGGGTAAGCCGAAAGGCAAAGTACAGGCTAAGTTCAGCCTCGGTCAGATCAAAGACGCGGTAGCTGCTGCGTTAGGTTGCCCTGTTCAGTTTGCAGAGGACTGCGCGAAAGCACAAGACCAGGCAGCTGCGCTCAAACCGGGTGAGGTACTGCTGTTGGAGAACCTGCGTTTCTATCCGGAAGAGGAAGGCAAACCGGTTGGTATCGAGAAAGAAGATCCGGCTTACGAGGCAGCAAAGAAAGAGATGAAAGCCCGTCAGAAAGAGTTTGCCAAGACTTTGGCTTCGTATGCAGACTGCTACGTAATGGACGCATTCGGAACGGCTCACCGCAAACATGCTTCGACCGCTGTGATTGCAGACTATTTCGACGCAGACAACAAGATGCTCGGTTTCCTGATGGAGAAAGAGGTAGCAGCAGTTGACGCTGTACTGGGCGACATCAAACGTCCGTTCGTGGCTATCATGGGCGGTTCCAAAGTAAGTTCGAAGATCGGTATCATCGAGAACCTGCTTGGCAAAGTGGACAAACTGATCCTCTGCGGCGGTATGACTTATACGTTTGCAAAAGCACACGGCGGCGAGATCGGCAACTCGATCGTAGAGCTCGACAAACTGGATGTAGCTCTGGGCGTTGAGGAGTTGGCAAAGAAGAACGGCGTAGAGCTCGTAATGGCAGAGGACGCTATCTGCGGCGACAGCTTCAGCAACGATGCCAAACAGCAAGTTTGCCCGTCGAACGCTATTCCCGAGGGCTGGGAAGGTATGGATGCCGGACCTAAAGCACAAGAGGCATTCGCCAACGCTATCAAGGGTGCCAAGACCATCCTTTGGAACGGTCCTGCAGGTGTATTCGAGTTCGACAATTTCTGCGACGGAAGCCGCGCCATCGGTAACGCAGTAGCAGAGGCAACTGCAAACGGTGCTTTCTCGCTCATCGGTGGTGGTGACTCCGTAGCTTGTGTGAACAAATTCGGTCTGGCAGACAAGGTTTCGTATATCTCCACCGGCGGCGGTGCACTCCTCGAGGCTATCGAAGGAAAGATTCTTCCGGGTGTTGCTGCCATCAAAGGAGAGTAAGAAATTGATAATTGATAATTGACAATTGATAATTATACAATGGAAATAGTAGGAAAAGTAATACAAGTGCTCCCTATGCAAGAGGGAGTTGGCCGAAACGGTAACCCCTGGAAATTGCAAGGCTACGTACTCGAGACGCTCGAGAACTATCCTCGCAAAGTGCATTTTGAGGTGTTTGGCGAGGAGCGCATCAAACAGAACCCTTGCGCCATCGACCAAGTGGTAACGGTTAGTTTCGATATCGAGAGCCGCGAGTTCAACGGCCGTTGGTACACTTCTATCCGTGCATGGCGTATCCAGCAGGGTGACACGACGCAAGCAGGTGTTCAGCCTGCCGCCGCTCCGGTAGCCGCGCCCGCAGCAGCACCTGCTCCGGCAGCAGCGCCGGTTCAGGGTCCCGCTGCCGTTGATCCTTTCGATGCTTCCGCCGGTGACGGCACAAGCGATCTGCCCTTCTAATGAAAAGGTGGATTAAATACATAGTGATCTTTGCTCTGTTAGCGGGTGGCGTGATTGTATGCGCCATCCGCTGGCAGGCATGGTTCGGTATGCCGAACGAACCCCAATGGACAGGGGACACCATAGAATACACGTTCCCGCTCTTCGACCATGACACAACGCCGGAACAGCTGGAGATCTTGGTCTTGGGCGATATTCACAACCGTCTCAAACGGGAAGACTACGACACATTAGCCGCCCGCGCGCCGTTTATTGACGGCATCGCTCAGTCGGGAGATTGGATGGACCGCGGGCAGAATTATTACTACCAGATGCTGCTGCGTGAATGGACCAACAGTGCGTTGTATGGCACGCCGGTTATCGTAGCACCGGGAAACCACGAGTACTCGAAAGGCGTACATCGTGAGCTTTCGCCGGTGTGGGAAAAGGCCTTTGAACATCCGCATAACGGTCCGGCAGGAGTGCCCGGGGTACAGTACTACGTCGATTTTGACCAAGTGCGATTTATTGTCATGGACACGAACCCGTTAGACCGGCTCGTCTATCTGACGCGCATGCTGACATGGCTTCGCGAGGCGATGTACACAGCCGGAAACCGGTATATCATCGTTATGATGCACCACCCTGTCCTATCGGTGGCAAAAGGGCGGTTCAATTCGCTTATTTACTCTACGTTCCGCCACGCCTTGGGAGAAGCGGATCTGGTTATCGCGGGTCACGACCACAGTTACATGCGGAAAGGCGGATTTGTGGTGTCCAATATCTCCGGTGCCCCCAAGAGACAGCAATTCCGCTACACGCCGGATGTTATTGCCACCGAGCCGGTATATAGTATCATCAAAGCAGACAGCTGTCTGACATTCAAGGTCTATCGTTTCAGCGACGGACAAATCATCGACTCTTTGTATGTTAAGCACGACTGATGCGATTGTATTGTCGCTTCAGCCGTATTCGGACAAAGCGCACATTCTGCATGCCTATACGCGCGCGTACGGGCGCGTTAATTATAAGGTATATGGCCTCGGCCGCAAACATGCCATCGGCCTATACACCCCGCTTTCCCTCATCCGCGTCACAGCGTCTTATCCCGTTTCCGGCATGCCGACGATTAAAGAGACAACCACTAACGGCTCATCGTTACTTGCCGACACGGCATTTTCCCGACAAACCGTCCGTTTGTTTATCAGCGAAGTGCTCTATCATGTATTGCGTCACCCGATGCCGGATGAACCGATGTTTGAATATCTGACGCAAGCAATCATAGAGTTAAGCAGAACTGAAAAGCCACAGAATTTCCATGTGCAGTTTCTGATCGGTTTAGCCGCGATGTTAGGTTTCGGGATGGAGCAAGAGCCCTCATTACCGACCTCTCGAAGCGAACGTCAGCAGACCCTGCGCGATCTATGCAAATACTTCGAAGAACATGTTGAAACATGGGAAGAACCCAAGTCTTTGGACGTTCTAATGGAGGTTTTTGACTAAAAATGAAGAAAAATTGCATTTTCTTGACAAAAAATTTGGTCATGTCAGAAAATTGTTGTAATTTTGCATGCTTTTTTGACGTATAACCCCGTCTTCTCGCCATAAGTGCGCGATTTATTGACAATCTTCGTGAGAAGACATAAAATATTTGAGAACAATGAAACGTACATTCCAACCATCCCAACGCAAGCGTCGTAACAAACACGGCTTCTTGGAGAGAATGGCCACCGCAAATGGTCGCCGTGTATTGGCAGCACGCCGTGCAAAAGGTCGTAAGAAACTGACCGTAGCAGACGAAGGTCGCCACAAATTTTAATGGAGTCGACTAGACAACACAAGATCGCTCGGCTCATTCAAAAGGACATGAGCGATATTTTATTGCGGTACGCGCACACGCTTCATGGAACATTGATTTCCGTGAGCGAAGTGCGTGTGTCGTCAGATCTCTCTATTGCGCACATTTATCTGTCCATCTTCCCTCATGACAAGGTGGCAGAGACGATGACGCTGATTGAAGAGAACACCCACCGTTTGCGCGGTGAGCTCGGCACATTGGAGCGTCATCAACTGCGTATTATTCCGGAGATCATCTTCCATTTGGACGAGACCATAGACCGGATGGAGCGCATTGATGAATTGCTCGGCAAATGAATTTCGAAAGTCTTATAGCTTGGCGTTACCTATTCTCGAAGAAAGGTCACAACGCGATCAATATTATCTCGGGCATTAGTGCCGGAGCGCTTGCTATTGTAACGGCGGCGATGATCTGCGTGCTAAGTGTAATGAACGGTTTCGGCTCGTTGGTAGAGCAGATGTTCTCGGAGTTCGACCCGGTACTGATGGTAGTGCCGGCCGAAGGACAGACTTTGCGTACCGACACGATGCCGGTTCTTTCTTTATACGCGCGCGAGGACGTGGAAGCCATCTCCGCGCAGTTGGAACAGACAGCACTCATTCGTTACAAAGATCATCAGACGCCGGCACGCGTAATGGGTGTAGATTCGCTTTTCACCCGCACGGCGCATATTGATTCGATCATTACGGACGGTTATTACAGCGTGTGGGACGGTGCTTTTGACCGCACAGTGTTAGGTCGCGGTTTGGCGGCAGAGATCGGCATGAACGCCCATTTCACCGGTGCGCTGCATCTATATGCGCCGGAGCGGACAGGAAAAATCAACATGTTGCGTCCGGATAAGTCGCTTAGGCATGAGCACGCATTCATCGCCGGCACGTTTGCAGTGAACCAAGTGGGCTATGACGACCAACTGCTATTAGTTTCCCTGCCTTTGGCACGTCGCCTCTTCGGCTACGACGACCAAACCGTTAGCGCACTTCGCATTCAACCTAAAGAGGGGGTAAAAGTGTCCGCCCTCAAACATCAGATAGCCACTACGCTCGGAGAGGGTTTCCGTGTACTCGACCGCTATGAACAGCAAGCGGACTTCTTCCGTATTCTGCGCATAGAAAAACTGCTGACCGTGCTGCTGTTGGTGTTCATTCTGCTTATCGCCAGTTTTAATATTATCGGTTCGCTCTCAATGCTTATTATCGACAAGCGCGAGGACATCCGTATTCTCTCGCATATGGGCGCGGACGAACCCACTATCCGCCGTGTATTCCTGTTAGAAGGCTGGCTGATCTCGTCTTTAGGCACGATCATCGGTCTTATTTCGGGTGTTTTGCTCTGTTTGGGGCAAGAGCACTACAGTTGGCTTAAACTCGGCGATGGCACGGAATATGTTATCTCCGCTTACCCGGTTCAAGTGCAAATGCCGGATGTGCTGTTGGTGGCAGTTATTGTGCTGGCATTGGGATTCATTGCCGCGTATTACCCCACTAAAAAGTTGAGAGTTGAGAGTTGAGAGTTATGAAAAAAGAATATTTTGTCATCTTGATAGGCTGTTTGTTGAGCGTAATGGCCTGCACGAAGCGACAGCCATATGTCTATCGCGGTTTGCCCGACGAGTATGAAATAGCTTACGAGGAGATATACGGGCATTGTTACGATTCGATAGCACAAGCGGTAGTAGCGTTAGACCTCTATTCTGAAGGTTTGGAATTAGACAAGAACCACCGGATCAAAGGTACAGGTTACAACCTCTATCTATCCGATATTTTTGTGCCGGATTCGCTGTTAAAAGAGGGCTCGTATCGTCATTCCAAAGACGGCGAGGCTTTCACTTTTCTGCCCGGACGCGACTACGACGGCACGCCGCACGGGATGTATATTCTCAATATCGAAGAGAACAAGGTCATCGGCATTCAGGTCCTGGATTCGGGTTCGTTCGTCTTTCGCAACGACAGCCTGCTATTCACGCTCTATTACAAGAACGCGTACGGTTATCGCGCCGTTTATTCACCCACTTTCCACGGCACACTCATTCCATGGCGAAAGAAATAAAATCGGATGAGCAGCTGCGCAAGGAATACCACACGTGGCTGCGTTTGGAGCGCGGATATTCGTCCAATACCATTGAGGGCTACGAGATGGATTTGGACAAACTGCGTGCCTATGCCGCCGAGCATGGATTAGACTATGTGTATTTAGAGTTTGAAAAACTGCAAGAATGCATTTATGCGTTGTGCAAGGAACTTCGCTCGGAAGCCACACAGGCCCGGCTTTTAGCCGGTATTCATTCGTGGTACCGGTTTTTGCTGTACAAAGATTATATTGAGCAGGATCCCTCGGAACTGTTGGAAGGTCCCAAGAAATCTAAACACCTGCCGACCGTGCTGTCTTTGGACGAGATCAACCGGATGATGGCAGCGATCGACCTTTCCTCCAACGAGGGTCACCGAAACCGCGCGATGATGGAGATGCTGTACGGCAGCGGTCTGCGTGTAAGCGAATTAGTGGGTCTGCAACTGAGTAAGATCTACCTCGACGAACATTATATGCTGATTGAAGGCAAGGGTTCCAAACAGCGGTTGGTTCCTCTGTCGCCGGTAGCCGAAGAATGGTTCGGTTATTGGATGCAGGAGCGCAGTACATGGCCACTCAAGCCGGAGTCGAAAGACATAGCCTTTGTGAACCGTTACGGTCGCCCCATGACGCGGGCTATGGTGTTCACTATCGTGCGCCGGTTATGCGCAGAAGCCGGGATCACCAAGACCGTTTCGCCGCACACTTTGCGGCATTCATTCGCGACCCATCTGCTGCAAAACGGAGCGGATCTGAGGATCATCCAGCAGTTATTAGGTCACGAGGACTTGGCTACGACCGAGATATACACCCATTTGGACGTGGCAGATCTGCGCAAGGCGGTATTGGAGTGCCATCCGGCTAATAAAAGTTGAGAGTTGAGAGTTGAGAGAAGTCTCCTAGTTGAAAGTTGATAGTTGAAAGTTAAAGTTTACATATTATTCCTGGTGATTTCGGTGTTGTGGATCGGTAGTTTTCGTTGCTATGCGGTGGAGACGATCATCGTGGGCGAAGTGGTGAACGAGACGACCGGAGAGGCGGTACCGAATGTGAATATCCGTTTCCGAGGGACGAAGATCGGTACTACTTCGGACGAGAACGGCAACTATGTACTACGGGTGGATATGCAAGCAAAAGAGCAGTTGATCTTCTCTGCGGTGGGTTATTACACGCAGCGTTTTGACATTGAGCCGGGCGCGATGGCGGGTCTGCAAGTAGCGCTGCGCGAACGGACAGCCACATTGAGCGAAGTGGTGGTTTCTCCGGCTGAAAACCCTGCAATAGGCATCTTGCGCCAAGTGCGGGCTCATCGTGAGGAGAACGACCGGACGCTTCACAAAGAGAGCAGCATAGTTGCACAACGCGAACAGACACTCTACATATCGCATATCAACAAACGGCATCTTCAGCGTGCGCTATGGAAAAGTCTGCAAGCCGGCATGATCGCGCAAGAGGACTCGACTTATATCCTGCCGCTATACCGCGAGAAACAGTCTTTCCGGCTCTCGGGCACAGAGATGATCCCGGCGAACGACAAGATGAGTCAGACCCTCATCCTCACCGAAACGAGTTACGCTTCTCTTCTGGGCGGTGAAGGAAACCTCAATTTCTACGCGCCTTCGGTGTCGATCATGGGGCACGCTTTTCTCTCGCCGATAGCCGCCGGCGGCAACCTCTATTACCGTTATTACATTGTGGAAGAGGACTCCCTTTCCGCGCCTATGGTACGCATTGCCTTTCGTACGAGAAACCCGTTCTACGCTACGTTCAATGGTGAGATGGTGATAGACACCAGCGCTTTTGCGCTCCGTTCAATTCAAGCGCACGTTCCGGCAGAGGTGGCAGTGAATTATGTCAATACGCTGCATGTGCATCAAACGCTCGCGCCGGACGGAACGATCGCCGAAGAGAAGATCTCGGTGCTGCTTGATTTCTCTATCAAGACCGAGAAAGCCGGAACGGTCTTCCCCACTCTTCTACTGACGACTGCCCTCAAAAACCCCACACAAATCCCGCTTCCGGGAGGCGCGGCAATGTCTTCTCCTTCCCTTGCCAAGAGAGACGATGAGGGGTTAAGTACTTCCACCGATTCGGCTTTTGCAAGCTTGGAAAACCTGCCGCTGATTCGTACCGCACAGTGGTTTGCCACCATCGCCACTACCGGATATATTCCCACCGGCACGATGGTGGATATCGGTCACATTGAGGAAATCTTGCAGATCAACAAACATGAGGGTTTGCACTTGGGTCTGCCTTTCCGGACGAATGAGAAACTGTCGGACGTCGTTTCTTTGGAAGCGTCGGTGGGTTATGGATTCAAAGACCGTTCGGTCAAGGGGATGGGGCGCGTGTCTGTGAACCTGCCAACAACCCGCAAGAGCACGCTGCAAGTGGAGTACCAGGACCATTATGTCTGGTCGGAAGTGGATGATTTCGGAAGGCTGCTGCGGGAGAACTCCATGGGCTGGGGTAACTTCGATTTTACGGCGTACGCTTTCGAGGCGCTGCATCGCGACACCTTATGCCGCAACACCGCCATGCGCCAGCGACAGATACAAGCCCACTGGTTTGCTGATTGGACTCCGAACTTTGAGACACATGCTTATGTCCGTGCAGGTTGGCAACCGGCGGAACTACCTCTTTATACCGCAAACACCACACAGCCAACATCCAACATCGCCTATCAGTCGCTCTCACTCATCGGGCGACTCAGTTGGGGCGAACGCAAATACGACGGCTATTTCATGCGGAGATATGCGTACTCATCGCGCTATCCTGTGCTGTATATCGGTTTTGAGACAGGTCACTGGGCAGGAACAGCCTCACATATCTACGCTCACATCCGCCTTATGCTCAGCCAGCACGCCAACCTCGGTATGGGCGGAACGCTCAGTTACGCGTTGCAAGGCGGCGCTATCTTCGGGCAAGTACCGGCCACCATGCTCTGGCAAGCGAACGGAAACCAGGGTTTTGCGTACGACCCTTACCGCTATACTTTCCTGCACGGCGGCGAACTGACAGCCGACAAATATGTGGCTTTGCAGACCGAATGGAACGGCCAGGGAATACTTTTCAATATGATCCCGGGTATTCGATGGTTGCATCTGCGCGAATTGGTGGAGGCGAAAGTGGCGTACGGCTATAACAATGCGGCGGACAAACATAAAACCTATGCCGAAGTTGGCATAGGTTTGGGAAATATTCTGCGTGTGTGCGACCTCTATTCCGTGTGGGGTTTCACGCAAAATGATCCGTTGCTCAACGGAAAAAGATTCAGTACCCAATGGGGAATGCGTTTCCGCATTCATCTGGGGCTTTGATCACAGGCTCTTGATATACTTATCCGCTTCAATCGCCGCCTTAGCACCGCTTCCGGCAGCTACGATTGCCTGACGGTAGTGCGGGTCAGCGCAGTCTCCGGCGGCAAACACACCGGGCACGTTCGTGCGCGGGCTGTCTCCGTCCACGATAATATAGCCCTCTGCATCGCGGTTTATGAACTCCTTGAAGAGATCCGTGTTCGGGTGATGACCGATAGCCAGGAAGAATCCGTCGATATCAATATGCTTCACTGCCTCGTCCGGTTCACCTTTGCGATAGACGAGATCCGCTCCTTGCACTTTGCCCTCGCCGGTGAGACAGAGCGTGTTATGCTCAAAGAGGACTTCGATTTTGGGGTTATTGAGCACGCGTTGCTGCATGATCTCCGAAGCGCGGAGATAAGGTTTGCGCACGATCATATACACTTTTTCGCACAGCCCGGCGAGGTAGTTTGCCTCCTCGCACGCCGTGTCACCACCGCCAACTACGGCTACCGTTTTCTTGCGGTAGAAGAAGCCGTCGCAGGTAGCGCACGCACTCACGCCGCGTCCGCGATAGGTGCGCTCGGATTCGATTCCGAGGTATTTGGCAGAAGCGCCGGTAGCAATAATAACCGCATCGGCTTCGTATTCCTCGGTGTCTTCCACCCACACTTTCTTGGGGCTGGTTGAGAAATCCACCTTGGTCACGATGCCGGACACGTATTTCGTACCGAAACGCTCAGCTTGACGTTTCATGTCATCCATCATTTGGAAGGGTTCAACTCCTTCCGGATAGCCGGGGAAATTCTCCACTTCGGTAGTTGTTGTCAACTGGCCGCCTAATTGCGGTCCTTCAATCAGCACCGGCTCCAAGTTCGCGCGGCTGGCATAGATAGCAGCTGTGTAACCCGCAGGTCCGGAGCCTATAATCAAACATTTTACTCTGTTCATAATCTCATATCGTTGATATACGTATTCTTATCGGGTTCGATGATGTATTTCGGTTCTTCCTTGACAAAAGAAGGGTTATTCATTTTGAGGGTTGAACTCTTTTTGCCCTCTTTGATGTCCAAGGAAAGCGGCAAGAGGTCGCTGTTGCGGACACGCAGGGTGAAACGGTCAATGCCGGCGCTTTTGTCCTTCGGCGTCAGGGTAATGATGGTCTGTTGTCCGTCCGCCGAGGCATGTTCCGTCACGTTGCAGAAATCCACAACGGTCTTGGCATACAGCAGCGGGTTGGTCTCCACCAGTTCCTGTTCGGTGGGGTTCGAGAGGGTCAGTTCGTCCATCTCCGGCGAGTACATATACAGCGTTTTGCCGTCATACGCCGCTTCTATGTTGAACATCTCCAGCTTGAAGCACTGACCGTGCATGGTCAGCGTGCCGGGGTAGTTCATCGGCGCATCCACCTCTTCAAGCACCGTGACATTGAAGTCCGAATGCAGGGTCTTGTTCTCCAGATTTGCAAGAAACGAGGACAGGATGGTCAGTATGGTCAGTAACAGTTTCATAGGCATTCGTTATTTTTTATTTTGCTTCTTACCCAACTTGCTTTTCTAAATTTTGGTGCAAAGGTACAACTTTTTTTCGAATTATGCAAGAGCCTTTCGCATTTTTGTGGAATTTTACATTAGTGTCCACTAAAAAGTAAATAAAATTAGTTATTTAAGTTTCCCGGTTGTATTATTGATAAATCGAAAATGCGTTTCGCTCTAAGCAGCTCATGAAAGACTCCCGAAAGGATCCCGGCATAGCCTCGAAATACCCACGAAAATGGTTAACGAATGACTAAGAATATACAAGAATGACTAACAGTCGCGTTCGGCAAATGGATCGCAAAAGCCATATACCGCTCCGCTTAATGGCAGGTGCGACCATTGCCTCCGCTCCCCCCACAAATTAAAATTTGCGGGGACCCCAGAATGTTCCAAACTTGGCTGATTCATAAAAAAATGACATTGCACTATTTGCACTATTTGCACTTTGGAACGGGAAAGTGCAAATAGTGCAGAAAGTGCAAAGCAAAAAAATGCATGTCAGTATTGTCAGTATTGTCAGTTTGAGGGCCATAAAGGCAGGAAAAATCAAGAAACTGACAAAACTGACAAAGCAAATTTTTATATACCGGTAAAAATGGAAGAGGAGATTTTTAATCTGTCCAAAATTACCAAAAATGATTCAAAAATTTCAAAACGGCGAATTATACGAAAAAATCGTTCGATTGGAACGAGAAAGAATTACGCGAATTATTTTCTTTTATGTTCAGTTATTATGGCTGTGATATAGTTTTTAGGAGAACGGGCACGTGGCTGTTTTGGAGGAAGAACAATGCGCTCAGAATAGCTATCGAGAGCTTGCTCCCAAAGGATTTTCTTCCCCGGAAGAATATAAAGCGTTTTAAACAAGACCAGTTCTTCTTCATTCATGAAGATATAGAAATACACGCCTGTTTTTTCTTGCTCCCATTCGTATCCTTTCTTGAACGGCTCGAATGCCAACCAGTGTTCCGGCTCGGCATCGCACATCGGGCTATAATAGTGCCCAATGTATTTGGCTCCTATCCATTCTCCATCGCTATACCTGCGTGCGAAATCCTCGGCAATCTTCTGGTAGCGACGATCATAACGGATAGTTTCTATTTTAGATGGTCGGAAAGGCGGTAATTTTAACGGTTCTTCAGATGGAAAAAACTTCCAGTTACGGCGGTTTGAGAAATACTCCCCAAAGGCAACGGGATATTCCCGACGAAGAGCGTGCTCTGCCAGTTGTTTGAACCAGCGGGCATAGTTTTTATCCGGTCGTTTGCCTTTTTCGAACAATGCTCTATTGCTATCAAGTAGCACGTCGGCTGCTTTTTTATAATCGACATCACCATCACACTTAGGGCAACCGGCAGAGCCGTGAGGGCACTCAAAAGGCGGACAGTCATCATACCACTCATACTCCGGTTTATCCATGAGACATTTCGGGTAGATATTCCATCTCCAAGCCATACCATTGGGTGACATACCAGCAAACAAACGAAGCTGTTCATAACCTCGTTGGTGAAGTTCGTGTAAAATCAGCACAACGTCACACGCTCCCCAATTTTCATTTAATGTTTGGGTCATTCTTCAATTACTTTGATTTCATCTTCTGTTAGTCCGTACAAGGCATAGACGCGTGTGTCGATCTCGGCATCCGTAGCGGAGATAGCAGAGGTGAGTTCGGTACAAGCGGCTTTGTATTGGTTGAAATAGTCCTCCCATTCGTCCTGCTGAACCAAAGATAATTTGATTTTCTGCTTTTTGAGTTCGGCAATAAAGCCAGCAAAATCCAAGGAATCGAAGGTCTCTAACGTGCCGGTAATTTTAATGTCCGGCATGTTGTCTTGCAAACGACGAATAAACCTTGCCCGCTTGGCTTGGAGGTCTTTATTCAAAGAGAGCATCTTGTCGGCAAGAGAAGATAATTGTTTTGTTTCATCTCCAAATTCCGGCAAAGGCAGTCTTCCTAGCTGGTTAGTTCTAATTTTGGTAAATGCTCCTTCTGTTAAATCAAACGCTATTTTTTGAACAAAGAAAGTAGCGAAACGGGAATTTAATATAGCCAACAATATCTTTAATGTGTCCATATTGTATTCGTTCTTTGGATAGACAGCATAGAGAGAACTCAAAAAGTATCTATTCTCGGTATCTAAGCAAGCGTTTATTCTATCACCAGTTTCTCTTACGGCTATCTTTTGACATTCATAAAACGAAGTATTGTTCCAATTTCGGGCAAGCCAATTACCATATTTCAAATATACGTTCTCTTCTTTAATGGTATAACGAGACATACCTTTTCCCCGTAGAGATTTTTTCCAAGGCTCTGGTAAAATATCATTTGATAGTTTTACATATTCTGGGTCATTACCCGTTTTTATACATTGACGCAAGAAACAAAAATCGCCTAAAGTAGAATACTTTTGAAGCTTCTTAAACAAAGCTCTTTCGTTCGCATTTAGCGTGAGATCAAAAGAGAAATTTGCGTTCATTTCAATATCTGAAACAGGGACAGAATAATCAAAAGGAAGAGATATATCTTCCGCGGATTTTATTTTTTGTTTTACCTTAATTTCTGGATATTGCACACCTTTATTCATCAGTATAATACAAGTATGAACGGTAGGGTCTTGGAATACATCCATACTAAAATTCAGGACCTCTCGTAAACCATACTCATAAACCATCTTTCTGCGTAACTTTTGTGAATAGAGATTAGAAAGTATTGTATTTGGGTTGATAAAAGCGAATTGCCCTTTATTCTTTAATATCTCCATGCCTTTTTGGATGAAGATTTCAAACAAATCAATATGTCCCTCTATGGCAGGGTAGTTCTGTTTATAGTATTCCTTATCTTGTTCAGCAGCTTGCACATACGGCGGATTACCGATGACGACATCGAAACCGCCTTTGGCGAAGACTTGCGGGAATTTGGCTTGCCAATTGAAGGCTTTTTCGCCGGCTATTTCGGGATCAGAGATCAGGGAGTTACCGCATTTGATGTTGTTATTGAGCGAGGAGAGTTTGCGGTGAGGTTTAGCGGTACGCAGCCACAGGGCAAGACGGGCAATCTCCACACTCTCTTCGTTAATATCCACGCCGTAGAGGTTGTTTTCGAGGATGCTGTTTTCGATATTGGGGAAGATGAGTTCCGAGCCGGTTAGTTTGGCTTCCATCTCATCTATGAGCTTATGCTCCGCCATGAGGAACTGGAGTGCGGCATTGAGGAAAGCCCCCGAACCGCAAGCAGGGTCGCAGATAGTGATACCAAGCAACCATTCACGGTATGCGGTCAATTGGTCAAGAAGCCTTTTCTTCGTTGCTGTCTGGCGGTTCTTGTCCGCGAAATACTCTTGTTCGTCGATACCCATTTCGGCTTTCTTTTCCGCACAGAGTTTGCCGACGGTGTTCTCCACAATGTATTTGGTGATATACTGCGGTGTATAGAAGACTCCATCGCGTTTGCGTTTGGAGACGGAAGGTGTTTCTCCGGCATTGATCTGCGCGGTTACTTCTTCTATCTCGTTGAGGGAGTTTTCGAAAATATGTCCGAGGATGTTGACATCGACATCGGTTGAGTAGTCGTAGTCCGCAAGTTTGCGTGTAAACTGCGCCAAGAGTTCATCGCTGATGGTTAGTCCGTCGAGCACCTCATCGGGTTTGAACAGACCGCCGTTATAGGCGAAGATCTCGTATTTCTTACCCTGCCAGCCTGTGTTCATGTAGCCGAAATACTTCTTGATACGGTTGTAGAGCGGCACGTACTCGTCCATCTCTTTGAGTTGCTCCCACTGGTTGAGGATCTCCACCATGGAGTTAGGCGGCAACAGACCGCTGTCCTCGGCAAAGAAGATGAATAGTAGTCTGTCAAGCAGTTTCTGGGTCTTTTTGAAAAGAAGCAAGATTTGCTCCTTGGGCGTATTCTCGTCGGTGTTATGAGCCAATATATCCGCGAAGATCTCGCGCTTGAAGGCAGAGTAGTCTTTGTATAGTTTCTGGGTGACCTCGTCCTCGTTGCTCACACTGTCTTGTTTGGCTTTGAGGGGCTTGTCGGCTTGTATATTCGCCCATGACAAGCAGAAATAGAGCAATCGGAACTGCTCTTTGGTTATCGTGAAGAGGTTCCATTCGATATGCTCGACGGCATTGTCAATATAAAAACGCAGCTTCTCGAAATTGGAGATGACGACGTATTTCGTGTCTTTGTGTTGGCTCTTATATCCGAAAGCCTGCCGCTCCACATGGCTGAGGTCGGTAGTCTTATGGTCTTTGAGTTCGATGACACCGATTACTTTGCCGTCCCGAAGAATAGCGCCGTCGGCTTTCTTGGCGTCGGTCTCGTTCTTTTGCTCGGTAATGAGGTTGAAATCGGGCATCGGATTGAGGGTATAGCCAAAGACCTTGACGAAGAGCTCGCGCAGAAAGCCCTCTTGGAACTGCTCCTCTTTGGACGCGCGGATATTCTCCTGCACGGCAGGATTGAGGAAATAGGCTTTGTAGGTTTCCCACGCTTTGGCAATCAGCTCAGCATCCTGTGCAGCGAGGTATTTCTTGATAACACTATTCTGAAAAAACATAGCTAATACATTTTATCATTTTCACATTTTCTCATTTGCGTATTTGTTCAAATACGGTGTGCAAAGGTACAACTTTTTTCTGAATTATGCAAATAAATCTCTCTTTTTTCCAACAACCACAAAAAAATCTGCACTTGGGATGCAGATTTTAAGATTTTTATTTGTCACTTTGTGAATCGTCCTCGCCTAATAAGCTGTTAGTTGAGCCAAAGAGAGATAACTGTCGTACAGCGCGGTCATAGTCGGACTCTAATTGGTTCATCTCTCGCTGACGATAGATGGTGTATTCGTGTTCGGCTTTTTCTTGTGCTTGTTGATGGCTAATAGAACCGGTTCCTGTGAGTAGAGGGCGACGGTTATTGCTTAGCACCCGATCAAGTTCATCAATCCACTCCTGCATGGTCATAGGATGTTGCTCCATCGCCTGCAATTCTGCATAATCGAAGAACTGGGACACTAACAAATTCAATACGGTCAGTTCTTTCTCGTTGAGATAGTTCTTAGCAATGATTACATCATCTTTCGTGATATAGTTTCCTTTGAAATTCGTCATGCCCAGCATCGGCTTTTCGCTATCTACCCTGTCGTAGACCACCTCTGCCGCTGTGTGTTGGTGTGCGGCATAGTGCATCTTGTTTTGCACCGTAGCAAAGAATTGGCGAGTTATCTCTGCTTTGGGATCATAATCTACCGCCGTTGCATAGATATCGGTCACTTGCTGATAAAGGTTACGTTCGCTACTGCGAATATCCCGGATGCGTTGAAGTAATTCGCGGAAATAACGTCCTCCATTACCTTTCAATCGCTCATCATCGAGTGTATAGCCTTTGATAATATATTCATGGATGCGCTGCGTTGCCCACTGACGAAAACGCGTACCTTGCACAGAATGAACGCGATAGCCAACAGAAATGACTACATCGAGGTTGTAGAAAGCAACTTCATGAGATTGCATTTTCCCTTCTATAGCCCCATGTTGAGTGGTTGTTCGGAAAAACCGAACTACCACATTGGAGTCCAATTCTCCTTCTTCGAAAATGTGCTTAAGATGTTCACTAATAGTAGATTTTGCCTTACCAAAGAGGGCAACCATCTGCTCCTGAGTAACCCAAACTGTTTCGTCTTGAAGAATAACATCAATAGCGGCTTTGCCTTCTTCGGATTGATAGATAACAATTTCGCCTCTTGTGTCATTTGTAAGATCTTGTGTCTTCATTAGAATATATTTAAATTGCTTGCAAAATTACAACTTTTTTCTGATATATGCAAATAAAAATGCAAAAAACGCACCGAGGTGCGTTTTCCTTTATTTGACACCTAATTCTTCAAGGAGCTGGTCGAGTTGGGTGAGATCCTGGATGAGGACGTCACGGCCTTTAGGTCCTTTGTTCGGACCGACAATACCGGCAGCTTCGAGCTGGTCGGACAGTTTGCCGGCACGGTTATAACCTATCTCGAAGGCGCGTTGGAGACGGCTGGTCGAACCCTCCTGTTTGGAGACCACATACCGCGCTACATCACCAAACATCGGATCAAGACGTTTCATATCCACACTGCCCGGAGCGAGTGCTTCACTATCGCCGCCTTCACCCACATATTCCGGCAACTGGTACGGTTCACGGTAACACTGCTGTTTGGAGATATGCGTTACGATCTCATCCACTTCCGGCGTGTCCACAAAGGCGCACTGGATACGTGTCACGGACGCGTTTCCGGCATAGAGGCTGTCTCCGCGACCGATGAGTTGCTCTGCGCCCTTGGCATCGAGCACCGTACGCGAGTCGATGACACTCTGCGTACGCAGGGCGATACGGGTCGGGATATTGGCTTTGATGACACCGGTAACGATGTTCACGGACGGACGTTGGGTAGCCAGGATCATGTGCATTCCCACGGCACGTGCTTTCTGGGTAATACGCGCAATCGGCGTCTCCACCTGTTTGCCCGCTTGCATGATAAAATCACCGTACTCATCGATGATGATGACGATATATGGCAGGAACTGGTGGTGGAGACTGTCCGCTACCAACTTATTTGGGTTCAAGCGGCGGCGGACGAACTTATCGTTGTAATCCTCCAAATTGCGCACGCCGGCATCCATGAGCAGTTTATAGCGGTTCTCCATCTCAATGACAAGCGAGTTGAGGGTGTTGATCACCTTGTCGCAATCGGTGATGACCACCTGCTCGGGGTCGGTGTCGGGTTGCGCTGCCAGGAAATGTTTGATCAGCGGTTTGTACGGCGCAAACTCGACCATCTTCGGATCGACCATGACCAGTTTCAACTCCGCCGGATGTTTCTTATAGAGCAGCGAAGTGATGATGGCATTGATAGCCACAGACTTACCGGTACCGGTAGCGCCGGCAACGAGCAAGTGCGGCGTTTTGGCGAGGTCGAACATAAAGACCTCATTGGTGATCGTGCGACCATAGGCGATCGGCAGACGCATTTTCTGCTCCTCTTGGAAGCGTTTGGAAGCGATCACGGAGTGCATCGAGACCACTTGCGGTTTCTCGTTCGGCACCTCGATACCGATCGTTCCCTTACCGGGCATCGGCGCGATAATACGTATTCCCGTGGCACTCAGCGACAACATGATATCATTCTCCAAAGATTGAATCTTCGCCACGCGGACACCGGCTTTCGGCACTATTTCGTACAGCGTGACCGTCGGACCGACCGTTGCTTTGATGCTCTCAATTTCTATGCCGTAGTTGCGGAGCGTGGTCACAATCCGTGCTCCGTTAGCGCGTTGCTCGTCCTCGTTGATCACAGGTGCCGTCTCGTTGGGATACACTTTGAGCAGGTTCAGAGACGGGAACTTATAGAACTCCAGATCCTTGCGCGGATCGTACGGACCGAGTTTTTCAAGCAGTTTGTCGGGATCCTTGGAGTACAACTCATCTTCGTTCACATCCTCGATTTCCAAATTCGGGTTTTTCTCTTCGGAGACTTCTTTTGCCTCTTCCTCCATCAGCTCCGCCAGCGATCCGTCAGTCGGTCCGCCGTCTTCTGGCAGGGGTTCAGGCTCCGGCTCGGGGTCTGTTATCTCCAGAGTGATCTCGTTTTCAGGATGTTCGGGCTCTTCTTCATTGACCGGTTCGATGGTAAAGGACACCTCCTCTTCTTCAACAGGCTTAGCCGGCTCTACCTCATCCAAAGGCAGGTCGATTGTCACTTCGTTGCCTTCATTCTCTACCGGCACTTCGGGCTCTTGCGGTTCGGGTTTGGGCTTTCTCTTGAACAAGTTCTTACACCAAGCCGCCAGCGCTTTGCATCGCTCCGTGAACTGCGGGTCGGTAACGATCAGGAAGATGACCAGCGTCACACCTAAAATAGCAATCGTACCCACAATATTGACATAACTGACGAGCCATTCCGCCGCCGCAGCACCGAACGCTCCTCCCCAGCGGAAGACACCCAAATGTACCATTTGCTGGGCAAAACCCAGAACAATGGATCCCCAGAGCACCCAGAAAGTACCGCCGCAGAACATCAGCAGCGCACGGATGTCTTTGAGCACATGCATCAGCCTTAGACCATAAATGCCGACCATCATCAGCAGCAGGACGCTCACAAATCCGAACGTGCCGTCAATGAGGAAATGCGCCAGACGTGCTCCGGGCAGACCTAACAAGTTACGCACCAACTCGCGGTTCGTAACCCTGCCCGCATGGTCCATCGCGAGCACGGACTGATCCGCCGTGCCGGTAAACAGATAACTCACATAAGCGATCAACGCCACTATCGCAAAACCCAACAGCAGCACGCCGATGATCATTCTGGTACGACGATCCATCAACACGCGCAATGCGGCTTTCCATATTTGCTCTTTTTCCACTTTGATAGCGCGCTCCTCACGCTGTTCCAAGCGGTCGTTTCCTGATTTTGATGTATGTCTTGGCATAATAACTCAATTTAGCTTGCAAAGGTACTAAAAAATATTGAAAATAACAAAACATTTTTGTTTTTTTGCAGAAAATGCACCTATTTAACGAAAAAAGCATGTGCGCGCTTGCGTATATGAAAAATTATTTGTATCTTTGCAGTCGCATATTATTTGAACCAATGGAAGAGGTCATCAGACATACCGGAAAAGTGCTGTCCGTATCGGGCAACATGGCGCATATAGAGATCGTGCAGTCCTCCGCTTGTTCGGCTTGCAAGGCGAAGAGCATGTGTTCCTCGTCGGAGAGCCAGGTGAAGGAAATGGACGCGCTGATGTTGGAGCCGATGGCGGTGGGAGACAGCGTGGAAGTGGAGGTAAAAGAGCATCTGGCATGGAGAGCTGTGCTGCTGGCGTATATCCTGCCGTTTATTGTGATGATGGCGGTGATTGTGGTGTTGGATTTCACGACCCATTGGGATGAAGCAATCGTCGGAGCTTTGTCGCTCTGCGCGATTGCGCTTTATTATATCGGGCTTTCGGTGTTCAAGCACCGCTTGCAAAAGCAGTTCTCTTTCACCGCCCGCAAACTGTAAGAACAAAATCATTTAATATTACTAACAATCTAAAAAACTAACAACTATCATGAATCTGATTCTGATTTCTATGGGAGTTCTGGGTGTGACGGCATTGGTGGCAGCGTGCCTGCTATATGTAGTCAGCCTGTTCTTCAAAGTAGAGGAAGATCCGCGCATTGACTTGGTACAGGCGGTATTGCCCGGCGCCAACTGCGGTGGCTGCGGATTTGCCGGTTGCCGCAACTTCGCCGAAGCGTGCGTCAAAGCCGGTAGCACAGATGGTCTGGCATGTCCTGTCGGCGGTGATCCGACGATGGACGAAGTGAAGAAAATTCTTGTTCCTGCCGCTGCGGAAGAGGCTGCGCCTGCTGCCGAAAGTGGTGACAAGAAGGGCTTCGACCCCGCTGTAGCTGCTAAAATCAAAGCATTGCCGACACCGAAGGCTGCGTTCCCGAACCTAATTGCTATGGCGCAAAAAGCTTAATTCGTAATTTTTAATTTTTAATTTTTTAATTAGAAATGCGTACATTCAAAATAGGCGGAGTTCATCCGCATGACAACAAACAATTCTCTGCTCACCAGGCTATTCAGGAGTGCCCGCTGCCTAAGCAGGCTATCATTCCTTTGGTGCAACATATCGGTGCACCGGCACAAGCTGTGGTAGAGGTTGGAAAGAAAGTGAAAGTAGGCGAACTGCTGGCTAAAGCCGGTGGATTCGTAAGTGCAAACATCTGCTCTCCTGTGAGCGGTACGGTAGCCAAAATCGGCGACTGGACTGACGCATGGGGTGCTCCGGGTCAGGCTATCTACATCGACGTGGAAGGCGACGAGTGGATGCCGGAGATCGACCGTACACCGGATCTGATCCGTTCCTGTACCTTGGAGCCGAAAGCTATCATCGACAAGATCGCGGCTGCCGGTATCGTGGGTCTCGGCGGTGCTTGTTTCCCGACACACGTCAAACTGATGCCGCCTCCGGGCAAGAAAGCAGAGGTGCTCATCGTCAACGGTGTGGAGTGCGAGCCGTATCTGACCTGTGACCACCGACTCATGCTGGAGCACGGCGAGGAGATCATCATCGGTATTCAGATCCTCAAAAAAGCCCTTGGTGTGGACCGCGCAATCATCGGTATTGAGAACAACAAACCCGATGCCATCGAGCATATGCGTTCCTTGGCTGAGAAGCAATTAGGTATTGAGGTTATGCCGCTCAAGTTGCGTTACCCGCAAGGCGGTGAAAAACAGCTCATCGACGCTACTATCGGTCGTCAAGTGCCGTCCGGCGCACTGCCTATCGAGGTGGGTGCAGTAGTTGACAATGTGGCTACCATCTATGCCGTTTACGAGGCAGTACAGAAAAACAAACCGCTCATCTCCCGCGTTATGACCGTTACCGGTAAGAACGTCAATAAACCGGGTAACTACTGCGTACGTTTCGGTACGCCGATTGAGGAAGTGATTGCGCTGGCAGGCGGCGTTCCCGCTCATACCGGCAAGATCATCGGCGGTGGTCCGATGATGGGTCGCGCTATGGATCATGTAGAGGCTATGCCGGCTAACAAACGTCTGTCGGGTCTGCTCTTCCTGGACGAGGCGGAGTCCGTTCGTCCGGAGGAAGAGAACTGTATCCGTTGCGGTAAGTGCGTACAGGCTTGTCCGATGGGCTTGGAGCCGTATCTGCTCAGCCGTTTGAGCGAACTGGAGATGTGGGAGGAATGCGAGAAACACGATGTGATGGATTGTATCGACTGCGGTTGCTGCGTCTTTACCTGTCCGGCTCATCGTCGCCTGCTCGACGGTATCCGTCCCGCAAAAGCGAAAGTAGGTGCTATCCTTCGTGAGCGCGCCGCTGCTGCTAAAAAATAGTTGAGAGTTAAAATAAGTAATCTGAATAATTTACGAATATGAAACAATTAATTGTCGCTCCGGCTCCTCACGCCCACAGTGGTGATTCCGTTCGCCGGAACATGCTTTTGGTCATTCTCGCGCTGATGCCTGCTTATGTGGTTTCAGTCATCGAGTTTGGCTGGGGAGCATTGATCACGGCTTGTATCAGCGTGCTCGCTTGTGTGGCCACTGAGTACCTTATCAGCCGTTATATTCTCAAAGAAAAACGTCAGACCATCGGCGACCTCTCGGCTGTCCTGACCGGTCTGTTACTCGCATTCAACCTGCCCTCCACTATTGACTGGTGGATCGTTCTCATCGGTGCTGTAGTAGCTATCGGTGTTGGTAAGATGTCGTTCGGCGGTCTGGGTCAGAACCCCTTCAACCCGGCTCTCGTCGGCCGTGTCTTCCTGCTCATCGCTTATCCGGCACAAATGACCACATGGCCTACTCCGCAAGGATTCAGCGGCTCGTACCTCGATGCTGAGACAGGTGCTACCCCGCTCTATTACCTCAAGCATATCGTCAAAGCCGGTGACGCTTCGGTCATTGACCAATTGCCGTCGCTCTGGGATTCGTTCCTCGGCATTATGGGCGGTTCGCTCGGTGAGGTTAGTGCAGCTGCGCTTATCCTCGGAGGTATCTGCCTCATCTGCTGCCGTGTGATCACATGGCATATCCCTGTAGCTATCATCGCTACCGTGGCTTGCTTCTGCGCTTGCACCGGTTTCGCCGGCGCACTGCCTGAGGGTCTCTCCACCTGCGATTATATCGGCTACGAACTCCTCTCCGGTGGTCTCATGCTTGGTGCGTTCTTCATGGCTACCGACTACGTCACCTCTCCGATGAGTGCGTGGGGCAAGATCATCTTCGGTATCGGTATCGGTCTCCTCGTCATGGTCATCCGTACGTGGGGTAACTATCCTGAAGGTATGTCGTTCGCTATCCTGATCATGAACGCTTGCGTTCCATTGTTGAATAAGATTCGTCCGCAACGTTTCGGCGAACCTAAAAAATAAGGAGGCACAACTATGGCAAAATTAGAAAGTACATTCAAAAACATGGTGCTTAGCCTCGTCATCATCTCGATGGTAGCCGCAGGCGCACTGGCAGGTGTCTATACGCTCACCGCGGAGACCATCGCCGTGCAGGAAGCACAGAAACAACAAGCCGCTATCCTCGCTGTTCTGCCGGTAGGTTGCACAGTAGGCGAAGCGGAGCAAGTAGAGGGACTGACGATCTACAAAGCGTATATCGACAGCGCATGGGTCGCTACAGCCGTAGAGACCTCAGAGACCGGTTTCGACGGACCGCAAGTGATCATGGTAGGTCTTGACCAGGACGGACAGATCCTCGATTATGTGGTTCTCAAACAAACCGAGACCCCGGGTCTGGGCGCACATATCGACCACTGGTTCAAACATGCAGACAAGCCCTCGCAGAACATCATCGGTAAGAAAGCCGGCGCACTCGCTGTCAGCAAAGACGGCGGCGAGATCGACGCTATCACAGCGGCTACCATCTCCTCGCGCGCGTTCCTTAAAGCTATTAACAAAGCATACAAGGCGATCGCTACCGAGCCTGTTGAGGCGGCTACCGGCGCATCCCAATTACAATCTAACGAAAAGGAGGCTGAATTATGAATAACGCAATGAAAACTCTCACCAACGGTATTCTCAAAGAGAATCCTACCTTTGCGCTGGTACTGGGTATGTGTCCTACTCTGGCTACTACCACCAGTGCAGTCAACGGTATGTCCATGGGTCTGGCAACACTCTTCGTGCTCGTTTGCTCGAACGTGGTGATCTCCATGCTCAAAAACGTCATTCCTGACAAAGTACGTATCCCGGCGTTCATCGTGGTCATCGCTACGTTCGTGACCATGGTGCAGCTGGCTATGCAGGCTTACCTGCCGGCTATCTATGACGTGCTCGGACTGTTCATTCCGCTGATCGTAGTGAACTGTATCGTGCTCGGCCGTGCAGAGGCTTTTGCAGCGAAAAACACCGTAGGACTTTCCGCACTCGATGGTCTGGGTATGGGTCTTGGCTTTACCCTCTCCCTCACCGTACTCGGTGTAATCCGTGAGTTCCTCGGTGCCGGTACCGTATTCGGTTTCCAACTCTATAGCAGTCAGTTTGCCGCCCTCATCTTCGTTCTCGCGCCGGGTGCTTTCATCGCCCTCGCGTACATGATGGCTGCTGTCAACAAACTGCAGAAGAAATAATTCGGAATTTTTAATTTTAAATTTTTAATTGAAATGGTTTATTTCTTGATATTCATCTCTGCAATATTCGTTAATAATATTGTATTGAGCCAGTTCCTGGGCATTTGCCCGTTCCTGGGTGTAAGTAAGAAAATCGACACCGCTCTGGGTATGAGCGCCGCAGTTACGTTCGTGCTCGTGCTCGCAACGGTAGTTACTTATCTTCTGCAGAAGCTGTTAGTCCTCTGGGGCGTGGAGTTCCTCCAGACCATCCTCTTCATCCTCGTCATCGCTGCTTTGGTGCAGATGATCGAGATCATGTTGAAGAAAGTGTCTCCGGCACTCTATCAGGCTCTGGGTGTCTTCCTGCCGCTGATCACCACCAACTGCTGTATTCTCGGTGTAGCCCTCATCGTGGCGGACCAGAACAAGCTCTTGGCTAAACTGCCACTCGGCGCAGACTACGGCCTGCTCTCCGGTACCGTTTATGCGTTCGCTACCGCAATCGGTTTCGCACTCGCATTGATCCTCTTCGCCGGTATCCGCGAGCAACTCGCGCTCAACAAAGTGCCCGAAGCAATGAAAGGTACTCCTATCGCCCTTCTTACTGCCGGCCTCCTCGCTATGGCGTTCATGGGCTTCAGCGGAGTAGTTTAATCCCCTTGGCTATTACTTATAACAGCCACATACCAATCACGCGCGTACCTTATTATACGCGCGTGATTATTTTTTGTCCCATACCTCATGTTAGTGGCAGAAGCCAACGAACACAAAAAGGGTGTCTCGACGGATCTCGTTAGTTCGTCCCGTATCTCTCCCGTAAGCGAGTCGTAAATTCCCGCTCGCGGAACTCGCGGGACACAAGACACCGAGAACGGGTAGATTGCAAAAAGGGTGTGCCAACAAATTGACACACCCTTTTTCGTCAGACAAGGCGATTCTTAACGAACCTGAGCACCTTGGATATTGAAGAGTTTGTTGTCACGAACGATGTACAGTACGCCGTCCACAACTACTTTCTGAGCCTTCTCGGTGAGCTCGATATTCTCGATACCCTGTGCGCGTGCTTTCAGGTTGCACTTGATAGCAGCACCCTTGGTGTTCTTCGCATCCACCTCAATCGAACCGTTCTCGTTTACGGTAACCGTACCTTCAACGATCAACCACAGCGGAACAAGAATCTTGCCCTCAGCGTTCAAGTTTCCTGCGAACGAGCCGTAGATAGATCCTTCGATTTCACCGGCACCGATTGTTTTCGGAGCGTTGGTTGCGTTAACCGGATATTCTCCTGCAGTGAGGTCAGAAGCACCTGCTTCCGGATATACTTCCAGCGAAATGATCTTACCTTGCTCATTCACAGCATCAACAAGCAATACACCATATCCAGCAAAATATGTATCAAGCACCTCATAAGAGTCAAAATCAAGTACGAAATCCTCTTCCGAATCATACGGGCTTACGCTGGAAGGAATATAGGTTGACACTTTAGCCGAGATATTGAGGGTGAACTCAGGAATGTCTGTATTGTCCTTATATCCCTGTCCAAGATACGTACCTGTGATAACAGCGGTACTATCCTGTGCGTTGAAAACAACAGTGATGTTAAGCGAAATCGGCTCGAACTGCTCAGCAGCTAACAGGGAGTCATTACGTAATAACACGTTCGCAATATAGGTGTAGTTTGCATCGATATCTTCTTCGGTATAGTTACCGGCTACCTCATTGCCAATAATGTCAATAGCCACGAAGCGAGAACTATCCGCATTGAATCCGACAACTTGCCAATCACCTGTTTTCGGCATGATGTTCAACTCAGCATCGGTAATGATTATGCTCTCTTCGCGGGTTTTGGTCGGTTTTGTATAAACGAGGTTGAGCGTGTACTCAATATCGTTGTAGCAGAGTACTTTTCCGGTCAAAACCACGCCATCTGCTGTTTTCTCAATTTTGAACGAACCGCTGTAGATTTCCGTCTCAACACTATCCTCGCTGAAGAGTGCAATGGTTCCCGACACAGCATCGCTAATGGTATATTCGTCAAAATACGATTCACCCTCAGGGAAAGCCATCAAACTGACGCCATACTTATCGTTACTTGCCTCGAAGAATACAACACCGAAGAAATCATACAGAGCGTCTTCTACTTTCAAGTTATTCGCTTCAATCGTAGCCTCGCCCTGCTTGGAAGGAGCAGCATAGAAGGCAGAGAAGGAATAAACGACACCGTTTTCAGCCAAGATGTCCGCCAGACAGATCAGCGTGTCATTCTGTGAAAAGACAATAGCGTTCGCTCCCTTAACGGAATAATAATTACTGCTATCCTTCGCTGTATATACCTCAACGCTGGAGCTGACAAGATCGATATTATCGCTGGTGTATGCACCTACCGGAGAGAGCGTATTATTGCTAAAGAGACCAAGAGAAAAAGCATACTTGCCGTCATCTGCCTTAAATACCCACGCGCTGTCATAAACATCATATTTCAAAGAAGCTTTATCAAGGAATACATATTCCACCGTGTCACCCGTGGGGATAAACTCCTCTTCGTCATAGTAGAAAGTAAAAGCAGCATCCAAAGAGTCCACGCAAGAACCTTGGAAATGAACAAGACCCTTTTCATCAATGGTCTTGACAATCGACAACTCTTTGAGACCATAGCTCCATTCACCATCATAGAACACACCGGCATACTGACCATCACCACCTACATAGATGTCCTCTACGGTATAAGTCTTGCCTAACACAAGATCCGAGGCGCCATCACCATAAATAATGTCAAAATAGAATTCGTAGTTGTTGTTCTCAGCATAGAGATAGAGTTCACCATCTTCACCCCAATCTTCGATTTCCCAAGAACCACATTTGACGTCAATGGCCTCTGCTTTAGGAGCACGGAAAAGAGTTGCATCGTCTTTAGATGCCACATTCAGCGCTTTGGGAGTAGCATTCATCACCGTTGCGAAATCTTTTGCCGCAAGTGCTTTCTTTGCCGGCAATTTCTTCTCAGCACGGAGTTGCTTTACCGCAGCACGTTGAAGCTTCAAAGCTTTCGCATTCCTTACAGGAGCTGCACTGGCACTCAGTACAATTACGAGCGCACACAAGATAGAGAAAAATTTCTTCATACCTTAATAAATTTAATTGTTAATAAAAAATAAATTGCAGAAATATTGTATTTTCTGTGTTATCAACTATAAATTTTAGACAAAAGTACTGCTTTTTATCGGAATATGCAAATTTTTCCACAAAAAGTTCCATAAAAAGTGCATTTTGTAAAGTAAACTGAACAAAACGCGACATATTGCACAAATAAGCATCTTTCAGGTATGAAGTACGAGCCAGTAAATTATTGCCATCTATTAAGAAATAATATACTATCATTAAGAAAATGCACTATTTTTGGATATATCGCTTGCGACATTAAAAAAATTATTGTACCTTTGCACTCGATTTCAGTCGTACACGACATAAAACATTATGTAATTTTAAAAACAATAAAGATATGGCAACCATTTATGATTTCAAAGCCCTCTCTAACAGAGGCAAAGAAGTATCCCTTTCGGACTACAAAGGACAAGTAATTCTAATCGTCAACACCGCTTCGAAATGCGGTTTCACCCCGCAATACGACGGTCTGGAGGAGTTATACAAGAAATACAAAGACCAAGGTTTCGTGATTCTCGGTTTCCCCTGCGACCAGTTTGCTAATCAGGAACCGGGCAGCGATGAGCAGATCGAGGAGTTCTGCCGTCTGAACCATGGTGTGACATTCCCGCTTATGGCAAAATCCGACGTCAACGGCGAGAATGCGAACCCGGTATTTGAGTACCTCAAGGAGCAAGCTCCGACCGAGGAGTACAAGGGTCTCAAAGCCAAAGCAGCGCACGCTATGCTCAAACGCATCAGCAAGACGTACAAGAAAGAGAACGATATTCTTTGGAACTTCACTAAGTTCCTCGTTTCCAAGGACGGCAAGACTATCCAGCGCTTTGCACCGGTAGCCGAGCCCAAAGATTTCGAGCAGAATATCGTAGCGGAATTGGCGAAATAATGTACGAACAACTGAAATTAGATAACCAACTCTGTTTCCGTCTCTATACGGCGGCGCGGTTGATTGCCGGTGCGTACGGTCCCTATTTTGAGACTCTGGGCATCACGTACCCGCAGTACTTGGTATTGCTGATCCTTTGGGAAAAAGACCAACAGCCGGTGAACGACATCGCCAAGCGCCTGTACCTTGAGACCAACACGGTCACTCCCCTTCTGCAACGCATGGAGAGGCAGGGCTTGGTGACCCGCGTCAAAGGTGAAGTCGATACGCGCCAACGCATCGTCTGCCTCACCGAAGCCGGCAAGGCTATGGAAGAGCAGGCAAAAGACATCCCGAATCAATTAGGCGCAGAGGTTGTCAAACATGTGTCTGCGGACGAGTTAAAAGGTATCATCCCCTTCCTCGACAAACTGATTGAAGGATTAAGAGATTAAAAATCACCATTTCTTTTGGCGGAAGAGACCGCCGAGGAGAGAAATGAGCATGTAGAACGGATAGAGAATTTCCAGAAGCAGAGCCACATACCACTTGGTGTGTGGTTCTCTTCGTAAGATAAAGGAGTATTCTACCGGGAACTTAATCAGGATAAACGGCGGAAAAAGAAGTTGCAGCAAATTGACCGCCACAATAAACGCACCGCAGCGGAGGATCTCCGGATCAGTGTATTTGGGAGCTTTGCCTGCCCAGCGCATCCGTTGACGAAAGAAAGCGCGCCATGAAGTAACAGGACGCACCACGGCAGTATAGTCCGGCTCGTCCATAACAGCAATCTTCTTTCCCCGCTTTTTCATGGCTTCGAGCAGGAACATATCGTCACCGGAAGGAATCTCCGGGTGTAAATCCGGCTCGCATTCAAGCCATGCCTCGCGGCGGACAATCAAGTTCGCCCCGGAACACATAATGGGTGCACCAGCTTTCGCCATACGCATGGTTAGCTCCTGAATAGCCGCGTATTCAGCGATTTGCAAGGCTTCCAAAACAGCCTCTTTCTCCCTCTCAAGGGAGGAAGATTCCATGCGAAGAGGCAGAATATACAAATCGGCTGCGAGATCTTTCCCTTGTAGTAAGGTTAGGTTCGGCTTCGTTGCTGCCGGCGGCAGAATAACATCATCGTCATGGAGCCATACATATTCGCTTGTAGCCGCATGGATGAGTTTGGAAAGGGCGTGCTTTTTGCCCAAGTGATCATCGTTCACTCCCTTTATAGGTGTGATATGGGTGATAAAGCCTACCCCTCCCCTCCCTGAAGGGAGGGAGTTAAATTGTGCAACAAAACCCGGATAACTCTTGGCGATGCATTTTTGCTCTTCGATAGATACAGGATAGCCGGCACACATCAAAGCCATCGCCATGCGGTGATCATTGCTCACTTCGTGTTTCTGCACTGCCTCTATGCGGTCACACTCTTTGTACCGCAGTCGCTCTGTGCCGGTAGCTTGGAGCGTTATTCCAAGGCGCTCACATGTAAGCGCTACAGCCGGATAGAGATCAATGCAGTTGTCAAAATCAATTGCAATTTGGGATTTTTGATTTGGGATTTGTGATTTTTTAATAAGAACTCCATAGGGCACAAACTCTGTCTGCACACCGAAATACTGGGCATATATATCCACCACTACCCGATCGCCCTGCAAACTATCCTCTTTGATACCTTCCAATTCCAACTCTCCGCCCTGAATCGCCGCATACTCATACCAGAATGCTGCAGCACTCCAATCCGCCTCAAGCGATACATTCGGATAAGTCTCCACTATCCGGCGGGACATCGTGATATACGGCGATTCGTTCTCTGCGGCAGGTACGTTCTCTCCATGAAGAATGCGGGCAGAAGTAGTCTGCGTAGTGGGTTTGCCGTCACGCTCCATGAGCCGCGGATCGCCATCTAAAACAATCGGTTCACCCGGATAGCAACGCTCCAGATGTACCTGCAAAAACCGCAATGCCGTTCCGCAATTCTTGAGATAGAGAGTGAGCGGTTCGCCTTTCTTATGCGCCCTTAACTTCTCCAGCGCATCGTGCAGCACGATCACATCATCCGGCATATCCGAAGAGACCCGCATAAGCGGATCTCCATGGATAGCCTGCAATAGAAGGATTCTATTCGCTATCGATTTTGATATCGGAAGTTTTATTCTCAATGATCAATTCACATCGGGTAGCGGACTGTAGTCACGGCTATAGCGGAGATGCTGATCTATGTAACTCTCGGTAAAGTCAAGTTTCACATCTGTAATCTCGCCATTGGCATTGCGTTTCACTTTGTAAACGGGGTTCACAAAGCCCTTGTACGGAGCAAGGTTCAACTTCTTATAACGCGCCAGAATCTCTTGGTGCAACTCTTGATCCACTTTCACCGCATAAGTCTCTACCATCTCTTTGGCAGCCGCATAGTCTCCCTCGGAAGTGATACGCTGAATCTCTGCCAGCAACTCGCCATAGAGCCGGCGAAGTCCCTGATAATCACGTATTTCGAGGAAATGTTTGTACTCACACGGCACATCGTCATGGTTCGGATTGCAAGTCGGCACCGGCTCATATACAATCCGCACTTCGGGGTGAGCCGAATCCACATGCGCCAACACCCAATTAGCGATCAACTGGCGGTTACGCATATGCGCTTCCTCAATGTCCTTACCCGGCTCGATACGAACCAACTGCGTCATTGCGCCGTTCATCATCTGTTGATAGTAGCCGGCTTTATACGCCTCTTCATTCGGCAGCAGACCTAACTCCACTAACTTCGGATCGCCTAAGAAATAGAGCCCGAAGAGGTCAGCACGCGCTTCCTCGATAGTCGAAGCATGCTCTTTGAGCGCACCCTTGCTTACTCCGGGCAGCAGTTTGCCCGAACCATGACCGACACATTCATGGAGATCGGTATGCAAGTCGCCGCACAGCGCACCATATTTATTATAACGCGCGCGCACGTCATCATTGATCATGAACTCCTCATTGAAACCGTTTCCTTTCGCCGCCTCGTTGTATGCGTGCGTCAGGTTATCAATGGTCACGGATTTGGAACCGTACTCTTTGCGGATCCATGAAGCGTTCGGCAGGTTGATACCGATTGGTGTTGCCGGGTAACAATCGCCCGCAAGAATAGCCGCGGTGATCACTTTGGCGGTTACACCTTTGACCTCTTCTTTCTTGTATTTGGGATCGGTTGTCGAGTGATCTTCGAACCACTGTGCGTTCTTCGAAATCAACTGAGTACGCTTCGTCGCTTTGAGATCCTTGAAATTGACCATACTCTCCCAAGTGCCGGTGATTCCTAATGGATCAGTATAGGTCTCCGTGAAGCCGTTCACATAGTCCACGCGGCTGTCAAGATCTTTCACCCACGCAATACAATACTCGTTAAAAGTCTTGAGATCGCCCGTTTCGTTGAACTCGATCATCTTCTCAATTACCAATTTCTGCGCATCGTTCTCCGCGTATTGGAGAGCCTCTTTGAGCCAATAGACCACGTGTTCGAGTGCCTCACCGTATAAACCGCCCACTTTATAAACGCGTTCAACGATCTCACCTTTCTCGTTCTTCACGAGCTGCGAGTTCAGACCGATCCAGAGAGGCTCAGCACTGTCATCCTTGTGAGCGGCATACCATGCCTCCGCTTCGGCTTGCGTCACACCTTCTCCGTAGTAGTTGCCGGCGGAATTAAGCACTAAATCTACTCCATCCTGCGCAGTAGTGCGCTTGGACATAACCGCCGGATCGAATATCACCGGCAAAATAGCCGGATCATACTCAACACCTGCTTGCGCACAAGCCTCTACAAACCACTCCTGCGTGAACTCCGGCGGGAATTTATCCTCGGAATAATGATGATGAATACCATTGGAGAACCATACGCGTTTGAGGTATTTCTCAAACGCCGACCATTCTTGGTCGGTACACTGCACTTTATCTTTATTGAGATACAAAGCCTCGAGTGCCCGCCTGATACGCAGATTATATCGTCCGTTCTGGTCATAGAGTATATCACGTCCCCAGAGAGCTGCCTCGGAAAGGCAGTACACCAGCGATTTCTGTTGCAGACTCAACGAATCGAACTCCGGCACATCGTAGCGCAGAAGCTCCAGGTCATAAAACTTATCCACGTTGTATTGAAAAGCAGACTGTTTGGGCTGACAAGCGAACAGCAATGCCGCCCCAAACAGCAAAATTGGTAATTTGTAATTGGACATTTGCAATTAAATTCTATCTAATACAGTTTGTACTAACTCTTTGATACGGGGTTTGTAATCGGTGTTAGCAGCCTCACTCTTACGCTGCGCAATGACGCAACAAACGGTCATGGCGCGGTGACCCATATGAAGTGCCAAACCGGCGATACAAGAACCTTCCATCTCATAATTGGTGATACGCTGACCTTGGTAACGGAATGCGGAAATCTTCTCATTGATATCCGGCACGGCCACTGGGACACGCAGTACACGACCCTGCGGGCCATAGAATCCGTTCGCTGCGATCGTATAACCGCGCGTCATATCATCGCCCGCAATCTGGTTCACCAAATCCGGATTCGAAGCCACCACATACGGCACAGCGGCCTTTTGGGGATAGCCCACAAAATCAACAAAAGCCTTCTCAAACTCAAGGTCTGAAATCTCGTCGCGCTTCTCATAGAAAGCCAACACTCCGTCAAAACCGATTGATCTCTCGCTGGCAAGGAACGTACCAAGAGGTATATCCTCCTGCATACTGCCGGTAGTGCCTATACGCACGATGTCAAGACTGCGTTTAACCGGTTTCTCCGTGCGGGTTGCAAAATCGATATTCGCCAACGCATCAATCTCGTTCATTACGATGTCGCAGTTGTCGGTTCCGATACCCGTTGAGATACAGGAGATACGTTTGCCTTTGTATTTACCGGTAATGGTATGGAACTCACGTGATTGTACGTCACATTCGATCGAACCCTCGTCGAAGAACGAAGCCACTAAATTAACGCGGTTTTGGTCACCGACAAGAATCACCTTGTCCGCCAAAAACTCCGGCTTCAAGTGAATGTGAAATGCAGAACCATCTTCATTGATGATTAACTGCGATGCTGGAAAATGTCTCATAGTATTGATATTTACGATTTTACAATTTAAGCTTCTCCGCCGGTAAAAGTCAACGGCAACGTGCTGCCTTTGGGAGCGCCGCCGATGGGATTGATAGTACCGAACTTCTGCTCGTACTGGCTGATATTATTACCCAAAGCGCCAAGGATTTTCTTTGCCTGATCCGGCGTTACTACTACGCGCGATACAACGTTCGCCTGAGGTACACCCGGCATCAACTGTGCAAAATCCAATACAAACTCCGTCGGAGTGTGAGCAATCAATGCCAAGTTGGCAAATACGCCCTGCTGTTTATCCGGGGCAATGTTAATTTTCAATTCTTGTTTTTCCATATTCTTTCAATTTACTATTTTACTACCAAATACTGTTCTTTTTGGGAACTATGAGCATCCACAGGTTCGTCAGCGGCAGAAATATATCGAGCCCGAGGATCGTGAACATACTGAATCGCCGAAGCCCCAAACGACGTGCGGAGAGATTGATAACCGCCGTTTGCACGAACCATCGCAGCATAAATGCGCCCAAAGCAATGTACAGCAGCGTCCACTCCCACATGCAAACCGCATACACAACAGCCAAAATGACGCTCAGATAAAAGAATCCCCGGGTCACCGGCTCTATAGCCAGACGCGCTTTTGTCTCCTTCCGGTAAGATGGTGAAACGGATATATGCCGTCTCTTCTGCTGCCACCATTCCTTGAAACTCTTTTTTGACGGCGACCACACCAAACTCTCACGGCTCAGCACAACGGCAGTATTATGCGGTGTGGCAACATGATTCACAAAAAGGTCATCATCGCCGGCTTTGTTGGTCATCAAATGCGTAAAACCTCCGGTCTCAAAGAAGAGCGATTTGCGGTATGCCAAGTTGCGTCCAACACCCATATACGGATGTCCGCATTGCGCAGCTCCCAAATAGTGCAAGCCGTTGAAAAGCGTGTCATAACGCACCAAACGGTTCACGAATCCCTTTGTCTCGAAATACGGACTAAAGCCCAAAACAATATCCTTTGTCCCTTGCCCTTCTCCAAATCCCTGAACCATTTCCGAGATCCAATGTTTGCTCTCCGGCACACAATCCGCATCGGTCAGCAGCAGATAATCATACTGCGCCGCCTTGGCTGCCAGCGTGAGTGCTAACTTCTTCGTCGATCTGACACGCGCACCGTATGGCACAAAAGTCAGATGCAGCCTTTCATCCAAAGCCATGTAACTCTCCACAATAGCTCGGGTGTCATCCTCCGAGCCGTCATCCACCACAATCACCTCGTATTCCGGATAATCCTGACTCAGCAGCGCGCGCAGATAATTAGACAAGTTCTCACGCTCATTGTGCGCGCAAAGAACCACAGATACACCGGGCCATTCCTCCCTTGTCCCTTGCCCTTTACTCCTTTGTCCTTTCCATAACGGCGCTGCCATGTAACGCAGGTAAAAATACAACTGCGCTACCAGACAGAAAGCCAATACACCCAGAACAATCCAATCAATTATGTCGAAATCCGCTACCGACAAAATTCTTAATTTTTAATTTGTAATTTATACGTGTGTGTGCTGCTGCCGTCTTCGGCTTTGACGGTAATCGTCCAAGGAGCGCCATTGAGTGCCCCCGGCGTAACGGTCATCTCCTTAGCGTCCAATTTACGACCCTTGAAGTTTGCTTTCTTGCCTTGCGGAGTAGCGATCGTTCCCACACCACGCAATGCCTCGATCTTGATCTCACCACCGGTAGCGCCGATCTCAGACAACTTAACGATCTGAACGCCCGAATTGTCCGGATTGAAACCTGCAAACTCTTTGCCGTTCACCAACACCTTGTCAACACGCGACGAATATACCATCTCCACGTCATCTACATACAATCCGTTGCCCACACACAGTACATCGCTGCCGCCCGGTGACGGATAATTGCCGGCGGAAAAAATGACGTTACACATCGTCGGAGCCGTGCTGTTGGCATAGTAAATAGGCACTTTGATCTGGGTCCATTCGTTATATTTGGCACGCGCGCGATACCAACCTTCCGATACTTGCTTGGCCGGTTCGTCCGTGCCGCAAGGATTAGCACCGGTGAGTGTACGAACATCGCATTGCTCGTTCACGCGGTCGGTCTCCGTGCATTCACCCGACTTGTTACCGTATTTGCTGCCTTTCGCTGTGCCTGCCCACGAATAGAACAGCAGGTTAAAGTCCTCTTTCGCACTCTCTTCTCCAACACGTTTGATCCATACTACCATCGTGTCAGGACGGTATTTCCAGGCTATACCGCCTTCTGTTCCGCCGGTTGCGGACTTGGTATTCAGACCTTTCATATACTGCCAAGGTTTACCCAACGAGAAATAACCCGGAGCGGTCTCCGTAATTCCCATGGCACCCACTTTGCGGTTTTCTACATAAGCGGCATAGCCCGTACGGCCGGTTTTCTGGAACAGCATCGTGAACTTGACAAACTGATCCACGTTGCTTCCGTGCCAATCCGTCAACTGTACATCTTTGTTGAACTTATCGCCCCAATTCTCAAAATGAGAATCCGGCAATTGTTGCGCCATTAGCGGCATACTTGCCGCCATTAATACACCCAAAATGATCTTTTTCATATGCTTTTATTTAAAAAACACGGCAAAGTTACAATTTTTTTTGCACATATGCAAACTTTTTTGTACTTTTGCCTAAAATTTTGCACTTTATACATAATTTTGTACTTTGTACTTTGTAAAATTATCCTTTATTTGTGAATACATTTGGAGAAAAATGGGCTTTTACTTCCTTCGGTGAATCGCACGGCAGAGCCATAGGAGGTGTGTTAGACGGAGTTCCCGCCGGTTTGTGCATTGACCTCAATCTCATCCGCGAAGAACTGACCAGACGCTCCGGCCGTACTCCGAATATGGTCGGCACGGTATCTGAAGGTACTGATCCTAGACTTTACCCGGTACCTGACGCTACTCTCGCAGGAGTCTCATCGCGCGCAAAGAACGAGCCCGATGAGGTCGAATGGCTCTCGGGTGTCATGGACGGCGTTTCTCTCGGCACGCCCATCGCCTTTATAATAAGGAATAAAGACGCGCGCCCGGAGGACTACGAATGGTTGAAAAACACGTACCGCACAGGGCATGCCGACAAAGTGTATGAACAGAAATACGGCATTCGCGATTGGCGGGGAGGAGGCAGAGCCTCAGCTCGCGAGACAGCTGCACGCGTAGTAGCCGGTTCTATCGCTAAACAGGAACTCGCAACAAAAGGGATAAGCATCCAAGCCCGCTTGATCCAAGTGGGCGCAGAGAAAGACCCTGCCCGTTTTAACGAAACCATCGCCGCTTACCAGCGCGAAGGAGATTCCATCGGTGGCATCATCGAGTGCCGGATCAGCGGTTTACCCGTCGGAACCGGCGAACCCGTCTTCGACAAACTGCAAGCCCATCTCGCCTTTGCCGTCATGAGCATCAATGCCTGTAAAGGCTTCGAATACGGCACCGGTTTTGAAGGAATAACTCAACCCGGATCTGCCATCAATCACATCTCCGGCGGTATTGCAGGAGGTATCTCTGATGGCTCGGAGATCGTCTTCCGTTGTGTCTTCAAACCAACACCGAGTACAAAAAAAGCATTGACAAAATTGCTCAATGACCAAATAAATGAACCAATCGTCAATCGTCAAATCGTCAATCGAAGTGATGCCTGTGTCGCCGTCCGTGCCGTTCCGGTCGTAGAAGCCATGACAGCACTCAGTTTGGTACAGTTTTTGTAGTTAAATCGTTAATTAAATTAAATCGTAAATAAATCGTTAAATCGTAAATCGTAAAATCGTCAATCACTTTATGGCAAACAAGAAATTAACCCGCTCGACCAATAAGATTTTGGGAGGCGTTTGTGGCGGTATCGCCGAGTATTTTGATGTAGATCCGACCCTCGTTCGTATCTGCTATGCAGCACTCAGTATTCTCAGCGCAGCATTCCCCGGGCTGTTGCTCTATATCATTATGTTGCTGCTCATGCCGGAGAAAGGCAAGAACGACGGCTTCGAAGAGGCAGAAGTAGTGAAATAAAAAAAGGCAACTAATCCGTTGCCTTGTCCACTATGGCGCATATTGCGCCGTCACATAGCACGTTCGCGGCGGTTAGAGGCGCGTCTAACAGGATTCCGAGAGACAGACATACAGCCTGCATCTCTGCTGAGAAACCCAAAACCGTGGATAATACCGGCAAAACGGCTACTACGCCACCGGGTACACCCGGAACAGCTACGCACGTGAACGTAAGCATCATAATAAAGATAAAGAAGGACTCCAACTCCAACGGCTGACCCACCATCATCATCACAGCGATCGCGCAAAGAACAAAATGGATCGTCACCGAAGGAATGTGCAAATTGGCGCATAAGGGAATAACGAACGAAACCGTGTTCTCCTTGTGCGCTATTTTTTTTGCTTCCTTGAGCGTAACAGGAATCGTCGCCGCGGACGAACAGGTAGCAAACGCCATGATTCCTGCCGGCATCATTTGCCAAAGCATCTTGAACGGATTGCGACCGGCCATGATACCTGCGATAATATAAAGCAGCAAGATCCATGCAACCAGCATGCCTATTACCAGCAGAATGATCCATAGGAAATTCTGAACCGCATCCACCATTCCGCCGGCAGCGGACATCTTGAGGAACACGCCGAAGATATACAGCGGTAACAGCGGTACGATCGCTTTTTCTATACTTACCATTACCAAACCCTGCAACTCCGTAATCGCCTTTTTCAGCGAATCGGCTTTCACCGTACGCATACCCAGACCCAGCATCAGAGCCAACGCTAACGCACTCATCACATCCAAAGGAGGCGGCAGTTGAAGCACAAAAAATGGCGCGAAGGCCTCACCTTCTGTCGGCATCAGCAACGCGTGGTCGCCTTGGTGTATGAACTTAGGCAGTAACCATTCGCCGACGCCGAAAGAAGCTACACCGGCGGAAAACGTACTGATCAGCACGGCCGCCATCGTGATTTTCAACATCTTACCGGCATTCTCTTCCGCATTCGCAATAGATGCACTGACCAACGCCAGGATGATTAGCGGCACTAAAAAACCGATAAACTGACCGAAAAACGTATTAAAAGACACAAAAATACGCACGAACCAAGCCGGCATGAACCAACCTTGTACTGCACCTAAAATAATAGCTATCAATGCCTGTACGATAACAGGCAAACTCAACAATTTCGACTTCATTTATATCAATTGTGGTAAAAAACGGGTACAAAGGTACAACTTTTTTTGCATATATCAAAATATTTTTGTAATTTTGCAGCCAATTTATATAAAGAAACAGCTAAACAATGAAAGAAAAGCCAACAATTATTGATTTTGTGGAGCACTATACACACAAATTCAGCGAACATGTTTTCCTTCGTGAGAAGATTGACAATGTTTGGACTACTACTACCTTCAAAGAGACGCGCGAAGCCGCACACCGCATCGGTGCAGGTATGATGGCGCTCGGGCTGAATAAAGGCGAACGAGTAGCGCTTTTGAGCCAGGGACGCAACTTATGGGTCACCGGCGAATTAGGTATTCTCTATGCCGGCGGTGTGAATGTGCCGCTGAGCATCAAACTGGAAGAATCATCCGATCTCCTTTTCCGTATTCAGCACTCCGACGCACGGTTTGTCATGTGCTCCGTGCAACAGTTGCCGAAGATCCGTAAGATCATCGCCGATTGTCCAAAAGTGGAGAAAGTGATTGTCTTTGATCCCTTGGAGCAATACGAGGAGAAAGAGATCTACATTGACGAGGTGATTGCGCTGGGCGATGCGCTTTTGGCTAAAGACCCGGCGTCTTTTGAGGCACGCTACTCCTCTGTCGGACCGAATGACTACGCTAACATCAGTTACACGTCCGGCACAACGGCGGATCCGAAAGGTATCCTGCTGACCCACCGTAACTACACCGCGAACGTAGAGCAAGGTGCTTCTGTCATCCAATGCGAATTGGACGATGTCATGTTGATCATTCTGCCGCTTGACCACTGTTTTGCGCACGTCGCAGGATTCTATACAATGATGTCGTACGGCGGTTCCATCGCTACGGTGCCTGTGGGCAAAACAGCCATGGCTACCCTCAAAAACATCCCTATTGCTATTCGCGAAGTAAGACCGCATATCATGTTGTCCGTGCCTGCCTTGGCGCGTAATTTCAAAAAGAGCATCGAGGCCGGCATCAAAGCCAAAGGACCTAAAGTGGAGAAACTCTACAACTTCGCTCTCAATAACGCCATCGCTTATAACCGCGAATACTGGAACAGAGGCGGATGGCAGAACGCGTGGCGTTACCCCTTGGTGAAATTCTTCGACCGCCTCATCTTCAAAGCCGTACGGGAAAACTTCGGCGGCAGAATGAAGTTCTTCGTGGGCGGCGGTGCATTGTTAGACATCGCGCTGCAACGGTATTTCTGCGCCGTGGGCATGCCGATGTTCCAAGGTTACGGTCTGAGCGAAGCAACGCCGATCATCTGTTCCAACTCCGCCGGCGGTGCTATCTTCGGCTCTTCAGGAC
Organism: uncultured Bacteroidales bacterium; assembly: GCA_902800525.1. GTDB lineage: Bacteria > Bacteroidota > Bacteroidia > Bacteroidales > Paludibacteraceae > Colicola. The sequence goes on from CADCEV010000004.1 coordinate 223,342, forward strand.
GAATCGTCAAACCGATGGAACTGAAGATCTGCGATGCGGAAGGAAACATCGTGCCGGACGGTGAACGCGGCGAGATCGTCATCAAAGGCGAGAACGTCATGGCGGGTTATTGGAAGAACCCCGAATCGACCGCTTCTACTATCATCGACGGCTGGTTGCACACCGGCGACATGGGCTACGTCACCAAAGAGCACCCGAGTTATCTGTGGGTAGTTGGACGATTCAAATCGCTCCTCATCCGCGCCGATGGTGAGAAATACAGCCCGGAGGGATTCGAGGATTCGCTGACAGACGGCAGCATTTACGTGGATCAATGTATCTTGCACAACAACCAAGACCCATATACCATCCTGCTGATGGTTCCCAACAAAGAGGCATTGCAGGCTTGGGCGAAGTCGCAAGGCAAAGATCCTGCCACCAAAGAAGGCAAGGAGTGCATGTTGTTGAAGATCCAAAGCGAAGTGGACTCCTACCGCCCCGGAGGAACCAGAGATGGCATCTTCCCAGAGGCTTGGTTGCCAACGGCTATCGCGGTTTTAGGCGAAGCATGGACTGAACAGAACCACCTCGTTAACTCCACTATGAAAGTGGTACGAGGCAAAGTGGAGACCTATTTCCAAGACCGCATCGACTACGCTTACACACCGGAAGGTAAAGAGTTGATGAACGAAAAGAACCTCGCGGCGCTGTAAACTGCCAAGAGATGATAAACGAAAAGAACCTTGCTCAATTTGCAGCAAGGTTCTTTCCTTATTTATACGCGTACGTACGCGCGTTTCTTAATTATTTAACCACTACCGGCTCATATTTCGGGACTAAAGTCTTCATCACACTCCAGCCGATCAGGTAAGCTACCGCGCAGATGCAGAATACGATCATGTAACCTGCAGGCTTGCCCGTGAAGCCGAAGAACGAGAATGCCTCACCCATCTTGTCAGCATAAGTGAAGAGCATACCCGAACCTTTGTTGATCAAGAACGAACCGACACCACCTGCCATAGCACCGATACCGGTGATCGTAGCAACGGCCGATTTCGGGAACATGTCACCTGTGGTCGAGAAGATATTCGCACTCCAGCTCTGGTGTGCTGCACCCACAATACCGATGATGATAGCTACTGCCCACGGGCCATAGATACCACCGAGCGGCTGTGCAAACAGCGCAAAGATCGGGAAGAAAGCGAAGATCAACATCGCTCTCATACGGCCCGCGTACGGCTCCATGCCTTTCTTCTCCACGAAGATCTTCGGCAGATAACCACCGAACAGAGAAACAACTGTAACGATCGCGTACAGCGTGAAAATCAACGCAATACCTTGCGGGTCAGAAGCCTTGATACCAAACTGATCTTGGAAATAAGCCGGCGCCCAGAACAGGAAGAACCACCAAACACCATCGGTCATGAACTTACCAAACGCAAACGACCAGGTCTGTTTGTGCTTGAAAGCCTCGCCAAACGACATCTGTTTCTCCTCCTTCACTTCTTGCTTCGGAGCGTCTTTCTCGTCTTGGTGGATATACTCCAATTCAGCCTCGTTCACATGAGCGGACTCCTCCGGTTTGTCATAGACAAAGATCCAGATACCTGCCCAGATGAAGCCCAGCGCACCGATGATGATAAAGGCCCATTCCCATCCCATCGACTTAGCTAACAATGGAATAGTAGCCGGAGCTGCAAGCGCACCCACAGATGCACCGGCATTGAAGATAGAAGTTGCAAAAGCACGGTCTTTCTTCGGGAAATACTCAGCGGTTACCTTGATAGCAGCAGGGAAGTTACCTGCTTCACCAAGCCCCAACACCATTCGGCAAGCCAGGAACAGCCACACACTCACCATCGCCACTGACGAGGCAAGCGCACTTCCGGCTTCCACCGCACGCATTGCAGCTACGCTGTCCACACCGCTAACAAACCAAGTGGTAGCGATACCGCAGCCTGCGTGCATCACAGCACCTAACGACCAGATAACAATCGCCCAGAGGTAACCCTTCTTCGTGCCCATCCAGTCGATGAATTTACCGGCGAAGAGGCAGAAGATAGCGTACGCGATAGAGAACACACCGGTGATCGTTCCGTAGTCGGAGTCGGTCCAGTGGAACTCAGGCTGAATAAACTCTTTGAAGGTCAACGACAGCACCTGACGGTCCATATAGTTAACCGTAGTGGCGAAGAAAAGCATCGCACACATGACCCAACGCCAGTTGGTCATGACAGCTTTTTTTACGTCATTCATAATTATTTCTTGCAAGCGTTAATAATTTCGAAACACTCTTTGCACTTTGCGGTTACGTAAGCCCAGTCTCCGGCTTTTACCTTGTCGCTCGGGAAGAGCTTGCTTCCCATGCCGACGCAGTAAACACCAGCTGCGAACCATTTCTCGAGGTTCTCTTTCTCCGGAGCTACACCGCCGGTAACCATGATCTTCGACCACGGCATTGGAGCCATCAGACCTTTCACGAGGTTCGGGCCCACTACATCGCCCGGGAAGACCTTCGTGAAGTCGCAACCCACCTCTTGTGCCAGACCGATCTCGCTCGGTGTCAAGCAACCCGGACAGTAAGTCACGCAACGACGGTTGCAGACAACTGCGATATCCTTGTTGAACAACGGACCAACAACGAAGTTAGCGCCCAACTGCAAGTACAGCGCTGCCGTCGGAGCGTCAACGACACTACCGATACCGAGTGCCAACTCCGGGCACTCTTTAGCTACCCACTTGCTCAACTCACCAAATACCTCGTGTGCGAAATCGCCACGGTTAGTGAACTCGAACGCACGCACGCCGCCTTCGTAGCAAGCCTTAATCACGTTCTTACAAACTTCTACGTCCTTGTGATAGAACACAGGAACCATCGGTGCAGCGGCAATCTTCGCCATCACCTGAAATTTATCAAACTTTGCCATCTTGATTATTTACGATTTAACGATTTACGATTTGACGATTGAGAGGAATTTACGATTTACAGAGGACAATCGAACAATTTTATTCAATTGAACAATAAATCGTACCTCGTCAATCGTCCAATCGTCAATTAAATTTATCTTTGTACTCGACCATTCGCATTACCACCTGCAAGGCTCAGAACCTCATCCTCAGAAACGAGGTTGTAGTCGCCGTTGATGGTGTGCTTCAGGGCCGAAGCAGCTACTGCGAACTCAAGCGCTGCACCTTGGTTATCCGGGTATTTGAGCATACCGTGGATCAGACCGCCGGAGAAGCTGTCACCACCACCCACGCGGTCGATGATCGGGTTGATCTCGTAACGCTTGCTCTGGTAGAACTCCTTGCCGTTGTAGATCATCGCCTTCCAGCCGTTGAAAGTAGCGCTGAAACTCTCGCGAAGCGTCGAAACAACATACTTGAAGCCGAACTCTTTCATCATCTGCTCGAAGATGCCCTTGTAGCCCTCAGCGTTGGTCTCGCCGCCTTCTCGGACGCATGATCGAGATAGCTTTCTCGCTGGTCCACAGTTTCTTACGGAAGTTCAGGTCAACCGATACAGTTACGCCGTGACGTTTTGCAGCCTCGCAAGCGAGTTTGGTGATCTCAGCAGCCTTGTCCGAGATAGCCGGAGTGATACCGCTCCAGTGGAACCATGCAGCACCTTCCATGATCTTGTCGAAGTCAAAATCCTTCGGATCAGCCTCAGCAATAGCGCTGTGTGCACGGTCGTAGATCACTTTCGACGGACGCATAGAAGCACCTGTCTCGCAGTAATACAGACCCACGCGGTCGCCGCCACGAACGATATAATCGTCCTTCACGCCATAACGACGCAACGAGTTAACGGCAATCTGACCGATCTCATGTTTCGGCAGTTTGGTTACCAGATAAGCCTCGTGACCATAGTTAGCGCACGAAATAGCTACGTTAGCCTCACCACCACCGGGGATGATACGGAAGTGATCAGATTGTACAAAACGGTCTTGTCCTTCAGGACTCAGGCGGAGCATAATCTCGCCCAATGTAATAATTTTAGCCATAGGTTAAATGAATTAAATTGGTTAATATTGTTGTTAATTATTTGTTCTTGTTCTGTTTTATTGTTTTATTTGTTTGTGTATATTTGTTCTGCTTTTGTTTGGTTTCTTTATTTGTATTGTTTATATTTGTTATTTCCTTTTTTGTCCGCGATGTTCTGTGCCCGGCACCTCCGTTGCCGGAATCCCCTCCCGCAATGTCCTGTGCCCGCGAGTTCCGCGAGCGGGTATTCCTTTCTCTCTACCCTTCCATCAGCGATGTTCTGTGCCCGGCACCTCCGTTGCCGGGGTTTCTTCCCCGCATATCCTCTCCGCGATAGCATTGAGTGCCAGGAATCGGTATCGTAGCGTCTCGTGCGGTATATTTCCCGCTTTTGCTACCACCTCGGCCTCTATCTCTGCCTGCTCATACAGTTCCTTCTCCGGCTCCAACAGCAGCAGTTTCCCTGCCGCGCAAGCCTCGAAATACACCCCTTGCGGCTTAAAATACTTGTAGTTCGGATCCTCCGGTTTCGGGAATCCCCTCTCCAAAAGTACCACTATCGGATGTCCTGCCTCTCGTACCGCCCGGCATATCTGCTTCTCTCCTTCGGAGATAGCCGCCGAAACAAAGACCATCCCTTTCGCCGCTTCATCCAAACAATCCGCTTTCTTGGCATCTATCTCTGCCTGGTGTAACTTCCGCGAGCATTGAATCACCGCTTTTTGCGGGTAGTCTGCAAGGAAGATGTTCCCCATCGCCGTAAAGCTCATCCCTGCTATTTGCAGATGTTGCCGTATTTTGAACAGCTCCGGATTTGCCCGTTTGAGTGCCAACCGCCTCGGATTATCCTTTATATAATGTATCAGCGCATCCAGCTGCCCTTTGTGAAACAATATCCGGTCGTGATACCCTTCTGCCCATAGGCCTGTCCTTGTCTTCGTTTCCTCGCCCCTTTCGTTCTCTCTTTCATCCTCCTTTTCGTTCTCTCTTTCATCCCTTCCTCTCTCCGCCGAACAAAGGTCGGCGGCACATGACATCGTTGTTGGTATCCCGTTTATATCCATGTCCATGTCTATGCCCATCTCCTTCTCCTCGCGATGTCCTGTGCTCGGCACCTCTGATGCCGAGAGTATCCGCCCATAAGCGCGATTTGTCCCTGTTTTGTACCCCCGGACTACTTTCCCTAAATGCACCGGCAGTGCCTCCTCCACAAACAGCAGCAGGTGCAAATGGTCGGGCATGATCTGCCTGCATAGGATGCGTATCTGCGGATATATCTCCGTTATATGCTCTGTCTCCTCCAATACGGCTCGTCCGGTCTCTGTTACGACAGCACGCACACCGCTCTCATCTTCCTCTATCGTACAAAGCAGCGGCTGTCTGTCACGAACAACGAGAGTGAGCATATATATCCCTCGTCCTTTGTAATCCCATCCCTCGCATCTCCGTTGCATAGAATGACTTACCTCGTTATATGTGTGACCGTCCTCTGCCACTTTGCGTCTGTATTTATATTATCGGTCTCTCCTTCTTCCATCCACCTGTCTTCCATTAGTCTCCATCGGGTGCTCATCGGATGCTCATCGGATGCTCATCGGGTGCTCACTATGACGTCGCCCTGACATCTACGGGAGAATACCTTGTTTTTCACCTTTCACCTTTCAATTATCACCTTTCAATTCGATACTCAGCTCATGCTTGATATAATCGTACAGCCGTCCTTGTATAGGCTTGTTATATTTCCTTGCCTTCCGCAAAGCCTCCTCATATCGTGCCTGCCATTCCGCTTTGCGCACCGGATCATGCATGATTGCCTTCGTCTCCGCCATCAGCTCCGCAAAGGCCTTCGCCGTCGGGTGTTCCGCCTTTGCCTTTTTCACCCTCTTGCTCAACTCCGGCTTCGCGCACACTGCCCCGTATTCCCCATTCCCGGGAATCCGCCGTGCATAGTGCCTTTGATCCACATTCCCCTGCAAGCTATCCACAATATTCACCCACTTCGCTTTCATTTACTATTTCTACTTTTTATGCTTGAAATAGCGTTTCTTCTGCGATTTACTCATATCTTGAGTAATAATCTCATCTGTCAGTTTCGGAACGACCACTGTAGTCACTTTCTCGTACTGTACATATTGCGTACCATCCCAAATCTGCGGAACAAAATGAGTGTATGGATATTCTGTTGCCAGTTCTTTCTGTTTAAAATACTGCTCATCCAAATACACGAACCCTACATATACATTCTCTCCTCGAACTAAGCCTATCGGTTGTCCTACCTCCACCGCCTCACCGGGGTCAACCAATGCCTTGAACATATGATAATACACAGCGAATGTCTCGTTCACATGGTTGATAACCACACCTTTCTTATCGCCTGTCAGGCACGCAACTCCTCCACGCATAGCATAAACGGTGTCGTTATTCTCTTTTGCAAACGATATATAATTCTCCGTTCGTTCGCTTTGCTTGAAATGTATGGTATGCGGATCAATTAAAATTCTCTCTTTCGCCTTAAAAGGAAACGCGTAGATAGCTTGTGGATAGTTCTTTTTCGGGAATGTCCCGCGATAATAACGATATTCGGTTGCGGCATAATTTCCTTCCGAAGCCTGTGATTGTACTGACCTGCTCTCCACTATATTCTCGCCCGGCAGTGCGTTATAATATCTCGCGCCCTTACGAACAACCATGTACGAACAATAATCTGTATTGATAAAAATACGATCTTTCGACTTGGTCGCATTGTTGTACCTGACTACATTTTTCACAATCGGCTCCGGGCTATTGTATAAAGAGAACACCTGCAGAAACTCCTGCGCAGAAACCGTCGCCGCTACGATTAGTAGTACTATCGAAATTTTGAAGCGCATAACAAACTATTGAGTATCGTTTATATTTCTTCAACCACATCCCCGCTCACCTCTCGTTTGGAGAGGCAAGCGGGGTGTGAGAGGGATTAGAACTTGAAGTAGTTCTTTGCGTTGTTGTAGCAGATGTCTTCGACCATCTGTTGAACGCGGGCTTTCTCGTAGCCGGTGTACGGGATCATGCCGTTCTCGATGTCGTTGCCGAGGACGTTACAGAGCGTACGACGGAAGTACTCATGACGCGGATACGAGAGGAATGAACGGCTGTCGGTCAACATGCCGACGAGACGAGAGAGAAGACCGAGGTTCGAGAGCGCCATCATCTGCTTCTCCATGCCGTCTTTCTGATCGAGGAACCACCAGCCGGAACCGAACTGAATCTTACCCGGAACGGAACCATCTTGGAAGTTACCCAACATCGTTGCGATTACTTCGTTTGCACACGGGTTGAGGTTATAGAGAATGGTCTTAGCGAGGTGTCCTTCGCTGTTCATCTCGTCGAGGAAATGACTCATCGCTTTTGCGGTCGTGAACTCACCGATGGAGTCGAAACCTGTGTCTGCGCCGAGTTGAGCAAACATTTTCGAGTTATTGTTACGGATAGCGCCGTAGTGGTATTGCTGGGTCCAACCGGAAGCGTAGTCCATCTCTGCCTGAGCGTGGAGATATGCGTGCTTGTACTGACGGATTTCGTATGTGGTCAGCTCTTTGCCTGCAAGGGCTTTTTGGAAGATCGCATTGATCTCTGCGTCGGTATATGGCTCATCGTAGAACTCCTCGATTCCGTGGTCAGAGAGACGACAACCCATTGACTCAAAGAAGTCATGACGTTTCTGAAGAGCATCTACCATGTCGGCGAAGTTACGAATCTCTACGCCGGCAACCTTAGCCAGTTTCTCGATGTATGCTTTCCAAGTAGCGGCCTCGATGTTCATGCCTGCGTCCGGACGCCAAGTCGGCAACATGCGAACCTCTGCGGTCGGATCTTCTTTGACCATCTTGTGCCACTCGAGGCTGTCTGCCGGATCATCAGTCGTACAAACGAGCTCTACGTGATAGTGCTTCATGAGTCCGCGCGGACAGAACTTCGGATCATTGGCAATCAGGTCGTTGCACTTGTCATAGATAGCACGTGCGGTCTCGGGGTTCAGACGCTCTTCGATGCCGAAAGCGGTCTTGAGCTCCAAATGCGTCCAGTGGTACAATGGGTTGCGGAAAGTATAAGGAACGGTCTCTGCCCATTTCTCAAACTTCTCCCAGTCGGTGGTGTCCTTACCGGTGCAATAACGCTCGTCCACACCGTTGGAACGCATAGCACGCCATTTGTAGTGGTCGCCCATGAGCCAGATCTGTGCGATGGATTCGAAACGTTTGTTCTCGGCAACCATCTGCGGAATAAGGTGGCAGTGATAATCGATAATCGGCATTTTAGCCGCATGATTGTGATACAACTCCTGTGCGGTCTCTGTCTGCAACAGGAAATCTTTGTCCATGAAAGCTTTCATACTTATTAAATTTGTTAAGTTAAATGAATTTGCGACTGCAAAGTTACAAAAAATAAATGACATATGCAAGCATATGCCATTCTTTTCTTACTTTTTTACGTTTTGCGTCAATTTTTACACATTTAATCATAGTGAATGACATATAAAATGTCCAAAAATTTGCATATGTCAAAAAAAAATAGTACCTTTGCACCCGATTTTGAATCATGAATAATTTATCAGACATACGGAAGCCGATAGAGGCAGAGTGGAAGCAGTACGAGCGGCTCATGGAGAGTTCGCTTCGTGCAGAGAACAAGTTGCAGCAGGAAGTGCTTCGCTACGTGGGTTCGCGTCGCGGCAAACAGTTGCGGCCGTTGTTGGTGTTATTGGCAGCGCAGATTTGCAATCCGGTGACGGACAAAACGCATAAATCTGCGGTCGCGCTGGAGATGTTACACACCGCCAGTTTGATTCACGACGATGTGGTCGATGATTCGGATACGCGCAGAGGCATGGCGGCGGTTCATACCAAATGGACCAACAAAGTGGCGGTACTCATCGGCGATTACATGTTGGCGAAAGTAATCGGCCTGACCGCAGAAGTGCGCAATATCCGCATTTTGGAGATCGTGGCGAACCTCGGTAAGAGCCTCAGCAGCGGCGAAATGGTACAACTGCACGTCGGACAATCGATGTGGATTGACGAGGAGCAGTATTATAAGGTGATTGAGCAAAAAACCGCACAACTCTTTCAGGCATGTGCAGAAGCCGGAGCGGAGAGTGCCGGTTGTACGCCACGTCAACGAGCCGCCTTGCGCGAGTACGGACGTTTGTTAGGTCTCTGTTTCCAGATCAAAGATGACATCTTTGACTACAGCGATTTGGAGGAAATAGGCAAACCGACCATGAGCGATCTGCGTGACGGCAAAGTGACGTTACCGCTCATCGAAGCACTCCGCAGAGCGCCCAAAGACGAAGCGGATGTCATCAAAGTGAAAGGCGAACAATTGGTTTCCAAGAGTTATTCGCCGGAAGAAGAGGCGCGTGTTTTGGAGGAGATCAAGGCGTTCGTACTGCGTTTCAAAGGCGACGAATATGCGGTACAACAGATGCTTATGCACAAAAAGAAAGCCGCGGAAGCCCTTTCGGTATTCCGCGACTCAGCAGAAAAAAACAGCCTCATCAGCTTACTCGACTACGCCATCAACCGCGTTCAGTAAAGGGCCTAACCCCAACCCTTCCCTAGAGGGAAGGGAGATAAGATTACAGGTCAGAATCTAAAGAATTGATTAACTTTTCTTTAAATTTTTCATCGCTGATGGTAGCGAGTACATCTTTCATAAACGCGCCGACGAGCAGTTGACGCGCTTTTTGTTTGTCGATGCCGCGTTGCTGCATATAGAAAAGCGCTGACTCGTCCAGTTGTCCGGTCGAAGCGCCATGTGTCGCTTTAACGTCATCGGCATAAATCTCCAACTGCGGCTGTGTGCGCATTTCGGCTTCCTCAGAAAGGAGCAGATTGCGGTTGGTCTGATGGGCTTCAGTCTTCTGTGCGTCCTGTGCTATCTTCAAATCCCCCACAAAACGACCACGGGACTTATCGGCTAACACAAACTTAATCAACTGATTAGACGTTCCACCGCCCACAGCGTGCTTCACATGTGTCTCAGTTGTCACCGATTCGTTGCCGTGGAGGAAAGCAAGGGCGTATATCTCCGTAGAACAATTTTCTCCTTTTTGCTCAATAGTTATAGTATTCTTCGCCTCTGAAGAGCACGACTGTTTCGATATATCGGTATATCGATTTATCGATTTATCGAAAGGCATGTTCAGCACATGAATCTTCACGCGCGAACCCGGTTCCTGCACAACATGCAGGCTCACTTCCGGTTCGTTAAGAAAAACCCGTTCGAACGTCTCGCCACTATGAATAGTTATCTCGTTCATAGATTCAGACCCTCATATCCTTTTTCCTCGAGTTCGAGCGCTAAGCTCTTATCACCCGTTTTGACGATTTTGCCATCCGCCAGCACATGTACAAAATCCGGCACGATGTAGTCCAACAACCGCTGGTAGTGGGTAATGACAATCGACGCATTCTCCGGGCTTTTCAGCCTGTTCACGCCTTCTGCCACAATGCGTAACGCGTCAATGTCCAAACCGGAGTCCGTCTCATCGAGAATAGCCAGACACGGATTAAGCATTGCCATTTGGAAGATCTCGTTTTTCTTCTTCTCACCACCGGAAAAACCTTCATTCACCGAGCGGTTATTCAGTTTGTCGGGCAGTTCAAGGAGTTTCTTCTTCTCCCGCATGAGCGAAAGGAACTCTTTCGCCGAGAGCGGTTCTTTGCCTTCATATGCCCGTTTCTCGTTGAGTGCCGTACGCATGAAATTAGTCATACTCACGCCGGGAATCTCCACGGGATATTGAAAAGAAAGGAACACGCCCGCGCGTGCGCGCACTTCAGGCGCCATCTCCAGCAGGTTCTGCCCCTTCAGATAAACCTCCCCGGCTGTCACTTCATAAGCCGGATTGCCTGTCAAGACCGCACTCAGCGTACTCTTTCCTGCCCCGTTCGGACCCATAATGGCATGCACCTCGCCCTCATTGATGACGAGATTCACACCTTTTAATATCTCTTTGCCGCCGATGGAGGCGTGCAGATCTTTTATCGTTAAAAGATTATTTGTCATTTGTCATTTAATTTGAGACATTACCACTTCGCCAACCGCCTGAAGGGTTGATTTGGAGATATTGTCCATGTTATCGTTGCGTGTGTGCCACCACCACGCAAAACCCGTCGCATTGCGGATATCGTAATGGATCACATCCACACACGGAATGCCGGCGATATAATTGATGTAATAATGGTCATCCGTAATGGGGTATGATTGCTGGTTGGAGAAGAGCGAACCGTAGCCCAACTGCTCTGCCGAACGCCAGATCTGTTGCTGATAATTGCCGGCATAAGTGGTCGAATACATCTCTTTGGGGAAGAACGCATCCGGCGCGCCGACCATGTCCAGCACAATACCGTACTTATATGCCACAGAAGGCTGACGACTGTAATTCGTTGCCCATAATTGGCTTCCCAGACACCATGTATCTTCGCGCTCTTCGCCGGTATAAATACGCGGCGTGCCCATATCTTCGCAATCAAAGAACATGATATCCACCGGCGTCGTCAGAGCCGAATCAGCCATACGTTTCCCTAACTGCCTTGCTACTTCCAGCAGCACGCCCACACCCGATGCGCCATCATTCGCGCCCGGTACGTTATACATCCGGTCGTCGTAGTTCTCCTCCTCGTCACACCACGGCCGCGTATCATAGTGCGCACCTAACAACAGACGCGGACGGGAAACCGTCTGAGGCGTATAGAAATGTCCGATAATATTGTAAATCTGCTGGTTATTGCCGCGATAATCAGGCATTTGTCCTTTTTGCAACTCCACTTCTGCTCCACAAGCACGCAGTTGTTCAATCAGCCAAACGGCACATTGCATATGCGCTGCACTATTCGGTACACGCGGACCAAAAGCCATCTGCTTCTCTATATACGCATATGCCGAATCGCTGCTGAAAGCAGGACGATCTGCTACCACTTGCTTTTTCGCACAAGCCGTCAGGAGCAACAATGCCCCAACTATGAAATATACTGTTTTTCTCATTGTGCGTTCGCTTCGCTTACAGAAGTATGGTTTTGAATAGCACGAATCGTCGCTGCAAACGGTTTAGCGAGGCTCTCTACATGCAACTTGCTGCAACGGCTCAAATCAATCGGCAGCGAATCGGTGCAAACTAACTCATCCAAAACAGATTCCTCAATCCGCTGACAAGCATTGCCGCTGAGCACGCCGTGCGAAACCACCGCACGAACGGACTTGGCGCCGCCGGCCATCATCACATCCGCCGCCTTGCAAAGCGTTCCTGCGGTGTCAGCCATGTCATCCACGATGACCACATCTTTGCCATAGACGTCGCCCAGCACTCGGATCTCGGACACTTGGTTGAAGTTCGGACGGTTCTTGTAACAGATCACCATCGGCACTTCATGCCCGGTCATCACATGCAACTTCTTCGCAAAATTAGACGCACGTTTAGAACCGCCCACATCCGGAGAAGCCACAATCAGCTTTTTCAGATTCAGGCTCGCGATATAAGGTGCCAGCACGTTCGAACCGAATATATGATCCACCGGAATGTCAAAGAACCCTTGTATCTGGTCGGCATGCAGATCCACTGTGATCACACGGTCAGCTCCTGCTGTCTGGATCATGTTGGCTACTAATTTTGCACCGATGGACACACGCGGTTTGTCTTTCCTGTCCTGACGGGCCCAGCCGAAATAAGGGATCACGGCGATCACCTTGCTCGCGCTCGCGCGCTTGGCCGCGTCTATCATAAGGAGTAACTCCATCAGATTGTCGCTGTTCGGACAGGTCGATTGTACTAAATAAACAGCCTTGCCGCGCACGGATTCCTCGAAATAAGCGCAGAACTCGCCGTCCGAGAAACGATCGACACGCACATTACCCAGTTGGCAACCCAGTTCATCACAAATACCTTGTGCTAACGCTTCGCCTTTCGACCCGGCGAACACCTTAAAACGATTTAATGATTCCATATAACCTTAGTTATTTTTTCTTTCTTTTCTGTCCCATGCCGACTAAGCCGGGTTGCGCCATAAACTGCATAAAGAGCGGTGATTCGCATTGCAGTTTACCATCGGAAAGACGGATTATATCCTCTTTCACACGGTTCAATCCCGTCTCTTGGTCTCTATTCCAAACCAAGTTCCGTTGACGCATACATTGCGCGATATACAGTTCCAATGAATCGCGCTCTACACCTGCTTCCATCTGGGATGCGTAAGAAATCAGGTCTTGCACTATCCGCCCATAATTACGCATTTTTATCGGCGTCGTGTTTCTATTCAGTTGTAATGTCATGCAATTTACGATTTGACGATTTACGATGTACAATTTATTTACGATTTATTTAGGATTTATTTCTGTCTGATGAGGTAAATCATCGTCGGATAGTGGTCTCCGTAGCCGTTTTGCCAAACGCCGGCCTTGTGTGTACGTAGCGGAGTTCCCTTGTCTTTGCCTTCCTGAACGGTCAGGAACGGCTTATTGAAGATCTGCGGCTTCCAATACGTCCATTTGCCGCTTTCCAACTTCTCATTCATAAGCGGCTCATTGATAATAATTTGGTCGAAGAGGTTCCAACTTCCGTTATATGCCAACGAACCCGTTCCTTTGTCCAAAATCTGCCACATGGTATTGAAGAATCCTTTCGGCTCCACTTCCTCGCGGTACTTGCGGGCTTTCAATACATCCTTGCACGAATGGTTGTACGGATCGTCGTTCAAGTCACCCATAATAACAATCTTCGCGTTCGGCTCTTTGCGGTAAATCGAGTCGCAGATGGACATACACAACATCGCCGCCGTGTCACGTCCCGGACGGCTGGACAACTCACCGCCGTAACGGCTCGGCCAGTGGTTCACTATAATGTGCATCTTCTCCGGCTTGCCGTCACCCATCAGATAACCCGACACGCACAACTGCAAACGCGTTTTGATCTCTCCGCCATCTGCATAGTGTGCTTTCAACTCAAAACCGTTCACTTTCGACGGCTTGAACATCACACTGTCATACAAAAAGCCCACATCCACACCACGGCGATCCGGACCTTCAATCAAGATTGGTTTCAGTCTCCTGCCGTATTTGGCGTTCGCCTCTGCGCACAAGTCATATAAACAGCCGATGTTCTCCACCTCTGCCACGCCCACACACGCAGCTCCGCGGGGATCATAATCGGTTCCCAACTGTGAAACGGCATAAGCCATGTTCTTCACTTTGTTCTCATACTTCATCGAAGTCCACTTGTTTCCGCCGTCCGGCAGATACTCGTAGTCGTTCTTTCCCTCGTCATGAATCGTGTCGAACAAGTTCTCCAGGTTGTAAAAGGCAATACAACGAACGTACTGACCGCTCGTTTCTTCTTGCGCGTTAGCCCAAATGCTCACCGTCAGCATGACCGCTGCGACATACAAAAATGTGCGTTTCATAATATATTTTACAAATTTGCTGCAAATTTACTACAAAAAATTCATATATGCAAGTTTTTGCGTGTTTTTTTTGAAAAATTTGCATATGTCAAAAAAAAGTTGTACCTTTGCACTACTTTTTGAAAAAACAACTTAAATATAACTAAACAAATCTAATTATGGCAAGTGTAAACAAAGTAATTCTTATTGGTAACGTTGGCGCAGACCCGGAAGTACGTTACTTGGACAGAGGCGTAGCAATTGCAACTTTCAATTTGGCAACTACTGAACGCGGTTATGTTATGCAAAACGGCACACAAGTGCCCGATGTCACAGAGTGGCACTCGATTGTTTTATGGAGAAACCTCGCAGAATGGGCGCAACAGTACGTTAAGAAGAGCATGAAAGTCTATGTAGAGGGTAAGCTCAAAACACGTACATGGGAGAAAGACGGACAGATCCGCCGCAAAACAGAGGTTATTGTAGAGAACATCCAGATCCTCCATCGTCCGGAGATATACAGAAACCAACCTGCCGAACTCAACGAACAAGCACCCGAAGAAGCCCCTGAAAACGTAAACGACGAAGCACAAGCAGCTCCCGAGACACAAAACCAAGGCGGTTTCTTCAACGGCTTATTCAGGAATTGAGAATTGTGTAAATTTGGCTTTGCCAAATAATCGTGCCCTTTAGGGCTAAGAATTGTGAAAATTTGGTTTTGCCAAATAATCGTGCCCTTTAGGGCTAAGAATTGTGAATTGTGAATTGTGAATTGTAAATTGTAAACTTCTTCCATGACCAACAAAGAGCGATATACGGAATGGGCTGAGCAGCAGGATTTCCTGCCCATCTTTATGATGCCTTGGTGGATGGACGCCGTGTGCGCAGGCAAACAATGGGACGTCATCCTCGTTGAAAACGACGGACAGATCATGGGCGCTTTACCTTATTTATTACGCAAACGCGCGTGGTACAAATATGTTATCATGCCCCAGGAGACCCAAATCGGCGGTATTTGGGTCACTCCGGAAGTGACAGGAGACAAATGGCGCACCGCCGAAGTATGCCGTCAGATCAAAGAGCAGTTGGACACAATGGGCTTGGCGTATTACTACCAACAATACGCACCGGGGAGCCTTTGCGTCGAACCGATGCAGGGTTTGGGTTTCAAGACACGCGAGCGAGTGACGTACCGCGTAGAGGATTTAAGTGACTTGGATGCACTCATCGACTCGTTCAGCAAGAACAAAAAACGCCAACTCCAAAAAGCGCTGAGCCTGCATGCCGAGCGCACAATGGACGTGGAAGATTTTTATAAATTCCACACCCATTGTTTGGAGGGGCGTAAACGCAAATGTATGTATAGCCGCGAGTTCTTACTCGTTTTGGAGCGCAAAGCCCGCCGCCGTGGTCAATGCGAGATTCTCAGCATATGCAATGCGGACGGAGTGCCTTATGCAGCGGCTTTCCTCGTTTGGGACAAGCATTTTATGTATTATCTCATCCCGGCATATGATCCTGCTTTCGGTGACTCCGGCGCATCTGCACTCCTCGTCCTCGAAGCCATAAAACTCGCCCGCGAGAAACATGTCCGCTTTGATTTCGAAGGATCCATTGACAAAGGCATCGCTAACCACTACAAGCAGTTCGGTTCAACACCCACCAAATACTATTCCGTCGAGAAATACTACAAACCCCTTTTCCGCGTTGCCATTTGGTTTCAAAAAATCCGCGAATGGTTAATGTACTGAAAATAGAGTTCAAAAATGAAAGTCCTCTTCCTTACACCTTGGTATCCGTCTGAAAAAGACGCTATGGCGGGTCTCTTCGTGCAAAAGCACGTAGAGGCCGTTCGCGCGCAAGGATGCGACGTGCGGGTGATTCATTCGCAAGGGTGGGTGGATACATGGAGTCAATGGAAGGCACTTCGCCGCGAAGGATGGATGCCGGATGTCGTCCAGCTGAATGTGATTCAGAAACAAGGATTCTTGGCTCTTTGGCTCAAGAAGCGATATGGCATTCCCTATGTCATCATTGAACATTGGACGGGCTATTTAGCTGAAAATCCGGTTGTTAAATCAAGCGGATGGCATACACGTTTTATGAAGGTTCTGTGTGCCGAAGCCGAAGTAGTCATGCCAGTAAGTGACCAATTGACAGGAGCGATGCAAGCATTGGGTTTTCGGGCAAAGAAATGGGAGACAATTGACAATGTTGTGGATGATTTCTTCTATAGTAATGCCGCTCAAAAGTCAACGCACGAAAAAAACAAGACCCTCTTAAATGTAACCTGTTTTGACGAACCCCATAAGAATGTCAAAGGCTTATTACGTGCAGTCAAGGTACTTAGCGAGCAACGTCAAGACTGGCAATTAGTTCTCGTTGGAACGGGTGTAGATTACAAAGAGGTACGTGCATACGCAGACAGCCTCAATATTTCTGAGTCCATATTACGCTGGACAGGCGAACTAACGCCTCAAGAAGTTGCAGATGAGATGCACCGCGCTGACGCGTTTGTCCTCTCCAGCCGCTATGAAACATACGGCGTTGTTTTAGCAGAAGCTAAAGCAGCAGGTTTACCGATACTCTCCACCCCTGTCGGTATAGCAAACGAAGTAGCGGACATTATTGTACCTCAAGAGGTAGCCCAACACGAACCCGGTAAATTTGCAGAGTTAATAGAAACAATACTATGGCATCAGGACACTCTTGCTCTCAC
Source organism: uncultured Bacteroidales bacterium (assembly GCA_902800525.1). GTDB lineage: Bacteria > Bacteroidota > Bacteroidia > Bacteroidales > Paludibacteraceae > Colicola. Next base: position 240,442 of record CADCEV010000004.1, read on the forward strand.
CTCTGACTCAAAAGAGCGTTTTTCGGAAAAATCCATAGGAAAACACCTTAAAGATATCTATGCACAAGTTCTGCACACATAATTTCGAAAGCGATGGTTGCATTTTGCAGACATCCGGCGTACTTTTTGAGGCTGAAAGTCCGGAAGATGCTATACGTCGATATAAAGAGGGCGAGATTACTTTTTGGAAAAAATGGCGTGGATCTTTCCTGGGGGTCTTGCAGGATCAAAAGAACAATATCACACTTTTGTTTAATGATCATATCGGCAGTAAGATGGTCTTTTATGCACAAACGGAGAAAGGTTTGGCATGGGATACCGATCCATATTCTTTAGCTCGCACTATAGGAGGCAAAGCGGACAATGAAAATTATCTATGGCAAATGCTATTATACGGTTATTCTCCTATAGGAGAAACTGCTTATAGCACTATTCATCGTTTATTGGCGGGAGAATATATTTTTGCTCAAGGAGATAGCATTGAAAAACGCATCTATCACCGATTCGACAACACCCCTAACAACTTATCCCTCGACGAAAATATCGAAAGAATAGACGCTGCTTTTCGGCAAGCAGTAGCCCGGGCTATCCGTAAAAACGAAGAGTTGGGCTATACTCATTTTATTCCATTGAGTGCAGGGCTTGATAGCCGTATGACGAATTGCGTAGCGCATGAGATTGCTACTACTCCGATACATAATATCACCTATTCACAATCCGGATTCTTCGACGAAACAATCCCCAGAGAATTAGCAAATTATTGGCATAACATATTCCATTTTACGGCGTTGGACGGCGGAGATTGTTTAATGGCTTTAGATAAAGTCAGTCAAGCCACCAAAGGTATAGTTCACTATAGCGGAGCGGCAGAAACGCTATTCGGGATGCCGGAAGAAGCGAAAGAAAAAGGAGGCGTTTTTTTAACAGGCATGGTTGGCGACATTATTGCAGGAACAGCTTTTACAGAAAACCATCAAAACCAGAAATATCACTGCGGAGAGGGAGCTATTATTCCGGCGCACACAGATATTCTTAAAAAAGTCCTTCCTGATAAATTTGAGGAACTCTATCCAAACCGCGAGATATACTACTTGTACGTACGGGGTTTCAACTGCGCGAACTTAGGTTCACCACTTATCCATCAGGAATATGGTGAATCCTATTCACCGTTTTGCGATGTGGATTTCATAGAAGCCGCATACAAAGTCCCTGTTTCTCAACGTTGGAACAATCATTTGTATGACCAGTGGATCTTACGCAAATATCCGGACATGATCCAATGGAAGCATAACGGGAAATACACCATCGGAAAACGTCCCAAAAGAATAAGTATCATGGGTCGCTCCCTTACCCTTAACGAAGTACCGAAACGTCTGGTTTGGTATATTTTCAAGAAACTGCGGATTCACGATTTCTATCGTGAAAGAGAAGGTTATTCCATGAACCCGGAAGACGATTGGTTTGAACAAAATGTCCGGCTTCGTATGTGGTCAGAGCAATATATAGCAAACCATCTTCATTTATTAGATTCGTATCCTGATCTTCGATCTATGGCATTAAAGTTCAGCGAAGGTACTGCCACCGAAAAGATGCAGGTTTTGTCTCTTCTGGCGTGCTTGCGTCAGACGCGTTTTGAGTCGTAGCGATATAAAATGACTATATAGCAAATAAGTTGGGTAAGCAATATAATCGTTCCCACCGCAGACATCAGAATAATAGCGCACTTAAAACTACTCATCCATATTCCCGCCCCCATAGCCAACAATCGCAAGGCGAGATAAATCGTTTCAATGATCAGAAATAGTTTCTGCTTGCCAAAAACTTCACTAATAAAAGCTAATGGAGCTACAAGAAAAACGCAAGTGACCCAGGGCAACATATAAAGGATCAGTTGCGCCGTTTCGTCCCATCCTTCTCCAAGCAATATACGCACGAACCAGGGTAGAAAGACAGCCAGCAAAATCATACAAGGCACAACGACGGCAGCCAACATTAGCCATTGACGACTCAGCCATTTGAGCACAGATTGTCCATCTCGCACTTTTTGCGCGACACGCTCAAAGAGCACTTGGTGAATAGAAGCCGTTATCATATTTACAGGTCTAAAAGCAAGTGTCGTTGCCATGGCAAAAAATCCAAGTTGATTCATTCCGAAAAACGGAGTAAGAACAAGGGAAGGCAAGTTGCTGCTTAACGTATTCAGCAGCGACCGAGGCATACTATACAATGGGAATCGGCGATATTTGTTTGCAACCTTCCGGAAAGACATCGGGCAAGACTGCCATATCGTCAGGAAAGTATTCCTGCTTCTGAAAATCTCTGTCAGAAGAGCCAAAAGCGGAGCTAAGACAGAGGATAAAACCAGTCCTGTTCTTAGCCATTTCATCCAGCCGAAAAGGAGTTTTGTAATACTGCCTAAAAGACTTTGATGCAATTGGTACGTGCTAATTCCTCCGAAAGCTCTATTCCTTGTCAGCCATGCGTTATAAATCGCCCAAGCTCCGATGCCGAATACATAAGGAACCAACATCCAATAGACGGAAGCCAATTCCGGAGCTTCAAAGAGATCAGCAATATCATTGGAAAAAGGGATAGTTAATGCTACTACTACAAGCCATCCGCCCAATACCCGGCAAGCCAAACGGGCTACTGTGGCAGCTTCATCTTCGCGTTGGGGTAATAAGATTGCGGATTGATATTCCCCTGTAGCTAACAAGGCTATAATACCACCTATACTGATAAAAAGATTAAATAATCCGAAATCTTCGGGCGCGTACATACGCGTTAAAATAGGATAAACCAAAATGCCCAAAAGTTGTGCAAACACATTCGCCGAAAGCAGCTTGCCAACATTGCGTGCAGACGACGATTTCCATATTCTTGACAGCAGATTTATCATTTTTCGGGTGCAAAGGTACAAAAATATTTGCAAATATACAAATTTTTCACAATTTATTTGCATAAATAAAAAAAAAGTTGTAATTTTGTAGCCGATTTTGAAACCCGATGCCTTTGGGCGGAAGAAAACTGACCTAAAAAACACAGTATATGCAAGTCAAAAAATCAGAAAAAGCCAGTTTGGAGAATGACAAACTCATCTATATTTTGATGGGTCTTGTTTTCGTTCTCAGCCTCGTTTACGTGGCGCTGGAATGGACAGAAAAAGAAGTAACCAAGTATGAGGTTACCGACACCGAGTTCCTCTTTGAGGAAGAAGTAGAGATTCAGCAAACAACCCAAGAGACTCCTCCTCCCCCCCCACCCCCTGCAGTTCAAGAGGTGGAAGTGCTGAACGTAGTAGAGGATAACGTAGAGACCGAGTCTATCGAGGTGAATACCGAGGATGACAAGGAGGCCGAGGTTGTTATCGCTGCTCCGGTAGAGGCACCGGTTGAAGAAGAGGAAGAAGAAGTAGTCTTCGTAGTCGTTGAGTCCATGCCGGAGTTCCCGGGTGGACAGCAGGCACTCTTCAAGTACCTCAGCGAGAACGTCAAGTACCCGGTTATTGCGCAGGAGAACGGTATTCAAGGTCGTGTTATCTGCCAGTTCGTGGTCAACAAAGACGGTTCGATCGTGGATGTAGAAGTTGTTCGTTCGGGCGGTGACCCGTCGCTGGACAAAGAGGCTATCCGCGTCATCAAATCCATGCCGAAGTGGAAACCCGGTAAGCAACGTGGTAAAGCTGTACGCGTGAAATACACGGTACCGGTTAACTTCAAACTCCAATAATGTTTAATGGAACTATCTCAGCGAGATATCACCTATTGTAAGAATGTCGGTACCAAACGTGCCGACATTCTTTATAAGGAATTAGGTGTGCGCACAGCTATGGACCTGTTGCGCCAATACCCCTATAAATATATCGACCGGAGCAAGTTCTATAAAATCGCCGAGATCGACGATGAGGACACATACGTCCAGATCATCGGCGAAGTGACCGAATGGCATACCATCGGTATCGGCAAAGCGCAACGCCTCTCCGCCACCTTCAACGACGGCACGCATCAATGTGAGTTGGTATGGTTTCAGGGTGTCAAATACCTCAAGTTGCAGCGGGGTGTCAAATACCTCCTTTTCGGCAAGCCAAGCCGCTTCCAACATGTCTATAATTTCGTACATCCGGATCTGACGCCCTGGGACAAGGTCACGCCGGAGATGACACAAGGCTTGGAGCCGTATTACAACACCACCGAGGTCATGAAGCGTCATGGACTGAACTCCAAGACCTTACGTTCCATTATTGCCGAACTCATTCCCGACCTCAAAGCCGGCGTACAGGACACGATGGGAGCGGATGTGTTGCAAAAATACCGGCTCATGAGTCTCAAAGACGCGCTGGTGAACGTCCATTTCCCGAAAGACACCCTCTCCATGCAGAACGCACGGGCAAGACTCAAATTCGAGGAATTGTTCTACGTTCAGTTGCAGATTCTGAGACAGATGAAACGGCGTGAGCAGAATCCCGGTTTCGCCATGCCGCTTGTCGGAAGCCGTTTTCACGCCTTGTATAAAGCCCTGCCGTTTGACCTCACCGGCGCTCAGAAACGGGTGATTCATGAGATCCACGACGATCTCAAGTCCGGACATCAGATGAACCGTCTCCTGCAAGGCGATGTGGGCTCCGGCAAGACATTAGTGGCATTGCTATGCTGCTTATTGGCGGTAGATAATAATTACCAGACCTGTATCATGGCGCCGACGGAGATCCTCGCGAACCAGCATTACGAGACCCTCAAAGCCTTCTTGGCTCCGCTTGGCGATGCTGTGCATGTGGCGCTTTTGACAGGCTCCACAACGGCCAAGAACCGTGTGCCGATCCATAACGGTCTCATGAACGGCACGATCCATATATTAATAGGTACACACGCGTTACTGGAGGATGCCGTTCAGTGGCAGAACCTCGGTTTCGTCGTCATCGACGAGCAACACCGCTTCGGAGTAGCCCAGCGCGCCAAACTGTGGACCAAGAACCAGTTGCCGCCACACATCCTCGTCATGACCGCAACGCCTATTCCGCGTACGCTGGCCATGACCGTCTATGGCGATTTGCACGTCAGCATCATCGATGAACTGCCGCCGGGACGCAAACCCGTGCAGACTATCCATTACGACATCAAGCGCCGCGCACAGGTCTATTCGTTCGTCCGCAAACAGATACAGGACGGACGGCAGGTCTATGTCGTCTATCCGCTGATCAAAGAGAACGAGAAAATGGATCTTCAGGACTTGCAGAACGGTTTCAACGAACTCTGCGAAGCTTTCCCTGAATATAAGATCTCTATGGTACATGGTCAGATGAAAGCCGCGGACAAGGATCTGCAAATGAGCCGTTTTGCCACAGGCGAGACCCAGATTTTGGTGGCTACTACGGTCATCGAAGTGGGAGTAAACGTACCCAATGCCACGGTGATGATCATTCAGAATGCCGAGCGTTTCGGTCTCAGCCAGTTGCATCAGCTCCGCGGAAGGGTCGGCCGTGGCGGAGATCAGAGTTTCTGCATCCTGCTGACCGACTTTGAGATGAGTTCAGAGACCCGCAAACGAATGAATATCATGGTGGAGACCAACGATGGTTTCCGCATCGCCGAAGCGGACCTGCAACTCCGCGGTCCGGGCGATTTGGAAGGAACCATGCAGTCCGGCACGCCTTTTGCGTTTCATATCGCCAACTTGGCAACCGACGGACGACTTGTCGCCTTAGCGCGTCAAGCCGCCATGGACATATTAGACCAGGACCCGCTCCTTGAGGACGAAATGAACCGCATCTACAAACGTCATTTAGACTTCCTCCGCATCTCTCAATCCTACAATTGGGGCGAGATCAGTTAAGCGAGTTATTTTACAAAATCTCACCACGGCATCCATCTAAGATACGCGCAACAGACGCGTAAGGTACGCTATTTATCATTATAGAAAGACGAACCAAAATATTGTGACTTTATTGTGGTTTGTACCGACATCGTATTGTCAATCCCGATTGAAATTGCCTGTTATTAAGATTTAATCAAACTGCCAATACACAGCAGTCAATCAGCCACTCTCGCGACACTCTCGCGACACTATCAGCCACTATTAGACATTGCACAAAAGGGGGCGATTATTAAGATTTATATAACAAGAGCAAGTGACATTTCTGCCACTTGCTCATCATATAGGGTTGCTATACCCTTACTATAGCTTTACTTTACCTCTTGACCAGTAACAGAATAGGTCTTGTCGCCACGGAGAATGAGGAGCTGACCGTCCTTGATAAGTTTAGTGCTCTTTATATCACCCTGAATATTCTCAATTCCTGTTGCTTCTTCTAACGCAGCCAGAGCGTCTTCGGCAGCGGTTAGTTTAGCCAAGTTCTCGGCACTAACCAGTGCTTTCTGGTCATCGGTCAGAGCGTTGTATGCTGCGCGTGCAGCCTCAATAGAGGCTTTGTCGTCTAATGTGATATTCTCTACAGCAGGCAGGGCATCGAACAGAGTTACTACTGCGTCTGCTGCCTCTTGGTCTGGGTTAATAATGGTGACGGTGCATGTGGCACTAAAGTCATCGGTGGTGTCATCGGGTGTGCCGTTGGTGGCGGTGGCGGTGATGGTAGCGGTACCAGCGGCTACGGCGGTCACTACGCCGTTAGCTACAGTTGCTACGGTTGGGTCGCTCGACGTCCATGTCACTGTCTTGTCCGTTGCGTCGTCGGGGGCGACGGTAGCGGTCAGCGTCAGCGTCTCGCCGCCTATGGTCATTGCGGCTTCGGTCTGCGAGAGGGTGATGCCCGTGACGTTGACGGTGGTGGGATTCTCATAGCCATACACCTCAATCTTTTTTATACC
>CADCEV010000005.1 GCA_902800525.1 uncultured Bacteroidales bacterium
TCTTTTGAGTGCTTTAACTCGTCAGAGTTGTGGAGTTTGTGGATAAAAACTATCCGAAAGCTCGCTTGCGAGGAGTTTTTAGCCACAAAGTACACGAAGCGCAAAGCGCAAAAGCACACAAAAGTTATTTTTAATATTTTTTTATAATTATCGCATCAGTACTAAAAGACAATTTTTCTTTAAGTCTAAAATTATCAAAAATTAAGGAAAATTTATTTTATACAAAACAACATATACAAAAAAGCAGCTCACAGGAATGTGAGCCGCTTTGAAGAGATCCGAAATTGGCAAATGCCAATAACGTGGTATCAGTGATAGAGATTACTTAACGGTATTACCGAGAACGTTGTACTGAACACCGTTCTTCTCAATAATAACCTGTCCGTTAACAATGCGTTTGAATGCTTTGACAGTAGCCTCAACATCCTCAATACCTTGTCCAGCAGGGATGTACATCGTTACGTTATACTGCTTGTTGTTGTAGCAAAGCAGCGTAGCGGTAAGGAGGTAGTCATCACCGTTGCCCGGAGTGATCGTGATAGCAGCTTTATAGATATTAACCATATCCTCGCCGTCAATAATTCCAGAACCAAGGTATGCGAAATCCAGATCTTGTTCGGTGTATTGACCCTCCAAGTCTAATGCAGCCCATACAGAGAGCATAACGAATACGTTGTTCTCGTCATACCCATATATGCCATAGAGGCCATAATCGGCGTAAGTGGTTTCCATTTGAGCATTCTGGATGTTGACCGTAACAGTCTCCGTCGGTTTCGGCTCAGAGAATACCAACTCAATGTTATAAACATTGCCGTCCTCACCGATCAAAGCACCCTTGATAGTGATAGTACCTTGCTCAGCGTCTTTAGAGAGTGTAACAGCACCGTCCACGAAGTTAACCTCGGTAGAATCCGTACCGTTGATTACAACGATGAAGGCGTAGTTCGGATCCAGGTCCTCATAGGTATAGGTACCTTCTAATTGTGTGGTTTCTTTATTAGAAAGGTCGATGATGAACTTGTCGTTTTCACCATACATTTCCCACCAGCCTTCAGAAGCCACATTGTCCATGAAGGTCAGACCTTCGGTCATTTTCACCTCGATATCTTGAGCCGGAGCTTTCTTCACCTCAACAAAGACAGCGTTCTTAGCCTGCGGAGCTCCCTGATGCTCGTTGTAAACAGCCAATACGGTCAGCGTGTCACCTGCTGCTACGCCCAGCTCAGCGAATTTCTTAGCCTCGCCGGCAGCATTGAGCACGCCGTAGATATACAATTGTGCTGTAGCATCAGACAGATAGAGGTTGCCATAAGTGGTGTTCATGATGCTGTCAACCACACCGGTGAGGATACAGGTATCAAGCGTATTCTTCAGGCTGAGGAACTCAGCAATAGTCTTCTCGCCGAGGTTCTGCGGCAGAATCTGGGTCTTCTCGATGATCTCTACGGTGCAACCCTCAGCCAACTCAGGAGTGGTGTTGTACTTGGTCAGTTTACCGGTAGCCACTACCAGATCTCCAACGCTAACAGCGTCCTCCTGTTTCTCAATAGCGCACTTGTAAGCCTCGAATACCTTGCCACCATTCAGGGAGTCAGCCATCCAGAAGCTCATAGAGCCGTCTTTCCATGCATAAGCAATCTCGGTAACATAACCGCGAACCTTAACGTTATCCGTCATGCCATTGAGTGCTGCCTCTGCAGCCTGAGCGCAAGAGAGCGTATCCGGAAGCGGCTCTTTCTTGGTGAAGGTCTTGGTAGCAACAGCACTCCAGTCATTGCCGGTATAAGCGGCAGCCATGATAGTAGTAGTCTCCTTGAGAACGATCTCATGCTTGTACTCGGGAGCAGCGGAACAATCACACTTGGGGTCAGTAGTACCATCAGTGGTGTAATAGATGTCCGTTTCCAGAGTAGAGCATGTAATCGTAACGATTACACTGTCGGTGAACTCAGCCTCACCGGAGATAACCGGAGTAGCTACAGCAGGAGGAGTTACGTCACCTTGTTTCTTTAAGATTCTCAGACCCGCCTCAATAGAAGAACTCGAAGCATAGCAAGAGAAAATGGAGCTGCTCGGATTGTAACGCAGGTCATTTCTCGCGTTTGAACCTTGAGCAACAACCGAAGCAACGCCATTGGCATCCATAGTGATAGCAAATTTGCCATTGTCACCAACCGTAGCAGCATCGGCTGTCTTAAGGTGGTTGGACGAGTTACTTGCTGCGTACAGATACGCATCCTGGCCTACCAGAAGCATAAAGTTACCACCTTCATCTACAAGCGTGATGATTTGTACATCTGCACCCGGAACTACAACACCGTCCGTTGCTGAAACTGCAGCAACACCACGGTTGTTGGTGTTCTGAGTTCTACTGATGGCATAAGCGGTATCGATACTGGTAATGATGATTTGATCACCATCAGCCAGATCGCTCACACTCGAAACGACTGCAAAATTGTCTGCCATCATGCTGCCTGCGAAAAGCACGGCAGCGATCAAAGAGAATAATTTTCTCATAATGTTTTGAATGATTTTAGTTAATAAAAAATGTTAATTGGTTGTTATAATTCCCGATATATCGAAAGATCGACATATCGACTTATATCACAAATTCGGTGCAAAGTTACAACAAATAATTGACATATGCAAATAAAAAATTATTTTTTATTGCATTTTAGGTATAATCGCTATTTTTTATGCGCCACAACAAGCAGTTGGACCGAATTGAAAATGTTTTGCCAAACGATATATGCCGCGGCGCCGAGCGATGCTAATGGATCGAGGTACGTGTTCGCCATCCACACACCGAGGGAGGTGTTTTTCTGTCCGAAAGCCTGTCCGGCTGTGATGGAAGAGACGCCCGCCATCGTCTTGGGCGCTGCAGCGGGGTTGATAAGCACGTCCTGATAGTCCGTTCCCTTGCTCGCCGCCGGCAGTTTATAGCCGATGAGTTTGCCCAAACCGAACTGGAGAAGGCACGCGAAGAAAGACAATACTAATAAAATTAGTATATTGGATATTTGTACTTGGAAATTGGTGACAGTTGTTTCCGTCACCACCGCCGTAAGTACCACGATCGAAGCGACCCAGAGGTAGAAGGGCACGACCGCAAGGCTCTTCGGGAGTTCGAAGGTTTTTGGGGTCGAGATCTCGTGATCCCGTGATCTCGTGGATCCGACTTTCTTATAATAGGCGTTAAAGCCGAGGCGGAGCAACCAAGCGGAGAAGAAAGGTCCCAAGAGCAGCGGTGCTACACGGCTGAGAATGAGCCAGAAAGCGGGCCAGAAACTCATATCGGAAGCCGGGTTAATGAGCGGGAAAGTAGCCGGAACAATAATAGCCGTCGCGAAATTAGAGAGGAGGGTGAAGGTGGTGAGGTTTTGGATCGAGCCTCCCATCTTGCCGGCAATAATTGGCGCGGCGGTAGCAGTCGGCATAATAAAACACATCAGAACACCTTGTGCGAGGACGACGTTGCCCGTGAAATGCAGAAGCAGCGCGTATGAGCCGAAACTGAAGAGCATCTGGGCGGCTAACACCACACCATGCCATTTATGGAGGCGCAAGTCCAGCGGGTTTACCTTACAAAAGGTAAAAAAGAGCATAAAGAAGATCAGCCAGGGAAGCGAGGGCTTCAGGGGCAGGAAGATTTTATAGCCGAGTGCTCCGATAAGCATGGAGAGCCAAAGAGCGTTACTATCAAAGAATTTTTTCATTTTCTCATTTATTCATTTTTTCATTTCAACTATCAACTATCAACTATCAACTATCAACTAGCCGACTTCTATCAACTCTCAACTATCAACTATCAACTATCAACTATCACTCCCCCATTTGGCGACGATTTCATCCATGATGGCGAAGACTTCTGCGACCGTTTCTGCGCGGAGAAGGGCGATGCGGGTCTGTTTGAAGTCGGTGAGGCCTTTGAAAACCGGCGAGGCTGCAAAATGCCGGCGGGAATGGATGATACCTTTGCGTTCATCGTTGCCACACCACGCGATAGAGGCGAGGACGTGCTCTTTGAGGACAGCGACTTTGTCGCTCATAGAGCGAGGGATCGTGATCTCGTGATCACGTGATCTCGTGAATGAGGGATCAATATATTCTTTCATTTCGGCGAAGAGCCACGGGGCGCCGAAGGTAGCACGTCCGACCATGATGGCATCCACGCCGTAACGGTCGAAACACTCGCGGGCGCGTTCGGGCGTACACACGTCCCCGTTACCTATAATAGGTATATGCATACGCGGGTTATTCTTCACTTCTCCGATGAGGGTCCAATCCGCCTCACCGCGGTACATCTGCGAACGCGTACGGCCATGGATTGCCAGTTCCTGAATACCACAGTCCTGCAGGGCTTCCGCGAGATCTACGATAAAGAAAGAAGCCTCTCCCCGACCCTCCCCTGAAGGGAAGGGAGTGTTGATTCCCAAAGGATTGAAACGGGGATGAAGGTCATCGTCATTCCACCCTAGGCGGGTTTTGGCGGTAACGGGTGTATGAACGGCATTGACCACAGCGCGGGTGATTTCCAACATCTTGGGCACGTCGCGGAGCAATCCTGCGCCGGCGCCTTTGCCCGCCACTTTCTTTACCGGGCAGCCGAAATTGATGTCAATGAAGTCCGGTTTCGCCTGCTCGACGATGAGTGCAGCATCGCGCATAGCTTCGGGTTCACGGCCGTAGATCTGTATCGCAACCGGCCGCTCTGCATCCGAGATCGTCAGTTTGCGCGTGGTAGAGGCGATGTCGCGCACGAGCGCGTCGGCATTGACGAACTCGGTATAGACGCGATCCGCGCCGTAACGCTTGCATAACGCACGGAAGGCAGGATCGGTCACGTCCTCCATGGGAGCCAAATATAATTTTTTGTCGTTCATTGACGATTTGGGATCGACCAAGATTGGTCGATACTATTTATTTAATGTGGGGTACGAAATACGGTGGTGATTGATGGCGGTGAGGCGCGCGGTGAAGACACGACGAATGTCCTCTACGTCCTTGAAGGACAGCGGTGTTTCGGCGTACTGGCCATCGGCTATCTGGCTATCAATCATCTGATTCACTGCGTTTGCGATAGTAGCTTCCGAGAAGTCGGTCAAACTGCGCGAACGCGCCTCTATCGCGTCCGCCATCATGAGAATAGCGCCCTCTTTGGTAGAGGGTTTGGGTCCCTGGTAACGGAAGAGCGACTCATCAATGGTTTCTCTCGGGTGCGCATTCGCGTACGTATTATAAAAATAGCGCACGAGCGACGTACCGTGGTGGGTAGTGATGAAGTTCACCACCACTTCCGGCAGATGGTTTCGGCGGGCTATTTTCTCTCCTTCTGTCACATGGGAGATGACTACTTGTGCGGCGTCGCGGGGATCCATTTTGAGGAGCGGGTTATCGAGACCTGTCTGGTTTTCAACGAAATAGAGCGGATCGGAGATCTTACCTATATCGTGATAGAGCGCGCCGGTACGTACGAGCAGCGCGTTCGCGCCGATGGCTTTCGCTGCATCGGCAGCGAGGTTGGAGACCTGCATGGAGTGCTGGAAAGTACCGGGTGCACGGTCCGCCAAGGTGTGGAGGAGTTCGGAGTTGATATCCGTCAGTTCGATCAGGGTGATCGAGGAGATGAAACGGAACATCTTCTCAAACGTATAGATCAAGCCGTAACAGCCCACTGTGAGGAGGGCGCAGATAGCGAAATAAAGGTACATCCACGGGTCAATGGAGGAGAAGACGCCTGTCTGTGCAAAGGTGATGGCCGTATAAGCGACCGTCTGCGTGAGCAGGATCCATGCCGCTGTTTCCAAGAGTTGTGCGCGGCGCGTCATGTCATTCAGGGACGAGACAGCCACCATGCCGACCACGATCTGGATGAAGAAGAACTCTACCGGCGCAGGAACGATGATCGAAGTGATGAGGATCGTAGTGAAATGCAGGAAGAGCGCCGTTCGGGAATCGAAGAAGACGCGCGTCAGAATAGGCACCCACGCAAAGGGGATGAGATAGACCGAAAGCCCGAACCGCAGCGCGAGACAGGACAGGGAGATGACGATCAGCATCTGCAAGCAGAAGAAGAGGATCGTTGAGGTTGAGCGCAGGTATGCGATACGGAAGACATACAGATAGATAACGAACAGACAGAGGAACAGCGACACCAATATTACCTCGCCGAGGATAGAGAGCGTGCGCTGTTTATGGCCCAGTGTCTCATCGTCGTACGCGCGGCGGAGGGATTGCAGGATCTGGTAGTTCTGCTCGGTGACGATCTCTCCGCGGTCGATGATCTTTTCGCCTTTCTGAACCAAGCCTTGTGTGGGCGAAAGGGATGAGAGAAGTCGCGCGCGGTTTTGTTCGGTGAGAAGCGTGTCGCGCACCAAGTTCTGCCGGCACTCGTAACGGTATTTCTCATATGCCGTTTTTTCGGTATATATCTCGGAGAGGGAATAGGTCTTGGAGACGTTGTTTTTCTTAATGGCGATACGTCCGAAGCCCTCCGAACGGAGCCATTCCATCTCCGCAAGCGAGATGACGTTCACTTCCCTTTGTGCCCCGCGGATGTAGTGATAGCAAGGCGTGAAGGTAGAGAGCAGCTGTTTCTGCTCGCGCTTCATCTGGTCCTCGGACTTATAAATTGGAAAGTCAAAATCCGCCGTAAGGGTGTTGTATCCCCAGGGTTTTCCCACTTCGTAGTGGTAACGGAAGGCATTGTTATAACGCGGAAAAATAAGCACTAATATGGCCGCCAAGAGCACAAAAATCGTCAGACGCAAGACCGTCTGGAGCGTTTTAGCATTTTCTTGATGGCTTTTGAATTTGTCATTTAACCATTTTATCATGATCGCTTCGATTTAAAAAATTCTTGCATAAGTGTTCTGCATTCGTCTTCGAGCACGCCGGCAGTGACGGTTGCTTTGGGGTGAAAGACGCGCGGTGCGTACGTCCGGTAGCCTCTTTTGGGATCCGGTGCGCCAAAGACGATGCGGCTAATTTGAGACCAGCCGATAGCTCCGGCGCACATAGGGCAAGGCTCGACCGTGACGTAGAGCGTTGCATCCGGCAGGTATTTGCCGCCGAGGGTCTGGGTAGCAGCGGTGATGGCTTGTATCTCGGCGTGCGCCGTGACGTCCGAAAGGGTTTCTGTGAGGTTGTGTCCGCGTCCGATGATTTGTCCTTGCGAGACGATGACACAGCCGATGGGTATTTCGTCCGCCGCGAGGGCTTTCTCTGCTTCGCAGAGGGCGAGGCGCATGAAGCGCTCGTCCGTTTCGAGATTCTGGGATTTCGAGATTTCGAGATCACGAGATTTCGATATTTCAATATTTCGACAGAAGGACTTCAGGTCCTCGGGATGCAACTCGAAGTGGTTGCCTATGACGACGATGTCTGCTCCGGCGGAATAGGCGGCATTCATTGCTTCGGGCGTACGGATACCTCCTCCGACGATGAGGGTGAGAGAGGTGTTTTTGCGCACCTCGCGGATGATGTCCGGCGAGACAGGCGTCTTTGCGCCCGAACCGGCTTCAAGGTAAATGGCTTTTTTGCCCATCAGTTCGGCGGCGATACAGGTATCTATGATGGTTTGGACGCCTTCTGCGGTGGACGGGTTAAGGGGCTTAGTGCCTGTTACACGCATTGTGGATGTCTCTACGCCGCCATCAATGAGGATATAGGCCGTCGGGATCACTTCGACCGAAGAGGCATGAATGCGTCGTGCGGACTTAACCTGCTGACCTACAAGGTATTCGGGGTTGTCTCCGGAAAGGAGCGAGAGGTACAAGATAGCGTCCGCTTCGGGGGTGAACTGCGCGGCAGAGCCGGGAAAGAGGATAATTGATAATTGACAATTGACAATTGACAATTTCTCTTTGAGAGCACGGACGAAAGGCGTTGTATCACCACCGGTAGAACCGCCGACAAAGATGTAGTCGGGATGACATTCTTCGGTGATGGGCAAAGCAGAGAGATCCGCCTTCTCGGGGTCGAGAAGAAGGGCAAGTTTTTTATCGCCCAAGTTTGGTCGATATAATATGTTGTGGTTTATTTCGTCCATTGGAAGGTTTCTACCATTTTGATGACATCTGTGCGGAGATAGTTATATACCGGTGCCAATGAATCGGCGTTCGGCGGACAGTTGCAATAGACCGACGCACGGAAGAAATGACGCGTGGAGTCGGTCACAAAGAACTGACAGGACGAGGCGGTGTTGCCTTCCAGGTCGAAGAGTACGCCATAGACATCCGCTTCGGGGTGATTGTATTCGCGTTCGGGTATTGCATTTGCAAACGAAGCATTGCGATAGACGAACTCCAAAGCATCGTTGGTCAGCTCACGCAAGTTGTTCCGAACCGGTTTGTATGAACAATGGATCGTGGCATTCAAAGCCGGGTAGTAGAGGTTGATCCAAAACGGTTCTCCGTCCTTCTTAACCGGCAGAACTACTGCGTTTTGGGAAAGAGCAAAAGAATAGGGATAAGCCTCCCTCAATCCCCCCTTAATGGGGGAAGAGAAATCCGTATAGGCGGTGTCAGGGACTGTGATTCGGTAATAACCATACGGACGCGGGGTATAGTTATTGGAGCATGAGACACATGCTAACAACAGGAGAATGGATAATTGACAATTGAGAATGGATAATTGACAATTGAATTTTCTATTTTTTTGCAAAAAGCCCATATTATTCCAAAATACGATGCAAAGATACAACAAATAATTAGAAATTAAAAATTAAAAATTAAAAATTGCAAAATAAATGGCAAAAATGCATTTTTTTTAATAAAAAGTACGTGCGCGCTTGCGTATATGAAAAAAAAGTTGTAACTTTGTGCGCTTTTAGAAAAACTACCATGCCTATCCTCTCCCGCTAACGTCATACGCAGCATCCGATGAGCACCCGATGAGAGCAGGTGGAAGGGTGATAGTTGAGAGTTGAGAGTTGAGAGTTGATAGTTGAGAGATAACAACCATAAAAAACACAGATATACATTTATTATGACAAAAAAGGAAAATAACTATTGCGTGATTATGGCCGGGGGCGTTGGAAGTCGTTTCTGGCCGTACAGCAGAGAAGAAAAGCCGAAACAGTTCTTGGACTTTTTCGGAACAGGCAGAAGTTTGCTTCAAATGACGGTAGATCGCTTCAGACCGATCGTACCGATTGAGAATGTGTTTATTGTTACGAATGTAGCCTACAAACAGATCATTTTGGAGCAGATACCGGATTTGACGGAGGGTCAGATCCTCTGCGAACCGGCAAGACGTAATACGGCGCCGTGTATCGCTTATGCGACCGCGCATATTCGTGCATTGTGTCTGCAAAAAGCATATGGATACACACCGGAAGAACAAGGTTATGCCAAAGACGGCAGCGTCAAAGGCGGTACGACAGGATCGAAATTGCCAAGTTACTTGGAGATCGATTGGAACAAGCCGGAGATGCAAGCGAACATCGTTGTGGCGGCAAGCGATCATCTGATCTTGGAGGAAGAGAAATTCCGTCAGGCGATTTTGAAAGCCTTTGATTTCGTGAGCCGGAACAAGGCGATTTGTACGTTAGGCATGCAACCCACACGGCCGGAAACGGGATATGGGTATATTCAATTTGTCGCGGACAAATCGGATGACAAATTAAAAATTAAAAATGAAAAATTTAAAATTGAGGATGGTATATATCCGGTGAAGACGTTTACGGAGAAGCCGAATTTGGAGATGGCGAAAGTGTTCTTGGAGAGCGGAGATTTTCTATGGAACAGCGGTATCTTCATATGGAACTTACAGACCATCAGCGAGGCATTCCGATATCTGTTGCCGGAAGTGGCAGACCGTTTCAGAGAAGGTGAGTTGCTGATGGGAACCGACAAAGAGGAAGATTTCATCGAACAGATCTTCCCAAAATGTCCGAACATCAGTATCGACTACGGAATCATGGAAAAAGCAAACAATGTGTTTGTGTTGCCGAGCAGCTTCGGCTGGAGCGATTTGGGCACCTGGGGCAGTTTGTATGAGCTGAGCGAGACAGACGAGAACGGGAACGTGAGTCTGCACAGCGAGGCACATTTCTATGAGGCAAAGGGCAATATAGTAGTGCTTGAATCCGGAAAGAAAGCCATCGTGCAAGGCGTGGATGACATGATCATCGCGGAAGAGAAAGGCGCGCTGTTGGTTTGCAAGAAAGCCGAAGAGCAGAGGATCAAGCAGTTTGTGAGCGAACTGTAGGAATTCACAATTCACAATTCACAATTCACAATTTATAATTACGAATTACAAACAAATTACTTAATATTAAATCACGATCATGAGTTATCTGAATTTTGACAAGACAGTACTTGTTAATTTGGAGCGATCGCTCCAAAAAGAGATGATTCGGACGAACCGTGCAGGTGTGTACAACTCGACTACTTTGGTCGATTGCAACACACGTAAGTACCACGGTCAGTTGGTGATGCCGCTTCCTCAACTGGGCGAGGACAATTTTGTTCTGCTCAGTTCGCTGGACGAGACAGTTATCCAACATGGCGCAGAGTTCAACTTAGGTCTGCACGAGTACGGTGAGAATCATTTCAGTCCGAACGGACACAAGTACATTCGCGAGTTTGACTGCGAATTGATCTCCAAGACCGTTTACCGTGTCGGTGCGATGGTATTGGAGAAAGAACGAATGTTGGTAAGCTTCGAGCCCCGCGTTCTGATTCGTTACACGCTGTTAGAGAGCGGAAGTCCGACGACGCTTCGTTTCCGCCCGTTCTTAGCGTTCCGAAGCGTGAACGAGTTGACACACGAAAATCCCTTGGCTAACGCCAACATGGACGAATGCGAGAACGGTCGTTTCAACAGGATGTACCCGGGTTTCCCGAACCTGTACATGCAGTTCAGCAAGGCCGTTGAGTACCACCACGATCCGCAATGGTACAAAGACATTGCTTATCGCAAGGAGTTAGAGCGCGGTTATGCATACAAGGAGGACTTGTTAGTACCGGGCTATTTCGAGTTGCCGATGAAGAAAGGTGAGAGTATCATCTTTGCCGCCGGCGTTACGGAATGCAAGACGGGAAGTCTGAAAGCGACCTGGAAGAAAGAGTTGGAGCGCCGTAACCGCCGTGAGGACATGTTCTCGACGCTGAAGAACAGCGCGAGCCAGTTCTACAAACGCGAAGGCGACAAGTGCTATTTCCTGAGCGGTTTCCCGTGGTTCAAAGCCGATGCACGTAACACGTTCTTCAGCGTACCGAGTTGTACGTTAGACATCGACCGTCCGGAATATTGGGACGCCATCATCAACAAGACCGCGATCGAAGAGATCTTGAACTTCATGAGCGGCCGTGTGCATGACGTGAAGATGTCAGGCATGGACGAGCCGGACGCCTTGCTGTGGTTCGTTCGCGCGGCGCAGAAATATGCGCATAAGTACAGCGTCCGTGAAGCCGCAGAGCTGTACGGCGAGTTATGCAAAGATATAATCCAATACTACCGCAAGCAGAATCATCCGCGTGCCAAGTTGCATCAGAACGGATTGCTGTGGGTAGAAGGCACGCAACGTCCTGCGACCTGGATGAACGCGACCGAGAACGGCTGGCCGATCACGCCGCGTACAGGATACGTAGTGGAGATCAATGCGCTCTGGTACAACGCTATGCGTTTCACGGCAGAGATGCTGCGTGAGATGGGCAAAGAGACCAGCGCGGATTTGATGGAATATCAAGCCGAAATCACGAAAGATGCGTTCGTCAAGACGTTCTGGAACGGCGTTTATCTGAACGACTACGTGTTAGACGGCTACGAGAACCGCGAGGTACGCCCGAACCAGATCTGGGCGGCCGGTCTGCCGTACAGCCCGCTGGACAAGAAACAGCAGAAGGCGGTAGTAGATATATGCACGAAAGAGTTGCTGACGCCGAAAGGTCTGCGTACGCTGAGTCCGAAGAGCGGCGACTACCGTCCGATCTATCGCGGCGGCCAGCAAGAACGCGACCGCAACTTCCACAACGGACCGGTATGGCCGTTCACCATCGCCGCTTACGCACGTGCGTACATGAACGTATATAAATACAGCGGAATCAGTTTCATGGAGCGTCTGTTAGTCGGCTTCGAGGCTGAGATGGACGAGTTGACGATCGGTACGCTGAACGAGATGTATGACGGCAACCCGCCGTACAAAGGACACGGCGGCATGAGTTATGCTCCGAGTGTAGCGGCTGTGATCAGCGTGATGGACACCTTGAAAAAATATAAGCAAGCAGAAGCTGAACAAGAAGGAAAGGAGGAAAACAAATGAAAGCGTTAATGTTTGGTTGGGAGTTTCCTCCTCATATCTTAGGAGGTTTGGGAACCGCCAGTTACGGTCTGACGCGCGGTATGGCGCAGCAACCGGATATGGAGATCACGTTCGTCATTCCGAAGCCGTGGGGCGATGAGGATCAGAGTTTCCTCAAGATCATCGGCGCGAACAGCGTGCCGGTAGTGTGGAAAGACGTGAACTACGACTACGTAAAACAGCGCATGGAGGGCAAGATGAGCCCGGAAGAGTACTATCATCTGCGCGACGGCATCAAGTACGACTACCGCCGCATCGGAACAGATGACTTAGGTTGCGTCGGTTTCTCGGGAAGATACCCGGATAACTTGATCGAAGAGATCGGAAACTACGAAGCGGTAGCAAGCGTGCTGGCTCACAGTCTGGATTTCGATATTATCCACAGCCATGACTGGTTGACTTATCCGGCAGGTGTGTTCGCGAAACAGATCAGCGGCAAGCCGTTGGTTATCCACGTCCATGCGACGGATTTCGACCGCAGTCGCGGTAATGTGAACCCGACCGTTTATGCAATCGAGAAACGAGGCATGGATGCAGCGGATCATATTATGTGCGTTAGTAACCTGACCCGCCGGACGGTGATCGAGAAATACGGCATCGACCCGCGCAAGGTCAGCACGGTACACAACGCCGTAGAGCCGTTAGCTCATCCTGAGGAGTTCACCAAGCCGGAGAGGAAGGACAAATTAGTTACTTTCCTCGGCCGTATCACGATGCAGAAAGGTCCGGAGTACTTTGTAGAAGCCGCAGCGCGCGTGCTGAGCAAGACGGACGGTGTACGTTTCGTAATGGCCGGAAGCGGCGATAAGATGGCGGAGATGATTGATCTTGTGGCTAAACGCGGAATTGCGGACAAGTTCCACTTCCCGGGCTTCATGCGCGGCAAGCAGGTACAAGAGATGCTGGCTATGAGCGATGTGTATATCATGCCGAGTGTGAGTGAGCCGTTCGGTATCTCTCCGTTGGAGGCTATGCAAGTGGGTTGTCCGTCGATCATCAGTCATCAGTCGGGCTGTGCAGAGATCCTGCAACATGCCATCAAGACCGATTACTGGGACATTGACGCGATGGCGGACGCTATTTACGCGATCGTCAAATATCCGGCGATGTACAAGAGTCTGCACGAACTCGGTATGGCTGAGGTCAACAATATCAAGTGGTCTGACGCCGGTCTCAAAGTACGCGCAATTTACGACGGTGTGATCAACCATACTTTGTAAGTTGATAGTTGAGAGTTGAAAGAAGTTTTTAAGTTAAAAGTTTAAAGTTTAAAGTAATTTAAGTATTATGAAAAATATATGTTTTTGCTTCCAGATGCACAGTCCTTACCGTCTGAAGCGCTATCGTTTCTTTGAGATCGGCCATGATCACTACTACTACGATGACATGGCAACAGAGGAACATGTAAACTGGCTCGTAAACACGTCTTACCTGCCGCTATGTAACACCTTGAAGGACATGATCAGTCTGAGCAAGGGTAAATTCCACTGCGCTTTGAGCGTGAGCGGTACGATGATCGAGATGTTCGAGCAGTTTAACCCGGAGATGATCGATGTATTGAAGGAGCTGGCAGCGACCAAGTGCGTTGAGTTCTTAGCTACTCCGTACAGCTATTCTCTGGCTTCCGAGTACAACGAGAGCGAGATGAAAGAGCAGTTCAAGAAACAAGCATCGCTGCTGGAGACCATTCTCGGCGTGAAGGCACAGACCGTTTGGAACACCGAGTTGCTCTATACCGACGAGTTGGCGTATAAGCTCAACAAGATGGGTTACAAAGCCATCATGACCGAGGGTGCCAAACATGTGATCAGTTGGAAGACCCCGAACAAAGTATATCAGTCTGCGGGTGCGCCGAAGATGAAAGTGCTGTTGCGCAACACCGGTCTGAGCGATGAGTTGAGTTTCCATTTCTCCGATCCGTCATGGGGTAATTTCCCGATTGATGCAGAGAAATATGCAAACCAACTGCAAGCGCTGCCGGAAGGCGAGGACATCATCAATATCTGGGTCGGCGCAGAGACGTTTGGTGTTCGCCAGAACGCCGGAACAGGAATCTTCGATTTCCTGAAAGCACTGCCGTACTATGTTCTGGAGCGCGAGATGGGCTTCATGACCCCTGCCGAGGCAGCGAAGAAGTTGAGCGCAGAGGATGTACTGACGAGTCCGTATCCATTGACATGGAGCGGCGAAGCAAAAGATCTGAGCGTTTATGTTGGCAACGATCTGCAACAAGAGGCTATCAACAAGCTCTATGCAGTTTCGGAGCGCGTACACCTCTGCCAGGACAAGGCATTGAAGACCAACTGGCTTCGTCTGCAAGATGTAAACTATCTGCACTACATGAACCACATCGACCAGGGCGAGACCCAATACGAGTCCGCTTACGATGCGTTCATCAACTATATGAACGTGCTGTCTGACTTCCTGCAGAGCGTGGAAGAGCAATACCCGACGACCATTGAGAACGAAGAGTTGAACGAGTTGCTCAAGACGATCCGTAACCAGGAAGAGGAGATCCAGGCACTTCAGGCTAAGTTGAAGAAGAAAAGTTGAGAGTTGAGAGTTTAGAGAAGTCTTCTAGTTGAAAGAAGATTAGTAGAAAGTAATTTAGTTGAAAGTTAAAAGACTTTTCATAGTATTAGTGCTGTTAGCAGCGACCCTTGTGGCCGCTGCTAAACAGCCCCGTGTACGAACGGAAGTGAAGACCTGGCAGTTACCGGGTCTGAGCGTCGTGGCGGACACGATTCCTTTCACTGACACCGTGATGCTCAATTATCACGATGTGGATGTACAACATCTCTACTCGCTTAGCAGTACGACGAACGCGAATGCTTTGGTTTCTCCCATTGAGAGCCGCATCATCAATGACCGCAAACAGACGATAGACGATCCTTTTGCGTGGTCTCTCGCGCCCTATGTCGTGACCCCGCAGCAACAACGCTATTTCAATACGCGGACGCCGTTCTCGACGGTAGCGTACAAGAGAGGTTTTGTAAGTGCGCACGAGGAACACGACATAGATTTTCTATTCACCGGTAACCTAAGTCGCAAGTTGAATCTGGGTTTAGAGATGGATTATCTGAGTTCCGTGGGAAGATATGCGAACACGGCAGGAAAGCTCTTCCGGGGTTCGTTATGGGGCAGTTACACCGGTGACCATTACAGTATGCACGGCGCTTTCAGCTGGAGCCGGCTCAGTTCGTTCAATAACGGTGGATTGAGTGATATATCGGATTTGAATTCCTCCTTGCGGGCAGAGGATCTGCCGGTACGACTTAACTCCATGACCGGTTACCGCTATCTGAGCGGATATTTACATAACCAATACGCGCTCACACATGAGCGCGAATACCACGATTCGATAGAGGTAGTGGAAGACGGCAGAAGGGTCAAAAGGGACACTGTCAAAGTGCAGTATATCCCGCTGATGACTTTTGCCCATGTTTTTGAAGTCAACAACTCGAACCGGCGTTACATAGAGAAAAGCGCCGAGCAGGGTTTCTACGATACGACGTATTACAACAACTCGAAGACGAACGACACGACGGATGTGCTGACAATCCGCAATACGCTTGCCGTGACGTTCTGCGAGGCCTATAACACGGCGTTGAAGTTCGGCGCGACGGTTTTTGCGATGAACGAATGCCAGCGTATCATGAACGACTCGGTGCCTTATGACAGTATTTACGACTACCGATGGATGAACAACACGTTTGTCGGCGGATCGATTCACAAGAGCACAGGAGCCAATGTGCGGTATAATGTAGAGGGTTCGGTGTGCGTGTTGGGATACAAGATCGGCGAGTTCGACGTGAACGGTCGTTTGGAGACGCAATTCAAGGCGGGTCCGTCTCCTTTTATAATAGGCGCGCGCGCGTATGTCAAGTCCGTCACACCGCATCCGTATTTGCAGAATTTCCGGTCCAATCACCTTATTTGGAACAATCAGTTCAAATATACCTTCCGTGTTTTAGGCGGAGCGACGATTGCTTATCCGACAAAATGGTTCAAGCCGCGGATTGATTTTACGTTTGAGAACATCACCCGTCCGATTTATTTCTCCGCTGCCGATTGGAAACCGCGCCAGTACCAAGGTAACGTACAGGTGATCACGGGTGATGTGGGATTGGATCTCACGACCCCTTGGATCAATTTGGAGAACCACGCGGTTATTCAACATTCGACGAACGATTCTGTGATGCCGGTACCGACAGTTATCTTGCAGCATCGGTTGTATTACCACGGCACATGGTTTCGGGCGCTGGAGGCGCAGATAGGTGTTGATTTGCGGTATTTCACCCGGTACCACGCACCGGTGCTGTGTCCGGCGACGGGTATGTTTGCGACCCAGCAGAGTACGGAAGTGGGCAATTATCCATGGATGAATGTGTATGCCAACTTCTTTGTCAAGTCTATTCACCTGCGCTTTTTTGTGCAGTACCAACATATAAACCGCTTGTTTATGGCAAGCAACAAGAATTACCTAACTATGCCCGGTTATCCGTCGAACCCCGATCAGTTCCGAGCGGGCTTGGCATGGCATTTTTATAATTAACAATTCACAATTCACAATTCACAATTCACAATTTATAATTAAGAGATATTAGGAGAACGTTTATAAGAAGAATATGTTAGTTACCCAGAATACAAATAAGATTATCCTCTATTCAGAGGAAGAGGCAAGGCGTTTATGGAGTGCGGCGATTGAGCCGGCGCATTTGTTGTTGGCTATATTCCGCATCGGAGAGGGATCGGCATATGATCTGTTGATGAAGACGGAGATTGTGCTACGCGATGCGAAAGAGCACTTGGACGAGAGCGTTCGCGGCGAGCAGATGTTACCAAAGATTCCTATCAGCGAGACAACAGAGCGTATCTTCCGTATTGCGGAGACGATCAGTCACGAGTACCACAGCGAACCTGTGGCATCCATACATATGCTTTTGGCGATATTGCGCGAGGGCTTAAACCCCGTGGCGGAATATTTGGAGACGAAATGGAACATCACGTATCCGCAGATGGTGGAGTTATACGGCGAGCCGCATAACGAGTCCGAAGCACCGATTAACGCCATGAGTCAGAACGACGACGTGAACGCAGATAACTGGCATGCGAACACGGGTCAAGGCAAGGAGAAGAAGAAATCCGATTCGTCCACCAAGGCGTTGGACAAGTACGGTCGTGATTTGACCCAATTGGCGAAAGACGGGGTATTAGACCCTGTTGTGGGTCGTGAGACGGAGATTGAACGCGTTATTCAGATCTTGAGTCGGCGCAAGAAGAACAACCCGATCCTGATCGGCGAACCCGGTGTGGGCAAATCGGCGATTGTGGAAGGTATCGCGCTGCGCATTGTGGCCGATACAGACGGAGCGCTGCAAGGCAAAAGGATTGTATCGCTCGATCTGGCTTCGATGGTTGCCGGAACGACGTATCGGGGTCAGTTCGAGGAGCGGATGAAGCAGGTTATCTCAGAATTGCGAGCGCACCCCGAGATTATCCTGTTTATTGACGAGATTCATACGCTGATCGGAGCAGGAAACGCATCGGGTTCGTTGGATGCGGCGAATATCCTCAAGCCGGCGCTCTCTCGCGGGGAGGTACAATGTATCGGAGCGACCACGACGGCGGAGTATGCCAAGTCGATAGAGAAAGACGGGGCATTGGAACGCCGTTTCCAGAAAGTGCAAGTACGTCCGACAACAAGTGAAGAGACATTGGATATTTTGCACCGGTTAAGTGACCACTACGGCAGTTACCACCATGTGGTATATACGAAAGAGGTATTGCAAGCCTGTGTCAAGTTGTCCGAACGGTATTTGACGGATCGTTCATTCCCGGACAAAGCAATAGACGTGATGGACGAAGCGGGTGCCCGGAGTCACGCCCGTCAGGCGGCGTTGCATGAGGACAAGGAGCCTTACGTACTGAGTGTAGAAGATATAGCCGCAGTGGTCAGTATGATGTCTGGTGTGCCGGTACACCGCGTGGCAACGGAAGAGACCGAGCGTCTTCGCACGATGGGCGAGACGCTGAGACGCAAGATCATCGGTCAGGACAAAGCGGTAGATACCGTAGTGCGTGCTATCCAGCGTAGCCGTTTAGGATTGCGCGACCCCAAACGTCCGATCGGTACGTTCTTCTTCTTAGGTCAGACCGGTGTGGGCAAAACCTATCTGGCGCAATGCCTCGCAGAGGAGTTATTCGGATCGAAAGACGCCATGATCCGTTTCGATATGTCCGAGTACATGGAGAAACATACGGTTAGTTTGTTAGTAGGAGCGCCTCCGGGCTATGTAGCGCATGAGGAAGGGGGCAAGTTGACAGAAGCCGTGCGGCGCAAACCGTATTCGATCATTCTGTTTGACGAGATCGAGAAAGCTCACCCGGATATATTCAATGTGTTGCTTCAAGTGTTAGATGAAGGACGATTAACTGACCGACAGGGACATATCGTTGATTTCCGAAACACGATTATTGTGCTGACGAGCAATGTAGGCACAAGGCAAGTGATTGAGTTCGGCGGTGGCGTCGGATTCAGTGCGTCCGAGCCGGATCAGAAGACGGTAGATAAGACGCTGATCAAGGCATTGCAGAAGCAGTTCCCGCCGGAGTTTGTGAACCGTATTGACAATGTGGTGACTTTTGAGCCGCTGAGCAAAGATACGATCAACCGTATTGTTCAGATCGAGATCGGTATGTTACAGCAACGGCTGAAGACTCAAGGCCACCAGTTGAATGTGACGCCGGAGGTAGTGGGGCAATTAGTAGATAAGAGTTTCGACCGCAAGAACGGTGCACGTCCGGTTAAGAGAGCGGTTCAGACCTATTTGGAGGATCCGTTGACAGATATTTTGTTGCGGAGACCGAACCAAAAACGAATAACAATAAAAAATATAAAACAACAAAACGTATGACAGTAGAAATTACAGACGCTAACATCAAGGATGTAATTGCGTCAGGGAAACCGTTAGTAGTAGATTTTTGGGCTGCTTGGTGCGGTCCGTGCAAGATGATGCTTCCTATTTTGGAGGAGTTATCCAATGAGTACGACGGCAAAATAGTAGTCGGCAAACTGAATGTGGATGATAATCCGGACACCTGCGAGGAGTACGGCATTATGAATATCCCGACGATGCTCTTCTTCCACAACGGCGAATTGGTAAATCGTCATGTCGGAGCATGCAGAAAGCAGGATTTGGCACAACTTTTTGACAGTTTGCTCTAAAAATGAGGGTAAAAATGCAAAAAAGTACAAAATTATTTGCACAATTCAAAAAAAAGTAGTACCTTTGCAGCCAAATTGCCTTTTTAGGCACGTTTTTTGTGTGCTAAAAAAGCAGCAAACACGAAGAACAAGAACAAAGGAGGGAGTATAAGACCCTTCTAGGCGGAGGCCGCTCCTCCCGTTTCATCGGGAGGACGCTCCGGGGTCCGGTAGCTCAGCTGGATAGAGCAACAGCCTTCTAAGCTGTGGGTCTCGGGTTCGAATCCCGACCGGATCACTTCGCCGCCAGGCGAAAATAGTTGAAAGTTGATAGTTGAGAGTTGACAGAAGTTGGAAAGTTCATAAGTAGAAAGTTTAATAGACCGTACTTGTAAACATATAAACGCTCAACTAAAAGACTTCATTAAACTATCAACTATAAACTTTAAACTATAAACTCATTTAGTTTATACATGCGTCAATTAAAAATTACAAAATCAATCACCAATCGTGAGTCCGCGAGTCTCGACAAGTATCTGCAAGAGATCGGTCGGGAGGATTTGATTTCGGTGGAAGAAGAGGTAGAGTTGGCCGGTCGTATCCGTAATGGAGACCGTGCGGCTTTGGAGAAGTTGACGAGAAGCAACCTGCGTTTCGTGGTTTCTGTAGCCAAGCAGTATCAAAATCAGGGTTTAAGTCTGCCGGACTTGATTAACGAGGGCAACTTAGGTTTGATCAAAGCAGCTGAGAAATTCGATGAGACCCGTGGTTTCAAGTTTATCTCCTATGCCGTTTGGTGGATCCGTCAATCAATTCTTCAAGCCTTAGCAGAGCAGAGCCGTATCGTACGTCTGCCGTTGAACCAGGTAGGATCGATGAACAAGATCAACAAAGCCTACCAGCGTTTTGAGCAGGAGTACGAGCGCAAGCCGAGCGCCGAGGAGTTAGCCGAGATGTTGGATATTCCGATGGACAAGATTGCGGAAACATTAAAGATGTCGGGTCGCCACGTGAGTGTAGATGCGCCGTTTGTAGAAGGAGAGGACAACAGTTTGATCGATGTGATGGTCAATGAAGATTCGCCGAATGCGGATCGTGGTCTTATTCATGAGTCCCTCTCTACAGAAATCGGTCGTGCCTTAGCAACTCTGACTCCTCGTGAAGCCGACATCTTACGCAAGTTCTTCGGTATCGGCGTACCGGAAAAGACGCTTGAAGAGATCGGGGATGAGTTACATCTGACCCGCGAGCGTGTACGTCAGATCAAGGAGAAAGCGATCCGCAAACTGAACACCGGCCAACGGAGTCATATCTTACAGACTTACTTAGGGTAAAAGCAACGCCTCTCACAAGGAGGCGTTTTTTTTATTAAAAATTATAGATTAGTCAAATAAGGTAGGCTGATCGCGGTCGAGTTGTTTGAGAATAGCTTTCATGAGTGTTTCTCGGATGAGTTTACTGCGGTTCTTGACGCCGTACTTATCGCAGAAACGATCCAGCGCACGTTTTTCGCTGTCGTTGAGCATGAGAGAAACCTTATTTTCCCGTTTGACTTTCATGGTTGATTTTGTTGAGAGGCTATTCGGATTAGAAATAAAAAGCTAATTTGACTCCGGTGTTGACTATGTTCCGTCCCGTATTATTGGTAAAGGAGGTATCTTCAATGGTTTCTGTGACTTTGACGGTAGCTTGTTGGAATTGCGCAAAGAAGGCGAGAGCGAGTGCCGTTTTGGGGTTGAGTTGACACCTGTAACCGAGATCGAGTCCGGCATAGATGCCACCGGCATAGTCCTTGCTGAGTGCAATACCATAACCGGCGGAGATACCGAAGAAAGGAGCGTGTTTGTGTTCGGTGAAAGGCATACGGAGAGCCGCCTGAAGGGGGATAAAGTTATATTTTCCCCCTTGCATGAAGATACCATGGTAGCCTACTCCACCACCGATGAAGAGATGCCTGTCGCCTATATGATGCGAACCGACCAACAGATCAACGGAAGCTGCCCCCCCGACAGGTTGCGCGGGCAGGAAGGAAAGTCCTCCGGCTAATTCCAAGAGGATAGAGGCTTTCTTGGAGACTTTTATTTCGTTTTTTTGCTCTTGTTCGAGTTGTTGTTCCGGCTTCTCATAGTTTGTTTGCTCCACCGTGATTGCCTCGACGTCCGCACGTGGATATTGGAATCGCGCCCCGGAAGTTTCTTCGCGGATGATGACCACCTCATCGTTTTGGAAGACGATGGTACCTTTTACGCGTGCGCCTGTGCGTAATAATATAGTTTCCGCGTGCGCGCATGCGAAGAGAGCGCAAAAAACAAGTGCTATGTAGAGGCGTTTTTTCATATCGGGTACAAAGGTAGTAAAAAAATCGGATGTATGCAAATTTTTTATTGTATATTTTTCATTTTCCTTCTTTTTCGACTAAATCGAAGTCAATTTGGCTTTTATTGACATCGGCCCGAATGACTTGCACGGTGACGGGATCGCCGAGGGTGTAAGAGCGACGGGAAGTATCGCAGAAAAGGCGGTAGTTCTGCTCATCATACTGCCAGTACTCTCCCGGTTCGCCTATCTGAGTGATCCGAACGAGTCCTTCACAACGGCTTTCGTCGAGTTGTACAAAGAGTCCGAAATCGGTGACGCCGCAGATATGTCCCGGTAGTATTTCTCCAATATGATTCGTCATCCACATAGCCTGGAAGAGTTTGACGGAGTCGCGTTCGGCTTGTGCGGCATCCTGTTCGCAAGCGGAGCAATGTTCGCATTTTTCCTCCAGTTCCTCGCGCGTCATGGTCTCTTTCTTTCCGGTAAGGATGTATTTCTCCACAAGTCGGTGGACCATGAGATCGGGGTAACGCCGGATAGGTGAAGTGAAATGGGTATAATGTGAGAAGGCGAGTCCGTAGTGCCCGATGTTATAGGTTGAATAGACAGCTTTTGCTTGCGCTCGGATTGTAAGGAGGTCAATTGCTTGCGGAGATACCCGAGAGCCCATTTTGCGGGCGAATGCTTTGACGGCATCCAGTTTCTCTCCATCGGGGAGGTCATGTACGCGATAGACAAAGGGTCTGCCGGAACCGACGGCTCTTGCGACGGTCCGGTTAGCGAGGAGCATAAATTCCTCAATGAGTTGATGTGCTTCGTTATGCGATTCGAAATAGATCTCTACGGGATTGCCATGTTCGTCAAGTCGGAAGCGCATTTCGTCCTGTTCGATAGCGAGCGCTCCGGCGGCCAAGCGTTCCGCACGGAGTTTCTGCGCAAGCGCGTGGAGAGCCATGACAGCTCCGGTTAATGGTTCGGGAAAGGCAGGGGTCGTTTTCGTCTCGTTTTTGATAATAGCCATAGCTTGGTCATAGTTCAGTCGAAAATCAGAGCGGATCACTGTGCGGCAAATCTTATATTTGAGCACGTGCGCGTCGGCATCCATGGTGAAGATGACGGACATACAGAGTTTATCTTCGTTAGGCCGGAGTGAACATTTATCGTTGCATAGTTCTTCGGGCAACATAGGGAGGACGCGATCGACGAGATAGACGGAGGTGCCCCGTTTATAGGCATCGTCGTCCACTTTGGTATTCGGCCGGACATAGAAAGAGACGTCGGCTATGTGAACACCGATGCGATAGAGGGTTTGAGGGTTTGAAGTTGTTTGAAGGTTCGAGACTTCGTCGGCATTCAAGATCTCGAAAGAAAGGGCGTCATCGAAGTCTTTTGCATCGGCAGGATCGACGGTAAAAGTGAACGCATCGCGCATGTCGCGTCTGCGAAGAATCTCATATTTTATTTCCCAAGAAGAAGACATAGTTGCTAAATTTTTCACAAATCGGGTACAAAGGTACAAAAAAATTTGCATATTTCAAAAAAAAGTAGTAACTTTGTGCGCTTTTTCTCTCTGACGTCATAGTTTTAGCTATGAAGTCGGAGTTAAATTGCGCTTAAAAGAATTCACAATGCACAATGCACAATGCACAATTAAGAATTAAGAATTCAAAATCAAATAAGAATAAAAACTAAATAAAATTATATTACCAATGAATGTAAAAGTAAGTAATGTGAATCAACCCACTTGGAAGGAATGCAATATTCATGCAACTCTTCCGAAAGAGTTGAGCAAACTGCAAGAGATTGCGTACAACGTATGGTGGAGCTGGAATGCCGGAGCGAAGGATTTGTTCCGTTATATCGATGACGAGGCATGGCATCGTGCGGAGTCGAATCCCGTTGTATTGCTGAACATCATCAGTTATGAGCGTATGGTGGAGCTGACGAAGGACACGAAGTTCATGAAGCAGCTGAACAAGGTTTATGCGGATTTCCGTGAGTACATGGAAGCTCCGAAAGACAAGAAGAAACCGACGATTGCTTATTTCTCGATGGAGTACGGTCTGACGCATGTATTGAAGATCTACTCCGGCGGTTTAGGAATTCTCGCCGGCGACTATATCAAAGAGGCTTCTGATTGCAACGTAGATATGACGGCAATCGGTTTCCTGTATCGTTACGGCTATTTCACCCAGACTCTGAGTCCGGAAGGTCAGCAGATAGCCAATTACGAGGCGCAGAACTTCTCGAACCTGCCTATTACTCAAGTAAAAGAGCAGGACGGCAGCAACATGATCGTAGAGGTACCTTATCCGGATCGTACGGTAAAGGCATATCTGTGGAAAGTAGCTGTAGGTCGTATGGATCTGTATCTGCTGGATACGGATAACGAGTTGAACAGCGAATGGGACCGTCAGATCACTCACCAGCTTTACGGCGGCGACTGGGAGAACCGTATCAAACAGGAGATCTTGTTAGGTATCGGCGGTATGCTGGCATTGAAGAAACTCGGCATCAAGAAGGATGTATATCATTGCAACGAGGGTCATGCGGCTTTGATGGGCTTGCAGCGTTTAGTTGATTTGGTAGAAGAAGGACTGAGTTTCAACGAGGCGAAAGAGGTAGTACGTGCATCGGGACTTTACACCTGTCACACTCCTGTACCGGCAGGTCACGACTATTTCGAGGAGGGCTTGTTCTACAAGTACATGGCGCCATATGCCGCCAAATTAGGTATCGAGTGGCATGACCTGATCGGCATGGGTCGTACGAATCCGGATGACGGATCGGAGAAATTCTCGATGAGCGTGTTCGCATTGAACACCTGCCAGGAGGCAAACGGTGTGAGCTGGTTGCACGGCGAGGTATCGAAGAAGATGTTCAGCCCCGTATGGCCGGGTTATTTCCCGGAGGAGTTGCACGTAGATTACGTAACGAACGGCGTACACATGCCGACCTGGGCAGCTCACGAATGGAAAGAGATCTACGAGAAATACCTGCCCCAAGAGTGGATGGGCGATCAGTCGAACTTAGAGATGTGGAAAGCGTATGCGGATATACCTGATTCCGTTATCTGGGATACCCGTATGAGTTTGAAGCGCAAGTTGATTGACTATATCAAGGTTAAGTTCCGCGAGGATTGGATGAAGAGCCAGGGTGATCCTGCCCGCATCGTAAGAGCGTTGAACGAGATGAATCCGAACACGCTGATTATCGGTTTCGGTCGCCGTTTCGCGACGTACAAACGTGCTCACCTGTTGTTCACGGATCTGGAGCGTCTGGACAAGTTGGTTAACAATCCGAATTATCCTGTACAGTTCCTCTTCACCGGAAAGGCTCACCCGGCAGACGGCGGCGGTCAAGGATTGATCAAACGTATCATCGAGATCAGCCGTATGCCTCAGTTCTTGGGTAAGATCATCTTCCTGGAGAACTACGATATGCGATTGGCAAAACGTCTGGTATCGGGTGTAGATATCTGGCTGAACACCCCGACCCGTCCGTTGGAGGCATCGGGAACATCGGGCGAGAAAGCGCAGATGAACGGTGTACTGAACTTCTCGGTAAAAGACGGATGGTGGTACGAAGGTTACGTAGAGGGTGCCGGTTGGGCTCTGACGGAGAAACGTACGTATGAGAACCAGGCTCACCAAGACCAGCTTGATGCAGCAACGATCTACCAGATGTTGGAGAACGAGATCATTCCGTTGTATTACGCAAAGAACAGCAAGGGTTACAGTCCTGAGTGGGTTCAATACATCAAGAACTCGGTAACGAAGATCACTCCGCGTTTCACGATGAAGCGTATGATGGATGACTATTTCGATAAGTTCTATTACAAATTGGCAAAACGTCACTCTCTATTGATGGCTGACAATTACAAAGTAGCCAAAGAGATTGCGGCATGGAAAGAGAACATGGTAGCTCACTGGGACGAGATCGAGGTAGTTCACAAACAGGAAGTGGATTTGACGAACCTCAACGTAGGCGATAAGTTCAAGGTAGCAGTAGAGCTAGACACGAAGGGTCTGAACGACAAGGGTCTTGGTGTAGAGCTGGTAGCGATCCGCACGTCCACGCACAACAACGACAAGCTATACGAGGTAGAGCCGTTGAAGTTGGTAAAGAGCGAGGGCAGTCACCTGTTCTTTGAGAACATCTATCAGTTAGACTATGCCGGCGGCATGAAGTTCTGCTTACGTATGTATCCGCAAAACGAGCTCCTGCCCCACCGCATGGACTTCTGCTACGTTCGTTGGATCTAATAATCCCTATACTAAATGAAAAAAAGTATAATGTGTAGTACCGGTGTAGATTGCGCCGGTACTATATTTTTGCCTTTTGAGGACGAGACTCCGTCTCAACTGTATGCAGAGGAGACCGAGATACAGAGACCCTCTTTGCGTCGCGCTCCGATTACAGTATGCGAAGAGGGCTGGGTTGCTACGCCAGACAATGGAAAGACACTCTTGTCTAAAAGTTCTTACGATGTCCCTATCGGTTCGCCAAATGTCCTTTTGATTTTTGCTTTCTTTTACATGTGCTACAAATCCTATCTGCGCCATAAACGCGCTGCTATTCTTATCCTTCTTCTCTGCCTTTCGCCCCTGAATAGTCTTCATGCAAACATCACCGCTCTTCGGCTGAATGCGGAGGCGTTCACAGCCGGCAGCAATATCCGTATCGAGCCAACTATCGCATCCGTTCCAGAAGGAGAGGTGTATATCTGCTGGTCGCTCTATTCAGACGCAGCCTGCACTCACGAAGTAGAAGGCTTCCGGTTTCATATTGATGCAGGCTTTGGCCACAATGCGGTTCAATGTACGGCTCCGACGATAGCGGGCACTTATTACCTCCATACGGCTATTCACACGGAAGGCGGATGTATGGGGAGTATCGATTCGTACATAGTCTCACCGCTGATTGTATATCCTGAGGACGCAGATATTGTGTTCCGTCGTGATGCACAGTCACCCGCCACGGTTCATCTTTTTCATGAGTCTGAATCGATGCGGGCTTATGCGGCAGTGCGGATTAGCCGTGCGACACTCGACAATCCGGAGTTGAGCGAATACGAGCGGTACAACTATTGGATTTCCTTTCCTTTTGATATACAGTTATCGGACATACATGGTTTCGGTACTATCGGAGAAGATTGGCGAATCTGTTATTACGACGGTCTTGGTCGTGCCCAAGAGGGATATTTTGCGGAACGGACGACCAACTGGGTTGCATTCGCGGACACCGATTCGGTCTTACATGCGGGTCAGGGATACCTATTGCAGTTCAATCCAGTCCAGATAGCATCACACGGCGATGGTCTATGGACGAACGGCGATGTAGGAACACTCTATTTCCCCGCCCAATCCCGCATCTCGGAGATCATGAGTTGCGATGTAACTATTGCGGGTCTTCCGGAGAGTTACCGTTGCACGATCGACCTGTCCGATCAGTTAGGACCGGAAGGCGACCGTCGCAACAAAGACAGTTACTGGCGTTGCATCGGGATCCCCGGTTGGGGAGTTCCCAGTTCTCTTGACGGTGTATCGTACTTATACGAATGGGATTCGTCAGACAACAGTCTTGAAGTTGTTCCGGCGGAGGGTTATGCCTTTGCTCCGGGTCACGCCTACCTGATTCAGAACGGCGATGCGTTCACCTGGCGAGGGCTGATTGTTCCGCGTTCAGCGTCTGAAGAACCATGGCGAGAGGGTGCTACATACAGCCAATACCGGATCGAAGTGTCAGAGAAGGAGTCGGTTCACGACCGGACGTATATCCGTCTGAGCAATGAGGCATGGGTGACAGCCGGATTCGACTTAGGGCACGATTTGAGCAAAGAATGGAATAGCGGTCGCGCGAACATATACACCCTGATTGAAGAAGAGTACGCAGCAGCCAATTGTATTCCCGACGATGATCAAAAGATCATTATTCCCCTCGGGTTGACCATACCGGTAGCAGGCATTTACCGCATAGCGATAGGAGAAGCGAGTCAAGAGGATGAGTTAACCTCGTACGAGTCAGGGAAGCGCGGCACGGTGTTGGTGGATCGAGAGAGTAACCGACGGACCACATTGAGCGGAGGGGAAGGATATACGGTATTCTTAGAGAAAGGCAGACATGATGACAGGTTCTATATAGAGATACCGCCGGCAAGTGTATTGCCGACGGAAACAAGAGTGACCGTGGCAGAAGAGAGAGGGAGGAAGGTCTGGATGAACGGCGGGCTTTATATCCTTCGCGGAGCGGATGTTTACACACTTCAGGGAATTAAAATTAAATGACAGTCCCCCACCCCCCTCAGAAAAAGGGGGGATGGGGGTAGTCTAAAAGCGCGGCAGAAAGGAGATTACTTGTGTTGGGCAAGGCGGATGACTTCCTGCGCGATGCGTCGCGCTGAATCGGGTTGTGCGAGGGTGAGGATAGCCCGGTGCAGTTGGTCAAGGCGTTGGTCATCGGCGATGAGGGCGAGGGCGGTAGGTACGAGTTGAAGGGAAGCTTGTGCATCGGTGACGAGGACAGCTGCATCCTTTCGTACGAGCGCCATGGCGTTATGGGTCTGATGGTCCTCGGCTACGTTAGGCGAGGGGACGAGTATGGCGGGTTTGCCGAGGAGGCACAGTTCGCTGATGGAGGAAGCGCCGGCACGTGAGATGACGAGGTCGGCTTGTGCATAACGGTCGGGCATGTCGGCGAGGAAAGGCAGAATCTCGAGTTGCTGGGAGAGGAGGTTAGCCTGCTGCACGCGAGCGAGGATCGAGTCGAAATAGGTTTTACCGGTTTGCCAGACGACATGGATATCGGCTTTGAGGAGGTCGTTGAGGTTCGCGAAGATCGCTTCGTTGATCGTGCGTGCTCCGAGGCTGCCCCCGATGATGAGTAGCGTTTTGCGGGGAGAGGGGTTACGGTGCCCGAGGGTGAGGTTTTGCCGGACGGGGTTGCCGGTAAGGATGAGTTTATCGGCGGGGAAGAAGCGCTCCATGCCCTCGTAAGCGACGCAGATCTTGGACGCTTTGTTACGGAGGATCTTATTGGTGACGCCGGCGAATCCGTTTTGTTCCTGGAGGAGGATAGGAATGCCCATTTGCGCAGCCGCCCACATAGCAGCACCGGAGGCATAGCCCCCTACCCCGACGGCGACGTCGGGTCGGAAGGTGCGGATGACCGCTCGTACTTGGTGAATAGACTTGACGAGATCCGCCATGACGGAGATGTTCTTCCATGGTTGAGCACGGTTAAAGCCTCTGACGGGTAGTCCGACGATCTGATAGCCGGCTTGCGGAACCCGCTCCATCTCCATGCGCCCGAGGGCGCCAACAAAAAGGATTTCCGCTTCGGGATCAAGCTCCTTCAGCGCATTAGCAATACTGATGGCGGGGAAGATGTGTCCACCGGTTCCTCCGCCGGAAATGAGAAAACGCATTATTACAATTCACAATTTACAATTCACAATTCACAATTTACAATTCTTAGCCCTAAAGGGCACGATTATTTGGCAAAGCCAAATTTTTACAATTATTTTTTTCGAGGGGGTATTTAATGGCAACCAAGGAGAGGCCTTCGGGCGGGGCGGAATGGCCGGCAAGGGTGCGGTCATGGGCGGCAAGGATAGCGGCGAGGCGTGAAGGGGGAATCTTGGAACGGCCGACATCAAAGAGCGTACCGACGACAGCCCGCACCATATTGCGCAGGAAGCGGTCGGCAGAGATAACGAAAAAAGCTTCGGTATCGGAGGTCTGTATCCACCGCGCTTCGCGGACATCGCAGATCGTGGTCTTGACATCCGTATGCGTACGGCAGAAGGAAGCAAAATCCTGTTTGCCGAGGAGGAGTTGTGCGGCGGTGTTCATGGCATCGAAGTCGAGTCCGGGTGCCACGCGTGTATGGGTCGGGTACAGGAAAGGGTCTTTGCGCGTGATGATACGATAGTGATAGGTCCGTTCGAGGGCATCAAAGCGGGCGTGCGCATCATCGGGGACGGGATAGAGGTCCCGAACGGCTATAGCAGGGGGGAGGAGGTTATTGAGTCTCGGGGCGAGATTAGGCGGCAGGGGGTTCGGGAAATCGAAATGCGCGACCATCATATCGGCATGGACACCTGCGTCGGTTCTGCCGGCGAAGGTAAGAGGCACGGGCTGACGGAGGATCGTAGCGAAAGCCGATTCAAGAACCGATTGGACGGTGACGCCGTTGGGCTGCGATTGGGAGCCGTGGAAGGGGGTGCCGAGATATGAGAAAACGATAAAAAAACGCATTTACAATTCACAATTTACAATGCACAATGCACAATTTACGATTTATCGACGATTGAAATTTAATTGACGATTTAATGTATTTGCTATTTGAGTATTGATTTCGGGGGAGAGGGCGGATTTATAAGCTATGAAGAGACCGGGACCAAGGATGAGGAGAGAGCGGAGGATACTGTCGAGCCAGATGTTGAGCGACGGGACGTAGAGGGTCCAGAGGTGATTGAGGGCAAAGAGGGAAACGAGGAGAAGGAGGATAAGACACCAGTTTTTATCCACGACATGGATACGGCAGAGGGGGACAATGAGGGCGACGGTGAGGGCGATATAAAGGGTATAGGAAAGGAGATTGCTGAGTGCAGCACCGTTCATGCCATAGCGGGGAACGAGATAATTATTGAGGAAGAGCGCGCTGATGGTAAGAGCGAGCGAGACGAAGAGGCTGAAGGCATAGAAGCGGCTATAGTTGAGGGCGGTATAACAGATAGAGAAGGTACCCAAGACGAGTTGGCTAAGCCCGAGGATGAGGACTACGTATTTCGCTTGGGCGAAGGTGGCGCCATTGGGCAAGATATGGAAGATAAGGTCAATGTTGACCCACATCGCCAGTAAGATAAAGCCGCCGATGAGGAGCATATTGCGTGTGACCTGATTGATGAGGTGTGAGCATTCGGAATAGTTCCGGTCCTTAATAGCCCGTGCCAGTTGTGGTGAAGCGATAGCGGCGAGGGAGCGGTTCGGAACGGAGACCATGACCGCCATATAGGTAGCGATAGCGAAGATGCCGGTGTTATCGAGTCCCATCTTAGCGGTAACGAAGAAAGAGGAGATGGTAGGCGCCAAGACGGTAGTAAGAGCCGAGAGGAGGAGGAAGCCGGTATAGGTGAAATATCGGCGGATAAGGGGTTTATTCTCCCGGATGAAGTTCCAGTCAGGCCTGAGTCTGATCGGTTTGAGGGAGAAGAAATAGATCATATTGATTGTAGCGGCGAGGGCGTAATTGAGGCAAAGGGCGATGACCATACCGTCCATAGAAAGGAGCCGGAAGGCATAGAGGAGATAGATCGCCAGAAGTCCGATGCGCACGACCAATTCCCGTACAGCACGCGGCACGACGATATTCATGAGGACATTGCAGGTAGATTCGCAGATGGTTTGATAGAGCATGAAGAAAGCGAGAGGGAGTACGAAATAATAGTACTCGACGAAGAGGGGAGATTTATCTCCGAACCATGCTCCCAAGGGGACGCGGCATGCCCAATAGACGAGGGCGAAGATGAGGAATCCGACAAAAGGAACAGCGAGTGCCCAGAAGAAGAAGCCGTGGTCGGGGTCGGAGGATGAAGTTGTTTGAGGGTTTGAAATTGTTTGAGGGTTAGAGAAATAGGGGTAGAAGCGGATGATGGAGGTGTTGGTACCCAATTGTGCAAGGCCGATGAAAAGGGTAGCGGCATCGATAAGCACCCGCGTCAACCCGATTTCCTCGGGGGTGAGGAAACGGGTTAACACGAAGAAAGTGGTGACAACGCCGACGGCGATGCCCAGATAGGTAACTATCGTACCACGGATCGATTGCTTAGCGATGACGCCCATGATAAAGTTGATAGTTGATAGTTGAAAGTGGAGAGAAGTTGGATAGTTATTAGTAGAAAGTTTTATAAACAACAGTGGTAAAACTATAAACTATAAACTATAAACTATAAACTAAAGGACTTCTTTAAACTTTAAACTTTCAACTTTAAACTGTAAAATTACTTAATTTCCAGGAGTTCGACGGTGAAGATGAGGGTTGCATAGGGCGGGATTGATTGTCCGGCACCGCGTTCTCCATAACCGAGCTCGTAAGGGATATAGAGTTTGTATTTCGAGCCAACAGGCATGAGTTGGAGTCCTTCGGTCCAACCTTTGATAACGCCATTGAGAGGGAACTCGATGGGTTCACCGCGTTTATAGGAGCTATCGAAGACGGTACCATCGATGAGTGTACCTTCATAGTGCACTTTGACGGTTTGGTCAGCGGTCGGTTTTTTGCCTTTGCCCTGCACGAGCACTTCGTACTGGAGTCCGGAATCGGTTACCTTAACGCCATCACGGAGTTTATTCTCCTCCAAGAACTGAGCGCCTTCCTCTTTGGTAGCGCCATAGCGGAGACGCGAGATGACAGACTCCACATAGGCGCTGGCGGTCTGGAGATCCATTTGGTCGGTGTAGTTATAGAGTCCGTTGATGAAGCCCTGTTTGATCAGGTCATAGTTGGTCTCGAGTCCCGAGATACCGAGCAGACCGACGGGTTCTTGTTCGCGGATCGTTTTGCCGACGTTCTTACCCATAGCTGCCACCTGCGGGTTGTGGGTTTTCTGTTTGAGCGCGTCATTGAGGGCATCGATGAACTCATCGACCGCCTCTCCGGTGGTGTCATTAGCGAGGAGATAGGTTTTGATTTGTCCGCCGTTCATGAGACCGAAGGCATAGTTGATGGAATCGATGTTGGATTTGAGTTCGATTGTTTTGGCTTTCTTGGGGCACTTGGCAGTGATGGGTTTTCCGGCTTTTTCTCCGTCAGCAGCACCTTGATAGTTCTGCATGAGGAAAGATTCTGCGTCTGCAGGGAGCATGACGGTAGTGTCCTGATAGATACCGTTAACGAGTCCCTGGAGGAAGATTTTCTCATTGAGCGTCCACGCGGAGTTGTCAGCGAGACCGTTTTTCTCAAAGCCCTTGATCGAGTTACCGAACTGACGTCCAGCTTGTGCGAACTCGCTGAGGGATTCTTCGGATTGGTTGAGATAGCCTGCTTCGAGCGCATCAATGAACTCCGCAACGGCTTCGTCTGAGCTATCGTTAGCGAGGTAATACATTTTGATTTGCATACCGTTGATCAAACCGAGTGCGTAGTTGACGGAGTCGGTTTCGTCAGTCAGGTTCACTTCGCGTGCCTGATAACTGTTGCCGCAGGAAACCATTGCCAGTGCGGCCAAGAGAAAAATACTAAATTTTTTCATAAATTTAAATGCGTTTAAATTTCTGGAGCTTCGGCAGCGTCGAGTGGTGTAAGCGAGCTTACACTCGACTTGCACGAACCTTCATTTTTGTTATTATTCGATACCTAAGAGTTCGACGGTGAAGATGAGTGCGGCATAGGGCGGGATTGATTGTCCGGCACCGCGCTCCCCGTAGGCGAGTTGGTAAGGGATGAAGAATTTGTACTTCGAGCCGATCGACATGAGCTGGAGTCCTTCGGTCCAACCTTTGATAACGCCATTGAGGGGGAAGGAGATAGATTCGCCTCGTTTGTAGGAGCTATCGAAGACGGTACCGTCGATGAGTGTACCTTCATAGTGAACCCGCACGGTGTCGGTAGCTTTGGGTTTTTGTCCGAGCGATGGTTCGAGTATCTCGTACTGGAGTCCGGAGGGTGTCACTTTGACTCCTTCGCGTTTGGCATTCTCGGCGAGGAACTTTTCCCCGTCGGCTTTAGCGGCTCCGGCGATCTTCTGCTCCAGTTCCTGGAAGAAGGTGTTGAGTACTTGTTGCGCCTCCTGATAGGTGATTTTGGGTTGTGTGTGGGTGAGCACATCTTCGATACCTGCGGCGAGATCCTGATAGTTTAGGCTCTCTACGCCGCTACCCATTAAGTTTTGTCCCATGGAGAGACCTAATGCATAACTAATTTTGTCCATGATAGTATAAATTAAAAATTAAAAATTACGAATTAAAAATTAAAAATTATGAATTAAAAATTCAAAATTATTGACGATTGAGAATTGCTGCATAGCGCGCCATGTATTTGCCGAGGATGTCGAACTCGAGGTTGACGACGGTGCCGACTTGGATGTATTTGAAGTTGGTATTCTCCTCGGTGTAGGGGATGATGCAGACGGAGACGTAGCCTTTGCTGCCTTGTATATCCGGTTCGCAGGCGGTGAGGCTGACGCCGTTGATGGTGACAGAGCCTTTGTCCACGCAGAAATATCCGCGGGTGATCATCTCTTTGGTGGAGTCGTATTCAAAGCGGTAGTACCAGCTTCCATCGGTTTCGTGGGCGTCAATACAAACGGCTTTCTGATCGACGTGTCCCTGGACGATATGTCCGTCGAGACGTCCTCCCATGAGCATGGAACGCTCCACGTTGACATAATCGCCGACTTGGAGGAGATCGAGATTGGTGAGACGCAGGGTTTCCTGCATCGCGGTGACGGTATAGAGGTCACCTTCGATCTTAACGACCGTGAGGCAGACGCCGTTATGGGCAATAGATTGATCGATAGTCAGCGGTTCGCCAAAGGGGTTGCGAAGCGTAAAATGTTTATTCGTTTGCTCGGTCTCAATCTTCACGACCTGAGCCATAGTTTCTACAATTCCTGAAAACATAATATTAATTGACGATTTGACGATTTACGATTTAACGATTTATTGACGATTTAAATTTATTTACGATTTAAAGTACTTGCCCACCACCGGCAGTCCCGAAAGGGGGAAATCGCGGCGGGTCATTTTAATGATATATACGGCAATGAAGCATGTGCCGATTGCCATGAGGAGCCACCTATTCAGATCGAAATAATAGCGGATAAAGTAATATACCGCTAATAATCCGAAGGTCAGGAGGGTATAGGTACCGATAGATTTCATGTCATAGGGTATCGGGGCTTTTTTCTGTCCGATGAAATAAGAGAGGAGCATGATTACGAAATAGCAGACGAGACTGCTTCCGCAAGACGCCCAATAGCCGATTAAGGGAACTCCGACGATCTGGAGAACGAGGGTAATCGCCAGACCGATAAGCGAGAAATAGGCACCCCATTTGGTTTCGTCCGTCAGTTTATACCAGAAGGAGAGGTTGAAATAGATACCTTGGAAGACATAGGTCCAAAGGACAACCGGTACGATCTTCAATCCGTCCCAATAAGCGCTGGAGACGATGTAACGGAAGATATCGAGATAGAAGATGACTCCGAGGAGGATAAGATAGGAGAAGATAATATAGTACTTCATCGCATCGGCATATGCTTCGACGGAGTGACGGTCTTTGTGTTTGGCAAAGACAAAGGGTTCGTATGCGTAACGGAAGGCCTGTGTGAACATCATCATGACCATAGCGACCTTGAAGCATGCTCCGTAGATACCGAGTTGCGCCTGCGCGTCCGCGCCCGTGTATAAATAAGGAAAGAGTATGCGGTCGAGTGTTTGGTTCATGATCCCGGCGACGCCGAGCACCAGAAGCGGCAGGGAGTAACGCAGCATGTCGCGAAGGACGGCAGCGTCATAGCTTCCCCCTTTTGGCAGGGTCATGGGCAACAAACATGCCGTTTGGATAAAGGTAGCGAGGATATTACTGAGGAAGATATAATACACATCATTTTTGCCCAAGATGACCAAGAAGAGGATGTTAAAGCCGATATTGAGCAAGACGAAGAGCAGTTTGAGGGAAGCAAAAGCGATCGGTCGCTTCTGATAACGCAGATAAGCAAAGGGAATGCACGCAAAGGCATCGACGGCAACGGTAGCAAACATCATCTCGACAAACTCCGAATGATCGGGATAACCCAGAACGTTCGCCAAGGGCTGATGGAAGATGATAACCAGCATAGAGAACAATGCGCTGGTGCATAACAAAGTGATGAAGGCGGTCTTATAGACGGTCTTGGGGTCGTAGTCCTCGCGGTTTGCAAAGCGGAAGAATCCCGTTTCCATGCCGTAAGTAAGGAGAACGAGCAGGAGAGCGGTCCAGGCATAGAGGTTCGTGACGATACCATAATCGTCGGTCCGCGCCAGCACATAGGTATATAGCGGCACTAAGAGGTAGTTCAGGAACTTACCTATTATCGAACTCAAACCATAGATGGCGGTGTCCTTCGCCAGGGATTTCATCTCACTCATTATTTATTGACGATTTGACGATTTACGATTTAACGATTTATTGACGATTGAAATTTATTTACGATTTGACGATTTACGATTTAACGATTTATTGACGATTGAATGAAATTGTACAATTGTCAATTACCTGCTACGCAGATGACTATTTCGCCTTTTGGGGGTGTTTGTTGGAAATGGGCGATCAGTTGTGCGAGGGTGCCGCGGACGGTCTCTTCATGCAGTTTGCTGATCTCGCGGGTGACAGATGCTTTGCGTTCTTCGGAGCAGGCGGCAGCCAATTGTTCAAGGGTCTTGACGAGCCGGAAAGGCGACTCATAGACGATGAAGGTCTGGTCAAGCGATGCGAGATACTGCAAGCGCGTTTGACGACCTTTCTTTTGCGGCAGGAAGCCCTCGAAATAGAAATGATTGTTAGGCAGTCCGCTATCGACGAGTGCCGGTACGAACGCAGTAGCTCCGGGCAGGGTCTGGATCTCTATTCCGGCTTCCGCAGCAGCGCGCGTAAGGAAGAATCCGGGGTCAGAGATGGCAGGGGTGCCCGCATCGGAGATCAGGGCGATGTTCGCTCCGGCTTTAAGCCGCTCGACGATGTCCGCAGAGGTGTCATGCTCATTGAACTTATGGTGCGACTTCAAGGGCGTATGGATATCGAAATGCTGCAATAAGATCCCGCTGGTACGCGTATCTTCCGCCAAAATCAGATCGACTGATTTCAGCACCTCAATTGCCCGGAACGTCATGTCCTGCAAATTACCCACGGGTGTCGGAACGATAAACAACATTTTATTGACGATTGGACGATTTACGATTTAACGATTTATTGAAGGGCATTAACCGAAGCGGCGGTGGAGGGTGACGAGGAACTGCTGATAGGTTTTGCTCTCGGTGTCCCAATTGAAGCGGGCGATATAGTCCATCGCTTCGTCAAAGGAAGAGAGTTCGTTCAGTTCGGTCAGTGTGCGTTGCATGCGTTCGGCATTCTGGCCAAAGAGTTCGCGTTGGTACAAGAAACGATCGCCCAAGGAGATAGCCAGACGGATATCGTCCACCGCCTTGCCGTAAATTGCGGCTTTGGGGGAGGGCTTTTCTTGGGCTACGGGGGTAGCCGTAGGTTCCGCAGTTTTCGTTGTTTCCGTAGTTTCCGTAATTTGCGTAAGTTCCGTAGATTCCGTAATTTCGAGGGCGGATTCATCGGCGATGGGTTCTTCTTCAACGACAGGTTCCGCTTCGGCGATGGGTTCCTCTTCAACGACAGGTTCCGCTTCGGCGAGGGGTTCTTCGGCAACGACAGGTTCCGCTTCGGGGAGGGGTTCTTCGACAGCTATCGGTTCCTTTAGCTCAGCGAACTGCGCTACTAATTTCTCCGCTACCTTATTGGCTAATTTCTCTGCCACCTGCGGATCCAAGAGAGGAGAATGAAGTATCTCCTCGATTTGGTTCTGCAGAGCAGAAATCGTTTTTTCCTGCGCCAAGAGACGCTCTTCGGCAGCCGCTACCCTTTGCTCAGCAGCTGCCAAACGCGTTTCTAAGGATTCAAAATATTTAATCAGTTCTTCCATAAGCGTGTCATTTAGCAAGCTACTTTTTCTAACCATTTAACCATACCCAGCATAATGCCCATCGACACCATACATATCGCGAAGAAGACGGTCCAGCAATACTGGATCGGCCATGCGTTGTACATCAGCGGTCCTACCCAGATGAAGAGGTTACCTATAGCCGTAGCTCCAAGCCACAGACCTTGGCACAAACCGACCATATGCCGCGGAGCTACCTTGCTGACGAAGGACAGTCCAAGGGGTGAAATAAACAGTTCAGCCACCGTGAGGAAGAAATACGTTACCAGCAATACCCATGGACCTTCTTTCGCCAGACCGGCCGCAGACAACTGCTCGGCATTCATGGCACGGAATACATCGCCTGAAGGATAATGGTTATAGGCAGAAACAATCATGAGGAACAAGTACGCCATGCCGGCAATCGCCATACCCAGTGCAATCTTACGTGGAGTGGAGATCGATTTACCTTTCTTAGCCAAACGGCTGAAGAACCACA
Organism: uncultured Bacteroidales bacterium; assembly: GCA_902800525.1. GTDB lineage: Bacteria > Bacteroidota > Bacteroidia > Bacteroidales > Paludibacteraceae > Colicola. Next base: position 38,021 of record CADCEV010000005.1, read on the forward strand.
TGATAATCGGCGTGAGTACAATCACGAAGAACGGATTCAGCGCCTGCCAGATTTCCGGCGCGATACTGTCCGTGCGAATGAAATCGCGGGCGAAGACGCTGAGCGATTGTCCGTTTTGGTGGAAGGAGAGCCAAAAGAAGATAGCGATACCGAGCACAGCGAACAGAGCAGCCATACGTTGTTTAATCTCCTTAGCCATTGCCAGTTTCTCCTCCGGGGTGTATTCCACTACGCCGGTTGTTTCTTTTTTAGCCGGCTGCGGGAAGATACGTTTCGTAGCCAGGAAAATCAGGAGCGAGATCAGCATCGCCGCGACAGATGCGATGAACGAATAATGGATACCTTGGTTGAAGACGGTGATATAGTCCTGACAGAAGGTCAAGTTGTCAACAAACTGATAGCCAGTCTGCATCGAAGCCTGCATGGTCTCTTGGAACTTTTGGGTCAGTTGACCGTCCGCTATATATCTATGCGCCAAGGAAGCCATGTCCGAGTTATAAACCAACTGATGCTTATGCAACCACCATTGACGCAACAAGGGTGCGACAAAAGGAGCTACCAAGCCGCCGATATTGATGAATACATAGAAAATCTGGAAGCCGGCGTCGCGTTTCTCCTGCGCAATCTTGAGTGCCTCCGGTCCTTCTTTGGCAGCTTCGGCTTCAAACTCATCGTACATCTTTCCGACGATAGCCTGCAGGTTTCCTTTGAACAGGCCGTTACCGAAAGCAATCATCAGCAAGGCTGCGCATGTGAACACCAAAATAGTCCACCATTCGCTACCTCCGTTGGGGTTCTCGGAGAACAACGGCAAGGCAAGAAAGACATAACCTAAGGACATAATCATCAAGCCCCACTGAATGGTCTTGTTGTAATTCTGCGTCCGGTCGGCTATGATACCTCCCACCAGACTCAGCACGTAAATGCCGAAATAGAAAACTGAGTAAATAATACCTGCGGTAGCATCGGACAAACCGAATTTGCTGACCAAAAACAGCAGCAATACCGCGTTCATGATGTAATAACCGAATCGCTCACCCATATTAGCGAGCGCAGCAGGAATCAATCCTTTGGGGTGTTTGGAAAACATAAAGCAAGTTATTTTATTATTTTTTTTTGAGATCACGGGATTAGGGGATGAGGTCGCACCAGTGATGTTTGTCTTCGGCTCTGCCGAACTGTATGTCGCGTAGGGCGTGATAGAGTCGTGTCAAGACCGGTCCCGGTTCGTCGCTAAGCTGATAGATCTTATTGTTATCAGGGTCGAACACTTTATCTATCGGGCTGATGACGCAAGCTGTTCCGCAGGCAGCGGCTTCGGACATGTCCGCCAATTCCTCTAATCGTATATGCCTCCGCGTGACTTTCATTCCCTGGTCCTTCGCCAAGGTCATCAGACTGTCGTTCGTGATGCTGGGCAGGATAGCAGAGGAACGTGGAGTGAGGTATTCGTTGCCTTTAATGCCTATAAAATTGGCTGCAGTACACTCGTCAATATATCGATGGTACTTTGCATCGAGGAATAGGCAGTCCATACCTTGGGCGTGTGCGGGTTCGGAAGCGCGGAAGGAGGCGGCGTAGTTACCGCCGACCTTAAAGGTACCGGTGCCATGAGGTGCAGCGCGATCCACGTGGCGGTTCACGACAAAGGTCGTGCAATGGAATTTCCCGGGATAGTACGGCCCAATAGGCGACGGGATGACGATGAACTCAAAGTCTCTGCCGGGTCCGACCGCCAGACGCGGCGTAGTACCGATGAGCAGAGGCCGGAAATAGAGGGTTGCCCCGGTGCCATAAGGCGGGATGTAATCCATGTTTTTCTCCAGCGCGAGGCGTATTGCCTTCCCGAACAGTTCCTCGGGCACAGGCTGCATATACAATCCCTCGGCGCTTCTCGCCATGCGTTTTGCATTCTCGCGCCAGCGGAAAATACGTATTTTTCCGTCTATTCCGCGAAAGGCTTTCAGTCCCTCAAATGCCTCCTGACCATATTGCAGGCAAGTAGCCGACACATGCAAGTGGAGGTACTTATCGTTAGTAGCGTATGGTTCTTCCCACACGCCATTGTGATACGCTGAGCGCACGATATAGTCCGGCTCAGTGTAATGAAATCCCAATTTACTCCAATCAATCTCTTTCATCAAACAACGTATCTAATATACTTATTTCCGTTTGCCACGGATGTTTATCTGTCCAAATCTGTCCGCTCCAATCGGCGGTGCGTACCGTGTTTATTATTCCTTTCGGCCGCTCTTTTCGCATCAGCGCCATGAGCGTTGCATTCATCTCGTCATTCAGATCCAAGAGCCATTTGTACTCCTTCTCGTAGAAGGGTTTGAGGTAGTCCGCGAAATACCGGAAGTACGGTGTGTGTTGGTAGGTACTGACGAGTGTGATCCAGTGTTGGTGCTGCCATCGGGTTTGGTAACTGATCTGTATATCCCGTGTGAGCTGCTTGTGTTCCACTTTTTCCACAGGGACTGTCAGACGCACCCATTCGCCTTTGGGATCGCGGATGAGGCACCGATTTCGAAACGTCTGTTTTTCAAACGTCTCCATCTGCTCTATCGAAGCCGGTTCGCTCATGAGCGCCTGCATGTACGATTTCGGCGGCAAATATGCGGTAGGAAGGATCATCGTTTCGCGCCCCTACCGATTCGGTTCCAGCGGATCGAGTGTGTATCTTTGTCAATGGAGAGCCAGATGAACACCGGTCTTCCGACAATGTGATCTTCGGGCACAAATCCCCAATAGCGGCTATCGGCGCTATTATGGCGGTTATCGCCCTGCATCCAATAATAATCCATTGAGAATTCGTACTCCTCGCCTATCGTCATCGGTTTGAACTCATAGGCGTCGGCAATGCGTTTATAGAGCCAATAGTTCTCCTCTGTGATCAGCAGTTTGTCCCCTTTTCGAGGGATATAGATCGGTCCGTAGTTATCTCGCGTCCAAGACCCCTCCGGCTCCCCTGAAGGGGAGAGACGGGTATAGGCGTGACCTAAAGGATAGACGGCACCGCCGCGTTCCTCGGGTTCTACAATGACAGATAGCACATGCGGATTTTTCTCCAGTTCTTCCTTCATTGCTTTCGTCAGCGGGAAATGCCAGATCGTTGCATTCACTTGCACACGATCGGCTACGCTGATGCCGATTTTCTCCAAGTATTTGGCGCCGAACATATGTCCATCCGTTTGCACATAGTAATTGAGTTGCAAGCCCTCTCTATCCGGCTCCTGAAGCCAAGAAGAAGACCCCTCCTGCTCCCCTGAAGGGGAGAGACGGGAGGATTTTGTATAGATTACATTATCTACTATTTTCAGGCTGTCACCCGGTGTACCGACACAACGTTTTACGTAGTTCTCACGTCGATCAACAGGCCGCGTGATGATCTCACCAAACACATCCTTGCGGGTTTTGATCAAGGTCTCACCGTGGTAATGTTTGAGCGAATAATAGTCCGGGTTCTGCATTTTAAGGCACACCGTGTCTCCGGCGGGGAAGTTAAAGACGACGATGTCTCCTTTTTGTGGTTTGGTCCAGCCCTTCAAGCGCTTGTAGCCCCAGTGGGGGTTATCGAAATAGCTCTTTCCTCCGCCGAGCCATTCAGGCATAGTATGTTGAACGAGCGGCATAGAGAGCGGTGTTTGCGGCACACGGGCGCCGTACGCCATTTTGCTGACATAAAGGAAATCCCCTACCCGCAGGCTTTTCTCCAGAGAAGACGAAGGTATCTGGTAATTCTGGAAGATATAGAGATTGATGAAGTACACCGCCACGAGTGCAAATACAATCGCGTCTATCCAGGAGAAGAGGGTATAAAGGGCAGGTTTGGTATCTTTATATTTCTTCCACCAAGTGTAGTTAATATACTTCGTTGTGAAGGCATCCACGATAAGCGGGAGCAGTGCTAACCACGCCAGACTCTTCCAATCGCCCCATGCGACCCAGATCACGAACGCCACATAGAGGATGCTCCAAATCCCTGCGCGAATCCATGCTCCACGCGGGGTTTCGATTATTCTTTGTCTCAGAGAGAGACTATTATTTTCCTGAAAATTTTTCATACTAATTTCTCTGCTGCCAACACAGCGCCAAGTGCGAACCCTCTGCGGCCTTTAGCGATGTGTGTAATAATGATTGTATCTTCTTCGCTATCCCATTTCACCTCGTGCGTGCCCGGCACTTCGCCTTCGCGGATAGATTCTATGGGAAGATCTTCGATATTTCGATATTTCGATATTTCGATATCATGAATTTGTTCCGCAAGCGTTTTAGCGGTACCGGAAGGTTTGTCGAGTTTGTGAATATGGTGGGTCTCCGTGATCGAAGGTGCGTATTGGGGTTGTTCGCTCATCATCCGGGCTAAGAACTTATTCAGTTCAAAGAATATGTTCACGCCGACGGAATAGTTACTGCTCCAGACGAGCATTGTTTTTCCCAGCTCATCCGTAATAAGCGTCTTGTTGTCCTCAAATCTCAACTCGTAATTTTCACTTTTTAATTCCTCCGGATTCCAACCGGTCGAGCCGGAAATAACGGGGACGCCTTGTTGCCATGCCTTACGGATATTCTCCGCGGCGGTCAGGGGAGTAGTAAACTCTATAGCGACGTCCGCTCCTTTGAGGTCGAACTCATTTCCGGCATCGATAGTAGCCACGATCTCATGACCGCGACTGAGAGCCACTTCTTCGATCATGTGACCCATCTTTCCGTATCCGATAATTGCTATTTTCATCTTCTCTTTAATCTATTACGCATACGCGCTTGTAAGGCGTGCGCGCAAAATCGGCTACAAAATTACAAAAAAATTCTTACATATACAAGTATATGTACAAAAAAAGAGCACCAAATGCTCTTTTTATACGATTTCCGTCGATTTTTCTACACCCATTGTGTTAATTTTTCCACTATTTCGGGGATTGGAGTGCTTCCGTCGTTTAGCACGACGATTGTTTTGCGATCCGGATGCAGTTGTTGAAAGTGCCCTTGCGCATGTATGCGGGCGCGTACCTTATTTATATTGTCGGGAGAGGCGAGTCCGTTATAGTCGCGTGCAATAGTTCGCGCGATGCGGATGTCTTCGGGCGCATCGACGAGTATGATCTTATCGCACAGGCTATCCAAGCCGGATTCGTATAAGATAGCGGATTCGACGAAGAGAGAGCCCCCTCCCGACCTCCCCATAGAGGAGAGGAGAGATAAGATGTCGGCCTTGACGGCAGGATGAATGATGGCGTTTAGTTGCTCCAAAAGAGCCTCTCCCGACCTCCCCTGAAAGGAAGGAGAGAACACGCATTTGCTGATATATTGTGTGTTGTAAATGCCGTTGATGAAGGCTTCTTCGCCGAAGAGGGATATAATTTTTTGCTGCACCTCTTTGTTTTCAGCGATGATGCGTTTGGCTTCGCGGTCACAGTCATAGACAGTGAAGCCGCGGGCTTCCAAAGCGCGTGCGATAGTGGATTTACCACTTCCTATGCCTCCTGTGATACCGATGAGCATGTGAATGACGTTAAATTGTTAAGCTGTTAAACTGTTAAATTGTTAGAATTGGAAGTATATAAAGGGTTGCATTTCGGCGGTGACGAATTGGTAGATGACGACGATGGCAAGGCAAACGACGATGACCATGAGCCATAGAGGCATGGCGCTGAAGGCAAGGCGGTAACGTCTCTTCCAGTTGGTAGGAAGCCAGTGAATGAGCATGCCGGCAACGAACATCGCCACGACGTATTTGTATGCCCAGAGGAACTCGGGAATAATAGCGTTATTCCATGCGCCTCCGATCTGGTTCACCATGTTTCGGGCGGTTTCCCACGCTACCTCATTGGCTGTTGCCGGGTCGAGATTAGAGGACGAACGGAAGAACAGACGTGTGAAGGTGATGAACGTGAAGGTTTGCAGTATAGCCCACGCTTTGGATAATTTAGAATTGATAATTGACAATTGACAATTAATAGTCATGTCCTGCGTGATGAGCCAATAGACATAACGAATAGCGGTGCCGATCCATATGATTGCCGACCAAACCAAGAAAAGCCTCCAAACCGGCAGGGCGTAGAAATAGTCCAACGCCATGAGTCCGAAGGTGAGTACGGTGATGGAAAGGAAGCGCAGATGCCAGTTCATCTTCCGCCATATTTTCTCCACGATCATTCCTATTCCGTTGATGCCGCCCCAGATGATGAAATTCCAGCTCGCTCCGTGCCATAGACCGCCCAGCACTTGGGTGATGAAGGAGTTGAGATTGGAGTAGAGCAGTTTATAAAAGCCTGTTCCCCACCTCTCCCTGAAGGGAGCGGAGTTGATGACAGCCACGACGAGCATAAAGAGTGCAAAGGGTACGAGTATCTGCCACCACCAGTTGGTGAGTGCGGCGGAGACGAAGGCAATGAGCGAGAGCCAGAAATAGGTACCGAAACCGATCTTCCTGTTACCTCCCAAGGGAATATAGAGGTAGCCTTTTAGCCATCGTCCAAGCGACATGTGCCAGCGGCGCCAGAACTCCTGCGGGCTTTGGGATTTATACGGGCTATTGAAGTTCATAGGCAGATAGAAGCCCATGAGCATCGCTAATCCGATGGCGATGTCGGAATAGCCAGAGAAGTCCGCATAGACCTGCAGCGAATAGGCAAAGAGCGCAAAGAGGTTTTCAAAGCCGGAGAAGAGCAGCGGGTTATTGAAGACGCGGTCGATGAGGTTCACTGCCAGAAAATCCGACATAATGATTTTCTTCGCCAGACCGTTGAGAATCCAGAAAACAGCGATGCCGAACACTCTGCGGCTGAGGTGAAACGGTTTGTACAACTGCGGGATGAACTCTTCCGCACGCACAATAGGTCCGGCAACGAGTTGCGGGAAGAAGGAGACATAGAAACCAAAATCGAGGATGTTTTTTACCGGCTGTATGCGTCCGCGATAGACATCGACGGTATAAGAGATAACCTGGAATATATAGAACGAGATCCCCACCGGCAGGACGATCGTATCCACGCTGAAACGTCCCGCTTCGGCAAATCCGTTGCCGATGTACGCAAAGATATCAAAGACCCGGAAGCCTGTTCCGAAGAGGTCATTGACCATGTTTGTGAAGAAATAGGCGTACTTAAAATAGGCTAATAGGCCTAAATCGATGATGACGGAAAGGCATAGTAAGCCTTTGGCTATTTGTGGTTTGTGATGGCTGATGGCTGATTTTATCCGTCCGGCGATGATCCAATCGCTCAGGGTGACAAAGGCGAGAATGAGCAGGAAGAGGCCGGATGTTTTGTAATAAAAGAACCAGCTGACGAACATCAGATAGATGTTGCGGAGATGGAGTTTTTTATAGGGTGAGCCTAACCCCGACCCTTTCCCGAAAGGAAGGGAGAGCAGCAAGGCGAAGAGGGCATAGACCAAGGCGAAGAATGCCCAGAAATAGAACTGCGTGAAGAGCAGAGGGCTCTCCGAGTTAAAGGCTAATATGTACTGTAAAAAATCCAATCCTCAATTGTCAATTATTCATTATTCACTCTCTATTCCTTCCAAAATCCATTTGGCGACGGCGTTGCCGGCTTTTCGAGCTCCGGAGCGCATGAAGTGAATACCGTCTTCGCCGGCCAAGCCCGCTTCCTGCCATTTCGCCATGGAGCCACTTCCGCCCATCCACCTATAAAGGCTGAAATAGGCGATCTGCTCGTCCTGCGCCATTTGTTGCAACAGGCGATCCATATAAGGCACCATGGGGTACGTCTGCCAAACACCGTCTATCTGCGTGAGCATGTCGCTGGGTCCGATAAAGAGGAAAGATGCCTCGGGGGCTAACATGCGTAAGTACTGCACTTGTTTGCGGAGTCCTCGTACGATGCCTTGAATCGTAGAGGGGGTTTCGTTGAAGGGGATAGCGTTTCCTCCGAACTGCAGGATGATCAGACGGACGTTCTGCTCGCGGTAGAAATCCGCTAACTGCGCGCTGTCCATTTTAGTGAACACCAAGCCCAAACATCCGCGCATCGGTATGTTATCGACGATCATGCCGGTGTCACTCTCCTGCGAAAGACCATATACATTGCCTTTTCCGGAAAGGAAGACCGTGTCTCGCGAGAAGGAATATTGAATTGCGGAGTCTGCCAAGACCTGCCATTTTGAGTATCTGTTTTTGGGATCTTGAGGCGTGCAAACCGCCATCAGTTTTTCGCTGCCGGGTACCAGGCTATCGTTCATTACGGCAACTTGTCCCATCACACCATATAGGCCATCGTCTCTGCGGTCACGTTTGGGTCCATAGACGATGAAACGCCTCGGTCCTTGCGCCGGTTGTATCTGCCGTCCGTTCATATGGAGTTGCTGCTTGACCGTACGGGAAGGAATCGTCTGCGCCAGTGGCATCAGCCCCACACCCGAACCGCCATAACGGTCTTGCAAGGCTTCGCGTATCTGCTGCGTCATCCGGTCCTCTTCGATCTGGCTGTCTCCGTAATGAAGCACACGGACGACTTGTTTGCCGCTTTGCGAAAGGGAGGCGTAGAAACTGCTTAAATAGATCCGGCTGTCCGATTCGGATAATTGATAATTAACAGTTGATAATTGACAATTATCCTCTTTTTGAGGAGCTATGCTATCGGCTTTAACGATTGCAGGAGAAAGGGTTTGTTCCTGTTGAACGACGGTGTCCGGGGTAAGGAGGGTGTCTAATTGGGCTATGGTGTCCATCGGAATGATGGTGTCGGGCGTTTTCTGAATGCCTAATACTTCCGTCAGAGCAGGCCATTTCAGTTCTGTTGCGCCTAACGCGATGCGTCCGGGCAGCACTACGCATAGTGTTGCCAGACCCGCCATCACGCAGGCGATAAATATTAGCACTTGATACGGTTTCATTTCTTCCACAACGCCCGGCTGAACAATAACAGTACGGTGAAGATTTCGAGACGACCGATAAGCATCACAAATGTTGCTACCCATTTGGCGGCATCAGGCATAGCGGCATAACATCCGCTGGAACCCCATTGACCGATAGAGACACCCACGTTTCCGATCATCGAAACAGCGATACCGAATGACTCATCGAAACCTATACCGCATCCGCAAAACCACAGCGTGGCGGCAACGATGATAGCCAGGTAGAAGAACATGAATGCCATGATGTTACTGGTGGTCTGTTCTCGCAGGGTACTACCGTTGAAACGCACCGGAATGACGGCATTAGGGTGAATACGGCGTTTAATCTCCGCTAAAGCGGATTTGGCAAAGATCGCCAGACGTACCCATTTCATACCTCCGGAAGTAGAACCTGAAGCACCGCCGGTGAACATCAGGAAGAACACGATAACCCACAACACAGGCGGCCAGATCATATAGTCTGCGGCTACGAAACCGGTTGAAGTGATCGTGGCCACCGAGGTAAAGAGTCCGATCCGGATACTGGAGAGCATATGCGTATGATAAAGCAGTCCGGTGGCTAAGATGACACCCGCTATGATGCAAGCGCCGGTGTACCAGCGCGTCTCTTCGTCCTTGAAGATACGATGCGGTTTGCCGCGGAAGAGGTAGATCAGTTGGGTGAAGTTAATACCCGAGAGGAACATAAAGATCAGAATGATCCATTGAATAGTAGGGCTATAAGCAATCACACTATCGTTGTGGGTAGAGAAACCTCCGGTGGAGATTGTAGCCAAAGAGTGACAGACAGCATCGAACTTGGTCATGCCGCAGAGCCACAAGATCAGTCCTTCGGAAACGGTCAGTCCGATATAGGTGAGCCACATATGTTTGGCGGTATCGGCGATGCGGGGACTGAGTTTCTCGTAGCTCACACCGGTTACTTCGGCGCTATAGAGCTGCATGCCTCCGAGACCGAACATCGGCAGAATAGCCACACTGAGGACGATAATACCCATACCACCGATCCATTGCATCATCGCTCGCCAAAGGAGGATCGATTTGGTTTGAGCCTCCACATCGGTGAATACCGTAGAGCCGGTGGTGGTGAAGCCCGCCATGGTCTCATACCACGCATCTGTAACGGTAGGCAACGCACCGCTGAACCAAAATGGCAGCATACCGAAGAGCGAATAGACGCACCAGACCGTTGCCACAATGACGTATCCTTCCCGTTCGCCGACACGTTTCTCTGCATTGCGTCCGGCAAACATCATCCACCAGCAGCTAAGCCATGTGATCGCCGAGGCGACGAGCCATGCGCCCAAGTCCGGCTCATGGTACCACCATGCAGCAAAAGTGGGGACGAGCATGAATTGCGCCTCCAAAAAGGTCAAGACCCCCATCGTCTTGAATACTATCCGCCAGTTAAAGGTCCGTGTCATTTGAAGAATCGCTCTAAGTGTCTGATTACATGGCTTTTGCAGAATACTACCACTAAATCGTTTGCAATTATCTGCGTGTCACCGTTTACCAATATGCCTTCTCCTGCGCGGACGATACCGGCTATGTTGGCTTCGGAAGGCAGGTTCAAGTCTTTCACGATGCGACGAGTGATGGGGCTGTCTTCTTTGGCAACGAACTCCACGATCTCTGCATCTGCGCTGGTGAGGTTATGCACGCCGCGCACCGAGGCATCCAGCAGCATCTGGTAGATATAGGAGGCGGCGATGGTCTTTTTGTTCAGGACGGTGCCTATATCGAGACCTTCTGCCATGGGGATATAATCGAGGTTTTCCACGTCGGCGATGGTCTTGCGGACGCCAAAGCGTTTGGCAGCCAAGCAGGCGAAGATGTTTGCTTCGCTGCTATTCGTTACGGCGACAAACGCATCTGCGTCCTGAATGCCTTCCTCTTTAAGAATCTCCATGTCCGAGCCGTCGGCGTTGATGATGAGTGCGTTAGGTACTTTTTCGCTGAGGAGATTGCATAAGTCCCGGTCCTTCTCGATGATTTTGATATTCATCTCATTGGTCAGTTCGGTAGCCGCTTTGCGTGTGATGCGGTCTCCTCCGAAGAAAATGACGTTGTTGATCTCGCGTTTGGACTTGCCTAACTCCTCACGCATATACTCCATGTTCTCTTTGTTCAGGACGCAGTACACCAAGTCGTTTTCCTCCACCGTGTCGGCTCCTCTCGGGATGATGGTGTTTTGGTCACGTTTGATAGCCACGATGCGGTATTTGCCGTGGTTATATGTACCGGACGCAAAACTCTGGCCGATGATTTTGGCAGATTTGCGCACTTTGACGACGCATAGTTCGAGTGCTCCTTGTCCTAACTGGAGATGGTAACGCATCCAGTTGGTACGCAAGCTGGCTTCAATCTCGTTGGCCGCCAAGACCTCCGGATAGATGAGGTGGTTCAGACCCATGTTCTCAAAGAACTTCTTGTTCTCCGGCAGCAGGTACTCGTAGTTATCGATGCGTGCCAAAGTTCGTTTGGCGCCTAAAGAGTTGGCAATGAGACAGGCCGTCATGTTTTCCGTCTCGTACGGCGTAACGGAAATGAAGAGGTCGCAGTCCTTGACGCCTATGTCCTGCAAGTCATGAATAGAGGTGGGGTTTCCCACTTTGGTCAACAAGTCATAGTTGGCGGAGAGGTCTCCCAAACGCTCGGGAGCCTCGTCCAGGAGACTGATTTCCATATCTTCGCGGCTCAGCAGTTTCGCCAAGTGTGTTCCTACTTCGCCTGCGCCTGCAATAACGATTCGCATAAGCCCTCCTTATCTAATTTCAGTAAATGATATAATTCTTTGGTCGATCCGTGTTCGACGAATTGGTCTTTGACGCCGAGCCGGATGATGCGCGGCGAATAGCCATGATCGCTCATCCATTCGAGCACGGCGCTTCCTAAGCCGCCTGCCAGGATGCCATCTTCGGCGGTGATGACGGTTTGGTAGTTCCTTCCCACTTCGTGGAGGATCTCTTCGTCCAAGGGTTTGAGCCAGCGCATATCGTAGTGGGCATAGGAAACCCCTCCCGACCTCCCCTCCAAAGAGGAGATCGCTTCGCTCATGGTGTTACCGATAGAGCCGATGGTCAGAACGGCTATGTCTTTGCCGTCACGGAGTTTGACACCTTTTCCATATTCGACTTTGGGAGTTGGAAGATTGTCCATTTGGGGATTTGTGCGTCCTCTTGGGTAACGGATTGCCACGGGACCGTTGAGTGTCTCTGCAAGTTTCAGCATCTGACGCAAGTCTTCCGCGGTCATAGGCGCGCAGATTTGCATGTTGGGGATAGGACGCAGGTATGCCAAGTCCAAGAGGCCATGATGCGTTGCCCCATCATTCCCCACGATACCGGCGCGGTCGATACAGAAGACCACGTGCAAGTTTTGGAGCGCCACGTCGTGGACGATGTTGTCATAGGCGCGCTGGAGGAAAGTGGAATAGACATTGCAGTAAGGCAGCAAGCCTGCTTTCGCCATGCCGGCGCTGAAAGTGACGGCATGTCCTTCGGCGATGCCGACATCGAATACACGGTCGGGCAGTTCTTTTTGCATGATGTTCATCGAACAGCCGGAAGGCATAGCCGGCGTGACACCGACGATTTTTTCGTTTTGTTTCGCCAAGTCCAGGAGCGTATGGCCAAACACTTCCTGCCATAAAGGCGGGTTATTAGTACCATTTGCCGTCAGTCGTTCGCCGTTCGCCACATTAAATTCTCCCGGTGCATGCCAGATGGTCTGGTCGTTCTCCGCAGGGGCATAGCCTTTGCCTTTCTTGGTAATGATATGCAACACTTTGGGTCCGCGGTGATGCTTGATCTCGCTGAGGATACGTACCAAACCGATGACGTCGTGTCCGTCTGTAGGACCGAAATACCGGATGTTGAGACCTGTGAAGATATTGCTCGGCTGCTTGCTGAGCATGGCTTTGAGATTATTGTTGCGGCGGAGGATAGCTTGTTTCTTATCCTCGTCCATGAGGTGCATTTTCACCGCCAGACGGTAGAGCCTCCAGCGCCATTTGTTGTAACGTGCGCTGGTAGTAAGATCGACCAGATATTGGGTAAAACCGCCTTTGAGCGGATCAATCGCCATGTTGTTATCGTTTAATACGATAAGGAGGTTGTTTTTGTCCATTGAAGTGTTGTTGAGTCCCTCAAACGCCAAGCCTCCCGTCATGGCTCCATCGCCGATGATCGCCACGGTATTTGCCTTTGACGCCTCCGAATCGCGGTTTTTGGCATTCCCTATGTCAATTCCCAAAGCAGCGGAAATAGAGTTGCTGGCATGTCCGGCGATGAAGGCATCGTATTCGCTTTCAGCCGGATTTGTGAAGGGCGAGAGACCTTTGAACTGGCGGTTCGTATGAAAACGGTCGCGTCTGCCGGTTAAGATCTTGTGTGCGTACGCCTGATGTCCCACATCCCAAACGAGTTTGTCGTTCGGGGTGTCAAAGACATAATGCAAGGCAACGGTCAGTTCGATCGTACCTAAAGACGAGCCTAAATGTCCCGGGTTCGTACTGAGCGCCTCAATGATGAATTGACGCAGTTCCGCACACACGGCGGGTAATTTCTCCAAGGGGATTTTCTTCAAATCCGCCGGTGAATCAATCTTATTGATATAGATATATTCCATGTGTTTTCGTTCGCGCACCCGCATACGCAGGCAAATCGGCTGCAAAGTTACAAAAAAAAATTGGAATATGCAAATTTCTTTCGCATAAAAATATATACACCACTTTCCACCACGTTTTCGTGAAAATGTTAATAACTTCTATAATATGCTGATTTTCAGGGTGTTTACATAGGTCTAAAACTGTAGATAACATGTAGATGAAATAATTTATAAATTTTTTTTGTGGGGAAATGTGGTGAATATCATTTTTTTTTTGTATCTTTGCACCGTTTTTCTAATTAAATGGGTCAAAAGACCCGAAATGGAACGCATATGCAGACATTTGTAGGAAATATAGAAGGTCGATTAGACGAGAAGGGGCGAATATTTGTTCCTGCCGTTTATCGTAAGATCTTGTCAGAGGCGGATTCGAAGCGGATCGTTATGCGCCGTGATACGGATAATGAGTGTTTGATGTTTTATCCGGAGCAGGTATGGAATGAGAAAGTGGCGCAGTTACGTCAGGCCTTGGACGAATGGGATCCGGAGGATCAGCTTATACTGATGCAGTTTATGGCGGACGCCGAATACATGGAGACGGACGGACAAGGGCGCATTTTGTTGCAAAAGAAGAATTTAGAGACAATAGGTGCACAGCAGGATGTATTGTTTGTCGGCATGTTAGACCGGTTTGCCTTGTGGGCACCGGAGAAGTTCGCAGAGAAGCGGCTCAGCCAGAGCGAATTGGCGGCACGGCTTCGTGCGAAGATGAAACGGAGCGAGGGGAACCGATAGGGGGCGATAGGTGTCAGAGTGGCGGTATTACCTACTAATCACCTACTAATCACCTACTAATTACCTACTAATTGCCTACTATGATACCGATGAGAGACAAAGACCGTCCCTATCCCCATGAAGGGGAAGAATACAAAGAAAAGTAGATTTTTAAACTTCAAGTGGACAGTAGTGATAAAAAGTTGAAAAGTAGAAAAGTATAAACAGTTGAAAAGTATAAACAGTATAAAATCAGAAAGATGGAAGAAATATATCACATACCGGCGATGCTGAAAGAGACAATCGAGGGTTTGGCGATCAAGCCGGACGGCGTGTATGTGGATGTCACGTTCGGAGGAGGAGGGCACAGCCGCGCTATAATGAAGGACTTACACGATGGCGGCAAACTCTTCTCGTTCGATCAGGACATAGAAGCTTATCAGAACGCAGTTGAACGCGGGTTTATGCAAGAGACACCCCCCGCCCCCCTCTCAAAGGGGGAGAAAGGATATGGGAAAGGAGAGGATGAAAAGAATGCGGAGACAAAAGGAGATGATGAAAAGAATGAGGATACAAAGGGAGAAAAAGAAGAGAAATGGGTGTTTGTGCATGCGAATTTCAGGTATCTGAAGAATTGGATGAATTTTTACGGAGTAGAAGAGATAGACGGATTATTGGCGGATTTGGGAGTGAGTTTTCATCATTTTGATTGTCCGGAGAGAGGGTTTAGTTTTCGGTTTAGCGCGCCGTTGGACATGCGAATGAACCAAACAGGCAAGCGTACAGCGGCGGATGTAGTGAACGGGTATAGCGAGGAAGAGTTAGCGAAGTTGTTCTGGCTATACGGAGAGATGAAGAACGGTCGTGCGATCGCACGGAATATAGTAAAAGCGCGTGTGCAGAAGCCTATTGAGCGGACGGAAGAGTTGGTGGCGCTATTGGCGAAAGGCATACAAGTGATGCCGAACGGCGAGATAGAAGTGCCGACACCATACAAGAAAGATTTAGCACGGATGTTCCAAGCGCTGCGGATAGAGGTGAATGACGAAATGGGTGCGTTGCGAGAGATGTTGGTGGCAGCGAGAGATCTGTTGAAGCCCGGAGGCCGGATAGCGATACTGACTTATCATTCGTTAGAGGACCGATTGGTGAAGAACTTCTTGAGAAGCGGCAATTTGGAGGGAAAGATAGAAAAAGATTTTTACGGAAACGCGCTTACGCCGTTTGAGGTGATCGAGAAAGGTCGTGTGGCGGATGAAGAGGAAGTAGCACGCAACCCAAGAAGCCGGAGCGCGAAGTTGCGTGTGGCAGAAAAGAAAGAACAATGATTGCGCATGACGCAGGAATATGGCAGATACACATGACATACAAAGTTGGCTGAACGGCGACAAGTTGAGAAGCCAAAAAGTCAGAGAGCAGTACCCGCTGATCGGTTTGATCGTGGGTCTGGTGTTTCTGTATATTCTGACGGGTTATCAGTCGGCGAAACAGCAACACCGGCTGACGGATACGAAGTTAGAGATGTTAGATGCGAAATTCCGATACATGACCATCAGTGCGCAGCTGACGAATACGACGAGGCAGTCGCAGGTGGTAGAGGCACTTCGCGCAAACGGAAGCGAGTTGAGGGAGAACACCGTGCCGCCGGTGAAGATAATTGATAATTGATAATTGACAATTGATAATTGATAATTAATGTCTGACGAGCAGAGAAATACTATTTGGCGGTTTGCGCTGATATTTATCATCATTACCACCGGCTTTATTGCCGTGATTGGTAAGATTGTTTATATCCAAGCCGTTGAACGGGACGAATGGCTCAAAGTGGCAGAACGGCAAGTACCGACAAACCGGCCTATCAAGGCAACGAGGGGAAACATATTAGATGCGAACGGCAGTTTGTTAGCGTCCAGTATGCCACAATATTATATATATATGGACACGCGCGTAGAGGCGTTGCGCGCGAACGAAGGAAGTCTGTTTTATGAGCATGTAGATAGTTTGGCACATGATCTGGCAAACATAGTGCGCGATAAATCGCAAGCCGAATACAAGTCGCGTCTGATCCAAGCGTACAAGAACAAAGCGAAGCGTCTCAGAGTGTGCGACCGGCGCATCAATTATCTACAAAGGCAGGAGTTGCTGCAAAACCCGCTTATAAAGAAGGGAAAAATCAAGAGCGGAATTTTCTTTGAGGACCAGCACCGAAGGATCAAGCCTTATGGTATCTTAGCGAGCCGCACAATAGGTGGTATATACGGCGAAGGCGGTTACGGCAAGTCTGGATTGGAGAAACGATTTGACAAAGAGTTGCGCGGCGAAGACGGCATGAGCAGCATTCAGAAAATAGGCGGACGGTATGAGTCCGTGACGATAGAGGAGGCGCAGGACGGATTAGACGTTGTGACCACCATTGACGCGAACCTGCAAGACATCGTGGAGAACACGCTCAAAAACAAACTCGTTGAGAAACAAGCCAAATGGGGATGCTGCATATTGATGGAGACCCAGACGGGCTATATACGCGCGATCGCGAACCTGGACCGTGCGCAGGACGAAGAGGGTAAAGATTATTATGACGAAGCGCAAAACCATGCCGTACAGCGTGTAGAGCCGGGTTCGACATTCAAGACGATTGCTCTGGTAGCCGCATTGGACGACGGCAAAATAGATATCGACGACACGGTATCCATCTCTTCCAAACCGTGGGTGTATATGCGCAAATCCAAACACACGGACGCTCACCCGATGGACACCGTTTTGACCGTTCGTTCGGCGCTTGCTGTATCGAGTAACATCGCTCTGGCGAAACTGATCACCCGCAGTTATGAGGGTTCGGCGCGGAAGTTCGTACGCAAGATACAGAAAATGGGGTTGATGGACAGTATCTATTGCGAGATACCGGGAGCGGATCTTATCCGAATCGAGGTGCCGAAAGACACCGTGACGCTCAGCAAGATGTCGTACGGCTATTCGGTGGAGTTGACGCCAATGCAGATTCTGATGTTCTACAACGCGATAGCGAATGAGGGGCGGATGATGCGGCCGATGTTGGTGCATTCGATTCAGCAAAACGGAGAGACCGTTCGTTCCTTCCGTCCGGAAGTGGTCAAATCGTCGATATGCAGTTCAAAGACGCTGCGGGACATCAAAGGTGCGCTGCATGATGTGGTCTGGGACGACCATTTGGGAACCGCCGGCGTGTTGCGATGGAACGGAAAAGTGGTTCGCCGCAAAGCACAAAGCGACATTGTGCATGTAGCCGGCAAGACAGGCACGGCGCAGCTTTTCATTCCCGGTCACGGCTATTCGGGCAGACACCACCGCATGACGTTTGTGGGTTATTTCCCGGAAGAGAACCCGAAATACACCTGTATCTGCATGATCGAGGATCCGCATTACCCGTATGACGCCGGAACGGATTGCGGCACCGCCGTGCGTATTATTGCGGAGAAGACCATGGCATACACGGGTTGCTATGTCTATCAAAACGGAGAAAAACAATTGGAAAAAAGATAACCATATATGAAACTCAAAGACTTATTATCGAGCATCAAGCCGATTGAAGTAGTCGGTTCGGTAGAGAAAGAGATCCGCGGCATTCATTTTGACAGCCGCAAGATAGGAGAAGGCGACCTGTTCGTTGCTCAGGTCGGCACGGCAGTAGATGGACATACGTTCATTGATGGTTGTGTTGCCAAAGGCGCCTCGGCAGTCGTGCTGAGCGACCGCGCATACATGCAGAATCCGAAAGAGGGAGTGACTTATATCCTGGTAGAGAATACGGATAAGGCCTTAGGTCTGTTGGCGAGCAAGTGGTTCGGCGAGCCGAGCAAGCAGCTGACGTTGGTCGGCGTGACGGGCACGAACGGCAAAACGACGATTGCTACGCTGCTGTATAAGTTAGTGCGCGCGCTGGGACATAAGGCAGGTCTGCTTTCCACCGTGGTCAATTATATTGAGGATGAGGCTGTGCCGGCAACTCACACCACGCCGGACGCGATTGAGTTGAACGGGTTACTGCGGAAGATGGTGGATGCCGGGTGCGAGTACGCTTTTATGGAGGTGAGCAGTCATGCTATCGCGCAGGAACGTATTGCGGGATTGGATTTTGACGGAGCGCTTTTCACGAACCTCACGCGTGACCATATTGATTATCATAAGACCTTCGACAACTACCGCGATACGAAGAAAAGGCTGTTTGACGGCTTGAAGAAAGACGCTTTTGCGGTGACCAACAAAGATGACAAGAACGGCTTGGTGATGACGCAGAACTGCAAGGCGGCGGTGCATACCTATTCTACCCGCTCGCTTGCCGATTACAAGGCGCAGATTCTGGAAGAGGGTTTTGAGGGCATGATGCTGCAGATGAACGGCAAAGAGGTGTTTGTGCCTTTGGTAGGACGGTTTAATGTCAGCAATCTGCTCTGTATCTACGGCGCTGCATTGTGTCTGGGATTTGAGGAGTTGGAGGTGTTGCGGGTACTGAGTACGTTGAAGCCGGTGAACGGACGTTTTGAGACGATCCGCAGCCCCAAAGGTTGGACTGCGATTGTTGATTATGCCCATACGCCCGACGCCGTGGACAATGTGATTCAAACGATACGCGAGATCAAGAAAGAAGGCGCGAAACTCATCACGGTAGTGGGTTGCGGCGGAAACAGGGACAAGGGGAAACGGCCGATGATGGCGAAGATTGCGAAAGCCGGCAGCGAGCAGTTGATCCTGACATCTGATAACCCGCGTGACGAAGAGCCGGCGGATATTTTGAACGATATGAAAGCCGGTCTGACCGAGGAGGAGTTACGGAGCACTCTGGTGATTGAAGATCGCGCGGCGGCGATTCAGACCGCGTGTACGCTGGCGCAGAGCGGCGATGTGATCCTCGTTGCCGGCAAAGGGCATGAGGACTATCAGATCATCAAGGGCGTCAAACATCATTTCGACGACCATGAGGTGGTTAAACGATATTTGTAATTGGTAATTTGAGATTGTATGTTCTATTCATTATTTACATATTTCAGCGATGTATTAGGTGCGCGACTGTTCACCTATATATCCTTCCGCGCGATCCTGGCGGGCGTGATCGGATTGTTAGTCAGTATCATTTTCGGTAATTGGTTCATCAATTACATGAAGCGGCATAATATCTCCGAGACGCAGCGGGACGAGAAAACCGACCCCTTCAATGTGGGTAAGAAAGGTGTGCCGACGATGGGCGGTCTGATTGTCATTGCGGCTATCCTGATCCCCTGTCTGCTTCTGGGCAAACTGAGCAACGTGTATATGATCCTGATGCTTGTGACCACGCTGCTAATGGGTGCGCTTGGTTTTGCGGACGACTATATCAAGACCTTCAAAAAGAACAAAGAGGGCATGAACGGATGGATCAAGATTGCGGGTCAAGTGGCGTTAGGTTTGATTGTCGGACTGACGCTCCGTTTCAGTCCGTCGGTAACGATGAACGAGGTAGTGACCCACAAGATCGAAAACAACATCGAGGTGTTTGAAAAGACGCCGCAGATCAAATCCACACAGACCACGATCCCCTTTGTGAAGCATCATAACTTCAATTACGCGGACCTTTTCTCCTGGACCGGCGAGAATAACAAGTACAGGTGCGGTTGGATTTTCTTCGTGTTGCTGACCATTTTTGTGGTAGCAGCGGTATCGAACGGAGCGAACCTCAATGACGGCATGGACGGTATGTGTGCCGGCAACTCGGCGATTATCGGTGTGGCGTTGTTAGCTTTGGCTTATGCCAGCGGTAGTGTTGTTTGGGCAGAGTATTTCGACGTGATGTATATCCCCGGCAGCGAAGAGTTAGTGGTCTTTCTGGCCGCTTTTGTAGGTGCTTTGGTGGGTTATCTGTGGTTTAACGGTTTCCCGGCACAGGTGTTCCTTGGCGATACGGGCAGTTTGACCGTCGGCGGCATCATCGGTGTCTGCGCCATGGTGATCCATAAGGAACTGATGATTCCTGTTCTTTGCGGTATCTTCCTCATGGAGAGCGTGAGTGTGATCCTGCAAACACAGGTATATAAATATTATAAGAAACGCGGGCGCCACGTGCGCGTGTGGAAGAGAGCCCCGCTGCATGACCATTTCCGCACGTCGGTGGATCAGGTGCTGAAGAACGATCCGACTTGTTCGATTCTGCTCAAAGGCAGCAAGAACCTGCATCACGAGACCAAGATCGTCCTCCGTTTCTGTATCGTGACGCTGATTTTGGCAGCAATCACAATTTTGACTCTTAAAATCCGTTAATTATGAAAAGAATCGTTGTATTAGGAGCCGGGGAGAGCGGCACAGGGGCTGCAATCCTCGCGAAGGAGAAAGGCTTTGAGGTTTTTGTGTCCGATTATGGTACGATCACGGCGCCTTACCGTGCGTTGTTAGACCAGAACGGTGTGCAATGGGAAGACGGCAAACACAGCGAGGAACTTATTCTCAATGCCGATGAAGTGATTAAATCGCCCGGTATTCCGTTGACGGCTCCGATCATACAGAAGTTGACGGCGCAAGGAACGCCCATCATCTCCGAGATCGAGTTCGCAGCGCGGTACACGAATGCGAAAATGATCTGTATTACCGGTTCGAACGGCAAGACCACGACCACTTCGCTCATCTTCTATATCCTGAAACAGGCAGGGCTCAATGTGGGTCTCGCGGGAAACATAGGCAATTCGCTGGCGTTGCAGGTGGCACATGAGGATCACGACTATTATGTTATCGAGTTGAGTTCTTTCCAGTTGGACAACATGTACGATTTCAAGGCGGATGTGGCTATTTTGCTGAATATCACGCCGGATCACCTGGACCGCTACGACTATAATTTCCAGAACTACGTGGACGCCAAGTTCCGCATCGTGCGCAATCAGACCGCCGATGATGCATTCATCTATTGGGCGGAAGATCCGGTCATTGACCGTGAGATGAAGAAACTGCAACTCGGTGCAACCCTTTATCCGTATGGTTTCACACAGCCTAATCCGCTGCCGCTGGGCGAGGACGAATTGGCGCTCAAGGGGCGGCATAATGTGCTGAATTCCATGGCGGCAACGATTGCGGCAAATGTGCTGCATATCCGTAAAGAGGTTATCCGCGAGAGTCTGCGGACGTTCCAAGGCGTAGATCACCGGCTTCAGTATGTAGCTACCGTCCGGGGCGTGCGATATATCAATGACAGCAAGGCGACGAACGTCAATTCGTGCTGGTATGCCTTGGAGGCGATGACGACACCGACGGTGCTCATTCTCGGCGGCAAGGACAAAGGCAACGACTATTCGGAGATCGACGATCTGGTTCGCGAGAAATGCCATACGCTCATTTTCATGGGGCTTCATAACGAGAAACTGCATGCGCATTTCGATTCGTTCGGGCTCAATATCATTGATACCGACAATCTCCACGATGCGGTACAAGGGGCATATAAGGCAGCCCGCGAAGGCGATACCGTTCTGCTGAGTCCGTGCTGTGCGTCCTTTGACCTCTTCAAATCCTATGAGGATCGCGGAGAGCAGTTCATGGCCGCCGTACGAGCGTTATAATTGATAATTGATAATTGATAATTGATAATTGACAATTGATAATTGATAATTGACAATTGATAATTGATAATTGACAATTGATAATTCTTATCTCGCTTCGCTCGAACGATTATTTTCGACAAGCGAAAATCTTGATAATTGATAATTTTAAGTGCCTAAAATCAATCTTAAAAATATTGACCGCACCTTCTGGGGTTTGTTTATCGCCCTGATCGTGGTAGCCATCATCGCCCTCTTCTCGGCGTCCTCTACGCTAGTCTATTCCCGTCACTCGGCACTTGGTCCCATCGGTCAACAGATGTTCTTCATCGTGGTGGGCATCATTGCTGCATTCGGAATACAGTATATCCCGTCATACTGGGTACGCCTTGGCGGGTACCTGTTGCTGGCACTCAGTACCCTACTCGTCTATTCCACGATGATTCCGGGTAACCCCTTGGTGGTGACAGCCAATGGCGCCTCCAGATGGCTCCGTATCGCCGGCATCACTTTTCAGCCCTCGGAGTTAGCGAAACTCAGTCTCATCATCGTCATAGCGGACCAGTTATCGCGTATCCGGACGGAAGAGGACAAACGGAAGTATTTCTTCCGCACACTGATCATCGCCGGTGTCGTGATGTTACCTATCATGGCGTCTAACCTCTCCACCGCCGTCCTTATCGGGCTGATTATCTTCTGCCTCTGGATCTTGGCGCGCATTCCTTGGAAATACACCCTCTCCATCGTGGGAATTGCTATCATCGCATTAGTGATCGGCTATGCGGTGGTTGAGTTCGCCTTTGTGCGGCCGGGAGTAAAGATGGGCGGACCGTTCAAACGTGCTACTACGTGGGTCAGTCGTATAGACCATCATTTTGCCGATGACAATAGCGATAAATATACCCTCACCGATGAAAATATCCAGGAGGTATATGCCGCGGTAGCTATTGCGAGAGGAGGTACATCACCTCTCGGTGTGTTGCCAGGGAACAGCAAAGAGCGCGATTATCTGCCTTTGGCTTTTGCTGATTATATCTTTGCCATCTTCGTGGAAGAGTCCGGGGTTATCGGGGCTATTTTCCTGATTTTCCTCTATCTCGCCGTCCTCTTCCGCGCATGCTATGTCTCATCGCGCTATTCCGACATGCCGGCGATGCTGATGACGATGGGCTTAGCGCTGATGATCACTTGTCAGGCCCTCATCTCCATGCTCGTAGCTGTCGGACTCGGACCGGTCACCGGTCAACCCCTGCCGCTCATCAGCAAAGGAGGTACGTCGGTGATCATCACATCGGTCTATTTTGGAATTATGATGGGTGTCAGCCGGGAACAACTGCTCCTCCGGGACCGTTTCAACGAATCCATCACACAAAGTCAGGAAGATGCACCTATTGTTACATTAGAATAATATTTAATTTATCATTTTTAATTTAATATATCATGAGAAAGCTTCTACCCTTGCTGCTCATCGCAGCCGTTCTGGGCGCTTGTTCGCCTGAGTATCAAACGACATCGCAACGCGAGATCGACCGTCTGACCAAAGGCGCTTCTTTCGCCATGCCGAAAGTCCAACTACCCTCTTTCCCTGGTCGCACGTACAACGTGCTGAACTACGGAGCTGACAACACCGGCGTAGAACTCGCTACGACTGCAATCCAGCAAGCCATTGACGAGTGTACGGCTGCCGGAGGAGGTACCGTCATCATCCCTGAAGGTATCTACACCACCGGACCGATCACCCTCAAATCAAACGTCCGTCTCTACACCGAGAAGAACTCTTTTATCGTCTTCTCGCACGACCTCGATCTCTATGAGATCTACGATGAGTGGTTCGAAGGCATCCCTACCAAACGTTGCACAAGCCCGCTCAACGCCCTTGACGCAGAGAACATAGCCATCACCGGTTACGGCACGTTCAACGGTAACGGCGATTGGTGGCGTCCCCTCAAGAAAGGCAAAATGGCGCCGTCTCAATGGAAGAAACACCTCAAAGAGAAAGGTGGCATCGTAGTCAACGATATCTGGTACCCGGATTCTGCATCGTTGCTCGCACAGAGTTATTGCGTGGATCAGAACGTGCCCGTCATCACCGATGACAGCCTCTGGCAGGTCGTTAAATCTTTCCTCCGTCCGGTTCTCCTGCATTTTGTAGGATGTAAGAACATCCTCCTCGAGGGCGTGACTTTCGAGAACTCGCCGGCATGGAACCTTCACCCCATGTGCTGCGAGAACCTCATCCTATGCGACCTGAACGTCCGCAACCCCTGGTATAGCCAGAACGGCGACGGTGTCGATGTCGAGTCATGCAAGAACGTAGTGATCAGCCGTTGCTCCTTCGATGTCGGTGACGACGCTATCTGCATGAAGTCCGGCAAGGACAAACCCGGACGTGACCGCGGTATCCCGACGGAGAACGTGGTAGTGGATGATTGCGTGGTTTATCATGGTCACGGAGGTTTCGTTTGCGGCTCAGAGATGTCCGGCGGTATCAAGAATGTCGAAGTGCGCAATAACCTCTATATCGGTACCGATGTCGGTCTGCGCTTCAAATCAACCCGCGGACGCGGCGGTGTTGTGGAGAACATCTACATCAACGGTGTCAACATGGTCAATATCCCGAACGAAGGTCTGCTCTTTGACCTCTTCTACGGCGGTAAAGGCGCAGGCGAGGAGACCGAAGAAGAACTCGCTGCACGCATGAATGCCGAAGCTCCGCAGGTTAGCGAAGAGACACCGGCATTCAAGAATATCGTTATCGAGAACGTCAAAGGTGCGAACATCAAACGCGCTATCTATTTCAATGGTCTGCCGGAGATGAAGATCCAGAATGTGACCCTCCGCAATGTGACCATGAGCGCTACCGAAGGCGCGCTCTTCCGTCAGACGAACGGTCTCGTCATTGATAACGTCAATATCAAAGCCCAAAAAGGCGAAGCTTTCTCGCTTGCTCCGACGGTAGAAAATGTTAAGATCAATTGATAATTGATAATTGATAATTGATAATTGTATCGAAATGTCTATCTATCGAAATATCGGAATATCAGTTATGGGTTTGTTACTCGCGGGTTGTAGCCCGCGGGTAGCCACCTCTTTCTGGCGAATCGGCACTCCTGCAGATTCGACCAGAGAGGGCTATGCCGTCCTCTATGAGGGCAAGAAAATGCGTCATTGCTACCCTATCACGGAATGGAAAACAACCGATGAGAAAGAGGACGTCTATCATTCGCTCCACCACCATGGTGTAGCCGTTGAGTCCGAACTCATGGCGTATCGCATCTATTTCGACAAGAAACAGACCATCGATCCTTATTGCAAACGCAAGCCTCAGCTCGAACTTGCCAAATCATATTGGTACCCCAACGACAGTCTGTTAGCCGAAGGATACGGCGATGATATTCTCCGCGTCTCCGGCACTGTTGGTGTCGGTACGGTCAAGTACTGGAACGGCAAAAAGATGGTTCATTTCGAGAATGTCGGCGAGCGCAGCGAGCGTATCGTTCGCCAGACAAAGAATAGTGCCACGATAGAGGTCGCTATCAAAGATTGGAAGCCATCAAACCTTCAAACTAACGGACAAAGTCCGTCAAACTCTCAAACAAGCGAAGCTAAACATGGTCTGGACCTCTCCGTCCAATATACCATGCAAGCCGGTCACCGCGATATGCGCTGCGATGTCTTCTGCTCTTCTCCCGTTGAAGGCCTTTGTACCGGCGTGCAGACGATCCCTGCTAAGGGAGGAAAAGACACCATTACTATTATTCTCCCCAACGGTGTTTTGTTAGCATCTTGGGGAACAGATTGGCCGGTGAACGACTCGACTAAGTACGCCAAAGAGACCGTCGGTCTCGGTGTCTTCATCCCTCATCCCTATGCCGGCAGTCCCGTCCACGACAAGCAGAACAACCTCTGTCTACTAAATCCCCTTCCCTTTAGGGAGGGGTCAGGGGTAGGCCTTCATTTCTACCTCACCTGTTGCGGTGCCACCAAAGAAAACCACTCCGTAACAACAACTGCCGAGGAGTGGTTCGCCTATCTCCGCCGTTGGGCAAAGAAACTCAAATAAGAGACTATTTCTTGATAACTAATTGGATCTCTAATCCAAGCACGTCAGTTACTTTAGTAAGCGTCTCAAGCGATGGTGATTTTGAGCCGCGTTCTATTGACACTATCGTGTTAAATCACACTATTTTGTGATTTTGGGAACAAAGGTACAACTTTTTTTGACATAAACAAGAAAAATCACAAAATAATGTGATTTTCCTCTGATTTTACGCCTTTGCAGCGTTATTTGTTTGGATTTTGTCCGAAAATGACAAATTATTTGTTTGGATTTTGTCCGAATGTCAACTTCCTCTCTTCCGTGATTAGCATTCCGGTAGCTCTTTTTTCCCTTTCCGGACTTTGAAGATGCCATATGTCATCGCCAGCGCGAACATCATCACCAACACGTCCATGCCATCACCTACTGGGCAATGACAATAATCGCCGTCTTTTGCGCAATAACAGTCATCTTCATATTCGCATCCACATACTGAGCAGTATATATTATCTTCATCCTGTACCCAATTGCACTCTTGGCAATGTTCTCCATTTGGTTTAAATGGAGTAACAATTTTCCTCGGTCCAGATTTCCATGCTGAAGATTGCGTTTGTGCGGCCGTTATACCGCCATATACATTCGATGCTGCGGTATAAAATCCCTGTACATTAGCTACCGGTTTATAAACAGAAGTGCTCACTACATTATTGCTCCGCAATCCACTATAGCTATACGAACTTCCTGTCCGCATAGCCATAGCCGATGTACCGGTTCTCATGCTACTCGTTGAACGCATTGACACAGACGGCATTTGCGCGCTGCGATGCGATGAACTGTGTGTGAATATCTGCGCGACGCTCACGCGGGGCATAAACAGACATAACAAACAGACTAATTTCAATACCCTTATTTTCATCTTTATTGTACTCTTTGGCCCAAACTATTATATTTCAGGCCGTTCTTCAGGATATACACCGTATTATCCTTAATATATTTAGTTACTGTTTTATCACTTTTTGCACTTTCTACGCCGGTTGATACGCCGTGGTCTTCTTGCGAACCTACAATCTCGAATCGACCCTCAACCTCCATATCGATGAACTCAAGACTGATTGCCTTGCCTTCTTCAATAAGGTACTTGTCGCCTGTCAGGTTATCCACGAAGTACAGAACATGGTTGCTCTCCACATGGCTGAAAACCAATTGGCAAGTGTCAATTTCTCCGGCGCGGATACCGATCTTCGTGCCGCGCATATCGTCTGTTGCATCAACCGCCAATTCGCGATCTTCGATTGCATAGATAGCACTCCGGCCTTCTACAGCCTTCTTCGGTGCATCGTAGCCGTTCTCGTAAGATTTGTCATAAGAATCACTCTCTAATAGATACAGTTCGTCTTTTCCAAACGCATCAATCATCGTGATACTCATACGACCTGTCAAGGACTCATTAACGGCTTTCTGCTGCACTTTCAAAGGCTTGTTGTCTTGAGTGCCTTCCCAAACAAGGCGCTCGTAATCAAGCCTCAGCGTAGTTGCTGCATCAGTATGAACGAAGAATGCTTGCATAGACGGAATCACGCGTTGAACGCTACTCGGCAAACTTCCCAAAGTCGCTACAGGAACTTCGATATAACTATCCTCACGTGCGTCCCACAGATAAATGGTGGCATCTGCACCGTTGAAATCTTCAACCGTCAAACGGGTTATATCTATCGGAGCAGCAAAACTATTCGCTACCATATTCCATCCCTTCAAATTGTGCTCGGCTCCGCTGGTATAATCCAAATCGATTTCTACCGTTCCGCGGTTCTGGACTAACGGACCATTAAAGGTCATCTTAAATCCTTCTGCGTTTCTGTACTGAGAAGTGGCATAGCCCACAAATGGCTTCAAAATTAGATTCCTACGGTCATTTACCCATTTGCCCAGATCTTCATGCCAGCTCTCAACCATACTTTTCGGGAATGCTGTTTTTGCAGCATAACCTTCAACTGCTACAGGTACACCCACGTACTGCCAATAATCGTCTCCACTGTCACCAAGCACGTCCTTATACCCCACCGAGAACAGCTCGATAGTAGCCTCCGGCATCTCGCCTTCATAGTCCGGCGAGAAGCGGATGTATGCCGTCTGACCTCTTTCGCCATCACCGTCATCTTCCAGTTTGGCTTTTAGGATCAGGTTTTCTTTGGTGGCATTGGTAATACCGCCGTCGCCGATGGTCAGACCGCCGGTAGGAGCGATGGTAACCGTTGCTCCCTCATCAATATCCAGACTCTTCGCTGCAATCTCATGGGAAATCTCGATATTCGTTTGTATTAATACGTGGGTATCTGCGTCCGGTTGTACATTGTTTTCCCAGTTGGAAGCCAAATTCCAACCTCCCTCGGCATTATTAGTCAGCACACAGCCTTTTTCTACATGAACGGTCGCTGTACCGGAAGCGCTGAGATAGTTCGCGCTGTTCGGCGTAAAAGTATAGGCTAATACATGGTCACCGGCAGTATATTTGGCGGTAGTGGCATCCAGTGCTGCATCCCATGTACATACGCCCGGCGTGCCGTCGTTGGTCAGAACCGACTGTGACAGGGTCTGATAGCTGGCTATGTCGCTTGCCGTTACGCTCAGAACCGGCGCTGCCTGATTTACGACGATAGACACTTCAAAATCCACAGCGTTGTATTGATCGCTTTCCGTTGGAGTGAAACGGACTGTGGCGCTTGTCGGGTTTCCGGCATCCAGAATTGCCTCGCCGTTCAGCCATGCGTATGTTCCCTTTACTTCTACGCTCGGCACTTTGACGGTATCGGTTGCGGTAAGCGTTCCACTGAGTTCCGAGGTACTCAATGCCGCTCCGTAAGTGATAGCGGAAGCAGTAAGAGTATGTTCTATTGCCGGAGAGAATTTCTGTACTTCCACCTCTACATCCATGCGAACGACATTGTAATAATTGGTGTTGCTCGGAGTGAAGAGTACTGTTCTTGAGAATGTTCCGGCAGTATTCATTGCCTCGCTTCCGTTTTCCCAGGTAAAGATACCTTCTACCTCATTACCGTTCGATGTAGCCGCACCGCCGGACAAAGTAGCATTATCCAGCAACTTGCCCTTCTTGATCGCCGCTGCTGTCGGAGCCGTTACCTCCGGCGTGAACTTCTTGATCGTCAGCGCTTTAGCTACCGGTGTTGCCGCCGAGAAGGTCTCGTTTCCGTCTTGCTGAGCCGTGATAGTCACCTCACCGCCGCAAACGATCTTCAGCTTATTATCTTCGTCCACATACGCGATGGATGCGTTCGAACTCGTATAACGAACGGCTAAGCGGCTACTTGCAGAAGCATCAAACGTGATATCAGCATCGCAGTATATCTCTGTTTCCGAGAAGTTCCATGTGATCGTCTGAGCATCTTTGTTGACCGGCACAAGCACATTACAGGTCGTGGTGTTGTACCAATTGGTATTTTCCGGCGTGAAGACAACGGTGTAACCGCTGTTAAAGCGATCGACGGATGTTGCCGGAGTCTGCCATGTGAACGTACCTGCAACCGATGCCTCGCCACCTGTCAAATCCACATCTGCCAATGTCGCAGGGATAGAAACGGTCTCTGCGGTAGGAATAACGGTTATCTCCGGCGTCACGCGCGAGATAATATAGGTGCGTGTTGTTTCAGTAGCGCCATAGTTGGCGTTTCCGGCTTGCGAAGCGGTGACGGTTATCGTACCGGCTTGGTAGATACGCAACGCCCAAGTGCCGTCGCCTTTCTGATAAGCCTCAGCCGTTGCATTATCCGAAGAAGAGAAAGATACCGGCAATTCACTGGTAGCCGTAGCAGCCAAGGCGACCTCATCCGTCGTATTCACACTCACGGTTGAAGCAACATTCCAACTGATGGTTTGGGACAACTTGCTCACTGTTGCAGAAATAGGTATCTCCAGGCGTTGATCCTTATTGGAGAGAACGATTGCGTTATTTTCTGTGCCTTCCGTTTTGCCGATGCAGCGCACGGATACTAATGCTCCCTGAACCGTTTCTCCGCAGTTCTCTCCCAGCGTCTGGGTCATGACTGTGAACTGCGTACTCGGATTTTTCAGCTCTACATCCAGTGTACCTGTCAGGTTCGAATAGTTGACACTGATCTGCTGCATTTCTACCTGACCAACTTCCATTCGCGAGAAATCGGTGGCATTCTCGTCTAACTCAAGGTATTTCGCCTGCGTCACCTGTACGTTTTTGATTCTACGCGTAAGGGTGGAACCGAAGTTGGCGGCAAACTTCACCTTGGTCGTTTTGCGGTTGAGCGAAATAGCGCCAAAGTTCTTAAAATCCGTATCTAACCCCATGTCAGACCTTATCTCATGCCAATCCTTGTCATAATACTCATAGATCCACAGACCATGTATTGCTGCCGTTTGTCTGCGGGCAGTGAAAGAGAGAGTGCGCGGTTCTCCGTTGATGACATAAACCTCGTTGTCAATAGTGTGCAGCACTCTTTCATCGGCGTCATCCAAAACCAGCGGATTGCATCCTGCATCCGGATTACGGACAATCAGCTTCATCGTTTTGCTCAAACCTACGTATTCCGCGTCTCCGGCTTGCGTGGCTGTAATCGTTCCGCGGCCCCACCCTGTTATGGTGAGAGTATTGCCGCTTACAGAAGCAAACGCACGGGCAGCAGCGTCCAAACTATAGGTGATCGGCAACGTATTATCCGCATCCGAATAAGCGGTTAACGTAACCGTCTTGGTCTGATTATTCTCGCGTTTCACATTCAGCAAACGGTCATTCCATACAATGTGTTGCACTTTCTTGTCGGTCACAATCACCTCGATTGTGTCGCGGATAGAAGCCCACTTCGTATCTCCGGCCTGATATGCGAACACACGGGTCGTGCCTTCTTTCAAACCGGTTATCTCATTGCCGTTGCTTACGCTGACCACCGTTGCATCTTCTGCGGTCAATACCACATCCAGCTGACTCGTTGCAGTTGCTGCATCCGGGATAAGGATGTTTCTATTAACCGGCGATACTTCATCGCTCCAGATGATTTGCTGTACAGCTTTTTCCGTAGAACCTGTCAATGTGACATTTGCGGTCTTGCCATCAGCACTCTCGATATGAAGCGTCGCTGTATGCGAACCCTCTACATCGTGTTTGTAACTAACCTCAATTGTTTTCGAACCAAAGCGGTCCAACGCAGCGTCGCTGATGGTGTTGTCTCCCTCTTTGATTTGGAAACGATCGGCATTGGCTCCTTGCAAAGTAATCGTACAGGACTGCACGCTATACCAATCTACATCTATATCCCGAACGGTCGGGTTATTTCCCATATAGCGCATTCCGTAAGCGACAGACGCAGGAGCTTCTATTCCCGTACGTGCGGTAATGGTCAACCCACCAAAAGTTCCGGTTGTGTTCTTATTCATTGAATTGGCGCCATCGAACTCCAGTTTCAGGAACTTTGCTGCCGCGGGAATTTCATCTTCGTGTAATACATCTTCCTCATCTTGCGTATATGAAGCAAAAAGCATATACGAGCCAGACTGATTATTCTCTGACCAATACAAGTTATAAGTTCTATCTACCCATGCATCAGAAGAAGGCGTAAACTTGACTGATTTTGCGACACCGGTAAAGGCATACACAGTAGTCTGGTCTTTTTTCAGAGTAACATTTCCGATGTTATACTGCACATGGTTCGCCGGCTGCGACACCGTAATAGTCTTGGTCAGATTAGTAGAAGCCGCATTCCATTTATAGTTCCCCTGCTGCGAGAGTGTGAATGTGACATTGCCGGACTTGTTGTACACCTCAATCGAACCATCTACATAGTCCGCTACCGTCGGATTATTGGAAGTAACCGAATATTCAATATCTTCGTTCGTAGAAGAAACAACTTCATTGATACGTGCGCCCCATAAATAGTTATCATTCAAATGCCAAGTAATAACCGGCGTTTTCTTTCTTACCGTAAGAGCTGCCGTGATAGTATCGCCTGTCCAATAAGCATTAGCAGGCATACGAATACTCAATGTCGCATTTCCGTCTTTCTTGGCACGCCATTTGCCGTCCACAAAACGAACCACCTCTTCGTTGTCAGAAACAATTGTTACATCGGCGAACGGGTGTCCATCTACCGGAGAGGTCACAATACTATACGCGCCCTCGGTTGTTACAGAGTCCTCTACCTCGCAGGTAATGCCGTTCAAAGTAGTAGCCAACTTTACCGGATGTTTTTTCACATTCACCGTCACGTACCCTGTGTGACCAAAGATTGTATCGTTTCCGGCTTGTGAGAAAGTCAGATTGGTTGTACCAAAAGCAGTTGCTGTAATCACACCGGTGTGCGTGCTGCTGTTATGGGCATATGTGACATACGAAGGATTATTCGGTTTGGTAAACGTTGCTTCTGTGTTATCGATGTTCTCAAACGAAACAGTGGCAGTCTGACCAATAAGCAGATCAATCGTTGCTGTTGCGCCGTCTGCGATGACATTGCCGTTCAACTTAAACACCGGGCTCTTCTTCGGCTCAATGAGATAGTCGTGGTAAGAACTTCCTTCCAAATAGAAATCCGTCTCAGCCGTAGTAACGCTAATCCGCGCATCTTGATTCGTGGTAAAACCGGTAGTCGGGACACGAACCGTAGTACCATCTACTACGGCAGCAGTCGTACTGTCAGAAGAATACGTATAACTCAATCCCCCTACATTCGCGCCATTATACTGTGCCTGCGCCAAATTCGTCAACACTGCTCCCGAATAAATATGATTGAACGTCCGCCAAACAAATGTCGGAGTACGTTTGTTTACTTTAACAGTAAAATCAGCCGTCTTTCTATTATATTGACCTGTTTGAGATGAAGTAGCAGTTATATAATAGGTCTTGGCTTCGGTTGCATAGAACGTATTACCGCTAATCGAACCATTCGTATTATTCTTTCCCTCAGTAAAGGCATAACTGATCGTTCCATTACCCGTATAAGCCGTCTTCAAACTATTCAAATCCAAAGTCACCTTATCCGTAGTACTATTTACCGAAACATCTACCGATCCATTGTCATATGTCAACGTCGGATCCAAACGATTTACTGTAATGGTAAAGTCATTACTCCATGCAGATTCTGTATGACAATTATTCTCTGCATTAATCTTTGCGTGAATCTTATACGTACCGGCCTCTGTCGCATAGAAATTATCTCCCGACATCACACCCTTATTATTCGGATTCGACGAGAACGCATAATTCCAATAACTTCCAAAGTGATCCTTTGTCGTAAATACCTTATAGCCTACCGTCGTCGGATTTGCCGTATTTGCAGGCAATGTCACATTTACCGTTTCTGTTGTCTTGCTTAATCCCGGAGCCTCAGGCGTAATGGTAAAAGTTATAGAAATATCCTCTAAATAAAACTCCACATCATCATGATAACTCGTTCCTCCAAACAACTTGCTATGTCCCGTACATCTATTTTCGATCGTTAACTCTATACCATTCGAAAGACCATTAGAATTACTTGCAGAAAAAGACGTATTACTTCCTACAACATTATTAATTTTCTTACTCTCCCCATTAAACGTTGCATACATTTCTTCTTTTGCAGAGTAAGCACGAGTACCAAAGGAAATATTTGTCACCTTAATACCACATCCACTATTTGTAGACCAGGTAAACTTGAAAGTACGAGAAGAATTATGATCTAACTGACCCAATTGGTATGCAGTAGTAACACCTCCCGCATAGCTAATAGAATGGCTATCTTTCGATTCAAAAGTAAATGTCGCATGGTTGCCTCCCATTACTATTTTACCACCTTGCACATCATCGCTCGAGTTCTTCGAAGATGCTGTATTTCCCCATACTTCGCTATTCCATCCACCTAAAACAAGCAGCAGAATGGCTACGAGCGCCGTACGAGACAGATACGAGACACATACGGGACGATAGAGGGAGAAGTTTATCTCTCGGTCTTCGCTCGGTCTTCGCTCGGTCTTCGCTCGGTCAATTACAGTAGCGTATAGCCAATTAATTATAGTTTTCATATTCATCTTTTTCATATCTTATTATTCTTTTTATGTGTTAAAGTCTATTTTAGTTCATTTTGCCAACTCGACTTTGCAAAATGTACGATTTTTAAGATTTTGCTAATCATTTGTGGCACTTTGTAGCCAAAAAAGCGTGCAAAGTTAATATAATTCTTTGAATTATGCAAATTTTTCTCGCGTATATACGCGCGAATAATAATAAGGTGTAGCCGTTTCTTAATAATTGGACATTTTATGTTTTATAACACATCACAAAATAAAAGAGATGTGCCTTCCGACACATCTCCTATTATGTTTTCCGCTACTACAAATATCACATATTATTCAAAATAGCCACAAACTCATCTAAATTAGCGACCTCCACCGGAGGAAAATCTATTTCTTTGAGTATATCAAAATGCTTATCTTCCGTTACAATATATCTGGCACCACAAGCCAATGCGCAATCCACAAATTTGTTATCATCCGGATCTGCCTCAATGATGCCGTAACGAAAAAATGTCTCTACGCGTTTCACATGTTCGCAGTTCAGCAAAGTATTGATGAGAAGATTCGCTAACTGTTCATTATGAAAACAGTCGATTACTTTCTCCTGATATTCATATAATATATCTTCCGTTACACATAGTGTGTAAGCTCCCTCTATCAGCTTATCCCACACAACACGAAGCGGCTTTTGGGTAAATGCCACTTGAAGAACCACATTGGAATCGAGAACGATATTCATATCAGTATGCGGTGCGGTAATGAGTTGCTGCTCCTTGTGCTACTTTTTCTTCTGTCAATTCGCCATTTGCAAACATAGTAGCCTTCATATTTTCAAACTCACTCAGGTAGAATTGCTCCAGAGCTTTTTTGAGCCGCAACTCTGCTTCCTCAGATGTATTGAAGTTCAGCATGCTAACCAAATGCCGTTGCATCGGGTTTAGTCCATGAGTTCTTTGTTGTTGCATTGCAGTAACCATAAATATCCTTTCTTCAATTTTGCGTGCAAAATTACAACAATTTTTTGAAATACACAAGTTTTTTTTGTTTTTTCGTCAAAAATTAGCAACAATTACCCAAAATTTCTCATAGTCGATAAATTAACCAACAAAAAGAGATGTGCCTTCCGACACATCTCTTTCTATTTACGATAAGCAGTTTTTTTACTTCACCAGAAGACCGGAAGGAGTATAGGTCTTGTCTCCACGGATGATGAAGAGTTGACCGTCACGGATGATCTTAACCGCCTTTGCGCCTGCTTCTACGTTCTCGCAACCGGTAGTAGGATCTACCACTGTACGCGTGTCAACGATCACAAAGGTCTTCGAAGAAGCAACCGGCTGATAGGTCTCGTTTCCTGCCTGAACAGCGGTGATAACTACGGTGCCTGCTGACAGCGGAGATAAGCGGAACTCACCGTCTCCTACATCATAAACAGAAGCCACCGTATTATCCGAGCTAACGAGTTCAATATTCATTTCGGTCCACTCGTCATTATATTGTGTCCACACATTGATACGAATCGTCTGATCCTCGAAGTCTTTCATATCAATCACATCGCCTTCCGTATAGTTTTCGCCAAATTCCCAATATATATGCTGTTTCAAGCGGGTATCCCCCGGCTCAATAGGATCGATATCGACTGCCGCCAAAATGGTCAGCTTCTGTTGAACAGGCTCAGCAGCTGCATAATTCGTTGTGCCTTCTTGTTTAGCGGTAATTGTCACCTCACCGGAAGCCAGGGCGTGCAGCTGATTCTCCTCGTCAATATAAGCGATTGTAGGATCAGAGCTCTCAATGGTCACCTCCAGACCGGAAGATGCGATCGGAGTTAACTGGAGAGGCGCACTGCCTGCTTTGATTTCCGTCAGTTCTTGCGTCCAGCTGATAGTCTGAGTCGCTTTGGAAATGGATACACGGATCGGCTCATCCACATTCAGATCGCTGTGGTTCTCATCGCCGATGACCTTATAATATACCGTGTACTCACCGGCGTCAACGCCTGTCGGCACATTGGTACTCCAGTTCTCGTTATCCAGCGAATATTGCATTTCTCCGTCCTTCGTTTCGCCGGCTACCACCAACTCTTGCGCCGAACCGTCATAAGACATATGCTCTTTAGCCACAGGAGCTTTAGCGGTCACAGCGGCACCGATTACGGTCAGTTTGCCGGGTACAAAGACGATTTGATAATTATCGGAGCTCAAACCGCTCGGAACGATCTCATATTCGCCTACAGGCATGCCGGCTTCATATCCGCACGCGAAGGTCAGTTCACCGCCGAGCACTGCTGCTGTCTCTTCCAGCACGAAGCCTTGATAAGCAACGGTGTACTCGGGAGCTGCTTCGCCGAAACGTCCTTCTTTGTTTTCAGCGGTAATGGTCAGTTGTGTCTTGACTACCGTTACATTCACTTCGGTTTCTACAGCGTTGTAGTTATCTGCATCCGTCGGAGTAAATACCACCGTTTGCGCGCTCTCGCCTACTGTCAGCACTTTCTCGCCTTCTTTCCATGTGAATGCGCCATCAACGCTTGCGGCACCGTTGCTCAATACGGAGACTTTGAGAGAGTCGCCATAGGTCAACTCGCCTGCTTTAGGCTGACCGGTTATGGTCGGAGTTGCTTTGGCTACCGTCAGCGAAACGAGTGTTTCTACCGGCGAATAGAGTTCCAAATCTTCCGGAGTGAATACCACGGAGTAATCATTCGTGCCGGCGAGAAGCGGAGTTGTGTTATCTTTCCATGCGAAAGAACCGGTTATGTTCGCGCTACCGCCTTGCAGCGTCACATCCTCCAGAGTCATGCCATACACAGGATTTTCCACAACCGGTTCGGGTTTGTCAATTACGCGTGCCAGTACATTCGTTACCGTTACGCTTACCATCTGCTCTACCGGTTTGTAGTTGTCATCCGCAGGGGTGAAGACAACCAGACGTTCATAGGTGCCGGCTTTGATACGGCTCTCAGACGGGTTCTTCCATGCGAATGTACCTTCCACGTTAGCTTCGCCGCCTGTCAGTATAGCATCGCCCAGACTCTGCGCAATGGTCATCTCGCCTGCGGTCGGCCATTGGGTGACGGTCGGTGTTGCTTTCTCTACGCGCACACTGACAATCGTAGTGGATGTTGCATAAATGCCGTCCTGCTCAGGAACAAAGATCACATTATAGTTCGGCGTACCTGCTGCCGGTTTGGTTTCCGGGGTCTCCCATTGGAACGTACCGGCTACGGTAGCTTCTCCGCCCGTCAGCGCCGATTCACTCAGCGACTGACCATAGACGATCGTTGCTGCAAAAGGAGCGGTGGTGACAGAGGTAGATACTTTGTTGATAACGATAGTCTTTCCTACCGAAGGAGCCGCATTGTATTTCTCGTTTCCTTCTTGCACGGCGGTGATTGTCACCTCGCCTGCTTTGAGAATAACCAACTTACCTGCTTCTACATAAGCCACTGCACTGTCGGAGCTAAGGAAAGATACCTCCAAACCGCTGGAAGCGGTAGTTGCAACGGCTATCTCATCGGTAGCAAGAGCCTCAGCGGGCAGATCGAAGTCGCTGATCGACTGATTCAGACCCTTGGTAACAAGGCGTACAGGTATCTCAATAGTAGTAGGCTGTGCCTTACCATCGGTAATAACAATCGTATCTTTGTATTCCTGATTTTTCGCAGAAGGCGTGAAGTTGACGGTGAACACATCGTCGCCGTAAGAGCCGCATCCTTCGCCCAGCGTTGCGCTGCTCAAGTTCAACAGACCTTGTTTGGTAGAGAGGGTCATCAGGTCGATGTTGGAGTGACTGACGGTAATGTCTTTCTGCCAAACGGTATAGGTCTCAGCCTCTTGATCCACAGAAGCCACATCCGCACGCATGAATTTCTTGCGCGAAACCTGAATATTGCTGATCGTGTGATCGGTACCCGACTCAATAGTAGAGAAACGCACTTTGGTAGCAGACTCGTCAATAGCGATATTTCCTGATCCAGTATCACCTGTACCCACAACTTTGTTATACACTTCATACCAATCCCATGAGTTGTCAATGCAAGCATATTGCTCTACCTTCAACGGGGCATAACTCGGAGCTGTTCCCCAAAGAGCGGATTTCGTGCCGTGTTTTGCTGTGAAGGTCAATATTGCCGGAATACCACTGAGTCCGTACTCTTTTGAGTTGTTTTTGAGAGTCAAAGAGCCTTGCGACAGTGCTTTTTCGTTACATTGGGATGCAGGATTGCGAACAATGACATAGTTGTTCTGCGATACTGCAAGCCATTCTACACCTTCTGTATCCGTATATCCGCCTTGCGTAGCCGTGATAGTAGTCTCACCCTCGCCCACTACGGTCAGGATGTTACCCTCTATTTTCACTACATTCGCGTTAGCAGAAGTATAAGTGATCTCACCACCGCTGGTAGCAGTTGCATTCAATTCCACCGATCCGCTGGTTGTCAACAGGCCATAGAGGTTTTGATCCCATGTAATCGTTTGTTTACGGAGATCGGTTACCGTAAATTGCTTTGTGCTGCTAACTTCCTCATATTCAGCATCACCGGCCTGATAAGCTGTGATATTCGCTGTACCGATGGTTTTCGCTAACAGAGCCGTATCGGCTACCACCTCTATCACGTCGGTGTTATCCGAGACATAGGTAATACGCTCGCCGTTGGTTGCAGTAGCCAAAATCGCAATGACACTATCCGGATACTGTTCACCGATATTCATTGCAAAACCGGTTGCTGCCAAATCACTGTTCCATGTGATTGTTTGAGGACGCTTGGTAGTGGTAGCTTTGACATGAATAGTTTTATCGTAAGCGGCTGTTCCGTTGCTGATTGTTATATTACCTTCGTTGACACCGACTTCCTCTGTATGGGTATATTTGATTTCCAACTGCTGCGTGCCATAGGTATCAAAGTTCGCAAAAACAGAAGGATTTACAGTAAAACGAGGGTTGTCGCATGTCACTGAAAGAGGAGCAATATTGCACCAGTTAACCAAAGTGGTCTGACTTACCTCGCCGGAGTTTATGACAGCTGAGCCGAAATCTATATCTTTTGATTCCGGGTCATCGACATATTTCAACTCTGTAACTTTGATGTTTTTATACAAAGCGCCATAGTTTGCATGGAGGTGGAAACGGATATATCGGGTTGTTTTCTTTAATTGTTTCGTCCAATTTTTCCAATTGTCTTTATCCAATTCCTGATCATTCCAAACGGCAGACCATGTTTTACCATCCGCACTCTCATCGACATAGAGGAAATACAGTTGACCTTCTACCGTTGATCCTCCTACTGTTGTAGCTGTCATCTTATTCCAGCCGTTGTCGCGGTAGATAAACTTCGAGCTGAAAGACAGCTTGTCCGGAACACCTTCAAACTTGAATGTTACATACTTATCATCCCAGTTTGATACTCCTTCTAACCATCCATTATATCCGCCGACGCAGAAACCTTCATCTCCTTTCCAGGAATAGTCTCCGCTCGAACCGGATTTGAGGTTGTTGAACGTAGATTCGGATGTAATGGATATAGGTAAGTGGTTATTATTGGCAGTAACTGTGAGGCTGAAATCTACGGATTTAGCCTGATAAGTATCTGTTTCTGCCAATGTAGCGCGATAAACAGCTGTACCTTCTGCACCTGCAGTAAGTACTCCGTTCACATAGGATGCATACTGTCCACCGCTGACATTAGTAACTACAACCTCAGCATCAGATTCTTTTTCAAAGGCTACAGTAACGGAAGCTCCACGACCTACCGACAAACTGGTGCGTGCAGTATTATTCATCAAGACGGTCAGAGACGGAGTTTTCTTGCTGACAACGATCTCGTAGGTTTCTTCGCGCGCATCAATGCTGTTAGTCTGTGCTTGCGAAACGGTCATTGTTGTTGTGCCGGGAGCAACTGCGGTAATGATACCCGTGCTTCCGTCATAAGAAACAATACCTTCCGGCGCAAACGAGATATTCACACCGTCCACATGAGCGAGCGAAAGCGTTGCCGTTTGCTCCAGTTCCAAGGCTGTCTTATCAAGCGAGAACTCCGGCTGATAACGAGTTACATTGAAGGTATAAGTCTTGCTGGCAGCGAAGATGTCATCGTTCTCCGCCTGCGATACGGTAATGGTCGTGCTACCCGCGTGCAGAGCAGTGAAAGTCAGCACATTACCGTCGCGAACAACGCCCATCACATCATCCGTAGTTGCTTTAACCGTAAAATCACCGTTCAATCCGTCACTGACATTGGTTAGATTGATGGAAACGACATCATCTACTTTTAAGTCGTTTTCACCCTCTGCACATCCGTTCTCTGCAAAAACAGGGGTCTCTTTGGACCACACGGAGAAGTTTGTCTCCAATACCGCCGAATTGAAATAGGTGTTACCTGCTTGCCTTACGGTAATTTTAGCAGTACCCGGTGCAATCGCTTCCAGATACTCGCCTTTAATAGCAATCACCGCCTCGTCGTCCGACTCATAACTAAATTCTGCCAGTTCCGAAGTGGAAGAAACGACAATCGGTTGAAGCGTACCCTTTGCCATATTGAACTGCATTCCTTCACCCCAACTGATGGTCTGATCTTCCGGATGCAACGTCCAATGTGCATAGAGTGTATGGTGATCGGCGGTAGTAACAGTAGTTGTTGCCTCTACTTTCGTGCCGCCTTCTGCTTCTGTAAACCATCCTACGAAATCATAGAAACGGCGTGCATTGGGCGTTGGTAAAGTGCCATATGTAGCATCGTATGTTACTGATTTGCTCGATGTGGAGACACTGCTTCCATTCGCATCAAATGAAACAGTATAACTGAGAGGGACAAAAATACCCGCGTAATAGGAATTTTGAGCTCCTACACCTGTAGCACTTTGTACAACACTTTGACCTTGAGATGTAAGATTGCTTGAGTTGTTTACCACAGTCTTATTATTATAATTTGATTCACTTGTCTTATACCAATTACTGAATTTATATCCGCTTTTGGCTTTATAAAATAGGTAGAAGGTTTTGTTGCCTGAACTACCAAAACCACCTTGCTCTTTATGGTCTTGTGTTAATGTATACGAACCGGGAGCTGAATTAGAAGTAGCGACGTACACGTAACCACCCTTTTGTGGGGATGAATACACATATACGTGTGCTTGTCCTGCCCATACATTGACACTCAATGACGCAAATGCAAAGAGTAAAAATAGATGTTTAAAAAAATTAGTAGTCTTTTTCATATTCATATAATTTATATTTTCAATTTTATAATAATTTATTTTCTATCTTTTGGCTTTTGCGGGCGGAGAGCGCATTGCAAAGTATATATAGCAAAATGCACGTTTTTTAAGGTTTTGAGCAATATTTGGTGCTCAGCAAGCCCGAAAAAGCGTGCAAAATTAATATTAATCTTTGAATTGTGCAAATTTTTGACCCCTTTACGCGTGCGAATAATAATAAGGTGTAGCCGTTTCTTAATAATTGACCTGTTTTTATGTTCTACAACATCTAAATAAAGAGCAAAGGTACAAAGGTCAAGGAACATAGTACTGAAGTACAATGCACACAGAAGAAGTTCGTTGATCCGAAGAGAGAAATTATTCTGCTACGTAACGGAAACAATTGGGACAGGGATCGGTTTCGTAGGTTATTTGGAAGATAGAAATGCAGTTATATTTAGTGGAACTGGCGTTCACTATTTTGACGGCATACGTACCCGGTCCGGAAGAAAAAGCAGCAGTGACCAAGTTAGTATATTTACTGAGTTCCTCCTCCGACAATTGTGTCCAAGTTCGCGCATCGGAAGAGATAAAGATATTCATTCCGGCATTTGATGCATCAGTCGTATAATAATAAATCTGTAGCCCTTTTAAATCCTCTATTGCCGGAGTAATAATCACAGAATCACCTTTTTGAGAAAGATTAAGGCTAATTACTGACCCGTACTTGCAATCACCTCCAAAGACTGCATTAGCATAACAGTTATACACCAAAGGCAGCGTGCCGCTAACCGTTGCCGTTTTATTGGAATTGGAAAAAGCGATTGTCTTTTGAGTATTGAGCACATGGAACTCATGATCATAACTAATCACTGCCGCGCGGCAAAGGGTTGTTGCCGTAAAAACAAAAAGAAGAGATAATATACTGCGTTTCATAATGGGTGCAAAAGTACTGCTTTTTTTCCGAATAACCAAATAAATGAGCATTTTTTGACGTTTTTTGTTAAAAATCATATATTTTATGCGTAATTATTTGCGTATATGCGAGAAAAGTATTATCTTTGCACTCGGTTTGCAAAATGAAGTTAGCAAAACGCTATAAAAACCAATCTTTTATTTAACTAAAAACACAAAAGACCATGAAAAAGATTTTCACATTAGCAATTGCCGTTCTGGCAAGTTTGGGTATGTGGGCACAGACAGTTAATCATTCTTATTCATTTGATTCTGCGGATGAATTGAATAAGTTTGTCTATACTGCTGGCGACAACTCTGATGAATGGGGTATAAAAACGGCCAAAAGCCAAGTTGACCCTCGTGATGGCGGTTTTTTACAGTACAAAAACGCAAAATCAGCCAAAACAGCTACTTTTGTAACAAAAGATTCATTTAACGAGATTTCAAATATTTCGTTTTACGTTGCAAGTTCAGACAAAGGAAAAACACAGATAAAGATTGAAATTAGCCCCAAAGCAGATTTCTCGTCAGACATAACCGAGGTTGTCAATGCTACAGGAGGCTTGACTGGTTTAGGAATTTCTTCACCGTCAAACAACACATGGTATCCCGTAAATTTAGAAGTAAATAAGGCAAGTGGTTATGTTCGTTTCACGATGACAGCAAGTAGTAGCGGGAAATATTGGTCGTATGATGATCTCGTCATTGTTTCCGCCCCGGCTTGCACCGCACCGGAGAAGGAACTGGTACTGAAAGCAGACAAAGAGGTTATATACGTGGGCGATGAGGTTACATT
Source organism: uncultured Bacteroidales bacterium (assembly GCA_902800525.1). GTDB lineage: Bacteria > Bacteroidota > Bacteroidia > Bacteroidales > Paludibacteraceae > Colicola. The sequence goes on from CADCEV010000005.1 coordinate 80,825, forward strand.
CACTACCGAAGGCGGTAACGGTAACCCGGTTACCATCGTGGGCGCTAACGGCAATGTGATCACGGACAAGTGGACAGCAGTGGAAGGCAAACATAAATTCCTGGCATCGCAAGAGGCTGCAGGTGACGTTTGCGCACAAGAGTCATTCTTAGAATTGACCGTTCTGACCAAGAACCCTGTAACTGCTGTTACTATTGATGGTCCGAAAGAGGCATATGTGGGAGAAGAGTTGGTTTATACCGCAACTGCGGCAAACGCAGCTCAATACGCATGGTTAGTAGATGGCATAGATGCCAACACCAACGCCGCTGAGTTCAAATACACCGCAGTAGAAGGCGAACACAGCATCGTCTGCAAGGCGCGCAACGACTTCAACGCCACGGATGAATGGATTGCATCTGAGCCTATTGCTGTGAAAGTAAGCAAAGTAGAAGGCGCGCTCATTCACTATGATTTGACAGGCAAAAACGGAAGCGTAACCATCGCTGCTGATGCCAAGAATATTATTGGCGGTACAGCAGATCAAAACACCGAAACCAGTGCAAAAGGTCCGGAGGGTGACAAAGGATACAAATTAGGTAGCGCAGGCCATTACGTTTCTTTGACGTTAGCAAGCGGTTCTTTCCAAGTTGATGATGTAGTACGCGTTTATGCTGTTCCCGAGAAAGATAACGTTCTTCCGACATTAGTTATCACAAGCGACAAAGAGGGAACAGACACCATCGGTATTGCTACCGATCTGACCAACGAGACCTCCAAACCGGCAGAGATCGTTCTGACCAAGGGTGCAGCTACCGTTTATTTGTCTCGTCCGACGAAAGCACACCAGAACCCGGTTGTAAAATACATTGAGGTAGTTCGCCCGGAGCAGAAAGAGATCGACCATGTTGTTATTTCGCTTTCGAATGTACAGATAGAGGGTAAAGACATCAGTGCTGAGAATCTGGCGACATTGCGTTCTGCACACAAATTAGCGTTGACCGACAAGTGCCCGGCTGCTCCGACAGTTACCTTCTTCGAGCAAACCGAGACCTACTATGTAGATGAGGCTACGCCGAAGACTACCGTTAAGAAAATCAACGTAGTAGCCGTTGAAACGACTATTGACGAGAAACCTGCATGGGAAGCAAAGGCTACCGTTAACGAGATTGAATACACCGTTACCTTAGAAAAAGTAGCAGCTGTAACCATCACGTATATGTACGGCGAGACCAAACTCGGCGAGGAGATTGTAGCGTTAGGCGGCAAGGCCGCAGAGAATGCCAAATACGAGTCACAGCCGTTGGCAGAGTTCGGAGGTTGGTATCGCGAGAGCACATTGGAGAACGCTATTGATTTGGCGAACGAAGTGATTAATGCAGACATCACCGTTTATGCCAAGTTCGAGACCGCATATGCCAAATCCGTCAATATCGAGCAATGGATATTGGATAACGGCCAGAACAATGCCGCATTCAAAGCCCTTCTTCTGGAGCGCGGATATGCGTACGAGAACATCGACCAGTTGGATTCGCTCGATGACAGCAAGAGTGCCCGTAACGAACCGTATCTGGGTCTGAAGTTGAAGAAGAAAGGCGCCAAGATCGGTTGTTACCTCAAGAAAGGCGAGGATGCCATCAAGGTTAAATTCGGTAATGTAGCCGACTCGCTCACAATCGGTGTCAACGGTGAATACAGAACCTTGAGCAAAGAAGACGCATTAGCAACCTTGTGGTTAGGCGTCAATCCGGCTATTGACCGTTATGTAGAGATTATTACCACTACCGACAAGACCATTGTTATCAAGCAGATCATGATCAATGAGGATATTGCAGAGGTTGTTCTGCCGGACAAGGCAACTTATGTGGCTACTTGCGATTCTACCGTAGTAAATGGTACTATCTCGATAAACGGCGAGACATCTTGGAAAGGTCACCAAGGCGACACCGTTGTCGTTACTTATCAACCCGCTATCGGCTACCAACTGGATAATATCACGGTGGACGGCAAGGCTATTACGCCTGAAGAGGGACTGTACTACTTCATCATGCCGGCTAAGAACGTAACGGTTTCCGCTACCTTCAAAGAGGCTGATCCGATCGTTCCTCCTACCAGATACGCCATCACCATTGCTGAGATGCAGAACGGTACCGTAACGGCTGACAAAGAATATGCTTCTGCAACCGAACTCGTTACACTGACCGTTACTCCGGCAGAGGGCTACAAAGTGGCAGATGTCAAAGTGAACGGCGTTTCGCTTAACCCGACAAATAACACGTATTCATTCGAAATGCCGGAAGAGGATGTAACGATCACCGCTACCTTCGAGCCTGCTCAGGAAGCTATGAAGTATCTGGTAACGATTGCTGAACTGGAGAACGGATCAATCCGTTTTGCTGACCTCGACAACGATGATCACAAATACTATGAAGGTGATTTGGTACATCTGATCATCATTCCTGCTGAAGGATACAAACTCGTTAGCGCCAATGCCGGCAATGAAGCACTGCAGCCGGACGAGAACGGTAACTGCTCGTTCAGAATGCCGGGTCAGGATGTAACCGTTAGCGCTACCTTCGAGCCGGAGAGCCAGGGTATTGAGGATGCGAACATCACTAAGAAGGCAGTAAAAGTCATCCGTGACGGTCAAGTGCTGATCATCCGTGACGGCAAGATGTTCAACGCCCTCGGTGCAGAGGTGAAATAAGACACCTTATACATACTGCGCATCGCGCATGAGAAGAAAGGCAGCTCCGCAGCAATGCGGGGCTGTTTTTTCATTAAGTCAAAAATTATCAAAAATGTTCCAAAAATTATTTATTGTTCACGAATTTAACAAATTAAACTAATTTTTCCCAGTTGGTGATATTTAGTAAACCAAAAAAGCGTTTCGTTTCACTTCACTCTCAAAAAATATAAAACGGCGAATTATACGAATCAAACGAATTATTTTTTCTTTTCGGACCATAGTGACCAAGAAATCCTATGTATTGCACGAGGGAAAGTGGTGTAAATTGACGAAAAAGGTAGAAAATTTGAAGTTTTTGCCCAAAATACTTGCATATATGCGCGAAAAGTTGTAACTTTGCACTCGATTTGCAAAGTGGAGATAGCAAATAGTTCATAAAACTATTATAAAAAACCATTTTTTTGATAAAAGAATGACCCGGGAAGAAAAAGTACAATATTGGTTAGACATCGCAAATTACGATCTGGAGACTGCCGAAGATTTGTATAAATCACAAAGATGGCTATATGTTGCTTTTATGTGTCATCAGGTGATTGAAAAAACGCTAAAAGCATATTGGTCCGCCAAGAGGGAAGATATACCGCCTTATATTCATAATCATAAGCGTTTAGCGGAAGGTTGCGGGCTATATGGAGAACTATCTGATGAACAGAAAGATTTTATCAATGCCATTTCTACATACAATATTCAGGCTCGTTACCCGGAATATAAGGAACAATTGGCACGCGTATTAACCGCCTCAACCTGCAGATATTTAATAGACACCACAAAAGAACTTCAATCATGGATAAAGCAGAAGCTATAGAATTAGTCAAGCAATACAAAGAAGTCATTCTACCTCGTTTGAACAATGAAGCAGAAGTGTATATGTATGGTTCGTATAGCAAAGGGACTCAGCGCCCGGAGAGCGACATAGATGTAGCGGTCATTATTCCGTCTGCCGGAGAAGATTGGTTCTCTCTAACGAAGGGATTATGGCACGATGTAGATAAAGTAAGTTTGCTGATAGAGCCTGTACTGATAGAGAAATCTCACCCCTCTCCATTGTACGAGGATGTCATCCGAACAGGAATAGCAGTATAACAGATAAATAGCAAATAGTTCATAAAACTATTATAAAAACCAATTTTTTCGTTTAACAAATTAAAACACAAAAAACACATGAAAAAAATCTTTACATTAGCCGCTGCCATTTTGGCAAGCTTCAGCTTGTGGGCAGCAGATCCGACACTTCCTACGGATGCTATTCCTTCTACGGCTTATGATGCGACAGTCAAAGAAGCCAACTTGTATGCAATTACAGATGAAGTTTCTGGCGGAAAGCAGTATTTCGTGTATGATCTTGACACCATTCGTACACAAATGAAAGCTAACAAAGTCACATGGATTAAAGGACCAAAGAACGATGGTGGCAACTCTGCTGGCACTATTTCGTTTGCAGATGGACTTTCCGATGCTGATAAGTTTGGTTTTAACACTACATGGAATCGTGCATGGGGTATTAACAATGGTCGCTATGCAGGTATTCGTGTAACCAAATGTGCCGAGTTTGCAGCACTGACAAAGTCAAACGGCACAAAAGATGGCAAAACCCTCTACATGCATGTATTTGTGAAAAATGCTGATAGCTGGGATTTCGTTGAAACTATTGGTGACAACGTTTACAACAGCAGCAAGTACTATGTTCTAAAAGCCACTTTGGACAACACGAAAGAGTATGTTATCTTGTTGACATCTGGAGCTGGCAGTAACTGTCTGACTGCACAAATCCGTTTTGCAAGTGCGTATTGCTACGATCCGGAGTTTACTGTGCCTAAAGGCGGAACCGGCTTCGTGGGCGATCCTATCGACCTTGCCATTACTTCGAAAAACAACAGCAAACCGGTTAATTATGCAGTCACTGTTGATGGTGAAACAGGTGTGTCTGGTACAGATTATTCCTTCAATGTAAGTCCAGGTCTAGTCCAAGCTACACCGCTTAAAGCCGGAACGTTTGTTATCACATTCTCTCAAGCATCAGATGGTACTTACTGTGCTGCAGAAGAGTCTGCAACTTTCGTAATCAGCGCAAAGACTCCTGTTACTTCGTTCGAAATTGATGCTCCGGCAACAGCTCACGTCGGCGAAGAAGTTACAATCGAGTTGAAGAACTTTGATGCCGCTCCGACCTCGATTGTATGGTATGATGGAGAATTTAATGAAATCACAGCCGCAAACGGAAAGACCTCATATACATTCACTCCAGAAGCTACTGGTAAGTATGGATTCCAAATTACTGCATGGAATGAATTTAACGAACTGAACGAAGAAGCTTTCAATCATACCGAAATTAAGGTAGTAGTCGGCACTGATGCTTCGTTGAGCGACCTGAAAGTTAACGGCGCTACACTTGGTGATTTTGCAGCTGACAAATATGAATACGCAATTGGCGAGTTCGGCGTTTACGAGGCTATCAATGTCACCGCCACCGCTGCAGATGCTCCGTATGCAACCGTAGAAGTTGTTGATGATAAAGCAGGTACAATCACTGTAACCGTTACCGCTGAGGATAAAACAACTACCCAAAACTATGTTATGACCTATACCCGCAAAGCAGCTACAGAGCTCGTTGCTATCAACGAAAGCACAACTTGGGATTGGACAGAGACAGGAGAAACTGCTGATTTACAACTCAGTGATGCTACCATGCCGAAAAAGACGGAAGAATTCAACTTCGCAGATCTCTTGAAAAATCCGGGAGAGAATTTCAAAGCTGCTTCGCTCGAAGGTATTATGGAATACGTATATCGCAAGCAAAGTGATTATAAATTCTGCCAAGGTACTCAATTACGTTTTGTCACTACTGTTGCTGGTAAATTGGAGGTTGTATATTCCAACACGGGAACTCGTAGTAAAGAAACAGAACGCCGTTTCCTCGTTGTAAACGGAAAATCTTATGGAGAAGGAACGATGAACGCAACTCCAGTTACTACCTCTAACATTGCGGTAGTTGCAGGAGAAGTTGTAATTTCCAGTATCATTAACGATGGTAAAGAAACTGCGTCCATGCTTCGCTTCAATAAGGTTGTTTTCACCAAGGATGATTCTTCTACCGCTTTGGATAACACCGAGGCAGAGGTTAAGGCTGTGAAGGTGGTTCGCGACGGTCAACTCCTCATCTTGAAGAACGGTGTTCTCTATAACGCACAAGGCGCTGTAGTAAAATAAGAACCCTTCTTAACGCTTCGGCGTAAATTCAGAAATGGCATTCACTTCGGTGGGTGCCATTTTTGTATGCCCCGCGGTCTGTGAGGGTACAGGGAGGGGTGTAGCTATTAGTATACGACTAACCCGACAATAACCTAATAATAACCTAATAATAACCTAATAATAACCCAATAATATCCTAATAAAGATCCAATCATGCACAAGAAGAAAAGGGGAAAAAAAGACAGAAGAAAGGGATTAGTCCAAAATGTTCCAATAGTAATTCACGAATTAAACGAATAAGCGAATTATTCTTGGGGTTCACAAAGGACACAAAGGAAACAGAATACGCGCTATCAGAGGTAGCGCGCACAGAACACCGGGAATGGCTATAATAAGACAAATTTATGTTCACAGATTAAGCAAATTAAACAAATTGAACAAAAATGGAAAAAATATTTGCATATTCCAAAATTTATTACTACCTTTGCACCGAAATTGGAAAGGGAAGAAAATGAGTCCAACTTTTAGGAAAGAAAAAGGATATACCTTCAAAATTTACTCCAACGAAGAGGAACGAATGCATATCCATGTTGTAAAAGAAGATAAAGAAGCAAAATTTTGGTTAGAACCAACTATTGAATTGGCATATAAGGGAGATTTCTCCCAACACGAAATAAACAAAATACAAAATATTGTAGAGATCTATGCAGACTACTTTAAAAAACAATACCAGCTCCACATCGGCAGACGTATTGATGATCAATGACAAAGGGATCATGCTGTCTGTTCAGGGAGAGGATTATTTTCTGTCCTATAATCGGGTGCCCTGGATGCGTGATGCGACCATCAACGAAGTGTTAGATGTACGTATGAGCGGAAAGAATGCTATCGTGTGGCCTAAGTTAGATGTGGATCTGGAAATGGATTCACTCCGTCATCCGGAAAGATACCCCTTACTGATTAAACGCAATGAATTAGATTTCGTTGCGCAGTAAATCCACGCGCGACGATATAGGCAGCTCCGCTGAAATGCGGGGCTGTTTTCTTTCTGTCCAAAATTACCCAAAATATTCCAAAATTTGTTGTAAATTCGGCCCTCCCGCACGCGGGCTCCCGCCGAAGGTACGGTCGCATTTCGCCGGGCATACGCGCTCATAAAAGTGCATTTTTAAGCAAAAACGGGATAAATCCCTTCTATCGCCTATCCCGCCTATAACCTTTGTATGCAAGCATCCACGGATATAGGCGGGACAGACGATAATAGAATAAAATTCTATTTTTTTGCTAAAAAATGCACTTTTATTTGCGTATGTGCAAAAATTGTAGTATCTTTGCAGACTTTTTAATTTGCGTAAGTATGCATATTTTTCAACATATAGGAGAATATACCCTGCTGATGGGTCGAGTGCTGCGTCTTCCCGACCGGCAACGGATGTTTTGGAGACAGTTCAGCAGAGAGTTGGAGAAACAGGGACTTCAGTCTCTGCCGATCGTATTGCTGATCTCCGTTTTTATCGGAGCGATCCTCACTATTCAAGCCAAGATCAACACGGAAAACCCGTTGTTGCCGACGTATATCACGGGTCTGTTGACGCGCGACACCTTGCTGTTGGAGTTCTCGAGCACGATCCTCTGTCTGATCTTAGCCGGCAAAGTGGGCTCTAACATCGCCTCGGAGATAGGTACCATGCGTATCACGGAACAGATAGACGCGATGGAGATCATGGGCGTGAACAGCGCCAACTACCTCATTTTGCCGAAGATATTAGCGTTTATGACGATGATGCCGATGTTGGTGATCATCTCCACGGCGGCAGGACTGATAGGCGGTTACGGCGTCGGTGCACTGACGGATATTATCACGATACACGACTATTTGGTGGGCGTGCAGTACGCGTTTAACCCGTATTTCGTGACGTACGCAATTATCAAAGCGTTGGTTTTTGCGTTTGTGATCACGAGTATGAGCAGTTACTACGGCTATTATGCACGCGGAGGTGCGTTGGAAGTGGGAAAAGCGAGCACGAACGCCGTGGTGAACTCGAATATTATGATTTTGTTTCTCGACCTGATTTTGAGTAAGTTGCTGCTATAAGCCCCCTCAATCCCCCTGAAGGGGGAAGAGAGGACGGGAGAGAGGGAACGGAAGAAAGATAGGGGACAGAAGAGACGCCGGATAACATCCGGCACAATGGACGACGCTTAAAGTTGATATTATAAACTCGGCATGTATGCCGAGGGTTAAACATGATTGAAGTAAAAGATATAGTTAAATCGTTTGAGGGGAATGTGGTGCTAAACCATGTGACGACTCAGATGCGGGACGGAGAGGTGAACATGATCATCGGTCAGTCCGGCTCGGGTAAGACCGTGCTGATGAAGAGTCTGATCGGCTTGCACAGCATCGATTCGGGGCAAATCTTATACGATGGCACGAATATTGCTGAGATGCAAAGTAAGGACATCCGTATGTTACACCGCCAAGTGGGCATGCTGTTCCAAGGCTCGGCGCTGTTCGACAGCATGAGCGTGATGGAGAACGTGCTGTTTCCGATGGAGATGTTCTCCCACAAGAGCCGCGAGGAGATGCGCGAGCGGGCAGAGTTCTGTCTGCGGCGCGTGGAGATGCCGGAACGCGTGTGGCACCTCATGCCGAGCGAGATCAGCGGCGGACAACAGAAACGTGTAGCCATCGCCCGGGCGATTGTGTTAGAGCCGAAGTACCTGTTCTGCGACGAACCGAACTCGGGTCTTGACCCGCGGACGAGTCTGGTCATCGACGCGCTGATACAGGACATCACCAAGGAGTACAATATCTGCACGGTGATCAACAGCCACGACATGAACTCGATTATGGAGATAGGCGACAACATCGTCTTCCTCAAAGGCGGCAAGAAGGAATGGCAAGGCTCGCGGCATGAGATCATGACCAGCGACAACGAGGCACTCAACGACTTCGTCTTCGCCAGCGAGTTGTTTAAGAAGATTAAGGCCGCTTCGCTTAATTGACGATTGGAGTTAATTGACGATTGGACGATTGACGAGGTACGATTGATTGACGATTGAAGTTAATTGACGATTGAAGTTGATTGACGATTGGACGATTTATTGACAAATTTATATTATTGACGATTGATAATTATGAAGAAGATTTTAGTGGTAGCTATAGTGGCTGCGATGGCATTAGGGATACATGCGCAGGCGCAGGAGGGACGGAAGGCGGCGAAAGTGCCGGCTTATCCGGGGATCATAGAACGCGTACAACCGAACGGAGATACGCTGCGGACGTACCTGCGCGGAGACGAACGGTCACATTTCATGATGACTGAGGACGGGTGGCAAATCAAAGAGACCAAAAACGGGTGGTACAAATACGCCAAGAAAAACAAGAAAGGCGAGATTGTAGCCAGCTGCCGGAAAGCAAAGAACGCTGACAAACGCGGGAAATGCGAAAAGAAATGGTTAGAGAAAAGAGGAGTGAAGAGGGGATGACAATTCACAATTCACAATTCACAATTCACAATTCACAATTCACAATTCACAATGCACAATTGATAATTATGAAGAAGATTTTGAGTATATTGATGGGATGCGCGATGACGGTGGGCGTCATGGCAGTACCGGCACGACGTGACGGGTTCGTGCGGACACAAAGTGACGGAACAGAGATCACCGTGTACCAGCACGGCGATGAGTTATACCATTATTTTACAAACGGAGCCGGCGAATGGATCGAGCCGGACGAAAAGGGTGATTTCCGGGTAGTAGTTCCCAAGAGCGAGGAAGAGATAGCTGTTCGTCGTGCACAGAGCCGCTATGCGGAGCATGCCGCTCGCCGGGCGCAGAAAGCAGTGCAGGAAGGGCCTATCTTGTCTCCGAAAGGGGCGATTATCTTGGTTAGTTTTAACGACGTGGAGTTCTCTACCAGCAAAGAGTATATGACCAATTGGGCCATGGGCGAGAACTTCACGGAGAACGGAGCTACGGGTTCGATCAACCGCTATTTCAAAGATGTGTCCTGGGGTCAGTACGATCTGGAGTTGGATGTATTCGGTCCCGTGACGCTGAGCCGCAATGCCTCCTATTACGGTCAGAACAAATACAACGGCGACGATATGCACGCAGATGAGATGATTGTAGAGGCATGCCAATTGGCGGCAGAAACAGAAGGAGCGGATTTCAGCCAGTACGACTATGACAACGACGGAAAGGTAGATTGGATTGTAGTGATCTATGCCGGAAAAGGCGAGGCAGACGGCGGTGCTTCTTCTACCGTCTGGCCACACCAGTACGACCTGAGTTATACCGGCATGCAGTTCCAGTTACAAGGCAAGACGATCGACCATTATTGCTGTCTGAACGAGATAGACGGCGTTACCAACGCGTCCGCCGGTATTGGTACGTTCTGCCACGAGTTCAGCCATATAATGGGTCTGCCGGATATCTATTCGACCAATACCAGTGCGACCCATAAGACTTTAGGCCAATGGGACGTGATGGACTACGGGCCCTATAACAACGACGGCAATACGCCTCCGGCTTATTCGGCATACGAGCGTTGGTTCATGGGCTGGTTTGAACCCAAACTGCTCAAAGATACCGCCACATACGTCCTGCCGGACCTGAGCGAGGGTAAGATCGCAGGTTATATCAACAGTACCGGCAAAGAGATAGCAGACGTAACAAGCCCGAACCCCTCTGTTTTCTATATGTTGGAGAACCGCCAGCGGCACAATTGGGATGCGTATCTGCCCGGCGAAGGACTGCTCATTACGAAAATCAATTATAACTCGTATAACTGGCGGCAAAACCGGGTGAATTACAGTTCCACGAATATGGGCATTGACCTGATGGAAGCGGACGGAAATGCACCGACTTACAATCAAAGCAGGCCTCAAAACGGCTATTTCGGCAAAGCAAAAGATGCGTTCCCCGCAGGTGCCGAATCGTTCTCCGAAGTGAGCCAATACCTGATTTCGAATATCGTGTTGGAAAACGAACAGATCAGCCTGGATTTGAACGGAGGAGAAGAACAGACCCTCGCTACGTCCTACGTATTGTCCTCGGTTACCGGCTATCAGAAAATAATGATCGACGGACAAGTCTATATCCTATACAAAGGGACAATGTACAATTTACAAGGAGCGAAGGTTAATTGAAAATTGAGAATTTATGAAGATCATCAGTTATAATTTGAACGGGATACGGTCGGCGATTGGTAAGGGACTGTTGGATTGGCTGAAAAGCGAAGATCCCGATGTGTTCTGCATTCAGGAGAGCAAAGCTCAGCCGGAACAGATCGACGTGATGGCGATGCAGGAGTTAGGCTACCACAGTTACATCCATTCGGCGGAGAAGAAAGGCTATTCAGGCGTTTGTATCTTCACCAAACAGGAGCCGGACAAGGTCGTTGTGGGTATGAATAACCCCAAATACGATCGCGAAGGACGTGTGCTGCGTGTCGATTTTGGCGACCTGACCATCGTGGATGCCTATATCCCCAGCGGTACGACCGGCGATGTAAGGCAGGATTTCAAGATGGAGTTCCTCGAGGATTTTCTGATTTGGGTGAACGAGTTGCGCAAAGAGCGTCCGAATATCGTGATCTGCGGCGACTATAACATCTGCCATAAGCCCATCGACATCAATCACCCCGAACGGCAGATCGGCGTATCGGGCTTCCTGCCCGAAGAACGGGAGTGGATGGACCGATGGGAGGCCAGCGGTTTAGTGGATTCCTTCCGCGTGTTCGACCAAAGCGCCGAGCGATACAGCTGGTGGTCCTGGCGCGCCGGTGCACGAGCAAGAAACGTGGGTTGGAGAATTGATTATCTGTGGGTTAGCGAAAGCCTGAGAGACCGTCTTATTGACGGTAAAATTCTCACCGAAGCCGTTCATTCCGATCACTGCCCTGTGGAACTAATTATTAATTGACGATTCATGGACAAACTGAGGACGGAACATTTGGTAAAGAAATACGGGAAACGGACCGTAGTGGACGATGTGTCCATTGAGCTGGAGCAAGGGGAGATTGTGGGTTTGTTGGGACCAAACGGCGCCGGTAAGACCACAACTTTCTATATGACCACAGGCTTGGTAACCGCCAATAACGGTAAGATCTACCTGAACGATCAGGACATCACCTCTTACCCGATGTACAAACGTGCGCAGATGGGTATCGGCTATCTGCCACAAGAGGCGAGTGTGTTCCGCAAAATGACCGTGGAAGACAATATCCGCTCGGTGTTGGAATTGACCAAGTTCAGCAAAAATTATCAGGAGGAGAAGTTGGAGAGCCTGATCAAAGAGTTCAACTTGGCACACGTGCGCAAAAACCTTGGTGACCGTTTGAGCGGAGGTGAGAGACGGCGTACGGAGATCGCACGGTGTTTGGCGATAGAGCCTAAGTTCGTGATGTTGGACGAGCCTTTTGCCGGTGTCGATCCGATCGCAGTGCAGGAGATACAGGATGTTGTATGGCGGCTCAAAGACAAGAATATCGGTATTCTCATCACCGACCATAATGTGGACGAGACGCTGATGATTACCGACCGCGCGTACCTGCTGTTTGAAGGTAAGATTCTTTTCCACGGAACACCGGAGGAGTTGGCAGCAAACCCTGTGGTACGGCAGAACTATTTGGGACGGGATTTTGAGCTCAAAAAGAAAACGAAAGCGGTTGATTGACGATTGGACGATTGACGAGGACAGTTTATTGACGATTGGACGATTGACGAGGTACGATTGATTGACGATTGAAGACGATTGGACGATTGACGAGGACAGTTTATTGACGATTGAAGATAATTGGACGATTGCAAATTATTGACGATTGAAAAGGAAATTACACATATTATTTTTGTTAGCGGCGGGGATGTGCGCATGTACGAACGTGGAGAAACGGGATGTAACGGTGCATGCATGTGCGGCAATGCCAAGCGGCAGGGCGAGTGCTTGCGCATGCGTATGCGATGGGAAAGCATACGTGTTCAGCGGCAGAGACCAAAAGGGCACTTATCTCAATGATTTATGGGAATACGACCCGGTGACGGACAGTTGGAAAGACTTAGGCAGTAGCCCCATGAAAGCGCGAGTCAATGCCATCATGACGGCTTATGACGGTAAAATCTATGCCGGTTTAGGCTATTCGGCGCTACGCGCGTACAACGATAGTGCGTACCAGAGAGATTGGTGGGAATATACGCCGCAGACGGGGGTTTGGAAGCGGTTGGCGGACTATCCTTCGCAGCATACCGTCAAGCCGATTTGTGTAACAGACGGCAATGCCGTGTATGTTTTATACGGATGCGGACACAGCCAGCAGAGCGATGTATGGCAATACACGATTGCTTCCGGTCAATGGCAAATCCTCCCTCGCGACCCCCAACAACACCCCAATGCTTTCGGTTGCACCGGTACGATGTTTCAAGGGGTAGCATATTTAGGCACGGGTTTTAACGCGCACAACTTGACCCATTGGTGGCGCATTACGTTGCCGGAGGACGAATGGCACGCTTGTGCATCGTTGCCGGGCAAAGGCAGAGAATTCAGCGCCTGCACCGCCGGAAAGGAACATATTTACCTTTTCGGAGGCAGGTTTTTTGCCGGCGAGATGACCGGAGGAGAGATTTTTGATACTTTCATGCGCTATTCGCCGGATAAAGACCGATGGGAATGGTGCGGTACCATGCCTTGCGGCCGTGCGGAAAACCAAATTGCTTTCACTATCGGCGGAAAGGCTTATTTCGGTTTGGGAGAAAACGAGAAGGGAGAAACAATCAATCAGTTATACCGCATTGAGGAGTAAATTAGCACATATCATTTTGTTACTGGTAGCGTCCGTTCCGCTGTATGCCTGGAACTGGTGGCCGTTACCGATGGCCGAACCGGACACGTGCCGGGACAGTTTGCTCTATGTGGGAGCTGTTCGTGCTGTCAGTTCGAGCGGCGGTCAAGCCCCGAGTCTATTATGGCACAACACGAACGGCGAGATCTCGTCAATGCCTCACAGCGCTACCATCAGCGCAGGTATTATCAAGCCCGCCACCAGGCCGAGCCGATGGTTCGACTATGATTTCGGCGTAGTGCTGAGCGGTCGTTTCGGCGGCGGTTATGGTATGCCGAGCGATATTACGGGTTTCTTCAATGAACTATACGCGCACACGCGCTTATATATAGTAGATATCACCGCCGGTATCAAGCCGCAGTATTGGGGTGCCGGGGATGCGGAGTTGAGCAGCGGAAGTTTGCTTTTCTCCAACAACGCGCATCCTCTTCCGCGGATCAGCATCGGCTTTGAACGCTGGACACCGATCCCGGGTCTGTTCGGGTATGTGGAAGTGAAAGGCGGTTTGACTCATTCCTGGGCAGGAGACAAGTCCGAAGTAGTATCCGGTACGCTCATTCACCATAAATATATCGGCGGACGAATAGGCGGCAAGTTGCCGGTGAACATCAGTTATGAGTTTCACCACGCGGCTCAATGGGGCGGCTATTCGACCGTATATGGCGATTTAGGCAATGATTGGAATGCCTACAAAACCACGTTTATGGCACGCTCGGGAGGATCGATGGCAAATGACCAATTGAATGCGCAAGGCAACCATATATGTTTCCAACAATTAGCGCTGGACGTCAAAGGCAAAGGCTGGAAAGTAAGCGCCTACTGGCAGATCATCCAGGAAGACGGACCGATAGAGCGTATCGGCAAGACCATGAACAAGCCGGATGGTTTATGGGGCGTCAGTGCCGTACAAAACCGGTGGCCGTTTATTGAGGGCGTGACGTATGAGTTTCTGAACACCACCGATCAATCCGGTCCCTTCCATGACCGAGATGGTGTGGTGTTTGGAGGAAGAGACAACTATTATAGTAACGGCATATACAAGCAAGGCTGGAGTTATTTCGGACGCATCATCGGTTCACCGCTGCTGACTTTGAGCAATAACCGCGTGAGGGCTCATCATGCAGGCATTCGGGGAGATATATACGGGTTCAAATATCGTGTTATGGTTAACCACGCCGAGAACTACGGGCTATACACAGCCCCCGCGCGGAGTAGCAACACCGCTATTCTATTGGAGGTAAAAAAACACGTCAAAGAGGCTTGGGGTTTGGATTTCGGGTTTAGTATAGCCGGTGATTTCGGCAGCCAATACGGCAATGCGTTCGGAGCGATGATCTGTATAAGCAAAAGAGGGGTGATATGTGATTGGTAATTGATAATTGATAATTGATAATTGATAATTGAATAAATATGAATTTTGTAGAGAAAAGTAATCAGATCTTTGCGCAGGCGGTAAGGGATTATCACAAGACCGACCATGTGGATGCACCCATTAACAATCCGTTTGAGGCAGGGATTATTGAGCATGATTTGTATCTGAAGAACTGGATCGACACCGTTCAGTGGCATTTGGAGGATATAATCCGTGACCCGCATATAGACCCGGTAGAGGCATTAGCGCTCAAACGCAGGATCGATAAAAGCAATCAAGACCGCACAGACTTAGTGGAACGCATTGACAGCTATTTCTGGGAGTTGTTCCATGCCGTTCAGCCGCAGCCTAATGCCCGTATCAATACAGAAAGTCCGGCTTGGTCAATAGACCGGCTCAGTATTCTGCATGTCAAACTATGGCACATGCAGGAACAAGTGGATCGCACGGACGTGAGCGCAGAGCAACATGAGAAATGCGTAGCGAAGATGGCGGTGCTCCAAGAGCAATTAGGCGACATGACCACTTCAATCAGCCAACTCTTGGAGGACTATCAAGCAGGCGTGCGCATTATGAAAGTCTATCGCCAGATGAAGATGTACAATGATCCGACGCTGAATCCTGTGCTGTATAAAAAGTGAAAAGAGCCTTGGTCATACGGTTTTCGGCATTAGGGGATGTGGCAATGGTAGCTCCCATAGTGCGGAGGGCGGCGGAACAAAATCCGGAGGTGGAGTTTACCGTTCTGTCGCAGGGACGTATGGCGGATCTGTTTGCCGGAATGCCAGAGAATGTGGTCTTTTACGGTGTGGATCTCAAGAAACAATCCCTTCGTGAAATAGTAGCAGGGTTAGGGAGGTTTGAGTTAGTAGCCGACCTGCACGACGTTTGGCGGAGCCGCTATATACGGATAGCCATGCGGCTGAAAGGGGCTCGCGTCAGAACAATCCGGAAGGGGCGCATTGAACGCTTTTTGCTTACCCGTCATTTACGAACGCAGACTTTGAAACACACTACTGTTCGCTATGCCGAGGTACTACAGCGCTTAGGGCTGTCAGTTTCAGACCTGAAGGCACCACTTCAAACAACAGGGGAAGGCGTTGGCATTGCACCATTTGCGGCACATAAAGGGAAAATCTATCCGTTAGAGCGAATGGAGGAGGTAGTAAGGCTGCTAAGTGAGAGCGGGGAGCGCGTGGTTCTTTTCGGTGGAGGCAAGAAAGAGCAGGAACTGCTGGAAACCTGGGCAAAGAAGTACAAGGGAGTTGAATCCATCGCCGGCAAGTACCGTCTGGCTGAGGAGATGGAAATCATGCGCGGAATGCGGGTCATGGTGAGCATGGACAGCGCGAATATGCATTTGGCCTCTCTCGTGGGGACACGGGTAGTGTCTGTTTGGGGGGCTACTCATCCAAAAGCCGGGTTCCTGGGATTCGGACAAAGAGAGGAGGACTGTATTCAGCGGGATTTAAAATGCAGGCCTTGCTCCATTTACGGAAACAAGAAATGTCAGTTCGGCGACTATCGGTGCTTAGATATATCACCAGAGGTGATTGAGTTAAGAGTTAAGAGTGAAGAGTGACCGGATGAAGATTGTAGTGAATAGTGCATATGAATCGCTGAGGGAATGGATGTGCTCCATTCCTGCTCTCTTTTCGCAGACAGGCGAAGTGATTTATGATGCACGAAACCAGATCCGTTTAATGCGTGCGCCGGATGGCACAGAAGTATGCGTCAAACGCTTTCATACACCTCGTTTCTTCAATCGTTTGAGTTATTCATTTTTTCGTTCCCCAAAAGCCCAGCGGGCATACGAAAATGCAATAAGTTTGCTGGCCTTGGGAATAGCGACACCGGCTCCTATCGGTTATATTCTATGTGGAGACAGGCTCTTAGAAGAGTCTTATCTCATTACTAAAAAGAGCCGCTGCGGGCATACTTTTTATGAATTCCGAAATGGTGAGATAGCCGGGAAAGAGTCTTTAATCGAAGCCTTTGCCACATTTGCGGCTCAGATGCATACAAAAGGCGTGTTGCATTTGGATTTTTCACCGGGAAACATATTATTCGATTATGAGAATGAACATTGGCGGTTTGAAGTGGTGGATATTAACCGTCTCCGGTGGGGAGCTGTCTCTTTGAAAGAAGGTTGCGCTAATTTCTGCCGCTTATGGGGTAAAACGGATTTTTACGAAGTATTAGCTCCTGCATACGCCCGCGCGAGACAAGCAGACGAGGCGGAATGTCTGAAGATGATTTTACAAGCTCGGAAACAATTTTGGGCACACCATTACCATGAGCATTTTGTGACGGATGATACGTTCTCCGTCGGGGTTATAATCTCCACGTATAATCATCCGGAATGGTTAGAAAAAGTGTTCTGGGGTCTGAAAAACCAGATTCATCCGGCAGGAGAGATTATCATTGCGGACGATGGTTCGGACGAACGCACGCGAGCTCTCATTCGCCGCTATCAATCGAGTTTGCCACTGAAACATGTGTGGCATGAGGACAAAGGTTTTCGCAAGACCACTATTCTTAACAAGGCAGTTATGGAGGCTCGGAGTGAGTATCTCATATTTATGGATCAGGACCTCATTCCCCGTGAAGATTTTATCAGTCAGCATTACCGACATGCCCAACGCGGACATTTTGTTTCCGGAGGAGCTATCTTGCTGCCGGAGGAATTGAGTGAAGCTATCACGGAAGAGGATATTCGCAGCGGCAATGCATTCCGTATCTCATGGCTACGGAAACATGGCATGCCGTGGAATTGGAAGATGAGCAAACTATGGAAGAATGAATTCGTATGCCGGCTGATGAACAAGCTCACACCTGCCAATGCCAGTTGGAACGGCGGCAATGCCTCTACATGGCGAGAATATATCTTGAACGCCAAAGGTTTTGACACTCGTATGCGTTACGGAGCCGAAGACCGGGAGTTTGGTCAGCGGTTAGAGAATGCCGGAATCACCGGCCTCCAATTACGATACGGGACACCCTTGCTGCACCTCTATCACCAGCGGCCTTACCGCAATGAGGAGGATTGGCTTCGCAATAAACAAATCTGGGAAGCTACCCGAAAAGAACATCTTACCACTACAAAGTACGGACTTATATGAAAGCAAGCCTGATTATATCGGTTTATAAGAATACGGTTGCCCTCCAAGCTATTTTGGACAGTCTGATCCGCCAAACAGAGCAAGATTTCGAAGTGATTATCTCCGAGGACGGTCAGGATCCGGCTATGGCATCGTTCATTCAGTCCTACCCCTTTCGCTGGCCTATGCAACATTTGACACAGGAAGATAAGGGGTGGAGGAAAGAGCGTATTCTTAACCGTTCTGTAGTAGCCGCACGAACTGATTGGCTGGTTTTTATTGACGGAGACTGCGTGTTGCACCCTCGTTTTATGGAATACCATATCCGATATCAGCAGCGTGGGGTTATGTTAGCAGGAAAGCGTATCAAACTCAGCCCTAAGTTGAGCGAGCGCATGATTAAAGGCGAAAAGATTCATTTTTTCCCATATCTCTTTTGGCATAGAGGGTGCCGCTTTGTAGAGGAGGCTTTTTTCTGTCAATGGGCAGAGCGTTTCCGCAGACCCGTGAAGCACTTGGTGGGCAGTAATATGTCGATGAGCCGGACGGATTTGATGGCCATCAACGGCTTTGACGAGAACTACACCTTACCGGCTACCGGAGAGGACTACGATATCGAATGGCGAATGATTGCCAATGGATGCAAAATAGTCTCGCTCAGAAACCTTGCCGTACAATACCATTTGTACCACAAGGAGAATTGGCAGAACCACGACGAGAACTCCATCTACTGCGCACAGATGCAGGCACTCAATAAAATCTACTGCGAGAAAGGGATACAGCAATGACGAAAGCAAGTATTATCATCGGTTTTTATAACAAGATTGAGTTGTTGGAGAAGATTCTGGAGGCATTGCGTCTTCAGACCATGACTGATTTTGAGGTGGTTATTGCGGACGACGGCAGCAAAGCAGAGGTAGTAGAAGCGATTGGCAAGCTTCAAGCCGTTTCACCTTTTCCCATCACGCATGTATGGCATGAAGACAAAGGTTGGCGAAAGAACAGTATTTTGAATAAAGCTGTGACGGCTGCACAAGGTGAATACTTGATTTTTATCGACGGAGATTGCATTCCAGAGCCGCATTTTGTGGAGGAACATTATAGCGAGCGCCAGAAAAAGATGGTTTTAAGCGGAAGGCGTATATTGATGGGTCCCCAAGGGACGACATATTTGCTATCCCGGCCGTTAAGCCGACGGAGCTTCGGATTCGGACTTCTTTGGGCATTGCTCAAAGACACGTTTCATGGCCATAAAACACGGATGGAGCATATGCTTCATGTCCGTACACCATGGCTGCGAAAGCTGCTAACGCGAGACTACGAGCGCTTTATATTAGGTTGCAATTTCTCGATGTTCAAAGAGGATTTAATCGCCGTAAACGGCTTTGACGAACGATTTTCATATCCGGGCTACGGAGAAGACATCGACCTATGGTATCGTTTGGGCAGAGCCGGCGTACGCACATTCTCGCGTCGGGGTCTGCTCATCGAGTATCATTGTTACCACCAGCGGTTTGACACCAATTATGCGCCAAACCAAGAATTACTACGGCGCAACAATGAAGAGGGCGTTACGCGCACGCCTTATGGGATTGCGCAAGAGAGTACCACAACAAGGTGAGCAACGGTAGCCAAAGGGTAAGCAGGAAGGCACCAAAAGACTCCATCATCGCCTGCATGCCGAATGCTCCTATTGTTGCAGCCAAGAACCAGGTATCTTTTCCGACAGGCGAACAGATAACAGGTAGAATCAGGCAGAGAAGCAATATCGCGCAGCCCACCAAGCCCGACTCCATCGCCGTTTCCAAAAACGCATTATGAGGGTGCATGGACTGATAATTAATTTCCCCGTTTTCATAAACCGGTGCTGTTACTTGATACTCCAATGTATAATGGGAATAATAGTCCACATTGTTATTACCGCGTGTGATTAGTTCCTGCCGCGCCGAGCTGACTCCATGACCGAACAGTGGTTTTTCTTTGATAATCTCCACCGCCACCGGCCAAATATACTTACGTGGATTTTCCTTCATGGATGTTTCTTGAAAGCGAGGGTTGACATTATAGATCAACAATCCGGCACAAAGCGCTACCACACCCATACTCAGCAGTCCCCATTGACGATGCAATACGGCATATACCATAGGCAGGAATACGAGTATCAGCACCAACGTCAGTTGTCCGATTCGTCCTTCGGACAAAGCAATCAGCGCCGCCGCATTCAACATCAACAGGCCCATAACAATCTTTGTCCATCGTTTAGAAGGCACCCGCATGATAAACCAAAAGCCGAAGACGAGGGCGATATTACAATAAAGATTCACCCCCATATGGCTGTGTACGCGCTGTATGCGGAGTAGATATGCTTCTTTCAGCCAATCAGAAAAACAAGCCGCTTCCGAGCCTCTCATGCCCCATAAAAGCATGCCGGAGACCACCATGCAAGAAACCATCATCACCCACGGTATATACTTTAATTTCACAGGATTTTTGATCTCCATCAATCCCATCAGCCCCACACAAAGGAACGGGAAATAGCCATCTAATTTCGCATCATACAAGCTTGTATGGGAGGGTGCAAAGAGTTGGCGGAGAGGAAGACAGAGATAGAAGAGCAGGAAGAAGAGGTACGGCCATTTATCCCTGCTCCAAGTCCAACCAGACCAGCGACGATTGACCGCATAGTCCATAAAAAAGCCTGCCGCATATATATACAACCCTATACGCTGAAGCGCACTATAATAAAACGGAAGTGAGAAAACAACCATCATCAATCCCGCCATAGGGATGTATGCCACTATCGTTTTCAGGCTATCTATGAGTTTCTTTTCCATCATTTGTTCGTTTTATCTTTTTCCAATCCAACCGAGCAAGTAAGCATCAATCCGCGCGGAGTACAAAGACTGAGAGGGGTTCGTTTGCCCGTGAAGTCACTGCCGGTAGCACCGTCATAGAACATACAATATTCGTTGAGTTCCGTAGCGAAATCCCATATGTTATAGCATATCGCCTGCACAGAGAAGGGCACGCCTTGAATGAGACCGCGGTATTTGAGACGCAGGTCAAAATTGAAGAACGAGTCCGTGCGTTTTCCGAAATTACCATCCACCACATTGATACCCCGGCTGTAACCGTTATAGAGAACCGCCTGCGAATATCCGGCGGCGTCGGTATCTATGTACATCCGGTAATTGGAGAACGGAATGCCGTCGCGGAACTTGCCGGAGAGGGAGAGTTGCCAATTCTCGGTGATGTTCACGCCTAACTGCAAGCGAGCTATATACGCGCGATCCTGATTCAAGCGCCCGAGCGAACGGATACCGTCGTTTTTCTGTCCTTCGTTGGTAGCCACGAGCAGACGGTTCGGATCCGCCAAGGACTCATCGAGCATGTTGATATCTTCCGTTTGCACGCTGTTTCCCAGAGCCGAAGGACCGGAGAGGCATTCACTTTGCCAACTGAAAGAGACAAAAACCTTGCGACCGTTATAGGTATATTTGACCACGTTGGACACGAATACCGGCGAATCCCAGATACCCGTTCCTGTTTTCGGGGCGGCTACCACTTCGTAATAGCGTTCCTGCGGTTTCATCCGATAGACGCCGTTAACGGCTTCATAACTATCCGCCGACTCGGGTGCCAAGGCAACCGACCAAGTGTTGTAATATTTCTTGAAGGAAGAAAGAATGCTGATCTCATGCCGCCCGATGGTAAAGACAATCGGTACATCCACCGCCACGTATTGAGGCTGGCGCAGATTTTTCGAGAGGCGGTGATACTTGCCGCCGGTGGTGGTCAGCAAGGTGTTGGTGCCTGCGAAAAAGACCTCGCCGGAGAGATAGTCATCGCTCAGGAAACGCACTTGGTCATACGTATAAGGAATGCGGAAATTCGCGACGATGAGGTCCATACGAAACCACTTGACGGGCTCAATATGTATATCCGCTTTCGCTTCCCACGAAGGCGTAACGACAGACTTGCTTCGAAGAAGCAGACCGTCCAAGGTAGCCGAGATCGAACCGCTGAGTTGCAACCAAGGCAGCACCGGATAGGAAGCTTCGACGGAAACGGTGTTCTCTAACATGCCGGCGGAGAAAGCCTGCGTATTCCAGCGATAATCATAGAGAGGCATAGGTGACATATTAGCGCCATGAAGATAGACCTCGTTACTCCAAGAGCGTTGCATAGGCGCAAAAGAGAGGAAGGAGTTATACGCATCCACATGGAGCTTCAGCCACGGAAGGATCGGATAGCGATAATCCACTGCCCAATTGAGTTCGTGGGTATGGCCGTCCGGATACCAGGGAGCTAAGGACTCGCCGTCTATATCCAATATATTGCGGCTGAAATCCAAACGGCGGTGTTGGTCGCGTTTGAGGGCATAGGTCAGACCGGTGGTCAGGTCGCCTTGCTCCGACCAATGTTTGTTGCCGTAAAAGGAAAAGGAGTGATTCAGTTGACGCGCGGCTTCGTTTTCATTATAGCCGAACTCACTATAGCCGTCCGCGCGGTAACCGGCTCGAAGAATATATGACAACCGGTCAAACGCTGCATTTGGAGCCACCGGCAGTTGTCCGTCCAACTGCACATGGTAATAATCGGCGTCGTACGTACCCGCTATGCCGGTGTGGTCGTAACGCAACTGGCGTCGCACGCCGTAAGCGGCTGAGAGATGCTGGGTATAAGTGCGTCCGTTCACAGGAATCGAATAGACCACATCGGCGTTTCCGGCTCCCACAGTGTGCCGGCGGTTTTTCAGCGGACGGTTGTCTTCCAGACGCTTGATCGCCGAATTACCCTCCTGTATCTCTTGCAGCCATTTGGCGGAATAACTATATCCGCCCACATTGCCGCCTTGCCCCGATAGGCGGACATGCGAAGCACGCACCGTGTCCGGGGTCCAGTACATCGCACCGCGGTTGTAGTCAATCGCCATCGAATGAGCGTACATATCCGGGGTATAAAAAGCATCGCCGGCAGTAACACGGCTGTCCAAACGGAAATGGTTGAGGTAATACCTGTTCCAGCGATAGGAGTTGCCGTTCAGAGAGACAATCAGCGGTTCGGGGGCTGTCCAATCGCCCGTGGTCTCGGATTGATAGACCGACACATCGCTGTTATTATCCAGATAATGCTTCAAGTCACCCCATTGATACCATTCCCTGAACCACTCGCTGCTCACGGTGTCTATACCGTTATTCACCGCCGCGAAAGAGAAGAGGCAATGAAAAACGAAGACGGAAAGGACGATACCTCCTCTCCACCAATGAGCCATATGTATTCGTTTATACGGCAATTTTTAATTCGTAATTTTTAATTTTTATTTTTTAATATCTCAATTTGGTACGCCAGACCGACACGGACTTGGTGGAAAGGATAATCCATGATACCGTATTGGTATTGCACAAAGGGTTCGAAGCCTTTGATACGTCCGGCGGCGCGGAACTTAATGACCATCGGTGCATCGCCGTACTTCTCCCAGCCGACATAGCCCCCCCACTCCGCCAGGAAGGAGCAATAAGGGTGATTCATTTTCGCTTGCAAGCCGTACATCACCGCATCGTTCTGGCGCGCGTTAGCCGTCTGCCAACATAGGAAACCGACCGAACCCGCAAAACGCAGTTCAAAATCCTTGATAGAAACAGACTTGCCGATGGAAGCATCGAAGAAATAGCCCGGACAATCATAGTGCCGCAAACGGGAGAACTGCTCGCCGCTGGCTGTTTTGACACCAACGCGGATTGTCATTTGCGGGATATATTTCGCTTTATGAGGAGCGAACCACGAATGATGCAGAACCTGTATATCCGTGGAGAGATAGACATCTCCTGCTCCACTGCCGGTACCGTCTGCCTGACTATACCATTCATATACCGGCATCCAGACAGAGAGATTTGCCCAGCGCGTGAACAAAGGGACGTGCACGCGCGCGAACAAATCAGCCGTACGGCTCTTGTTATAGCCGAAATAGCCGTCAGCCGCCAGCTCCAAACGTAATTGCGAATAGGTCAGACCGTCCGACATCTCCGGCACAGGAAAAGCATTGGGACCAAAGAACGCCGGAGCTACACCGGTCGGTGTGAAAGCAGAGACGACCGTAGAGCATACCAAAAGGAAAGCGGACAAACTATATTTAAGCGCGGAAGGTAAAGACATAATTCATTGTAAAATTCCAAATAGTAACCACACCGATGGCGATGAGTTTACTGAGATAAAAATTCCATTTCAGCCTGCCGTGCAGAAGATAGATCACGAGGTTATTGATCCCTAATCCCACTACGGCGATGAGGAAGAATGAGAGGTACTCACGAGCGACTGCTTCGCTTTGGCTTTGAAAAGTCCAAAGCCGGTTCCAGATATAATTGTTGGTAGCGGCAGTAACGAAACCAAGGGAGTTGCTGATATATTTGTTCCACCGCAGTTTTTCCTTACAAAACCACGTGATACCGAAGTCCACCACCATTCCGCTTGCGCCGACGATACCAAAGCGGATGAAACGCAGCACTATAGTCCAAAAGGCATTATTCATACAAGTCCTCCTCGGTCAGATGGTCGGTCAGATAGACTTGTCCCTTGCGGCGCACACAAGCCGGTTTCCCAATCAGCGCACGCTCCAGATGCAGCAAGTCGAATTGGGTATAGCGGTCATTCGCCGAACGGACTAACACCGCCTCGTCGTCATAATAAAAGCGGTACAACGAGGCATGTTGGAACGATCCGTCAAAGACGACCGGTCTGCCTTGTGCCTCTTCATGCAGGTGCGCATAAAAGGGCTGTTTGTTAGCTAAACCGGTTCGCGCAGGAAGGATATTGAGCATCAACACAAGCCGTGCGACCAGCACCAAGCCCACACAGACGCCCAAAGCAATCCGGAGTCCTTTGCGATCCACGATCGGTTCGTCCATGAGCAAAAGGATTGCAGGAATAGAAGTGACCATCGTCCAATGCGGCTCTACATGCCCTCGGAAAGCGGAGAGGAAGAAAAAGAGCTGGAAACCCAAGATCGTTATGGCCAACGACCGGCGGTAAGGGTCTTCATTCCGCCATTGGCGCACGCTGACCCAGATCATCAGACCCCAAACAACCGGATTAAAGACCGCCCATTGGTTCGGGAAGAACTCTAACGAATAGAGCGGCTCATAAGCCGTGGAGCGGGAAACGAGATGATAGGTGATGGACGGAAAATGATTAGCGTACTGCCACCATAGATGCGGGATCATCAGCGCCGCCGCCAGGCCCACCGCCGTCCACGCCTTGCCGTCACGCAAGAGCCGCCAGTTACCTAACACCGCAAAACCGATCACCAGCACCGCCATGTATTTGCTATACATCATGCCCGCCATACTAAGCCCCAACAAAACCGCCATGGACCAGCTATGCTCATCGGTGAAACGGCGGTAAGCATAGTAGAAAAGGGAGGCAAAGAAAAGCAGAGGTGCGTCGGGAGTCGTCATAAACCCGTACGCACAAAACATAGGCAGAGAGGCGGAGAGGAGTATAAATTTGAGATTGGAGATTGGAGATTTGAGATTGATTGTTTTCCAAACGACATAGACCGTAGCCATATGCAATAAAACGGTGACAAGCCTGACACTCAGATTCTTGAGTATCAAGCTTGTAGCCGGTATGAGAGAGGCGCTGAGTGCTGTCATCAGTCCCACCATAGGCGGATGATCGAAATATCCCCAGGAAAGGAACTGACCATAGAGGCGGTAATAGGCTTCGTCCGCATGGATCTCGCAGCACATGGCGCATAGCAAATCCAACACCCCCCAGATCAGGAGCAGCACCCAAAATGGCTTACTATATGTCCTCTCAGCAATCAAAATCCGAACAGGTTTCTAAAGAAATTCTTCTTGTCCGCCGAGCCGGGCACAACGTTCGGGCTGTCTTGCAACTGCTCGATCAGTTTGCGTTCGTCCTTGCTCAGTTTCTCCGGGATATAAACGCCCACGTTAATGAGCAGATCGCCTGTGCCGTAGTTCCTGCCGTATTGGTCGATACGCGGCAGACCTTTTCCTCGCATACGCAGCACTTTACCCGGTTGCGTACCCGGAGTGATTGTGATCTTCACATCGCCCGTGAGAGTCGGGATCTGCACTTGTCCGCCCAAAACGGCTGTCGGCATATCCAACAGGAGGTTGTAGATCAGGTCGCTGTCCTGACGGACGAAATCCTTGTGCTCTTCCTCTTCGATGAGAACGAGCAGATCACCCGGCACTCCGCCTCGCGGCGCCGCATTGCCTTTTCCTTGAACGGTCAACTGCATACCTCCTGCTACGCCGGCAGGGATAGTGATGGTGATGATCTCCTCATCGCGCACTACACCTTGACCGCCGCATTTCGGACATTTGTTCTTGATGATCGTTCCTTCGCCGCCACAGGTTTCGCATTCAGCCTGTACTTGCATCATGCCGAATATACCACGTTGCTGACGGATGACGCGTCCCGAGCCTTTACAGGTAGGACAAGTCTCCGTGCGCCCGTCGGCAGAGCCCGAACCGTTACAGTCCTTACACTGCACGAGTTTGCGCACTTTGATCTTTTTCTCGCAGCCCGTAGCTATCTCCTCGAGGGTCAGATGCACTTTGACGCGCATGTCCGAACCTCTGCGGACACGCTGGCCGCCACGACCGCCGCGACCGCCCATGAACATCTCTCCTAAGTCGCCCAAATCGAAACCTGCGCCTTGGAAAATATCACCGAAATGGGAGAATATATCTTCCATCGACATACCGCCTCCGCTAAAGCCGCCTGCTCCGCCCATACCGGCAAAGCCGTATTGGTCATAACGCTGACGTTTTTGCGGATCCGAAAGCACTTCATAGGCCTCAGCAGCCTCTTTGAATTTCTCCTCGGCTTCCTTATCGCCCGGGTTCTTATCCGGGTGATACTGTATCGCTTTTTTGCGGTACGCCTTCTTTATTTCCTCAGCGGTAGCGGTCTTCGGGACCTCTAACACTTCATAATAATCTCTTTTATCTGCCATAAAACTATTTACGATTTTACGATTTACGATTTTACGATTTATTGACAAATAGCCGCTTCGCGGAATTGACGATTTATGGTGATGATCTACCTTTCTAGGCGGAAGCCGCTCTTCCCGTTCCGTCGGGAAGACGCTCCGCGTCATTCGTCCGATCGTCAATTTCTCTATTCTCCCACCACTACTTTGGCGAAACGGATCACTTTTTCGCCTAACTTGTAGCCTTTTTGCGTACAATCAATCACTTTGCCTTTCTTGTCCTCGCCGGCGGCAAAAGTAGTTACCGCCTCATGCTCGTCGGTATTGAAGTCTGCATCCTCGGTCTCGATGGCATGTACGTCCTGCTTGTCGAGGAAAGTGATAAACTTCTGCTGGATAAGTTTGATTCCTTCGCGCACAGCGTCGATGTCATTCGTTTTGTCCATCACCGCTATCGCGCGCTCAAAATCGTCCACGAGCGGCAACATCTCTTTGAAGATCCGTTCGCCGGCTGTAGCCATCAGTTCCAGTTTCTCTTTGTTGGTACGACGGCGGTAGTTGTCGAACTCTGCCATCATACGCAAGTTCTTGTCCTCCAGCTCCGCAATGCGTTCCTCCGCCTTTGCCAACTGCTCTTCCGCCGTGGGCTCTTGACTTGCCTGCTCTTCCGTTGCCTCGTTGGACTCATTGGACTCATTCACTTCATTCTGAGTCTCTTCGTTAAGCAGCTCTGCTGCCTCATTTTCTATCTTTTCTTCTTCTTTCATAGTGCATAATTTTACAATTTGTGTATGTCAAAACCTATGCCATAGCGGGCAATTCTGCCATTTTGTCATACATTTGGGTGCAAAGGTACAACAAAAATTGCATATATGCAAACATTCCGGCATTTTTTTTATAAAAAAAGCGATTTAGTGCGATTATTAGGATATAGGACGGCGGCTCAATGAGTTCCGGGGCGTGTTCTTTGTACTTTAATTGTTCCTTCGTACCTTATTTGTCCCTTTGTACATTGTAGATCTTGTCACCTCGGAGGATGATTTTGCAGTAAAATATTAAAAAGTTTTAAAATATTTGCATATATCAGAAAAAAGTAGTACCTTTGCAGCGGATTTTGTGATTTTATGACAAAATTTTATGCCGAAAATGTGATTTTAAGGCGAATTTTCATGCCGAAAATGTGATAAAAACTATGCAACTGCTTGAAAGAAAGAGCGTAGCAAACACACGGGCGACTCATTACCTTGAGCCGCCCGTGTGATTTGTACTTGGTACTTAGTCACTTGGTCATTTTACCAGGCCGTTACGGCTTATAACTTATTCATGCTCAGGAAATGACGCAAATGGATGTGTTTTATTCCTTCTACATCAGAAATAGAATTGAGCGGATTCATTGAAATGACCATCTTCGGATAGTTGTTTTTGATAGCTTGCAGATTTCCAAACTCTCTCTTCTCGGTCTCTTCGTCAGCTATCAAATAGGCTACTTGTATATATATGGTCTCTTCTCCTTTCTCTGCCACAAAATCAATCTCCGCATTTCGTAATTGCCCGACATGCACGGTATAACCAAGCCTCAGCAGATGCAGATACACGGCATTCTCAATCCGCTTCTCAATATCATTCGTTTGACGCGTACGAACAAGTTTATTGCGTATTCCCAAGTCCTCGAAATAGTACTTATCATTGCTCTCTAACAGTTGTTTGCCATGAATGTCGTACCGCTGAACCCGATAGGTGAGATATGCATTGCAAAGGTATTTGAGGTAATTCTGAATAATAACCGAAGAAAGATTCTCTCCCTGCGAACGAAGGTATTTCATGATCGAGTTAGGAGAAACCAACTTGCCGATAGTGTCGCTCACAAAACGGCTGAGATTGATAAACGAGGTGACATTCCGAATCTGTTCGCGTTGCACAATATCTTTCAACACGACGGTATCATAAACGCTTTGGATATAGTTCTTTATCTGCTCCGTATGTTCCAGACCAATAAGCCGTAAATACGGCAGACCGCCCCACAGGAGGTATTTCTCCAAGGCTTCATCGCTGTCCTGCAACTGATGAAAATAGAGGAACTCGGTATAACTGAGCGCGTGAATAGGTATCTCAATATACCGCGCAGCCAGCAGTGTGGACAATTCGCTACTGAGCATTTTTGCATTGCTGCCGGTTATTACCACATCCGTTTCTGGCTGTTTGATCCAACTCCGCAACGAACGCTCGAACCCTAAAATATCTTGTATCTCGTCTATGAGGATATAGTTGTGTTTGCCTTGCGCGATATGAGCGGATAGGTACGCGTTCAACTCCTCATGCGTGGTGATTGCATCAAACGCAGCATCTTCCTTGTCAATATAGATGATATTGGCATTAGGATCTGCTTGTTTCTCTTGCGCCAATAAACGCAGGCACATACTCTTTCCAACACGGCGTTGCCCCGTAAGAACGATGATGATTTGTTTGCCGAGCCATTGAGTGATTGCTTGCGTGTAGTACTCTCTGTGTAATAGTTCTTCCATAGTACTAATTTTAAAAATCGCTGCAAAGTTACAAATTTTATTTAATATATGCAAATTATTTTGCAAAAATCTGAAGTATATTTAATATTTTATGTATTTTTGTCAAAAATATTAAGTATATTTACCATTAATACAATAAACGGGCAACTCATTTATCGAGCCGCCTGTGTGCATCTTTTGCACTTTGTATATTGTACCTTGCCCCTTTGTACTTTATTTATCCTTCTCCCCGCGGAGGATGAAGAGGTGACTTAACCGTAATTTAGTGCAAATTTGCACCAAATGCGGATAAATATTTGCATAATTCAAACAAAATACTACCTTTGAAGCACATTTCTCAAAGTGTCGAAAAATGTGCTGCAAAATTACGAAACACAAGGTTTTAGGCAGAAATGCAAAGTGATTTGAATTTTGTGCACCAAAACAATGATGGAAGCACCATTACTGACACTTCCATCTTCTGTAGTTTATTTGGATCTATATATCAATTCAGTCGTACCATGACGGAGATGACCTGGCCGGCGGTGGATTCGCCCGGTTTGAAGACGCGTGCTTTGCCTTTGTTCTCACCGGCTACATCTACCATGATAGTTAATTGTTTACCATTCATAGTGATAGCCGTCTTTTGGAAGGATTGGGTGCTTGGATCATACTTGCCAAACGGTTTCTCCGTCACTATCTGTGCCTGGTAAGCATCGTATTCGCTCCAATCGATAACAACCTGTTCAGCTGCATCTTTTGATAAATCGCAGATATAGAACGAGTGTTCATCGTTATTCATGATATAAGCGATATTATCGTAATAATCTCTTTCGTTATCCGGGTAGTAGTCCGGCAGATCCATGTGCGTGACTTTTTTGCCTTTAGGGTCAAAGGTAAACTTCTTATTGTGGTCAAGCCATGATAGCGTTTCGGTTTTGCTAATAGGGCCGGCTACGGTCTCAATGTCCGGCAATTCTGCGAGCAATTCACCTACTTTGGCCTGAGCAACAGGCGATTCTTGCAAGTCCAAGGCATAGAAAGCAGTACCGTATCCGCGAATAACGGCAATGGCATATAGCGTACCATTGATGGAAGATACATACCAATTAGCCTCTTTATGCTCATCGCTTGTAATAGCAACAATGTCCAGCGTATTCGGGAAGAGCACTCCGGTCTTATACGTCCATCCCCATTCGCCTCCTCGATAGCCGATATCACCGCCTATGGCACCTCGGTTGTCCGGAAGAATAGATTCGAAATAGAGCGTGTTCTCATGCATCATACGTACGTTCAGGTAATCGCCTTCGTCTTTGAGTTGGTACACCATTTTGGCATCGCTATATTCGCTTATACAATACACCTCACCCTTCATACTCTCCACAATGGTATAGATATCCGAAGGACGACGGTTTCCCGCCAGCGGATGTCCCTCAATATCGTATTCCAGATAAGGCAGAATATTGTAGTCCCATTCAAACAGCGCACCGTCTTTGAGCCGGACAAGGAAATGTTTACTCATGAGCGGGTTGCATTTCTCTGCTAACATGCTTCGATAAGGTTCTTCTACTTGATCGAGTTCCGGGTAATCATATCGGCAGTTATAGAGCCACAACCAATCATCTCCAATCGGATAGATATACTCCATCGCCAAGCGCATGTGAGCCTGAACCATATCAATAATCTCGCCATTGCCACGACAATTGATGGTGTATGAGACTTCGACTAAAGTACCATCTTCCGAAACGGAATAGATGGGGTCTCTCATATCATAAACGGTGTCGCCTTCAGCAGCAGGAGCACGCCGTGGCGCATTTTGTGCATCAGAATTGATAGAAGCTAAGGCAAGCGCGTTAACTCCGTCCAAGTGCATACGTTTGAACTCCAGTTCTTTGAGTTTTCCGCTCCCACCACCGCCCTGGCAGGAAGTCATGCCTATTGCAACCACTACGATCGCAAGGGCGTATAAGAAATAACGTTTCATAATATCTAATCTTTTCTCCCTTCCTTTCAGGGAAGGGTTGGGGTTAGGCTTATATTTAATTCAATCTTACCATGACGGAGATAACTTGTCCGGCAGTATTCTCTCCTTCGCGGAAAACAACGGCTTTGCCTTTATTCTCACCTGAGACATAGATATAGATATTCAGCGTTGTGCCATCCGTCAACATGAGAGATGATTTGAACGATTGCGTATTGGGATCGTAGCTGATAGAACCGCTCTTGCCGGGAACAATCTTCATCAGATATTCAGCCAAAGCGCTGTAATCAATGGTCACTTCCTCGGCGGCATCTTTCGATAGGTCGCAGATATAGAACGAACTCGGCAGCGGGTTTTGCGGGTCGTCTACGGAATAGGCTATGCCGTCATAATAATTATTCTCATCGCCGGGATAGTGTGCAGGCAGCACACGTTTGGCAACGGTCTTGGCTATCGGGTCAACAGAATAGATGGCATTGCCTTGCCACCACGTCATGACAGACGTTTTATAAGGTCTCTTGAACGGGTATGTGGCAGTGGGAGTCCATAATATCTGTTGAAGTGATTCGGCCGTTGTTTTACCCAAATTAACAAGTACATCTGTTGCAATCCACATATCCTGTGGATCTGTGATATGCTCAATGGCTAATAACGCAGCATCTGTGACATACATATCTTCGGTATATTTGAAACCGATAGCATATAATGTATTGTTTATGCTGACCAAATGGAAATTGCCATAGGGCTCTTTCCCTTCTTCTGTTTTGGACCAAACCAATTGGGTTTCACCCGGCTTGTCAGGAAAAATGAATGCGCCCTGTTCGTAGATAATAGAGCCGAATATGCCACGGCTGTCGGGGAGCAGACATTCAGCTGGTTGCGTACTGTTAAGCATATTCACTACATTCAGGTAGTCGCCTTTGTCCTCCAATTTATAGACTCTTCCGTAATAATCATCCAAGCCACCCATAGAAGGGCATGTGAACAAGTCTTTGCCCATTATTTCCACTTCGCCATACACATCGCTCTGGCGCCAATAGCCACGACCACGTTGCGGGCGACCTTGTTCGCGTGACCACTCAAAGAGTGCACCATCAGACCTGCGGACAAGGAAATTCGACTCAAACCCAGCGTGCATCAAATTACGAATCTGTCCTTTAAGTGGCTCTTTGACTTCATCTATACCCGGGTAGTCGTACTCGCAGTTGACGAGCCAGAGCCATTCGTTACCAATCGCGTAGATGTACTGCGCTTTGAGGCGCATGTTCGCCTTGATCATATCCACGATTTCACCGTTACCGACCACCTCGATGGTATAGTGTACTTCTACCAACGTGCCATCCTCGGAAACCGTAAAAATAGGATTGGAGATATTATACTCCGGATCTCCCTCATCCATCAATGCCGCAGGCATGCGCGCCGGTGCGTTCTGTTGATTGCTACCATCTGAAGCTAACGCCAGTGCTTTTGCACCTGCGATAT
This sequence comes from uncultured Bacteroidales bacterium, assembly GCA_902800525.1. GTDB lineage: Bacteria > Bacteroidota > Bacteroidia > Bacteroidales > Paludibacteraceae > Colicola. The sequence goes on from CADCEV010000005.1 coordinate 113,990, forward strand.
CCATCCGCTTGAACTGCATGGAGCTGACTTTGCCACCTCCATTTTCGCAAGAGACGAGCATTCCGATTGCTGCAATCAGCAATGCTAAAATTGAGTACTTTCTCATAATTGTATTATTTGGTTCCGGCTCTTACACCTTTGCCGGTCTTGGTTTTTGCATATATACATGAAAAAGCGCGGGCTTTCTTCGCGCAACGCTTTGCGCTTTATGATCGGTCAAGATTGGCCGATATTTTTCTGTACATTATGCATGCGCTGCATAAAACGAGTAGCGTCCTCACCATATAAAATCGGGGTTTCTGCAATAGGTCGTGCCATAGTTTTGGTCTCCTTTTTAGTTATCTTTGCAAATTTGACTGCAAAGATACTATTTTTTTTTGAGTCATACAAATAAAAGTACTATTTTTGTGTAATTTTACACATTTTCGGCACTATATTTTGTGATTTTTACACATTTTCGGCACTCACGCCCCGAGCAGAAAACGAAGAGGGAAGGACGCGCTCGCGGAACTCACGCGCACAGAGATGAACTTGACAAAGACCCTACAGTGAGGTCGCGGGGAGGTCGCGGGGATATCGCGGGTTCAACAGGTAATTGTTAATTGACGATTAGACGATTGACGATTTTATGATTATTCTTAGCCCCGTGGGTACGATTTTTTCACGAAGGGCACAAAGGGAACGAAGAACCAACCGCGAGTACGAGTTACTTTTCCCGGTAGTTGATTTTTAGTAAATAAACCAAGATAAACCTAAATGGCGGACGGCGGACAAGCGGACACCCTTACTCACACACGCGTGTGGGTGTATGTATTTTACAGAAAGGGTGTCCGCACGTCCGCCCGGTCTACCCTTTTCCCTCTATATTCCTCTACCGTTTTCGTTTGGATCGTGGTAGTGACTTTGTTTCTACTTTCATTTTGTTTATATTGTTTGAATTTGTTTAATTTTTTATCAATTATCCGGAGGCTTCCTCTCCAAATCGTATCGATTACCCTCCCCTTACGGGTCAATCCCGCGACCATCTCGCGACCATTACGGACGTCTACGTCACGTCTCTTTCCTCTCTTTTTCCCTTTCCTCATCTCCGTCCAATATTGCCGGATCTTATCCGGCTATCCCTTCTTGATAGTTCCGCCGATTGCCAATCGGCATTCAGGCTGACGGCTGACAGGCTGACACCCTTTTTTATAAACTAAACTCACACACGCGTGCGGGTGTATGTATTTTACGGAAAGGGTGTCAGCCGTCAGCCTGTCAGCCCGATTTTTTTCGCAGCATATTAATATTGCACTAATTTGCTATTTTTTTATCGGACAGTAATAATAAAGAAACAGGCACCGACCATTGCGGTGGTGCCTGTTTACATGTTACGTTGCTCTTTGGGATAACCAATTGAGCAGAGATTTTGTACTTGGGACATTGTTCCTTTGTCCTTTATTTGGCTTCTTGACCTGTTAAGGTATATACCTTCTCCCCGCGAAGGATGAGGATTTGTCCGTCAATGAGCACCTTGGTACATGGTACTTGGTCACGTTGTACATTCTCCAAGCCTTGCTCTGCGCTACGACGATCCACCACGTTGGAGCGTCCTGTGAGGTTAGCCGCAGGAACTCTATTGGTGTTCGTTGCAGGAGCGTTAGCCGCAGCGGGAAGGACATACTCAATCGCATAGTACGGCAGGTTGTCATCCGGTGTCTGGTCGGTGTACGAAGTATTGGATGCTGCCACGGTAGCTATCTGTGCGAGCGAAGCGGGTGTAGCGCCTCGTAGGATGTTGTACGACGCAATCGATGCTCCTTCGTAGGCATTCCAGATAAGGTTGAAAGTGCCGTCCATGACCCCTCGGCTGATGGTGAGGTGTACAGTCTTGTGGATAGCGGAAGCCGGTGACTCATTGCCGCTCTCTGTCACACCGGTGATACGATAGCGCTCGGCTTTCTGCGTAGCGTCGGAGTTGGCGTCCGTGAAGGAACCGGAAGAAGCCGCCGAACCGATATACTCGAACTCATTGAGCATCGCGCCTTCCTTATAGACGTTGATCGTTGCGAAGGTAGCTACGTTGCTCCATGAGACTTGATTATGCCCGTCGGCATCGGTCGTCACGAGCGTCAGCGTCGGTATGTTCGTGGACGGCTTGACGGTCACAATGCCCTCATAAGACCCTTGACAACCGGTAGGTGTCGTGAAGACAAATTTCAGTTGCACCGTCTCGTCGCAGAGCGATGTCTTGCCGCTCACCTGTTGTGCCGTAATAGACAGCCCATTCGCCGTCAGACGCTTGTCGTAGTAAATCATGACACCGATATAGAGCACACCGTTTGCGTCCACTTCGTGCCACTCGTCGTCGTCATTAATCTTCGCGTACCACATGCCCGTTACACCTTCGGGTACCTCCGCCGTAGCCGGTGTACCTTCGTACAACTCGTTCGACACATAAACCGGCAGTTCATACGGATCTTCTATGTCTATTGTGTCCGTATAGACCATGCTTCCCAAGGTAAGCGTAACACCTTTTTTGCCACCTGTCTGCCAATAAACGGTGTACGGACCAAAGCCGCTGCCGTCCTTGACTACAGCGCCGTCGAAGTCCCAGACAGGTGCGTCGGTTGTCTCCGCACCGTGATACGAGATACTCGTGTAGTACCATGCGCAGGCGGAGTGCTCCAACTCTATCGGATTGCGCTCCACGGGAACGGTGAGCGTCGGTGAGAAGAGCGACATTTTGTTCTGGTTGTCGATGGCTTGCAAGGCTATCTCGTACGTGCCGTTGGAGAGTGCCGACATCGGAATGAGGAACCGCGTGGCGTTGATGTAGTTATAGCCGGGGATATACATTGCTTGGTCGTTTCCGCCGTTCTGCGGGCTAAACAGATACGTACTTGCCCCCTGTAACTTCATACTCAGGTTATAGCGCATCAGCACCGCCGGTGTGTGGTCATCGACTGCTGCATCCCAGGTCAGCAACAAACCGGCCTCCGTCATCGTTGCTTGGATATTTGTCGGCGCAGCCGGACGCTCGTCCGCTACAGCTATAACCGGATAGAGTTGCTCATTGGCGTACAAATAATGTTTGCCTTGTGCCAAGTACAGATCCTTGACACCCGATAGGTTGACTGTCTCTGTGGCTTCCGGTATCAGCATTCCGTGGTTTAACAAGCCTTCCGCACCCATATACCATACATAGATGTCGAACACCGTCTCAATCTCTGACGGCATAGGAGACACAATATCCAAGTAACCGTTGTTGTCCACATCCGAGAGTACAAACTCATCATTGTATAAGTGCTTATGGGTACTGTTGGGCAATACCTCTTTGGTAAAGCTCTGGTTGCCATTGTTCCAAAGGACGTAGCTGCACAATTCCCGATCCGTATTATTATCATCTACTTCTTCAATAGCAATCAAATCCGGATAACCGTCGCCGTTCAAGTCCTCCAATGCCGTGAACGTAGTTATCTGGATGGCCTCCGGGAACGGAATGTTATGCTGCTCATAGACGCCATTACCGCGGTTGTAGAATACCGGTAATTCCGTTTCCGTGTTCGAACTGGTTCGGTACCCGAGTCCTGCTATGTCTGCAAATCCGTCGTGGTCGAAGTCTTTGATGAATATATATTGATTCCCTTGCTGTAGCATTTTGTGGAACTGATTCGCATCGCCGATGATGGTAAAGTCCTCGTTTCCAATGGTACCATCGTCGTTGAAGTGGATGATCTTCGTCTCTATGTCCTTGCCGTTAGGAGCTGTCGTATTCAGCACACATTCCTCGAAGCCGACATGCTGCATATCACTCTTGAGTGAGAAATAATTATACGTTGTATAATTGGTATAACGATATCCCAAGAAGTACGGCAGACGCTCATTATCGTATTCCTTGGCTGTCAGTGCCGATGCTGCCGGGTCATGGAGCAAGTGGGCGTACGATTGCCCTGATCTCGAATAGATATGATACAACAAGTCCACATGTCCGTCTCTATTCCAGTCGTACCAACGTACATATTCCGGACTCGTTGATTCGCCGTCCGCTAACAAGCCGGAGTTCCACATACCGACTGCCTGCTTGAAGAGCTCCGTGGTGTCGCCTTCATAAACAACGGTATTGAGACCATCCAAGAGACCATCGTAGGTGTAGTCCACCAACGGATAGCGGAGAATATTTTTCTGTACGTCAGTCAATGCAATTGCCGAGTCCACTGCTGCCGGTGTTACGGACAACACCACGGATGCGGAATCTTTCGCTCCGTCCGGCATGGTCACGATATGTGTGATGGTCTTGTAACCACCTGTCGGGAAGCGGAGCACGAGGTACGTACTATCTTTTACCAGTTCACCGTCTTCGTAACGCCAGCTGTGCGTATAACCTTCCGGTATGGCCGTATAGTGCACCTCTACCGTCTCGTTCAGACTAATCCGGCTGCGCGAGAGACTGATTGCTACCGGCACTGCCGTGTGCGCGACGGTAGCTTCTTCCGACCATACCGAACCTGCATGTTGCGCGTCGATGGCTTGCACCGCTACATAAACGGTTGCAGGCGCATAGGTACGCAAATCGATGGTATAGGAGTGTGCTTTGCCCATATTGCCGTCCAGGCAGTTACGGCGTGTACCGTCTGCGTTCGCATGCGCCGCAAGGATGTCATTGCCGCCGGCCGTCGTGCCGATACGAAGTGCATAGGTCAAATCGGCTTGTGCGGTATGGCTGTCGGAACCGTTGCCCCAGGTAACTGTCAGCAGACCATTGTTGTACTGCAGACTCGGAGCTGCCGGTGCTGTCGGACGCTCATTCGCAGCCACTGCCGGAACAGGATATATTTCGGTTGTTCCGTTAGCTAAGGCTATATCAGTATAATCATATGTGTACCACACGCGTGTCGTACCATTACCATCCAAATCCTCCGCATTGAGGTGCAGCCGATACGAGTTACGCGGATAACGGAGTACACTACCGTTATTTTGCACCCATACGGTAAGATTAGATGACCATCCACTTGGGAACTCCGGTTCATAGAGTTTCTGCGGAGCGGCAAAGGTATTGTTTGCACTACCGCGAAGCCATACTACTTCCGGCATTTCCGCGTAGTTAGCAGTATAAGTATCGCCACAAGTCTTACATGGAGGAGTCAGTACTAAGTTGCCGCGAATAGCCAAGAGGTCGTAATAGCCGTCGCCATCTATATCTTGACACGTCGAGAACCACAACGGATTGTCTGTGCCATAGTTCTGCTCGTTCTGCTTGGTGAAATGTCCCTGACCGTCATTAATAAAATAGCAGGTATAAGAAACGTTGCTGTTGTAGAACGCCGAGAAAGTTACTAACAAATCTATATCGCCGTCTTTATCGAAGTCCTTGCAATAAACAACATCATCCACCATTCCGGTGCTTTGCAATGCCGTGGTCACATAGTCCTGCGTCGTCGGGTTGTAGATAGCTACCGTCAGTGCTTCGCTCGGCAGCACAAAATCCGTCAGGCCGTCGTTATTGAGGTCGGTCAGAATAACATGTGCACCCATCGACTTCCATTCCCACTGACCATTGCCTTTGTTGATATAGAGCATGCCGGTTTTTTCGTTCACCAAGTCCGTGAGACCGTCGCCGTTCAAGTCGATAGCCGTCATCGGCAAGTCAAACCGGTTGCCGATACTTGGCGCTTGGCGCACACCGGCTTGCGACGGAGTTGAACTCACAAACTTCATGGCCTCAATACTGAACGAACCGTCTGCCGACTGATAAGCGATCTGTCCGTAAGGCGAAGGTGTGTTGTTCTTCAAGAGCAGATAATCTAATCGACCGTCATTGTTCAGGTCTAAATTGGTAATCGCGAATGCTCCGAGTTCCAACGAATAAGCATCGTTTTGGCTCATCCATAACTGCGTAGCGGTGGCGAACTCTGGCTTGCCGTCTCGGTTCACATCTTCAATATTCAGGATACGGGTGTCGGCCGAGTATCCTAATGAATCTACAAACGTATATTGAACCATCGTATCCTGCGGCATAAAGCCCTCCGCAAGAGAGGTTGTGCTAACGATACTCAAGTCCTCCTTATTTGTAACTATCCATTCAACGGAAGAAATTTGTTCTTCTACATGATAACTCTTGACGCTCAGATTTGCCACTTGCTTCTTGCCGTCGCCGTTGAAGTCATATACCGCCTGTGCGTCCGGCATCGTCAGATACACCATGTTCTCGCGGTTCGTGCCGTTCTTTTGATAGAGCAGATAGCCGTCCTTAAGACCCCATAGTTCGTTGCCGTTTATTCTTCGTTTTCCATATTGTCCGTAAACCACTAATGTATCACCATTCTGTATCTGTGCTGTGTGGAAGAAGGGCGTTCCGTTTAAACCTAAAGAATGAAGTATCTTAAGTGCTGCTCCGTTATTTGCATAAGCCGAATCATTCAGATAGAACGATAAGGTACCGTCTTCGTCTATATGGGATGCCATGATATACGTGGAAATACCCTTCACCGCATAGAACTCGCCTTCCTGTACTTGGGTTGAGCGCCATTGTTCTAATGTCAGTATATCCGGATTATTCCAGTCTATATCATACACCGCTTTGATCGTCACGTCCTCCGTGATATTGGTTAACTCGTGATCCCATCCAACGAAAACATAAAATTTCTCTATCGGTGCCTCAGGGGCAGTTACATTGCCGCCTGCGAGCACACGGCTCTTTTGCAGCACATTGCCGTCAATGCCCACAAACGTAACCGTTACATACCCGGCTACCTCTTCATAGACCGGATGCACCTCGATAAACGGATTGTCTCCACCGAGGTTGGTAAGACTTGTGTCCCAGCCGATGAACTGATAACCCGTTTCTGTCATGTCCTTAGGAGCGGTAGCATTGCCGCCGCGCGCTACTGTCTCGCGCTTAATCTCCTCGCCATGAATGTTATAGAAAATAACGGTATATTCCGTCAACTGGCGGCACTCTATGCGATAAGCACATATTTGATAACTTGCATCCGGCATATCCCAACGCAGGGAGTCGGTGTATCCTGTCCAATGCACATACAATCCGTCTTGTTCTACCACTCCACTGCTCCATGTAGCGGCTGCCAGATTAGCAGCGTTACTCTCATAACGACATAGAATAGTCAAATTATTAAAGGGCTCTGCAGCTTTGAGACACTGGTAACCGCTATAGATAAGAAGTCTGTTTTGATATGTCACCCCGTCTATCACTATAGGGTCTTCACCTATGCCCCCGCCTTCATAATAGTCGCTATAGATAGTATAGTCGCCCTTGGTAGCTTGCGGCACTCTCCACGTGCCATATTGCTCACTCCATTCGTCGATGGTGTAATTCAGTAAATTCCGATGAACAGGATGAATTTCCAGATCCGCGAGTACATCGGTAAACTCCTGATCCCAACCGCCGAAACACTCGTCGTCTATTAGGGGAGCAGTGGCACTACCGCCCAATGGCACTTGTTCGGTCTTGGCTATATTGCCGCTGAAATCATAGAAGGTCACCGTGGCGTGGTTGTCCGTACTATCGGAGATGATAGTAACTCCTGCGAGAGGTGCTCCGTAGCCGGAGGTGAAGACTACCTGTGCGGCATCTCCCGTCCAGATGGCGGTACTGATGTGTCTTCCCCAGTCATTTTCTCCTAACTCCAATTGGCCGGTGGAACAGGAGGACTTGGGATTGTCCATTTCGAGCCAATTTTCCGCAACATACGTACCTGCAAAGGTCAGGATGATCTTTCGTATTTTGTATGGAGCTGTGACGGTGAGGGTGCTCATCCTGAAAAGATAGACGGAATTGTCCTGAAAACTCGGTTGTTGTCCCTCCAAGCCCTTCTCAAAAATAATCAGCTTGTCATCCACAGCAAATCCGATAGAATCCATCAGACCTGTCGGCCACTCGTCCCAAGGATTGTCCTCTTGCCATTGCGCTACATATGCAGGTATATCCAATACCGTCGTGTCGTTGTAACTGAGAGAAGGATCTACCGGCGGCTCTGAGAAGGTGACAGAGAATCCCACAAAGCCTTCCATGGCTGAGAACGTGACATTCAGGCTCTCTTCTGTGCCCGTCCAAGTTACAGTTGCGCCTTGGTTAGCAGCCGTCCCTCCGCTCCATGCGGCGTTCGTGAGGTTCGCCGCCATGGTTGCGGTGTACATCGTGAACTCTGCCTGATTCAGTTGCTTCCCTTTGGGAATAACAATCGTCATCGAGTTGCCGGAAACAGCAGCTACTGCACTATACTGCGCGTTGTAACTCGGAGCACTGGTTCCCGTGCCTTGTGCAAAAGTAACGGTCACGCCGTCCTTGGTGTAGTCGGTCACTGCATCCCCGTTCTGGAGGCTCTTTGCCGTCGCCCATTCAGAGGCTGTGAAACTGATTGTTTGCGCCTGCATCGCGACCACCATCAGCAGTGCGAATGTCATGATAATTGACTTTTTCATAAATGAAAATATTTTATGTGAATTGTATTTTCCTTAGAATCAATTGTTTCGGCTTATTACGCTTTTCTATAGCAAACAATGGGGTCTGTTTTTCTTTCTATTATAAGTAGTTCAACATTGATTTTCGGTGCAAAGATACTACAAATTTTACACATACGCAAACATTCGGGCATTTTTTTTGAAAAAAAGAGATTTATCGCGATTTTGCACGTGCTGAATGGTTAAGAACCCGCATACAATGCGGGGGAATGAACATACGGAAAGCCGGATGTATCAAAACATAGACTGCTGGCCGTCGGGGGAGAGGATGGTTTTGCCGAGATGGCGGTACGCCAGTTCGGTAGCTTCGCGGCCACGAGGAGTACGTTTGATGAAACCCTCTTTGATGAGGTAAGGCTCATAGACATCTTCGATCGTGCCGGCATCCTCGCCCATGGCGGTAGCGATGGTGGTCAGTCCGACAGGTCCGCCACGGAACTTATCGATGATGGTAACGAGCAGTTTGTTGTCGATCTGGTCGAGACCGAAAGTATCTATGTTGAGTGCTTCGAGGGCGTATTGGGCTATTTCGAGGTCGATTGTACCGTTTCCTTTGACTTGTGCAAAATCGCGCACACGGCGGAGTAGTGCGTTCGCGATACGGGGCGTACCACGGCTACGACGAGCTATCTCTCCTGCGGCTTTGGAGTTGATCTCCACGCCGAGCAGTCCTGCTGAGCGTTTGACGATCCCGGCAAGGATGTCAGCATCGTAGTATTCGAGGTGGCAGTTGATACCAAAACGTGCGCGTAGCGGCGAGGTCAAGAGTCCCGAACGGGTCGTTGCTCCGATGAGGGTGAAATGGTTCAAGTCGATCTGGATCGTGCGCGCCGAAGGACCCTTATCTATCATAATATCAATGCGATAATCCTCCATTGCCGAATAGAGATACTCTTCGACAATAGGCGAAAGACGATGGATCTCGTCGATGAAAAGGACATCGTTGGGTTCGAGGGAAGTGAGCAGTCCGGCGAGGTCGCCGGGTTTATCGAGTACAGGTCCGGAAGTGACTTTGAAGCCGACGCCCAATTCGTTGGCGATGATGTTAGAGAGGGTTGTTTTGCCGAGTCCCGGAGGTCCAAAGAGGAGGACATGGTCCAAGGATTCGTGGCGCATTTTAGCTGCCTCGACGAAGATCTTGAGGTTCGAAGTGACTTTGCTCTGTCCTGCAAAGTCCGCGAAGCACAAGGGACGCAAGGCGTTATCCTGCTCTTTCTCGTTCATTTGGTTTCGGATATCGAAGTCCATAATAGTTGATAGTTGAAAGTTGATAGTTAAAAGAAGTCGCCTAGTTTTAAGTCGTTTAGTTATTAAGTTATTAAGTTGCCAGTTGTTGCGGCATGGAAGAGGGCTTCCAGATCGTCTATTTCGTTGATCATCTTGTCGGCTTTGATCGTGCCGTGGTCCAAAATGATGACGCGGTCGCACATCTCCCGCACTTCCTGCATGATGTGGGTGGAGAGGATGATAGAAGGAAGCCTACCCCCATCCCCTCCCTGAAGGGAAGGGAGTTTGGAAAGATTCTTGATGAGGGCACGAATCTCGATGAGTTGGTTAGGGTCGAGACCGGTGGTGGGTTCATCAAGAATGAGCAGTTCGGGGTTGCCGATTAGGGCTTGCGCCAAGCCGACACGCTGGCGATAGCCTTTGCTCAGTTCGCGAATATGTTTGTGCCGCTCGGGCGTGAGACCTACAAGATCTATAAGATCATTTACGATTTGACAATTTGCGATTTGACGATTGGTCAGCCCCGCCATGAACTCAAGGTATTCGGTGACGTACATCTCCTCATAAAGAGGATTATTCTCCGGCAGATATCCGATAGATGCGGGCACAGAGACTGTACCGCTGTCGGGTTTCCAAAGCCCCATGAGGATCTTCATGAGCGTCGATTTGCCGGCACCGTTTGGACCCAACAAACCTACCACCTGTCCGGCAGGGATCTCCAAAGTGACATCATTCAGTACTCGTTGCGAGCCGAAAGACTTGTTAATATGTTGGCAATTGATAATTGACAATTGATAATTCTTATCTCGCTTCGCTCGAACGATTATTTTCGACAAGCGAAAATCTTGATAATTGATAATTTTATTAAATTGGAGTGCAAAGGTAGTAAAAAAAATTGATATACGCAAATAAATCTAAAAAAAATAACGAAAAACGTGCGCGGACTTGTGTATATGCGAAAAAATTTGTAACTTTGCGCCCGATTATGAAAACGAAACATCTACCTATCGTATCTGCGCTATTCCTGGTGATCGCCATGACCATTCAGTTTGTGGTGTCTTATCAATGGGAAAAAAAGCGTGTATTGGAGCACATCGACTATGAGATGGAGTTAGCGCAGAAAGATTTTATCTTCGAGATTTATGACATTCAAGATGCCGGTGAAGAGATGGTTGATTTCCTCAACCGTCGTCTGGATAATCCGGAGGCAATTCTTCGTCACACGAATACGATAGTAAGGCGTTTTCCTGACGTAATGTCCTGTTATGTCAGTTTCCGTCCGTGTTACTATAACGACAGCGATTATTGGTATTGTCCAGCCTCATGGCGGGTTGGAGACAGTATTGTCACCACTTTGTATGGCGACAAGGAGCACGATTATTTCCAAAGGAAATGGTACAAAGGCGCTATTCAGAGCGAGAAAGGTCTCTATTGGAGCCAAGCCTATCAGGACGAGGATTTCAACGATCCTATCTGCACACACTCCATCCGATTCGAGAAAGACAGCGACTTTGTCTGCGTGATAGGATTGGATTTCAGTCTGCTATGGGTGAACAAGATGCTGAATGATATCAAGCCGTTTGACGATGCCTATTGCAAGCTGATGAGTTCCGACGGGAGTATGGTTTTAGCCACGGATGAGAGCTTGGAACATAATACCAAACTTTTGAAAAAGTCCGATTGGATCATCAGTTCGGTCATGTTATCGCCGGTAGATATGCGTTTGGAGATCGGTGTACCGAAGCATCATCTGTTGGAAAGCGTCTGGAAGAAATCGCTGATCACATTAGGCGTATTGCTGATAGGTATTCTGGTAGCCGGTTTGCTGATCCGTCTCATCCGTCGTGATCAGGCTGCTTTTGCACGCGTGGAGACAGAAAACAAACTGATGGAACGCGAGATGCACATCGCCAGCACAATCCAAATGGGAATCCTTAGAAAAGGTCAACGTAGCAACGTGAAAGGCGACAAATGGACGGACGCAATGTTGCAAGCCGCGTTGGTTCCGATGCAAGAAGTGGGAGGCGACCTGTACGACTATTTCCGGAAAGGGGATGATTTGTTCTTTATTATCGGCGACGTGAGCGGCAAGAGTGTACCGGCCGCAATGTTCATGAGTGCTACGGTCAACCTGTTCCGCTCGGCGGTAAGGCGACTGCAATCGCCGAAAGCGATCATGGAAGATATGAACGCCGTGCTGAGCGACAACAACCCCAGTATGATGTTCGTTACCGCCTTTATCGGCAGGCTGCATATCCCGACAGGCGAATTGCTCTATTGCAACGCCGGGCACCTGGCTCCGATCGTGTATTCAACAGGGCAAAGAGACGGCGAGACGAAGGTTCTTCCGCTTGAGCCCAACATTCCGATGGGTTACGAGGGGCAGTTCAAGTTCAAGGAACAAGGCACGATGCTGCATCAGGACGAGATGATCGTGCTCTATACCGACGGCATCACGGAGGCACGCAACGAGCAGCACGAGATGCTCGGTAGCAAACGATGGATAGACATCATCACCAAGCATCACAACGCCTTTCGCGACGGCGATTTCGAGGCGATCAATAATATCGGCTTGCAGTTTGTGGGCAAAGCGGAGCAAACGGACGACATGACAATCATGACCATCACCAAGACCAGCCCAGACGAACCAGTATCGCTTCGCGTGGAAAACAAGATGGATCAGTGGCCGACACTACGTAGCACACTCCATAATTATGCGCTATGCGCGGGCATGGACGCACGCGCGCTCAAAAAATTAGAGGTGGCTCTGGAGGAAGCAGTAGTGAACATTGTGAACTATTCGCAGGCGACGGAGATAGAATTAAAAATTAAAAATGAAGAATTAAAAATTATTCTTATCCTCTCCGACAACGGGATTGCTTTTGACCCGACAGCGCAGGAAGAGAAAGACATCAACAAGGCGGTAGAAGAACGGCAAATAGGCGGTTTGGGTATCGCGCTCGTCAAACAGATAGCCGACGAGGTCAGCTATCGCCGAATAGACGAGACCAACGAATTGACAATCATTAAAAACATCTGATATATGGAAATCAAGATTCAAAAAAAGAATGAGGAGACCATCGTTCGCATCATCGGCGAACTGGACACGGTAGCAACTACCGAGCAGGCAGAAGAATTGCAGCAAGTGACCGCCATCGCCAACGAGGCATTGGTGATCGATTGCAGCGAGTTGGAATATATCTCTTCCGCAGGCTTGCGTTTCTTCATGCAGTTGAAGCGTGAAAGCGAAGCGAAAGGCGGCTCTATTCGTATCGAACATCTGAACGAAGACGTAGCCGACATCTTCCGCATGAGCGGATTCCAGAACATTTTTCAAATTGAGAATTGACAATTGACAATTGACAATTAAAAGCCATGAAAAGTCCGTTGAGTCAAGCGCAGGCAGGTGTTTATTATGCCTGCGAGACGTCTGTATCAGACGAATATAACTACCAAAATCCCGTCTTGTTCACTTTACCGGAAGATGCAGATTTGGTACGGTTGCAGCAAGCCGTGCAGGACGCATTGTGCGCGCACCCGTATTTAGGCAGCCATGTGGTCATTAACGACGAAGGCGTTCCCGAGATGGAAAGTGATGAACGGTTAGCGGTTAGCGTTGAGCGGTTAGAGGTAACTGAGGAGGAATGGAAGGCTGCACAAGAGACGTTTGCGAAGACCATGGATATCCACGCCGACCAACTCTACCGCGCAGAGATCTATAAAGTGGTCAGCCATCAGCCGTCAGCCGTCAGATGTTACCTCTATATCGATCTGCACCATGTGTTGGCGGATGGATTCTCGGTGACGTTGTTGCTGCGCGATATCGAGCGGATTTATAACGGCAAGAAACCAGCAGGAGAGTTAATGGACGGTGCCGCGATAGCCAATGACGAGGCGGCGCAGCGTGCAGACGAGACGCTGATGGGAGAAGCGAAGGAATGGTATGCCAAGACCTTCTGCGATGCAGCGGATACGGACTCGCTGCCGATACCGGAAGCTGTCAGTGTTCAGTATTCAGAAGTCAGGTATCAGATGTTCCCGTTAAGCGTCAGCAAAGAGGACATTCAGGCTATCGAGAAGCGTTTCGGGGCAAAAGAGAGTGTGATCATGCAGACCGCTTTTGCACAACTGTTGGCGACCTACAGTGCCGAAGAGAAAGCATCGTATTGCACGGCATTCTGGGGACGTACCGACCGTCGTACCTTGGGTGCTATCACGATGATGGTACATACACTGCCGGTTTTCATGCAAACGAAAGCCGATACGCTGATAGCAGACATGCTGAACGGTATGGATGAGCAGTTAAACTTGACGCAGAAATACCAGTATTATGCCTATCCGGATGCGGTGCGTGACTTGGGCTTGAATAATCAGGTGATGTTCGTTTATCAGGGTGCGGTGTTAGCCGACAAACGTGGTTTGCATTTGGGTGAGACGCTTGTGCCGTACACGGACTTGCGTAAGCCTACACCGGGTTGGAAACTATGCGCAGAATTGTTCGAAGTGAACGAACAATACTCGCTCAAATTGAGTTATAACACCGCGGACTATTCGGAAGCTTTCTTGCAGCAGTTAGCCGCAGCGTACAGCATGATCTTGCGTTCGATGGTAACGGCAGAGCGGGTATGCGAGATTGAGTATTGTTCAGACGAGCAGATGGCATGGTTAGATGCCCGCAATCCCGAAGCGCCGAAATCATCGGAAGGCAGTCTGGTTGCCCGTTTCAAGCAACATGTGAAGGAGCAACCAGATGCGATCTGTGTGGTAGCAGGTGAGACGCGTTTGACTTATGCCGAAGTGGATAAGTTGTCCGATACTTTGGATCCGCAATACACCGAACGTTGCGGCGAACATGTGATCGGTTATTCGGTACCGCGCAACGAGCAGATGATTATTGTGCCGTTAGCGATAGCCAAAGCCGGTATGACTGCCATGCCGTTGGATAGTTCTTATCCTGCAGAGCGTTTGGATTACATGCGTGCCGATGCGGCGAACTACGAAGGCAGTGATGCGTTTATCTTGCTATACACGAGCGGTACGACGGGTACACCGAAAGGTGTCATGCTGAGCGAACAGAATATCTTGACGTTCTGTGATTTTCACGATAAACATATCGGATTGACGAATGAGAGTCGATACGCAACCTATGCGGGGTACGGTTTTGACGCGTTCATGCATGATCTTTGGGGCTGTATGACAGTTGGTGCAGCGATGTACGTCATCGGTGACGATATCCGTTTTGATCTGGAGGCCATCCACGACTATTTCATAAAGGAGGGTATCACGCATACCTTTATGACCACACAGGTTGCGACGCAGTTGGTACAGAACTACCCCGATATTCCGGGTTTGCAGTTCGTAGGTACCGGTGGTGAGAAGTTGATGTCCTTGGATCCGCCCGCTTACAGGCTGCAGAACGGTTATGGTCCGACCGAAGCAACGGTGTATGTGAGCAGTTATTGGGTGGAGAAAAACGAACCCAATATCCCGATCGGTCACCCGAACGACACGGTGCAGTTGTATATCGTCAACAAGTACGGCAAACGTGTGCCTTGGGGTGCAGCCGGTGAACTGTTGGCAGCAGGTCCACAAGTGGGATTGGGTTATCTGAACCAACCGCAAAAGACCGCCGAAGCGTTTGTGGAATGGAATGGAAAGCGCGTCTATCGTACAGGCGATATCGTTCGGTACCGGTTTGACGGAGAGATTGAGTTTGTGGGCCGCAAAGACGGACAGGTGAAGATCCGCGGTTTCCGTATTGAACTCAAAGAAGTAGAAGCCGTTATTCGTCAGTTTGAAGGTATCAAAGATGCGACGGTACAGGCGTTCGACTATCCGAGCGGCGGTAAGTTCATCGCGGCGTATGTAGTGAGTGATCAGAAGATCGACATCCAGGCACTGAATGCGTTCATCATGGATCAGAAACCACCGTATATGGTGCCGGCCGTGACGATGCAGATCGATGCGATACCACTGAACCAAAATCAGAAAGTGAACAAGCGCGCCCTGCCGGAGCCGAAGGCGCAGACGGACGATACGCCTAAAGAGGCTGCGCCGCTGAACGTGCTCGAAGAGCAACTGGCGGATATCGTAGCCGGTATCGTGAATAACCGCGATTTCGGAATCACAACGGATTTGCGGTACGTAGGTCTCAGTTCGATTTCCGCTATCAAACTGGCGACGCAAGTGTATAAGCGTTTCGGTGTGCAACTCGATGCCAAACTACTTGTCAAGGGCGCAAATATCCAGACGATAGAGAATGAGATTTTGGAGGCGATGTTAGGCGGTCATCGAGATCTCGAGACCTCAATATCTCGAGATGCCGAAGATGATTTGACGAAGCCTTATCCGCTGAGTCATGCCCAAACAGGAGTCTATTTCGAGTGTATGAAAAACCCGACATCGACGCTGTATAATATCCCGATGCGGGCGAAACTCCCGTTGGAGATCAGCGATGAAGACCTGCGTGCAGCCGTTAGCCAAGTGGTGAATAACCACCCGGAATTATTCGTACATTTCCGCACGAACGATACCGGAGTGGAGCAAGTCGTCGAGAGCCAAGAGCTTAGAGTCGAAAGCCAAGAGTTGAAGGAAGCGGAACTCGAAGCGTACCGAGCGGAGTTTGTGCGGCCGTTCAACCTGAGCAAAGACCTGCTCTGCCGATTCAGTATCGTTCGTACAGAGAAGGCATTGTACCTCTACTGCGACATGCATCACCTCGTTTGCGACGGTGCGTCATACGATGTGTTCTTTAATGAACTTTGCGCTCTATTGGACGGTGGTTCGATAGATAAGGAGATGTGCAGTTATGCCCAATTCGTGGCAGACGAGCAGACGGCTGAGACGGATGAGGAATATGCGGCAGCGAAAGAGTTCTTCCATTCGCAGTTGGCACAGGTGGAAGGTGCAACCGAAGTGGCTGCCGATTTGACAAACCCGAAAGACGGAGAGATCGGTCAAGTCTATGCACTTATGGATATCAAGGCAGCAGAAGCTTTGGCACAAAAAGCAGGTGTGACGCCGGCAGGTGCCACCTTAGCAGCGGTATTTTATACCTTGGCACGTTTTGCAAATGCCGATGACCTTTGCATCACCACGATCTCCAACGGACGTAGTAACCTCAAGATGGCGAATACCGTTGGTATGATGGTCAACACGCTTGCGCTGAGCAGTAAGATAACGGACCAAACCGTCGAAGCCTTCATCCGTGAGACCGGCGAACATTTCGAACAGACGCTCGCGCATGAGAACTACCCGTTTGCGCAGATCGCGGCGGATTATGACCTGACGGCTGAGATCATGTATGCGTACCAACTCGGCGTGCTGTCCGAGTACCGCGTAAAAGGGCAAGTGATGGCAACGGAGAACATGGAGTTGAACGTGCCGAAGTTCAAGATCGCGTTCTATATCGTCGAAGTGAACGGTCAACCGAGTGTGGCGATCGAGTACGATAACGGTCGGTACAGCCGTGAGATGATGCAGTCGCTGGCACAGTCGGTCAGCAATGCCGTAAGTGCTTTTGCCGCACAGCCGACCGCTGCGTTGCGTGCTATATCACTGATGGACGAGGCACAGACGAAGTTACTCGATAGTTTCAACGAAACAGCCGTGCCGTACGATGATACACAGACTATTCTCTCGCTCTTCAAAGCGCAGGTAGCCAAGACTCCGGACGCATTAGCGCTCGTTTATACCGACAAACGGTTCACCTACCGCGAGGTGGATGAGATCTCCGACCGCATCGCAGCAGGTCTGCACCCGACGACAAACGTCATCGCCATCAAAGTGCAACGTAGCGAGTGGATGGTATTGGGTGCGTTAGCAGTGCTCAAGACCGGTTGTGCATATTTGCCGCTCGATCCGAGTTATCCGGAAGAACGTCTGAGTTACATGCAGCAGGATGCCAATAGTTGCATGCTGTTGACGGAAACGGAGTTTGAGGAGTTGTCACAATTCACAATGCACAATTCACAATGCACAATGCACAATGCACAATTCGCAACTGTAAAGCCGGAGGATCTCTTTATCCTCCTCTACACTTCCGGTTCGACCGGTGTGCCGAAAGGCGTACAACTTGAGCATGGAAATCTTGTGGCATTCTGTCACTGGTACCAGCGGTATTATGATTTGCATGAAGGACATAAAGTGGCAGCGTATGCAAGCTTTGGTTTTGATGCCTGTATGATGGATCTGTATCCTGCATTAACTTGCGGTGCTGCGGTGTATATTGTGCCGGAAGACTTACGTCTGAACCTTCCGGAACTCGGTCGTTATTTCGATCAGGAAGGTATCACGCACTCGTTCATGACCACGCAGATCGGATACCAGTTTGCAACCAACGTGGAGTGTCGTTCGCTGCAACACCTGTCGGTGGGTGGTGAAGCGCTTTCGGCCTTGAATCCGCCGACAGATTATAAGATGCATAACGGCTACGGTCCGACAGAGTGTACCATCTTCACTACGACCTATCTGGTGAAGGAATATGAGCAACATATACCGATCGGTAAACCGCTGGATAACTTGCAGTTATATATCATGGACACGAACGGTCAACGACTGCCGCTTGGCGCAACGGGTGAGTTATGGGTAAGCGGTCCGCAAGTGAGTCGCGGCTATCTGAACTTACCTCAGAAGACGGCAGAGACTTTTGTCACATGGAACGGTAAACGTTGTTATCGAACGGGCGATATCGTACGCTACTTACCCGACGGCAATATTCAGTTTGTGGGTCGCCGCGACGGGCAAGTCAAAATCCGCGGTTTCCGTATTGAGTTGAAGGAAGTAGAAGCGGTGATCCGTCAGTTCGAAGGCATCAAAGACGCGACGGTACAAGCATTCGACTACCCGAACGGAGGTAAGTTCATTGCTGCGTATATCGTCAGCGACCAAGCCATTGACGTGCAGGCACTGAATGCCTTCATTCGTGAACGCAAACCGCCTTATATGGTTCCGGCAGCGACGATGCAGATTGATGTCATTCCGCTGAACCAGAACCAGAAAGTGAACAAACGGGCCCTGCCTGCGCCGAAGATCCAGGCGGACGACCATGATTATGTCGCTCCTGCCAATGATACGGAGAAACTGTTCGCAGACATCTTCGCGTCCGTGCTATCACTCGACAAAGTAGGTGCTACGGATAACTTCTTCGAGTTAGGCGGAACGTCGCTGATGGTGACCCGCGTCATCATCGAAGCCGACAAAGCCGGTAAGCATATCGCATATGCCGACCTCTTCGCCCATACCACGCCGCGTGCGTTGGCTCAACTTGTGAACGGACAGGATGCAGCGACCGAGAGCGAGACACCGGATCGCGAGATCACCGAGTTTGACTATAGCGCCATCAACGAAATTCTGCAAGCCAATAGTCTGGAAAGCTTCAAGACCGGCGAGCGCCAAGAGTTGGGTAACGTGTTACTGACGGGTGCAACGGGTTATTTGGGTATTCACGTACTCAAAGAATTGATTGACTCCGATGCGAAGACGATCACCTGCCTTGTCCGCGGAAAGAGCAAGGAGGACGCTGAACGACGTGTACGCAACCTGTTGTTCTACTATTTCAGCCAACACTTCGACGATCTCTTCGGCACACGCATCTTCGTCGTACAAGGTGATGTGACGAGCGACTTTAGCCATCAGCTTTCAGAAGTCAGCATTCAGACCGTCTTTAACTGCGCGGCGAACGTGAAGCATTTCTCGAAAGGTACGGACATCGAAGATGTCAATATCGGCGGAGCACAACGTTGTGTGGACTTCTGTCTGGCAACGGGTGCGGCACTCGTCCATGTATCGACGACTTCCACCGGTGGTGTTTGGATCGGCAATAATGCTCCCGCACCGATACTCACCGAACGTAACATTTGGTTCGGTCAGTACCTCGGCAACCAATACATGCACTCGAAGTTCCTTGCCGACCGACTCATCCTTGATGCCGTAGCTACGAAAGGCTTGCGGGCTAAGATCATGCGTGTAGGAAACCTCGCGGCGCGTAGTTACGACGGAGAATTCCAGGTTAACTTCTCCACCAACAGTTACATGGGACGTATCAAGATTTTCAACATGCTCGGATGCTGTCCGTATGATCAGTATGACCAACCTACCGAGTTCTCGCCGATCGACCAAACGGCGAAAGCGATTGTGCTGTTGGCAACAACACCGAAGGAGTGCACTGTCTTCCAGCCGTATAACACGCACACGCGTCTGTTAGGTAATGTGCTGCAAGTATTGGACAAACTCGGCACGGAGATGCAGTTCGTGGAGCCGGAAGCCTTCGGTATGGCGATACAGCAGGCAGCATTGGATCCGCAAAAAGCACCGTTGCTTACCACGATGCTGGCTTATCAGAACATCGCACACGGTCAACCGACGCAGATCGTGGACCGCAACAACGAGTACACCTCGCAAGTGTTGCTGCGCCTCGGTTTCCGATGGACCGAACCCGACAACGAATATATCGGTCGTATGCTGACAGCTATCAGCCAATTAGGATTCTTTGATGTATGATGACCGACTTGTTATAAAAAAGGCCGCGCTTTGAACGAGCGCGGTCTTTTTTATATCAGCCAAGCTTGGCTGATCCCTTACACCGTAGCGACGATATCCCAGACGAAGGCGCGAACGCCCACTTCCTCGTTTCGCATATCCAGTTTCTTAATGGACTCCAAAAGTTTAGGCAGCTGTTCGTCCTCTACGACCGTGATGACACAGCTGTTCATCTCCGGCCATGCGTGCGTACCGCGACGAGGCTCACCACCGTTCGTTCCGCGACCTTGCACTTGTTCAAAGAACGTGAAGCCGTTGATGCCTAACACATCCAACATATATTCTACACGACCCGTATTGGCCTGATTAAATACAATCATTACACTTTTCATAAAATTGTCAATTATCAATTGTCAATTATCAATTATTTCTTCACCTTGATATCCATGAAAATGAATTTCTTACGGAGCGCTTCCTGCTTGTCGCGGTCACCGTGTTTGGTCATAGAGCCATAGAGCACCGGTACCAAGTACAGCGTCAGGAACGTGCTGACCGTCAGACCACCGATAACTACGATACCTAAGGGTTGCCACATTTCGGCACCTTCACCGGAGCTGACTGCCATCGGCACCATACCGAGGATAGTCGTGAATGCGGTCATCAAGATAGGACGGATACGGCTTCGGCCGGACAATATGATGGCAGTGTTCAGTTCGTTGCCGCGCTCACGCATCAAGTTGATATAATCCACAAGCACGATACCGTTCTTCACCACAATACCCACCAGCAGCACGATACCCAGAGCACCGATCATATCCAGCGAGCGACCCGTGATAAACAGCGCAAGGATAACACCTGTAAGCGCCGGGAAGATCGTCAGCATAATGATGAACGGCATTCTCAGAGACTCAAACTGCGAAGCCATCGTGATATAAACCAGCAGGACGATCAACGCCAGCAAAAGGGTCATATCTTTGAATGTATCCTGCTGTTCCTCGTAGTTACCGGCCAAGTGGGTCGAATAGCCGACCGGCAGGTCAAGTTGCGGCAGTACATTCGCCTCTATCTGTCCGGCTAACTCACCGAGCGAGGTGTTATACGGCGTTACCTTGACGGTCACAATACGCTGACGGCTCTTACGCTCGATCGTCGGCGGCGCCCAGTATTCACCGATGGTAGCCACCTCCGAGAGTTTCACTTTCTTGCCTGTCGGCGTCGGAATCGTTATGTTCATTACGTCCGAGATCGAGTTACGATCCTCTTCCTGCAAACGGACTACGATATCATGCTCCGAACCGTCATCTTTGAGGTAGCCGCAGTTCATACCGGCTACGCGGTTACGCAGATAAGTCGAAACAGTAGCCGAACTCAGGCCTAAACGGGACGCTTTCTCTTTGTCTATCGTGATCTTGATATCCGGACGGTCATCCTCACGGCTGATATTCACGTCACGAGCTCCCGGGAGCTGCATACACAGACGACGGGTCTGGTCGGCTAACTGCGAAGTCTTGTCGAAATCGTAGCCATAAATCTCCACGTTCACCGTGTTACCGTCTCCGCCACCGGGGCCGTTCGAAGCTACCTTACATTGGTACTCCACGATCTCCGGGTAACGCGCCATCTCCTGACGAAGGATCTCGGCTATCTCCCAAATCGTCTTGTCACGCTCCCATTTCTTAGGCAGACGGACGTTCATGGAGATCTTATTGTTCATCGTCGAGCTGAAGAGCGCAGCGATAGTAGCATCATCGTTCGAACCGGCGGAAGTGTTGATCAACTCGATTTCCGGCACAAGTACCATGAAGCGGGTCTCCAACTGACGAGCGGTCTTGAGGGTCTCCTCAATACGCGTACCGCGCTGCAACTTAACCGTCACAGTCAGACGGCCGTTATCCTGCTCTTGCATAAAGTCGGTTCCGATCTTACCCGTGAACACAGGTACTAACGAAGCTGCGAAGATACCAAAGATGAAGAGGATAGTGAGAGCCTTATGCTTCAGACACCAGCCTAACGACTGAGCATACAAAGCGTCGATCTTATCCAACATACGAACCACGGTCTTGTCGTACCAACTCTTCTTGCCCGCCTCGTCATCAATGAGGTTTCCGTTCTCGTCCACATGCACTTTCTTGGCTTTCAGCAGTTTGGAGCAGAGCATCGGCGTCAACGAAATAGCCACCACCGTGGATGTACAACATACCACCGTCACGATCCAACCTAACTCGTGGAACATGATACCTGCCATACCGGTCAGCATCGTCAGCGGTACGAACACCGCTACGAGCACAAGGGTCGTGGCGATAACTGATACCCACACCTCATTAGTCGCATAGATAGCCGCCTCATGCGGATCCTCACCACGCTCTACGTGGCGCGTGATATTCTCCAACACCACAATCGCATCATCCACCACCATACCGATGGCGATAGTAAGCGAACAGAGCGAGATGATATTCAAACTCGAATCAGCCACACCGAGGTAGATGAATGCCACGATGAGGGCGATAGGAATAGTGATACCGATGATGATCGTTGCGCGCCATTTGCCTAAGAAGAAGAGCACGACGAGTACCACGAACAGCAAGGCATACAACACAGACTCCTCCAGGGAGTTGATAGAGTTCTGAATGCTATCCGAAAGGTCGTAGATCTTCTCGATCTTCACGTCGGAAGGCAGCTGTTTCTGGATCTTGGCCAACTCCTCACGCACTTCCTTACAAACCTGCACGGTGTTGGCGCCGGTCTGTTTGGCGATGATCAGACGTACCGCTTCGCGGCCGTTCGTTTTCTCGTCCAGCGACAGATCCTTGATCGTATCGCGCACCGTAGCGATGTCGCGGATGAAGACCTGCTGGCCTTGCGGCGTCATCGTCACCATCAGGTCGCCAATCTCCGAGGATTCGATATACTCCGAGCGAACCTGCATCTGGTATTGTTCCTGCGGCATCTTCACCGTTCCCGAAGAGAGGTTCAAGTTGTTGGCTTGTACCACTTGTCCCACTTGCTCGATGGTCAGACCGTACGCATCCAGTTTCTCCTGGTCGATGTCGATATAGACGTAGCGGTCCGGCGCACCCGAAAGGGAGATATTACCAATACCGTTGATGTGGTTCAACTGCGGAATGACCTCGTCGTTCAGGATCTTGTCCAAACCGGCATAGGTCTCGTCCGCCGTGATCGAATACTGCGCCACCGGCATCGCGGAAGTCGATAACTTGAAGATCATCGGCGTACCGCAGTTATCCGGCAGGTTACTCTTCGTCATATCTACGTACGAACGCACATCGTTCACTGCCTCATCCATGTTAGCACCCCACTCCAGTTCCAACATCACCATCGACATATTATCCTTGCTTTGCGAAGTTATATGTTTGAGGTGATCCACAGAGGTCAGGGCGTTCTCCATGTATTTCGTCACGTTGGTCTCCATCTCGGATGCCGACGCTCCCGGATAAGTGGTCATCACCGTGATATACGGCGGATCCATCTGCGGGAACATATCTACCGGCAGCTTCATGAAGCTATAAATACCGATCACGATGACTGCGATAAAGATCAACGCCGTCGTCACCGGTTTTTGTATTGCTGATTTATAAATTGCCATAAATGTATTTACGATTTAACGATGAACACTTTTCCGATTTAACGATTGATTTACGATTGAGTTTAATTGTACAATTTGTTAAATCGTCAATAACTCGTACCTCGTCAATCGTCCAATCGTCAATTACTCCACTACATTGATTTTAACACCATCTACCAACTTGTGCTGGCCGGTAGTCACCACTTCCACACCGGGTACGATCTCCGGCGCGATAATCTCTATATCCTGGTCAAAACGCTGACCCAAGGTCACTGCCACACGTTTGGCATGTCCGCCTTCGTTGATGAACACATAGCGGTCGTTCGCGCCGACGAGTTTCTCTACGCTCTGGTAAGGAACGATCATCGCGTTCGCCTTGCCCAAACCGATAGTGGTCGTTACGTACATACCCGGACGAAGCAGGTTCTTGTTGTTCGGAATAACGATCTTGCATTGGAAAGTGTGGCTTTGCGGATCAACGGTCGGATAAACGACCTCTACCGTTGCCGGGAACACTTTGTCCGGATAGATCTCCGATGTCAGCGACAATTTCATACCCTCCTTGAATTTCGGGAAATACGTCTCCGGGATAGCCACGAGTGCTTTCAGTTTGTCGATCTGCGTCAGAATCAGGATCGGTTGACCGCTGTAGAGCTCGCCGTCCTCGTAGTTCTTAGCAGAGATAACACCCGCAAACGGAGCCTTCACATACGTATTGGTCTCCAAAAAATCCAACTGCTCTTTGGTCGAGTTATACTGCGTAATGATCTGGTCATACTGCTGACGGGTAGCCGAACCCGAACGGAGCAGCTGGGTAATACGGTTTTTCTCAATCTCCAAATTGGACATCGTGATCTTGGTCGTTTTGTACTGCGTTTGGTCCATGCGAACAAGGTTGTCACCTTTCTTTACCTTGTCGCCCACTTCACGGTAGATGTGCTCGATCTTGCCTGTCAGCGAAGGAGCCACATTCTGCGTCAAATAACCTTGCAGGTTTGTGGACACATTGATCACACGCTCTATCTCACGCGGCTGAAGTACCGTCGTGCGCACTTGCTCCACGCGCTCTTCTTCTTGCGTTACCGCGGTTTCCTTTTGCCCGCAGCTCACGAGCGTCAAAGCTGCAAGGAGATAAAAAATGTTCTTTTTCATATCTGTTTTAGTAATTTAGTCTATATTCTATCAGACCGAAGCGGTCTTATTTGTTCAAAAACTCCTCCAGATCCGCCTGCGCGTTGATCAGTGTCAACATCGCGTTCACATAAGTCGATTGCGCATTGATCAGGTCGTTCGACGCGTTGGTCAACTCCAAGTTGGACGCTGCGCCCCATTTGAATTTCTCCGTCGCGGAATTGAACACACGCTGCGACACCTCGATATTATCTTTCTCGTTGATATAAGTCTCGTACGCGTTCGTCAGGTTAAAGCACAACTGACGGTATTGGATAGCCAAGTTATCCGTCATCTCCGAAAGGGTGTTCTTCGCCTCTTCATAAGCGATCTTTTTCTCGATCACACCTGCCGCGCGTTTACCGGACGACCAAAGCGGCATTGCCACACGCACTTGCACGGTATTCGGCGGCGTCATACGCATACCGCCTTCGCCGTAGTACTGCTGGTTCGAATAGTTATACGCCAGACTAATCGTCGGTCCGTAAGCCCAGCTCGCCATATGTACATTGCGTTTCGCCAACTCCGCAGACTTGGCTACTTGCTGATAATTGAGGTTGTTACGGATATCAAAATCGGTTGCCAACAGCGTCAGCACACGCTCCGGGGACAATATATGATCAATATTGTCCGTCAGCGTCAACTCTGTCTCTACCGGCACGTCCAACAGCACTTTCAAACTGTTCGTAGCCAACTCGATATTACGTTTCTGCGTATTGATATTATTCTTCAGCGTGTTCACGCGCACACGGATCTGGTCAGCAGAAGTCTGCTCTGCTGCGCCGGCATTCACCGCATTCTGCGTGATACGCTCCAAGTTCTGGATATTGTTCAGACTTGAATCCAACAGGTTAGTGATACTCTGTAACGCCAATACCGACACATAGCTGCTCATAATACTGCTGCGCAACTCGTCTTCGGATTTCTCCAAAGCGATCTTCTTCATGTCGATTGCGATGTTATTGAGCAATGCGCCCACAACGCCTTGACCGTTGATGCCGATAGAAGCGGTTACACCTAACGCACCCACATTCGGCATGTTGATGTTGATCTTGTTGCCCATCATCGTCATCTCGGCGGTATAGCCGCAGTAGTTACTGTATGTGTAACTTCCGTCCGCTTGCGGCAACATAGCAGCGATAGTCTGCCACCTTTGCGCATAGGCCTCTTGGACGGCTAACGAAGCATTTTTCAACGTCCGGTTTTGCTTTACTGCATAATCCTGTGCTTCGCTCAGACTCAAACTCAATGAGGCAGGAATCTCTTCCTGGCTTCTTGGCTTTTGGTCTTTTGCAGCAGCCAACACACGGTCTTCCGCCATCATCGTAACACTCATCACAAGTGCCATCATCAAAAATAAACTCTTTTTCATATCTATAAATTCTATTCTTTCAACTTTAAACTTTCAACTAGAAGACTTCTCTCAACTCTCAACTCTCATCTCTCAACTTTACATATACAACTTCATCCCCTCTTCACTCAGCACGCCGCGAACGAATATATCCATCGCTGTGTGCCCCAACTGATGCATGTTATGACCATGTCCCTCTATCTCCTCAAAATCGCGAATCGCATCGCTATGTATCTTGGCCATCAACACCGCTGTTAATTCTATATTAAGGTTCGCGCGCACGAGACCCTCTTGCAAACCCTGCTCCAAATAGCGCATGATATATTCCTTCTGTGTACGGAAACACTCCGTCTGAAAATCCGCAAACTGACGGGGATAATACTTCTTCAGGTCATATACCAACTGCGGTACACGCCGTACATCGTTCTTCTCCGCCTCTTGGTGTTTCAAAAATCGTGCCACTAACTTGCGGAAATCCTTCATCTGAAGCAGTTCCTCCATCTTACCCGCAATATAGAGCACATTGCTGTGCAACAACTGCGCCACCAACTCGTCTTTGGACTCGAAATACACATAAAAGGTCTTTTTCGAAATGCCCAATTCCCGACAGATATCATCTATCGAGACACTACGAATACCAAGGCGGAAGAACATCTCGCCTGCTTTCTTGATTATGTTACACTTCTGATCATCGGACATCTGTCATCCTTTCTGTTTTATCGTCATTTTCGCGGGTATTTCGTGGGCATTTCGCGGGTTTTTCGCGGGTCTTTCGGGATCTCACTCCGTTTTTTCTACCTTCTACATGCACACTTTACCCCAAAAACAGGTGCAAAGGTACAACTTTTTTTTGACATACGCAAGAAAAAAGGAAACTTTTCGAGTGCAAAAAGTTTCCCTGTAAACTGTACTTTGCAAAATCGCTGTTCTTTGCAATATATACTTATCGTACCCGCTGACCTGTCACATCATAAACCCGGTCGTCCAAAACGATATACATCTGTCCGTTGATCAGCATTTTCCGCGCTTTTATACGCACTTCCTCGGTTTCCAACGCCGTTGCAGGACTTATCGAGCAATCCAAAGTAGTGGAATAATAGGTTTTTTGGATGATGCTTTCTTGCTGCTTGTACAGATAAATCGGTGCGTCTTGGCCGATGTAATAAGACCAATAAGCTTTTGTCTTATAATACTCTATTTGTCGTTCGGGATAAGTCGTAGAACTGAATACCCAAACTCCCTCGCTGACAGTATAAGTAAATTTATTCGTCTCCGTATTGTCACCTAATTTGATATTGTAATAAGTCTTCCCATTTTTGACACTTTGCTCAATATAGAGGTAACCTGCCGCGCTATTATTTAACGTTATAGTTCCGGCATTTTCATCAATCTGCCATATAATCTTACTACTGTCGGTGGTGATCACTCCCTCATTTTCCGTCACTTCTACGGATCCGAGATAATAGTTATTCTTCCAATCCGTACTCATTGCCAGCAACTTATTCGTGTCCGCCACCAGCAAATAATTGGCATCAGTTAACTCGTCTTTACTGATTATCTTCTTATACTGATTGGTGAGTCCTATTTCGGCATCGTCGGTCTTCGTATAAACGGCATAGTAATTTACATTCAAAGCAGGCACTATCGTCGGCGTACTAACCTCCGGCTCAGCAGTATTATCTGCCGAATACTGCATGGTACTCCACCCCACGAAACTATATCGCTCGCAACTCTCCGGATCGGCAAGTCCCACTATCTCCTCTCCAGCATAATCGGTCACACTCATATATACCGCCACACCGTTCCAGAATGTCAGCGTGTACTTCGGATCTTCTTTCCAAACGGCATACAAATCCACATCCGCTGCGGGAACAATCATGCCGCCATCGTTATACGCTTTGCTGCCACCTGCACTCAAAGACCAGCCTTCGAACGAATAGTGCAAGCGCACAAACGGGTTCGCCTCCAATTCGGTCTCGGTGTTTTGCAAGGTCTCCTGCACACGCGTCTGACCCTTTCCGTCATTGGAGTGATACGTGATCGTCACTTTCTTGGCAGTCAAGCAACTCAACCCATAGTTCGTATAAGTCACCTTTCCGCTCTGTTTGTACAGCGACAGCGCACCGCCTGTTGCTGTTGCATAGCAAGCAAAGCCATAAGTGCCGTTATTACGCAGAGTGGCATTCACGCCTCCTGCGGTATTCGCCTTGTTCACAAACTCATAAGTTGCTGTTCCGCTAACCGTCCACTGTGATTTATCATCCGTGCCGTCCTCCAAGAGTTGGGCTTGATTCTTGGTTCCCGTACTTGCAGCATACTTATTCTCCTGGGCATTGTAGATCCGCCAATATCCGTTGATCTGCGCCAAATGCCAAATGATGGATGCATCCTCTGTAGCTATCTTGTCCGCACTCACACTAACTTCTGCATAACCGAGACGACTGCTTGCTACCTCGGCCTTCATCGCCTTGCCGTTATAATAGATCACATAATCGCCTTCCGTCAGATCGCCGCTATACAGGGCAAACTCACCGCCGCCGTCTTCCGTTTCCTTGTCCGCATAAACGGCATAGTACGTCGCTGCCTTGGAAGCAGCTGGAATAGTGGCCGCCGTGTACAACTCTGCCGGTTTCTCACTCACCGTACTGCTCGTCGTCCAGCCCACAAACACGCGGCTCTCCGAACAATCCGTCACACTCGGCGCACTCGGACGAAGACCCTTAGTCACTTCCGACGTGGATTTCTTGCCGTCCACACTCCATGTAATCGTGTATTTGGTCGGGGGTACAGGCGTGTCGCTGCAATCCAGATTGAATGCCTCGCCTTGACGAACACCCCAGATATACTCTGCCAGACACGGATAATCGATGAACGGATTCCTGTTGCCTTGCAGCTCATAAACAGTGTTCATACGTACGCGCTCTTTCTCGCTCACAGGATCATTGCGGTGCCACTCTAACAGCAAGTCACGCGTCAACGGCAGGAACTCATGCCAATCGCTGTTCGTCATATGATTAGGAACGGCCTCTGCCTGCCATACAGCCGTGTCGCCATAAGCCATCGCGATATAGAAGAACGCACGCGCAAAATCTCCCTTATACTCATCGGGCGGACAGAATACTTCCAAATTATCCCTGCCGGCATCCTTGCCGTTTACCCAAACGCCGTTATTGAACGTAGTGTCTGTCGGTACGCCCGGACCGCGGTTGCTCTTACTGCGGTTAGCTGAATAATCCGATGGAACTAAATGATGCAAATCGCAATAAGCGTGTGCATTACCCGCCTTGCCGCCAAACCACGAGTTCGGGAACATATGCTCAATATCGCAATCTGTCACGCTCGCGGTCATGTCACTCGGATTAAAATACCGCTTGTTGTTCGAATACATATCTACCACGCTGTTATCCGCTTCATTACGATCCGTGTACCAGAACGCATCCCATGTGTTGTTCCTTCCGCTGCCGTACGAATAACGCTTCGTGTAATGAGACCACGTCACCTCAGCCAACTTGGATTTCAAAAGCGAATCGCTCAATCCTTCCACCGGCGCATAATAATCCGGATCGAGCGGATCGACACTGCTGCCGTCCTTACTACCATCGCTCACACCGGGCACAAAAGCCGTCTCAAACGAACCGACCGCGTTGCTCACATCGAAACTCTGTCCCTTTTTCTCACCCCATAAATATTCCACCAAGATAGGATAGTCCACAAACGGGTTACGATTATGCTGGAGCTTCTCCACACCGGTATTACGGGCAATCTCTTTCGCTGACACTTTATCCTCGCGATGCCATTTCAGGAAAGTCTGTACGGCTGCATCTGATAAACCGTAGTTCGTGCTCAAACTGCCGCTGAACATCTCGTTGGAACTCCATGCCGTTACCGGATACTCATTTCCGCTTCCGCTACTATATGCCCGGCATTCATTCGAAGTGGCATATCGAACTGCCATATACATGATGGCACGTGCGATATCACCTTTATACTGATCATCCGGCTCAAAAACTTTAACAGAAGAACTATACGCATAACTCGCGTTGCCTAATTGACCAAGCGCACTGGATCCATTAGTTACACCATTCCAAGTTGTCGTATTATTCGTCTCTCCGAAGGCATAGTTGGAACGTACCGCATTCACTTTGCCGTCCGTCAAGAACAAATGGTGTCTATCCCCTACTTGCGGAGACGCAGAGTTAAACAAAGATTGAGGAACAGTATGCTCGCGGTTATAGCATCCACACACGCCACTGTAGTTGCCGCATTGACCGCTCACTTCAGTCCATCCGCAGGTGGAATACATATCCAACACCTCATGATCCACGATGTCAATATCATCAAAACTCCAATTATACCCAACAGCGGTTGTATGATGCGTATATACCAAAGAAGTCACTGCGCTACGCAGTGTTCCGTCTTGTTTGCCGTTCAGCGATGAATAATAATTTTGATCAACCGCAAAAACCACTTGCGCCATAAAAACAAGCGCCAACAAAGAAATAAAATTTCTTTTCATATTATCAAGTCTCTTTTGTTTCTAATTTATTGAGCCTGCAAAGTTAGTGTTTTTTTTTGACATACGCAAATTTTTTTTCACTTTTCACCGTTTTCGCCTTAATTCTCTCCTTTTCCCCCCTCATCGCACTTGAATGCGCATTCAAAAAAGAAGGAGCCGCATTGCTGCAACTCCTCCTCCAATGATCAACTTTCAAAATTTGGCTCTGCCAAATAATCGTGCCTTTAGGCTAAGAATTGTCAATTGTCAATTATCTAACCTGAACGCCTTGTACGTTGTACATCTTGTTGTCGCGTACGATGTAAAGTGCACCGTCCACAACTACTTTCTGAGCCTTCTCAGTCAGTACTACATTCTCGATTCCTTGACTACCTGCGAGAACCCATGCACCGTCGCCAATCTGGTAGTAATGGGTCTCGGTAGTACCGTCGTATCTGTGTTGGATAGCACCCAATACAACTACTTGGTCACCAACGGCCAGCTCAACGTTCTCGTCGCCATAGCACTTGTAAGCCATGAACTCGCTCTCGGTTGCATTGGCATCATCTGCCAGCATGAAATACTCACCGTTTCTCGATACGTAGATCACATAACCGGTTACCTCGTACAATGCCGGAGCTGTTACCGTTACAATCGAATCTTTTACAGGAGTCAGATCCAGACCCTTAGCGATTACCGTTGCCTCTGCTACGTTAACTGAGATGATCTCCGGCTCTCCGTGAACTGCGGAACCGCCACCAATCTCAATCGTAGTTCCCTTTGCACTTACATACTTCTGGATCTTACCTTGTACATAAATGTAGTCACCGTCTTTTACCAACTCATCCGGCGAGCAGTTATATGCGTAGAACGTACCATAAGCCTCCGGGAAATCAGCCATGTAAACATTCTGACTTGTCTTGCAGCTATCCGGAGCATAAGCCTTGGTAGCGTAGCCTTTTACTACAAATACATCCTCCGAGTAAGCGCCGTCTTCCAGAGACATACCCAACTCAATAGCCTCAGTTACGGTAATAGTTTTGATCTCCGGTGCTACACCTTCTTCCAATACCTCGAACTGAATACCCATACCATCGTTCTCGATCGTGCCTTTGAAGTTCTTGATCTTGCATACAATGCTGATCTTTGCACCCAAACCGATCTCTTTCTCTACGTTCGGTTTGCCGCGATATACATAGAATGCTTTTGCCTTATCGCTCGTTCTTTCATCCTTCGTATCAGTGATCCAGAATGTCTCATTCTTGAATTGCTCAGAGAACGGTACATCAATCGATGATACATAACCGGTGATTGCATAGCGGTTGTCAGTAGCTTGACCTTGCTCCATTGCCTGACCGATTGCCATCGCTTGAGCTACGGTAATGGTATCAATCTTCTCTTCCAGACCTTGAGCAGCAACAGTAACATCTGCAGACTTCGAGTTCTCAATAACCGGTTCCTTGCACTCTTTGCTGTATTTTGTAATCAATACGGTTACATACACGTGTGCGTTCAGACCGATCTCTTTCTCTGTATCAGGTTTGCCGCGATATACATAGAAAGCACCTTCAGCGTTCGAAGCAGCACGGCTTCCTAACGAATCTGCAATCCAGAATGTCTCGTTCTTGTATTGGGAATCGAAATAGCTCTCAATCGAAGATACATATCCGTCGATCACATATTTCTTCTCCGTTACAGCATTGTCTAACAAGTCATAACCGATTCTCAATGCCTGAGCTACGCTGATTGTATCTGCTTGTGCCGGCTCAATCGGTTTGCCATCTGCACCGATCTTCGTCATCGATCCGTTGATTACCTCAATAATAACCTCTGCGGGTTTATCGCCGGAAGCTGCTTTTTTGTATTTTGCCAGCGTTCCTGCCAACTCTACATAATCGCCAACGGCTACTGCCTCAGCTACTGTCAGATAAGAGCCTTCAATAACACCCGACTTGGAGCCTTTCGTATCGCTCAACCATGCACTCTGTTTGCCGTTCTTAACGTCATATGCATAAGTTACATAACCGCGTACCTTAACTTCACCGCCTTCTACGGTTGCCTTATCCTCTTGCGGATCTGCAATATTTGCAGCTGCTTTTACTGCATCATCACAAGAAATCACGCCTTCCGGCAACTCCGGAGTGTCATCTATCGGTTGCGGTGCGTCTGGGTTAGCGCCTAACATCTCTGCAAAATAACCACCGGAAATCTCATTGATTGTGATACCTGTCTTGGAGTTGGTATATTCTACAAGAGAGCCTGCATATACCAATACCGTGTCACCTTCATGAATAGTGTTCTTTGCTTCGTCAAGGGATGCCCATTTTGCATTGTTCTTTCCAAAGCCGTCATACAACTCAATCGTATCGTTCGCATTCTCAAGATCTGCGAGCCAGAAGCTTGCGTGACCATTGAAATTCTGATAGGTAATGAACGGTGCGCCCATTACGACACCATATACAAAGTGGTCTTTCGCATCTTTTTCCTTAATAAGTGCTACTGCCGCAGATACAGAAATTGTATCCGGTGTCCATACTACTGCCTCTTCGCCAATCGTCAAAGTTGCAGATGTAATCTTCGATGTTGCAGTTGCTTTTACAGTAACTTCTTTCGATTTTCCTGTCCAAGCCTTACCGGAAAACTCTGCAAAAGAAATGGCTGATCCCGCAAACTCGATTGCAGTAATGTCTTCTTCTGCTGTAAACGTCAGTGTACCATTTGTGTACACACGCAAATCATAATTACCATTCGAATTCCAGATACGAGTCGCTGTACTTCCGTTGGTAGCGGTCAATACAACATCTTCTACCTTAATCGAATCTTTCAAATCTGTTCCTGCACTTGCCGCAGGAGGTGTAATGCCCAAGTCTGCCGGCTTGGTAAAGTCGAACACAACTTGCTTCGCGTTAACAGCCACTACTGCTACCAACGCCAGCACGAAAGTAAAAAACTTTTTCATGTCGATAATTTGTTTAATAATTAATTTGTTGAGTTTATTTTGTGTTTATAAAAAACATCTATGCTTCTTTTCAAAACATCTTTTTATGCCACTTTTTGAACATCCTTTTATGCTCTTTAACATCTTTTATTCTCAACCACACATTTTCGGTGCAAAGATACTACTTTTTTTTCACATGTGCAAATAAATCTTACTTTTTTTTCTTTTTTCTCATTTCTGCTGACATATTAATCATAAA
>CADCEV010000006.1 GCA_902800525.1 uncultured Bacteroidales bacterium
GCCGAATTGTCTCCCTAATGAGCCGGTCAGAGACTCGCATTGTTTCGATAAAAAAAGTTCCATATTTCTAACGATTTATAATTTTGATAAGGTAATGAGCAGTACATGAGTAGTACATGCGTAGTACATGCCCCTTACAAGTTTGCATCGAAGTTTTTTTGTGCCGGACGATAGCATCGCCCGGTTTATATAAACACTCGCCGATATGGATGTCGGGATCAAATCCCGACGCAAGGGACAAAGAGGGCGAGGGAACGTCGCTTTTATAAGCGACGCAGGGGACGAAGGCGAAGGGGGCGAGGGGGCGAATGTTAATTAAGAGGGGTGATGTGGGACATTTCAAAATAGTCAGCAACGTTCTTGGGGTAGATACCAAAGGAACCGTTATAAAAGGCAGAGACCATCTTTTCGCGTTTGAACTGCGCGTCTATCGAGGCAACTCCGCGCCAATTAAATGGGTACGGTTTGGTATAAGTGAGCGCATAAAGAGGATTGTCGTAGATCTTTTCTCCTTTGCGTTTTTTTTCACGAAGATACCAATATAGACGCTGCTGTGCGCGGTAGGTCATTGCGTTCCATCGTCTCAAACAGAGAGG
Organism: uncultured Bacteroidales bacterium; assembly: GCA_902800525.1. Taxonomy (GTDB): domain Bacteria; phylum Bacteroidota; class Bacteroidia; order Bacteroidales; family Paludibacteraceae; genus Colicola. Next base: position 597 of record CADCEV010000006.1, read on the forward strand.
ATAGAGGTCGCGAAATTCATCACGCGGAGCAAGCAAGTCCCAAATCAATGGGAAAGAGTCCCGTTTGGCAATTATGTGTTCTAATGGTTCACTCATTGTTGGCTTTCTTTTTTTATGATTGATTTTTTTTCTAAAAAAAATAAATAAATATTAATCAATCATATACACGCTGCATAGTTTTTCTCTTTTGGTTCTTTTCTCTTTTGAGGACAAACCCCGAACCAGGACACCCCCGAACCCTCTCTCAAAAGAGAGAGGAAGCCCCTAGCTAACCCTTTTATATTCCACAAAGGGGTCACTAATGCCTTTCGAAAAAAGACACAAGCTAAAAAGGAACAGAGGGCGATGCCTTTGTAGGCGGCGGTGTCGCAATAGAACGCGACGTTGTTTGCGCGATGGGTAGCGACATAGCGAAATAGTATGTCGCGGTGTGTGAACGAGTGACCGGCTCGCGGATTCGGGTCAATGTATAAATCAGATCTTGCCATAGTTCCGCTTCTCGGGGCTTTGGTTGAGCAAACACACACCGTAAGGCCATCTGCCTGCGGAGGCTCTCCGCCGAAAAGCGGTGCAAAGGTAGAGGTTTTAAGTGGAAAACGGAGTCACAAATGTGACTTATTTGTGACCTGTTGTGACTTAATGAAAATTGCAAGAAAAATGAACCAAAATGGCATAAAAAAAGCGACCCGAAAAGGTCGCTGATTATTTGTTTCTGCCGATGTTCACCCCTAAATGGTGGTCATCGACATTCCATCTGAACTCATCGGTAAGGCGGGAACAAAGTTCTTTTCGTTACATCAAGTTTGCCTACTTTGTTGGTAAAGGAATATGCCTTATGAATTTACTATTTTCTCCATTTACCGTCCGGAGTCCAAGACGAAATAGGATACAAAGGCACTGCTTTTTGGGGAGATATGCAAATATTTTTGGTATTTTTGTTCAAAATGACTCAAAATTGCAATTTTTCTTGCATATATCAAAAAAAAGCAGTAAATTTGCAGCGAATTTGTAACAAGGAGGTTATTATGACAACTACTCTAACATACAACCCTCGAAATAAAGCCGCAAGGTTAGCTATGGATTACATTCAATCATTAGGTGTGTTTACAATTACTCCAACGCCTACTACACGTAGTAGAAAGAAACGTCAGTTTGAAAACGAGTTTCGTACAGCCATGAAACATGCCAAAGCATTCAGAGAAGGCAAAATGGAGTTTCGCCCAATGGACGACCTGCTCAACGAATTGTAATTGAGGAAGAGTGATATGACGTACGATTTTCGACCATCTCCTGATTTCGAGAGACAGGCTAAAAAGTTAGCCAAACATTATCCTTCTTTCAAAAAGGATTTGCTTCTTTTTCTTGATAGTTTGAAAGCTGATCCATGGCAAGGAGTAGATTTAGGGAATGGAATACGCAAAGTACGCATGACCATTTCTTCCAAAGGGCGTGGAAAGTCAGGAGGAGCACGAGTTATCACGATGAATGTGAATGTGGATGTAGAAAAGATGATTATTGCTTTGCTTTACATCTACGATAAAGCAGAAATGGAGAATGTCAGCGATAACTTCTTAAAACAGATAATTAAAGAAATGGATGTATAATCATCCGAATTTTTGAAACTAAGTCTAATGCGCATCGTTTTTACCACACAACTACCGGCAGAGGGTTTTCGGCGATTGGAAACCTATTTTAAGCACTCTACGAACGGAGAGGGCTTAGTGATGTGTATGATCGGAGAGGAGAATTGGCAAGAAGGTGAAGTGTTAGTGAGCACATTTGACTACCAAGTGCCAAGGGCATTGATTGATTCGATGCCTCGTCTGCAACTCATTGCCAATTTCGGTGCCGGATATAACAATATCGATTTAGCCGCCTGCCAAGCACGCGGTATCCGCGTGACGAACACTCCTCAGCCGGTGATCGAGCCGACGGCGGAGTTGGCTTTTGCGCTGATGATCGACATAGCGCGCCGGGTCTCGGAGTTTGACAGGGAGATGAGAACACCTCCCTACCCCCTCTCGGAGGGGGAGAGATGTCAACCTGTTGAGTTCGGGGTGATGCGGCATTTGAGTCACTCGCTATACGGCAAAACGCTCGGAATAATCGGTATGGGTCGCATCGGTCAAGCACTCGCCAGACGCGCTTTGGCTTCCGGCATGCGGATTATCTATCATAACAGGCACCGTTTGTCCGATGAAATCGAAGAAAAATACCATGCCGGATATGTGGATTTTCAGACCTTGCTGCAGGACAGCGATTTTGTGAGTCTGAACCTACCCTATACGCCGGAGGTGCATCATTTGATCGGCAAGCCGGAGTTCGGCATGATGAAACGCAGCGCATACCTTATCAATACTGCGCGCGGCGCGCACGTGGATGAAGCGGCGCTGGTGGAAGCACTGCAAAGCGGCATCATCGCCGGTGCGGCAATGGATGTATATGAGCATGAACCTGCGATTTCATCGGCACTTTTGCATCTGCCGAACGTGGTACTGAGCCCGCATACCGGCACCGGCACATGGGAAGGACGCATCGCTATGTGCGAGAACGTGACGGACAATATCCTTGCATACGTAAACAACGACATAAATAAAATGAATATAGTATTATGAGAAAATCTATTATGCTGATTGCAGTGCTGATGATGACAGGCTGCGGAATGATGAAAAACAGCGCACCGAGTAGCCAAACCGCCCAAACGTCACCCGTATCTACGGTGGAAACGGCGAATACCGCTATCAGCGCAGGTCAGGGAGCAGGTAGCGCTCTGCAGGCTATCTATGCGCAGTACAAAGCCGACGGCAACAAGTACGACTACAGAAACATGCAAAACATTCTCAACACCGTTACGCTGTTAGCCAACTGCGAGGGGTTGAAAGACAACTACAAAAACAAGGATTACCTGACGGATTTCGGCAAAGGAATGATTGCATCGTCACTGGGTCTGGTCAGCCGGGACAATGTACAGACCGTAACGAACAGTCTCGTTGACATGGTAAAAAACAGCGAAACAATCCAGAACACCAAGGCTCAGGCTACGCAAGCAGCACAAAACACGGCTAGCCAAGCCGCTTCTTATGCCAATACAGCCGCTCAATACGCCGGCGCATTAAGTACATTATTAGGAACATTCAGCGGAAAATAACATATGGATATAGTAGATCGTTTTTTGAAATATGTGTCGTTTTGCACGACAAGTGATGAGAACACCGGGATGACCCCTTCTACCCCCGGGCAGATGGAGTTTGCACGCTATTTGGCGGAGGAACTGAAAAGTATCGGCATGACCGATGTTTCTCTCGATGAAAACGGGTATATTATGGCTACCTTGGAGGCGAACGGACAAAACGCCAAGGAGTTGCCGGTGATTGGATTCATAGCGCATATGGACACGTCCCCGGATGCGAGCGGCAGGAACATCAAACCCTCTATCGTAAAAGCGGAAGAGCGCGATTTCATCGACCCTCGTTATGCGGGACAGGACGTGATCGTGACCGATAACAAGACCCTTCTTGGTGCCGACGACAAAGCCGGTATTGCGGAGATCGTGACCGCCATGGAGTACCTCATCCAACACCCGGAGATCGAGCACGGCAAGATCCGTGTGGGTTTCACGCCGGACGAAGAGATCGGTTGCGGTGCGGACCATTTCGATGTAGCCAAGTTCGGCTGTCAATGGGCATACACCATGGACGGAGGTGCCATAGGCGAATTGGAATACGAGAACTTCAACGCCGCATCGGCTAAGATCAAAGTACATGGTCTGAACGTTCACCCCGGTACGGCATACCACAAGATGCGCAACTCGATGCGTATTGCGTACCAAATAGCCGTGATGCTGCCGCGTTTCCAGACCCCGGAGCACACGCAGGGCTACGAGGGCTTCTATCACCTGATCGGCATGAACGGTACCGTGGAAGAAACGACCCTCAGCTACATCATCCGCGACCATGACCGCACCCTCTTCGAATACCGCAAACGCGAGTTGGAGCACCTGGTGCGCAAGATCAACACCGAGTACGGAGAAGGCACCGCGGAGATCGAGATACGCGATCAATATTATAACATGCGCGAGAAAATAGAGCCGGTGATGCACATCATCGAGTTAGCGGAAGAGGCGATGAAATCGGTAGGAATAACACCTGTGGTCAAACCGATCCGCGGCGGAACAGACGGTGCACGACTCAGTTTCGAAGGACTCCCCTGCCCCAACATCTTCGCCGGAGGTGAGAACTTCCACAGCCGGTACGAATATCTGCCCGTTCCGAGTCTCAAGGCCGCCGAAGAGGTCGTCCTTGAGATCGTTAAAATGGTTGCTGCGCAACGTTAAAACGTTAAATTGTTAAATTGTATATATATGTTAAAAACCACACCGTTTACCGACATTCACATTGCGCTCGGCGCAAAAATGGCAGAGTTTGCAGGCTTCAACATGCCTATCCAGTACCCCACCGGCATTAACGCCGAGCACATGATCGTCCGCGAGGGCGTAGGCGTGTTCGATGTGAGCCACATGGGCGAGTTCTGGGTAAAAGGCGAGAAAGCATTGGAATTCTTGCAGTATATCACGACCAACGACCTGAGCACCATCGCCGCCGGCAAAGCACAGTACACCTGCATGCCGAACGGCAAAGGCGGCATCGTGGACGACCTGATCATCTACAAATATTCGACCACCAAATATCTGATGGTGGTCAATGCCGGCAACATCGACAAAGATTGGCTCTGGGTCAATACCATTAAAGAGCAGCATCCCCAATGGGAATCCGTATCCCTGGAGAATGCCTCCGAGCGTTATGGTCAGTTGGCGGTACAGGGTCCGAAAGCGACCGAACTGCTGCAACTGCTGACCGACGCGGACTTGAAGTCGATTGACTACTACGCATTCCGCGAATGGAGTTTCGCCGGCGTACAAGGCGTGATCCTATCCAATACCGGTTACACCGGCGCAGGAGGATTCGAACTCTATTTCCCCGCTGAATACGGCAAACAGATCTGGGACGCACTGTTCGAAGTAGGCAAACCGTTCGGTCTGGCTCCTATCGGTTTGGGCGCACGGGACAGCCTGCGTCTGGAGAAATGGTACTGCCTCTACGGCCACGACATCGACGACACCACCTCCCCATTGGAGGCAGGTTTAGGCTGGATCACCAAACTCGATGCCAAGGATTTCATTGACCGCGATTTCCTCAAAGCCCAGAAAGCCGAAGGGGTGAAACGCAAACTCGTGCATTTCGAGTGCCTGGAGCGCGCTATTCCGCGTAACGGCTATGAGATATGCGACGAAGCCGGCAACACCATCGGCAACGTGACCTCCGGTATCATGCTGCCGAACACCAAAGTAGGTATCGGTATGGGCTACGTGCAGACACCGTTTGCCAAGAAAGGCGAGACCATCTATATCAAGATCCGCGAGAAACTGATTCCTGCCAAGCAGGTGTAATTCACAATTCACAATTCACAATTGACAATTCGTGATCTCGGAATCTCGTGAAAGCGTTAACATGAAGAACGTAGCATTGGTATTGGGTTCGGGAGGTGCGCGTGGACTCGCGCATATCGGCGCCATAGAGGCCATCGAGGAGCGCGGCTATACGATCACGAGTATAGCCGGCTGCTCAATGGGTTCGATCATCGCCGGCATGTACGCCGCCGGACAACTCGCAGAAGCCAAGAACTGGTTTCTGCGCGTGGACAAGCAACTTATCCTAAGGATGATTGATATCAATCTGCTCAGCGTCAACTCTCTGGTCAAAGGGCAACGGATCATCAAGGAATTAGAGACCGTAGTGCCGGATCGACCGATCGAGGAACTGAATATCCCCTGCGCTATTGTGGCGTCGGACATGCAGAACACCGAGGAGGTGATCTTCCGCACCGGCAGCCTGTTTGAAGCCGTACGCGCATCGATCAGTATTCCCCTTTTCTTCGAACCCGTGCAAATGGGAAACCGTCTGCTCATTGACGGCGGCATCCTCAATCCCCTGCCCCTGCACACTATCCAACGCACCGAGGGAGACATACTTGTTGCCATGGATATCAGCGGCAAAGACTCCATGCCTGAGGACGAAGCGCAGAGCGTGCCGTTCAAGATCTTAGAGACCCCGATGGCTAAAGTGCAGCAACTCAAACGCATCAATTTCTTCAGTATTCTCGACCGCATGAGCGATATGCAGATCCAGCAGAACACCTTGCTGGAATGTCGTCTCACGCCCCCGGATGTACATGCCGTCATGCGCCAGTACGCATACAACACCTTTGATTTTGACAAAGCCGAAGAGATTATTGCGCAGGGTCACGAACTGATGACACAGGCGCTCATCGAATACGAAAAACAAGCCTCCGAATGAAAGACAGGAAGGAATATATTATCCGTAAGGCGATGGAGCTCTATGCCCTGAAAGGATACCAGAATGTGAGCATTACCGACCTGCAGTTTGCGCTGGATATCGGGCGCGGGACACTATATTATTATTTTAAGGACCAGGACGAGCTTTTCCTGACCTGCATGGAGAAATATTTCATCGAGCCCAAACAACGCGCGCTCAATGCAGTGCCCAACGACAGTGGCATAGAGACCATGATCGCCGCGATGCTGGAATACCTCCATAGTTTGGAAGAAGCCTTGCTCACTTTTGACAACAAAGCCATCAACACCTCAAACGTCAATAACTTGATGTTCATCGCCTATAGCCAGTTTCCTACTCTCTCCAGAAAGGCGCAAAGGCTCGCGCTCAAAGAAGTAGAACTCTGGCGCAACGCCATCTATCACGACCAACGCGCCGGACTCATCCGTCGGGACATCGACCGCGAACAAGTGGCTCTGATGTTCTCGCAGGTCAAGAACTCACTCGACCCTGCCCTCGGAAAAAGCCAAATGGACTTTACTTTTTTGCGGAAAACATATTCAGAAATGCACAAAATGCTAAAAATTTAAAAAAAAATACAGTTTTCGAACAATTGTTCAAAAATAAAGCAGTACTTTTGTACTCGAAATCAAAAACAACGATAATAAAATCATAATAAATGGCAACAAAACATTACTTATCATATTTGCAAGAAACAATGTCACGCCGCTGGGACTGCATGGCATTAGCCGACCTGGACGGAGTGAACAAATACACCTACGCTGATTTAGCGAGAGAGATCGAGAAACTGCATGTCACATGGCGTGAGTGCGGTATTAAGGAGGGCGACAAAATTGCGCTTTGCGGTCGTAACTGCGCCAATTGGGGTCTGTTGTTCTTAGCAGTTGAGAGTTATAAAGCAGTGGTGGTAAGTATTCTGCCGGATTTCACAGCGGAAGGTATTTATTCGCTGGTGGATCACTCGGAGGCGGTTATACTCTATGTAGGTCCGAATGTAAAGAAGAAGATTGATCCTGCGCAGATGAAGGGGCTGAAAGCCACCATCTTCATGGATGACATGACGTTAGTAGAGGCAGAGGATTCTTTCCGCAAGGCGTTTGAAGGCGCAGAAGCTGCTTTCAAAAAAGCATTCCCAAATGGAGTGAGTCTCAAAGATGTGAACTATCCGACCGAAAACCTCGATGAATTGGCAGTAATCAACTACACCTCCGGTTCGACAGGAAACCCCAAAGGCGTTATGTTAAGCCATCTCAATTTGAGCGGAAACGTGGATTTTGCATCGCATCGTATTCCTCATCGTCCGGGTGATACCGTATTGTCGATGCTGCCTATCGCGCACATGTTCGGACTGATGTACGAGTTCCTCTATCAGGTATGCGAAGGTGCAGAGACCTATTTCTTAACGCAGGCTCCTACCCCGACCGTGCTGATGAAGGCATTTGCGCAGGTGAAACCGTTCATGATCCTGACCGTACCTTTGGTAATCGAGAAGATCGTGAAGAAAGGTGTGATGCCGAAGATCAGCAGCCCGATGATGCGAATTCTGTGGAAGACCCCGGGTATTAACCGCATCATCCGCAATAAAGTGAAAGAGGGATTAGATAAGACCTTCGGCGGCAGGTTGCGTTACCTCATTATCGGTGGTGCAGCCCTCAACGGCGAAGTAGAACAAGTGCTCCACGATATCAACTTCCAATACTGCGTAGGTTACGGTATGACCGAATGCGCACCGCTCATCAGCTACGAGGATTGGTGGGCATACAAATTCCATAGCTGCGGAAAAGAGATTCCGCAATGCCACGTGCGCATTGACAGCGAGAATCCGTATAAGAAAGACGGCGAGATCCAAGTGAAGGGTGTGAACGTCATGCAGGGATATTACAAGAACGAGGAGGCGACCAAGGCTGTCTTCACCGAGGACGGATGGATGCGTACCGGTGACCTGGGTATTCTCGACAAAGACGGTAACATCTTCATCCACGGACGCTCCAAGAACATGATCCTCGGTCCTTCCGGACAGAATATCTACCCCGAAGAATTGGAGGACAAACTCAATTCCATGCCTTGCGTAGTAGAGTCCATTGTAGTGGATCGCGATCATAAATTAGTAGCTCTTGTGTTCCCGGACACATCGGCTGAAGGGAAAAAATTATTAGGAACAAAGACGCTGGCTGAACAGATGGAGGAAAACCGTGTGTTCGTGAACAAAAACCTTCCGAACTACAGTCAGATAAGCGCTATAGAATTAGTCGCTTCCGAGTTCGAGAAAACTCCTAAGCGGTCTATCAAACGTTACTTGTATAAGTAACGCATAAGAGAGTAAGTAGATGGTGATTTCCTCTCTGTAGGAAATCAAAGCTTGCACGTAACTGGGAAGCTACGTGCTTGTTTTTTTTAGTAAAAAATTTGCATATGTCAAAAAAAAGTTGTACCTTTGCACCGCAAATAGTGTCTTAGGACAATTTTAGAAACAAATACAGACAATTTGGTATGCAGAAACATTATTTGAATTACTTGACAGAAGTTGTTTCCCATCAATGGAATGACACAGCGTTGACGGATTATGGAGAGGATCATGAATATACATTCGGGGAAATGGCGATAGAGATGCTTCGTTTGCATCTGTTGTTTGAGAAATTAGGCATCAAGCGTGGTGATAAGATTGCATTAGCGGGTCGCAACTGTGCCAATTGGGCGGTTGCTTATCTCGCGATCGCGGCGTACGAAGGTGTCTGCGTGTCGATCTTGCAGGATTTTACGGCGGAAGATATCAACCATCTTTTGGATCACTCGGACTGCGAACTGCTGTTTGTAGGTCCGTATGTATGGAAAGACCTGCAAAACCAAACGATGCCGGCTAAATTGAAAGCCGCTTTGTCCTTAGCCGATTGGAGCCCGCTTTATACCCAAGAAAGTGTGTCCGTACCGGATAAGAAGGAGTTGGATGCGCTCTTCAAAGCCCAATATCCGCAAGGCGTGGAGCCGGAGGATATCTCTTTCTCCGCCGACCCCGATGCGCTTAGTCTCATCAACTACACCTCCGGCTCTACCGGTTCGCCCAAAGGCGTGATGCTCAACGGACGGTCGCTGAGTAATAACGTGGAGGTAGGTATGAAGATGCTGCCGGTTGATCCGGGTCAACGGCTTGTATCGATGCTTCCGTTGGCGCATATGTTCGGGCAGATTTGCGAACTACTCTACCCCCTATGTTCGGGTACGCATATCTTCTTCCTGACAAAATCGCCGACCCCGAGCATTCTGCTCAAAGCCCTCAAAGACGTACAGCCGTACCTGGTGGTAACAGTGCCGTTAGTGATCGAGAAGATATACAAAAAGAACTTGGACCCGACGCTCAGCAAATGGGCGATCCGTGCGTTCTGGCATGTGCCGGTAGTCGGCGACATAATCAAAGGACGTGTCAAATCGGCGTTGAAGAGTGCTTTTGGCGGTCATTTGCGGTACTTCATCTGCGGCGGTGCGGCGATGAACCCGGTAGTGGAAAAATGTCTGATGGACATCCATTTCCCCCTTTCCATCGGCTATGGTATGACCGAATGCGGTCCGCTGATCGGCGGTAACCCGCCTAAGTATTTCAAAGCACGCACAGGAGGTGTGCCGGTGATGAACATGCAGGTCAAGATAGACGAACCCAACGAAGCCGGTATCGGTGAGATCCTCGTCAAAGGCGAAAACGTCATGCTCGGTTATTACAAGAACCCCGATGCCACCAACGCCGCATTCACCGAAGACGGCTGGCTTCGTACCGGCGACCTCGGACGACTCGACCGCAAGAAGAATATCTACATCAAAGGTCGCTGCAAGACCATGTTCCTCGGCGCTTCGGGACAGAACATCTACCCCGAAGAGATCGAAGACAAACTCAATAATCAGGAGGCGGTAGGCGAATCGCTGATCGTGGAGCGCGAGGGCAAATTAGTGGCACTCGTCTTCCCCGATGAGACCCTGACCAAACGCATGAGCCGCGACGAGATCATCGCTCTGATGAAAGCGAACCTCGAGAAACTCAATCACCTCATTCCGTCCTACAGCAAAGTGTCGAATATAGAGGTGCAGGACAAGCCGTTTGAGAAAACCCCGAAACGCTCCATCAAACGTTTCCTTTACAAATAACCGATTATAAATGACTTGGGTTATTCTTGCCTTTCTCTCAGCGCTCTGCTTAGGGTTTTACGACGTCAGTAAGAAAGTAGCGCTGCGGGACAACTCGGTGGTAGATGTGCTGACAGCCAGTGTGCTGGTTTCGTCCGGCATACTGATCGTACCGTTGCTGCTGTCCCGCCTCATGCCGGATGCTTTGTCCGGCAGTTTGCTGTATGTGCCGCCTATGGATTTAGAGGGACATCTGCTGACGATTCTCAAATCGGCGATCGTGCTCAGCTCGTGGATATGCGCATATGTGGCGCTCAAACATCTGCCGATTTCCATTGTCAGCCCTTGGCAAGCCACACGCCCCATGTGGACGCTGATCGGCGCACTGCTCATCTTCGGCGAACGGCTCAACAGCTGGCAATGGGCAGGCGTCATACTCGCGATTGGAAGCATCTTTGTTTTCTCGTTCTTTAACCGTCCTGCCGGCCTGTCGCCCAAAAAAAGGCTGAGAGGTCTGGCGCAGCAACCCGAAGCGAAGTACTACATCGCTTTGGCGTTAGCGATCGTCATTGGCGCGTGCTCGGGCTTGTACGACAAATACATCATGCGCCTCTACGACCACAACGCCGTGCAGGTCTATTACACGCTCTATCAGGCGGCGATGATGCTCGTTTTCTGTTATATTCACCATAAACGGCATCCTTCGGAAAGGGGATTTCATATCACCAACATCTGGCCGGTTGCCCTCATCTCGGTCTTTCTCGTGCTCAGCGACAATGTATATATGCTCGCGCTGCAAGACCCCTCCTCCATGATCGCCGTGGTTTCAACGATCCGACGCGGAGGAACGGTCATCGGCTTTGGCTACGGACTGCTTTTCCTCAAAGAGAAAGATCCCGTCAAAAAGATCCTATGCATGATCGGAATTATCGCCGGTTTGATCTGTCTGGCGATGGGCAGCATGTAATCCCTATTTGTGGGGATTTTGCCTCCCGGTGTTGCTCATATCAGATTTTTTTTGTAACTTTGCGCCAAATTTGCAAATTCACACAAAAATGTACAAGTCAACGGACAAGGTTTGTGACCTGATGTCACATGAAGAGGATGCGATCCAGATCATCAGCCGGTTTGGATTAGAAATGGGTGTAGGAGACCAGACCATCGAGCAGGTCTGCAAGTCACATGACGTCCATACACCTACTTTTTTGGCGATTGTCAATTACAAGGTTTTTCATCATCAGGCAACGATCGAGGAGATCAACATCGATACTTTGCAGCGTTATCTGAAAAACGCGCATACCTATTTTCTGGACTTCCGTTTGCCGCGCCTCCGGCGTGATCTCATCGAGGCGATTATTCCTGCCGACCCCACGACCAAGATACCGGGGCTTATTCTGCGATGCTACGACGAGTTTGTGGATGAGATCCGCACGCATATCGAGCATGAGAACAAAGGCTTATACGACGAACACGAGCATGACGACCAGCGTATCACCGACAAACTGACGGAGATCAAGAACCTCATTATCAAGTATTATCCCACCAAGCCGACCTCTACCGAAGGAACGGTCACTTACACGCTCATCAGCGTCATGAGCGAGTTATGGCATACCGAGCAGGATTTTGCGGATCATTGCGCCATCGAGGATGATATACTCCGTCCGGCTCTGACGCATGCCCCGCAACATATCCATCGCCGCCACCAGATGCCTGAGACCGAGGAACTGAGCGAACGGGAGAAAGATGTGCTCGTACAGGTAGTGCGCGGTTTGAGCAACAAAGAGATCGCCGACGTGCTCTGCATCTCCACACACACCGTCATTTCACACCGCAAAAATATAGCCCGCAAATTGAATATTCATTCAACTGCGGGCCTTACCATTTATGCGATCGTCAACAAACTCGTTGACCTCAACAGCCTGGAATAATTACAACAGGTGACACGTTACCGTTAAGCCTGCCATTACGATCGAGACCATGGACATCAGTTTGATGAGGATGTTCAGGCTCGGTCCTGCCGTGTCTTTGAACGGATCACCAACGGTGTCGCCTACCACGGTGGCTTTATGGCAGTCACTGCCCTTGCCGCCGAAATGACCTTCCTCCACGTATTTCTTCGCGTTATCCCATGCTCCACCGGCGTTCGCCATGAAGACGGCTAACACAAAGCCCGTAGCCAGACCGCCGATGAGCAAGCCTAACACGCCTGCTACACCGAGTACCAAACCCGTTATGATCGGCACGATAATAGCTAAGATCGAGGGCAGCAACATCTCGTGCTGCGCACCTTTGGTCGAGATCTCCACGCAACGTGCGTAGTCGGGATCCGCCTTGCCTTCCAGGATTCCTTTGATCGTCCGGAACTGACGGCGCACTTCCTCTACCATATGCTGTGCCGCACGGCCTACTGCGTTCATCGTCAAGCCGCAGAAAAGGAACGCCATCATCGAGCCGATGAAGATACCCACCAACACCACGGGATTCATCAAGTTCACATTATACGCATCCATGAAATCTACCAAGGTGGCTTTCGCAGCCTCTACTCCGTTCGGAAGTGCTTCGCCGGTACGGATGAGGGCGATCTTGATCTCCTCAACGTACGAAGCCAAGAGTGCCAAAGCCGTCAGCGCCGCCGAGCCGATAGCGAATCCTTTTCCGGTAGCGGCGGTGGTGTTGCCAAGGGCATCCAAGGCGTCTGTACGTTGGCGCACCTCTGCCGGCAGACCCGACATCTCCGCATTACCACCGGCGTTATCCGCGATAGGACCATACGCATCCGTCGCCAACGTGATACCGAGCGTGGAGAGCATACCCACCGCCGCGATACCGATGCCATAGAGACCCATCGAGAGGTTAGCCGCGCTGAACTCCACATGGAAGCCGTTCGCGCAGAGGTAAGCCAGAATGATCGCTACACCTACCGTCAGGACAGGAATAGCAGTACTCAGCATTCCTAAACCCAGACCGCTGATAATCACCGTTGCAGGACCCGTCTGCGAACTCTCGCTCACTTTCTGGGTCGGCTTATAACTCTGTGAGGTGTAATATTCCGTAGCTTGACCGATGATGATACCGGCGATCAGACCCACCACCACCGACAGCGACACATGCCACCACAGGTTCGTATCGGTGCCGAAAAGCCACGCAAAAATGCCGAACGTCACTAACGCGATGAGGCATGCCGCGGTATTCGTTCCTATAGCCAACGCACGGAGCAGCTCTTTCATGCCCGCGTTCTCTTTCGTCTTCACCAAGTAAATACCGATAATACTCAGCAGCACGCCGCAAGCTGCAATGAGAGAGGGCGCAACTACCGCCTTCAACTGCATGCCTTCCACCGCCGAAGTAGCGAACGCCGAAGCGCCTAACGCCATCGTCGCCAGGATCGAACCGGCATAACTCTCATACAGGTCGGCTCCCATACCGGCTACATCGCCCACGTTATCACCCACATTATCCGCGATGGTGGCAGGGTTTCGGGGATCATCCTCCGGGATGTTATACTCCGTCTTGCCGACCAAGTCAGCACCTACATCCGCCGCCTTCGTGTAAATACCGCCGCCTACACGCGCAAAGAGCGCCTGCGTCGAGGCTCCCATACCGAAGGTCAGCATCGTGGTGGTAATAGTAATAAGGTCTGCGTCCGCGCCCACGAGCGCGAGAAGACCCGTCTTTTGCAGTACCAAAAACCAGCCTGACACGTCCAGCAACGCCAGACCCACTACCGTCAGACCCATCACAGCACCGCTGCGGAACGCTACCTGCAGACCCGCATTCAGGCTCTGACGAGCGGCGTTTGCCGTACGGGAAGACGCATAAGTGGCGGTCTTCATGCCGAAAAATCCCGCCAGACCCGAGAAGAAACCTCCGGTCAGGAACGCGAACCACACTATGCCGTTCTGGAGCTTGAAATAAGCCATCACGGCAAAGATAACCGCTAACACGACGAATACGATCGTCACCACTTTGTACTGTTGTTTGAGATAAGCCAGCGCACCCTTACGAACGTGCGAGGCAATGGTCTTCATCAACTCGGTGCCTTCATCCTTACCTAACATCCAGCGGTAGAAATAATACGCAAAACCGAGTGCCAAGACCGATGCCGCCAGAACGACGTACATCAATGTTGTTACATCTGTCATAAATTTAGTGTTTTTTAAGTATTAGTTTCAATTGCGGGTGCAAAATTACAAAAAATTTATTATATGTGCAAATTTATTTGCATATTTCAAAAAAAATTTGTAACTTTGCACCCGAATTTTGTGGCAAGAATGTGCACAAACAGCATTTTTAACACTTTTGTAAGTATTAAGTACTGGTTTTGTACTGGTTTTGTACTGGTTTTATGCTGTTCAGAATTTGCTGCGAGATACCTTACACATACCGTGATTTTGGGAAACAACATGAAAAATGTCTAATATAAATAACAATTAATATTTATTAACTAATGGAAAAGAAAAAAAGAGTTTACACCTTCGGTAACGGTAAGGCCGAGGGTAATGCGCAAATGCGTGAGCTCCTTGGTGGCAAGGGTGCTAACTGCGCTGAGATGAACTTGGTCGGTGTTCCTGTTCCTCCGGGTTTCACGATCACCACCGAAGTCTGCAACGAGTACTACCAAGTTGGTCAGGAGAAGATCGTGGCTGAGTTGACCGAAGAGGTGAACGCAGCAGTTGCTCATGTAGAGGGTCTGATGAACTGCAAGTTCGGCGATCCGAAGAACCCGCTGCTCGTTTCTGTTCGTTCGGGTGCACGCGCATCCATGCCGGGTATGATGGACACCATCCTCAACCTCGGTCTGAACGATGTAGTAGCTGAGGGTATGGTCGCTAAGACCAATAACCCGCACTTCGTATATGACTCCTACCGCCGTTTCGTACAGATGTACGGCGACGTGGTACTCGGTATGAAGCCGGTGAACAAAACCGACATCGATCCGTTCGAGGCTATCATCGACGAAGTGAAAGAGATCCGTGGCGTGAAGCTGGATAAGGATCTCAACGTTGATGAGTTGAAGCTCCTCGTAGCTCGTTTCAAATCCGCTATCAAAGAGCGTACCGGCAAGGACTTCCCGGATGATCCTATGGAGCAACTCTGGGGCGCTATCTGCGCTGTGTTCCGCAGCTGGATGAACGAGCGTGCTATCCTCTATCGTAAGATGGAAGGAATTCCAGACGAATGGGGTACCGCTGTTTCCGTAATGGCAATGGTATTCGGTAACATGGGCGAGACCTCCGCAACGGGTGTTTGCTTCAGCCGTGATGCCGGTAATGGTGAGAACCTCTTCAACGGTGAGTACCTCGTGAATGCACAGGGTGAGGACGTTGTGGCAGGTATTCGTACCCCGCAGCAGATCACCAAGATCGGTTCACAACGTTGGGCTGAGCGTGCCGGTATCAGCGAGGAAGAGCGTCTGGCTAAGTATCCTTCTATGGAGGAGGCAATGCCGGAGATGTACGCTGAGTTGAACGCTATCCAGCAGAAACTTGAGGATCACTACCGCGACATGCAGGATATGGAGTTCACCGTACAGGAAGGCAAACTCTGGTTCCTCCAGACCCGTAATGGTAAACGTACCGGAACGGCTATGGTGAAGATTGCGATGGATCTCTGCCGCGAGGGTGTTATCTCCGAGAAAGAGGCTATCATGCGCTGCGAGCCGCAGAAATTGGACGAGCTGCTCCACCCTGTCTTCGATAAGGATGCTTTGAAGAAAGCAAAAGTGATCACCCAAGGTCTGCCTGCTTCTCCGGGAGCTGCTTGCGGTCAGATCGTCTTCCATGCGGACGACGCACAAGAGTGGCACGCAAACGGTCACAAGGTAGTCATGGTTCGTATTGAGACCTCGCCGGAAGACCTCGCAGGTATGAGCGCAGCAGAAGGTATCCTCACCGCTCGTGGCGGTATGACCTCGCACGCAGCCGTAGTGGCTCGTGGTATGGGTAAATGCTGCGTTTCCGGTGCAGGTGCTATCCAGGTGGATTACAAAGCTAAGACCGTTAAGATCGAAGGCGTTACCTACAAAGAGGGCGACTACATCTCTCTCAATGGTACTACCGGACAAGTATATGCAGGTGAGATCCCGACCAAGGCTGCTGAGCTCAGCGGTGACTTCAAGGCACTCATGGATCTCTGTGACAAATATACACACCTCCAAGTTCGTACCAACGCCGACACTCCGCACGACGCAGCTGTAGCTCGCGCATTCGGCGCTAAGGGTATCGGTCTGACCCGTACCGAGCACATGTTCTTCGACGACCAGAAGATCATCGCGATGCGTGAGATGATTCTCGCCAAGGACAGCGAGGGCCGCGAGAAAGCGCTGGCTAAACTGCTGCCGTACCAAAAGGCTGACTTCAAAGGTATCTTGGACGCTATGGACGGCCTGCCTGTGAACATCCGTCTGCTCGACCCGCCTTTGCACGAGTTCGTACCGCATGATCTGAAAGGTCAGGAGCAGATGGCTAAGGAGATGGGCGTTTCTGTAGAAGAGATCCAGACCCGTGTAGCTCAGTTGGCAGAGAACAACCCGATGCTGGGTCACCGCGGCTGCCGTCTGGGTATCACTTTCCCTGAGATCACCGCTATGCAGACCCGCGCTATCCTCTCCGCTGCTTGCGAACTCAAGAAAGAGGGCAAGAACCCGATGCCGGAGATCATGGTTCCGCTGATCGGTATTCTGTATGAGCTCAAACAACAGAAAGAGATCATCCAAAAAGTAGCTAAGGAAGTCTTCGCTGAGTATGGCGTTGAGGTAGAGTTTGAGATCGGTACAATGATCGAGATCCCGCGTGCTGCTCTAACCGCAGACCGCATCGCTACCGAGGCTCAGTACTTCAGCTTTGGTACCAACGACTTGACCCAGATGACCTTCGGTTACAGCCGTGACGATATCGCTTCCTTCCTCCCAGCATACCTCGAAAAGAAGATCTTAAAGGTAGATCCGTTCCAGGTTCTCGACCAGAACGGCGTTGGCCAGTTGATCAAGATGGCAGTAGAGAAAGGTCGTGCCGTTCGTCCGGGACTCCGTACAGGTATCTGTGGCGAGCACGGTGGTGAGCCTTCATCCGTTAAGTTCTGTGCCCGTGTCGGCATGAACTACGCTTCCTGCTCACCGTTCCGCGTTCCTATCGCACGTCTGGCAGCTGCTCAAGCAGCCGTTGAGGACGAGCAATAAGAAGCCTAACCCCACCCTTCCCTAAAAGGAAGGGAGTATATAAACAACGCACTCTCATTCGGGAGTGCGTTATATTTGTATATCCACTAATTGCCGATTATTAAGATTCGGGCGGTATAGTTACATTTGCCTAAGAGACGCGCGAGAGACGCGCAAGATTATACTTGTTGGATATAAACCACCTTTAAATGGTCAATCTGTTACTCTTGCACCTTTGGGGGTATTCGTTAAAATCCTACCATATATTGTCTCTATTGCTTTCGCTAAATTTTGCCACGAATAACTTTGAGCGGCATTGCGTGCGTCTTGTGACATCCGTTTCCGCAAATCATCATTCTTCAGTAGTTTAATCAAATTATCAGCAAAAGCATCAACATCTCCATATTTAGAAAGCAATCCAGTTTCGCCATCTTTAACCACAAAAGGAATGCCGCCAACAGTTGTACTAACCACAGGTAATCCAACAGCCATAGCTTCTACTAACGCTATCCCTTGGCTCTCTTCTTGGCTATGAAGTGCAAATAAAGATGCTTTTTGATAGTGGGTTAACAAATCTTCCTGCGCTATGTTACTATGGGTTTGAACAAATTGCGACAAATGCAATTTCTCTATTTCTCTTTGCATTTGGGAGAAATACTCATTTTCAGTAAGTGTTCCTGCTATTACAAGATGCACATCGGGAATTGCTCTATGTACTTTATCAAATGCCTTAATCAAAAGCAAATGTCCTTTTCTCCGTGATATAGATCCCACAGAGAGTATATACTGTTGGTTGGTATTTATGGGTTGTAAAGTTAAGAAATGAGATTGTATTCCTTGTGGAACTACATACATCCAAGGCAAATGGGTAATTTTCTTTTTTGCATGGAGATATTTTATTTGATTAGCGACATATTCTGTATCCACAATAATATGATCTGCTTCATTCAGCACATCAAATTCCGTGCGGGATTGCACAATGAGTTGGTATAAATGTTTGAGCGAAGGATGCTTTAGTAACGCGTTCTTTTTCTCCACATGTAAAAGTCCATGAACGGTCAGCAGAACAGGTATTCCGTACGATTTGACAGCTTTGTATAAAACGCTACTAATCAGACCTGTTCCGTGAATATGTACAATGTCGGGGTGCAATGCTACGATGTCACGAAGCATTTCTTTTCCTCTATCTACGGCGTCTTGATTGTATTTACCGGTGTTGGCATAGCGATGAATAGTAAGAGAACCTTTTCGTTCTACTATATCTTTTCCGCCAATTCTCGGCAAATCAAATACATCAACAATATGGGAATTAGCCAATTCTTGCGCTAACCCGAAAACAGAGGACTCCACTCCTCCTTTAATACAATCCGCAAATAACGGATATGGTCCAACTTGTACGATATTCATAACTTTACACAAAAAACGCGAATAACTGTTGTTATCCGCTGTTTGAGGTTGTAGGAAGTACCTTAGTCGTCAGATAAATCAATAGTTACTCGCGCCGTGTATATATCCGCCAACACACTACAGGATACACCTATAGTGCGGGCGAGTCCTACACTCGTGAGCATCTACTTACTTGTTTCCGAACGACTTTTTGAAGTTTCCTACATTCCAAACAGTCAGAGAACAAGCGTGTAAACGCTTTAATTAAACAATATGTTAGCGCAACGCTTTGCGCTTGTCTTTCTCCATCTTTAACGTCTTGGAGAGGGGGAGACGGTATTCTTCTGCTCCTTTATTTCCGAAGAAGCGACGGATTGTTATAAACTTTATTCTGCTATTATCTCCCAATGACCACCTTTATCAGGACCGATACGACGAATGATACCCTGTTCCTGCAAGTTCTTGAGGTGAACTTGTACATTTCGAGGAGCAATGCCGACTTCCTTAGCAATCGAATCAGCCGTTGCATTCGGATTATTCCATATATATCGCACTATTTTGGCACGCATCGTAGATAAATTTTCTACGATGTTTTCTACGATGGTATTCTCCCTACTTTTCTCCCTACTTTTCTCCCTACTTTTCTCCCTACTTTTCTCCCTACTTTTCTCCCTACTTTTCTCCCTACTTTCATGTCCTGTTTCATGTCCCATCTCATGTCCCGTTTCATGTCCCATTTGGTCAACAACATGAATATAACCTTCTTTTACCTACTTTCCAAAGAAGCGAGGAAATTCAAAGCACTCGGCAGTTATACATCAAAGAGAGAAGATTGATTATTCGGATTCGTTGATTTTTTGGGTGGCAATAACTATCACCTTATCTATCAATTCCGAAGCAGGTGCAAGTAGAGGTAACACATCTTCACTTGATAAACCATACGTATCATCGTAATCGCCTGTCAAACGCATAGAAAAAAGATGATGATATAATTTCCCGTCCTTTACATCTACAATACCCGACTTTACAAAATGCTGACCAAAAAGATGAATGACTCCATCGTGAGAATGAGCCATGTAGCCATATGCAATCAGCATAGCAGAAACAGCATTATATGCCGCATAATATAAACGATTTGCTATCGTTTCCCAATATTGGAGTTCCACCACGCCTTGTGCTTGCTCTAAAGCTCGACGCGCTTTCTCAATACGAAACTCCACCACGGCCTTGCGTTCATCAGAAGTCAGACTCATAACTCTATTCCTTCCTTCATTACGTTTTTATAAAAAGGCGAGAAACTTTTTCTTTCCCATTCGCTTTTAGTATAAATAATCGGATGAATCATCTCCCCTATTTCCCATCCTAATTCTGCAAACGGATATGAAATTGTGTCATAATCATTTGCGGAAATTTTGTCCTTATTTAGGAGAATTAGTAAGTCCCAATCCGACTCGGGACGAAAATCTCCACGCGCCCGAGAACCAAATAGCATAAGACGGCTATCCCTGGGGACTACATGCCTTCCTAAAGACTGTATTTTAGATAGAATTGGGTCCATAAACTGTCTCCCTTTCAATTTTGCGTACAAAATTACTGCTTTTTTTTGATATATGCAAATAAATTTGCAAAAATCGCTTTAACAAGTGCGATTTTTTGAAATTTGTGTATCGTTCATCGGTCGGTCATCAGTTACATATGGTAAATAGCAATGGTCAAATAATTGTCATTTCATGCACACTAAATGCAGAAAAAGTGCACTTTCTATGCACAATTTTACAATTTTTCTTGCATATATAAAATAAATGTGATCAACGCAGATTCATTTCCATAATGCACTAAAATTAGCACACAATAGAAATAAAACGCGCATATCAAATCACACAACGCACTCCCGGATGAGAGTGCGCTGGTGGTTTCATCATTGCCGATTATTAAGATTCGATCACGGTATCTCGTCGGTATCCTGTCGGTCTATCGTGCCGTATGTGAGTCGTAAGCGAGTCGTATGTGGCAGGTAAGCGCCAAAAGTGTACGATTATTAAGATTCAGCCGTCTTCTCCTTTTCTTCTCTCGGTTATCGGTCGGTAAGAGACGGAAAATGTATGTCCATTAACGACCAAAAATAATCTGACATCCCGAAAGGCCCACGAAATACCCGCGAAATACCCACGAAATACCCACGAATTTTATGCAGAGGAGACATAAAATTCTATTTTTTGCAGAAAAACGCTTTTTTATTTGCATATGTCAGAATTTTTTCGTAAATTTGCGTGTTTTTTTTGAAATGTATTGTATTACAAAATACAATTCGATACATAAACTGACATATGTTAAAACATCTTCACATACAGAACTATGCGCTGATAAGCCATTTGGATATAGATTTCGAAGGGGGTTTTTCGGTGCTAACCGGTGAGACAGGCGCGGGTAAGAGTATTATCTTGGGCGCGTTAGCTTTAGTAATGGGTGCGCGCGCGGATAGTAAGGCGATTACGGACGGAGAAGAGAAATGTATTATTGAAGCGGTATTCAATTCACAATGCACAATTTACAATTCACAATTCACAGATCACAATTCACAATTCACAGATCATAAAGCACAAGGGACAAAGGAAATCATCATCCGGCGGGAACTGTATGCCAGCGGGAAAAGCCGGTCGTTTGTGGATGACAGCGTGGTAACGTTGCAGGAATTGAAAGAGTTGGCAAACAAACTGATCGATATACACAGCCAGCACGCTAATCTGCTGATTGAGAATGCGGATTTTCAGTTGGAGGTAGTGGATGCCATCGCGCAGAACGGAGCACTATTAGAGGCTTATGCGGCGCAGTATGAGCGGTATATGGCGGCTTGCGAGAAGTTGCAGAAGTTGCAGAGTTTGGCGAAGAAAAGTCGTCAGGACGCCGATTACATCCAATACCGTTACAAGATGCTGGACGAGGCGCAACTGGAAGCCGGTGAGTTGGAAGAGTTGGAGAACGAACAATACCAATTAAGTCATGCCGAAGAGATACAGAGTGCGTTGCAAACGGCTTTGGAGGCATTGAGCGGCGAGCAAGGAAGTGTGTTGGACGGTTTGCGTGCCTGCCGTTTGGACGAAGCGGCAGCGGATCTGCAAGAACGGATTGATAGCGTGCGGATAGAGATACAGGACATCGCACAAGAGGCGGAGAGGAAACTGAACCACATAGAGATGGACCCGCAGCGTTTGCAATGGGTAGAAGAGCGGATCGGCGCGTTGCAGGAGTTGCTGCATAAGTTCAGTGCAGAGACGATCGACGAACTGATTGCGATGCGGGATGAGTTGGCGGAACAAGTGAACCGAATGGACAGTTTCGATTTCGATATCGAGCAAGCGCAGAAAGCCGTGGAAACGGAGAAAAAGGCGTTGACACAAGCTGCTACTCAATTGACCAAGAGCCGTAAAGCCGTTGTGCCGCAGATATGCGAGCGGTTAATAAGCGGTTTGCAGAACTTAGGTGTAGCGCACGCCAAAGTGGAGATTCCTATTCTACCCGCTCCGGACTTTACGCCCAACGGCTGTGACGAAGCGCAGATACGCTTTGCAGCGAACCTCAACCAAAGCCTGCGGGCTGTGAGCGAAGTGGCTTCCGGCGGTGAGATAAGCCGTTTGATGCTCTGTATCAAGGCGTTGATTGCTTCGACCAAAGGGTTGCCGACGATCATCTTTGACGAGATAGACACCGGTGTGAGCGGAAACATAGCGACACAGATGGCAAAGATCATGAAAGAGATGTCCAAGAGCCGGCAGATCATCGCTATCACCCACTTGCCGCAGATTGCCGCGATGGGAGAAAACCACTACAAGGTCTATAAAGCCGACACCGACAAACGGACGGAGACCCATATATGCCGCCTGACCCAAGACGAACGGATCACGGAGATTGCCTCTATGCTCAGCGGAAAAGACGTGAGCGAGGCGGCAATCAAAACGGCACAAGAATTGTTAAATAATAATTGACTTTATGTTGCCATTAGCAGAGCGGATGCGTCCAAAGACGCTGGACGAATACATAGGACAGAAACATCTGGTGGGTGAAGGAGCTATTCTCCGGCAGATGATCGAGAGCGGGAACATCGCCTCGTTTATACTGTGGGGTCCTCCGGGTGTGGGCAAGACGACGCTTGCGCGGATCATTGCGCATCAGTTACAACGTCCGTTCTACACGCTGAGCGCCGTGACCAGCGGTGTGAAAGATGTGCGGGACGTGATCGACAAAGCCAAACACACGGCGGCACTGAACAGCGGGCTCTTTGCTCCGGCGGACGGACGAAGCCCGATACTCTTTATCGACGAGATCCACCGTTTCAGCAAGTCGCAACAGGATAGTCTGCTTGGCGCAGTTGAGGAAGGAACGATCACCTTAGTCGGCGCGACCACGGAAAATCCATCTTTCGAGGTCATAACGCCGCTACTCAGCCGATGCCAGGTATATGTACTCAAATCCTTAGCAAAAGAGGACCTGTTAGAACTGCTGAACCGCGTGCTGACCAAAGACGAGTACATCCGTTCGTTGGGATTGCAGGTCCAGGACACGGATGCGCTTCTGCGGTATAGCGGCGGCGATGCACGGAAACTGCTGAACATCATTGAGTTGGTAGCCAACAGCGGTGTGAAGGAGATCACGAATGAGACCATCACCAAGCAGTTACAGCAAAACCCCGTGGCATATGACAAGGACGGAGAGATGCACTACGACATCATTTCGGCGTTCATCAAATCCATCCGCGGCAGTGATCCGCAGGCGGCTATTTATTGGCTCGCGCGCATGATAGAAGGTGGCGAAGATCCGAAGTTCATAGCCCGGCGGTTGGTGATCTCCGCGAGCGAAGACATCGGTTTGGCGAACCCCAATGCCTTGCTGTTAGCCAATGCCTGTTTCGAAGCCGTGAACAAGATCGGCTGGCCGGAAGGACGTATTCCTTTGGCGGAAACGACGATCTATTTAGCGACCTGCAAGAAAGACAACTCGGCTTATCTGGCAATAGATGAAGCGCTGGCAAAAGTGCGCGAAACAGGAAATTTGCCCGTTCCGTTACATCTTCGCAACGCACCGACGAGTTTAATGAAAGATCTCGGCTATCACGACGGATACAAGTACCCGCATGATTTTCCAGGGCATTGGGTAGAACAGCAGTACTTGCCGGATGAACTGAAGTCAACTGTCTTCTGGCGAAAAGACAGTTGATAATTGATAATTGATAATTGAAAATTGATAATTATTGGCAGGATTATACGTACATATACCGTTTTGTAAGAAGAGATGTCTGTATTGCGACTTCTTCTCCACTATTCAGTTGGAGAGGCGGACGGAATATGTGGACGCGTTGCTCAAAGAGATCAGCGCGCGCAAAGAGGAAGCCGGCGAACCGATACGCACGATTTATCTCGGCGGCGGTACACCCAGTATGTTAGACAGCATTGACATATTCCGCATCCTGCGCACCATCGGAACAGACGACGCCGAAGAGATCACGATGGAGGTCAACCCGGGTGACGTTACGGAGAAATACTTATCCGAAATACGGCAAACAGGCGTTAACCGCTTGTCCATCGGGGTACAATCCTTCAAGGACAACCTGCTTCAACTCATCGGTCGGAGGCATAATTCCATGCAGGCGATAGAGGCCGTACGTATGGCGCAGCGGGCAGGTTTTGACAATATTTCCATTGATCTGATGTACGCCCTGCCGACGCAATCGATGGGGCTGTGGAAGGCGGATATCGAATTGGCTTTGCGTTTAGGAGTACAACACATCTCCTGCTACGGGTTGATGTACGAGGAAGGAACGGCTCTGACCGCCATGCGCGACAAAGGCGAGATCACGCCGATAGGCGAAGTACAAGAGAACGAGATGTACGATTATCTCTGCAAACGGCTCAAAGAGGCTGGTTTTGAACATTACGAGGTGAGCAATTTTGCGTTGCCGGGGTACGAATCGAAGCATAACAGCAGTTATTGGGACGGCACACCTTATATAGGCATAGGCGCGGGCGCGCATAGTTATATAGGGAATGTGCGCAGTTGGAATCCCGATAACCTGAGCAAATATATCAAGAAAACAAGGAAAGGCACTTTGGTGCGCGAGCAAGAAGTGTTGACGGAGAAAGAACTGTATAACGAGCGGATCATGTTGGGGCTACGAACGAGCAAAGGCATTCCTTTATCGGACGTACACGTCCGTAATGGTCGCGAGATGGTCGCGGAAATGACAGCTAAAGAGACGCTGTTACGGGTGACAGAAGAC
Source organism: uncultured Bacteroidales bacterium (assembly GCA_902800525.1). Lineage (GTDB taxonomy): Bacteria > Bacteroidota > Bacteroidia > Bacteroidales > Paludibacteraceae > Colicola. The sequence continues at coordinate 25,891 of CADCEV010000006.1, forward strand.
GGACGTCTGGTAGCAACCCAGAAAGGCATCCATATTTTAAACAGAATAATTGAAGATCTGATGATATGAAAACGAAAAGTTGGTACAAACCGTTTTTGATTTGGTTTTGGAGTCTCTTTTTAGGAGGCATTTTGTTGGTTTGGTTTGTGATGTTTCTAATCACACGTGGCGCATTGGGTTATCTGCCGCCGTTGGAGGAGTTGCAAAACCCGAAGAACCGCTTTGCCAGTGAGATCATCTCATCGGACATGCAGTCGTTAGGTCGCTATTATCGGTACGAGAACCGCGTGGGCGTGCAATATACGGACTTGTCGCCCAATGTGATCAACGCGTTGATAGCCACCGAAGATGCACGTTTCTACAGCCACACCGGCGTGGATCTGAAATCCATGTTCCGTGCGATCCTCAAATTAGGCCGCGCAGGTGGCGGTAGTACGCTCACGCAGCAGTTAGCCAAGCAGTTATGGTCTCCGCGAGCCAATAATATTTTCGAACGCGCGATGCAGAAACCCATCGAATGGGTTATTGCCACCAAGTTGGAGCGGCTCTATTCGAAGGACGAAATACTGCTGATGTACCTCAATCAGTTTGATTTTCTATACAACGCGGTGGGTATTCAGTCGGCGTCGCAGGTGTATTTCTCCACTACCCCGTCAGACTTGAAGATCGAGCAGGCGGCAATGTTGGTGGGCATGTGTAAAAACCCGTCGCTGTACAACCCGATTCGTCACCCTCAACGCGCTACCAACCGCCGGAACACCGTGCTCGGGCAAATGGTCAAGTACGGCTATCTGGACGAAACGGCACGTGATTCGATTGCTGCGCTGCCCTTGGAACTGCACTATAGCTCCGTGGATCACAAGCAAGGTATTGCGCCGTATTTCCGCGAGTATCTGCGCGGTGTGCTGACCGCCAAAGAGCCCAAAGAGAGCGATTATCCGGAATGGAACAAACTACAATACCAAATCGATAAATGGCAATGGGACAACAATGCCTTGTACGGTTTTTGCGAGAAGACCCACAAGCCCGACGGCAGCAAATATGATATTTATCAGGACGGTTTGAAGATCTACACCACCATCGATTCGCGGATGCAGAAATACGCAGAAGAGGCGGTGAACGAGCACATGCAGGAGCAGCAGAAATCATTCTTCAAAGAACTGAAACGGAAGAAAACGGCGCCTTTCTCTTCTTCGCTGACACGGGATGAGATAGACGGCATCATGAACCGCTCGATGCGTCAGACAGACCGCTACCGCAACATGAAGAAAGCAGGTTTGAGTCATGACTCGATTATCAGCTCTTTCCACAAGGAGCGCGAGATGCAGATCTTCACGTATGACCGCGGTATGATCGACACAGTCATGAGCCCGTACGATTCTATCAAATGGCAGAAGAGTTATCTGCGCTGCGGATTTATGTCCATGGATCCGCATACAGGTCATGTCAAAGCCTATGTAGGCGGACCGAACTTTGCACATTTTCAATACGATATGTGTACCAAAGGCCGTCGTCAAGTGGGCTCTACAATCAAGCCTTACCTCTATACATTGGCGATGGACGAGGGAATGTGGCCATGCGAGAAATGGGTATATGACTCGATTCATGTGGTTCTGCCAGACGGCAATGTATGGGCGCCGAGAGATACGCACGATGACCATCTGGGCGACACCGTCACCCTTGCATGGGGTCTCAAAGTGTCCTCCAACTGGATGTCTGCTTATCTGATGTCACTCTTCACGCCGGAACAGTTAGTGAAGATGATGCGGTCTTTCGGTATTCAAGGACAATTGGATCCCGTGATCTCGCTCTGTCTGGGACCGTGCGAAGTGAGTGTGGAGGAGATGGTAGATGCTTATACCACCTTTGCCAACAAGGGTATTCGTACCGAACCGCTCTACGTCACCCGTATTGAAGACAACAACGGAAACGTCATCGGCACATTCACGCCGCACACGCATGAAATCATCAGCGAGACCACGGCGTACAAGATGATTTATATGTTACGCGAAGTGCTGGATCACGGAACAGGTGTGCGCGTGCGGTACAAATATGGCATCAAAGCGCCTATGGGCGGCAAGACAGGAACCACCAACAACAACTCCGACGGATGGTTTATGTGCTTCACGCCCTCGCTGGTCAACGGTGCTTGGGTCGGCGGTGAAGATCGTGGCATACATTTTGATAATCTACGGGAAGGACAAGGAGCATCCATGGCATTGCCGATCAGTGCTCTGTATCTCAAGAAAGTGCTTGCAGACCCGGATCTGGGTTACAGCGAGGAGGAAGAGTTTGATGTGCCGGCATGGTTTGATCCGGAAGCGGGATGTAAGTAATTGATAATTGACAATTGATAATTGAGAATTAAAAGATACATATTATTATTGGCGGTTTGTACATGGTCTATTTGTACATTTGCGCAACTCAATACCGACCGTATAACGGCAATCGGACGGAATGCACTGTATTTTGAAGATTATGTGCTCTCCATTCAGTATTTCAATCAGGTCATTCACCTCAAACCCTATTTGAGCGAACCCTATTTCTACCGGGCGATTGCGAAAATACAGTTGGAGGACTACCAAGGTGCGCTGCGGGATTGCAATGCCGCCATCGAGCGTAACCCGTTCTCGCCGGGCATCTACTATGCCCGCGGATATGTGTACCGCCAGTTGAATGAACTGGAGAAAGCGGAAGCGGACTACACCGAGGCGCTGTTCTTCTCGCCGGAAAATCGCACCTATATGTTATTACGCGCGGACACGCGTGCGCAGATGAAGAACTACGACGCGGCGCTGGAGGATATAGACCAGATGTTACGCCGTGAGCCGCAAGCCGCTTCTGTCTGGGGCGAGAAAGGGCATATTTGTTTTCTGAAAAAAGATACCATGTGTGCGCTCGATGCCTTTGAGAATGCCGCCAAATACGACAAGACTAATCCTGCCGTTTGGTCCGCTTTGGGTGTGACCAATTTGATGTTGGAGCGGGAAGACGAGGCGTACGTGCAACTCACACAAGCCATCAACTTAGGCTCCAAATGGGCAGGAGACTACATTAACCGGGGTGTCATTCACTACCACCGGCATAATTACCGCGGGGCATTGGCGGACTACGATCAAGCCGTCAAATTAGCGCCACGGGATGCGGATTGTTACTACAACCGCGGAATGATGCGGCAGGAAGTGGGCGATTATAACCGTGCGTTGGAAGATTTCAATACGGCGATCGACTTAGCGCCGGAACAGACCGAGTATCGCTACCAACGCGGCTTGGTGGAGATGCAACTCAAACAATGGAAAGCCGTGGTAAACGATATGGATGTGCTCATTGAACGCTATCCGTATTTCCTGCCCAGTTATTACTTGGCGGCACAAGCCAAGACGAAGCAAGGAAACGCCAAAGCGGCATACCAATACCGCCAGAAAGCACAGGAGCTGGAGCAACAGAAAGAAGAGATTCAGGCGAAGCAAGCTTCTCAGCCGCAAACCGATCTGCACATAGCCGATGCACAGCCGCAGAAGAAAGATCATCGCAAAGAGTTCTCGGCATCCACGGCGCAAAACCAGACCGAGATACCGGATGAGGAACAGAAATACGAGTCCCAGACCCGCGGAACGGTTCAGAAGAAATACCAGGACGTAGTGAACGAGCCTAATGTAGTACTCAGTTATTACAGCCAGGATCTGAGTCTGCGCCGAACCAATTATTATCACCCATTAGTCGATCAACTCAACAAATCCGGTGCATTGCCTGCAGCGCTGCGCTTCACGAACGAAGAGATCGCATTGACGGCAGAGATGGTGGATTTTCATTTCACGGAGATCTCCCGTCTGTCCAAGAAAATAGATGAGTACCCGACAGCGGAGTTGTTCTTCACGCGCGCCATCGAGTTCGCGATCGTACAGGACTACGCCAGCGCGATAGACGATTGTACCCGCGCACTGACGCTCCTTCCGACCTATTCGGAGAGCCTCATGTTGTCCGTCATCATCACCTTCAACCGCGCTAACTGGCGTTACCGTTTGCTGGAATACCAACGCGCTACGGGTGAGTTGGAGAACACCTCGAACATGGATTTCGATATCATGCTGCGCGACTACGATCAGGTAACCCGCTTGCAACCGGATTTCTCGTTTGCGTATTTCAACAAAGCCAATATCCTCTGCGCGCAGCGGGAATGGAAAGATGCCATCGACTACTATTCCAAGGCAATCCAGATCGATGCGGACTTTGCCGAAGCATGGTTCAACCGCGGCCTGACGTACATCTATATCGGCGAGAACGAGAAGGGTCTGAACGATCTAAGCAAAGCCGGAGAATTAGGAATCTATCAGGCTTATAACATGATCACACGGTTTAAATAAGTTGAGAGTTGAAAGTTGAAAGAAATTGAGAATTAAAAAATACATATTAACCCTTGTACTTTGTACTTTTTCCCTTTGTACATCTGCGCAGTTGCTCTATGAGATTTCGGGGAACGGGACAAACCAAAAATCGTACCTTTTGGCAACGAACCGATACGTAGATATGCAGTTTTTGGACACGATCCCGAACGTGTTTGCATGCTTCGGCAAGTGCCATAAAGTGCTGACCGAATTTGCGATGCAGGACTACGAAGCCATCGCGGCTTTGCGTCAGGCGGCTATTCTACCAGACTCGATCAAGTTGTCGAATTTCTACAGCGAAAAGGAATACAAGTTTATCGATGACGCTCTTCGCATTACACTTAGCATGGGATTAGACAAACTATGCCGCATGAAACCGGCATACTTGACAGAGATGTACCGCACGGAATTGATGAAACAGTGGCTCCAATACGACGAGCAACGATCCATGGAGAGTTTCTTTGAATCGGTAGCGGCGGAACGTAATATTCCCGTGGTCGGCTTGGACGATGTGGGAGAGACGATGTACATGCTTTTTGATCGCGAGCCGTTTCACTGGCAATGCAGCGAATTACTCAAAGTTATCGAATATCCGGAGAATGAAGTGAAGCAGGAAAGAGCCATCAAAGCACTTTACCTCAATGGTCTTTTGACCGACATTGCTTATCAGGTTTCCGGACCGGATAATACGACTTCCATTTCCTTCTCGGATTATCAAGTGTATTGCCAGCGCAACGAGCAATGGGTCAAACGGCTGAAGAATGATTTGAAAGAAGGAGCGTGTTTTATCACCCTCAATGCCGTCTATCTCGGTGGCGAGAAAGGGTTGATTGAGCAGTTGCGCAACGCCGGTTACCGCGTGCGACCCGTTAACAGAAGATTTAATTTTAAACAATGAAACTGAAATCCCTTATACTGATTGCGCTCTGCGCCATCTCCATTTTGCCTTCCAATGCGGCTATCGGTATGCCGGAATTGGGAGATTCACTTACTGTCTTTACCGGTTTCAAGCCCTTGTGGTCTCCCGCCGTAAGGGTAAAGAGCATGCGCGTCAACGGCAACAATATAACTGTTACGACGAACACGGTGCTCAAAGATGTACGCTGGACACCGGAGAGTATAACCGAAATCAAACGTAAAGTCAGCCTATGGGTGCTCGGGCACGAGAAAGGCAAAGTGACCATTTATGCGGGAAGGACCGATATTGAGAATTTAGTGACCGATTGCGCAAAAGGAATCATGCCGAGCGGCAAGCAAAAGGACCTGACCGAAAAGAACATAGCACTCTACCCGAGTCATGGTTTGTATTTCAACCGCGACCGCAATGAGTGGATATGGCAACGGGCGACCCTATGGACGACCGTGGAAGACCTGTATAGCCAGGAGTATGTGCGGCTTATCCGTCAGATGTTGGAGAATGCCGGCGCAACGATCTATTCGCCGCGGGCGGGATTAGAACAGGACGATTTGGGCGTTTCCGGCATGCCGCAATGGACCGAAGGCGCGCGTTACTGGTTGATCAATCAGGGAGCGGACACAACGATCTGGGATCTGTATGAAGGCGATGAATACAAGGACGATATGAAATGCCGCGCGATGTGGATCAACTCGTTGGAAGAACCCATCGACCTGTGTCTGGCTTTTCACACGGACGGCATGGACAGCGGCGATGACAGCACGATTGTCGGCACATTAGTGATCTATACCGCCAAAGACGATGAAGGGTCAACCGTCCTGCGCGATGGCAGAGACCGCGAGACCGTAAACCGCAATCTTGCCGACCGTATTCAGACGCAAATCACAGAAGATCTGCGACATATAGCGCCGGAATGGACAAGACGGCAACTCAAAGAAGCCAATTACTGCGAGAGCCGCGTGCCGGTGGTTCCAAGCCTCATTTTGGAGTTGCTCAGCCATAAGAACATGGCGGATATGCGTTATGGTCTGAATCCGGCATTCCGTTTTGCCGCCGCGCGCGCGGTATATAAAGGTATATTGCGGTACATCAACGGCAAGTCTGCCGTGGTACAACCGCTGCCGGTGCAACAATTGGCGATTGACCAAAAGGGCTTGCTGAGATGGGAAGCACAGACTGACTCGATTGAGCCCACCGCTGCTCCGACCTATTACATGGTCTATGTCCGTGAGAACGAGGGCGAATGGGATATTCAGCAAGTGGAGAAAAAGACACAGTTGAAATTGGATCTCCAGCGCGGAGTACGATATAGTTTCTACGTCGTAGCCGGCAATGAGGGCGGACTGAGTTTCCGCAGCCCGATTATCAGCGCGTATCTCAGCGATCAGGAAGAAGCGCCCACAGCTTTGATCATAGACGGTTTTGACGACACGTATGGCGTGGAATGGTTCGCGGACAGTGTGCATGCCGGTATCGTTCCGGGCAGCTACGCCTGCGAGGACGGCTTCACCTGCGCGTATATCGGGGAGCAGTGGGATTTTGAGCGGAAAAGCCTGTGGACGAATGACGATAACTGCGGCTGGGGCTCTTGTTACCGCGATCATGCAGGTCAAATGACCATCGGCAACACACGTAATTGGGCTGATGAGCACGGGCATTCCCTGCGCAAGATGCATATCTCGTATGTGAGCGCCACAGAAAAGATGGCGAAGTTAGACAGCACGTTTGCGTTGGTGGACTTGGTGTACGGCCGTGACCGACATCCGGTTCAAGATAGTATTTTCCGTGCGCAGATAGCTGAATATCTGCAAAAAGGCGGACGGTTATTGATGAGTTCGGACCATATGAGTGCCGTTGACCCGACCTGGGTAAAACAGAACCTGCATGCCTCCTATTATGCAGCACGAGCTACGCGTTCAGGCAGAATAAAAGGCTATCACAAGTCGGAACATGCTAAGAATATGGTTCGCGGAAGAATATACCAGTTGCTCTTGGAACCCAACGAAGACCAATTGTTTACGGCGCACGCGGAAGGTCTCAAAGCCACGGACGAGCAGGGCGTAGTGATCGCAACTTATGAAGATATGCGTTGCCCGGCGGCTATAGGCGTAGAGGGCAAAACGATTGTTTACGGCTTCCCGTTAGAGGCGGTTATTGAGTTTGACCGCATCTTCCGTCACTCGGTGGAATGGCTTCTGAGATAGTTATTTCTTATACTTGGGAGGCCTCTGCTTGACGGTTCCTGTTTCTGCACATTCAATCAGGTTTTCCAGTATCGTCACAAATCGCCACTCAATACCATTGTGCCAAGTTTTATCAGAGATAAAATTCGCCAAGACAGGTCCGAATGCGAGGTTGAACTCATAATGTACCAGCGTCATGGAAGGACCTAAAGGCTCCATGATCATAATAAAATCTCCACCATCTAAAATAGAGCCCGAATAGGTTGCAGTCATGTGCGCCGTAACGGGATATAATAAGGGTTTGGGGTGCGTTTTGGTATAGATCGTACCGAGGTGTTGATCCTTCCACCAACGCATTCCCAACACATAAATATCTATCGCCACATCGCCGGTTTTGGTTTCCGCATTGTAAGAACGATCCTTATAGCGCAACTGTATCACATCCCTGCCCTCTTTGTTTTTCTGCACTTTCTTTTTTTGTGCATTTTTAGGCGTTGTGTCATTCAAACTCAGATAAGCCCAAAGGAAAAGCGAATCAGGACATGCCTGAAACTGATAGCAAAAACTATCCGCCACTTGTATCATATGAGCAATAGGAGCATGGCAAATCGTGTCTATTACGACTCCACGCTTCTTCGGATTTGCAGCCAACAAGGTAGCCGAAGACAAAATTAAAAGAATAAGCAAACGATTTCTCATTGAGTTGTATGATTAGTGTACGCGAAGCCCCGTTACTGTGTAAGTTGCATCGCCTATTTCAATATATAATTGCCCGTTAATGAGGACTTTACGGGCATTGATAATCGTGTTCAGGGACTCCACACCCGTTACATCATCTCGCCAACCGTCACTCTTTCCGAGTTCAAAATCCGGGTCGGAAGAAGCCATCAAATGACGCATATCCACTTCTTCTCCGGCTTTCTCGCCCCAGATATATTCCGCCAGATTCGGGTAGTCGATGAAGGGATTTCGGTTATGTTGGAAATCACTTACGGCATCCATTCGGTTCACTTCTTTCACGGAAACAGGATCCATCCGGTGCCATTCGATCAGCACTTTTTGCTCCCAAGGCTGAAACTCCAGATAGTTGTCATTCTGCATAGCAAAACGCGAGCCCACATCCTTGTTTTCCAATCTCCAGCCCGTCTCTTTTTTCTTTGAAGTGGGCGGCAGATCCGGGTATTTACCTTCAAGGTCACGACCGTAACAAGTCACCACATAAAAATACGTACGCGCGAAATCGCCTTTGTACTCATCTTTGGGTTCAAAGACAAAGAAATCAACGTTTAACGAATCGTGGTGAATTTGTCCGATGCGCAATGAGCCGGATGTTTTGACATTCTTTGCCGGCACTCCCAACGGATAATTGCTTCGCGCGCTATTTGCTTGTGAATTAGACGGGTTAAGCAGATAGCAATCTTTATATTGATCGCTTTTTGAGCCGCCCCACCAAGAATTAGCCAACGAATGCTCAATATTACAGCCGCTCACTACCGCTCCTGGAGAGGTAAATTTCTGCCATGTATCGCAATACATATCCATGCAGTAACCATTTTCATCGCGGTCGGAATAGTAAAACACTTCCCATGTATTGCCTTTTCCACTGCCATAAGGGATAGCAGTATGCTTGCGGATGATGCTTTTGAGCGTACCTTTCAATTCGGCATCTTTCTTGCCGTTAATATTGTCATAATAGCCTTCCGGCATCTCCTCTGCTGTCACAAAGGAGAATGCCGCGATCAAAAGGCCTATAGTAAGAAGTTTGCGCTTCATAATTAGTTGATTTTCTGTCCGGTAATGGTGTATATATATTCACCGACGCGGATATATAGTTGTCCGTTCTTGATGAACTTGGTACTTGGTACATTCTCCCCTTGTACTTGCTCAAAGCCTGTGGCTCCTTCCGTGGTAATATAACGGCTGTAAGTCACCCCTGCTCCGGTAGCGTTGATCGTGATAGACTGAATACCTAAGCCCTTTTCTGCTCCACCGTTCGCACATATAAACGTCAGCGCGGACGTACCGGCTATGTAGAGATTGTTTTGCCATGTATAATCCGTCATCGATTTGCCGGATGTTGCAATTATTGTCGCTAACGTACCATCCGCCTCATGAATTTCCAATTTGTCATATTGTGTGCCGCCATACGTGCGCATCGTCACAACGATGGATTCCAAACCGGCTAAATCAATCTCCGGCGAAACAATCGATGCGCTATTATCCAAGAGCCAATATCCGTTATTAAGTATGGTGGTATAATTCCAGCCCTCGGTGTGGTCCTTGTCGAAGAAATAGGTAGCTGGAGCTGACGAACCCATTGTGTCCGCTTTTGCAAAGACAGCGTAATAGGTCACATCCTCGGTTACAGCCGGGAAGTCCTTTAATTGGGTATAGAGAACCGGACATTCATCAGTTGTACCTTCAATCGCTGTACTGGTCCAGCCCACAAAGAGCGGACTTTCCTCGGAGCAAGAAACAGGTGTCTCCGGCAGGACGGAAATATTAGCATTGGCTTTCACGGAATCAAGGGCTATATTCTTGCCGCAAACTAACCATGTAACGCCATATTTAGGTATCTCAACGGGCACAATAGAACCGCCTTCACACGTTGGAGTCAATTGGGACAAATCGATTTGCTGACCCACTTTGGAGCCCCAGATATATTCCACCAATTCCGGGTAGTCGATAAACGGATTGCGGTTATTCTGAATGCCATAGACCGCCTGATTTCGGTCAATCTCCTTCTGCGAAACAGGATCATTGCGATGCCATTTGAGGAAAAGATTTTTAGCATATATTGTGAGGTTGGTTTTATTGGATGTAAAGACCGCACTACCTCCGGAAGAAGTAAGCACCTTGTCCCTATAACGCGCCACCATATAGAAATACGTGCGCGCGAAATCGCCTTTGTAATCATCTGCAGGTTCGAAAACCGTTCCTGTATAGCCGGAGAACGTATTGGAACCTTTTTTGCCCAAACCATGGTTTTGGTAGTTATCCGGAAAACCGGCGCCGTTACTTCCATTTACTTCGCCGTATGGCAGGTTGCCGCGGAAATTGTTGACGCGTGCATCGGTGGGATAAACATGGAAAAGGTCGGATTTCATCGGCGATCCTTCATTAAACCATGATTGCGGAATGGAGTGCTCTTTATTCCACGCGTCACATACCGTGTTTTGCGATTTGTTGGCATCAGCCATGGTGAAACGGCAGGTAGAATACATATCCCACACCGTATCGGAATAGAAATCCGTCTGTTCGTAGTAAGGTTCAAGGTTCTTGTAATTAATAATGGTGTGATCCTTGATTTTATCATGGAGCGCATCGAGAATCGCTTCCGAAGAAGAAAGATGATCTACGCTGGCATAATATCCGTCAGGAATAGCGGCAACGCCGGTTATCACATTCGCGTAACTGAACGGAATGAAGACAAGAATAGTTAAAATGCTGATAATATGTCTTTTCATGGTATAAATATGTGTATTATAATAATTCATGCAAAATCTCGCTTACTGTGGGATGCGGGAAAACAACTTGTTCAAAATCTTCGGGCGTATAGCCGTTTTGTACAGCACACGAAGCGGCGGCAATGAACTCCGAACACGGATTGCCGATGCAATGAACGCCGATGATGGTGTTGTTTCGGCTGTCAATAATCATCTTGCAAAGCCCCGTTTCGCCATCGTTCTCCGCCATAAAACGGCCGGAGAAAGTCATCGGCAGTTTGCGAACTTCTACAGGAATAGCGTTTGCCTCTGCTTGCGCTTCCGTCAAACCCACACTCGCTATCTCCGGATTCGTATAAACGACAGAAGGAATAGCAGAGTAGTTGATAGTTGATAATTGACAATTGACAATTTCCTTGAGCATGTGCTCCACGGCCACTTCGGCTTGACGGCTCGCAACGTGCGCTAACATGATCTTACCCGTTACATCGCCGCAAGCATATACATTCGGCAGGTTCGTCCGGCAAAACTCATCAATCTTTATCGCCCCGCGTTCCAATTCGATATCATTGAGCGCCTCAAGACCTTGGAGGTTAGCACGGCGGCCGACACTTACCAGCACTTTTTCCGCTTCATAGACCTCGCCGTTAGCCGTCACTTTTCCGCCGTCTATGGACTCCACTTTAGTGGACGTAAGGATATTGATTCCGGCTTTGCGGTATTTATCGAGCAGGACTTGCACGACCTCTTGATCGAGGTTTGGCAGAATGGTCGGCATGGCTTCAATCACCGTAACGGGAACACCTAATTCGTGGTAAAGCGTAGCAAACTCCATACCGATGACTCCGCCGCCCACAATAACAATCGATTCCGGCAGTTCAGTTGCTGCTAAGGCGTCTGTACTATCCCATATAGCAGGATTGTCCTTAATTCCCGGAATAGGCGGCACAAAATTCGTCGAACCCGTACAGATCATCAGATTCTCTGCCTCATACTCTACCCCATTACACTCGATCCGCCAAACTTGGCGGATATTATCAAGCACTTTCGCTACTCCGTTTACTACCGTACAATGTTCATTATTCAGGCGTTGTTTGATACCGGCAACAAGTTTGCGAACGACGATGGTCTTGCGTTTCTGCATAGCTGCAAAATCAAAAGTAACGCCTGTTGCGGTCACACCGTATTTTTGCGCGTGCATAGCGTTATAGTATTGTTTTGCACCGTACAACAGCGATTTGGTAGGAATACATCCCACATTGAGACATGTGCCACCGAGAGACGTTTGCTCAAAGAGAATCACATCTTTGCCTGCTTTAGAAGCCTTTTCTGCGGCTGTATATCCTGCCGGTCCGCCACCTATAATGGCTAAAAAGTATTTCATGGTATTTATGCTTTGTTTTTAATTCGTATTTCGGGAGTACTTTGCAGTACTATGCTGTTCGCCGGAACATCCTGTGTGAGCCAGATGTTACCGCCAACGATGGTGTCATGACCGATAGTGACACGACCGAGGATAGAGGTATTGGAATAAACCGTTACATGGTCTTCCAAAATCGGGTGACGAGGAATGTCTTTGGGCTTGCCATTTTCATCGTATTCGAAGTTCTTTGCGCCGAGCGTCACACCCTGATAAAGCACAACATGCGAGCCGATAATCGCCGTCTCGCCGATGACAACACCTGTTCCGTGGTCTATACAGAAATGGTCTCCAATTTGCGCCGCGGGGTGAATATCTATTCCTGTCCGGCTATGCGCCAATTCCGTTAACATACGCGGAATACGCGGCACACCGAGTTGGTAGAGCACATGCGCCGCACGGTAATGAATCATCGCATATTGCAGCGGGTAACTGAGTATCACCTCGCCGCGATCCGTTACAGCCGGGTCATTATGCAAAACCGCATCCACATCGGTATTGATAAGACGCTTGATTTCGGGAATCTGCTCCCAGAACTCATTCGGCAAACAGAGATCTGTTGGACGCTCTACCGCGGGATAATACTCTGGAAAAACCTCGCCTTGCAAGTGCAGAACGAGTTGTTTCAAATGTGCTATATTGATAAATCCTTTGTACATTGTACTTAGTCCTTTATAAGACCGAGAGGTAACGTTCGCCGGTGTCCGGTAAAAGAACGACGATGTTTTTGCCCTGATACTCAGGGAGCCGGGTTAGTTGCAAAGCAGCGGAATAGGCTGCGCCGGAAGAGATGCCGACGAGCAATCCGTGGTCTTTGGCAAGCGAACGAGCCGCCGCAAAAGCATCCTCATTAGTAACCGTCATAACGCGATCCACATAGCCTGCCTGATACGTTTCGGGCACAAAATTAGCGCCTATGCCTTGAATCTTATGCGGTCCTGCTTGTCCACCGGATAACACAGGAGAAGATGCCGGTTCCACAGCGATGATTTCCACGAGCATGTTCTTCTCTTTGAGCGCGCGCCCGACTCCACTGACCGTTCCTCCTGTTCCGACGCCGGCGATGAAGACATCCACTTGTCCGTTCGTATCTTCCCATATCTCCTGGCCGGTCGTGGCATAGTGAACCGCAGGATTAGCAGGATTGACGAATTGCCCCAAAATAACCGCGCCTTCTGTGGCGTCACGCAGTTCTTCGGCTTTGGCAATTGCACCTTTCATGCCTTCTGATCCCGGAGTGAGAACGAGTTCTGCGCCATAAGCGGCTAACAAGTTACGCCGTTCCACAGACATCGTTTCCGGCATAGTGAGGATCACATGGTACCCTTTGAGGCGACCGATCCACGCCAGACCGACACCGGTATTGCCGGAAGTGGGTTCGATAATCGTCGCACCGGGTTGTAATAAACCGCGTTGTTCGGCGTCTTCGATCATCGCAAGTGCCGTACGATCTTTCACACTTCCACCCGGGTTAAAGCGCTCCAATTTAAGGAACAAGCCTTCTTGTATTTCAAGCATCGGCGTCTTGCCGATAAGTTCTAATAAATTCTTAATTATCATAATGACCGCAAATATATTCTTACTGCTTCTGCCACCATTTCGGAGCAAGGACGTTTTTCGTAATACTGCTGTGTGCGCTCTTCGGGTTTCGGGCGGAGAGCCTCCGCAGGCAGAAACTCCATCGTGGAGCCTTTCGGCGCCAAACCTAAGAGTTCCGCGCAGATAAGGGAGCCGTATTTGGCTTTGAAATCTCCGGCGAGTTGCTGTACAAAGGCATAGTTCTCCATTTTGCCGTTATTGTCATGAGGCGTAGCCGAACCGTTATGCAGTCCTGCGAGCATGAACATGCCGCTCGCAGCTCCGCATACCAGACGCATTCTACCCATACCGCCACCAAAAGACGCAGAGAGACGAAGTGCCAATTGTTCGTCGGTCACACCATATATATCCGCGCACGAAGCGAATACTGCCTGCGAGCAGTTGTAGCCCTGTTTGAACAGGTCAATCGCGCGTTGCGCACGAGTTTCAATCTCTTGTTCTGTCATAATTCACAAATTAGGCTACAAAGTTACAACTTTTTTTGCATATACGCAAATTTTATAAGAAATATTTGCAAAAAAGATGTTTTTTCATTCAAATGTTCCATATTTAGCGATTTATCACGCCGGAAGTTAATTTTTTGGGGCTCGTCACGGTTCAAAACAAAAGAATTAGGATATGAGCAACAGGACACCTCACGGAGTCCTGTTTGCTTTATTGGCGTTACTCATAGGGTGTATCATTGACGCCTTCGCTGCGCGTGTGCGCAATTTCTCTAATGAATTGCTGCAAGTTGTTCCTTATGCAAACGCTTGCGTTCTGCGCGATTACGCTGATTGGTCATGTATATGCCAAAACCTGCCATAGGATGACGCCATTCATCATCTTCTATGCGCTCTAATTCGGCATTTTCCTTACTGCGGAGTTTGATTTCTTGACACCAAAATCGGATGTCAGACAAAAATCGTTTTGTGTATTTGAACATAACTAATAAATTTACTTAAAGTCGTTAATAACGGAAACTACATATTCCATCTGCTCCTTAGTCATACATGGACTCATAGGGATAGATAATTCTTCATCCGCTAAACATTCTGTGATGGGCAAAGATAATTGGGGTATATTCCATGTCTCTTTTGCATAACACTCCTGTTTATGCGGAGCAATAGGATAGTGGATAACTGTACCTATACCGCGTTGTTCCAGATAATCATGCAAGGCGTCACGTTTTCCACCAACTACCAATATCGGGAATAAGTGGTAAACATTCTGCTCATGCGGTAATCGTTTTGGCAGAGTAATTAGCGGATTAGAGATATGATCGTAGTAATAATCCGCTACCTGCTGACGCAAAGCAACATCTTCATCCAAATGACGCAGTTTGACATCCAATATCGCAGCTTGTATTTCATCTAAACGACTATTGCGACCAGTATATTTGAATACATATTTGCGTTGGCTACCATAGTTAGCTAATGCACGAATAGCATCCGCCAACTCCTTATTGTCTGTAGTCACAGCTCCAGCGTCACCCAAAGCACCGAGGTTCTTGCCAGGATAGAAACTATGACCGGCAGCTTCACCAATAGAACCGGTGCGCTTACCATACCAGAGACAACCGTGCGCTTGTGCATTATCTTCTACCAATCGCAAGTTATGTTTCTTACAAATGTCAGCTATCTTCTCCGTCATCGCGCAACGACCATACAAATGAACAATAAGAATAGATTTTGTGCGGGGAGTGATGGATGCTTCTATCTTGGTGTCATCGATCTCCAATGTATCCGGATTTGGTTCTACCAGAACCGGTTTCAATCCATTCTCCGTAATAGCAAGAATAGAAGCAATATAGGTATTTGCCGGCACAATTACTTCATCACCGGGCTGCATAATTCCTAATTCGATATATGCACGGTAAATCCATATAAGCGCATCTAGGCCGTTAGCACAGCCGATGCAATACTTACTCCCTATATAGGTAGCGTAGTGTTGCTCAAAGGCTTCATTCTCTTTACCTTGTAAATACCATCCACCATCAATCACGCGCAAAGCGGCTTCATGGATCTCATCTGCATATTTTGCAGTAATGTCTTTAAGTGATAAAAATGGAACGTTCATAATTTCCTACGTTTTATTTGAATCCTACGGAATAAATTAAATGTTAGTTTGCTGCACGCCATACGCGTCGCCCATTTGTTAGGAAATGCCTTCTTCGCGAACTCATGTGCTGCTTCATAGTCATTATTACGGTATGCAGCATGCAACGCATTGTGATAGCCCACAGTGGCAAAATACGGCTCGTCTCTGAAAGGACCCCATTCAGGGAAGAGAGTGTAAAGATATTTGGTCATTTCCATATCTTCCTGTGCACGTCGAATAACTTTCTCGTAATTGGAGGTGCGAGTGATAGATTCTTGTCCAATACGATATGTGGCAGTTGAAACAGGAATATACCGAATATCTCCATATGCAGCAAGAACTAATAGAACCGGCCAATCTTCCCGTGGAAAACGACGTTTTGCAAATTCATCAGCGGGGACATGCTCTTCGAATGTGGAACGGCGAATACACATGGTGACAGCCGAAATATGTTCTCCTCCGGAAAGAATAGTCTTTTGAATTTTTCCTTCGGGGGGAACGATACCATTTGATTGCTTAATAGCCTTTTTCGTTATTCCTGTATTCTCGTAATACTCATCCTCATCGGTATGCGAACATACACATTCGGGATGAGCCTCCATAAAATCAACTTGCAATTGGATCTTATTGGGATTATGCCACCAATCATCACCGGCACAAGTCATTATGTATTTCCCCTTTCCTGCCTGAATACATTGAATCCAATTGGCTGTTACACCGAGATTGGTTAGCGACGGCAACAAAGTGACATTATCATATTTGTTGGCATATTCCTGACAAATAGCACGAGTGCCATCTGTACCATGATCTTCTCCTATGATAATCTCAAACGGATAGTCTGTTTGCTGCGCGAGTACTGAATCAAGCGTCTGCCTGATCCATTTCTCTTGATTATAAGTAACGATGCAAACCGTTACCATTACTTCTTTTTTATTGCTCATATCTCAATTTTTCGAACAAATCGTGCCGGATTACCATACCACAATTCTCCATCAGGCACATCGTGCGTCACTACACTTCCAACACCTATCATTGCTTTTTCTCCAATGGTAACGCCACCTAATACTACTGCTCCGGCTCCTATACTTGCACCTTTCTTAATAGTAATCGGAAGCAAGTTAAATGGTCGTTTAGACCTTGGATATTTATCATTCGTAAATGTCACATTTGCGCCGATTAGAACATCATCTTCAATGCGCATTCCATCCCAAAGATAAACTCCACACTTTACGGTTACTTTGTTTCCTATAACAACGTCATTCTCTATCAAACAATGGCTACAAATATTGCAGTCTTCGCCAATCTTTGCACCTGGCATAATAACGCAAAACTGCCATACTCTTGTAGAGTCTGGTATTGGTGCTTGACAATCAGCTAACTTATGTATCATACTCCTTTGTATTTCAAAAACTCATTATAATCACGTATATAATCTTCGGCTTTATATTTCTCACTTGCTAAACACATTAGCACAGCTCCACCGGAGAAATTCTCCAAGTCACGCCAAAGGCCGGAAGGAATAAGCAAGCCCTTCCAAGGCCTGTCTAAGTGAAAAGTCTTCTTAGAAGTTCCATCATCCATTATCACATCTACAGAACCGGATGTCGCAATCAGCAATTGTTGCAATTCCTTATGCGCATGTGCCCCACGTGCTACCTCAGGTACCAGATAAAGATAGTAGATACGCCTAATTTCAAAAGGAATATCTAAACCTCCTTCAATTACTGACAAATACCCGCGATTGTCCGTATATTTGCGGATGTCAATAAACTTACAATTTTCTACTGTTGTTTGCTTCATATTTATATATCTTCTACAATCAAACTTTGTATCTCTCCTGCATTATTATGTAATTCATTTGCAGACATTTCCCACCACTTCGAAGACTCAAGTCTTTCAATTGTTTCGTCATTAAATCTCATTTTTATGACTTTTGCAGGATTACCTGCAACAATTGAATACGGAGGAACGTCATGAGTTACTATACTTCCGGCTCCAATAACTGCTCCATTTCCAACCTTTTTACATCCAGGTAGTATAACTACATTCTGACCAACCCATACATCGTTTCCTATTTCGGTAATACCTCGGTCTTTGTTCTTATTGACAAAAATACCAAATTTTTCTCTATTTATCTCGTCAGACAAAATTGGATGAGTAGTAAACCAATCTAAGTGATGATTAACAGCTAAAATGCTTATATTACCAGCAAATGAGCAATAATTTCCGATTCTTATCCTATATCCCTGTGATTTTAATTGACCATTTACCCAACAGCCACCATAAGTTCCGTATCCAATATGTAATCCATACTCTTCTTCATATAGATCTCGTACGACTTTTGAGTACATAAATCCTCCTGTATACTTAGCAATCTTTTTCTCTAAAAACCTTTTCAATCTTTCATTGCTCGTGCGTTTGTACGCGCGAATAGCCAGTCTTATTCCAATGGGGGGGGTATTCGTCATAACTGATAATTTTTAAATATTATTACTGTTTTATAGCATTCTCAAATTCTAACAAATTAATATGAAAATCTCCTTGATAGCCTTTTGATTTTCCATCATTATGTAATTCAATAACTTTCCCTCCTTTCATTAAAATCAGTGAAGAGAAGAGACTTGTAGCTAAATGGCTACCACATAAAATAATTAACTTACAATCCGGTTGACAGTAAATCAAATTGCATAAAGCTGCTCCACCCGCGGCAATTATTACTTTTGCTCTATGATATATGTTAATCTGTTCGTCTATAGGTAATTCTTCCGGATATATAGGTTCAAAACCATACTTTTGAGCCAGATCTAATAGTTCCTGTTCGTTATACATGCGCCGTTTACTGGCTCTTCCTCTGCATATAAATATCTTTTCCGGAGTAATTCTGTTAGACGCGTTTGCCAAGAGCATTTCAGCCATATTTTCTATGCTATTAGGCGAGTAAGCACATTGAACGAAGGAAGAAGATATATTTCTTTTTTTCCAGTTCGGCACACATACATTAGGAGCTGATATTGTATAAAGATCTTTTACACGATAAGCAATGTCATAGTCCATATAAATTATATCTCGCCCTTCAGCATTACACCATGAAACTAATTGTCGCATACTTTCAATATCTGCTGCTGCTCGATCAAGAAGTATAGGAATTGACTTATCAATATTTGAAGTTTCCATTAGCTTAGGTAAAATTTGGAAAACGAAATGATAATAGTTGAATCCAAACATACCACCTATCTTAATTGCTGCTTTGATTTCTTCTATTTTATGACATCTTCTAAGCTTGCACCATTGCTTTGTATCTTGTAATAAAATTTCGTCCGAAAAATCAGCTTTCGAATGAAGATAGTCTAATTCTTTGAGTTCATATATACATCTCCCATCATCAAGTAATACTATATCAGAATACACAAAACAAGTAGCATGATTTATTCGTGCTATTTTTATAATTACTTGTCCGCCATCTACTAAATTAACGCCATTATTATTTATGGCATATTTGGTAGGCTCTGTACATATTGATAGTATCTGTGCCTTACCTGGACATTCAAATACATATGATTGCAAGGAGGTATAGTAATGCCTCTTTGCAAGTATAGTTTGCCAAGCATGAATAATTCGACGCTTATTCCTTTCAACAAATCGTTTCCATTTTCCTATTATATCTAGCATGATAGTAGGATTTTATAGATATATCTGTATATTTTCTTCAGCAAACTTTAAGTCTGCTTCATCATCTATCTCATACCATAACAAATCATCTACTTTGAGAATATATATTGGGCATGTAGTATTTGAAACTTTCTGGAAAAATGGCTCATAACTGCTCTTTTCGTTCTGCGCTAAATTGCTTTCAAACTCGCGACAAACCTCACGGAAGAACTTGTTGCTCAACTTATGAATACCGATAAGTTCGCCGCAAGCATTTAACTCATTATAATTCTTAGACCATTTCACAAACCGATGAGAATCATCCTCCTCTACAAAATATGAGTCTTGGAACTTTTTAACCGGAGTTGTCAAAATCGTAGACGGATATTTGCATTCAATAAGAGAAGAGATTGCTTTTGGTTCATATATTAAATCCGAATCCAACATTAGGAAATCCTCATCGCCAATCAGTTCGCGACAATTCCATAATGTATAGAGGCAGTTCGTTTCTGCATAACGTGGACTAAAGTGACACACCACTTGCGGATATTTCTCACAGAGTGCTTCATAGGCTTCCTTATGGTAACCTGTGCCTATTATAATTTTCTTTATTCCACTCGCAATAAGTGTTTCAATGGACTGAATGACCATAGGTTTACCGTTAACTTCGACAAATCCTTTTGGAATCAATTCCGTATACTTTCCAAAACGAGTTCCCTTTCCCGCTGCCATTATTACTGCTGTTCGTACCATGTCTTATTCTGTATAAAAGGATTTTATAACTTCCATTACTTTTTTCATTTGTTCAGTAGTTCCTACCGTTATTCGGAAACAATTATAAACCATAGGTGCTTGAATTGTATCACGGACAAATATATTATGTTGAGCCAAATAGTCTAACAATGCCTTTTTATTATCTACTGATTTGAACTCCAAAAGCACGAAGTTACCATGACTTGGATGAACGGTATAATAATCTTCATATCGTTTGGATGCGGAAGCAAAATAGTCCTTACCACGCTTTACTTCCTCTACATATCGCCACATATAATCCACATCGGACAATGCTGCACAAGCTGCTTCTTGTGCCAGCGTACTCAAGTTCTTAGGATTGCGAATCTTGTTGATAAATTGGATATTATCTTTTGAGGCAATCAAATATCCCAGACGGAAGTTCGCTAAGGCAAAAGCCTTCGACATTGTACGAGATATTAGGATGTTGTCATATTTTAAGACCAAATTTTTACAGGTGATTCCAGAAAATTCGAAGTAGGCTTCATCGATTAAGAATAGTGTATCTGGATATTCTTGCATCAGATGCTCAATATACTCTTTCGAGTGCACATTGCCGGTTGGATTGTTTGGATTGCATATATATACAACAGCCGGTTCTCGGACAATTATATCATTTTCAAATCGCTCTGCATCAAACGTAAAATCATCATTGTAATACGAGAAATACACATCGGCTCCATTAGCTTGGCATGTTAAGCGAAAATTATCATAGGATGGTCCGAGAATCATAACTGGATCTCCCACGCTGATGAAGGCTTTGCAGATATACTCATGAAGCACATCTGAACTGCCGAAGTACTGGATATTTTCCATAGGTACTCCCACATATGAGGCTAGTAACTGAGTCAATTCCTCATTATATGTCGTAGGATAGAGGTTGAAGAATGAAGGCTCTTTAAGCAGCGTATCAATCCGCTCCATCACTAATGGAGTTGGTGGAATGGTAGCCTCGTTCCAATCCAATTTTAAAATTTCCTTACGTTTTGCTGGAGTGACAGCCCAAACTTTGTGAGAGGCCAACTTGTAAGGCTTTAAATTACGCAGATATTTATTAGGGAATTTCATATATGCAGTTTATTTTTAATCTCATTTAATATATTCTCCGATGCAGTTAATCCATTTGGAGGTAAAAGATTTTTTCGGTAGAAATTTTTTCTTGCTTCAAGTTTTGAATCATTGGACTCGCAATAAATATTCCGCACGAAATTTTTTATATCATTTTCAGAAAATCCAATCTCGTGACACATAAGTGCCTCTATGCCTGTAGACCCAATGTTTTCACCATACTTACTACTACTTGCAAGATACAGAACTGGCTTATTAACATATAGATACTCTACTATGAATGAGCCACAATCATGTATTAATGCATCGGAAGAATTAAATAAGTCAATATATTCTCCTTCAACAAGATTTGTATTCTGTCCGGCTTTCCATAATTCAAAATAAGCGTCAGTTCGTGCTTTTCCCCATTCAGGGTGCTTTTCCAACTTGGCTCTCAACAAAGGATGTGGTTTTAACACAAATTGAACTTTATCTTGATATTCATGAGCAATAGTCAACATAATATCTGCATATTTTAAAAAAGTTGAGCATTGTATTATATTATCATCTTCTGGAAAAATATGGTGATATGGAGCCCAAATGATTTTCTTGTATTTTTTGTCTTTCGATTTCCAATCTTTTCTTGTATTTGACCCATTTTTTAACACATCGAACATTGGATAGCCTACTACCTTACAATTGGATTGATATATCGTACGATGATACTCGGCTGAAGATGCCAAGAAGTTTATCCACAATGCGCTTTCGAACGCCAGTAATTTAGCATGATATCCCCTTATACCGGTAGGATAATAATAGCTAATATAGCATGGTAAAGCGTTGTTTGTGCTACCAATAAAATACTGCGATAAATGTATTCCTTTATATGGGTTGGTATACATTAAGATATCTGGATGTAGTACACTTAAATCTATAAAATCATTTTTTTGTTCGTCAAATGAAGGAATAACATTATAGCCTCTATCTTTAAAGAATTTTAACGTTTCATTCATTTGTTTATGCATAAACTTCTCACCAAAATTAACTTGAGGGCACACCAATACTAACGGCTGAAATGACGAATCCTCGGCCATTAATTTATACAAATGCTCATATTTCCACGTTGACGCACTAATGGATAGAAAAACAACATTAATAGGAGACTTCCTTTCTTGCAGGTTTCTAACAATTCTCGCGTATCTGTGCTGACGGATAAACGTACAAATCTTAAATTTCTCATTTCTATATACCCGCACTAACGCTTGAGGGAAACAGGCTTCTACTGTATGTACTATTTTAGATTTATCAATTTTCATACAATAAGCTTCAATGAATTCTCCAAATATTGTAATGAACTATTACGCAAATCATCTATTCCACTAGTTTCTAATAGTGATTGCAATGCTTTGATTTTATTTCCTGCTTGTTCACGAGTGAAGATAGAATATGGTCGTTTGAACTGATGCGAGAAGATAAGCCCGTGATACGAGTTCGTTATCACATGTCTTGCATTCTTGACTAATGACAAGAATTCCTCTACTCCTGCACTATATTTCATTATATGAT
Organism: uncultured Bacteroidales bacterium; assembly: GCA_902800525.1. Classification (GTDB taxonomy): domain Bacteria; phylum Bacteroidota; class Bacteroidia; order Bacteroidales; family Paludibacteraceae; genus Colicola. The sequence goes on from CADCEV010000006.1 coordinate 48,972, forward strand.
TCGTGTTGTACGATGGCCGCAAGCTGATATTTACCACTTTACAATGTAATTCTTTTGCCAGTTCATCTGCGTAAAGGAACATCTGCGGATTAAACCGTCTTGAATAGAGTAAGATATAGTCTTCTCCGATTAGTCTATCCGCTACTATTGGACTATAGTCTTCTCCTTTTAAGAGAAGAGTCGGGTCAATATTATGCACACACGGCACTTCCAAATTTGATTTCAAATAAGCGATCTCATTATTTTCACGCAATCCAACCGACTTGAAATTCTGCAACTTTGATAATAAAATAGGATAAGTTTTTTCATCGAATTTTGAATCGCCGAAACTAGCCCCATAGGAAATTGCTTGTCCGCGCATACAACCATAGTTTGCAAAGTAGGCATCATCAAATCCTTTGAATTCGTCAATGCAGAATATAGTGTCGCTTCCACATACGAAAGCATCCAATCGTTCATTATCACGTATATTACAATAATCTGCTTTTGTATAAGACTTTCCTGTTAAGCGAAACTGACTATGATAGAATTTATCAAATTTATCAAAATTCTCTCGTATTGCTGGCAGACTTAACTCACACTCTCTGCGGGACTGTTCATCTTTATCCCACATATTCTTCATGGGATTCAATGGATCATAGGCTATGTGCGAGGGAGGACAATAATCAATCAGCACTGACTCATACTTTCCTGCTCCCATCTTATCAATTACACGAGTCAATGCCCAAGATTGTAATGCCGAACCATAATTTGTAAAATTACAATGGATGTTACAACTCAATACTCCTATATGTTTCATGACTTTAAACCTTTCCAAATTTTAAGTATTTTTCTTTTTGCAATTTTTAATATATTGTCTTTCTCTATGATGACTGAGAGTTTCATAAATGGAGTATACTGAAGTCTATTAAAAATAGTTTTTCTTCGCTGTGGAATATTTTTTTCAGAATACAATCGCTGAGTTGAAAATTTTATAATATCTTCAATATCTACTTTTATTCTTTCTACCAACTTATTTTGCAATAAAAAATGCATTCCTCTCTCACTATGTATCATTAGCAAAGAAGTTCCTTTGTCGTCATACATGCTTGGTAAAATATTCTCGACACCCCAAAAATCTCCCAGTGTAATATCCGAACAATCCACCAAAGATCTATAATGACATCGATAACAACTTATACGTAAATATAAATCATTGAGGAAGCCTCTCATAAAGGTATTAACCATATGTTGTTCGCGCCGCGTAGTAGTAGTAGTAGTAGTAGTAGTAGTAGTAGTAGTAGTAGTAGTAACGCATTGGAACTTCAACCAGCCATCTTTCTTGTCGCGGAAATTAAAATCCAGCAAAGTGTCCCCACGTAAAGTTTCTTTAAGATATTTTCGCCATACTTTAGAACTCGGCACACCATGACAAATAAAATCCACAGCAAGAAGATTATCGTACTCTTTTTTCAAATACGCTTTCAAACCTCCTATTTGGCAAGGTGTACCTACAAAAAGCACTTGACGCCCTGCTTCTAAGAATTGTTTTGCTTGTTTAAATGTATCACATATACGACTTTGCACATACTTGCTACGCATGAAAGGTTCGATGCCTTCTATGGTTTCGGTATAGTCATGCACTACCTCCCATTGGTCATTAAAACGAGCGCCAAAAACAACTCCACCTTGCTCTATTGTCCATTTGGCTAACGCATGAAACATACCTCCCGAACTACTCCTCATGCGCACAGCCTCGTCTTTATTGATAGCCGCATATGCTTGCGTTTCAAAATCTGTTGGAATCTTTATTGGAGTTATAATAGGACAGGTTTTCTCGCATTTATGGCAACCAATACAGGTCTTTGTATCAATATGTGGTTGCAAAAATCCTTCTCTATCTTCTTTCATAGAGATGCTTCCGGTCGGACAAACAGATACACAAGCCGAACACCCGGTACAAGTATCGGTTGATGCCAAATGTATGTTATTGTTTCTTTTCATTTACTTTCTATTTCCCTTTCATTTCCGAGACTTCATCGACTCAATCCCGAATCATTTTCGAGCCATTCCCGAATCATTCCCGTAAGATCACATGCTCTGCGAGCAATGCCGTGCGCTATGCGCAATGTGTTATGTATTATGTATTATGTTTGATGTGTGATGTGTGTAACACCACTCATCCACTCATCCTTTCTCCGTCTCCGGCAAACCTGCCTCCTTGCGCATCTGGCGTTGGAGGACGGATTGTACATAACGATCCAAGCGCAAATAGATATGGCGCTTGCCGGTTTTGCGGTCAACGGGAGCGTCCGGCTCCGGCTCGTTCAACTGTGCGTGCCAGCGTTTGCTCCATTCGGCTTTGCGGACAGGATCAGAGAGTTCAAGCAAAGCCTCGGTCATCGAACGATGAAAAATAGAGGTATTGCGGATCTCACCCTCACGCAAAGGATGTGTCTCGTAGTCACGAGGATTAGCTACGAAATAGGCTTCTTCGGCTCCGTAGCCAACAATAGTGCCTTCCTCATCACGGTATGTCTTCCGTCTCCGGATCAAACTTTTCGGTTTCATGCTATTCGTCCACAAATTAAACAGATTATACACAAAAAAACATCTTAACAATTCTCTGGCGTTTGCCGGATCGTTGTTAAGATGGAAAATAATAAAGGAAACGGGTGCTCCTTATCGGACATCAAAAAACGCGGATCTCTTCTCTTGCTTATCCTCCAATTGAGGTCCTAGGAAAACCCGATAATTCGAATAAGCAATGCAGAAACCCACGCTGTGTATATGCGTACACACGCGCATACCTATATTAAGGTACACGCGGGTGCACAAAGATACACCACACGGGCATCTACTACAGCCTTGTTTTCGAAATTATCGACTTTTTGAAATTTCCTAGGTTTCAATTGGTCAAAAACAAGCGTTAGTAAACGCCTTAAAATATGTCTGCCTCGTCGGAAGCGACAATCCATGATTACGTTGCTACGCAACAAATTTAATGGTTGTGCTTCCTCCTCTTCCCACAAAATAAATTTTGCGGGAGCCTAAACGCCGCTTCACAGCGAGAGGTTTTGACTCGGCGACAGCCCCTCCCTATAAGATTTTTACCCTAAAAGCGTGGGACTGCCTTACAAAAGTGCGCTCATAAACACTCACTTGGTTCATGTCGGGTACACCCAAAGCACCTTTGCGGGTGCAAAGGTACAAAAAATTTTTGACGTGAACAAATTTTAGAGAAAGAAAGTGCAAATAAAATGAAATTTGAAAAAGAAATCACCCAAAACTCTTACTTTGATGCTGGAGGTGAGGTTTTGACCTATAAAAATTTGCATTGACACTTTTGACACTTTTGACACTTTCTTACTAAACGTCAAAAATGGTGCGTATTTTGGGACAAGTAGTAACATTTTGATACTTGCACATCGAGGCGTGGTTATCAAAAAGATAGAAAGTGTCAAAAGTGTCATGTCATTTTTTTGCTTTGCACTATTTGCACTTTTGAGAGCTGAAAGTGCAGAAAGTGCAGAAAGTGCAATGCGTTTTTTCGAACGCTATGTTCAAAAGCGCAACGTTAGTTATTCTTAGTCATTCTTAGCCATTCGTTATGCATTATGCTTATTATATCCATACGATGTGCTTAGCATCACCTTAGCATGAGAGTAGCACTAAAGTCTAGGATTACAACGTTTTTACTTCGTAGTTACTTCGTAAATGTTTTATGTATGATGCTTGATGTTTATACACCATATACCAATTACTTTTCCGTTCTCGGTAATCCGGCTTCACATTACATAAAAATTTTGACATGGACAAATTTTAGAAACAGAAAGTGATAAGAAAATGAAAATTGAAAGGGATATGCAATAAAAGTTTGATATAATCAAGAAGAAAATGTCATTTTTTTGCATATATCAAAATATTTTTGTAAATTTGCACAAAATTTTGCAATTTATCACTATGGAACGTGAATTTATCTTGATAAACATCATCGGTTTTGACAAACCGGGCGTGACTTCGGCAGTAACGGAAGTGTTGGGTAAGTATGGAGCATATGTGCAGGATATCGGTCAATCGAACCTGCATCATCAGCTTAATCTGAGTATTCTTATTCGTGTGGACGATCCGCAACACAGCGGGGAGATGTACAAAGAGGTGCTTTTCTGTTGCTCGCGTCTGGAGATGATCGTGCGTTTTACGCCGTTGAGCGAAGAGGAATATGCGGCGTGGGTCGGACGTCAAGAACAGGAACGTTACGTCGTAACCCTCCTTGCCCGAGAAATTAACGCGCGACATATAGCACGCGTCACTGCCCTACTCGCAGGCAGACAACTGAACATCGATAATATTCTGCGTTTGAGCGATCGTCCGAGCGTGGATATACCGGTGGAGAAACGGCATAGTTGCATCGAGTTTTCGCTTCGCGGAAACCTGCCGGATAGAGAGGCGTTGCAGCGAGAGTTGCTGGAAGTGTCGCGTGAAGAAGGCATCGACATCTCGTTCCAGAAAGATGATATGTTCCGCCGCAACAGACGGTTGATTTGTGTCGATATGGATTCGACGTTTATTCAGACCGAGGTGATAGACGAACTGGCAGAACGTGCCGGCGTGGGTGAACAAGTGAAAGCGATTACTCTTTCAGCCATGCGCGGAGAGATTGATTTCAAGGAGAGTTTCACGCGTCGTTGCGCGTTATTGGAAGGTTTGGACGTGTCCGTCCAGCAGGATATCATCGACCATCTGCCCATTACGGAAGGGGCAGATCGGCTCTTTGGAGTTCTCAAGAAATGCGGCTTTAAGATCGCTATTCTCTCCGGCGGATTTACGTTTGTCGGCAAGTACTTGCAACAACGATTCGGAGTGGATTATGTCTATGCGAACGAGCTTGAAGTGAAAGACGGCAAGTTCACAGGCAAGTATATAGGCGATGTGGTAGATGCCAAACGCAAAGCAGAGTTATTGGAACTTATCGCACAGGTCGAACATATTGATTTAGCGCAAGTTATCGCCGTCGGCGACGGAGCAAACGACCTGAACATGCTCGGTAAAGCCGGTCTCGGTATCGCTTTCCACGCCAAACCAAAAGTCAAAGAGAACGCCCAGCAAGCCATCTCTACCGTCGGGCTTGACGGTATTCTTTATTTTCTCGGATTCAAAGATGCTTTCCTGAAATAAAAAGTACATTAATGTGAAGGAAGAATGAAGACAATACTATTTATATTGGCATTTGTAGCCACCTATATGGGACGGGTCGTGGATAACAAAGGCGTGCCGGTGGCATATGCGACCGTATATCCGGAGATTGCGCCGGAATGGGGAACGGCAACCAATAATGACGGCGTGTTCTCGTTTGAGGCGAATTTGACCAAAGACAGCCGGATCATCATTTCCTATATCGGATATGAGAAACGGACGATTCAAGCCAAAGATTGCTTAGCAGAGAATGATTCTAATTTTCAAACGCCGGTCTTTACGCTGATGGAGCAACCGATTGCGTTGCAGGAGACCGTAGTAGCCGCCAAAGCCGGCAAGCAGAAGAACAAACGCAAACAGATGGCGGCTCTACTCCACTCCGTGTATGTGAAGTTGGAAGAAGAGTTTCCCGATGAGGCGGCTCTATACAAGGTGGTGAGCGATGTACGGATGAACAGCGACAGCAGTACTTGGGGCATGGAACAGATGATTGCGAATATCGTTGTACTGCCGGAAGCGGGCAAGGAAGGAAGGGACAGCGTGCAGTTCCAAGGACGGTATTGCAAGCGTTTCTTTGATGCCGAAAAGCGTGCGATGGCGGATTCGATTTTAGCCGGCGATATGATCGAGCGTTTGGAGCAAAAGAGCAAAGAGAAAAATGGACGCAAGGCGATTGCGGCTGTGGATAGCGGCGTGGTAGTTCATCGTGCGTTATTCAGTATGGGCAATATGCGTTATGACTTTGAGCAAGCCATGACAGATACAAAGCATTGGACAGTTTCGAATGAGTCGGAAGGAGAGACGGTATTAACACATACTCAGAAGATTAACCGCTATTTGGGTTGCTTTCAGATGGTGTATTTGCGGCACTACATAGTGGATTCGGAAACCTATTCCGTCCGTCGTTTCTCCGAGCATGCAGAAGTGAAAGTGACCATTCCTTTCGGCGTCAAACTGAATGCGGATCAGTTGCAGATGTTGAACCTGATCAACATGGGCGAGAAGCAGATTGAGAAATTTCGGCTAAAAAAAATGAACGGGGAAATCGACTACAACACCATTTATCAGCGTCGGGACGGTTTGGTATATATATTAGAAAAGAACATGCACGTACACGCGCATATATTAGGGAGCAAAAAAGCGGAAGTGCCGATCATGGTGAAGGCGACGCAACGCGTTACGGAATTGCAGACTGAAGGCGTTCAACCGCTTCGCGCGGAAGAAATAACACGGCGCGTAAAACGCGAGATAGTGGAATTATACTAAAAAAATTACAAAAAATGCAGTAAAACTTGCATAATTCAAAAAAATGTTGTACCTTTGCATCGTTTTTTTGAAAATGCGGTGTTAGCACATCGGTAGTGCATCGGCTTCCCAAGCCGAGGAGGCGGGTTCGATTCCCGTACACCGCTCTATCGCGTGAGCTACGGCTCAAAAGGAAGATGAACATTGAAAGACGAACAAAAAGCAAGCCGGTCTATCGCTGCTGAGGGAAAGAAAAGCACCAGTGCTTTAATCTCATCGGCAGAGGAAAGTCCGGGCAGCACAGAGCACCACAGCGGTTAATGGCCGTCAGGCAGCAATGTTTGGTCCCTGCTACAGAGACGAGAAAAGTGAAACGAGCACACTGTGGGCTGCAATTCCAAGTAAACCGATGTCTGAGCGCTGCTCGCGTAAGTCGGAGGGTAGGAAGCGATAGAAACACGTGGTAACACGTCGTTCGAGATTAATGATAGACGCTGCTTCGGCAGTACAGAACCCGGCTTATAGGTTTGCTTTGAGTTCGACTACTTCATAAACACCATGAAAATAAAGTTCTCCGATATTATAAAATTTCTGCGCTATGACATGTGGCGCGTGACAAAGACCGAATACAACGGTTTCTTTCAGCGTATCGGCTATGGACTTATCCGCACGATCGTGTTGGTAGTGCGTGGTTTTACCAGTAAGAACCTGAACGATACCGCAAAGAGCCTCACTTACTCGCTGATTTTCTCGATTGTTCCTATTTTGGCGATGATCGTAGCCGTGGCAAAGGGTTTCGGTGTGTCGGATGTAATAGAGAAACAACTGAATACCTCCTTTTTAGGTGAGACGAACATGGTTCCGACGATCATGTCAATGGTTGACCGGTACTTGGAGACCGCACAAGGCGGCGTGTTCATCGGAATCGGTATTCTGATTCTTCTTTGGGCGATTTATTCGTTCTTTCAGTCCGTGGAGACCGCCTTTAACATGATATGGAATGTACGCAAATCGCGTTCCATACTGCGTCAGGCAACAACCTATATTGCGATTGTAGTGCTGATACCGGTAATGATTGTTTGCAGCGCAGGTATTAACATTTTTGTTCATACGACGGTGGAAAGTGCAGCGCATTTGGAGATTGTGAACGATTACATGCGGGCGAACGGCGTCAAGTTCTTCCAGTTCGTCATCGTGTGGGTCTTTTTTATCTGGATGTACATGGCGATACCGAATACCAAAGTGCGTTTTACGAGTGCGCTCATTCCGGGTATAGTAATGGGTACATTATTCCAGTTGCTGCAAATGTTATCGGTTTATTTGATTGCTATGTTGAGCCGAACCAGCATTGTGTACGGTGCGTTTGCCACGATACCTATTTTGATGACCTGGTTGCAATACACAAGTCTGCTGATTCTGATAGGCGCAGAGATGAGTTACGCCATACAAAACAACGAAGAATTCGAGTACGAGCAGGACGTAAACAGCATGTCCAGGCGCTATAAAGACTTCATTATGCTCTATCTGCTCAATGTGATTGTAAAGCGCTTCGAAGCAGACGAAGAGCCGCTTACTGCACACGAGTTAGCCATTCGCGACCATTTACCTATCCGTTTAGTTAATCAATTATTGGGGCGTATGACCGAGACAGGGTTGCTTCGTGAAGTGTATGTAGAAGGCAAAGAGGACCGCACTTTTCAGCCGGCAATGGATACCCATAAGATCTCTATCGGCCTGGTGGCAGACCGTATTGAGAAGCAAGGAACAGAGGAGTTCCTGCAATCGCCATCGCCGGAAATGCAGGCATTTTGGGATAACTATACCGCCCTTTTGGAGAAATACCGGTCACTCGATTCCGTATTGATAAACGAACTATAAAAACAATATTAACCATGAGAAAACAAGTATCTCTATTCTTGACGCTTCTGTTGGCAGGATGGCTGACAGCAGCTCCAAAAATCCAACAAGTAGAACCGCTGTGCTGGTGGACCAACATGCACACACCATTGACGTTGATGTTCCATGGCGAGGACTTAGCGGACGCACAAGTGAGCGTGAACCAGATCGTGCGCGGCAAAGTAGTCCGCGGGGCATGTTTGGGTCTCGTTCCGAAGACACAGCACAATGCCGAAAGTCCGAACTATCTGTTCGTGGACATGGAAGTAAATCAACCGGGTACGTACCGCATCACCTTGAAGAAAGGTAACAAGAAGGCGACCTGCGATTACGTGATCAGCGAGCGCCGTACGGGCAGCCGTGAGCGCAACAGTTTCACCCCGGCGGATGTGGTGTACCTCATTATGTCCGACCGTTTTGTAGATGGCGACGAGGCTAACAACAGCACAAAAGACACCCGTGAGAAGGCTGACAAGAACAACGTAAACGGACGTTGGGGAGGAGATATTCAAGGAATTATCAATTCGTTCGACCATATTGCCAAATTAGGTTGTACCGCTATCTGGCCAACTCCGATGTTGGGCGACGACGAAGAGGCATGGTCATACCACGGATATGCTTGCTCCGATTACTATCATATCGACCCGCGCTACGGCTCGAACGAGTTGTACGCACAGATGGTAGCTATCGCGCATGAGAAAGGGCTGAAGATCTTAATGGATATGGTTCCTAACCACTGTGGAGCAGCCCACTGGTGGATGAAAGATATGCCCTATCAGAACTGGATCAACCAGTTCCCGGAGTTCACCAACACCAATAACGTCTTCACGGCGAACTATGATATCAATGCTTCGGAGTACGACCGTTTGCTGTCCAACCGCGGCTGGTTTGATCACCCGATGCCGGATATGAACTTGGAGAATCCTGATCTGCTGAAGTATTTCCAACAATGGGCTATTTGGTGGATCGAGTACGCCAACTTAGACGGTCTGCGCGTGGATACATACCCGTATATCGAGAAGATTCCGGGCAGCCAGTGGCTCAAAGCGATCCGCGAGGAGTACCCGAATATCAATATTGTAGGCGAATGTTGGACGCGTCCCGCTCCGGCAGTAGCTTATTGGCAAAGCGGCGCAAAGAACTTCGACGGCTTTGATTCAAACCTGCCGACCGTAATGGATTTCCCGGTAGAGGAAGCTATCCGTCAGGCATTGGAGAATGACGGTCAAGGCTGGGGTAATGGTCTGACCCGCGTCTATGACGCCATGACGATGGATTACATGTACGCCGATGTGAACAAGCTGCTCACTTTCCTAGGCAACCACGACATGGCACGTATTACGGATGTAGTGAAAGACAAAGATTTGCGCCGTGTGAAGTTGGCATATGTGCTTTTGGCCACTATGCGCGGTATTCCGCAAGTGCTTTACGGCGATGAGTATGCGATGACTTCCGCTTGCCCGGATCCGAGCAACCACTCGTACTTGCGCGCTCCGCTGCCCCAAGGCGCAGAAGTGACCGAGAAAATGCAGGATATGTATGATTTCCAGAGCAAGTTGTTCCAGTGGCGCAAGTCCGAGCCGGTACTTCATTGGGGCAAGACGATGCATTTCCTGTCGCGCGACAACACATACGCATTCTTCCGTTATAATGAAAACGAGGCAGTATTCGTGTTCGCAAACGCATCAGAAGAAGCACGTACTATTCCGACCGGAAACTACGCAGAGATCTTAGGCAAATACAATGCTGCCGGCATCAATCCGATGACCGGAGAAGTAGTGGATTTGAGCCGCAAGGGTATCAAAGTTCCTGCTTTGGGAACTCTGATTGTTAAGCTGTCAAAACGTTAAACTGTTAAATCGTTAAACCGTTAAGCTGTTAAATGGTTAGCGCACAAGGAATACAAAAGACGTGTCCGCGTTGCGGCGCGTCTTTTGTGTGTACACACGATGCTTTTTGCCAGTGTGTGGGAATACGGCTGAACGAAAATGCGCGCGAGTATCTTCGCACGCACTATTCGGATTGTTTGTGTAGAAAATGTCTGGAGGAGATAGGTAGCCTATACTAACCTTCCCTAAAGGGAAGGAACATAGATTTATAAGACAGTTAGTACAATCTATTGGCGAAATGGAGCACGGAGTCGGGGGCGTTATTCAGAATATGAATGACGTCCTCTAACATTTCTTCAGGATGCACTACTCCCCTCTCCCAGAAATTATTCTGCCCGGCAGAAAGACGTTGTTTGCGCCAGTTATAGACACGTCCTTCCTGGTACGCTTTGAACCAAGTGTGCTTCTCGTCTATCTCTTTCAGTTCCTGCAAGGAATTTCCTCCTGCTCCGACCCATACGTCCGCGTCATGGAAATAACGCAATGTTTCCTCTATGGTCAAAGGGATAGAAGTAGCACGCTCATCGTCATAGAATGGATATGCGGCTCCTGCATCTTTGAAGAGGTATGCCAGGTAGTTCTTGCCGGAAGGCACGTACCATGTACCGCGGAAATTATTGCCGGAGAGGATTGAAACCCCACCCGACCTCCCCTCAAGGGAGGAGAAAGAAGACCGCTCATTGACACTGGCTGATAGACTGAGATAGCGGGTTTCCACTTCGTGGAAGATGGAGTCGGCTTCTGGGAGTTTACCGGTAAGGGCACCAAGGACGCGGATCCATTCGGCGCGCGCTAAAGGAGAGCCTTCTAACCATTCGTTGATATAAATCGTGAAGACGCCGAGTTTCTCCAAACGTGCTGCCTCCAAGTTATCATACTGGCCATAGTTGACCGCCAAAAGGGCATCCAAGCCGGCTTGTAAGACGCGCTCCGCGCTGGGTTTCATGGAGTCGCCGAGGTCTATTTCATTCCCTTTGAGAGGCGTGTAGATGAGTTCGGGGTTGCAGACTGCTACAAGATGATCCATGGCATCAAGGGCATAGAGAAACCCGACCTGCACGGTACTCATCGTACCCAAACGGAACAAGGGCTCTTTGACACAAAGGCGTTGGTAAGGCTGAAAGACCTCTACCACGACGCCGGTATCGGTCTCTGTAATCTGAAAGCCCGTGGCGTACTTGTTGCCGGCAGGTACACTACCCTGCTCCGCCGAGTGCTTAGCGCACCCGACGAAACAGAGGAGAAGTACGATGTACAATGTACTATGTACTATGTACGAGAATGATCTCATTAGAGTTCTGCGCCTAAAACGTTATAAGTCTTGCCGTCGCGGATGATCAGCACTTGACCATTACGGATCACTTTCACCGCTTTCACAGCCGCGTTGGTGTTCTCGATAGCGGTTGGCTCTTTCGGGAATTGAGCGCGTTCCGGCTCTTTGTAGCCAAACGGAAGACTGCTACCAAAGTTATCCATCGCAAAGTATGCCGGCGTATTCATATAACCATACGCTTCATCGCTACTCTTCATGGAGAAAGTCATACCATCAATTACACCCAGTGTACTCAGATCGACGTATGTCCATTCTGCAATGTACGTGCCGGCAGAAGCCAAATCCACCTCAACCGTATCAACTGCTACACCATTCTTAATACCGATGCAATAGAGTACAAACCAATCTTCATCGCCGAATTTTTTGGCAAAGCCATCACCATTGCACATTGAAGTAACTGCGTAAGCAGTATTGTTCACGAAGAATCCAGGAACAACTTGTGCATCAAAGGTGATTGTGTCTGCTCCGTAGTAGTTCATATTCCAAACAGCAAAGTTCTCACCGGCATATGCGCCGCCATTAGCAGAACGATAAGGCTCCGTGAAACCGGTTGATGTATTCGCGGTCTCATTGGTTACTGTGAAAGCAGAATAATACTCACCCATTCCGGTGTTTCCACCATAATAGGTTTGGAAGTTGTAGTCCCCACTCTTCCATGTATTCCAGTTGAGTGCCGGTGCATCAGCTCCTTGCCAGCAAGTATCCGCCTTCGCGACATTCACTCCACCTTCTTCGTTCTCAAAGGTAGCAATCGGATTAGTAGTACTAATCACCAACTCGTCCATAGCAAAATAAAGAGCAGTATTAGCGAAACCATAACTTTGATCTGTAGAAGTCATTTCAAAGTTCAGACCATACGTTTTACCCAGCGGCGTGAGGTCAATCTTAACCCAGCCATCATTGAAGTTAGTGCCCTCTGCCAATTTATAGATAACCGGCTCTTTATCTTCATCATTATAGCCTTCATCATCAATTGCATAGATCTTGAGCGTTAACTCATCTTCAGCTGTGAATGCACGAGCGGAACCCAAACCTTCCTTGAGGTTTTTCATCGTAAGCGAATTCTGGCAGATCTGTACGCTCTTGGGATAAAACTCACCGGAGAAAGTAACATGGCAAGGAGAGTAATCCAATAAAGCATATGCAGCATACTCCGAAAAATAGCCAACGAGGAATGGTGTTCCAACACCAGCTACACCACCTTTAGCAACGCAAGCAAACTGGTTTGCGCTATCCACATCCATTTTACTTACTGTGAAACCCTCCCAAGAGGTACCACCATAATTTTCCTTTGTCGGGAGATGATCAAAGAAGAATGTGCCTTGATTCGTCTGAATTTGAGCATATAACGGATTCACACTATACGTGCTGTCCATTACATTCTTCAGATCATTGTAATACGTAACCGGAGTGTGCTCCGTCTCATAAGCAATAGGATCTGAATTAAGATTTTGCGCCGTAGTGAGATCCAAAGTGATCACCTTGGCAGAAATACTCAGGCTTGCAAGAAGCGCTGATGCAAAAAAGAAAATCTTTTTCATTTTGTTTGTAAATTTTGGTTAATTAATAAGATGATATTGAAATCCCTAATGGATTATATGCTTTGTTATCGCGAATGATCATCATCTGTCCACCGCGGAGAACTTTTCGTGCAATTTGAGAAACTTGCGTTTCAATGATGGCCGTAGTGGGCTCCATTTCCGGATGCAAGTCTTCCGCTCCGGCTATTTCTGTGCTGGTTTCTCCAAGCCATCCGCATACTTGCTGAATACCGGTATAGACTTTGACAAAATGAATAGCCGGAAGGTTGACACTTTTACCGTCCTTATCCACCGCCCAACTGATGCGGAACTTGCATCCCTCCGTATTATTCGGATGATTGTCGGCATAGCCAAAATCATAGCAATATAGCACAAAATAGGATTGTCCGCCTGTACCTTCATTAACCGCGTTTGGAGCGAGTAATGTGCCAGTAAAGGTCAGTTCATCCGGAGCCCACAAGGGGTAATAATCCTGCTTGTGGAAGGAATTGCGCGGCACGACGCTACTGCTGTCATTGCTGTCCGTCCAAGGTATATCTTCTAATCCTTGCGGACGGCGATAAGTGACCGTATAGTTATGTTGCGTTCCAGGTTTGTAATATTCACTTCCTGCCAGTTCGTACCACGTATCATCCGGCAGTCCGTTCGAGTTCGTGTCATAACTAACCATCACAATACCCGGCTCGCTGGCTCCGCCTTTGCGGGTGTTGTCTTTGGCGTTGTTGGCATAAGTAGCATTGCCCGATATTTTGAAGTCATAATCGGTACCACTATTAGCAACCGGATGGTCGAAACCAAACACCACATAACCGCCAAAAGCGCCTAAGCAAATCATTCCGCCAGCATTGTTAGCGATGGCATCTTCGGCTTTCTGCGCCATCGTTTGAGGAGTGTCTTCTTCGGTTGCTGCCGGCAATGTGTTGATAAACTGTCCCGGAGCAGGCATGTACTCAAACACCCGTGAAATATAGGGGTTTACCGTTAATAAGATTGTTAATAATAAATGATTCATATCTGTTTTATTTATAGATAAATGCAATATGTGCTGGAATGTCACCCGTACGTACATTCCATAATTGTTTGCCATCGCGTGAGAAGCAATATAGCACTCCAGGGTTAACGTACGTTCCGGCATCGGTCATATACACATAGCCGGAATCGGGATGTATAGCTATGCCGTAAGGAGTGTCAATCAACGTATTGTCTGTTACAATGGAGGTAGATACTTGTTGGCATGTGCGTGTATTGATGATGCCGCTCATGGCTCCTCCGGCCGCATAATCCATTCCGCAATAATAGAGCGAATCGCCGCAAATGGTCAAGTCACCAGCCGCCAGTTCAAACGTATCGGTTATCTGTTTGCTGAGAGGATTGACGCGAAAGAGACGTGCCGGATTATCCGCATAATCGCCTCGCGAAGTAACCCATAACATATCTTCACCGTCTTTTCGCACCCGATGCAGATTAATAGCAACCAAAATGGAATCGGCTACCTCAAATGTATTCAAATCAATAACCGACAGTTTGGTTTCATAATTCGGAACCAAGTACCCGCCGGAATTCGCCACGTATAGTTTATTGCCCAATACTTCTACTTCATCCGGTTGGTAACCAACAAAACAAGTATCTATGATTTGAAGCGTTGCGGTATCAAATTTAGCCACATAGCCAATTTGCTTGTTTCCTATTTGCACAGGGCCGGCATAACTCGTTATATAGCCATAAGCGCCATCAAACGTCAAATACCGGCAATTCGGTATCTCAATGGTTCCGATATGTTCTGCCGTGCGCTTATCCATTACCTCGATCAGGTTGGAACAGTTAATCACAGCATACAAACGGTTGCCATACACTTTGAGGTCATTCCCAACATCGCCAAGCGCCTGAACCATACCCGGATTAGCGGCTCCGTAAATATTCCGTGTATAGATCGCTTTTTCAAAATCATAATAATCGAGTGTTGCTTTGTTCTGCCCCATGTTTCCTTCATTGAGCAGATAGAAGCCACGCAAACTACCACTCTGTTTGTCGCCACGTGTTTCTGTTTCGGTCGGGGGAAGCAATTCGTCCCCGCGGCATGCTGTCATGAACAGCAGGATTGCCAATACATATATATTTGTTCTCTTCATAATTTAAATGTACGCGCGTACGATCAGTTTCCCGTTTAGTCCCGGCATAGGGTAATTGAGGATGATAGCATACTGCTGGTTTAATAAGTTATTGATTTCAACCGTTGTGGACAAGCGCCAGCCTTTTAGTTGCCACATTTTAGAGATACTCAAATCATGCGTGTACCACGGCAACTCATAGTTTGCACGGATGTTAGCGGAAGTATGGTAGCGCTCTCCCACATAAATGAAAGAGTAATGCAGCGACCAATCCCTCCAACTCAGATTACTGACAATAGAGCCGGAATGCCAGGGAATATAGGCTATCTGACCGCCATATTCCAGTTTTGACGGATCCGTAAGATCTTGTGCTTTCTGATATGTATATGAGCCGTTGAAAGCCCACTCCACTCCATAATCAAAGTGCATCGTCACGCCGGCATTGATGTCACAGCCACGGATTTCCACGTATCCCAAATTCAACATCTGCCAACGATATTGGCTATTTCCTTTCGGAACAGCAATGATTTTATCTTTCACCTGGTTGAAGTAGCCATCCGCTTTTACATGTAGATCTATACCTTTCATCGCATTATTATCCAACTTAAGCGATTTGGTGTATTCTAATCCACCGTCATACTGCGTGGTAAATTCAGGCCGAAGCGCGGTATTTCCGATATCCGTATAATACAAGTCATTGAACGTCGGCATTCTGAAAATATGCTTGTAGAAAGCATGCAAATACAACCGTTCCGTCAACAGAGGCTGATAACTCAACGAAACGGAAGGAGTAAGGCGGCTGTAATCCTTTGCCGCCTTGTTTATCAGGCCGGCAGGCCGCTCTATATGATCATGAATGAGTGTTTCCAATGCCGTTGCCTGCGCACGAAGCCATTTATAATGAAAAGCCGTGGAGACAGCAATCAAGCCGGTATGTCTGCGAGGGAACACAAAATTGGACATGTTGCTATTGAGATGATTATAGATATAATCCGCACTTACCGCCACTTCCCACCAACTAAACACATCCGCCCGAAAAGCGGCACTCAGATAAGCTTCTTGCTGGCGAAATTCGTTGTCCACATACATCAACGTGGTGTCCGGATTCAGATAGCGCATTTGGTCGTATGAATACTTAGCGGTAGCCAACAGACTCAGCCGTCGGTCTCCTGCCATCCATGTATTCTCAAAGGAACTCTGCACAAAGGCATTCCTGTCCCATTGACGCTGATCCGAAGTCCACACATTGCGTATGATTGCCCGCGGAATACCTTTCTCACTGTTATAGAAATACCCCTTGACATGCCATTTTCCGCGAGGCAGATATCCAAACAGACCTATTTCGGCCCGCCAGGATTGAATATCTCCGTTTTGGCGCACGCCGGTAGTGTCCCATGCTGTTTTTCCATCCGTACTCACTTTATGCACCCTGAAATGGTAACGCCCGGTAGCAAATTGGTATTCCGCATTAGCGCTCAAATGAATATTGTCGGTCAGTTTATGCTCATATAGCACGGAAGGATTTGCCAAGCCGAATGTTCCTGCCCGCATTCCAACCATCACATTATAAGGCTTGTCCGCTTCGAACTTAGGGCGACGGGTCCTCAAATAAAGCGTTCCGGAAGAGCCGTAGTCTTTAGCCGGCTGGAGCAATTCGCTCTTTTGACCGTTATAGAGACTAATCTCTTCTATATTCTCCATAGAGAACTTACCCAGGTCCACCACGCCGTTCTGGGCATTTCCGATCTCCACTCCGTCATAAAAGACACCCAAATGATGCGAACCCATAGAGCGGATATCCACTGTTTTTATTCCCCCTACTCCGCCGTAGTCTTTTATTTGCACGCCTGAGAAATAACGCAAAGCATCGGCAACAGAAAGCGCATTGAGGCGTTGGAGTTCAGGTCCTTTGAGGGTCTGGGGCTGAATCACATCTTTATCCAACACACGCGCAGTAACCTCCACTTCCTCTATCTGGAAGCGGCGGTACAACGAGTCCAAGTCTGCATCGCTTAACGCGAATACAGAGTTAGCACAAAGTGCCAAACAAAGTATGAAAAATATCTTTTTTGCCATTGTTCGTCCTATTCCGAGAGGACTTACCAATCGATACAAAAAGGAAAGCGATCTGACTTATGCCGAAGCAATCACAGTAGCCGGTCTGTCCGGGATTTGCACCCGCGTTCTCTTATCCTATTTGCGTGCCGGGTCGGTTGTTAAATCGATACCTAATTTCTTAAATGTTCTCCAATCCACTTCTTTGAGCATTACCGTAGAGTGCGCTTGGCAACCCTTCAGTAACGGTAGTGTTTCCAACGCCTTGCGGCAGTTGTCGTCATGCAACGAGAGAACCGATAGTGCCACTAACACTTCGTCCGTGTGCAGACGCGGGTTCTGACCATGCAGATAACTGATTTTCGTTTTCTGTATGGGTTCAATGATATTTTGCGGAATGAGCCTCAGGGCATGGTCAATGCCGGCTAATTCCTTCATTGCGTTGAGTAAAAGCGCCGCCGAAGAGCCCAATAACTGCCCTGCCTCCGCGGTAATGATTTTACCATCCGGCAACTCGATTGCGGCCGCGTGGTTAAACGATCCGTCGTGCAGAGCTCCCGAGAGCGCCCGGCGTTCACGCGCAGCAACGGTTGTACGGCGATACGCAGTAGTGATACCCACTTGTTGCTGCAAAAGCGCCAGTTTCTTCACCTCGGCATCGTTGCATTTGCCGTTCGCCAAATGGCAGAGCGACTGGAAATAGCGGCGGATGATCTCCTGCTTGCTGGCTTCACGCACGGCTTCGTCATCGCTGATGCAGAAACCGACCATATTAACCCCCATCTCCGTGGGCGAATGATACGGGCTGGAACCATAAATAGAAGTAAACAAGGCTTCCAAGACCGGGTAGATCTCTATATCGCGGTTGTAGTTCACCGCTGTCTTGCCTGTTGCCTCCAGATGGAAGGGGTCGATCATGTTCACGTCCTGCAAGTCCGCCGTAGCCGCTTCGTACGCCACATTCAATGGATGTTTGAGCGGCAAGTTCCACACGGGGAAAGTCTCAAACTTTGCATATCCCGCCTCTTTGCCACGCGCGTGCTCGTTATAGAGCTGACTCAGACAAACCGCCATCTTGCCGCTACCCGGTCCGGGGGCAGTTACCACCACCAAAGGCCGCGTGGTCTCGATATAATCATTGCGACCGAAGCCCTCCTCGGAAGCAATCAACTCCACATTATGCGGATATCCCTCGATGGTATAATGATAATAGACACAGATTCCTTTCCGCTCCAAACGTTGTCGGTACGAGTCCGCGGAACGTTGGCCCGAATAGTGGGTAATCACTACCGAAGAGACCAAAAATCCGCGCAAAGCAAACTCTTCGCGGAGACGCAGAACATCTTCATCATACGTTATACCCAAATCCTGGCGAACTTTATTACGCTCAATATCCAAAGCGGAAATAACGATAATGATCTCCAATGAATCCTGCAACTGGGTCAACATGCGCAGTTTGCTATCCGGCATAAAACCGGGTAGCACGCGGCTGGCGTGCATATCATCGAACAACTTGCCCCCCATTTCAAGGTAGAGCTTATTGCCAAATTGCGCAATTCGGTCGCGTATATGCTCCGACTGAATGCGGATATATTTATCGTTATCGAAAGCTTTTTGCATAACAGGGTACAAAATTACTGCTTTTTTTGCACATATGCAAGTTTTTTGTACATTTTTTTCAAAAAATAGTACTTTGGGCTTGCTTGGAAGGATTTTTTTTTGTAATTTTGCATCGAATTTAGAAAATATGGATATTCAGGAGGCTGTCAATATCATAATAAATAAAGTACACGCGTACATGCGCGCGAACCCGGAAAGTGAATTGCACCGGCAAGGAAAAATGTTCGGTGTTTTGATGGTGGACGGTGGAGATCATCCGCTACCCTATTTGGCGGCATTCTCAGCCCAATTAGACGGCAGTTATTATCACGAGGGTTTTGTGCCACCTGTCTATGCGATGTCCACGCCTCCTATTGGAACCAACAAAGTGGAGTCCAGACGGTTGCAACAGTTGCTATTTGCCAACTACCGGTTTGTGAACGGTTTGGGCGAGACGAAAGATCTATTGGAGATTTTCGCAAACGAGAAGCCTATAATCTCTCCGGAAAACTGGTTTGGTAAAGACCGAGGGGCGAAGGAGTCTTCCGTTTTGCCGCCGGCAGGAGCCGGCGAATGCTGTGCGCCTAAGTTATTGCAGTACACGTTGACGCATGGACTGAAGCCGGTTTCGTTAGCGGAGTTCTGGATCGGTGCATCGCCGCGCAATGAGATTCGTCAGGAAGGTGTGCTCTACCCTCCCTGTTCCGGGCGTTGTGTACCTATTCTAAGACACGTAACCAAAGGTCTGAATGTAGAATTTGTCACTTCCCAAGAATCCTCTCCGGCTGTATTGGAGGAGATAGAAACGCTGTATGAGGACGATTTTCTGATGGTTGTGAACAAGCCGGCAGGAGTATTATCTGTTCCCGGTAAGACGAATGAGGTCTCGCTGACAGAGTTCCTCTCCAAGCGGCTTAACGGAGCATATATCATGCCTGCGCATCGTCTGGATCAAGACACCAGCGGAATTATTGTATTAGCAAAGAAGCCGGATGTATATAAAGAATTACAATCCTATTTCCAACGCCGGGACATTCAAAAGCGCTATGAGGCCATGCTTGCGCCCAATAACCGTTTTCAGGCGATCCCCGATGAAGGCGAGATTAGTTTGCCCTTGCTACCAAATCCCTATGACCGTCCGCGGCAAATGGTCAATAAGGAGCATGGAAAGGTCGCCATTACACGTTTTCATGTCCGCGAGCGGAGAGCGGATGGTTCGGTGTTGGTAGATTTCTATCCTTTAACCGGAAGGACGCATCAGTTGCGCGTACATGCGGCTCATCCGGAAGGACTGAATGCGCCTATTGCCGGCGATCGCCTTTATGGCAAAGCAGGAGAACGGCTCATGCTCCATGCGGCGGAGATCACATTTCTGCATCCCGTAACAAAAGAAGAGATGCATTTCTGCATCCCCTCTCCATTCTGATTACGACTTTTGGTCTTTCTCTTTCGATTCCTCATCCACTTCATCGTCGTGGTAATAGTTATAGGCTTGGTATGCTTTGTCCTCATGAACCAGTTTGCCATAGAGTTTGCCGTATAACTTACCGAAACGTTTGGAGCGACGGCTGCCGTAACCATAGCCATAACCACCATATCCATAGCCGTAACCGCCATAACTGCCATACCCATAGCCGTAACTGCCATAGCCATAACCGTACGTGTGGTTCTTACCGAGCGAGATGTCGGAAAGTATCAATTGGATTTTCTCCGGATTCTCCACCACTTCGCGCATCTGTTCCAAAGTCTGCTTGCAGAAGGACTTATTGGTGAGCATACAACGGATGACGAACAAGCACATATCGCTCTGCTCAATAATCGTATAGGCGTCCGGAACAAGACCAATAGGCGATGTGTCAATGACGATGAAATCGTACTCCTCACGCATCTGGTTCAAGAATTCCGTGAATTTATCGGAGTGAATGAGTTCACCCGGATTCGGCGGAATAGTTCCAGCACGCACGAAGTCGAAGCCAAACGGTGTATTCTTGACCATGATTTCATCCAGTTCGCAATCTCCTGCCAAGTAGTTGGAAATACCATTACCGCCCTCCAATGCCAGTTTGGTGTGAATATTCGGTTTGCGAATATCCAAGTCAATCAACAAGGTCTTTTTGCCGCCCATCGCATAGAGGGCAGCCAAGTTGGTAGAGATAAAGGTTTTACCATCACCGGACTCGGTAGAAGTGATACAAACCACCGTCTTTGTTTTGCGGCGGAGCACAAACTCCATACGCGTACGGATCGCACGCAGCATTTCCGCATAAGTAGATCGTGGCGCATCTTTGACCAAGGTCGGGTTTTGGTTACGCGCATGGCGCAATGTACCGATCAGACGGAAGACGCGCAGATTCACTACATCCTTCGGCGAACGGATCTTGTTGTTAAGCAGTTCACTCAGGGTGATCAGCACAAAAGGAATCAAGAATCCGATAAAGAGATAAGAAGTAGTCGTTTTTTTCTTGGTCTTCATATTCATGACAGAAAGCGTGCGCGCTTTGTCCATGATCGAGTTATCGGGCGTGTTGGAAGCCTTTTGAATCTCCGCCTCTGCACGTTTCTGGAGGAAGAAAGTGTAGTAGTTGTCATCAATACGGTAGTTACGCTCGATAGCCACCATCTGCAACTCTTTCTCCGGCAGTGTTTTGAGCGAATCCTCTGCCTCCGCATAACGGCGTTTCAGATCCATTTTCTCAATTTCGAGCGATGCACGCATGGATTTTACCACCTCTTCAATTGAGTTTTTGATGGTCTCCATCTCCTTGGTGTACTTGGCATAATAGACGTTTTTCTCCGTCAATTCGCTACGTTGGATACGAATGTCGTTGAAACGCTGTACTAATCCCGCCAAAGTGGGTTCCGACAAACCCATTGTGCTCGGTGCGATTACTGCATCATTGTTCATATTCGTATGAATATAGTTGATGAGATAATCGAAATAAGTCTCACGCAGACGCAGATCCAAGGCTTGCTGGTTATAGCCGGAGATCATGGACATCAACTCACTCGCATAGGAGTTCACGTCAATGAAACGGTTCTCCTGACGGAAATCAGTCATGGCTCCTTCGCTGACACGTAATGAAGCTTTGAGGGTATCCAACTGCTGGTCAATGAAGCGAATAGAGTTCTCCGCCACTTCGTTTTTCTTCTCCAAGTTCTGGAGCAGATATACTTTCGCCAACATGTCGAGGAACTCACAGTCACGTTGCGGCGTCTCACTGGTAAGTGCCAAGGCGAGAACCGTAGATCCGTCACGCACAAACTGCAACTGCAAACCGCCCATGAACTCATTGATCAGGGACTCACGATCGCGGAAACGGAAAAATATTCTTCCGGAATTAACCATCAGTTCTGTCGGCCAGATAATAATGTCAAACAATTGACACGAAACGGGTTCTCCATAACGTGCATCGATACTCAGCGGCATATTCTCATCGGTCGAAGACACATGCAGCGTACCATCATTTCGGAAATCAATCTGGAACAACATATTGTACGCACGGTCGTTCACGCGCATTTTGTCAATCACAACAGGTGTCTGATGGTAAATATTACGCGTCTTGAAGCGACCTTGCGTGATATACTCCACTTCCATGAACGGCAACGAATCCACAACCCTGCCGATTAAGTCATAGGAGCCGAGCATGATCATTTGGTTGTTCACGTTCTTGTAGCCGGCATCCACTCCGAATCCCTGCATCAAAGCCAAATTAGCTCCACCATAACCGGAATTTTCCTTTATAACAATCGTGCCTTGGGAATAATAAGTTGGCATCCAGCGTCTGTTTTTCAACATCGCCAAACCCAATGCAATCGCTATTGCTATCACAAACAAGTACCAATAATGAAGATAGACAAACACCCACTCCATGATATTGAAATTGGAGGCTTCCTCTTCGTCGTTGTTTTGTTGTTGCAATGGGTCCTGCATGTAATACTGCTGGTTTCCACCTGCATAATAATTGCCATTCGGTCCGGCGTAATAGTTACCGTTTCCCTGGTAATAACTGTTATTACCACCCGGTGTGTAATATTGATTATTGTTACTCATAGTCGTTATTTATAGGCGTTAGCCACAAGATTCAAAACAGTTGTCAAGAGGGCTATAGAACTGGTTATCAAGCCAATGAAACCGGCATAGCTCGGTACTTTATAGAAGCTGTCTTTCGTACGCGCTACATAAATCACGTCGTTCGGATAGACATAGTAGTATTTTGAATCGATGATGGTGTTGGTACGAATATCAAATTCCAGAATCTCCGGCTCCTGTCCAAAGTCCTTCGGACGCACGATGCGCACATGTCTGCGGTCGCCGCTATTCATCACATCGCCTGTCATCGCCAGGGCTTGGAAGATATTCATCTTCTCCTTATAAATATAATATCGTCCGGAATTAGCATCTCCGATCACCGAGAAATACTTGTTATAAAGTACCATCTTGACATCGGCATCGGGGATTATTTCCCGGAAAGCCTCGCGTAACACCGCCTCTGCTTCCAGTTCCGTCAAGCCAACGAGCTTCACCGGTTTGAGGAAAGGCAGATCCACCGTTCCGTCTGAATAGACGCGGTATGAGTTCGCATACTGACCGGAGGACATGTTATTATTGGACGAGAAGGTTTTAGTAATCGTCTCATCCATAGAAATCAAGCGATAAATGATCTCATCGTTCACATGGATTCGGTAAGGCTCATATGCCGCGCTGTCATATACCGGAATGCCGTTGTTCTTGGTCGGTTCCTGCAAATAGCCGATGACGTGGTGAGTATAACAACTGCTCATCAACACCGCCACAAGGAGTAATATAATCGAATGTATCTTTCTCATCATTTACTTCCTCCATTTATTTCTTTGTTAGTGACGTGCTTGTTCCAGTGGTTGATACCAGTTTGCACAATCGTATAAATCAAGATACCAAACGAAATCGTAGAAGCCGTTACGCCGATGACAGTCGTCACATGGTTGATACCAAAGCTGTAACCCGGCATCTCGCGGATATAGATGATGTCGTTCGGCTCGATGTAGTAATACTCGGAGTTAACGAGGTCTTCGGTACGTGCATCAAAGGTCTTGATCGTCGTAATGCCGTTGCGTTCACGCACGAGTTTCACTTCCTTGCGGCTGTTGAACTCTTTCATATCTCCCGCCATAGCGAGGGCTTCGAAGATGGTCATCTTCTCTTTGTTGATCATGTATCTGCCACTTTGCGCACCGATAATAGAGAAACTGCGGTTTACTACGTTCACTTCTACGGAGATGGTACTATATCCCGGCAATTCCTGCAACAATGTGCCAAGCCGTTTCTCCAACTCTTTGCGCACTTCGCGGGTCGTTTTGCCTTGCACGAAGACCTTGCCGATAGTGGGAAAATCAATGTTTCCGTCCTCGTGAACCAAATAGGTATAAAGGTCATACGAACCTCCCATACTTCCTTGATTCATCTGCTGGCGCATGGTAGAAGCATTTGTACCACCGGCGTTGTACATCTTCATTACCTCTTCATTTAAGGAATACACGTGCACGTACAGGCGGTCGCCTATGCGTAGCTCGTAATCCTCAAAACTCAGGGTGTCGGCATAAGAAGGGATCTCCTTATCCGGTTTCTGCATATAGTTCACTTTTCGCGCTGTCACACAAGAGGAAAGCGCAAAGCCCACTATTGCAAAAAACAATATGTATTTAAATTTTCTCATCTTCTCTCATCCCATCCAAACGGGTGTGGGGTTAATGGTAATTTAGCTAAGGGGTGGTAATCACCAACGAGTCCGATCGGTTCTGCATGACGAATCTGCGCAACCGTCTCGATACACGGACGTGCCTCGGAGATACGGAAGCCGTTACCGGCAAGAATCTGCTTGTAACTCTCGGTGTGCAACTCTGTAAATCCTGCGCTGAACTCAAACTCTTCGCCGTCAATAGAGAGCGTGCGGTATGTACGTTTCTCACCTTGTACGGCATTAGCAGGAAGACAATCTGCGTTAATAGAAAGGAAATAACGCACGCGCGCCTTCTCTAACTCCAAATAGCCGGCAACACGGTCAAAGGACATCACATGGACGATGTTCTGCTTCACCGGTCCGAAGATCCATTGCAGCATGTCGTAGAAATGCACGCCGATGTTGGTTGCTATTCCGCCGGATTTATGCACATCGCCTTTCCAGGAACTGTAATACCATTTGCCGCGACTCGTGATATAGGTCAGATCCACGTCGTAGATCTTATCTTTCGGTCCGTTTGCCACTTTCTCCTTCAGCGCGCGGATCTTGTCGTGCAGACGCAGTTGGAGAATCGTATATGCCTGGTGTCCGGTCTCTGCCTCCAATTCCACCAAGTTGTCGATGTTATAAGGATTCAGCACAAGCGGCTTCTCGCAGATCACATTACAGCCCAGACGCAGACCATAACGGATGAAAGCATCGTGGGTGTAGTTTGGCGTACAAATAGACAACCAGTTCAAAGGATTTGCCGTGCGCATCTGCTTGGAGCAGAAACGGTCAAACTGCTCATTCTCAGTAAAGAACGAGCAATCCGGGAACGAACTGTCCAAACGTCCGACACTATCAAACTTGTCATACGCAACAATCAAGTCATTACCGGTATCGGCGATGGCTTTTATGTGTCTCGGAGCAATGTAACCTGCTGCTCCGATAAGTCCAAAATTTAATTTCTTATCCATTGTTTTGTTTTACTATTATTCGCTTTACTATGTTTTTGGTTGTTTGCATCAACCATTCTTTATACCATGCCGCCTTGTTGTTTGTCCACCGCTGCGGGTGTGTGGTGATCATCACATGATTTGGCAATTTGCCTTGTTCAACAGCAGCAATGAGTTCCTGCGTTGTGTGCCATACCAAGCCTTTTGCGGTCCATTCGTCTTGGTAGTTCGGTATCTTGTCACGCACACTCACTTTGTAACCGTCCCAGCAACGACCCGTATCTGTCAAATAGAACACATCGCCAAAGTCGGTATCCATATACGGCTCGCCGATGATACCGAGCGTCTTGTAGTCGTATTTCTGCCAAAGATCCTTGCTGTCATATTTACTGGTCGGCGCTCCATGCATGCAGATTGTTTCTACAGCGTAGTACTGCCGGAAATAGTTCAGCCAGGTTTGGAAATGGCTCCATGCTTGATCTATGCTTCCGTTGCATAGACTCATGTCCTCGTAATGATAGCCTATTTCGTGTCCGAGTTGCGCGATAGAACGGATGATTTGCGGCTGGTTACTTTCCGGTATGATTCGGAAGTAGTAACTTGCTTTCGCGCCGAGAGAATGCTCTATCTGTGCTGTTTTGAGGCTGTTTGGGGCTTTCAGATCCACATCGTGGCGGAGGATGACGAACTTACGATTTTCGAGATTTCGAGATTTCGAGATCACGAGATCACGACAGTAGTCTGCATAGGAAATCAATCCGTAACCTTGTTTTTGCAAGGCTTCTAAAAGCTCACGATATATGTCCAGCGAGAAGTCTCTCATCTTTCTGCGCGCATCGGGTTCTCCAAAAAGTCTTTGTATGCGAGACGGATGCCGTCTTCGAGTTCGGTCTTGTATGTCCAACCGAGTTTGGTTGCTTTGCTTACATCCAGCAGTTTGCGCGGCGTGCCGTCCGGACGGGTACTATCCCAAAGGATTTCTCCTTCATAGCCAATAACTTTCGCCACAAGTTCCGTTAAAGCTTTGATGGTCAATTCCTTGCCTGTTCCGGCATTCACGGTCTCGTTTCCGCTGTAGTTATTCATAAGGAAGACACAGAGGTTAGCAAGGTCGTCCACATACAAGAATTCACGCAACGGAGAACCTGTTCCCCAGCAGGTCACGGACTTTGCGCCGCTCACTTTCGCCTCATGGAAACGACGGATGAGCGCCGGCAGGACGTGGCTGTGCTCCGGGTGATAATTATCATTCGGGCCATAGAGGTTCGTCGGCATGACAGAGATGTAATCTGTTCCGTACTGACGGTTCAAAAACTCGCAGTATTTGAGTCCGCTGATCTTTGCCAGCGCGTACGCCTCGTTGGTCTTCTCCAACTCGCCGGTTAACAAACAACTCTCCTGCATCGGTTGTGGCGCCATGCGCGGATAAATACAGGAAGATCCTAAGAACTCCAATTTCTTCACTCCGTTCTTCCATGCGGCATGAATAACATTCATCTCGAGGATCATATTGTCATACATGAAATCCGCGAGGGCATTCTGGTTTGCCACAATACCACCCACTTTAGCCGCTGCGAGGAACACGTACTCCGGTTTCTCTTCCGCAAAGAACTTCTCCACCGCCTCTTGACGACACAGATCCAACTCTTTGTGCGTCCGTGTCACAATATTCGTATATCCCTGCCGTTGCAGTTCCCGTACGATTGCAGATCCCACCATTCCCCGGTGGCCTGCTACATATATTTTTGCATTCTTCTCCATTTTTTCTTTGTTTTATCTATTTATTCTCCCGTTTTCGTCATACCAGTCTCATACCGAGCATCCGATGAGCATCCGATGAGCACCCGATGAGCATCCGATGAGCATCCGATGAAGATAGGTGGAAAGCAGGTGGGAGACAGGTGGGAGACAGGGAGAGATCATTTGTCCACTCCTTTCTCGAGGTACTCTGCCAAATTGACCTTACGGATCTCCGCGGCGGCATCATCGGCAGCTACTTTCTTCATATCGTGCGCTACCATGAGTTCAACGAGTTGCTCAAAGGACGTGGTCTGCGGATTCCAACCAAGTTCTCGTTTGGCTTTGGAAGGATCTCCGAGGAGGTTTACCACGTCTGTCGGACGATAGAAGTCCGGGCTGACAGCCACAACGGTATCTCCGACTTTGAGTCCTTCAGCCTGCGCGAGTGCAGTATTGATGCTTGCTACGATACCTTTTTCGTTTATTTCTTCGCCTTCCCAGCGCAATTCAATACCTGCGTGGTGGAACGCGAGTGTTGCGAACTCGCGGACGCTATGCTGTACGCCGGTAGCGATGACGAAATCCTCCGGCGTATTGTGCTGAAGGATGAGCCACATGCACTCTACGTAATCCTTGGCGTACCCCCAGTCGCGCAATGAGTCGAGGTTGCCGAGATAGAGACAGTTCTGTTTGCCTTGCGCGATACGCGCCGCTGCGAGCGTGATCTTACGGGTCACGAACGTCTCTCCGCGTCGCTCGGACTCATGGTTAAAGAGAATACCCGAGCAGCAGAACATATTGTATGCCTCGCGGTACTCTTTGATGATCCAGAAGCCGTACAGTTTAGCCACGGCGTACGGGCTATAGGGATGAAACGGCGTCGTCTCTGATTGCGGTACTTCCTCCACCTTGCCGTAAAGCTCCGAAGTAGAAGCCTGATAGATCTTACAGGTTTTCTCCAAATGGTTCGTGCGAACCGCCTCCAGAATACGGAGCACACCGACCGCGTCCACATCGGCGGTAAACTCCGGTGCATCGAAAGAGACCTGCACGTGGCTTTGTGCCGCGAGGTTGTAGATCTCGTCCGGCATCACTTTTCCCACCAATTTGACCAGCGACATGGAGTCGCTCATGTCCGCATAGTGCAGATGAAAATGCGGCGTACCCTCCAAATGGGCGATACGCTCACGGTAATCAACCGAGCTACGACGGATAATACCGTGTACCTCGTATCCTTTTGCCAATAAAAACTCGGACAGATAACTTCCGTCCTGTCCCGTTACGCCGGTTATTAAAGCAGTTTTAGCCATATTGATAAAATAGAAATTTCAAAAAAGCGTGCAAAGTTACAAAAAAAATTTCATATACGCAAGCACGCGCGCGAAAAAAACACTTATTTGTTCATTTTTAGCCAAAAAACGGCATCTGACTCCAAAGTCCAATGCGTTAAAGGCGAAGAAGGAATATATCCGGCGTTCTTGTACAACGTCGAACAAGGGATATTTTGCGTAGCAATAGTTGCGTATAACAAGCGCAGATTCAGGAAGCCGAACGCATAATCTTCGAGCTGTTTCAAGGCTTCCTTTCCGACTCCTTTTCCCCGCGCTTCGGGGATGATATACATGCCGATTGCCGCCCGCCGGTTTCGGGGATCGAAGTCAAAGAGGTCAATACATCCCAAAGTCGTTTCATCCTTCACAATAATCAACCTCAGTTGGCCGTCGCGGTAAATATCTCCGGTCGTGGATTCGATATAGTTCCGCAAATCCTGCTGTGAGAGCGGATTATGGTTCGCCCCGTCCGCCCATGACGAAGCATCGTTCTCCCATTGATAGAGAAACGGCAGGTCGGAAGGTTCGATTTTACGGAGCTTGATCATCATTTAGCCAAACAATTTAGCAAAAAAGCCTTTCTTTTTCGGTTGCAAATCCTCCATATTCCCTTGCGGAGCAGGTTCGTACGGGTGCCCTGTATGGATCATATTATATATCACCCCCCAGTCCGGCAAACCACCTAAATTGCGGTCATCAATCCACAGATCCGCTACCAGTTTGCGAGCCGTTCCATGTTCCGGTTCTTCCTCCGGGTAATTGCTGTTCACGGCATAAAACTCCAAGCCTTTGGACTTACAATAATCAAGCGCTTCTTGCAGCAAATCGCCCTCACGAACGGTCCAAAGGATGATCTGATGATGGTCCTCTTCCTGCAGTTTTTTCAAGGTCTGAATAGCAAACGGAATCGGTTTGCCGATTTTGGGATATTCATGTGTTACAATCGTCCCGTCAAAATCACATGCAATAATCATAAGGGAATTACAATTTGGGGATTAATAAGTTGGTTCATTGGGGTCTTTGGGCGTCATTTCCTGCTCCATTTTGCCAAGGGTCGGTTTGGTAAAATACCACGCAACAGCACTCATCGCCGCTAACCACATCATCGGCTGATAATTACCTAAAAGGTAATAAAGCGCAATGTTCATCGGCATCGTAAGACCCACCACCAAAATACGTTGTGCCGCAACACCCTCGTATTTCTCAAGCGTATCGGGCTTGAACAATTTAACCGTATATAAACCAAACGGAATGGCTATCAGCGTCAAACCCATAGCCATATACTGAAGAATCATGCCGACTTGCTCCATCGGGCTAAAAGGCTCAAAATCAGGCCGCGAAGTCAAATAATACATCCCGCTCAAAATAACGAGCGTAAAGACCATGATACCATAATAACACCAGTTGAGGTGCTTGATAACTTTCTCTTCCATAATCAATTTATTGTCAGTTAAACATTTTATCCTTTAAACTCCGTACGGTTAACGATGGATCGCCCGAGCGTGATTTCATCGGTATATTCCAATTGGTTGCCGATAGCGATACCTCGCGCGATCTGGGACAACTTAGGCAGTTCCGCCAAACCTGTATTCGCCAAACGGCGGGAGATATAGAAATTCGTGGTGTCTCCTTCCATCGTGGTCGGCAGGGCTAAAATGATCTCCTCTACTCCGCCCTTGGTGACCCGTTCTATCAGCGAATCAATCTCAATATCTTTCGGTCCTATTCCTTCCATAGGCGAAATGACGCCTCCCAAAACATGATAAACGCCGTTATACTGCCCCGTATTCTCAATGGACATGACGTCCTGCACGTTTTCCACCACGCAGATGGTAGCATGATCGCGCCTCGGGGAACTGCAAATCGGACAAACCTCAGTATCTGAGATATTATGGCACGTGCGGCAATAAAGCACCTCTTTTTTTAGGCGCGTGAATGCCATGGCAAATGCCTCCACATCTTTATCCGTCTGACGCAAGAGATGCAACACCAAACGCAAAGCGGTCCGCCTTCCCACGCCGGGAAGCGAAGCCATTTGATTTACCGCTTGTTCTAATATTTGACTTGGATATTCGGACAAATTATATGGGTTATTGGGATTGGTAATTTACGACTTCTTCGCCCATCGTGCGGGCAAAATACGATACGGATAGCGTTCCCGTATATCCGCGGCATTGGGACAATCAATGCGGTGGATGCGGATACCTTTGAGGACGGAAACAAAAGCGAAAATAGGATCACCCGGCTGCGGATTGCAACACTTGGAGAGGTTAAAGTCCACATTCTTCACGTTCATATCCACCTCTATAGCCAAGCCGCTCAAGTCCGACTTGGGCACATATTCGGTATGCTCATGAACCACGGGCGCCTCTTCGGGCGTAAGCATCACATCGCGCAAACGCTGCACATCCTCTTTGCCCGTTGCAACGGACTGATACATATCCGAAACGGCTTTATAACCAAGCCGGATCGCCATGCGCGTTATGTCCGCTTCGGTGTATTCGATCTTCCAGTTCTTGAAGCGGCGTTCGATCAGTTCTTTTCCTTCTGCGGCAGATTTATACTCCTGCTCTTTGAGCGCCTGACGAATCTTGCTCTTGGCTTTGGAGGAAGCCACAAACTCCAACCATCCGGCATTGGGATGCTGGTTCGGCGAGGTCAAAATAGAGACCTGATCGCCGTTCTCCAACTTTTGTCGAATGGAGACGTTTTGGTTACGAATAGTACCGCCGACGCAATGCGAGCCAACTTCGCTATGAATAGAATAGGCAAAATCCAAAACCGTGGCACCTTCCGGCAAACGTCTCAAATCGCCTGTCGGCGTGAAGACATAGACATCTCCGGACTTCTGCACAATACTCCCCTTGACGCCTTTGTATGACCAGTGCGCCGCCACACCTTGCTCCGCCACCTCATCCATTCGTTTGGTACGAATCTGCACTTCTACCCATCGTTTTTCGGGTCCGAGCACCGTGGTATGCAACGACTCGTATCCGTTCTCTTTAGGAACAGAAAGCCAGTCGCGCAAACGTTTGGGGTTAGGCGGAAAGATATCCGTAATGAGGGAATATACCTGCCAGCAATCGGATTTTTCCTTCTCGGGAGGCGAGTCTAATATGATACGGATTGCGAAAAGGTCATATATCTTATCCACATCGCAATGTTGCGCCTGCATCTTATGATAGATGGAGTGAATAGATTTCGGACGGCCCTTGATGGTAAAAGAAAATCCTTCCGCCTTCAGTTTCTCCTCCAGCGGCGCAATAAACGATGCGATATACGCCTCACGCTCCGCTTTTTTTGCGTTCAGCGCGTGCGCGATATATTTATAGGTGTCATAATCGAGGAACTTGAGCGCCAGATCCTCCATCTCCGTTTTGATCTGATAGAGACCTAACCTATGCGCCATCGGAGCATGCAAAGTTTGCGTCTCTTTGGCGATGTGTCTGCGGCGATCCGAATCACCCTCCGCATCCAGCTGACGCATCAGTTCCAAACGCTCATTTAGTATCGAAAATAAGACTTTATTGCTGTCTTCCATACAACTCAAATTAAAAAACGCTGCAAATTTACAATTTTTTTTGCATATATCAAAATATTTTTGTAACTTTGCAGCGTTTTTTGAAATATTGTCGTACCAGAGGGTAAAAAATGGGTCAAAAAACACGGTTTTAAAGAAATATTTAAAATTTAACCTATAATGAAAGCATCAAGAGTAATTGTGATTTGTACGCTGACCATCGCCGTAGTAGTGATGGGTGTATTTTGCGTAAAGAGTGTAACAACTCCTATTAAATTTGAGAACACACGTGCAGAGCGTGAAGTAGCGGTAATTAAGAACTTGGTAGATCTGCGTACAGCAGAGGTTGAGTTCCACCACCAAAATGGTCGTTTCACCGCTAATCATGACTCGTTACTCCTCTTCCTCAAGACCGCTCCGAAGAAAGAAGTGTTGAAGGAAGGTAGTTTGACGGATAAGCAGTTGGAGGCCGGTTTGACCGAGCACAAGGCTGTTAAGATTCTGGACGAGGCGAAGAAGAAAGCGCTGAAGAACAAGAAACTGAACTTCGAGAACAACGACGAGCTCTACGCTTATATCTGGGAGAACGACGCAGATATAAAGAAGAACAGCCTGCAAGGTTTCCGTCGTGATACCATTGAGCTGAACATGCTTCAATCGCTCTACAAAGGTCAGTATGACGAAAACTCGATCGACCAAATCGTTACTATTCCTTTCAGCAACGGTCAGCGTTTTGAGTTAGAGGTGAACAACGACTACAAGACCAGCCAAGGCATCCGCGTTCCGCTGTTTGAGGCTCGCGCTCCGTTTGAGAGCTATCTGGGCGACCTGAACAAGCAGGAGTTGGTGAACTTGATCGACCGCGAGTCCAAATTGGATCACTACACCGGTCTGAAAGTGGGCGACATCTATGCGCCGAACAACAATGCCGGAAACTGGGAGTAAACGCGATGCGTTTAGTTGAAAGTTTAAAGTTGATAGTTGATAGAAGTCGTCTAGTTAATAGTTAAAAGACATTTGAGAATTATTAGTGGTAAATACGGGGGGCGGCGCTTGTCGCCCCCTAAAAATATAACCGCAAGGCCGACAACGGACTTTGCGAAAGAGAGCCTGTTTAATCTGCTCAACAACCGAATGGATTTTGAGGGAATAGACGTATTGGATCTCTTTGCAGGAACAGGCGGCATCGGTTTGGAATGTGTCAGCCGCGGCGCACGGGAAGTGACGTCTGTGGAGATTGCGCATGTGCAGCAGAACTGGATCATAGCCTGTTGCCGCCAATTGGGAATCCGCAACCTGAGTCTCATCCGCGGCGATGTGTTCAAGTTCATCAGTGCATGCCGGACAAAGTATGATTTCATCTTTGCCGATCCGCCATATGCCTTGGAGCAGTTACCTGCCCTGCCCGATGTGATTTTAGGTCAAGACATACTAAAAGAAGAGGGCTGGTTAGTCATTGAGCACGGCAAAGATACGGACTTTACAACGCATCCGAGGCACGTAGAAACACGGACGTACGGAAGTGTGCATTTCAGTTTCTTCCAATAAGAAACGTCCACAACATAAAAAAAAGAGGCACGCGCCTCTTTTTTCTTATTCACACCAAACCGTTTACAATTCCACGTAAATCTCCAATAGTTTGCAATGTCCCGAAGGCCCAATGACAATATCGTTGAGGGATGCAGGGATCAGAACCGCCTCACCTAATTTGAGCGAAACGGTAGCATTCTCAGCCACTTCGCAATCCAAGGCTTTTACCGCACAAGCTCCTTCCACGCACATATATGCCACGAACGAATCCAGAGGCGCGTAGTCGCGTTGGATAGGACGTGTGGGAGAGAGGAGATTGACGGTAAAATACGGATGTTGCTTGATATTGACCGCTCCATCAATACGTGGCGCTGTGCGCGTCACGACGGCCGCATTGTGGTCTTTCGACTGAGGATCTGCCGGCGCGAAATTCATCACGTCAAGCGCTTTATCCAGTTTGAGAGGACGTTTCTTACCATCATTTCCCACGCGGTTGTAGTCATAGAGGCGGTACGTGATGTCCGAATTCTCCTGAATCTCCGCTACAATAGTGTCACGTCTCATGGCGTGAACCGTTCCGGCGGGAATAAAAGCCACATCGCCTTCATGCACATCGTAGCCCAACAAATAATCCGCCAAGGTACCATCGGCTATGGCAGCATGGATGAGCGATACGTTCATCTGCTGCTTCCAGCCCAGATAGATGGACGATTTGCCTTTCGCCGGCATGACGTACCACATTTCCGTTTTGCCGAGCGAATCCTCATGTTCCAGCGCATACTCATCGTCCGGATGCACCTGTATAGACAGATCATCGGTGGCATCAATGAACTTCATGAGCAAAGGGAAATGGTTTCCGAAGAGTTCATAGACCTTTTCCCCGACTAACTCGTCCATATAGACCTCCAACAGATCTTGCAGATTATCACCGGCGTGAGTACCATTCACCACTTCAGTGGGATAATTGGGTACATCCGAGATGACCCAAGACTCGCCCACGTTTTCAAAGTCAGCCGGCACGTGATCATACCATTTCTCGATAGTGTGACCGCCCCATAACTTATGGAAGAGGTGTGCGCGGAATTTAAGAGGATAAAGCATAAAATGATTTACGATTTGACGATTTACGATTTAACGATTTATTTGATGCCGCGGATGTGTTTCTCCCATTTCCATGCGGAAGCGAGGACATCACGGATCGGAGTGTCTGCTTTCCAGCCTAACACTTCGTTCGCTTTCTTGGGAGCAGCCCATACTTGCTCTATATCGCCTTCGCGACGACCCACAATCGTGTAAGGGATCTTCACACCGGTAGCCGCCTCGAACTCATTGATGAGCGTGAGGACACTGAGACCCGTTCCTGTTCCGAGGTTAAAGACCTCTACCTGCTCGCGGTCAGCGGCATTGAGCATTCTGTCTATCGCTTTGACGTGTGCTTTAGCCAAATCCACCACATAAATGTAGTCGCGGATGCAGGAGCCGTCGGCGGTGTTATAATCATTACCAAACACTTTGAGTTCCTGGCGGAGCCCCGCAGCGGTTTGGGTAATAAACGGCAGCAAGTTCTGCGGCACACCATTCGGCAGTTCACCGATGCATGCAGACGGATGTGCGCCAATCGGATTGAAATAACGCAGGATCGTAGCATGCAGACCTTTGTCAGCGTGCGCCTCATCGCAGATGATCTCCTCGTTGATCTGCTTGGTGTTGCCGTACGGCGAGAGCGCTTTCTGGATAGGAGCGGTCTCATCTACCGGCAGGTGAGCAGCGTCCGGCTGACCATACACGGTGCAAGAGGACGAGAAAACGAGGTTAGACACTTTGTGCAGTTTCATCACATCCAACAGCGTAATAAGGCTACCGATGTTATTGCGGTAATAGAGCAACGGTTTCTCTACCGACTCACCCACTGCTTTGCTGGCTGCGAAATGGATAACACCCACGATATCCGGATAGGTTTTAAACACATTATCCAGATCCACGAAGTTACCGCAGTCAATATTGGCGAACTCAGGCTTTTTGCCCACAATAGCCGCAATGCCGTCCAATACATCTACGGACGAGTTGCTCAAGTTATCTACGATCGTTACGTCGTAGCCTTGCTGCATCAGTTCAACGGTAGTGTGAGAACCTATATATCCGGTTCCGCCGGTTACAAGTATTCTTGCCATAATAATTTACATTTACGATTTTTAGAATAATTTAGCGGGATAAACGCCGTCCTGGATCAGTTGGTTGATTTTCATAACCACCTGCGGGCGATCCTCCGAATAGGTTACGCCAAACCATTTGGACGGTGTGTCAAGCACTTTGCAGGTAGCTTTACCCTCACCGATGAGTTGGTTAACAAGCGTCGGGATATAGAACTCCGATTTGAGTTCCTGCCCGTGCTCCGCAAGGAATTTGCAGAACGCCTCTTCGCTGTATTGGAAATACTCCGGCGAGAAGCCCCACATGTTCATCGAAACGGGAGTATGAGGATCTAACGGAGTATCCACGCCATCTTCGGTGAAGACAATAGTACCGTTCTTATCCTCGATTTTTGTGCGCTCCACTACATCCGTGAGCAGACCGTTTTCATCCGTTTGGCAGACACCACGGCTAACCGCTCCGTTCTCGCTGAGGGTGTTGCAAACACGATAACCGACCATACAGTACTGACCTTGTTTGCCTTCAATCGAACGAAGGAAGTCTGCAAGTACCTGATAAGACTCTTTGCCATAGAAATCGTCTGCATTGATCACAGCAAACGGCTCTTTGATAAGATCTTTACCCATCAAAACAGCGTGGTTTGTGCCCCATGGCTTCGTGCGCTCCGGATTGTATGTGCAACCTGCCGGCACTTTGTCCACAGACTGAAAACAGATCTCGCACTGCACTTTGCCCTCATATTTGCTGAGAACAACACGACGGAAATCCTCTTCAAAATCCTTGCGGATAACAAAAACGATTTTGCCAAATCCGGCACGTAAAGCGTCATAGACACTGTAGTCCAGAATAGCTTCTCCGTTAGGACCGAGTCCGTCCATTTGTTTGAGTCCGCCATAACGGCTACCCATACCAGCCGCTAAAATAAATAATGTTGGTTTCATGTGTTTTATGTATTTTAATTATTAGTTAATTATTCTTTTACAATGATCACTTTGCCGTTGTGTTTCTTATGCCTGAACCACAAACCATACACCTCGGAACAGTTGCCGGCAGTGATGAAAGCCTGAATATGATTATTACGGATAAACGCCATCAGCGAAGAGAACTCATCCTGCGAGAGGATAGTTTGTATCTCGAGATGCTCTTCCCGGCTGTAACCGCCCTCCACCTTATATATCGAGCACCCGCGCACGAGGGTCTCCACAATAAATTGTCGGATTCGCTCGGGCTCGTTGGAAACAACGCAAACACGTTTGCGTTTATTAAGCGAAGCTGTGAAATAGTCGATTGCCAGACCATTGATCCATGTACCGATAATACCAATGACCACCATGCGGAAATCATTGATCAAGAAAGCTGTACAGCAAATGATCACGCCACCGATAGCCACCGATGTGCCGATATCGAAATGGAGATACTTGTTCACTATTTTGCCGAGAATATCCAATCCGCCGGTAGAGGCATTGATACGGAACATAACTGCCTGACAAATAGAGAGAAGCAGGACGAAACAGATGAGGTCAAACCACACATCGCCCATACCCAGACCGCCGCTCATCACACTGTCCCGCACACGCTCCATCACTTCTCCGGAATGACTAAGAATATATGGGTTTCCATGTGCGTCCAGAACCGTTTGTCCGGCTTGCAGTTGCTCTAATATATCGGGGGCTTGAATAGCCTTATGCGTCAGATTATATGAAGGATATACGCGATCCCAGAATTGCGTCAACGGACCTAAGATCATCGCGGTATAAACGGTTTTGGCGCCAAACTCGTTGCCTATCAGGATAAAAGCAAGGAGCAACAGAAAAGCGTTGATACCCATCACCCAATAGGAGAACGTATCCGTTGTGCCTCCGACCAGCGTATTTAACACGATCGAGAGACCGGAGATGGAGCCGACAATCAGATGACTCGGCATCAAGAAATAATACACAGCAATAGCTCCGACGCTCATACCCAAGGTCATCATGATCAGTTCGCGCCAGAACTTGAGTGTGCCGAGGGCTTGTATGAAGGAGTGAAGCAAATCGCTCCAGTACTGTTTGGTAAAATAATTAGATAGTGTGTTTTCCATGATTATTGGTTTTCCTCTTCTTTGACCACTAACCGCGCCGTACGGCGAGTAGTCTGGCTCAGCATGATGGTACGACCGGCTTTGGCGTTCTCAATGATTTCAGGCGTTGTGTCACGAATCGTAAGAAGCGACAAATGGTCATTATAGCTGACTTTGAAATGTTTGTTGAGTTCCTCTATCGCGGGAGACACAAAGCGCGTGTTATCCACACAGACAGAGATCGTTACGGCGGAGGATTGAATGAGCGACACTTTGAGACGATGACGATGAATAATATCAAAAATCTCACTCAGACTCTCCTCCAAAGCGAAGGCAAAATCCTTCGCGCGCATGGTAATAAGGATTTGATTTTTGCGCCAGATATAAATCGGCACATCGACGGGTCCGACCCCGTCGGCAGCTATACGAGTGCCGGCAGCTTCCGGGTCGCCGAAAGGTTTGACATAAAGGGGTATCTCTTTGTTTTGGAGCGGACGAATGGTTTTGGGGTGAATGACTTGCGCCCCGGAATAACTCAGTTCGACCGCATCCTGGTATCGTAGCGAAGGAATGAGCACGGTATTGGGTTCAATACGCGGATCGGCATTGAGAATACCCGGCACATCTTTCCATATCGTTACCGACTCGGCATCGAGGTAGTTTGCCAGCAATGCAGCGGTATAGTCCGAACCCTCGCGGCCGAGTGTGGTTCGCTTGCCGTCGGCCGTTCCACCGAGAAAACCTTGGGTAACGACCACCTGCGGACGATTCGCTCTGTTCCATCCGGCACGAATGACGGAAGCGCTCGTTTCGCTGTCCACCACCGCTTCACGCCAAGTATGATCCGTCCGGAGCAGTTTGGGAATATTCCACCACTCGACCGAAATACCTTGTTTGAGCAGATAGACGGCAATGATCTGCGTGGACATAATCTCACCCATTGAAACGACCTGGTCGTAGTTCTCATCGAACGGCAACGTGGGGTCATAAGGGATCTCGCCTTGCAGACGAATATCTACTCCGGGCTGCAGACCGAGTTCTTTCATAATCGCCACATGGAAATCAATGATATCTACCCATTGATTAAGCGCTTGCTCTTCCTTCCCGGCATCCAAAAACTCGACTACCCGTTCGAGGGCATTGGTCGTCTTTCCCATTGCGGAAATTACGACCATGAGACCATCATTGGTCAAAGGTCGTTGCTCCTGCAGGGCGAGTCGTACAATCCGCTCTACGTTCCGGACGCCTGCTGCGTCCTTGACCGATGCTCCTCCAAACTTATATACCCGAGTCATTTACTAATTACAGATTCGCCATACGTATGGCAGTGTATGCGCCTTCGATACCTTTGTTGCCGAGTTTGCCTCCGCAACGGTCGAGCGCTTGTTGTTGGTTCAAAACCGTCAGAACAGAGAAGATTACAGGCACTTTGCCTTGTGCATTGAGTGCCGCCACACCTTGGGTCACCGACTGACAAACATAATCGAAGTGCGGCGTGTCGCCTTGAATAACGCAGCCAATGACGATAATGGCATCCACGCGTTCCTCTTTCATAATACGCGCAGCGCCAAACGTCAGTTCCACCGTGCCGGGCACATGGAGAACCGTGATATTCTCCTCCTCTACCCCGTGTTTGACGAAGGTATCCATAGCCCCTTGCGCCATCGCATAGGTGATCTCGCTGTTCCAATCGGCTACAACAATAGCATAGCGCTGACGTCCGAGAACATCAGCGCTAGGCAGTTGATTTACATCGTATTTGGATAAATCCGTTGTCATGAAATGTACGATTTATTCAGCGATAGCGATATATTTGTCGATATCTTGCGCCTCTGCGGAAGAAGGATAATTCTCCTTGATAGCTTTGAACGCTTTGAGTGCTTTTGCCTTCTGACCTTCGTGCAGATAAACGATACCTGCTTTCTTGAGGCTCATCGGAGCGATCATGTCGTTACCGGATTTAGCGGCATTCTCAAATGCGCTGGCTGCTTTGCCGTACTCACCGAGCTCTACATAAGCGTCACCGAGCAGCTGATTAGCAGCCGGATCAATGTTCAGGTCATCTGCCGAGAATTTCTTGAGATACTTAGCGGCATTCTCATAATCGCCCTTCTCATAATAGCAGATACCGGCGTACAAAGCAGCCAATTCGCCTTGTTGATAAAGGCTGTACTCCTCTGCGATTGCCTCAAAACCGATGCATTCCGCCTCGTCACCATTGAGGGCTTTGTCGAAATCACCTGCCATGAAATAGACCACAGCTTTGGCGTTCTCGTTGGAAGCCTCCAGTGCTTTAGGTTTGATAATGTACTGATTGATAGCGATAATACCGATTACAACTACGGCGATACCGCATACAATCCAACTAATGAGGTTTGCGTTGTCCTCGATCCATTTTCCGGCGCCGGTCAGCGCCTCGTTTACTTCTTGCAATTGTTCGTCTTCTTTTACGAACTCATCTTTCTTTTTTGCCATTTTATTTGAATATTTTATTGTTTACAATAATGCGGTTTGGTCCATGTTCATACACATTAAACCAAAATCGGCTACAAAGGTACTACTTTTTTTTGAATTATGCAAGTTTTTGTGCATTTTTTTAAAAGCAAAGCCCTTTTTATCTCTTTTTCCGGCTTCAGCAGTCGTTCTTTGCGTATTCTTTATAGAATTCCGTGACGGCAATGATACCTTTCTCCCACACTTCCAAATCCATGGATTCGTTAGGCGAATGGATCGCATTCTGCTCCAGACCGAAGCCCATGAGGATCGTTTTGCAGCCCAATATCTGCTCAAACGCCGCGATAATAGGGATCGATCCTCCGCGGCGCGCGGCTAACGGCCGTTTGCCAAAGGCGATCTCAAAGCCCTTTTCGGCGGCTTTGTATGCCGGGATATCAATAGGACAGACATAGCCTTGACCGCCATGCATCGGAGTGACCTTCAGACGGACTCCTTGCGGCTTGATTGTTTGGAGATAGTCGATGAACGCCTGCGATATTTTCTCATGATCCTGATTTGCCACGAGCCGGCAGGACACTTTGGCAAAGGCTTTGGAGGGCAGTACGGTCTTCGAGCCCTCGCCGGTATAACCGCCCCAAATGCCGCACACATCAAAGGACGGACGGCAGGAGTTGCGCTCCAAGGTACTATATCCCTTTTCGCCGAACACATCGTCCACATCGATTGCAGCATTGTATTTCTCCTGCGAGAAAGGTATCTGCGCTATCATCCGGCGCTCCTCCTCCGGAATAGGCAGCACATCGTCATAGAAGCCCGGAATAGTGATGCGTCCGTCGGCATCCACCACTTTGGAAATCATCTCGCAGAGGGCGTTGACGGGGTTCTTCACCGCTCCGCCGAAATGACCGGAATGGAGGTCTCTGTTCGGACCGTCCACTTCTATCTGCCAATACGCCAAACCGCGGAGACCGGTAGTGATAGAAGGGGTCTCTTTGCCGATCATGGAGGTGTCGGAAACCAAGATAATATCTGCCTTCAGGAGTTCTTTATGCTCCTCTAAGAATGCCTCCAAAGACGGTGAACCGATCTCTTCTTCGCCCTCAAAAATAAACTTGACGTTGCATCGCAGTTGCCCCGTTTGCGCCATATACTCAAACGCTTTGGCTTGAATCATCGCCTGTCCTTTGTCATCATCCGCTCCGCGGGCATACAACCTTCCATCACGGATCGACGGCTCCCACGGATCGGAATGCCACTGCTCCAAAGGCTCTACCGGCATGACGTCGTAATGGGCATAGACCAGGACCGTGGGTATTGGAGAATTGACATTTGATAATTGACAATTATACTCCGCATAGACGAACGGATTTCCTGCGGAAGGAAGGACTTCGGCTTTCTGGCAGCCGGCTTGGAGAAGCAGCTCTTTCCAACGCTCCGCACAACGGGTCATGTCGGTTTTATGCTCGGCTTGACAACTCACACTCGGAATGCGAATCAGACTCGTCCATTCCTCCATAAATCGTGCCCTATGGGCATCAATATACTCTTTAATTGACATAAGCAACAAATTTTTGTGCAAAATTACAAAAAAAATTGCATATATCAAAATTATTTTGTAATTTTGCACCGTAAAACGTTATTACCATGAAAAAAACAATCTTTTTCTTCTCTGTTTTGCTCTGTTTGGCATCTTGCCAACAGCAATCAATCAACGCACATTTTATTGCGCAAAGTAAACCTATTATGCCGGTTCGGATGAATGCCGACACGATGCACATTGTAATGACCGACTATGCGCCGGCGCTCTTCGGCGAAGGCAAGCAGTTGTGGGTAGAAACGATGGATCTCATCGACGAAGGACGCATCACCGCTATCAGTTACAGCGACAAAAGCGGCAGTTTTGCTATTCCTGTCCTGCCGAACAAACCGGTGATCCAGAGTCTGATCTCCAAGAGTTATGCCGACGGCAAGCTGTGTGTAGGCTTTTTCGACGGATTCAAGGATCCTCATTTTGCTGCGTATATTCAGAATATACCGCTGGATGAAAGTCTCTGGAGCGCCAATGAAGACAACACCTGGACGCTGGATCTGACAGCCGTTCCGGCTATCAAGGGTCGCAGTTACCTGCGTATTTTCGCGGAGAATGACGAATACCTCTTCAACGACCTGTTGTTACCGATGGAGGACGGCAAAATCGTCACCAAGGCTTCGCAGTTAAACCGTCATGACCCGCAAGCGCAAGTGCTGTACTCGCTGATGATCGACCGTTTTTACAACGGCAACACCGCGAACGATTGGAAAATGAACAGCCCCGAAGTGCTGGATATAGTGGATTATCAAGGCGGCGACATCGCCGGTATTACCGCAAAGATCAG
This sequence comes from uncultured Bacteroidales bacterium, assembly GCA_902800525.1. GTDB lineage: Bacteria > Bacteroidota > Bacteroidia > Bacteroidales > Paludibacteraceae > Colicola. Next base: position 91,631 of record CADCEV010000006.1, read on the forward strand.
CGAGGGCTATTTCGACCGGCTTGGTGTGAACACCCTGTGGATCAGCCCGATCACCCAAAACCCGTGGGACGCGTGGGGCTGCTATCCGTTCAAAAACGGCAATAAATATGACCCCTCGAAGACGTATACCAAGTTCAGCGGATATCATGGCTACTGGCCTATTTATGCGACGGCATTGGACAGCCGTTTCGGTACGCCGGACGAGTTACGCACCTTATTAGATACCGCGCACGCGCACGAGATAAACGTGGTATTGGATTATGTGGCGAATCACATGCATATCAATTCTCCTACCTTGCAAGCGCACCCCAATTGGCATACGGATTCGATTCTGCCGGACGGAAGACGGAACTTCGAGTTATGGGACGATGCACGTCTGACCACTTGGTTCGACAAGCATATTCCGACCTTGGATCTGGAGCGTGAAGAGGTATGCGAGGCCATGACCGACAGCGCGCTGTACTGGCTCGCCAACTATGACTTGGACGGTTTCCGCCACGATGCTTGCAAGCATATTCCCGAGGGGTACTGGCGTATGTTGGGTCAGAAGATCGCGAATCGCTGGCCGGGACGTCCGATATGGATGATCGGTGAGACCTACGGCAGCCCTGAGTTGATCGGCAGTTACGTCAAGAGCGGTATGTTGGATGCACAGTTTGATTTCAACGTCTATTTCACGACCCGCGAAGCGATCTGCGGCTTGAAAGGCATGGACCAAGTGTTAGCGAACGAACTCACCTCTCTACGCACATACGGAGCACACCACACGATGGGAAACATCTCCGGAAACCATGACCAAATACGTTTTGCATCTATCGCCGGTGGCGCTATCGATATCGCGAGTCAAGGCAAGGAGGAAGGCTGGACGCAAAACATCGGTATCGGCGATGCCGATAAAGCCTATAAACGTGCGCTGCTCTTGGAAGTACTGAATATGACCTTACCCGGCGTGCCCTGTATTTACCAGGGAGACGAGTATGCCGAAGTGGGCGCCAACGATCCTGACAACCGCCATATGATGCGTTTTGAGGGACTCAACGAAGAGGAACAGAAAATGCGGGACGAGGTAACGAAACTGATCCATATGCGTAGAAACAGTATGGCGTTGCTCTACGGAGATCTTATTCCGCTGATCGACAGACCGGACGAGATCATCTATCTGCGCGTCTATTTGGGAGAAATCATCACCATCAAGATCGACCGCAAGAATTTGACCTATAGCATTGAAGAAAACAAATAAATAAAAAAAAATCTATCTTTATGAAAAAAACTTTGCTCTTTGCGCTCACCGCGCTGATGATGGTGAGTTGCGCAAAACAGGAGATGCGTCACCCCAAATGGGCGTATGACGCGACGATCTATGAGTTAAACGTTCGTCAGGCTACAGACGAAGGTACTTTTCAGGCAGCAGAGGCACTCCTCCCTACTCTGCGCGAAAACGGCATTGACATCATTTGGGTGATGCCTTGTCAGCCGATTGGTGTTATTACCCGCAAAGGTACCTTGGGCAGTTACTACTCCATCATCGACTACTGTGCTATTAACCCTGAGTTTGGTACGCGCGCTGACTTCGAGCATTTCTTGGCAGCTGCTCATAAGAAAGGCTTTAAGGTCATACTCGATTGGGTTGCTAATCACACCGCGCCGGACAGCGAATGGACCAAAAACGAAGGCTGGCATTACCGCGACAGTTTGGGTAATTTGATGGTTCAATACGATTGGACTGACATCTCCAAACTCAATTATGAGAATCAGGACATGCGCGACGCGATGCTCAAAGCGATGCACTGGTGGATGGATAGTATCGGCATTGATGGTTTCCGTTGCGACGTGGCGGGCGAAGTGCCGACCGATTTCTGGAATTGGGCAATGGGCGATCTGCGCAAGACGCATCCGGGTATGTTCACCCTTGCGGAGGATGAGGACAAAGCCGACGAACTGACCGAAACGGCTTTCGACATGTACTACGGATGGACTTTGCACAAACTCATGAACGGTGTAGCGCAAGGCAAGAACAATGTGGAAGATTTGTGGAATTACTTCGCGAAAGCAGACAGCACCATTCGCCCCGAGGCTATTCGTATGAATTTCATCAGCAATCACGATGAGAACAGCTGGGCAGGAACGGAGTTCGAACGTATGGGCGACGCAGTGGATCTGTTCGCCGCATTCACCTATGTAGTACCCGGTATGCCGATGATCTACACCGGTCAGTTATGCGGAAACCACCACCGTTTGGAGTTCTTTGAGAAAGACCTCATTGATACGGACGAGAACTACGCCAAAGCAGCACTCTATCAGAAGTTGAATGCGTTCCGTGTACGCAACAAAGCGGTTTTCAGTCCCGAAGCAGGAGCACCGATGGAGCGTCTCAATGCGGATAACGAGCATGTTTTTGCATGCGTGCGCAGCAAAGCCGGCAAATGGTACACCAACACCGTAATCGCCGTAATGAACATGAGCGCAGAGCAGCAAGAGGTGACGTTGGATCTGAACGGACACGAAGGCAAGTACCAATGTATCTGCGGCAAGGAATGTCAATTAGAAGCTAAACAAAGCTTCACCTTGAAGCCGTGGGAATATAAGATTTTCGAGAAATAAGATTCTCAATTAACATTGTGCATTGTAAATTGTGAATTGTAAATTGTGCATTGTAAAAACTCCCGGACGCGCAGTTCGGGAGTTTTTTCGTGCCCTTTAGGGCTAAGAATTGTGAAATGTGAATTGTGATTATGCCATCGCTCCGTTGACCTGAATGACTTGACCGGAGACGTATGACGCGAGGTCGGAGGCGAGGAAAAGAGCTACTTTGGCTACCTCTTCGGGCGCACCGCCACGACGCATCGGGATCATCGAAACGAATTGCTGGAGCGTCTCTTCGCTGAGCGCTTTGGTCATATCGGTGATGATAAATCCAGGGGCGATGGCGTTTGCACGCACTCCGCGGGCGCCTAACTCTTTGGCTACGGACTTGGTGAGGGCAATGATACCGGCTTTGGATGCGGCGTAGTTGGCTTGTCCGGCGTTACCGTTAATTCCGACTACCGAACTGAGGGAGATGATCGAGCCGCTGCGCTGGCGCATCATTAGCGGAGTGACCGCATGCGTGAAGTTAAACGCCGATTTGAGGTTCACTTGGATCACTTGGTCCCACTGCTCCTCGGTCATGCGCATGATCAGTGTATCGCGGGTAATGCCGGCGTTATTGACTAAAATATCGATGCGCCCGAAATCTTTCACCACCTCTTCTACTACTTTGTGGGCGGCTTCGAAATCTGCGGCATTCGAGGCATACGCCTGCACTTGGACACCCAAAGCTTGGAGTTCGTTGACGGTCTCCATTGCCGTCTCGTTCAGTTCCAAATCGGTGAAGGCGATGTTTGCTCCCTCACGCGCAAAGGCCAAAGCTATCTGTTTGCCTATTCCACGGGCTGCGCCGGTGATCAGGGCCACTTTATTCTCTAATAACATTTTCTAACGGTTTAACAGTTTAACAGCTTAACAATTTAACAGCTTAACAATTTAACAGTTTAACGTGACGAAGTCACTTCTCTTCGATCGGGAAGACGCCGGTAGGGTGCAGGATCGTATATTTGGACATCTCCTCATTGGAATCGAACCCTACTCCCTCGATGATACTCTTCTCCCGTTTGATATGGATCGAGGTGTCGGAATAGACGCGGTGGGTCTTCTGATCCCATTTCATCTCCGGCGTATCGAACTCTTCCCCTTTGCGGTTCAAGGCATGCACATTGCCCCGCAGGGTCCATTGTTGTTGCTGCTCGTCATAGTAGGCATAATCCGCTTTGAGCGAAGCCTGCACACTGAGGTCTATATCGAACTGCTCCATGTATATACCTTGCGGAAACTCCTGATAAGGCGGTTCGGTACGGTCATAGATGAGCCATTGAGGCGCCTCAATGCGGTAACGGGTCACACCGGAATCGGAGATCAAGGTATTGACGCTGTCCGTGATGAGGGCGGCTATCTGTTCCCGGGACTGAGTAACTTGCTCCCGGAGCTCCGCTTTCTTCCGGCACCCACAAAAAAACATGGCGAGTACCAAAGAGGCACTCGCCATGAGTGAATATTTAACGGATATTCGTGGTCTCACCAATCCATCCTCCTACGGTGAAAGTAGAGCCTGAGAACTCGTTCGGCAGGTCGAAGCGCTCTTCCTTGGTCGGATAGTATTTGCTATAGGTGGAGATGAACTCCGTAGCCTGAGCCTCTACCGAAGGATCCACTTGTTTAGCCTTCACGAATTTATCCACAGCAGCCCAGTAAACGGTCTTGTTGAGGATAGCGCCCTTGGCGTCATTGCCGTACGGACGGCTACCTGCGTAGCACATACCGATGATGATGTAGCAACGACCCTGACCCTTGCTCATGCCGATACCGTTGAGGGTAGCGATAGAAGCCTGTGCATACTTGCGTGCCTCGGGATATTTCTTGAGGTTATTGTAGCAGTAGAACGCAGCGTTGTACTGATAATCAGCCACATCCTCCATTTCGTCCTCTACCATCGCTAACTTGATAGCTTGGTCGTAGTACTCGATAGCCTGCTCGTAGTCGCCTTTCTTAGCCGCCATAGATGCGCATCCTGCTGCGGACTCTTGGGTCGGTTGCAGTTTGTGAGCAGCCTCGCATGCTGCGAAATACACATCGCTCTCGGTGCATTTTACGCGCTTGTACAGTTTGGCGATCTTCTGGAGCATGTCAAGGTTCGTCAGGTTAGCCTGCACTACTGCACCGTAGATCTCATCCAGTTTGGAGCAGTCAGCTGCGCCGGAGATAGCGAAGATATTGTCCACATAGTCTTTCTGTTTAGCAGCGATGTCGGCATTCTTGTTGGTTGCGGAGCCGGCTTGCTCTGCCAGAAGGTTCGAAGCCAGCTGATAGTCACCGATGAACTGCTCTGCTTTGCCGTTCGGGTCTTGTTTGTAGATTGCATAAGAAGCATCTACGAGTTTGACCAGCACCATGATCTTGCTGTTTGCACCCATACCCTCGGCGGATTGTTGCAGACACTCACGCGCTTCTGCAATCTTCGCATCGCCGTAGAAATCAATATATGCCAAACCCTTCTCGCCTAAGATATAAGCCTTCGGGTATTTAGGATCATTGCCGAAATACTTGATACGCTTATCCTGCAATTCGATAGCCAAGTTAGCCAGACGCTCTTTCTCCGCCTTGTCGTTGGTAGCTTTATAGAGTGCTTCTACGATCTTGGCACCGTCGGTATAGATCGATTTGTTAGCGTTCGGGCAAGTGGTATAAACGCTCCACCAAGGCTCGTACGCATCGGCATACTGTTTGTTTTTAACCGACTCGTGGAAGAGCGACACATTGATCACGCACTCTTCGGTGATAGTCGGTTCAGCTTCCTCTACAACCGGCGCACTTTGTACCGGTGCTTCCTCGCCTACTTTCTTAGGCTTCTTTGCCATCACTACAGCAGGCACTGCCGCTGCGAGGGCAATAACGAATAGATTTCTGATTTTCATAATAATATTATTTTAGTAATTATCAAAATATTGGCAATTTCCACAACTCTCTTCTACTCCTTTGGGATCGTGTTGAGGGGTGTTTATGGGTCATTTAACAATTATCGTGCCAAACTATAATTTGCGTTTCATAAACCAGTTCTCGGCGATGGATGCTCCGATAGTGACGCGGAGCGAATTATCCACCAAACCGGGAGTACCGCCTCGGTGCATGTATTCGAAAGTGGTGTTAATGACGGTACCGATGGTATATAGCGGAAAACCGAAACCGATGGAAGCCGTCACTTTGCGGGGACCGATGGAAGCGAGATACTCGTCCTGCACGTTTATACCCGCGCGCCATATCATGCGTTCGTAATATTGACGCCCGTGCGGATTATGGCGGTACTCAACGCCGAACGCATAGCGGTTTCTGTCCTGAAGACCTGTTTCCTTTCCGGGCAGACCGTTGTACAAGGCGCTTGCCATACACTGACGCTCAAAATCAAAGCCCACGGTGAGACGGTTATCCCAATTATAGCTGGCTCCCACGCCCCACACCATCGGCAGATCCCAGCCTTCCTTGAAGATAGGGATAGAGTCGCTCGTCTGTGTCTCAATGAGGATAAACTGGCTGTTGAGTTTCATCTTGTTCTCATAGATGGCGCCTAAGGTGAACGAATGATCGCCGAAGGTATGGAAGAACTGCGCGCCGTAACGGAGCCGGACATCGCTGATGGACAGGATCTCGTCCTGGATCGTCGGATTAAGACCGGTCTCTTTGAATTCGAGGGCGCGCATGTGATTCAAATCGCCCCACATATAATAGATGTTCGCGCCCAAGGCGAGCCAGTTCATGATATTGAAACTCAGACCGCCATAGACCTGACTGATGTTTCCTGTTCCGGTGTAATTAGTGACATAATGATACGCACTATTGATTGAATCGGCGAGGGATATATCGTACCCCACCGAGCTGTACGGCAGCAAGCCGACGGACATCGCGATCCAGCGTTTGAAGAGCGGGAACTGCAAAGTAACGTATTCCAAGTTACCGTTCGCTTTGTTCTTCATTCCTCCGGCATCTTCATACCGGCTCCAGTTGACGCTGGCGGCTATGTCGAACATGAAGGTCAAAGTATCGCAGGAGGTATAAGACGCAGGTTGCGAGGGGTTGATAGCTTTGTTGTTCCGCATACCGAACCCCACACCGCCCATAGCGCGATAGCCTGTGGGCACGTTCTCGTTCATATCGCCATAGGCATAACGCGAATAAGGCGAGCTGGACATATTCTGCGCGCGGATACCGGCACTGAACAGCAGTACCGCTGACAAAAGGACTATTCTGGTGGTTTTATTCATTTACGTTTAATCTCAATATATTGTTCAAGCCGATGAGCACCAAGTGCTTCTCGTAGTTCAAGTTTCGTTGTTCAGTGCGCGACTTACGCACGTTGTTCAGTACATAGGGTGCATTTCCGCCGGTCAGGAAAGTTTGGAAATGCTGTACTTTTTCCCGCAGGGTACGCATGTACCCTTTCACTTCGTATGCCACGCCTCGTATCACTCCGGCAGCGATCGCATCGCGGGTATTCTTGCCGAAAAGGGGGATCAGTTCGTTCTCATCCACATCCACCATCGGCAGTTTCTTGGTCATCTGTTGTAAGATCGTGAAGCGCATTTTCAAGCCCGGGGCAATGTTGCCGCCCATGTATTCGCCTTCGGCGGAAACAAAATCATACGTGATCGCCGAGCCGGCATCGATGATCAGGAGGTTCTCGTTGGGGCAAAGGCTCTTGGCTCCCACCGCCGCCGCCAGACGATCCAGACCGAGCGTTGCGGGTGTATCGTAGGAATTGGTGATCGGCACCGGCGTATTGTGGTCAAAGAGCACAAAATGTTCCGACCGACGGCTGAGGGCATTGACCGTTGCCGCCTCTATATCCACCACCGAACTGATGATCGAGTTCTGAATATCATACAGATCAAACAGACGATCTACGTCTGCGGAAGAGAAATGCTTGTAAATGAAGTGATTTGCTATTTTCCCTTCATCCGTCATCAGTGCCACTTTCGTACGGCTATTTCCTTGATCTATACAGAGATTCAAAATATTTACGATTTAACGATTTACGATTTAACGATTTATTGACGATTTAGTTATATTTACGATTTACGATTTACGCGGCGGACTATCGTCAATTATTCTCAATTGAGCAATCAATCGTACCTCGTCAATCGTCAAATCGTCAATCTCCTTATACCATGTTGGTATAAAGGAAGCGCTTGATGGATTTCTTCGGGGTCTTTTCAAACTCATGCGGATAGAGTTTGACGATGGCTATCTGTTCGTATGCCGCCAATTCGGAGTTCACCTGTTTGCGAGCCTCCTCCATCTGCGCCTCTAACTGTTCCGCCGTCAGACCGCTGGCATCCACCTCGTTGTAATCGGGGCAGACGAGCGCCACAAGGCGGTTGTCCTCCTGTTGGAGCACCAAGGACTCCAGCACATACGGCATATTGTTGATTTTCGCCTCTATCTCTTCGGGGTAGATATTCTGCCCGGAGGGACCGAGAAGCATTGTTTTGCAACGACCCTTGATGAAGAGGTATCCGTCTTCGTCTATCAATCCCAAATCGCCGGTACGGAGCCAGCCGTCTTTGGTGAATGCCTCTTTGGTAGCCTGCGGGTTCTTGAAATAGCCCTGCATGGTGTTCTCGCCGCGGGTCACTATTTCGCCGATACCCTCTTCGTTGGGATTCAGGATCTTCACCTCCATAATCCCCTCTAAGGGCTTACCACAGGAATAGAGTTTGCCGCCTTCCTTGCAGGGGGTGAAGGAGATGAGGGGAGCGCACTCGGTCATGCCGTACCCTACGGTCATGGGGAACTTGATGCGTTTGAGGAACGCTTCCACTTCGGGGTTCAATGGTGCGCCGCCGATGATGATCTGGCTGAACTCGCCGCCGAACGCCTCCACTAACTGCTCCCGGATCTTCGAGCAGACCACCTCGTCCAGGAACGGCACTTTGAGCACCCATGATACGGGCGGTTTCTGGATCTGCGGTACGATCATCTTCTTGTAAATCTTCTCGAGGATGAGAGGCACGGAGAGGATGAGGGTCGGTTTGACCTCCGCAAAGGCTTTGAGCAGGATCTTCGGGCTTGGAGTACGACCGACGAGCCACGTATGACCGCCGGCAGCGAGACAAGCCAGAAAATCGAACGCACACCCGTACGCGTGCGCTAAAGGTAAAAAGGTCACAAAGCGTGAACCCTCATAGACGATGTTATGCTCTAATCCGTACCGCACATTGCCGGCTAAGGCATTGAGCGGCGTGACAACACCCTTGCTGAAACCGGTGGTGCCGGAGGTGTAGTTGATGGACGCAATCTCGCTATTCGGACGCTCGTCAAAATGCAGATTCTTCGCCCAATACCCATCGGGGTGCTTTGCCTTGTATTTGGCAGCAATCGCTTCGTAATTGATTTTCTTGGGGTCAAGCGCCAGGGAGATCGGATGCCAATCGTTGAGGGAGACAGCCGCCATGATCTTGGGGATCTGATCCAACTCGATACCTTCCCAGTTGATATCACTGATAAAGAGCAGTTTGCTCTCCGAGTGATTGATAATATGTATCGCGTCGTTTGCCCGGAAGTCCTGAAGAATAGGCACGATAATCGCGCCGTACGTAATGGTAGCCAGATAGACCGCTACCCAATTACTGTTATTCTTACCCATCAGGGCGATTTTGTCATTCTTCTTGATACCGCATTCCTTGAAGAGGATATGCAGTTTCTCGATGTTGATCGCCAACTGACCATAGGTCAGCGTTACGTCCGTACCATAATCAGTCACCGCCGGGAGTTCCCAGTGGGCTTTGAAAGACCGTTCGTAGTACTTGACGAAATTGTATTTTTCTTCGGTCATCATAACAATTCACAATGCACAATTTACAATGCACAATTTACAATGCACAATTCACAATTACTCTAATCCTTCCACCGGAGGAACAGGAGTTACCACGCGGGAAGAAGCGCCGGTAGAATAGATGCTATCTACGATAAACACACTTTTTCCGCGCCAGGGCAACGTACCCAAATAGCGTTTCCAATGCAGTTTGACGCCCACGTTCGAACCCTCGTTGATCATCGCCGCCACATGGTCATCCACCACCGAGAACTTGAACTCGTTGGACTGAATACTACCCTGCCCTTTGATGGACTTGAGACCTGTTTGGATCATCTTGCCCTCATAGGTCTTGAAGATAAAGCCTTCTTTCTGGAAATAATTGATATCTCCCTCGTTCACACCCTCGCTATACACGAAGCAGAACTTAAAGAAGATGTACACTGCGAGCGCCAAAACGCCGATTACCGAAGTCCAAGTAATAACTTTTCCTGTAGTACTCATATTGATTGTATTTTAGTTTCAAAAATTAAAAAACGTGCAAAGTTACAACAAATTTTGCACATATGCAAGCATTCGGGCATTTTTTTTGAAAAAAAAGCGATTTATCGCGAATTTGTGCATACTGAGCGGCTATTGGGAGCTTGCTCACGGATAGTTGCTCGGTATGCACAAATGCAGGGACGTCAGTCCCGTTTTCAAAAAAAAATGCCCGCCCCTGCCCATATGTCCGGCAAAATGCGAACGTATTTTCGGTGGATTCCTTGTTTGCTTTGCAAATAAGGGCGTGCCAAAGATACAACAAATTTCCCATATATGCAAATATTTTTAGTGTTTTTTATTTCTTTGGGTCAACCATACAGCGAAGCAGATCGTGCCAGTATGGCTAAGAATTATCAAATTTCTCTTTTCCTTTCTGTTAATGGTTTATTACTTTGTTTCTTGTTCCCGCATCTTATGCGGGGTCTCTTTCTTGGTAGCTATGCCGGATTAAATCCGGCATATGGATCTGCTTTAGGGTTGTTTGCTTGCCGTTCCCGGCGCATCACACCGCAACCCCTCAATAGGTATAATCAGTTCTACTTTCATTTTGTTTAAATTGTTTGAATTTGTTTAATTTTTTATCAATTATCCGGAGGCTTCCTCTCCAAATCGTATCGATTACCCTCCGATTACCCTCCCCTTACGGGTCAATCCCGCGACCATCTCGCGACCATTACGGACGTCTACGTCACGTCTCTTTCCTCTCTTTCTTCCTCCCGTTTTCTTCCTTTGCACCACCCTATTCCGGCATCTGTCTATATTCTTTAGAGGGATGTTATCCCTCTTTTCTTTCCTCTCTTTCTCCCTTTCCTCTTCTCCATTAGTGCCGGATCTTATCCGGCTATCCCTTCTTGATAGTTCCGCCGATTGCCAATCGGCATTCAGGCTGACGGCTGACAGGCTGACACCCTTTTTTATAAACTCTGACGGCTGACAGGCTGACACCCTTTTTTATAAACTCACACACGCGTGTGTGTATGTATTTTACGGAAAGGGTGTCAGCCGTCAGCCTGTCAGCCTCTTCCTTCAATATTCCGATTGGCCTTTATCTCATCCATGTCTCGTTCCCTAACTACCCATCCGCGTATCCGCGATTTTCCTACCCTCTTGCTTTGGAAGCCGGCCTGTTGGAGTACCATGCCTAAACGGCTCATACTCATCGGTTTCTTGATGGAGCCCATGGTGACGAGTTTGTCGGAGATCTCGGCGGTGGTCATAAAGGAGCCGTATAGTGTCGGTAAAGACCCTTGGTTTTCCCAAACTCGCAGCCTCTAACTGCGAGTTTTTTCGCATTTCCTCTACAAAACTCACTTTCTTCACACTTTCTTGCTCATTTTCTTGCACATGTGCGAAAAAAGTAGTACCTTTGCACTCACAAATAGTCTGGCAATGGTTGATTCTTCGTTCATCGTATCTCCCCTCACGCCCGAATTTTCGGATGTGTGGTCGGAGCCGCAGTTATTGTCCGCCAAAGGACATAACGCTATCTATGCCGCTACCCGTTTCGGACGCAAGTACATCCTCAAAGCCTTAGCCGAGCATTACCGCCAATCCACTCCGCATGTGGAATTGCTTCGCAAAGAGTTCTCTATAGGCGTCAGTTTGGATCATCCCAATATTGTCCGTTTGCTCGATTTCGGGCACATGGATTCCATCGGTTGGTACATTCAAATGGAGTATATCGACGGCATTACGCTGGATCAGTTCCTTGAGACCAAGCCATCAGCCACCACACGCCGGCATATTCTGTTCCAAATCCTTGACGCGCTTTCTTTTCTACACGAACGCCAGATCATCCACCGCGACATCAAGCCATCCAATATCCTCATCACCCGCAATGGCTCTGCTGTCAAACTGATTGACTTCGGTGTGTCCGATACGGATGATTATGTTACTTTCAAGCAGCCTGCCGGTTCGATGGCGTATATCGCACCGGAACAATTAGCCGGCAAAACGATTGATAACCGCGCAGATATATACGCGGTCGGCAAAATCATCAATCTTCTTTTCCCGCATCGCTATAAATATATTGTTCGCTCATGCACGCGCGTAAAACCTGCTGAGCGTTATTCTTCCTGTGTTCAGGTTGTACGGGCTATTCGTAGAGCAGATAGAGTGCGTATATGGTTGCCGGTTTCACTTATCTTATTGCTTTTATCATGCGCAGTTGTATGGGGAACTTATTCCGGCTATCAACATTCCGAACTCGCCCATAAAGAAAACGAAAAACAATTATTCGTTCATGTGGATTCACTGCGTGCGCAGAATGAAGAACGTCGGCATCAGGTGGACTCCCTCAATCGCGTCGTGGATTCACTGGCAGTAAAAGCCAACATGCCTTCTCAGGAAGAGATATTAAATCTTAAAATCAAACAGATTTATCAAGACTATATTTCACGTGTCGAAGATGCAATAAGAACACAAGATATTATTGCAGCGGTTGACACTCATCCTACGCCCGCAGAACAATGGTATCAAGAAATGACGGAATTATTTGTTTCTGTAGGAGACGATGAAGAATTGCGCCTTTATATTCAGCAAGCCAATGGTAGATATTACGCGGCGATTTATCTTCCGTTTATGGACCATATGGCTGATCCTTTATCCAAATTTGTTCGATCGGAAGCAGACTATAAAGCATTTGGGTTAGAGCAATATTTTTAACAAGATTTTTTGTATGAATAAGAATGCACCGGAAATAATCCAGTTACGCTTGGATGTCGAGCAACGGGCTGGTCTTCGTCCGTCTTCTCCGGCGGACTTTGAGACGCTGATTTTAAAGATTTGGGAAGTTCTCCACGAGAATATAGCGCTCAGTACGATGGAGCGACTATGGGGCTATGTGGTTGGAGCAGAAAATACGCGTCAATCCACGCTTGATCTCCTTGCTCGTTTTGTCGGTCACCAGGACTGGAGGGACTATTTGGAACAGCAGACCAAGAAAGAGCATGGTAGCAGCCATAGTTTTATCGGTGAGGGTCTTCATACTCAGGACTTACAGCCGAATCAACGGATAGAGGTCACATGGCTTCCTAACCGCCGTTGTGTCTTCCGTTATTTGGGAGATATGCGTTTCGTGGTGGAAGAATCAATTCACTCCAAACTGCAAGTCGGCAACACCTTTATCTCCACCTTCATCCTCATAGGTCAGCCGCTTTACATTGACCAACTCATTCAAAATACTCATCCACCTGTATCATATATTGCAGGCAATAACGGCGGTCTTCAGTCTGTCACACTGAAATAAGTAACAATCGTTTGAGCGCAGCGAAATAAGAAATAAAAAGAACTTCTCCTATATCAAAAAAATGTTGTACCTTTGCACCCGCAAAGCGGTACATACCGAAAAATGTGTGATGCAAAGGTTGTTTTTTGGCCTTAAATGGACAAAAAATGAATTTTTCTTCATAAAAATTTGTATATGTTGGAAAATTTTTATACTTTTGCAACCGATTAGCAGTGGCTAATTGTTTCGCGCACGCGAACATATATATTTTTTACTGACGAGTCAATCCGTAGAAACAATAAGTCTGGCAACTTATAATCATTACGAATAAGATTGGCAATGCGTCAGTGCATACTTCGGTATGTACTGCTTTTGCTTTATTATTCGTGGGTTATGCCAGACACCCGTTTCTACATAAAGCATAAGCAGTATTTTTTTGTACCTGCTTGTGATAAAATATGATCTTTGACGTATTGGATTACCGTAAAAAAGTCGAAAGTTGAAACAATCGGAGCAAAAACGCAAAATTATTCGGAGTGAGATTATTAAAAAGTTCGGAATAAAATTACAAAAATCTTCGGAATTATTTGCGTATATCAAATTTTTATTGTACCTTTGCAGCGATTTTTAAACGATATACGTATGGAATACCTTGAACGAATTGATGACGAGTTGCTCAAACGCAAATTACGCAGTAGTGCAGCAGTACTAATTGAAGGACCCAAATGGTGTGGAAAAACCTCGACAGGTGCTCAGTTAGCTAAGAGTATCATATATATCCAAAATCCGGACCAACGCGCCATGTATCGCAAAATGGCAGATACGCAACCTTCGCTGTTATTGGAAGGCGAAACACCACGCATGCTCGACGAATGGCAGACGATTCCGGTTCTGTGGGATGCAGTACGATTTGCAGCAGATCAACGGCAACAGATGAATCAGTTCATATTAACCGGTTCAGCAACACCTCTAGATGAAGAAGAGAATGAAGAGATGGAACATACCGGTACAGGACGAATCGCACGCCTGCGTATGCGACCAATGAGTCTGTGGGAGTCGAAGGAGTCGCGCGGACAAGTGTCGCTCAAAGCACTCTTCGATGGTACACAGCAGATGGGACTCTTCGAAAGTCCGCTTACGATTAAGGACATCGCTTATGTCATGTGTCGAGGCGGTTGGCCGGGTGCTTTGTCATTGGACAAAGAGGACGCTTTGGAGGTGGCGGTTAACTTAGTGGATGAACTGGTGAACACGGATGTCAATCGTGTGGATGGTTCCGAAAAAGATCCTGACCGAGTGCGTGCGGTGTTACGCAGTTATGCGCGAAACATCTCCACTATGACAACCGCTACTACGATCATGGCTGATGTACGCGCGAACGATATCTCTATCACCGACAAGACGCTTACCAGTTATTTGAGAGCGTTGCGTCGACTGTTTGTCATCGAGGATGCTAAGGCATGGCAACCGTCGTTACGCAGCAAGACTGGCATCCGTACATCCCACAAACGCCATTTCGTAGATACAAGCCTGGCAACAGCGGTATTAGAACTGAATCCGACAAGCGTGTTAGAGGACTTTAATCTGTTCGGATTCTTGTTCGAGGACTTTTGTTTGCGTGACGTGCGTGTCTATACTGATGCACTACGCGGAACCGTCTATCACTATCACGATAACTCTGAATTGGAGTCTGACTTGATCATCCGTTTGCACGATGGTCGATGGGCTGCGGTGGAAGTTAAAACCGGTAGCAAAGAGATTGAAGATGCTGCACAAAACCTGACGGAGTTAGCCAAGCAAGTAGATACATCCAAGATTGGTCAACCGGCATTCTTGATGGTTTTAACCGGCGGACAATACGCCTATCGCAGAGACGATGGCGTATATATCATTCCCATCGGTTGTCTAAAGCCATAAATAGAATAAATTTAGAGCATCAACTTAACAAAAGCGGTAATCCAAAGCGGACTACCGCTTTTTCGTTTTTGGTAAATAGTTTGAATGTTCAGTATAGAACAGGACCATCACGGGACCATGTTCTGAGAAGAACCCAAGAATAGTACAATCAGAACAATTCACCCCACCGAGCGTGAAGCGAATAAGGCGCACCGAGAATGTCCGGTGGACATTCGAAGGAGTAAGTGCGCCGCGCGAGTTTGCAGAGCAAACATAGAATTCCTTAAAGCGGGAGAAGAGCGGCACAAGACCGAGAAAAGAAAGGCAAAAAATATACCGGCGAAACCTTGACTGCCAAATAATAAATGTAAGTTAATTTAAAAGTTGTGCCAGACACCCTGCACAGACAAAGCATAAGCAGTATTTTTTTTGTATAAATAACTATAAGATATCATGATTTTAAACATTATCATTTGGATTGCTATCATTAGTGCCGCTATCGGATTTATTGGTTAGGCTTTCGGCGGAAGTTTTAAAGACAATATGCGAGACTCTGCCGGATGCATGTTTGGCTGTTTGTGGGAAATTATCACTGGTATAACGGCTATTATCGGTTTTATCCTCTTATTCTGCTATTTATCAAGCGAAGGCATTATTTAATTCTATATAAACATTCTAAAAGTTGTGCCCGACACGAATTAGGGTATAGTATTATGAAAAGAATCTGTTTGTTGATGTTGCTTAGTCTCGCAGTTCTTACTGCAAGTGCTCAGCTTGGCTCTCTCTTCTCTACAGCGAGCGTTGAGATAGGGGCGAGAGTATTATCAGCGAAATGCCCAGTTTCACTTGGAGAAGGACACACTATAACCAGTGTTGATACAGAGGGCCACAACCTCGTGTTTACGTACGTAATAGATGAGCGTTATGATGACACAACATTATACTATCTAAGAACTAGTAAGTCTTATCGAGCAGAAGTTAAGGATGAACTTCGTGATATGTTGCTTCACTCTGACTCAGATACCCGTGATTTAGTAAAAATAGTAAAGAAGGCAAGTTATAGTATTGTATATCGAATTGTCGGCTCTTATTCAAATAGCAAAGTTAATATTGTAATATATCCCAACGAGCTATAAATCATTTAATAATATTTAATAGTTGCTCCCGTCACGTATTAGGGTATTGTATTATGAAAAATAATGTATCTTGGATTATTCTCATCGCATTAGGATTGTTATGTAATAGCACTCATTCTGGAGGGAGTAATAATGGACAATTAAACATCATTGGCTCATGGGTACAAGTTGATGAAACGGGCAATCCTATTTACTGGGATTGTGAAGATTCGTCACACCCGGGAGAAGGTTTTTATAACCTACTGATTTTTACTGAGCAAGGGCAGATGCTAACAGAGATGGCATCTGGGGATATTATTAGCAATATCCTCCATAAGAAATTTGTATCATTAGACTGTAATGGTGTCCTCTATCAACAATCTTATGATTTTTATCCAGATGGCAGATTAAACGTACATTTGCCGGATGTGCTCAATGGCGGAGAAAGAATAGTTGAACATCAGTTAGAATTCATCAATAATGAAATGTTTGAATGGGAAACTATTACTGGTACAGATTATTATAAACGTCTCAAAAGAATAGTTGAGCCATAAAAGAAAGAATATACATTTTACTTAATATCTAAATTTGAATCGTTATGAAAATTGCTGATATTATACAAGCAGTAATAATGCTAACAGGTATTGTTACTATATGTTTTACCATATATCAATTTGTTCGCCAACTGCGATTGTCATTATTTGAGAAATACACTGCAAGGTATCAGCATATTATGGAAATCATGCCCGAATATGTGTTGAAAGGTAATCCATTGCCAGAAGAGAATAACGAGAATGCCATTTGCGCTATCAGATTATATATAGATTTGTGCAGCGAAGAGTTTTATCTTTATCAGCATAAATATCTTGATGAAGCAGTATGGAAGGAATGGAAAGAAGGAATGAAAAATATGTTCAACAAATCATCAGTGCAATCCGTTTTTGAGGATAAATATCAAAAAGACTATAAGGATTTTGCCGCATTTATTGTGAAAGAATTAACAAACAAGTAAATTTACCATTCGTTGTACGAAACGCCTATTGCACCTAATATGCTTACTTGTTTCGGCCTTCGTGTTGGGTAGAAATGTAACAACGCTGTTTGTGAAGAATTCGAGGAACCCGTTTATTGGGCAGGATTCGTAATGTTAGATTAAATTATTGT